>NZ_LR743507.1:1930000-3130000 GCF_902712855.1 Variovorax paradoxus
CCCGAGCACGTTGTCAACTACTTCTTCTTCGTCGCGGAAGAAGTGCGCCAGATCATGGCCCAGCTGGGCATCCGCAAGTTCGACGACCTGATCGGCCGCGCCGACCTGCTCGACATGCGCAAGGGCATCGAGCACTGGAAGGCCTCCGGCCTCGACTTCAGCCGCCTGTTCGCGCTGCCGAACGTGCCGGCCGACGTGGCGCGCTTCCACGTCGAGAACCAGGACCACGGCCTCGACAAGGCGCTGGACGTGAAGCTCATCGAGAAGTCGCGTCCCGCCATCGACAAGGGCGAGAAAGTGCAGTTCATCGAGGTGGCGCGCAACGTCAACCGCTCGGTGGGCGCCATGCTGTCGGGCGCGCTGACCAAGGTGCATCCGCAGGGCCTGCCCGACGATTCGATCCGCATCCAGCTCGAGGGCACGGGCGGCCAGTCGTTCGGCGCCTTCCTGGCACGCGGCATCACGCTGTACCTGATCGGCGATGCCAACGACTACACCGGCAAGGGCCTCTCGGGCGGCCGCGTGGTGGTTCGCCCCAGCCTCGACTTCCGCGGCGAAGCGGTGCGCAACACCATCGTGGGCAATACCGCGCTGTACGGCGCGACCACCGGCGAGGCCTACCTGTGCGGCGTGGCCGGCGAGCGTTTCGCGGTGCGCCTTTCCGGCGCCACCGCGGTCATCGAAGGCACCGGCGACCACGGTTGCGAATACATGACCGGCGGCACGGTGGCGGTGCTCGGCAAGACCGGCCGCAACTTCGCTGCCGGCATGAGCGGCGGCGTGGCCTTCGTGTACGACGAGGACGGCCAGTTCGCGTCGCGCTGCAACCTCTCGATGGTGTCGCTCGACAAGGTGCTGACCTCGGCCGAGCAGACGGCGAGCGTGCACCGCAAGATCTGGCACGGCGGCATGACCGACGAAGCGCAGCTGAAGAAGCTGCTCGAGGACCACCACCGCTGGACCGGCAGCAAGCGCGCCCGCGAGCTGCTCGACAACTGGGCCGTGTCGCGCACGAAGTTCGTGAAGGTGTTCCCGAACGAATACAAGCGCGCGCTCGCCGAGCTGCACGATCGCAAGGTTGAGCTCACCAGCACCGGCAACAACGCGCACGTGGGCCTGGAGCCGCACGCATTGGCTCCCGCACCGCAATCGGCTCCGGCCGCAGTTTGAAGATCAACCAAAAAGACTAGCCCTCGTATCGCATGCAGCGCATGAAGTCTTCACAGCCCCTTCGGGGAACACCGCGGAGCCGGCTTTGCCGGGCCGCTGGTGTTGCCCCCTTGAGGGGGGAGGCGGCTACACGCAGTGAGCAAGCAACGGGGGTGTAAAGGAAATCACGATGGGAAAGATCACCGGCTTCATGGAGCATGAGCGCGTCGAAGAGGGCTACAAGCCCGTCGAGGAACGCCTCAAGCACTACAAGGAATTCGTCGTCGGCCTCGATACCGCGCAGGCCAAGGTGCAGGGCGCGCGCTGCATGGACTGCGGCACGCCGTTCTGCAACAGCGGCTGCCCGGTCAACAACATCATTCCGGACTTCAACGACCTCGTGTACCGCAACGACTGGCAGAACGCCTTTGCGGTGCTCGACTCGACCAACAACTTCCCCGAGTTCACCGGCCGCATCTGCCCCGCGCCCTGCGAGGCTGCCTGCGTGCTCAACGTGAACGACGACCCGGTCGGCATCAAGTCGCTGGAGCACGCGATCATCGACCGCGCCTGGGACGAAGGCTGGGTGACGCCACGCGTCGCCAAGCACAAGACCGGCAAGAAGGTCGCCGTGGTGGGCGCGGGCCCGGCCGGCATGGCTGCCGCCCAGCAGCTCGCGCGAGCCGGTCACGACGTGACGCTGTTCGAGAAGAACGACCGCATCGGCGGCCTGCTGCGCTACGGCATTCCCGACTTCAAGATGGAGAAGTCGCACATCGATCGCCGCGTCGAGCAGATGAAGGCCGAAGGCGTGGTGTTCCGCACCGGCGTGATGGTCGGCGCCGCGAAGGATCCGCTGGGCAAGGGCTCCAAGGTCACCAACCTGGCCAAGGAAACCGTCACGCCCGAGCAGCTGCAGAAGGAGTTCGACGCCGTGCTGCTGACCGGCGGTGCCGAGCAGTCGCGCGACCTGCCGGTGCCCGGCCGCGACCTCGACGGCATCCACTTCGCGATGGAATTCCTGCCGCAGCAGAACCGCGTCAATGCGGGCGACAAGGTCAAGGGCCAGCTGCGCGCAGACGGCAAGAACGTGATCGTCATCGGCGGCGGCGACACCGGCTCCGACTGCGTGGGCACGAGCAATCGCCACGGTGCCGCGAGCGTCACGCAGTTCGAGCTGATGCCGCAGCCGCCCGAGGAAGAGAACCGCCCGCTGACCTGGCCGTACTGGCCGATCAAGCTGCGCACCAGCTCCAGCCATGAAGAAGGCTGCGAGCGCGAGTTTGCGATCTCCACCAAGGAATTCATCGGCGAGAAGGGCAAGGTCACCGGCCTGAAGACCGTTCGCGTCGAGTGGAAGGACGGCCGGATGCAGGAAGTGGCCGGCAGCGAGCAGGTGCTCAAAGCCGACCTGGTGCTGCTCGCGATGGGCTTCGTCAGCCCCGTGGCCACCGTGCTCGACGCCTTCGGCGTGGAAAAGGACGCACGCGGCAACGCCAAGGCCACGGTCGACTTCATTGGCGGCTATGCCACCAACGTTCCGAAGGTCTTTGCCGCGGGCGACATCCGCCGCGGCCAGTCGCTGGTGGTGTGGGCAATTCGCGAAGGCCGTCAAGCCGCGCGTTCGGTGGATGAGTTCCTGATGGGATTCAGCGACTTGCCGCGTTGAATTTTGTTTCAATTTGGCGGGGCCGGTCACGGCCCCGGTATCATCCGCGTGAAACCGCATGCCGGGATGCTTGTCGAAGCGCCCCGGCTTTTTTATTGAGATGGACCCAGACGCACCCCCGCCACACCCCTTCGTAGAGTTCCGCGACGTCACGTTCGGCTACGGCGCGCGCGCCATCCTCGACGGGGTGTCATTCAGCGTTCCGCGTGGCAAGGTGACGGCCCTCATGGGTGCGTCGGGCGGCGGCAAGACCACCGTGCTGCGGCTGATCGGCGGGCAACAGAAGGCGCAGCGCGGCGAGGTGCTCTTCGACGGCCACGATGTCGGCAGGTACGACTCCGCGGCGCTCTACGCGGCGCGGCGGCGCATGGGCATGCTGTTCCAGTTCGGGGCGCTGTTCACCGACATGAGCGTGTTCGACAACGTGGCGTTTCCGCTGCGCGAGCACACCCAACTTTCCGAAGCGCTGGTGCGCGACATCGTGCTCATGAAGCTCGATGCCGTGGGCCTGCGCGGCGCGCGCGACCTGATGCCGAGCGAGGTCTCGGGCGGCATGGCGCGGCGCGTGGCGCTGGCGCGTGCCATCGCGCTCGACCCCGACCTCGTGATGTACGACGAACCCTTCGCCGGCCTCGACCCCATCTCGCTGGGCACCGCCGCGCGGCTCATCCGCCAGCTCAACGACACGCTCGGGCTCACCAGCATCATCGTGTCGCACGACCTCGAGGAAACCTTCCGCATCGCCGACCACGTGATCATCCTGGCCAACGGCGGCATCGCTGCACAGGGCACGCCCGACGATGTGCGCCACAGCGACGACCCGCTGGTTCATCAGTTCGTCAATGCCTTGCCCGACGGGCCGGTGCGCTTCCACTACCCGGGCGTCAGCATCGAGGACGACTTCGGCAATGTCGAAGGAGGGCGGTCATGAGCGCAGCGCCGGGCCGCCCCGAGCGGGCGAAGCTCTTCTCGGGCGGCAGAGACGGCACGAAGTGCCGAGCGTGGGGGCAACCATGAGCTGGTTCAAGCCTGCCGACGTCGGCTTCTCAGTACGCAGCCATCTGGCCAACCTGGGCCACGGCGCGAAGCTCTTCATGCGGCTGGTCGGGCCGGGCGCGCAGATCATGCGGCGCTTCAGCCTCGTGCGCGACCAGATCCACTTCCTGGGCAACTACTCGCTGGCGATCATCGGCGTGTCGGGCCTGTTCGTGGGCTTCGTGCTGGGGCTGCAGATGTATTACGCGCTGCAGCGTTACGGCTCCTCCGAGGCGCTCGGCCTGCTGGTCACCCTGAGCCTGGTGCGCGAACTCGGGCCGGTGGTGGCAGCGTTGCTGTTCACCGGCCGCGCTGGCACGTCGCTCACCGCCGAGATCGGCCTCATGAAGGCCGACGAGCAACTGAGCGCCATGGAAATGATGGCGGTCGACCCGGTGCAACGCATCCTCGCGCCGCGCTTCTGGGCCGGTGTGATCACGATGCCGCTGCTGGCCGCCGTGTTCAGCGCCGTCGGCATCATGGGCGGCTACGTTGTGGGCGTGCTGATGCTGGGCGTGGACCCCGGCGCGTTCTGGGGCCAGATGCAGGGCGGCGTCGATGTGTGGCGCGACGTCGGCAACGGCGTCATCAAGAGCATCGTGTTCGGCTTCACGGTAACTTTCATCGCGCTGCTGCAGGGCTTCGAGGCGCAGCCCACGCCCGAGGGCGTGTCGCGCGCCACCACGCGCACCGTCGTCTCGGCATCGCTGGCGGTGCTGGGGCTGGACTTCCTGCTCACCGCCATGATGTTCAGCATATGAACGGGCACATCTGCAGGCCCGCCCACTTCGTGTGGTCGCCCACCCCTTTTCAGGGCAACACCAGGACCCCGGCAAAGCCGGTTCCGCGGTGTCCCCCCGAACGAGCCAATCCGTAGGAAGAATCTAGGAAGAGTCGATATGCAACGTTCCAACAACGACATCTGGGTCGGCCTGTTCGTCCTGATCGGCGCAGCGGCGCTGCTGTTTCTCGCGCTGCAGTCGGCCAACCTGCTGAGCCTGAACTTCCAGAAGACCTACTCGGTCACCGCGCGCTTCGACAACATCGGCGGGCTGAAGCCGCAGACCGCGGTGAAGAGCGCGGGCGTCGTGGTCGGGCGCGTGGAGTCGATCTCCTTCAACGACAAGACCTTTCAGGCCGACGTCACGCTGGCTTTGCAAAACCGGTACAGTTTTCCCAAGGACAGTTCGCTCAAGATCCTGACCAGTGGCCTGCTCGGCGAGCAGTACATCGGGATCGAGGCAGGCGCCGAAGACAAGAACCTGCAGGCAGGCGACACCATCACCGCGACCCAGTCGGCCGTGGTGCTGGAAAACCTGATCAGTCAGTTCCTGTACAGCAAGGCGGCGGAGGGTAACAACACGCCGTCAGGAAACTCCAATAAAAAATGAAAACACGATTCAATCTGTCAAATGCTATGAATAACATAGCAAGTCACGCGCGCTGGGTGGGTGCCGTGGCGGCCTTCGCCACGATTTCCGGTTGCGCGACCGGCCCCAATGCCAATCCGGCCGATCCGTTCGAACCGTTCAACCGCGGCGTCTCGCGTTTCAACGACACCGTCGACGATGCCGTGCTGGTTCCGGCCGCGACCGCCTACCAGAAGGTGCTCCCGTCGATGGTGCGCACCGGCGTGAACAACTTCTTCAGCAACATAGGCGATGTCTGGAGCCTGGCCAACAACGTGGCCCAGCTCAAGCTGCAGAACAGCGCAGAGACCTTCATGCGGCTGAACGTCAACACCTTCTTCGGCCTGGGCGGCCTGCTGGACGTCGCGACCGAGGCGGGCATTCCCCGCCACGAAGAAGACTTCGGCCAGACGCTGGGACGCTGGGGCGTGGGCGCCGGCCCGTACGTCGTGCTGCCGCTGCTCGGCTCTTCCACGCTGCGCGACACCGTGGCCAAGCCGCTCGATTTCTATGGCGACCCGCTGAGCCACGTGGACGACATCCCGTGGCGCAACTCGCTGACGGTGCTGCGCGTGGTCGACACGCGGTCTCAGTACCTGCGCGCGAGCCGCCTGCTGGGTGACGCCGCACTCGACAAGTATTCGTTCACGCGCGACGCTTTCCTGCAGCGCCGCCGCAGCCAGGTCTACGACGGCAACCCGCCGGACGACGGCGGCCAGTAACGGAACAGCGGCGTACGCGTTGCGCATCGTACGCACACGCGGGGTGGCGCTTGCATCCGGTTGCAAGGCTTCACCTGCGGGACAGGAACCCCGTCGGCCCCAGGCTGCTCGAATCCGTTCATGTTCAGGTACGCCGCGTTTTCCAGTGCCTGCTGATTTTCAAAAACCTGATTTGAGGGATCCTATGAACAACAAGACCTTGCAACGTCGCGATTTCGGCCGCCTGGTGCTGGCCGGCGCTCTCCTGTTCGGCGCCGCAGTGGCTTTCGTGCAGCCCGCCCGCGCAGCCGACGAGGCGCCTGATGCGCTCGTCAAGCGCCTGTCGACGGACGTGCTCGAGACCATCAAGGCCGACTCGTCGATCAAGGCCGGTGACGTCAACAAGATCATGCTGCTCGTCGACAGCAAGATCATGCCGAACGTCAACTTCCAGCGCATGACGGCGTCGGCCGTCGGCCCGGCCTGGCGCCAGGCCACGCCCGAGCAGCAGAAGCGGCTGCAGGACGAATTCAAGGCCCTGCTGGTGCGCACCTATGCCGGCGCGCTCGATCAGGTGACCGACCAGACCGTCACCGTGCGTCCGTTCCGCGGTTCGCCCGACGACAAGGAAGTGCTCGTGCGCACCGAGGTCACGGGCCGCGGCGATCCGGTCCAGCTCGACTACCGCCTCGAGAAGACGCCTGGCCAGGGCGCCGGCTGGAAGGTCTACAACCTGAATGTGCTGGGTGTCTGGCTGGTCGACACCTACCGCACCCAGTTCTCGCAGGAAATCAACAAGAATGGCATCGACGGCCTGATTTCCGCACTCGCCGCCCGCAACAAGGGCAACACGAAGGGCTGACCGATGCTGGTCCTGCCCACGCGCCTGACCCACGACGAGGCCCCCGCCTGCATGCGCATGCTGCAGCAGGGGCTGAAGGGGCAGGCCGACTCGTCCTCCACAGTGGTCGACGCCACCGCCCTGGCCCAGTTCGATTCGTCGGCGCTGGCGGTGCTGCTCGAGTGCCGCCGCGAGTCCAGTGCGCTGGGCCGTGGTTTTGCCGTCAAGGGCCTGTCGCCGCGTTTGCGTGAGCTGGCCGCCCTGTACGGCATCGCGGGTCTCTTGCCTGCGGCGCCCTGACCGTCGGCTCCGGCCATTCACTTCGCTTTGCCGCGTGTGATCCCTCGCCCTCCGACGAGTGAGGCCCGGCCCGGCGGCGGCCGCATGAGGGCATCGGGGCGCTGCGCGGCGCGCTTGCGGCTCGGCCCGTAAAATCGCCGGCTCCCATGCCCGCGATCTCATTCCAATCGGTCTCCAAGACCTATCCCCCCTCCAGACAGCAGAAAGCCCAAGGCAAGCCGGGGCTCAAGGCCGTCGACGAGGTTTCCTTCCAGATCGAGCCGGGCGAGTTCTTCGGCCTGCTCGGCCCGAACGGCGCGGGCAAGACCACCCTCATCAGCATGCTTGCGGGCCTCTCGAAGCCCACGTCAGGCGCGATCGCGGTCCATGGCTTCGACGTGCAGCGCGACTATGCGCAGGCACGCCGCCAGCTCGGCATCGTGCCCCAGGAGCTGGTGTTCGACCCCTTTTTCAATGTGCGCGAGTCCCTGCGCATCCAGTCGGGCTACTTCGGAATCAGGAACAACGAAGCCTGGATCGACGAGCTGCTGCAAAGCCTGGGGCTGGCCGACAAGGCCACCGCCAACATGCGACAGCTCTCGGGCGGCATGAAGCGCCGCGTGCTGGTGGCGCAGGCGCTCGTGCACAAGCCGCCGGTGATCGTGCTCGACGAGCCCACTGCCGGTGTCGACGTCGAACTGCGCCAGACGCTCTGGCAGTTCGTCGCCCGGCTCAACAAGCAGGGCAGCACCGTGCTGCTCACCACCCATTACCTCGAGGAGGCCGAGGCGCTATGCAGCCGCATCGCGATGCTCAAGCTGGGCAAGGTGATCGCGCTCGACCGTACCAGCGAACTGCTGAAGTCGGCTGCGAGCAACGTGCTGCGCTTCAAGACCGACGCCATGCTGCCATGGGCCATTGCCCAGCATGCGCGCATCACCGGGCGCATCGTGCAGCTGCCTGCGCAGAACGCCCATGAAGTCGAACAACTGCTGGCCGCGATCCGCGAAGCCGGCGTCGCGGTGGAAGACGTGGAAATGCGCAAGGCCGACCTGGAAGACGTGTTCATCGACCTGATGGCCGGCGAGCAGACCCCGCTGGAGGTGGCGCGATGATCGCCGCGCCGGGCCGCCCCAGGCAAGCGAAGCTCCCCTCCCGGGGGAAGCGCGGACACGCAGTGTCGAGCAAGGGGGGCATATGATCGCGGTGACGGGCTGGCGCGCGCTGCTCTACAAGGAAACGCTGCGCTTCTGGAAGGTCGGCTTCCAGACCGTGGGCGCGCCGGTGCTCACCGCGCTGCTGTACCTCATGGTGTTCGGCCATGTGCTGGAGGACCACGTGAAGGTCTACGGCACCGTCGGCTACACCGCCTTCCTCGTGCCGGGCCTGGTGATGATGAGCGTGCTGCAGAACGCCTTCGCCAACAGCTCGTCGTCGATCATCCAGAGCAAGATCATGGGCAACCTGGTCTTCGTGCTGCTCACGCCGCTGTCGCACTGGGGCTGGTTCCTGGCGTACGTCGGCTCGTCGATCATCCGCGGCCTGGCCGTGGGACTCGGCGTGTTCCTGGTGACCATGTTCTTCGCAATGCCGAACTTCGTGGCGCCGGTGTGGATCGTCGTGTTCGCGCTGCTGGGCGCGGCCATGCTCGGCACGCTGGGGCTCATCGCCGGGCTGTGGGCCGAGAAGTTCGACCAGATGGCGGTGTTCCAGAACTTCCTGATCATGCCCATGACCTTCCTGTCCGGCGTGTTCTATTCGATCGGCTCGCTGCCGCCGTTCTGGCAGAACGTGAGCCACCTGAACCCGTTCTTCTACATGATCGACGGCTTCCGCTATGGCTTCTTCGGCGTCAGCGACGCGTCGCCGTGGCTGAGCTTCGGCATCGTCGGGACCGCCTGGCTGGTGGTGAGCGCGATCGCCGTCCATCTGCTGCGCATCGGCTACAAGATCCGGGGCTAGAGAATGGCTCTTCCCCAGGCTGCGCGCACTTCGTGTCGCTTCGCCAACCCCCTTCCGGAGGCGACACCTGCGGCCCGGCAGCGCCGGTTCCGCAGTGTCCCCCGATCGAATACCTGTATCTCATGACCGCTGAAGAACTCCAAGCCATCATCGCTGCCCACCTGCCGTGCGAGCACATCTCGCTGGAGGGCGACGGCCGACATTGGTACGCGACCATCGTCTCGGCCGAATTCGAGGGCAAGCGCTCGATCCAGCGGCACCAGCGGGTCTACGCCACCCTCGGTGCGAAAATGCACACCGACGAGGTGCATGCGCTTTCGATGAAGACCTACACGCCGGCCGAATGGGCCGCAGTGGAAAAATAACGTTCCGGCCCTTGCAGGGGCCTTTGATTTCGCTGGAACTTCGATGGACAAACTTCTGATTCGCGGCGGGCGAGAGCTCCGCGGCGAAGTACTCATTTCCGGCGCCAAGAACGCCGCGCTGCCCGAGCTGTGCGCGGCGCTGCTGACCGACCAGCCGGTGACGCTGCACAACGTGCCTCGCCTGCAGGACGTGTCGACCATGCTCAAGCTGGTGCGCAACATGGGCGTTTCGGCCGAGCGCGACGACAGCGGCACCGTGCGGCTCGATGCGGCTGACCTGACCAACCCTGAAGCCCCCTACGAGCTGGTGAAGACCATGCGCGCCTCGGTGCTGGCCCTGGGCCCGCTGCTGGCACGCTTCGGGCATGCCAAGGTGTCGCTGCCGGGCGGCTGCGCCATCGGCTCGCGGCCTGTCGACCAGCACATCAAGGGCCTGCAGGCCATGGGTGCCGAGATCGTGGTCGAGCATGGCTACATGGTCGCGCGCCTGCCCGAGGGCCGCACCCGCCTGAAGGGCGCGCGCATCCTGACCGACATGGTCACCGTCACCGGCACCGAGAACTTCCTGATGGCCGCCGCGCTGGCCGAAGGCGAGACGCTGCTCGAGAACGCCGCGCAGGAGCCCGAAATCGTCGACCTGGCCGAGATGCTGATCCGCATGGGCGCGAAGATCGAAGGCCACGGCACCAGCCACATCCGCATCCAGGGCGTGGAGAAGCTGCATGGCTGCGAACATGCCGTGGTGGCCGACCGCATCGAGGCTGGCACCTTCCTGTGTGCCGTGGCGGCCACCGGCGGCGAAGCCTTCCTGCGCCACGCGCGCGGCGACCACCTCGACGCGGTGATCGACAAGCTGCGCGACGCCGGCTGCAAGGTCACGTCAGAAAAGGATGGCGTGCGCATCAGCTCGAAGGGCCCGGCCCACGAACACCTGAAGGCGCAGAGCTTCAGCACCACCGAATATCCCGGTTTCCCGACTGACATGCAGGCCCAGTTCATGGCCCTGAACGTGATCGCGCGCGGCGCCTCGATGGTCACCGAGACCATCTTCGAGAACCGCTTCATGCACGTGAACGAGATGGTGCGCCTGGGTGCGCACATCCACGTCGAAGGCAAGGTGGCGATGGTCGAGGGCGTGCAGCAGCTCTCGGGCGCCACCGTGATGGCCACCGACCTGCGCGCGTCCGCCAGCCTCGTCATCGCCGGCCTGGTGGCCGAGGGCGAGACGCTGGTCGACCGCATCTATCACCTGGACCGGGGTTACGACCGGATGGAATCGAAACTGCGCGGCCTCGGTGCCGACATCGAAAGAATGACGGGAGCCTCCGCATGATCACCCTGGCGCTTTCAAAGGGCCGCATCTTCGAAGAGACGATGCCCCTGCTGGCCGCCGCCGGCATCGAGGTCACCGAGGACCCCGAGAAGTCGCGCAAGCTGATCCTCGAGACCACCCGGCCCGACGTGCGCGTGGTGCTGGTGCGCGCTTCCGACGTGCCCACCTACGTGCAGTACGGCGGCGCCGACCTCGGCGTGACCGGGCTCGACGTGCTGCTCGAGCACGGCAACCAGGGCCTGTACCAGCCGCTGGACCTGCGCATCGCGGCCTGCCGCCTGAGCGTGGCGGTGCGCAACGACTACGACTACGCCTCCGCGGTGAAGCAGGGCTCGCGCCTGCGCGTGGCCACCAAGTACGTCGGCCTTGCGCGCGACTTCTTCGCCAGCAAGGGCGTGCACGTCGACCTGATCAAGCTCTACGGCAGCATGGAACTCGCGCCGCTGACGGGCCTGGCCGACGCCATCGTCGACCTGGTCTCGACCGGCAACACGCTCAGGGCCAACCACCTCGTCGAGGTGGAGCGCATCATGGACATCAGCGCCCGCCTGGTGGTCAACCAGGCCGCGCTGAAGCTCAAGCGCGAGCCCATCCGCCGCATCATCGACGCCTTCGCGTCGGCCATTCCCTCGCCCAGTCCTTCCGCCTGAAACCCGAACAACCCCGCACGCCCATGACCTTGAACGCAGCTCCCGCCCGACTCTCCACGACTTCAGCCAGCTTCGACGCTGAATTCAAGGCGCGGCTGCATTGGTCCGCTGACGACGACGCGGCCATCGAGAAGGTGGTGGCGGACATCCTGGCCGACGTGCAGAAGCGGGGCGACGAGGCGGTGCTGGAGTACACCAACCGCTTCGACAGGCTCGACGCGAAGACGCTGCACGCGCTGGAGTTGACGCAGACCGAGCTGAAGGCCGCGTTCGACGCGCTGCCGGCCGTACAGCGCGAGGCGCTGGAGTCCGCTGCGCGCCGCGTGCGCAGCTATCACGAGGCCCAGAAGAAGGCCAGCGGCGAAAGCTGGAGCTACCGCGACGCCGACGGCACGCTGCTGGGCCAGAAGGTCACGCCGCTGGACCGCGTCGGCATCTACGTGCCCGGCGGCAAGGCGGCCTATCCGTCGAGCGTGCTGATGAACGCCATTCCGGCGCACGTGGCGGGCGTGGGCGAGATCATCATGGTCGTGCCGACACCGAGGGGCGAGAAGAACCAGCTGGTGCTTGCCGCCGCCTACGTGGCCGGCGTCACGCGCGGGTTCACCATCGGCGGCGCGCAGGCCGTGGCCGCGCTAGCCTACGGTACCGCCACCGTTCCCGCCGTCGACAAGATCACCGGCCCCGGCAATGCCTACGTGGCCGCCGCCAAGCGCCGCGTGTTCGGCACCGTGGGCATCGACATGATCGCCGGCCCGAGCGAGATCCTGGTGCTGGCCGACGGCACCACGCCGCCCGAGTGGGTGGCGATGGACCTGTTCAGCCAAGCCGAGCACGACGAGCTGGCGCAGAGCATCCTGCTGTGCCCCGACGCGGCCTACATCGATCGCGTGCAGGCCGAGATCGATCGCCTGCTGCCCACCATGCCGCGCGCGGAGATCATCGCCGCCTCGCTCAACGGCCGCGGTGCGCTGATCCACACGAAGAGCATGGAAGAGGCCTGCGAGATCAGCAACCGCATCGCGCCCGAGCACCTGGAAGTCAGCAGCAGCGAACCGAACCGCTGGGAGCCGCTGCTGCGCCACGCCGGTGCCATCTTCCTGGGCGCCTTCACCAGCGAAAGCCTGGGCGACTACTGCGCCGGCCCGAACCACGTGCTGCCCACCAGCGGCACCGCGCGTTTCTCCAGCCCGCTGGGCGTCTACGACTTCCAGAAGCGATCGAGCCTGATCGAGGTGAGCGAAGCCGGTGCCCAGGTGCTGGGCCCCGTGGCCGTCACGCTGGCCGAGGGCGAGGGCCTGCAGGCGCACGCCGAGGCCGCCCGGATGCGGCTGCGTAAGATCTGAGCTTCCGCAACCAGCCTCCGGGGGGAGCAAGCAAGATGTCCGATCGTCCGTTCCGTTCTCGTCTTTTCAGATGGGCTGCCGGCGTTGCCGCGGGCGTCGCGTTGCTGTCCGCCTGCAGCCAGATGCCGCAGGCGCCGCGCGACCTGTCCACCGTGGGCCTCACCTCCAGCGCGGCCCCTGCCGCGCCCGCGCCGCAACTCGGCACGCAATGGGGCGAGGGACTCGAGTCCAAGACCCGCACCGTCATCACCAAGCGGCTGTCCGACCGGCCTGACGACGTGGCCTCGCTGGGCTACAACGAGGACGCTGCCGTCCGCCGCGCCGTCGGGGCCAATCCGGAACGCCGGCTGAGCCTGCTGCTGGCCGACGGCGACGTGGAATGGTCGGTGCTCGACGAGGAGGGCCGTGCGCTGCCGCTGCAGCGCGCCCGCCGCGGCAGCGGCAGTGACGACGACCTGTTCCGGCTCGCCGGCATACAGGGTTCGCGCTACACGCTGCGCTTTCGCAACCTGAGCGAGCGCAGCTACGAGGTGATCGCCACGGTCGACGGCCTCGACGTGCTCAACGGCAAGCCCGGCAGCCTGCGCAACGGCGGCTATGTGCTGCGTCCGCTGCAGTCGCTCGTCATCGAGGGCTTCCGCAAGAGCCAGAGCGAGGTGGCCGCCTTCCGCTTCTCCGCACCGGGCCGCGCGTATGCCGCCAATACCGAGGCTGGTGATGTGCGCAACATCGGCGTGCTGGGTGCCGCGCTGTTCGAGCTCGAGGAGCGCGACACGCCGCGCCGCCAGCGCCGCGGACCGGCTGTCTCGCAGCCCAGCGCCTTCCCGGCCGACGGCGCCTATGCGCCGGAGCCCCGCTACCGGAAATGAAGCGCATGAACCCCTTTTTCTTCCTGAGGCTGCTGCCGCGCCTGTCCGTGGTGCTGTTCGCGCTGGCCGGTGTCGCGGGTGCGCAGGCCATGAGCATCCGCGAGTTCCACACGCTCGAGGTCAAGGAGAAGAAGGAGGGCAAGGCCTACGCCAGCTACTACCTGGTGGGCGTGCTCGAAGGCCTGCGCGAAGCCGGCGATGCCGCGCGCCGCTCGGGCCAGAAGCCGCTGTTCTGCGTGGAGGGCCGCCGGCTCGAGCCCTCGATGGCGCGCTCGCTCTTCGAGTCGGAGCTCAAGCGCAACGCCGAACTCTACGAAGCCGACATGCCCGTGCAGCTGGTGCTGTCGTCCGCGCTGCAGAACAGTTTCCGGTGCTCGTCCTGAATTTTCCGAAGCGTTTTCCGGAGCGTTCCGCCCCATGTTCGACAAGTTGAAGAAGATCCTCGCGGGCGCGGCCCCGACTGCGGCCGAACCCACCCGCGCGCAGCTTCGCCTGCAGGCCATGCTCGACGAACTCGAGGACGAGCCCGAGCAGACCTTCCTGGACAGCGCCGACGCGGAACACCGGGTCGACATCCATGCCTTCGGCCGGAACTTTGTCGAGGACTGCGAGGGCGACGATGACGACGTGGCGGATGCAGGCGCCGACGACGAAGGCTACGTCCTGGTCACCAACGGCATGAGCGATCGCCTCATGCCGGTACCTGCCGGCGGCGTCCCCGAAGGCGCTTCGCGCGCGATCGAGCTGGTCTGGTACGTGCGCGACCTGAACCCCGAGTACATCGCCAACCTGCGCTGGCTCGCGAAGCTGCCGGCCTTCGACGGCTTCTTCCTGGGTTCGGGGCACCGCGTGCCGATGCCCGAGCCGCCGTTGTCGTTCTGCGCGTTCCAGACCTTCTTTTTCCTGTCGCCGATCTACCGCCCCGACGAGCGCATGCTGTCGGGCGTGACGGTGGACGAGGGCGAGGCCGTTGCCACGCTCACCGTCAATCTCATCTCCGAAGCCGAATACGCGCTGGTCAAGCGCGAGAACGGTTTCGGCGAACTGCTCGACCTGTTCGACGCCAACGACCATCCGATGGTCTTCGACCCCCAGCGATCCTCCTATGTCTGACTCTCTACCCGCGCTCCAGCGCATCCGCAGCGACGTGCGGGCCATGCATGCCTACGCGGTGCAGGACGCCAGCGGCTTCATCAAGCTCGACGCCATGGAAAACCCTTTCGGCCTGCCGCCCGCGCTGCAGGCCGAGCTGGGTGCCCGCCTGGGCGCGGTGGCGCTCAACCGCTACCCCGGCGCGCGTGGCGCCGAGCTGCAGCGCGCGCTGGCGGTCCATGCGCAGATGCCCGAAGGCTTCGCATTGATGCTGGGCAACGGCTCCGACGAGCTCATCTCGCTGCTCGACATCGCCTGCGACCAGCCCGGCGCGACCGTGCTCGCGCCGTTGCCCGGCTTCGTGATGTACGCCATGAGCGCCCAGCTGCAGGGACTGCGCTTCGTGGGCGTGCCGCTCACGGCCGACTTCGAGCTCGACGAGGCCGCCATGCTGGCCGCCATCGCGCGCGAGAAGCCGGCCATCGTCTACCTGGCGTACCCGAACAACCCGACCGCCAACCTCTGGGACGACGCAGTCATCGAGAAGATCGTCGAGGCCCAGGGCGCGCAGGGCGGCCTGGTGGTGATCGACGAGGCCTACCAGCCCTTCGCCGCCAGGAGCTACATCGACCGGCTGGCCACGCACCAGCATGTGCTGCTGATGCGCACGCTGAGCAAGTTCGGCCTGGCCGGCATCCGCCTGGGCTACCTGATGGGTCCTGCGGCGCTGGTCGCCGAGATCGACAAGGTGCGCCCGCCCTACAACATCAGCGTGCTCAACTGCGAGTGCGCGCTGTTCGCGCTGGAGCACGCCGACGTGTTCGAGGCGCAGGCCCGCCAGATCCGCGAGGAGCGCGAGCGGCTGATGACGGGGCTCGGCCGGCTGCCCGGCGTCAAGACCTGGCCCAGCGACGCCAACATGATCCTGCTGCGCGTGCCCGATGCCACCAGAACCTTCGAGGGCATGAAGGCTCGCGGGGTATTGGTGAAGAACGTTTCTAAAATGCACGAACTGCTCGCAAACTGCCTGCGCCTCACCGTCGGAACGGCCGACGAGAATGCGCGGATGCTCGCGGCACTCGAAGCCTCACTATGACCACCCCCACCAGCCAGGACAGCGGCGACCGTATCGCGTCCGTCACCCGCAACACCGCGGAAACCAAGATCACCGTCAGCGTCAACCTCGACGGCACCGGCAAGGCCAAGCTCGCCACCGGCATCGGTTTCTTCGACCACATGCTCGACCAGATCGCCCGCCACGGGCTGATCGACCTCGACATCGACTGCCAGGGCGACCTGCACATCGACGGCCACCACACGGTGGAAGACGTCGGCATCACGCTCGGCCAGGCCGTGGCCAAGGCCATCGGCGACAAGAAGGGCATCCGCCGCTACGGCCATGCCTACGTGCCGCTCGACGAGGCCCTGAGCCGCGTGGTCATCGACTTCTCGGGCCGTCCGGGCCTGGTGATGCACGTGCCCTTCACCAGCGGGATGATCGGCACCTTCGACAGCCAGCTCACCTACGAGTTCTTCCAGGGCTTCGTGAACCACGCCTTCGTCACGCTGCACATCGACAACCTCAAGGGCGTCAATGCGCACCACCAGTGCGAGACGGTGTTCAAGGCCTTCGCGCGCGCGATGCGCGGCGCGCTCGAACTCGACCCCCGTTCCGTCGGGGTGATTCCATCGACCAAGGGTTCGCTCTGAAACTCGCCGGCGAACAGCTATGAAATCTGTAGCAGCAAATACCGTCGCGGTCGTCGACTACGGCATGGGCAACCTGCACTCGGTGTCGCAGGCCGTGCGCCACGCGGCCGACCAGGTCGGCGTGGAAGTGTTCGTCACCTCCGACCCCGACGTGGTCCGCAAGGCCACCCGCGTGGTGCTGCCGGGGCAGGGCGCCATGCCCGACTGCATGCGCGAGCTGCGCGATTCCGGCCTCCAGGAGTCGGTGCTCGAGGCCGCAGCCACCAAGCCGCTGTTCGGGGTTTGCGTTGGCATGCAGATGATGCTGTCGCGCAGCGATGAAGGCCCGACCGACGGCCTGGGCCTGATTCCGGGCGAGGTCGTCAAGTTCGACCTGGCCGGTCGCCTGCAGCCCGACGGCAGCCGCTTCAAGGTGCCGCAGATGGGCTGGAACCAGGTGCACCAGGCCCAGCCTCACGCGGTCTGGGCGGGCGTGCCCGACCAGAGCTATTTCTATTTCGTGCACAGCTTCTTCGCCCGTCCGGTCGACCCCAGGCACAGTGTGGGCGAGGCGGAATATGGCGCGAGCTTTACCGCGGCCATCGCACGCGATAACATTTTTGCAACCCAGTTCCACCCAGAAAAGAGCGCGGACCACGGGCTGCAGCTGTACCGCAACTTCCTTCACTGGAACCCCTGAACCCTTTTCCCGCCCGGGCCGAACCCTCCACAGCCCGGACCCTGCCTACTCGCGTCACTTCCATGCTCCTCATTCCCGCCATTGATCTCAAAGACGGCCACTGCGTTCGCCTCAAGCAGGGCGACATGGACCAGTCCACCATCTTCAGCGAAGACCCCGCTGCCATGGCCCGCAAGTGGGTCGAGGCCGGCGCGCGTCGACTGCACCTGGTCGATCTGAATGGCGCCTTCGCCGGCAAGCCGCAGAACCACGCAGCCATCAAGGCGATCCTGAAGGAGGTCGGCGACGACATCCCGGTGCAGCTCGGGGGCGGCATCCGCGACCTCGACACCATCGAGCGCTACATCGACGACGGCCTGCGCTACGTGATCATCGGCACCGCCGCGGTCAAGAACCCCGGCTTCCTGAAGGACGCCTGCAGCGCCTTCGGCGGCCACATCATCGTGGGCCTGGACGCCAAGGACGGCAAGGTCGCCACCGATGGCTGGAGCAAGCTCACGGGCCACGAGGTGGCCGACCTGGGCAAGAAGTTCGAGGACTACGGCGTCGAGTCGATCATCTACACCGACATCGGCCGCGACGGCATGCTCTCCGGCATCAACATCGAGGCCACCGTCAAGCTGGCGCAGGCGCTGACCATCCCGGTGATCGCCTCGGGCGGCCTGTCGAACATGGCCGACATCGACAAGCTCTGCGCGGTCGAGTCCGACGGCGTCGAGGGCGTGATCTGCGGCCGCGCCATCTACTCGGGCGACCTCGATTTCGCCGCCGCGCAGGCCCGCGCGGACGAACTGGCCGCCTGACGCCTCCTTTGCGCAGCGCGTGCTTTCCGCGCTCGCCATCGCCAACTACCGCTCGCTGCGCCAGCTGACGGTGCCACTGGGCCGGCTCACGCTCGTGACCGGCGCCAACGGCAGCGGCAAGTCGAGCGTGTACCGGGCAATGCGCCTGCTGGCCGACATCGCCAACGGCGGGGTGGTCCGCTCGCTGGTGCGCGAAGGCGGGCTTTCATCGACCCTGTGGGCCGGGCCCGAGCGCTTCTCGGCGGCCATGCTGCGCGCAGAGGTGCCGGTGCAGGGCACCGTGCGCAGCGGGCCGGTGGCGCTGAAACTCGGCTTTGCGGGCGTGTCGGCCGAGGATTTCGGCTACGCCATCGACATCGGTCTGCCGCCGCCGATTCCCTCCACGGCGTTCTCGCGCGACCCGCAGATCAAGCACGAGGCCATCTGGAGCGGCCCGCTGCTGCGCCCTTCGACGCAGCTGGTCGACCGCAAGGGCGGCGCACTGCGCCTGCGCGACGGCAAGGGCTGGCAGGCCGTCGGGCGGCCGATCCCGGCGTTCGCCAGCATGATGACCGAGCATGCCGATCCGCGCGACGCGCCGGAGATGCTCACGCTGCGCGAGCAGATGCGCTCCTGGCGCTTCTACGACCATTTCCGCTCGGACGCCGACGCGCCCGCGCGGCAGCCGCAACTGGGCACCTACACGCCGGTGCTGGCCAACGACGGTGCCGACCTGGCCGCGGCGCTGCAGACCATCCGCGAAATCGGCGACAGCGCGGCGCTCGACCGGGCCGTGGACGACGCCTTTCCGGGCGCGCGTGTCGAGGTGCAGGCCGGCGGCGACCGCTTCGAGACGCTGATGCACCAGCACGGCCTGCTGCGGCCGCTGACGGCAGCCGAACTGTCCGACGGCACCCTGCGGTACCTGTTGTGGATCGCGGCGCTGCTGACGCCGCGGCCGCCCGCGCTGCTGGTGCTCAACGAACCCGAGACCAGCCTGCATCCCGACCTGCTGCCCGCGCTCGGGCGCCTGATAGCGCAGGGGGCGAAGGAATCGCAGGTGATCGTGGTGTCGCACGCCGCAAGGCTGATCGCAGCGCTGGAAGACAGCGGCGGCCTGCAGCCGGTGGTGCTCGAGAAGCAGTTCGGCGAGACGCGCATCGCCAATCTCGACATGAGCGAGATACCGCGCTGGGAGTGGCCGGCGCGCTGAACTTGCCGGCGCCGCGGTCCGCTTCGCACGGCGGCGCCGGCCGGGACCCGGCTTACTCGGCCTTCACCGACATCGTCTGGATGATCGTCTCCAGCTGCGCGCTCATCGGCAGGTTGATGCTTTCGCCGGTGGGCAGCTTGCGCAGGAACCAGCGCTTGTACTGGCGCTCGATCTCGCCGTCTTCCGCCAGCACCTGGAACGTGTCGACCACCACCTTGTTGAGCTGGGCGTCCCCCTTGCGGTACATGATCCCGTAGGGGTCGTAGGAGAGGAAGTCGCCGACCACCTCGTAGTTGGCCTTGGCGGCGTCCTGCGCGATCAGGCCGTAGAGCAGCACGTCGTCGGTGGCGAAGGCGTCGGCCTGGCCGCTCTTCACCAGCCCGAACGACTCCGCGTGGTCGGGCGTCACCAGCAGGTTGATGCCGAGCTTGAATTTGTCCGACAGCTCGCGCAGCGTCTTCTCGTTCGTGGTGCCGGCCGTGACCGCCACCTTTTTGCCGGCCAGGTCGCGGAACGACTTGATCGGCGAGCCCTTCTTCACCAGCACCTTCGTGCCCGAGACGAACATCGTCGGCGAGAAGGCCACGCGCTTCTGGCGTTCCAGGTTGCTGGTGGTGGAGCCGCATTCCAGGTCGACCTTGCCGCTGGCGACCGCGTCGATGCGCGAATCGGACGTCACGGGCACCCACTTGATCGTGAGGCTCCTGTTCACTGCGTCCTCGATGGACGTCACCAGCGCGCGGCAGAGCTCGATCGAATAACCGATGGGCTCCTTGCGCGCATTGAGGAACGAGAACGGCACCGACGACTCGCGGTAGCCGATGGTGATGGCGCCCGTCTCGCGCGCCTTGGCCAGCGTGCCGGTGAGCTCCTGCGCGTGTGCCGGAACCGCCAGCGCCAGGGCGGTCAGCCCGGCCGCAAGGGCGAGTCGCAGCATGCCGATGCGTTTCATGGCGTTGCCGCTCACGCGTGCGCCGGGTGGGCGAGGGTGGCGTCGGCTTCCTCGTCGAGCGCCCGTGCGTTGACCTCCGCATCGCTCTCTGAGAGCAGTTCGCCTTCCCACTTCGCGACCACCGCGGTGGCGATGGAGTTGCCGACCGCGTTGGTGGCCGAGCGGCCCATGTCGAGGAAGGTGTCCACGCCCAGGATCAGCAGCAGGCCGGCCTCGGGAATGTCGAAATGGTTCAGCGTGGCGGCAATGACCACCAGCGAGGCGCGCGGCACGCCGGCCATGCCCTTGGAGGTGAGCATCAGGATCAGCAGCATCGTGACCTGCGTGCTGATCGGCATGTGGATGTTGTAGGCCTGCGCGATGAAGAGCACGGCGAAGGTGCAATACATCATCGAGCCGTCGAGGTTGAACGAGTAACCCATGGGCATCACGAAGCTGGAGATCTTGCGCTTCACGCCGAAGCGGTCGAGCGCCTGCAGGATCTTCGGGTATGCGGCCTCCGAGCTGGCCGTGGCAAAGGACAGCAGGAAGGCCTCCTTGATGAGCACCAGCAGCTTGAACACGCGCGGGCCCAGGAACAGGAAGCCCGCCAGCACCAGCACGCTCCACAGCACGAACAGGCCCAGGTAGAAGTCGCCCATGAACACCGCGAACTTCAGCAGAATGCCCAGCCCGTTCACGGCCACCGTGGCTGCCATGGCCGCCAGCACCGCGAGCGGCGCCAGCTTCATGACGTAGCCGGTGATCTTGAGCATGGCGTGCGAGAGCTCCTCGATGGCCGCCACCAGCGTCTTCGCCTTGTCGCCCAGCGAAGCCAGCGCTACGCCGAAGAACATCGAGAACACCACGATCTGCAGGATTTCGTTGTTGGCCATGGCCTCCACGAACGACTTGGGCACCGTGTGGCTCACGAAGTCCTTGAGCGTGAACTTGGAGGTGGCGAGGTTGGCCGATGCGCCGATGTCGGGCAGCGGCAGGCCCAGGTTCTCGCCGGGCTTGAGCAGGTTGGCCATGATCAGGCCGATGACCAGCGAGATCAGCGAGGCGGTCAGGAACCAGCCGATCGCCTTGCCGAACACCCGGCCCACCGACTTGGCGTCGCCCATGTGCGCGATGCCCACCACCAGCGTGGAGAACACGAGCGGGCCGATCAGCATCTTGATGAGGCGCAGGAACACGTCGGAAACGATGGAGACGTAGTCCGCGATCTCCTTGGCGGCCTTCTTGTCGGGAAAGCTCGTGAAGATCATGTAGCCCACGATGATGCCCAGCACCATGGCGATCAGGATCCAGGCGGCCATCGGCAGCTTCTTCTTCATGCGTATCCCCTTGTGTCGTGTGAGAGTGGTTTTTCGAGTGCACGGGACCGACTTGCACGTGCGCCCCGCTGCAAGCGGTCACAGGGTATCCAAGAAGGCCCCGGGGGCGCAATGGGCCCCCGATGCCGATTCCGTGCCAGCGCACGGGCGCTGCCTACAATTCCCGGCATGGAAATCAGCTCGATCGAGTTTCGCGGACAGCCCGCATTGCGTGCCGTCGGCGCCGACGGAAGCACCCTCACGGTGGCCCTGCACGGTGCGCAGGTGCTGTCGTGGACCGCAGCCGACGGGGTGGAAAGGCTCTACCTGAGCCCTTCGGCGGTGTTCGACGGCAAGACCGCCATCCGCGGCGGCGTGCCCGTCTGCTGCCCCCAGTTCAACCAGCGCGGCATGTTGCCCAAGCATGGATTCATGCGCAATCTGCCTTGGAAGCACGAGCCCTCCGAGGCACCCGAGACGCTGCGGCTGTCGCTGCGCGATGGCGACGCCACCCGCGTGCTGTGGCCGCACGCTTTCGAGGCACGGCTCGAAGCGACCCTGTCGCGCGGCCAGCTGCGCATTGCACTCACGCTGGTCAACATCGACCACGCGCCCTGGACTTTCGCCGCTGCACTCCACACCTACCTGCGCGTCGACGACATCGCCGACGTGCGGCTCGAAGGCCTGCAGGGGGCCAACCGCTGGGATTCGCTGCGCGACGACCGCCATGTGGAAACCTCGGCTGCGTTGCATTTCGATGCAGAGTTCGACAGCGTTTACGCATCGCCCGCCCGGCCGCTGCAGCTGGTACAGCCCGACGGCAGGCTCGAGATCTCGCAAAGCGCGAGCTGCAGCGAAACCGTGGTCTGGAACCCGGGTGCGCTGCTCGGTGCGAAACTCGCCGACATGCCCGCGGATGGCTTCAGGCACATGCTGTGCGTCGAAGCCGCCCGCATCGACGAGCCCGTGCTGCTCGAGCCCGGCGCCCAATGGCAGGGCTGGCAACAGCTCCGCGTCCTCTGATTTCCCCCGCTCACTCTCCGCTTTCCCCATGCTTGCCAAACGAATCATTCCCTGCCTCGACGTCACCGGCGGCCGCGTGGTCAAGGGTGTCAACTTCGTCGAACTGCGCGACGCCGGCGACCCGGTCGAGATCGCCGCTCGCTACAACGCGCAGGGCGCCGACGAACTGACCTTCCTCGACATCACCGCCACCAGCGACGGCCGCGACCTGATCCTGCCGATCATCGAGGCCGTGGCTTCGCAGGTGTTCATTCCGCTGACCGTGGGCGGCGGCGTGCGCACCGTGGCCGACGTGCGCCGGCTGCTCAATGCGGGCGCCGACAAGACCAGCTTCAATTCGGCCGCCATCGCCGACCCGCAGGTGATCAGCGACGCCTCGCAGAAATACGGCTCGCAGTGCATCGTGGTCGCCATCGACGCCAAGCGCCGCAGTCCCGAAGAGGCCGCCACGCGCGGCGCCGGTTGGGACGTGTACAGCCACGGCGGGCGAAAGAACACCGGCCTGGATGCCGTCGAATGGGCAACCGAGATGGCGCGCCGCGGCGCTGGCGAGATCCTGCTGACCAGCATGGACCGCGACGGCACCAAGAGCGGCTTCGACCTGGAGCTGACCCGCGCCGTGAGCAACGCCGTCAACGTGCCGGTGATCGCCTCGGGTGGCGTCGGCAGCCTGGACGACCTGGCGGACGGCATCCAGACCGGCGGTGCCGACGCGGTGCTGGCGGCCAGCATCTTCCACTACGGCGAGCACACCGTGGGCGAGGCCAAGGCCCGCATGGCCGCGCGGGGCATTCCTGTGCGCATCGACGGTTGAGCCGTTCGGATCGCTGTCCCGAACGCTTCTCAAGGGTCTTTTTCCATCCTCGACAATAGCCCGATGAATTGGCTCGATGAAGTGAAGTGGGACGCGAACGGCCTGGTGCCGGTCATCGCGCAGGAACAAGGCAGCAACGACGTGCTGATGTTCGCCTGGATGAACCGCGAGGCGCTCGAGAAGACCGCCGAGCTGGGCCGTGCGGTGTATTTCAGCCGCTCGCGCGGCAAGCTGTGGTTCAAGGGCGAGGAATCGGGCCATGTGCAGACCGTGCACGAGATCCGCCTCGATTGCGACAACGACGTGGTGCTGCTCAAGGTCACCCAGCTCGGTCACGAGCCCGGCATTGCCTGCCACACCGGCCGCCACAGCTGCTTCTTCAGCAAGTACGAAAAAGGCCAGTGGACGGTGGTCGAACCCGTCTTGAAAGACCCGGAATCCATCTACAAATGACGGCCACAGTGAACAACGACAGCGCCAGCACCTCCGATTCCCTCGCCCGGCTGGCGGCCGTCATCGAAAGCCGCCTGCCCGCGCGCGGCGGCGACCCGGACAAGAGCTACGTCGCACGCCTGCTGCACAAGGGCCCCGACGCTTTCCTGAAGAAGATCGGCGAGGAAGCCACCGAGGTCGTCATGGCCGCCAAGGACGCCGACCACGGCGGCGACCGCTCGAAAATAGTGAACGAAGTGGCCGACCTGTGGTTCCACACCATGGTGGCGCTGGCGCACTACGGCTTTTCGCCCGCCGACGTCACCGCGGAGCTCGAGCGCCGCGAAGGCACCAGCGGCATCGAGGAAAAGGCGCTGCGTAAGGTGCAGGCGCGCGAAGCCGGCGAAGGCTGACTGATCTTCCAACGACCGAAAGGACATCGACCATGGCCAACGACATCGTGAACGTCGAACCCGACGACTCGCTCAAGACGTGGGGCTGGGTCAGCTACGTCCTGCACCTGATCGTGGCCATCGGCGCCGTCGTGCCGGGGGCGCAGGCCTCCGTGCTGCTGCTCCTGCTGGCGCTGGTGATCGATTTCGTGAAGCGCGACGACGCGGCCGGCACCTGGCAGGCCTCGCACTTCAGCTGGCGCATCCGCTCGGTGCTCTGGGCGGGCCTGCTGTACGTCGTCACTTCCTGGCTCTGGCTGCTGCTCTTCGTTCCAGGCTGGATCGCCTGGAGCCTCATCTCGCTGTGGTTCCTGTACCGGATCGTGAAAGGCATGATCCGCATGAACGACAGCCGTCCCATGGAACCCAAAGATGTCATCTGACCCGAACTGCGTCTTCTGCAAGATCATCGAAGGCAAGATCCCTTCCCGAAAGGTCTACGAAGACGACGACCTGTTCGCCTTCCACGACATCGCGCCGTGGGCGCCGGTGCACTTCATGATGGTGCCCAAGAAGCACATCGCCTCGATGGCGCAACTCACGCCCGACGACTCGGCCCTGATGGGCAAGATCATGACGCTGGCGCCCAAGCTGGCGCTCGAGCAGGGCTGCAGGCCCTACCCGGAGGGCGGCTTCCGGGTCGTCGTCAACACGGGCGCCGAGGGTGGGCAGGAGGTTCATCATCTCCATGTCCATGTCATGGGCGGTCCCCGGCCCTGGCTTCGCGGCTGAGCGGCGTTAAGCCAAACTGTCACATTCCACCCGACTAAAATCGGACACATTCTTAGGAGTTCTCCATGGGTTCTTTTTCCATCTGGCACTGGCTGATCGTGCTGCTCGTCGTGGTCATGATCTTCGGCACCAAAAAGCTGCGCAACATGGGTTCTGACCTCGGCGGCGCCGTCAAGGGTTTCAAGGACGGCATGAAGGACGGCTCGGCCGACGCGCCGGCCGCCCCCGGTGCCACGCAACAGGTGACTGGCCAGCCGGCCAACAGCGACAAGTCGACGATCGACGTCGAAGCGCGCCAGAAGTCCTGAGCACAGACCGCACGTGCTCGACCTCGGCATTGAGAAGCTGGCGCTGATCGGCGTCGTGGCGCTGATCGTCATCGGCCCGGAAAAGCTGCCGCGCGTGGCCCGCACCGTCGGCACCCTGCTGGGCAAGGCGCAGCGGTACGTGAACGACGTCAAGGCCGAAGTCAACCGATCGATGGAGCTCGACGAGCTCCGCAAGATGAAGACCACGGTGGAGGATGCGGCCCGCGATGTCGAGCACAGCATCCACACCGGCGCGAGCGAGTTCGAGAAGCAGTTCTCCGGTTCCGGCGAAACGCTCTCGGCGCTCGCCGAGCCCGAGCCGCCACCACCGCCCGAATACAAGCATCCGCGCAAGAACTGGCGCCTGAAGCAGGGCGCCACGCCGCAGTGGTACAAGGCGCGCAACGGCGTGCGCACCAAGGCGCTGTCGGGCGCAGCGCGCGTTGCGCGGTTCCGCCCCCACACGATCAACAAGATCAACTAGCGCACCCACCACCACCGCGTTCCCCGAGCGCCGCACGCCGGCCGACGTCACGCTTTCTTCTTTTCCAATGGCCGATTCCGACAACAAGAACAACGACAAAGAAGACGAGCTGGCGGGCACCGAACAGCCGTTCGTGGCTCACCTGGTGGAGCTTCGCGACCGCCTGCTCTATTGCGTTTACGGTCTGGTGATCGCGGGCGTGCTGCTGGCGATCTGGCCCGGCCCCGGTGGCCTGATCGACCTGATCGCCATGCCGATCAAGGCCCACATGCCGCACGACGCGAAGCTGATCGCCATCGGCGTGTTCTCGCCGTTCTTCGTGCCACTCAAGGTGCTGATGATGGCCGCCGTGCTGCTGGCGCTGCCCTGGCTCATGTACCAGGCGTGGATGTTCATCGCGCCCGGCCTCTACAGCCATGAGAAGAAGTTCGCGCTGCCGCTGATCTTCTTCGGCAGCCTGCTGGCCTATGCAGGCATTGCCTTCGTGCAGCTCTTCGTGCTGGACAAGATGTTCAGCTTCATCCAGCGCTTCGCTCCTGCGGCGGTGCAGGCAACGCCCGACATCTCCTCGTACGTCGAGGCCATCCTGTCGCTTTACATCGCCTTCGGCGTGGCTTTCCAGGTGCCGATCGTCGTCATGCTGCTGGTGCGTTTTGAAATGGTGACCATCGAGAAGCTGCGCTCCTTCCGCGGCTACTTCATCGTCGTCGCCTTCGTCGTCGCCGCCGTGCTCACGCCACCCGACGTCGTGTCCCAGCTGGCGCTCGCCGTGCCCATGTGCCTGCTGTACGAGGTGGGCATCATCGGCGCCAAGTACTTCGCCAGTTCGGGCCGCAAGCCCGAAGACGAGGAAAGCGCCGACTCGGCCTCCAGCTAGGGCAGATTCGCACGAGGCAGCCCGAGCTCGGAAACGCCGGGAAGCGGCACCACCATATTTCCGGCGGTGCCCCGGCAGAGGGGCAAGACCGGCGCGCGAAGGAAGTGCGCAAAGCCGGAAAGCGAACTGGGGACACAGGGCTCTGGCGCTGCCGAACCCTCCATCCAACCCTTGGCTGGAACAGGCGCAGCGCACACGAAGTGCCTGCAGCCCGCAGCCCGCAGCCCGCAGCGAGCCTTATTCGTTCTGATTCGGCAGCTGCCGCACCGGGCTCTTCGGCCGCAGTCCCGGCGTCACGTCAAGTTCCATCTTGTCGCTGCCGCGCTGCAGCGCAAAGCGCGATGTGCTGCCGGGCTTGAGGCCGGCCACCGCTGTAAGCAGCGCCTGCACGTTGTCGGTCTTCTTCTCGCCGACCGAGGTGATCACGTCGCCCGGCCGGATGCCGGCCTTGGCCGCCGGGCCGTTCTGCAGCACGCCGGTGATGATGACGCCCGCATCCGCCTTCACGCCGAAGGTCTCGGCCAGCTCGGGCGACAGTTCGTTCGGCTCCACGCCGATCCAGCCGCGGCGCACCTGGCCTTCCTTGACGATGCCTTCCAGCACGATCTTGGCCATCGACACCGGAATGGCGAAGCCGATGCCCATGCTGCCGCCCGAACGCGAGTAGATGGCGGTGTTGATGCCCTGCAGGTTGCCGTTGACGTCGATCAGCGCGCCGCCCGAGTTGCCGGGATTGATGGCCGCATCGGTCTGGATGAAGTTCTCGAAGTTGTTGATGCCCAGCTGGTTGCGTCCCAGCGCCGAGACGATGCCGCTGGTCACCGTCTGGCCCACACCGAACGGGTTGCCGATGGCCAGCACCTGGTCGCCCACGGCCAGCGCGTCGGAGTCGCCCAGCACGATCACGGGCAGCTTGTCGAGTTCGATCTTGAGGACCGCCAGGTCGGTGTCGGGGTCGGTGCCGATCACCTTGCCGCGCGCATGGCGGCTGTCGTTGAGAGTCACCTCGATCTCGTCGGCGCCTTCGACCACATGGTTGTTGGTCAGGATGTAGCCGTCGGTGCTCACGATCACGCCGCTGCCCAGGCCGACCTGGGGCTGGTCGTCCTGGTCGCCGAAGAAGAAGCGGAACCACGGGTCGTTGCTGCGTGGATGGCGCTGCGCCGCCTTGCTGGTGTTGATGCTCACGACCGCCGGCGACGCCTTCTTTGCCGGCACGCTCAGGCTGCCCGCCGCCGCGACGGCAGGCACGCCGGCCGGCGCTTCGACGATCGACACCACGCCGCCCAGCGAGGTCGCGCGCCGGTTGAGCCATTCGGGCTTGAGCGTCGCGACGACAAAGTAGGCCGCGAGCAGGACAGTCACGGCTTGGGCAAAGAGCAGCCAGGTGCGTTTCATGAAAAATCGGAGAAAAAGACGTGGGAACGCTGCCGGGAGGCGCAGCAATGTTGTCAATTGTCCCTCAACCGCGAGAGCCAGAAACCGCGCCGCCCGGTCGAGTTTGGCGGCCGGCGCCGGCGTGAATGCGGGTAAACCCCTAGCATCGCAAAGCGGTCCCACCCGGGCCGTATCTTTCAGGCCTCCCGTGCCGCCCATCCGGCGGAAGCGGCCAGGCACCGTCGGCGCGCCATCTTTCCGTCTTGTCACCCGGTCCTGCGGGCTGGCGCGCAGTTTCGACTTCCTGCCAGCCATGACCCCAGAAGCCACCTTTCGAGGAGGCGCGCAGCCGGCCGCCTCCGGCACGCCCACCCGCACGCTCGACGTGAGCGACTACAAAACCCTCGCCCTGTCCGCCCTCGGCGGCACGCTCGAGTTCTACGACTTCGTCATCTACGTCTTCTTCGCCACCGTGGTCGGGGCGCTGTTCTTTCCGGCCGACATGCCCGACTGGCTGCGGCAGCTCCAGACCTTCGGCATCTTCGCGGCCGGCTACCTGGCGCGGCCGGTGGGCGGCATCGTGATCGCGCATTTCGGCGACGTCTTCGGGCGCAAGCGCATGTTCACGCTGTCGATCTTCCTGATGGCCGCGCCCACGCTCGTCATCGGCCTGCTGCCGACGTACGCCAGCATCGGCGTCGCGGCGCCGCTGCTGCTGCTGGCGATGCGCGTGTTGCAGGGCGCTGCCATCGGCGGCGAGATGCCCGGCGCGTGGGTGTTCGTGGGCGAACACGTGCCCGCGCGGCGCTATGGCTTCGGCATCGGCATGCTGACCTCGGGCATCACCGGCGGCATCCTGCTGGGCTCGCTGGTCGCGGTGGGCATCAACCGCCACTACGCGCCGGAGCAGGTGAGCGACTTCGCATGGCGCATTCCGTTCGTGCTGGGTGGCGTCTTCGGCCTGGTGTCGGTGTACCTGCGCCGCTTCCTGCACGAGACGCCGGTGTTCAAGGAACTGGCGGGCCGCCGCAGCGTGGCGCGCGAACTGCCGCTGCGCACCGTGCTGCGCGAGCACCGGCTGGCCTGCGTGTACGTCGCATTGCTGACCTGGGTGCTGTCGGCCGCCATCGTGGTGGTCGTGCTCTACACGCCCACCTATCTGCAGAAGGTGCACCACCTCCCGGCCGCGCTGGCGCTCGAGGCCAATGCGCTCGCCACGCTGACGCTCACGCTGGGCTGCATGCTCGCCGGCTGGGCCAGTGACCGCATCGGCACGCGGGCGGTGATGCTGATCGGCTGGGGTGGCCTGTTCGTCACGGCCTACCTGTTCTACACCGGGCTGCCCGGCACGCCGTCGACCTTGTACACGCACTACGCGCTCGTGGGCCTGTTCGTGGGCACCATCGCCACGGTGCCGATCGCGGGCGTACGTGCGTTTCCTGCGCCCGTGCGCTTCAGCGGCCTTTCGTTCGCCTACAACATGTCGTACGCGGTGTTCGGCGGCCTGACGCCGGTGATCCTCACGCTCTGGCTGCAACGCGACACCATGGCGCCGGCGCACTACGTGGCCGTGCTGGCCGTGCTGGGCTTCCTGCTCGCGTTCCTGCCGCTCGCGGCACGCGGCCATGCGATGCGCTCCAGCGCGGCCGCCGGAGCGGAAGACGACGGCGCGACAATGTCGCGATGAGCACCAACCGCCACGAACTGCTGCACGCATTCGACCTGCTGCTGGCCCCCGGCCGCTTCAAGGACTACGGACCCAACGGCCTGCAGGTCGAAGGCCGAACCACGGTCCGCAAGATCGTCTCGGGCGTCACCGCGAGCCGCGCGCTGATCGAGGCGGCGATCGACGCCGGGGCGGACGCCATCTTCGTTCACCACGGCCTGTTCTGGCGCGGCCAGGACGGCCGCGTCACCGGCTGGATGAAGCAGCGCCTGGGCCTGCTGCTGGGCCATGACGTCAACCTGTTCGCCTACCACCTGCCGCTGGATGCGCATCCCGAGCTCGGCAACAACGCCCAGCTCGGCCTGCAGCTGGGGCTCGTGGCGCACCCGGGCTCGACCGGGCGCTTCGGCGAGCAGGAGCTGGGTTTTCTCGGCACGGCCGGAAGCGGCGAAGCATTCACCGACGCCAAGGCGCTCGCCATGCACGCCGAAAACGTGCTGAAAAGGCCTGTCACTCTTGTCGATACGGCGCATCGCGCTATCAAGAACATAGCGTGGTGCACGGGCGGCGCGCAGGGCTACTTCGAGGCCGCCATCGCAGCCGGTGCCGACGCCTTCATCACCGGCGAGATCTCCGAGCCGCAGGCGCATTACGCCCGGGAGATGGGCGTGGCCTTCCTCGCCTGCGGGCACCACGCCACCGAACGCTACGGGGCGCCCGCAGTGGCGGGCCACGTGGCGGCGCAGCTCGGCCTCGAGCACCAGTTCATCGACATCGATAACCCGGCATGAGCAACGCACCGATCGGCATCACGCTGGGCGATCCCGCGGGCATCGGCCCGGAGATCATCGCGAAGGCGTTCCGCGATGCGCCCGACGCCACGCACGGCGCGTTCGTCGCGGGTGACGTGGGCACCCTGCGCAGGGCTTCGCAGGCATTGGCCGCACCGGGAAGACCGGGCTGGCCCGTGCTGGAGATCGAGTCGGTCGCCGAGGCCGCGACCGCGCCGCCGGGCTGCATCCCCGTGCTGCAGGTGATCGCGCCGCCTTCGCACATCGAGATCGGCCAGGTCAGCGCGGAGGCCGGGCGTGTGGCGGGCGAATGCGTGGTGTGGGCAGCGCGCGCCGCGTTGCGCGGCGAGATCTCCGCCATCGTCACGGCGCCGCTGCACAAGGAGGCGTTGTCGGCCGCGGGCTTCCCGTACCCTGGCCACACCGAGCTGCTGCAGGCCGAGGCCGCGGCCCATCTGGGGCGCACCGTGGCCGACGTGCCGGTGCGCATGATGCTGGCCAACGACGAGCTGCGCACCGTGCTCGTCAGCATCCACATGTCGCTGCGCCATGCCATCGAGGCGGTGCGCTTCGAGGGCGTGCTCGAGACGCTGCGCATCACCCATCGCGCGCTGACCCAGGCGCTCGGCCGCGTGCCGCGCGTGGGCGTGGCCGGGCTGAACCCGCACGCGGGCGAGGGCGGGCTGTTCGGTTCGGAGGAGCAGCAGTTCATCGCGCCGGCCATCGAGGCGGCGCACGCCGAAGGCATCGATGCCAGCGGCCCCTATGCGCCCGACACCGTCTTCATGCGCGCGCGCGCCCGCAACGGCGTGCCGTCCAGCGGCGAGTTTGACGTGGTGGTGGCGATGTACCACGACCAGGGTCTGATCCCGGTCAAGTACCTGGGTGTGGAGAAGGGCGTCAACGTGACGCTGGGGCTGCCGCTGGTTCGCACCAGCCCCGATCACGGCACCGCGTTCGACATCGCGGGCACAGGGGTGGCCGACGCCTCGAGCCTCGTCGAGGCGCTGCGCATGGCCCGGACGCTCAGCGGCGCCTGAGCAACCGAAGCCCGGCGCGTTCTTTCAGGGACGTTGCCTGAGGCTGTCGCGGATCTCGCGCAGCAGCACCACGTCTTCGGGCGTGGCGGGCGCCGCGGCCGGCGCGGGCTCGTCGCGGCGCTTCAGGCGGTTGATCTGCTTGACCATCATGAAGATGATGAAGGCCAGGATCACGAAGTTGACCGCGATGGTGATGAAGTTGCCGTACGCCAGCACCGGCACGCCTGCCTTCTTGAGGTCTGCGAGCGTGTTCGCCACGCCCGGCGGCACGGTGCCCAGCACCACGTAGAGGTTCGAGAAGTCGAGCCTGCCGAACACCAGCCCGACCACCGGCATGATGATGTCGCCCACCAGGGAGTCGACGATCTTGCCGAACGCGGCGCCGATGATCACGCCGACCGCGAGGTCGATCACGTTGCCCTTGACGGCAAATTCCTTGAATTCACTGAGGATGCTCATGATTCAAAAGGCTGCTGGAGCTCTGCTGTTGAAGGAGAGCCGAGTATGCCCAAGATTGCTCACTTGTCCTGTGGGCGCGCGGCGACGTCGACGTGTGCCGCGGGCAATCCCTGGCGGCTGCGCGCGGCGATCTGCCTGAAGCCGTCTTCCAGGTGCCGCACGAAGCGCGGCGTGTCGAAGTAGCCGCGGCGCGCGTCCCTCGCCGCCGCGAGGCGCGCGCGCAGTGCGGCCAGCTCCTGAGGGTGCGTGGCGCAGTGCACGGCCTTCTGCACGTACTCGTCATGGTTCGCGGCCACCAGTTCCGGCAGGCCGATGGCGCCCATCAGGCTGCCCGCCATGCGCGACACCATCGTCGTGCCCGTGAGCGCCAGCAGCGGCACGCCCGACCACAGCACGTCGTTCGCTGTTGCGCCGCTGCTGTACGGAAAGGTGTCGATGAACAGGTCGGCCAGGCCGATGCGTGCCAGGTGCTGGTCGACCGGCATGCGCGGCGACACGATCAGCCGTTCGGAGCCCAGCCCAGCCGCTTCCCACTGGTTGCGCAGGTTGCGCTCGAAGCCCTCGGGTCCTTGCGCCAGCCACAGCACCGCGTTCGGAATCTCGCGCACGATGCGCACCCACGCATCGAAGGTCTCGGGCTGGATCTTGAACGACTGGGAGAAGTTGCACAGCACGAAGGCGTCTTCGGGCAGGCCGTGCGCGGCACGCGTCGCCTTGTGCGGATTGACCGGGCGCTGCGTGTCGATCACCTGGAAGGTCTCGGGCATGCGCAGCAGCTTCTCGGTGTAGGCCCCTTCGGTGCCCGGGGGCGACAGGAAGTTGTCGGACACCAGATAGTCGTAGTTCGGCGTGCCGCTGGTGCCCATGTAGCCCAGCCACATGAGCTGCGCGGGCGCTGCGTGATAGGCCATCACCTGCGGCTTGGCGCCGCGCGTGTCGCCCGACAGGTCGACCAGGATGTCGAGTTCGTCCTCGCGGATGCGCTGCGCCATCTGCCGGATCGACTGCCCATGCATGTCGACGAAGTGTTCGGCCGCCGCGGCGATGCGTGCGCGCGCCGGGTGGCCGTCGTCGGGTCCGTAGGAATAGACGAACACCTCGAAGTCCTTGCGGTCGTGACGGCTGAAGAGTTCCGCCGTCAGGTGGGCCACCGGGTGGTTGCGGAAGTCGAAGGAGTAATAGCCGACGCGGATGCGTGGCGAGTTGCGTCGGGCGCTGCGGTCCGCAAAGGGCTGGATGCCCGTGCCCGCATCGGCCAGCGCGGCGCCTCGCCGGGTCCATTCCATCAATCGGCGTGCGTCGTCGTAGTGCGACATCAGGATGAAAGACGACACCGTCTGGTCGTTGTCCGGCCTGTCGAGCAGCGACGCGATGCTGGCGCGCAGCGCAGGCACGCCTTGCCAGTCGGCGATGTGCGCCTTCTCGCCCAGCAGCCAGACCATGGCCGGCATGAACTGCGGGTCGTCGCGCAGGCATTGCTCGAACTCGGCGATGGCGGCTTCGGAGCGGCCCGACATCACATAGGTCACGCCGAGGTTGCAGCGTGCAAGCACCTGGCGGGGATGCGCCTGCAGTGCCTTCTTCAGCGCTTCGATGGCGCTGCCGTACTGGCCCAGGCGGAAGTTCGCCGTGCCCAGGTTGTTGAGCAGCAGCTCGTGCTCGGGCAGGCTTTCGAGTGCGAGCCGATAGAGCTCCGCCGATTCCGCGAAGCGCATTGAGACGCCCTCGAGCGCACCGCAGATGCCGTAGAGCGCCGCCACGCCGTCGGGGTCGGCCAGTGCCTTGTGGCGTTCCTCGGCCGGCCAGTTGCGCATGGCGTGCTGCATCGGAGCGATGGCTTCCTCGACGCGCCCGCTGCCCTGCAGGGCCTTCGACAGAAGGAACGAGGCCTCCAGGTCGCGCGGGTCAGCGGCGGCACGCGCCATGGCGTCGACGGCTGCAGGCCAGTCCTTCTGGTGCGCTCGAATCTTGCCGATGTTCTTGTGGGCCGCGGCGTAGTTCGGGTCGAGCGCGAGCGCACGCTGGAACTGCGCAATCGCTTCGTCGAAGCGGTCCTGCTCCATGTCGATCGCGCCGGCGTTGTTCCATGCGGCGGGCACCTGCGGCGCGAGCCGCGTGGCTTCGGCCGCTGCCTCGCTGGCCTGGCGGAATTTCTTCTGCTGGCGGTAGACCGCCGACAGGTTCACATGGGCTTCGGCGTAGCCCGGCTGAGCCTTGATCGCGCGGCGAAGGTCCTGCTGCGCCTCGGCGGGCAGGCCCAGCTGCATGAAGATCGTCGCACGGGTGTTGAAGTAGAAGTGGTGCGGCGACCTGGCGATGGCGCCGTTCACGTAGTTCAGCGCCAGCTTCGGCCTGCCTTGCCTGTAGAGCGCCTCGCCGGTGAGGTGCAGCGCGTCCGCATGCCCGGGGACGTGGGCGAGCAGCGTGGCGTAGACCTGCAGCGCTTCCGCAAAACGCCCCTCACGGTGCAGCGCCAGCCCTTGTTGCAGCAAGCGGCCCGCATCTTCGGCGGACAGTGCGGAAGCAGGTGAGTTCATGAGGCCGTGAGGGTGCAGCGGGTCAGGAGGTCAGCCGGTCGCGCCGGACTTCGTGCAGCTGCTGCAGGACCGGCCCCGCAGTATAGGAGCCGCCCTTGCGGCGTCGAGGCGTGCGGGTATGCAGCGCCCGGCGCCGTTTGCGCTCACCAGGACCAGGACGCGCCGACCCCGCCGCCGACCTTGCCGCTCTGGCCAGTGCCGACGTTCACCTTGATCTGCGCTGCTTCGCCGATGCGGAAGCTCACGGCCGCCGCGATGGCGGAGCGGCCGTCGTAGGAGCCAACGCCCACGCCCACGCCGAAGCGCTTGCCCGATTCGAGCGCCGGGACGGACGCCGCCGCCAGCGCGATCGAAGCGCCCGTGCTGCCGCTCCTGCGCGCGTCCTGCGCTTCGTTGCGAACCTGGTTCAGCTGCTGCATGTTGGCCGCGTCCGAAGGCAGCACGCCGGGCGCCACGTTCTGCACGCGGCCGTTCGCGACCATCCCGTTGCCCGCCGTCACCGTGCCGCCAGCGGTCACGTCGCCCGTGACGTTGACCGTGCCTGCGTTCAGCGTCGTGACGTTGCCGGTCACCGCGTTGATCGTGGTGATGTTGCCCGTCTGCATGTTGAGCACCGCGATCGTGCCGTTGGCCGCGGTGAATGTCTGGAAGTTGCCGGCACCGGCATTGACCGTGTTCGCGTTCACCGTCGTTGCGCTGACGGTGCTGGCGCTGAGCGCATTGATCGTGGCGCTCGCCGCCGACAGATTGGTGGTGCTCACGTTGGTCGCGCTCAAGGTATTGACCGTGCCGGTGTTGGCCGTCAGCGTGCCTGCGTTCACCGTCCCGGCGTTCACGACGCCCCCGCCCACCGTGCCGGCCGCGATGTTCGTGGCATTGAGCGAGTTGATGGTGCCCGTGTTGGCCGTGATCGTGCTGGCGTTGACCGTGCTGATGTTGGCGGTGGTCGCGTCGAGCGTGCTGACGGTGCCTGCGGATGCGGTGATAGTGCTGGCGTTGACGGTGCTGATGTTGGCAGTGGTCGCGTCGAGCGTGCTGATGGTGCCTGCAGATGCAGTGATGGTGTTGGCGTTGACGGTGCTGATGTTGGCGGTGGTCGCGTCGAGCGTGCTGACGGTGCCTGCGGATGCGGTGATGGTGGTGGCATTGACGGTGCTGATGTTGGCAGTGGTTGCGTCAAGCGTGCTGACGGTGCCTGCGGATGCAGTGATGGTGCTGGCGTTGACCGTGCTGATGTTGGCAGTGGTCGCATTGAGCGCGGTGGTGGTCAGCGAATTCGTGCTGATGCCGCCGCTGGTGGCGACCAGCGTGCCGCTGTTGTTCTCGGCGATGGGAATGATGCCCGGCGGATTGACCAGGATCGACGACCCGCCGATGGTGACGTCCGCATGCGCCAGCGGCAACGTCATCACGTAGCCAGCACCCACGAGCACCGATGCGAGCAGGCGGCCGACATGCGCATTGCGTGCTGCAAAGGTCAGGCTGTAGAAGGCGCATTTCGATGTGGTCATTGGACGTCGTTCCTTTGAAGAGCAGTTGCAGTTGCCTTGTCTTCAGCGTCCTCATCGCGTGAACACAAGCGTGGGTTTCATTGCGTTACCCAATGCAACCGATGCTAGAAATCGGGTCCTTTGGTGAACATCACCGGGAACCGTAGTTTTGACAGCGCGCGCGTGCATGCCTGACGCTGGCGCAGGCCGGGCAGAGGCCCTGGAAGCCAACGCCCATGCGGCTTTCCGGCCGATGAGGAAGTCGCGATGCGGCGTTGCCGCGGGCCGGCGCGCAGCGGGTCTGGTGTGTCGCGGTGCTACGTAACAAGCGCGGTAACCGGCACGTAACAAGCACACGAAATCGGTTGTTTCGAGGCCTTCATGCGGCCTGCATTTCACAGGCGCGAAAGCAAATTTCCCAATGAAATCAAAGTACTACACGCGTTCGCGGCATCGGCGGCGCCGTGCCGCCACGCGTGGGCATCGTTCCTGCGGTATCTGAAACGAAAGTCAACATTTCGAGGCTGCCTGCAAGGTGGCCGCAGAGCCGGAGGGGCATCGCGTGATCCATTTTTTCTCGAGCATTTCCACCGAAGGAAGCACGGACGCGTTCCGCTGCACGAGCCAGGGGGAAGCATCATGGAAATGAGTTTCCAGTACGCCACCACGCGGCCGGTGCCGTCGGTTGCGCAGTTGTATGGCGGCGTGTTCCATGCCGCGCTCGTCGTTGCCGACGATGCACTGGTGGCGGACCGCATGCGGCGAATCCTGTCCGATCTCGCGCCACATCGCCGCGTGGTGATCGCGTCGGGTCGCGCCGAGGCGCTCAACCTGCTCGCGGCACTTCCGTACGACCTGCTGCTCGTCGACATGCAACTGCCGGGCAGGGACGGCGTCGCGCTGCTGCAGCACGTGCGCCAGCATCACGTGCGCATCGAAAGCATCGGCATGTCGGGCAAGGACGACCACGAACTGGTGAGCGCAGCGATCGGCGCCGGTGCCATCGGCTACCTGCTGACCGAGGCCGACGACTTCGAGCTGTCGTATCTGCTGCGCTCGATCGAGCGCGGGGGCTCGCCGATGGACTCGCGCATTGCGCGGCGCATCGTCGGCTCGATCGCTGCATCGGCCAAGGCGCGTGCCATCGAGCCGATCCGCGTGCAGCAGCCGCCGGCGCCCGTGCTCGTGCCCGTGCCGGAGGCGGACAACAAGGTGCCGCGCGGATTGCTCTCGCCGCGGGAACTCAAGGTGCTGCGCCTGATCGCACAGGGCTGGAGCAACCGGCAGATCGCGGAAGCGGTCTACCTTTCGGTCAACACCATCGAGTTTCACGCCAAGAGCATCTATCGCAAGCTCGCCGTCAAGTCGAGGACCCAGGCGGTCCACGAGGCGATGCAGCATGGCCTTCTGAACTGAAGTCCCCCTGGCGACAGCCCCTGCCGCCCTGGCGGGCGCCCGCGGAACGCGGCGCGCCTTGCCGTCGCTCGCCCGCCACGCGCGTGGCAGCCATTGAATATCCTTGTAGCGCCCCGCTACAATCGCCGGTTGACTCCTGCTCCAGCGAAGAAGACAAGAGGATCCCCATGAGTGACATGACCTCCGGCTCGCCCCGGATCGACACCAGCAAGCGCACGTGGTTGATTGCATCCAGCTGCGCTGGCGTGGCGGGCGGCGTGGCCACCGCCATCCCCTTTGTGAGCACTTTCCAGCCTTCCGAGAAGGCCAAGGCTGCGGGTGCCGCAGTCGAGGTCGACATCGGTGGCCTCAAGGTCGGCGAGAAGATCACGGTCGAATGGCGGGGAAAGCCGGTCTGGATTCTCAAGCGCACGCCCGAGCAGATTGCCGAACTTCCCAAGCTGGACGGCCAACTGGCCGACCCCCTCTCCAAGCGTCACCCCGACGAATTCACCCCCAAGTACGCGCAGAACGAGCACCGTTCGATCAAGCCCGAAGTGCTGGTCGTGGTCGGCATCTGCACTCACCTGGGCTGCTCGCCGACCGACCGCTTCGCAGCCGGGCCGCAGCCTTCGCTGCCGAACGACTGGGAAGGCGGCTTCCTCTGCCCTTGCCACGGTTCCACTTTCGACCTGGCCGGCCGAGTCTTCAAGAACAAGCCCGCGCCCGACAACCTGCCGGTGCCGCCGCACATGTACCTGTCGGACACCAAGCTCCTGATCGGTGAAGACTCCAAGAAGGCCTGAGGCGGAAGAAGAACATGGCTGAATTCCACGAGATTTCCCCCAACGCACCGGCCGGCGAGAAGCTGCTGAACTGGGTCGACAACCGCTTCCCGCTGAGCAAGCTGTGGAACGACCAGTGGGGCAAGTACTACGCGCCCAAGAACTTCAACTTCTGGTACATCTTCGGCTCGCTGGCCATGCTGGTGCTGGTGATCCAGATCGTCACCGGCATCTTCCTCGTCATGCACTACAAGCCTGATGCGAACCAGGCGTTCGCATCGGTCGAGTACATCATGCGCGACGTGCCGTGGGGCTGGCTCATCCGCTACATCCATTCGACCGGCGCGTCGGCGTTCTTCGTGGTCGTGTACCTGCACATGTTCCGCGGCCTCATGTACGGCAGCTACCGCAAGCCGCGCGAACTGATCTGGGTGTTCGGCTGCGCGATCTTCCTGTGCCTGATGGCCGAAGCCTTCATGGGCTACCTGCTGCCCTGGGGCCAGATGTCGTACTGGGGCGCCCAGGTGATCGTGAACCTGTTCGCCGCCATTCCGTTCATCGGCCCGGACCTGGCACTGCTGATCCGCGGCGACTACGTGGTGAGCGACGCCACGCTGAACCGCTTCTTCAGCTTCCATGTGATCGCCGTGCCGCTGGTGCTGCTCGGCCTGGTGGTCGCCCACCTGATCGCGCTGCACGAGGTCGGCTCGAACAACCCCGACGGCATCGAGATCAAGGCCAACCGCGGCCCCGACGGCCATCCGCTCGACGGCATTCCGTCGCACCCGTACTACACGGTGCACGACATCTTCGGCGTGGTGGTGTTCCTCACCATCTTCTCGGCGGTGATCTTCTTCGCCCCCGAAGCCGGCGGCTACTTCCTCGAGTACAACAACTTCATCCCGGCCGATTCGCTGAAGACGCCGAACCACATCGCACCGGTCTGGTACTTCACGCCGTTCTATTCGATGCTGCGCGCGACCACCGACGACATGGTTAACGTGTTCTCGCTGATCATCGCGGCCGCCGTCATCTGGAACTTCGTCAAGGGCAAGTCGGGCATGGGCCTGAAGATCGCGGCCGTCGTCGTGGCGGCCGTGGCCATCTTCCTGCTCAAGACCTTCGACGCCAAGTTCTGGGGCGTGGTCGTGATGGGCGGCTCGGTCATCATCCTGTTCTTCCTGCCGTGGCTCGACCACAGCGAAGTCAAGTCGATCCGCTACCGCCCGAGCTGGCACAAGTACGTGTACGGCTTCTTCGTGTTCTTCTTCCTGATCCTCGGCTACCTGGGCATCCAGCCGCCGGGCGTCTGGGGCAACCTGGTCATCGGCTCGTTCGCCCTCGACATCGCGCAGACCATCTCGCAGATCGGCACGCTCTTCTACTTCGGCTTCTTCCTGCTGATGCCGTGGTGGAGCCGCAAGGGCGAGTTCAAACCCGTGCCCGAGCGCGTGGTCTTCGCCGCCCATTGAGAACCAGAAGCGCCAAGAGAGCTGAGAGACACACGATGAAGAAAAGCATTTCCGGCTGGCTCGCTGTCCTGGGTCTGGCACTGGGCCTGACCTTCTCCGCGGCGGCATCGGCCGAGTCCGAGGGCATTGCCTGGGACAAAGCTCCCAACAAGACCACCGACGTGGCCGCGCTGCAGAACGGCGCCAAGCTGTTCGTCAACTACTGCCTCAACTGCCATTCGGCAGCCTTCATGCGCTACAACCGCCTGCAGGACATCGGCATCACCGAGCAGCAGATCAAGGACAACCTTCTGTTCACGACCGACAAGGTCGGCGAGACCATGAAGGCCAACATCGACGCGCGCCAGGCCAAGGAGTGGTTCGGAACCACACCCCCCGACCTGACGCTGGTCGCCCGCTCGCGGGCCGGCCACGGCGGCACCGGCGCCGACTACCTCTACACTTACCTGCGCACCTACTACCGCGACGACACCAAGGCCACCGGCTGGAACAACCTCGCGTTCCCGAGCGTCGCCATGCCGAATCCCCTGTGGGAACTGCAGGGCGAACGCCGGCCGGTCTACACCAAGGTCGAGCAGCACGGTCATGAAGCCGAGGTGTTCAAGGGCTGGGAGCAAGTCACCCCCGGCACCCTGACGCCCGTGCAGTACGACAATGCGGTCGGCGACCTGGTCAGTTACCTGCAATGGATGGCCGAACCGGCACAGAACACCCGCATTCGCATCGGCGTCTGGGTGCTGCTGTTCCTGGCCATGTCGGTGGTATTCGTGTGGCGGCTGAACGCCTCGTACTGGAAAGACGTCAAGTAATTCCGTCCACGCCGACCGGACGCCCCCGGGCATCCGGTCCCACAGAGTGGGTTGCCAACGCGACCCACTCTTTTTGATTTTTAGGAGTCTCTTGCCATGATGGTCTTGTATTCAGGAACGACCTGCCCCTTTTCCCACCGCTGCCGCTTCGTGTTGTTCGAAAAGGGCATGGACTTCGAGATCCGCGACGTCGATCTCTACAACAAGCCCGAAGACATCAGCGTGATGAATCCGTACGGCCAGGTGCCGATCCTGGTCGAGCGCGACCTGATCCTGTACGAATCGAACATCATCAACGAGTACATCGACGAGCGCTTCCCGCATCCGCAGCTGATGCCCGGCGACCCGGTCGACCGCGCCCGCGTGCGCCTGTTCCTGCTCAACTTCGAGAAGGAACTGTTCGTGCATGTCTCGACGCTCGAGAACCGCACCACCAAGGGTAACGAGAAGGCACTGGAAAAGGCCCGCTCGCACATCCGCGACCGCCTCACGCAGCTGGCACCCGTGTTCCTCAAGAACAAGTACATGCTGGGCGACAACTTCTCGATGCTCGACGTGGCCATCGCACCGCTGTTGTGGCGCCTGGACTACTACGGCATCGACCTCAGCAAGAACGCGGCCCCGCTGCTGAAGTACGCCGAGCGCATCTTCTCGCGCCCGGCTTACATCGAAGCACTGACGCCGTCCGAAAAGGTTATGCGAAAGTAATTAAGATCGCCCGCAGGCTTCGCGCACTTCGTGTCGCTTCGCCGACCCCCCTTCGGGGGCAGCACCTGCGGACCGGCAAAACCGGTTCCGCGGTGTTCCGCGAAAAGACAGTGGCCACTTCGAGGCTGCGATTTCGCGATTGCAGGGTACTAATTTCATGATCAACGCGCTCGAGTCGTCATCCACCCGCCCTTATCTCATCCGGGCGTTGTACGAATGGTGCACCGACAACGGGTTCACGCCCTATGTGGCGGTGCAGGTCGACGACACCGTCCAGGTGCCGCGCGAGTACGTGAAGAACGGCGAGATAGTGCTCAACATCAGCTTCGACGCGACGAGTTCGCTCAAGCTCGGCAACGACTTCATCGAGTTCAAGGCCCGTTTCGCGGGCACTGCACGCGAAATCAGCGTGCCGGTGGGTCGCGTGATCGCGATCTACGCACGCGAGAACGGCCAGGGCATGGCGTTTCCGGCGCCGGCTCCTTCGGTTCCCGCGGAGCACGGCGATGCGCCGGCTGCGGCTGCGTCGACCCAGGGTCCGGCCCGCATGCCGTTGCGCGACGCTTCGCGCGGCACCGAAGGCGATGCCAGCAAGATCGTGCATCTGGTCACGGGCGAGGAGGGCGACGAAACCGTCGGCGCGGGTTCGCCTGCGGACCCTGTCGACGAGCCACCGCGTCCGCCAGCCGGCGGGGGCGCACGGCCTTCGCTCAAGCGCATCAAGTAGTGAGCGGGTCGGGGCCGCTCGGCCGGTCCACCGGCCGGTGCCACTAGAATCACGCCCTGGATTTTCTTCAGCCGCTTTAGCTCAATTGGTAGAGCACCCGCCTTGTAAGCGGAAGGTCGTCAGTTCGATTCCGACAAGCGGCACCAAGCAGAACCCCCTGTGTTTTCACCGACACAGGGGGTTTTTCTTTGGTGGCCAAGCTTCAGGCAGCGGCCGACTGCGCCACGCCCTGCATCAGCAAGCCGAGCATCGCCAGCTGCGCCACCAGCGCGGGCCGCCGGGCCGAACGCAGGTTCTCCAGCACCTCACCCAGCAGCGCGGCGCCCCGCACCAGCCCGGACTGCTTCAGTCGCAGCACCTGCGCTTCCGCCCGCGACAGCGCGCCGCCGCCCTGATGCCGCAGGCCCTGGCGCAGCCACATGGCCAGCAGTTCGAGCGTGTCGGCGGCCAGTGCATGCAGCGGCGGCGTGTCGTCGATCTCGGAGTGCAGGCCGAGCGGCTGCGCCGCCGGCGCCTCCACCTGGAGGACCACCGCCCGCTGTGCCGTCAACAGGCTCAGCGGCTGCATCACGGGTTGGCCGCCTTGCAGATGGACCATGCCCGCGACGGCGCGCAGCGCGCCATAGTCGCCGGCCAAGGTGCGTGCCAGTGCGTCGACCGCGCCCGGCGCCACCGCACGGTGCGGCAGTGCGAGGCGCAGCCGCTGCGCGTCGGCCATGTCGGTCGCGTTGTCTGCCGCGTCATCCGGCGGCGCCTGGACCAGCTCCGCATGCAGCACCTGCGCTGCCGCGTCCCAGTGGCTGGCCACCACCTCCATGCGATCGAATGCCACGACGTGCAGTTGCCCCGAAGCCCCGTCGGACGCGCCGGCCGCCGCCTGGCGCGGCCGCACGAAATCCGGCGGCGCGTCGCGCAGATGGTCGGCCAGCGCGGCCACGCTGGCCTGCCGCAGCGGCGCGACCAAGTCGTTCCACGAGGTGGGCGACAGCGGCAGGACGCCGGTCTGCCGCGCGCCGGCCGTGATGTCGACCAGCCCGTTGGCGCGCCGCGTCGCGGTCTTGGTGATGACCTGCCCGCTTGCGACCTGGCGCAGCGGAAAGCCCGCGACGCGCCGGTTCATCAGCGCCTGTGCCGCGCCGCCTGCCGCCGCATCGGCCGCGCGCGACCACTGGCGTTCGAGCACCGTCACGTTCTGCGTGTCGGGGTCGGCAAAGAGAACGCTCGCGCCTTCGGCCGCGTCGTCCGACCACAGCGCCGCACCGAGCGACACCAGCCGCAGGTGGTCGAGCGCCACCTCGCCCTTCACGCCCACGCCGAGGATCTGGCTTGCCAGCAGCGCGGGTCGCTCGGAGGGCCGGGGCTGCTCGGCGTGTTCGGCCGCCTGCAGCCGCGCCCACAGCTCGGCCAGCACGCGCACCAGCCGCAGCGGCTCGAAACGGCTGCTGCGCGCCTGCTGCGCCTGCAGCAGCTGCCGCAGTTCGTCGAGCGCGTCGTCGATCCAGTTCCAGCCGAGCGCGCGCGACTGCTCGCGCACGGCTTCGAAACGCGCAGCCAGCGCCATCAGCGGCTGGCTCGAGCCGTCGAGCCAGAGCGACAGCAGCAGGGCGTCGATATCGGTGCGCAGCGCGCGTGCCGGCTCGCCTTGCATCAGGCGCTGTTGCGCGGCCGGTGCGGCTTCGGTGCCGTCCGGTCCCGGCGGCACGACCTCGACCATCGCTTCCGCCGAACCGGGCGCCAGCGGGCCGGCCTGCCGGAACGCCCACACCGCGATCGCCACGTGCGCGCAGCCGCTGCCCTGCTTGCAATCGCAGCGTGCATGCACGAGCGAGCTGCGCGAGAAGAAGCGCACGCTGCACATCGGCAGCCGGGCCACCGGCGGCGCGCTGGCGCTGCGCCAGGCCTGCACGCCGACCACGGGCCGCGCGGCGGCGAGCCTGCCGGCCTGCTCGATCACGGAGGGTGCGAGGCTCGCGGCCAGCGCGGCATCGTCGAACTGGGCGGGGCTCCAGGCGCCGTCCGCTTCGGCCGGGGCGCCTCCCGCCGTGGCCATGGATGTGGACGGTGCTGGCGCAGAAGCAGCCTGCGCCTGGTACGCCAGCACCAGCATCACCCGGTGCCGGCACATGCCGCTCGCGGGGCAACTACATTGCGCGTCGCGCAGCGTGCGCCCCGGCGGCAGGGTGGTGCGCACGCCGTCGTCGAAGCTCGCGGTCACGGTGCCGTCCGCGCCGCTTTCCAGTTTCGGCAGCACGCCGGCCGCCACGTCCTTTTGCGCGCGCTTCACGAAACCCGCGTTGGCGAGCGCCGTCAGTGCCTCGGGCGTGAGTTCGAGCAGGTCGGCACGCACTGCGACGGCGCCGCTCATGCCTGCACCTTCTCGGCCAGCCAGCCCGCCAGCTGCCCCGGCGTCATCGCGCCGATCTGCGCACCTTCGCGCACCAGCCGCGCGGCCATTTCGCGGTCGTAGTTGGGCTCGGCCTTCGAATCCAGCGCGGCCAGGCCGAGCACCTTGGCGCCCGACTCCACCAGCGCCTTCACGCGCCGCACCAGCTCGTGCGGACTGCCGCCTTCGTAGAAGTCGCTCACCAGCACCACGATGCTCCTGGCCGGATTGGCGATGAGCGACTGCGCGTAGCCCACCGCCTTCGCGATGTCGGTGCCGCCGCCCAGCTGCACCTTCATGAGCAGCTCGACCGGGTCCGACACGTCGGCCGTCAGGTCGACCACCGCGGTGTCGAAGGCCACCAGCCGCGTGCGCATGCCGGGCAACTGCCAGAGGCAGGCGGCCATCACCGCGCTGTGGATCACCGAGTCGACCATCGAGCCGCTCTGGTCGATCAGCAGCACGATGTCCCACGGCTCGGCATGCCGCCGGGTGCGGCTGATGAACACCGGCCGCTCCACATAGAGCTTGCGGCGCTCGGGGTCGTAGCGGTGCAGGTTGGCGGCGAGCGTCTGCTTGAAGTCGAAGTTGCGCGCGACCTTCATGCGCGAGCGGCGCCGCCGGTCCCGGCTGCCGCTGAAGGCCTGCCGCACCTCGGTCGCCAGTTTCTCCATGATGCGGCGCACCACCTCGGCCACCAGCTTGCGCGCGGCCGCCAGCACCTCGGGGTTCATCAGGTGCTTGGTGTGCAGCACGGCGCGCAGCAGCGACTCCGAGGGCTCGATGCGCTCCAGCACCTCGAGGTTGGTCACGACCTCGTCGATGCCGTAGCGTTCCACGGCGTCCTGCTCGAGCCGCTCGATCACTTCCTTCGGAAAGAGCGTGTGGATGGTGTTGATCCAGTCGGGCGTGCTGAGGGCGGACGGGCCCAGCCCGGCGCTGCGTTCGCCGCGGCTCGCGCGGTCGCTGTCGCGGCCGTAGAGCCAGTCGAGCGCGGCATCGGCGGCCTGCGCGTCCGCGCTCAGGCTGCCGCAGGCGGCCTCGGCCGGATCGCCCAGCAGCAGGCGCCAGCGCTGCAGCGGATCGGGAATGTCGAGGCTCATGGGCTTGGGGCTTCCTGTGTGTGGTCCAGCGTCACGCCCCAGCCCGCGAGGCGCGCCAGCACAGCGTCTTCCGCGCGGCGGGCCTCGGCCAGCTGCCCGGGTGCGGCCTCGCCGGTGCGGTGGGCGGTGAGCGCGCGGCGCGAGAGGTGCGTGGCATCGTGCAGCGCCAGCACCTGGTCGGCGAGCAGGCCGCGTTCCTGCGGCGGCAGCCACGAGAAGGCGCCGCGCAGGCTGGGCATGGCCCGCACGAAGTCGGCGTTGTCCAGCGCCTGCACCGTTCGGTCCATGCCGGCGATGAAGGCCGGCTCGGACGCGAGCACTTCGCGCGCCAGCGCCAGCAGGCCGGTCAGCGCGTCGCCGAGCACCGGCGCGGGCAGCGAGTGCAGCAGCTGCATCGCTTCGCTCACACCGTCCTCTTGCGGCTGTGCGCCGGCCATGCGGCCGGCCAGGCTCAGCACGGCGCCGAGTGCGGCACCGCGGCTCACGGGTGCCGCGCTGGCGTCGCTCGCCTTGCGCTGCCAGACGGCCAATGCGCGGGCGGGTTCCACGTCGAGCAGCGAAGGTGCCGCCGCATCGTGGCCGTGGTCCTGCGCGTGGGCCAGCACGTCGGCCACGATCTGCCGCAGCGCCCGGTGGCCCTCGATGTGCGGCTGCATGTCGGCCGGCGCGACGTCGGCGGCCGGCTCCAGCAGCCACAGCGCGCGGTCGAAGCCCGCCGAGATCACCACGCGCAGCACCGGCGCGCCGGCCATGCCGAGCGTGTGGCCGTGCCGCAGCAGCGTGTGCAGCACCGACAGCGCAGGGCCCAGCGCCTCGAAACGCGGCTCGCTCGCGATGGCACCCTGCAGCTCGCGCAGCAGCGAATCGCTGAGCGCGGAAAGTCCCGCCCAGGCGGCCTGGTTGATGCCCTCGGCGAGCGGGCCGATCTGGCCGTGCGCCTGCCGCAGGTCGTCCTCCAGCCGGGCGCGCGCCGCGTCGTGCAGGCTCGCGCCCCAGGCGCCGGCCTCGATCAGCGCGGCCTGCTGCTCCAGCGGCTCGCCCAGTGTCCAGAGTTCGGTGCGTTCGCCCGACATCGCGAGCTTCGGTCCCTGCGTGCGGCGCACGCCGGGCAGTCGAAGAATCGACAGCCGGTGCAGCACGCGGCTGCGGGCGCGGTCGGTCTCGGCCAGCAGGTCGAGCTTGAGCGTGCCGCGCAGCACGATGCCGTGTGCCGCCAGCTCGGCCTGCACGGCGGCCACCAGCGGCGGCTGCGGCGTGCCGGGCGCCAGCCGCCCGAGGGTGTCGCCGGCCAGCACGTCCATGGCCTGCACCAGCACCGGGTCGGTGCCCGGCCGCATCGCGCCCCGGTAGGTCCAGGGCAGAGGTGCATCGAGCGCGTCCTTCACGAGCGCGCCGGCCAGCGCGTCGAGCCAGTCGGAGCGCAGCGGCTTCTCGTGCCCGCGCAGCAATGCGAGTCCCTGGGCGCGCAGGTGCACCGCCATCAGGTCGGCGGTGGAGGCGGGCAGCTTCTTTTCGCGCAGGCGCTGCATCACCTGCTGCAGCGCGCGGTGCGCCGCGCCTTCGGGGCCGAGTTCCCACACCCACTGGTAGTAGGCCGGTGACGGCATGCCCGAGGCATAGCCGGCGAAGGCGTCGAGGCGCTTGAAGGTGTAGGGCACGAGGTACGAGCCGAAGCGCAGGGCGGCGTCGGGCGCGCCCGTGCGTGCGGCTGCGTCTTCATCGTTCTGCGATGCTTCGAGCGATGGCTGCGGCGTCGCGGGCAGTTCCGCCGGCATGCCGGCCCACAGCCGCGCCAGCGCCGGCGCGTGGTAGCCGCCGCACACGACCAGCGCCTGCGCACGGCCGGCTGCAGCGGGCTGTGCCATGGCCCAGGCGATCCAGCGCGCCATCGTCTCTTCGCGTGCCCGGTTGCCTTCGGAGCCGGGATCTTCGCCGCGCAGGTGATCGAAGTAGGTCGACAGGCGCTGCGCCAGTTCGGCCGCACTGCAGCCGTCCTCGAACAGGTGGTCCCACAGCGCGTCGCGGCCCTGCACCGAGAGCTTCGCGGTGAGTGCGCGCTCGTAGGCTTCGGCGCGCTCCTCGTGCTCGTGGTCGGCCACGTCGGCATAGCGGTTTTCCATGCGCGAGAAGGCATCGTGCCACGCGGGCAGGTCGATGAAGCGCACTGCGGCGCCGACCTCGCGTGCCACCACCAGCGCCTGCCATTCGGGCGAATGTTCGGCAAAGGGCGACCACGAGCCGTGGTGCCGCTCGCCGCCCGACAGGTAGCTGTAGATCGCCACCGGCAGCTGGTGCGGCAGGTAGAGCTCGTCGAGCCGTTCGTTGAAGTCGGCCGGCCCTTCGATCAGCACGTAGGCCGGCCGCAGCGTGCGGATGCGCTCGGCCACCAGCCGCGCACAGGCCGGGCTGTGGTGGCGCACGCCGATGATGTGCGGCGCGGGGACCGAATCGCTCATTGCAGTCCTCCGCCCCACGCCAAGCGAAGCAAGGGCCCGTCGCGAAACACCGCGGAACCGGCTCTGCCGGGCTGCGGGTGTTGCCCCCTGAAAGGGGGAAGGAGAAGCGACACGGAGTGCGCGAAGCCTGGGGGTGAGCCAAGGACCACCGCGGAACCGGCTCTGCCGGGCTGCAGGTGTTGCCCCCTGAAAGGGGGAAGGAGCAGCGACACGAAGTGCGCGAATCCTGGGGGTGAGCCAAGGACCACCGCGGAACCGGCTCTGCCGGACTGCGGGTGTTGCCCCCTGAAAGGGGGAAGGAGAAGCGAAACGGAGTGCGCGAAGCCTGGGGGTGAGCCAAGGACCACCGCGGAACCGGCTTTGCCGGGCCGCAGGTGTTGCCCCCTGCAAGGGGGTAGGAGAAGCGACACGAAGTGCGCGAAGCCTGGGGGTTTGCTCATGCTACGGCAGCCGGTGGCGAGCTTCGTAGTAGGCGCGCCAGTGCGACCCGCTGCGCTTGGCGGCCTTCTGCTCGAAGTAGCGCCGCAGCTTCGCGCGGTCGTCCGCGTTGTCCTTCACCACCGTGCCGGCGATGCAGTCGACCAGGTCGGCCGGCGAGCCCTCGCGCTGTTCGAGGAACCAGGCGCGCACGCCCACGGCGTGCGCCACGTTCACGGCCTCGGCGGTGGACATCACGGCCGTGAGCTTGTCCATGGCCGCGTCGTTCGCGTTGCCGTTGCCCTTCTCGGCCTTGGCCGGCGCGCCGCGCAGGTCGCGGAAGGTGGACACCAGCAGTTCCAGCACCGGCGCGGGCACGGTCTTCGGAATGCCGCTCTGGGCCAGCAGCCGCGTGGACGACTCCTGCACCAGCGCCAGTTCGCGGTCGAAGTCGAGGATGGGGAACACCGTCTCGAAGTCGAAGCGCCGCTTCAGCGCCGCGCTCATCTCGTTCACGCCGCGGTCGCGCGTGTTGGCGGTGGCGATGATGTTGAAGCCCTCGCGCGCATAGAGCATGCCGTGCTCGCCCGACAGCTCGGGCACGGCCATCACGCGGTCCGACAGCATGCCGAGCAGGCAGTCCTGCACCTCGAGCGGCGCGCGCGTGATTTCCTCGAAGCGCACCACCTGGCCGCGCTGCATGCCCAGGTACAGCGGCGCGGGCACCATCGCGCGCGGGCTCGGGCCTTCGTTGATGAGCAGCGCGTAGTTCCAGCCGTACTTGATCTGGTCTTCCGTGATCGATGCGCCGCCCTGGATGGTCAGCGTGGAGATGCCCGAGATGGCCGTGGCCAGCAGCTCCGACAGCATCGACTTGGCCGTGCCCGGCTCGCCCACCAGCATCAGGCCGCGGCCGGTGGCCAGCGTGACGAGCATGCGTTCGATGCTGGCCACGGGCGCCACGATCTTGGGTGCGATGTCGAGCGCCGCGTCGCCGAGGATGAACGAGCGCGCCGCCTTCAGGCCCAGCACCCAGCCGGGCGGGCGCGGATCGGTATCTTGGGCGCGCAGCCGCGCGATCTGCGCGGCATGGAGGATCTCGGCCGGCGGGCGTTGCAGGGTCGGTGCGCCGGTGTCTTTGGGGGACTTGCTGGAAGTGGCCATGTTCTGGGGGGGTGAAGCTAGGGAAGCCTGTAGTGGCCGGGCGTGCCGGCCTCGATCGTGATGTCCGAAATGTCCTGCGAATAGGTGTGGGTGGCGCGCAGCCGGATCCGGTCGCGCTGGAACACCTCGCGCGGATCGCCGGGCCGGAGCACGGCCATGCCGTTCGACAGCTCCTTCACGAACACCCGCGCCACCCGCCGCGGCGCGCCGCGCTCGCTCGTGGCCAGCCATTCGATCCAGAGCCGCGAATGCACATGCTCGAAGCCTTCGTCGGCGATCACCACGCGCAGCACGCCGCTGCCCTTCGGCGAGGTCCATTCGCCGCCGGTGGCCACCGCGCTGACCTGCGCCGGCACCTCGGGCGCCGCACGCGCGGCAGCGGCAGCGGGCCCGGCCGCTGCGAAGACCGCTGTGAAGGCCGCTGCAAAGGCGGCGGTCGCGGCCATCGCCCGGATGGGCAGCCTCACGCGCGCAGGCCTTCCATGTCGCGGATGAGCTCGCTCGCCGAGATCGGGTCGAGCAGGTTCAGCGTCTCGGCATCGCGCATGTCGCCCCAGCCCGAAGGCTTGCCGACCTGCACCTGGCCCAGCGTCTGCTCGGGGTACTCGTCGACCATGCCGACGATGATGCCGGGGTCCAGGCTCAGCTCGATCACGCGCTGGGTGCCCAGCGGCTTGCTGAAGTACCAGATGCAGCCGCCGTCCTGCGCCTGCCCGCGGCGCCAGCCCTTGTTGGCCAGGCCGAGCACGCGGCCGGTGGGCACCTTGGCGTCCTTCCAGCGCTCCAGCTTGAGGCTCTTGAGTTCGGCGTCGGTCAGCGTGTAGACGTCGCGGCCGATCTGCGCGAAGGGCTGCAGCAGTTCGTAGTCGGCGAACACCTGACCGAAGGCCGCCGCGTCGGCGGCGGGCAGCTCGAGAGCGTGCGGCACGCCGATGCGGATGTTCGCGCCCTCGGGCAATTCGAAGGGATCGTCTTCCGCGGTGGTGTAGCTGCCGTCCTCCGCCACGCGGAAGCAGGCCTTCAGCGCGCCGCCGTAGCTGCTGCCCTCGGTGGCGCCCTCGACCTCGTACACGCCCCAGATCAGCCGCTGCACGATGTGGCGCACCAGCGGATGCTCCACCAGGAAGGTGCGGAACACCTCGGGCGTCCAGCGCCGGCGCGCGCACATCGCCACCTCGAGGCGCAGCAGCTGCTGGCTCGCGATGGTGCGCGCGTCCTTCTTGAGCAGCTTGAAGCGTTCGACCGCTTCCTTGCTCAGTTCGGCGTCGTCGGTCTTCTTGGGCTTGGGCAGGTCGGGCAGGCGTGCGCCGTCCACGCCCTCGGTGGTCTCGCGCACGTACGGCTTGAGCGTCTCGTCGAAGCCGACCTTGAAGGCGCGAGGGCCGAAGTCGAGCCGCATCGTGCCCTGCTCGTCGAGGCCGAGGTCGGGCGCGAGCCGGTCCTCGAGCTCCTCGGTGCTCAGGCCGCGCGCCTCGGCGATGGCGTCGATCTTCTCGCGCGCCTTGTCCTGCAGACCCTTGAACTTGACCTTCTGCGCGATGCCGTTGAGCAGCATCAGCGCCACGTCGCTGCCGATGGCGGCCAGCACGTCGAGACCGGTCACCGCGCGCGCGTGCGCCGACTCGCCGGGCCAGGCGCGGATGAAGGGCGTGAGCTTGCGCGCCGTGTCGTCGTTGCCGAAGAAGCCGAGCATGGTCAGCGCCCAGCCTTCCTTGCTCGGGCCGCCGGCCTCGAGCCACGCGGTGAACGCGTCCCAGGCGAACTCGGCCAGCGAGCCGGCGTCGCACACCTCCTTGATCACCGCGATGCCACCGTAGATTTCCTCGTTGGTCGGGAAGGTCAGCATCTGGCCGAGGTTGTCGAGCGCGTCGTCGGGCAGCGCCTTGCCGTTCTTCAGCGTCGGACGTCGCCAGCCGCGCGGTTGCCAGAATTCGGGCAGCTTCGCGCGCTTGGTGGGAAAGCGGTCGAGCGGGCTCTCGTCGAGCACGGCGCGCAAGGCCTCGATGACCTCGGGCCGCCCGTAGCGGCCGGCCACCTCGAGCAGCAGCGCCTCGTGGCCGTTGGCCTGCAGCAGGCGCAACGCCGAGCCCGCGCAGTCGCGTGCCTCGCCGGCCTTGCCGAGCGCGGGCGCAATCAGGCCGCAGGCGGTGTGCTCGGGGTATTTCAGCAGCCAGGCGCGGCCTTCCGCGCGCAGCGTCTTGAGCTTGGCGAAGGCGCGCGCGGCGGGCATCGCCAGTTCGGGCGCGCCGAAGTTCAGTGCGTACGAGAGGTTCTCGGTGGGCTTGGAGCGCACCATCGCCGCCAGGCCCGGCAGCACGGCCAGGCCGTGGGTGGCCAGGATCAGACCGATGTCGTCGCTCTCGGCCTCGCCCGCGACGGCGTTCCAGAACGGCACGCCGACCGCGGCCGGCAGCAGCGCGGCGAAGCTCGCGCGGAAGCTGAACCAGTAGTAGCGCTCCTTCTTGCGCTCTGCCACCATCGCGCGCCACTCGGTCACGAGCGCGCCGGCATCGCCGGCCGCGACGGCGGCTGCGGCGGTCTTGACGAACGGCGCCAGATTCTTCTTGCCCTTGTCGAAGCCGAGTTCGTCGAGCAGCACGTCGATGTTCTTGCGCGCGGCGTCGTAGCGGCCGGTCTGCCACGAGTTCAGGCGCCGCGCGCTCTCGCGCTCTCCTTCGCCCCATTGCTCCACCGGCGCCAGCGCCAGCGGTTCCAGCACCAGCGCGGCGGCGGCCTTCTTCTGCACCTTGGCGAGCCAGGGCGGCGCGGCGAGCACGCCGGGCAGCTCGCCCGCTTCGGCGGTCTCGGCGGGGCCGGCGAGCAGCGCCAGTTGCCGGTCGATCACCGCCTGCGCGCCCGCATCGAGCCAGGGGCGCAGCGCCGGCAGCAGGGCGCCGTGCGCGCGCAGCAGGCGCGTGAGGCTGGGCGTGACCATGTTGGCGTCCTTGCCGCCCGAGGCCACCAGCCGCGACAGCGCCGGGATGGCGGCCATCGGCCAGCGGTCGACAGCCAGCGCCAGCCGTGCGAGCGCGCTTTTCGACGTGCTCGCCACGCGCGCCAGCGCGAGCACCGCGTCGGGCGTGCCGATGCAGGCCAGCGCGTCGCCTGCGTCGTCGGTGGCGGCGCCGCGCTCCAGCACCGCCACGGCATCGACACCGCGTTCCTGCACCAGCGTGCTGGTCATGGGGCCGCTGCCCCAGAAGCCGCTCGAATAGCTCAACCGCACCTTCGCGGCCAGTGCAATCGCATCGGGGTCGGTGGCCGTGAGCTGCAGCCAGTGCATCATTTCCGGCGCGTTCTTGTCGGCGGCCAGCGCATGCACCAGCGCGTTGGAGACCTCGGGCGCATCGGGCAGCAGCATCGCCAGCGCCGGCTGGCGGCTGGCGTGCACCTTGGGCAGGCCGGCCTCGATGCGGTCGCGGCAGTCCTGCCAGACCTCGGGCGCAGCCAGTGCCAGGTGCGCACGCAGCGCCTTCTCACCGTCGCCGATCGGGCCGTAGTAGGTGCTTCCCATGGGGCCCGTCACGCCCGCGCTGAAGCTGTAGAGGTGCTTGCTCGCCTTGCGGTCGTAGGACGAATGCATCTGGATCTGCTGCGCGGCCAGCAGCAGATCGATGGCGCCCGGCAGCCCGTACTGCGCCACCAGGTACTGCACCAGCACGGCGCTCATCTCGCTGCTGCCGTAGTGGCTGCCGGTGCTCAGTGCGAGCGCCAGCAGCACGGTGTCGGCCTCGGCATCCGGCGCGGGAATGGGCTGCGCGCCGCGGTCGAGCATGCGCTGCGTGGCATCGCGCAGCCCCGCGTCGGTGGCGGCCATGTCGATGTTCAGGTCGAGCTTGCGGCGGACTGGCAGCCAGGCCGCGGCCACGCTCACCGGCTCGGTGAACGGCGCCGGCGGAAAGCGGCGCGAGGGCAAGGCCTCGCGCACCATGTCGGGCGACATGCGCACGGGCACGCCGGCCGCGAGCCAGGGCGGTGTGTCGGCGCTCACGGGCAGGTCCGCCGCGGGCACTGCCGAGACGGACGTCGGCGTGGTCGATGCCGAAGTGCCCAGTTCCTTCGCAATGGCCTGGGCCTCCTTCGCAGGCGTGCAGCTGGCGCCCCAGCCGTACAGCAGGCCTGCGGCCTTCAGCCGCTTGAACGCCAGTGCCGCGCCTTGCTCGCTCACGCCGTGCTGGCGCTTCAGGCTGGCGGTGGAGAGCGAATCCTTCTGCGTCAGCGCGCCGGCTTCGATCTGCGAGCGCACGGCCTCGAAGACGCGGTCGGCCTGGCTGTCGATGCCTTCGGAGGGAGCGTCTGCATCGGCTGTTGCGGTGGCTGCGGCGGTTGCGGCCGGTACGGCGGCCGATGCCGGCGCCGCTTTTGCTGCAGGCGCAGCCGTTGTCTTTTCCGCTGCCTCGGCCTTCGGCTTCGCCTCGGTCTTGCCGATGACTGCGCCGGCCGCCACGCCCGTCTCGCTGTAGCCCTTGCCGGTCTTCTCGGTCACCAGCTTGCCGAGCGCCGTGGTGGCCTTGGCGGCATCGGCGAACGACTTGGTCTGGCTTTGGCCCGCAGTGCCGATGCGACCCCAGCGGATGTTGAGCTCGGTGTCCACCTGCTCGATTTCCCAGAATTTGCTGGCGGTTCCTTCGATCAGTTCAAAACGGCGCATGGAAAAAACGTCCTCCTGTGAATCGATGACACGCCCGCGCATGACGAACGGGCGCTGGAAAAAAAGGGGCGAATGAATGCGTGTCGCAACGCGGCCGCCGCCGAGGATAAAGACCCGATGTGAAAGCCGTATCGCTCAGCCACGCGAAGCGCCGGGCCTCGGTGGTGCTGAAAAAACAGGCGGTGCGACTGCATGAAATCTCATGCGTCGATCATGCACTGTCGCTCGCAAGACCGAGTTAAGAAGAAGGTTCGAAAGCGCTGCGCGAGACGGTCCTCGCGGGGCCGGTGCGCGGCGGCGGCGCCGCTCAGCCGTGCGCCGCGCCGCCCGACTGCTCGCCGGCGAACGCGTACGACGGACCCATGCGCTGGCGCTTGCAATGGTGCAGCGCGCGGTCGGCCGATTCGAGCAGGCCGGCCAGCGTGTGGCCGTCGGCCGGATGGCACGCGATGCCCATGCTGAGCTCGCCACCGGCGAGCAGCCGGCCTTCGTAGGCCACGGGCGTGGCGCCTGCGGTCTCGATGCGGATGGCCATCTCCGCGAGCTTCTGCCGCGCCGGATTGCCGGCCAGCAGGATCGCGAATTCGTCGTCGCCCAGCCGCGCGACCATGTCGTCCGCGCGCACCTGCTGGCGCAGGCGCAGCGCGATGGCGGCCAGCACCGCGTCGCCGCCGGTGCGGCCGTGGCGTTCGTTCACCCGCTTGAAGCCGTTGAGGTCGACCAGCATCAGCGAGAACGGCCGGCCGTCGCGTACCCACTCTTCGCCGCGGCTCTCGAAACCGGCGCGGCTGGTGGCGCCGGTGAGGGCGTCGGTGCCCATGGCGCCCATCAGTTCCTTGGTGCGCGCCTCCAGCGCCTTTTCGGTGTGCAGCACCAGCCGCATGCGCGCGCCGACGGCCGCGGCCAGCAGCGCGAGTTCGGCGATCGCACCGAGCTCCGCGAAGTTCACCGGCCCGATGGCCGGCGGGAGTTCGCTCCAGGCCGGCAGGTGCGTGACCGACAGCCCCGCCAGCAGCAGCACCGCGCCCGCGCAGAAGAACCCCACCGGCCACGGCATGCGCCGCCACGCGAGCAGGGCGCCCACCGCGAGCACCACGGTCGAGGCGACGACCAGGGCCTGCAAGGTGCGCAGCGTCCAGGCGAGCCGCGTGTCGAACGCGGCATAGAGCGCGGTGGCGGCCAGCGCCGCGATCAGCAGCAGCGCGACCTTGTCGAGCCGCGGTGCGAAGTGCCGCATGCGCAGCAGCTGCCGTGCGAACTGCAGCCGGCACGCGGCCCACAGCACCAGCGCCACCGCGGCCCAGTGGGCGAGGGGATCGTCGGGCGACAGGTTGTCCAGCCCGGCGAATGCGGCCAGGGCGAAGCCGCAGGCCAGCACGTACCAGACGTGCACCAGCGTGCCGAACACCAGCAGGAACACGAGCCCGCAGACCATCAGTCCGCCGAGCACGCCATGGCCCCAGGCGGCGGTCATTGCAGGCGGCCCTCGAAGAAGGGGCAAAAGGGCAGGGCGCCGGTGCAGCGGCGAGAGAAATGACGAGAGCGGAACGGCATCCGGGCGATTCGAGGCAAGGCGCAGTGAAACGATGGGGTAACTGATCGTATCTCCGAAGCCGTGCCCGACCATGCGCTGCGTCTCATTAACGCCTCATCCGAAAGCTGGAGGCGGACAGGAAAACGCATGCGCGCACCGCCCGCCCTGCGCCCCGGGCCCCAAGGTTTTCTTGCACCGCATCACGCCCCCTGCCTACGCGCGGCAGCGTCGTGCCGGGCGACAACCATGGAAATGTCCACGCAGACGTCTCGCACGAAGCCGCACGGGAAGCATCCGTCCATCGAGGAGCTGACCCACCGCAACATCGAGGCGATCCTTTGCCTCGAAGAAAGCAACCGTCGCTCGAAGCCGGTGCTCTACCGCGTGGTGGCGCGCATGTCGCGCTTCTGCGGCACGGTTGCCTTCCTGTGGTGGAACCTGGGTTTCTTCGCGCTGTGGATCGTGCTCAACCAGTGGGTGTGGCAGCTCGACCCGTATCCCTTCACATTCCTGTTGTTCCTGGTGTCGATCGAGGCGATCGTGCTGGCGATCATGATCCTCATCAGCCAGAACATGTCCGACGAGGAGAACGAGCGGCGGCATCACCTGGACCTGCAGATCAACCTGCTCAACGAGCGCGAGATGACGGCCCTGCTGCGCCTCGTGACCCGCATGGCCGAGAAGATGGAGCTGCCGCCCGATTCGCACGACGAGGTGAAGGCCCTGGCCGAGCGTACCGACCCCGGCAAGGTGCTGCACCAGATCGTCGCGGCCGAAGCCGCGCACGGCAAGGACGGCTGAGCGCCGGCCTTGCCGGCCTAGAACTCCGCGCCCTCGACCAGGAAGCGCAGGCGCCGCACGCCCTGCCACTCGTCGGCGTCGAGCCGGAACGCGAGCTTGACCTTCGGCGGCAGCGGCTCGGTGTGGCTGAACCACATCGCGTCGATCGGCTGCCCCTGGTGGCGCAGCTTGAGCGACAGGTGCTTCTCGCCGACCAGCCGCTGCGACACCACCTCGACCTCTTCGCTGAACGTGGGCGGCGCGAAGCCCTGGCCCCACACCTCCTTGTGCAGCGTGTCGACCAGGTCGATGCGCATGTACTCGCGCGAGATCGGCCCGTCGGTCTCGATCTGGCGCGTGAGCGCGGCCTCGGCCAGCCACTCGCGCGCCACCTGCGCAAAGCCCTTCTCGAAGGTCTCGAAGTGCTCGCGCGCCACGGTGCAGCCGGCGGCCATCGCGTGGCCGCCGAAGCGCAGCAGCACGCCCGGGTGGCGCTTGGCCACGAGGTCGAGCGCGTCGCGGAGATGGAAGCCCGGGATCGAACGGCCCGAGCCCTTGAGCTCCTGCTCCTTGCCCGGTGCGCCGCTTGCGGCGAAGACGAAGGTAGGGCGGTGGAAGCGGTCCTTGATGCGCGAGGCCACGATGCCCACCACGCCTTCGTGGAAGCCCGCGTCGAACACGCTGATGGCCGGCGGCGGCGCGGCGATGCCCTCGACCGTGTCGTCGGCGGAGAACAGCGACTCGGCCAGCAGCAGCGCCTGGTCGCGCATGCCGCCCTCGATGTCGCGCCGCTCGCGGTTGATGCCGTCGAGCATGCGCGCGAGCTCGTCGGCGCGGCCGGCGTCGTCGGTCAGCAGGCATTCGATGCCCAGCGTCATGTCGGCCAGCCGGCCGGCCGCGTTGATGCGCGGGCCGAGCGCGAAGCCGAAGTCGAAGGTGGTGGCTGCCGCGGCCTGACGGCCCGCGGCCTTGAACAGCGCGGCCACGCCCGCAGGCATGAAGCCGGCGCGGATGCGGCGCAGGCCCTGCGCCACCAGGCGGCGGTTGTTGGCGTCGAGCTTCACCACGTCGGCCACGGTGCCCAGCGCCACGAGCGGCAGCAGCGCATCGAGCTTGGGCTGCGGATTGCCCACCCCCCGGCTTGCCGCTTCGTGTGCTTCGCCACCCCCCGGGGAGGAGGCTCGCTCGCCTTGGGGCCGCACGGCGGCAGGCGACGGCGCGTCGAACACGCCGCGCGCGCGCAGCTCGGAGCGCAGCGCCAGCAGCACATAGAACATCACGCCGACACCGGCGATGCTCTTGCTCTCGAACCCGCAGCCGGGCTGGTTCGGGTTGACCAGCACATCGGCCGCCGGGAGTTCGGGGCCGGGCAGGTGGTGGTCGGTCACCAGCACCTGCAGGCCGCGCGCCTTGGCGGCGGCCACGCCCTCGACGCTGGCGATGCCGTTGTCCACTGTGATGAGCATGTCCGCGCCGCTCGCGGCCACGCGTTCGGCAATGGGCGGCGTGAGGCCGTAGCCGTCGACCACGCGGTCGGGCACGAGGTAGCTCACGTTCTTCGCGCCCAGCAGGCGCAGGCCGCGCACGCCGACCGCGCAGGCGGTGGCGCCGTCGCAGTCGTAGTCGGCCACGATGCACAGGCGCCTGTTCTGCGCGATCGCATCGGCCAGCAGCACGGCCGCCTCGCGCGTGCCGCGCAGCGTGTCGGGCGCGAGCAGGCGCGCGAGGCCGTCGTCGAGTTCTTCCTTGGCCTGCACGCCCCGTGCGGCGAACAGGCGCGCGAGCAGCGGGTGCACGCCCGCCTGTTCGAGGGCCCAGACGGTGCGGGGGGGGATGTCGCGGGCGATGATCTTCACAGCGACTCCAGCACCCCGGCGGCGCGCGTGCGGTCGAACAGGCTCCTGGCCCAGCGGGCCAGGCCGCGCTGCTGCACGGTGTAGCGCTGCGCCGCGCGATCGCCGCACAGCGTGAGCGTGACGTCGGCGCCGCGCGTGTAGTCCGCCAGCAGCGAGGCGAGGGCGCCGGCGTCCAGCGCCTGCCAGGCGGCGGCCCAGGCCGCGCCGTCGTCACGCAGCGCGGCGATGCGCAGCGCGTCGTCGACCTCGGGGTCCGTGACCGGTGGCCTGGCGTCTGCAGGCAGCGAACCCGTGCCGCTGAGCCAGAAAGAATTGATCGGCGGCACACCGCGCGCGGTGCGGTCGTCGTTCACGCGCTGCGTGTACAGCAGCATCTGCATCTCGTTCTGCAGGCGGCGCAGCGAGCGTGCCGAGTCGCCCAGCGGCGACCACTGCGAGATCGGGCAGCCCACCGCGCGGTCGATGGAGGCCGTGGCGAGGCCCTCGAAGATGGGCGCAAGCGCGAGCCAGCGGCCCGGGGTGTCGGAGGGATGCAGTGCGATGCCGTCTTCCTCGAAGAACGGCGCGGCGACGGCCAGCAGGGCCATCGATTCGGCGGCGTCGATCTCGATGGCGGACGGGTCGCCCAGCGCCACGTCGTCGATGCCGACCTGCCAGTTGCACAGCGTGACGAGGCCCCAGGCCTCGGTGTCGCCGGGAAGGGCCAGAGAGATGCGCCGGGCTTCCAGCGCGGCCCAGGGGATGCAGCCGTCGGGCGCGGCGATGCCCAGCGCCCGCGCAAGCGCACGTTCGTGAGGAGGTGAGCGCGTGCTTTCGTCCTGCGTGTCGGTGTCGGCAAGGCTGAGTCGGGACAGCAGGGATTCGAGGTTCGGCAGCTTCAGTGCCGGCAGTGCCGCACGGCAGGCAGGGGAACCGCGGCCGGCGAAAGGGATCAACAGGTGACGTGGGGAGGTTTCGGCCATGCCCCTATTGTCCCGGAAGCCCCCAGGTTGTCCGTGATGCCACAATTCCGCCCCTATGCGACTCCCCTATGAACTGCAGCTCGGCTGGCGCTACACGCGCGCAGGCCGGGCGACGCGGCGCAACGGCTTCATCTCCTTCATCTCCGGTGTCTCGATGCTCGGCATCGCCCTGGGCGTGGCGGCGCTGATCATTGTGCTCAGTGTGATGAACGGCTTCCAGAAGGAAGTGCGCGACCGCATGCTCGGCGTGGTGTCGCACATCGAGATCTTCTCGCGCGACGGCCAGGCGCTGCCGCAGCTCGACGAGATCATGGCCGCGGCGCGCAAGCATCCCGAGGTGGTCGGTGCGGCGCCGTTCATCAACACGCAGGCGCTCATCGCGCGCGGCGAGGACATGAAGGGCACGCTGGTGCGCGGCATCGAGCCCAAGCTCGAACCCGAGGTCACCGACATCAACGGCATTGCATCCAGGGGCACCTTCGACAAGCTGGTGCCGGGCGAATTCGGCATCGTGCTCGGCGCCGAGCTGGCGCGCTCGCTCTTCGTGCAGCCGGGCGACCAGGTCACGCTGGTGGCGCCGGGCGGGCAGGTGACGCCGGCCGGCGTGGTGCCTCGGCTGAAGCAGTTCACCGTGGTGGGCACCTTCGACTCGGGCCACTACGAATACGACTCCGCGCTGGCCATGGTGCACGAGCAGGACGCCGCCAAGGTGTTCCGCCTCGAAGGCCCCACCGGCATCCGCCTGAAGCTCAAGGACCTCAACGAGGCGCGCGACGTGGCCGACCAGCTCGCCGTGAGCCTGCCGGGCTCGTTCCTCATCCGCGACTGGACGCGCCAGAACAAGACCTGGTTCGCGGCCGTGCAGGTCGAGAAACGCATGATGTTCATCATCCTCACGCTGATCGTGGCCGTGGCCGCCTTCAACCTGGTCTCCACGCTGGTGATGACCGTGACCGACAAGCGCGCCGACATCGCCATCCTGCGCACGCTCGGCAGTTCGCCGCGCAGCATCATGGGCATCTTCGTGGTGCAGGGCGCGATGGTGGGCGTGATCGGCACCGTGGCCGGCCTGCTGCTGGGCCTGGGCATCGCCTACAACATCGACGTGATCGTGCCCTTCCTCGAGCAGCTGTTCCATGCGAGCTTCCTGCCGAAGGACATCTACCTGATCAGCAAGATGCCGAGCGATCCGCAGCGAAGCGACATCTTGCCGATCGCGATCATTTCCCTGGTGCTGGCCTTCGTCGCCACGCTGTATCCGAGCTGGCGCGCCAGCCGCGTGAACCCGGCCGAGGCCTTGCGCTATGAGTGATGTTGTCTTGAAGGCCCGTGGACTCACGAAGCGGTTCCACGAGGGGCGCCTCGACCTGACCGTGCTGCATGGCGTGGACCTCGATGTGCACGCCGGCGAGACGCTGGCCATCGTCGGCGCCTCGGGCTCGGGCAAGAGCACGCTGCTGCACCTGATGGGTGGCCTCGATGCGCCCACCGGCGGCAAGGTCGAGCTGCTGGGCAAGGACATCGCCCATGCCGACCCGGCCGAGCAAGGGCGGCTGCGCAACCAGCACCTCGGCTTCGTCTACCAGTTCCATCACCTGCTGCCCGAGTTCAGCGCGCTGGACAACGTCGCGATGCCGCTGAAGATCCGCCGCGTGGAGCCGGCCACGGCGGCGCAGTCGGCCGCGAAGATCCTCGAGAGCGTGGGCCTGGGCCAGCGCCTGCACCACCGCCCGGCCGAGCTCTCGGGCGGCGAGCGCCAGCGCGTGGCGATCGCGCGCGCGCTGGTCACGCAGCCGGCCTGCGTGCTGGCCGACGAACCCACGGGCAACCTCGACCGCAGCACGGCGGACAACGTGTTCGCGCTGATGCTCGACCTGGCGCACCGCCACGGCACGGCGTTCGTGATGGTCACGCATGACCAGGATCTGGCGAAGCGGTGCGACCGGGTGCTGCAGCTGGTGGCCGGGCGGTTGGCCGGCTGAGTTTCTGTCTTTCTCCCTCTCCTTCCGGGGAGGGCCGGGGTGGGGGAAGCGGCCTCGAAGACCGCGCGATGTCGAGGGCCGCGCGCCCCCATCCCAACCTTCCCCAGAGGGGAAGGAGCAAGAGATCCGGAGGCGTTCCACCGGCAGTACCGCCGGACCCTGAGTGACTCCCTCCTCTGGGGAGGGCGGGGTGGGGGCAAGCGGCCTCGAAGACCGCGAGATGTCGAAGGCCGGGAGCCCTCGTCCCAGCCTTTCCTCAAAGGGGCAAGTAGCCGGATGCCTAGTTCAGCGGCACAGCTTCTTCCATCTGCCGCACGTCCAGCGGCAGCACGCACAGCACTTTCCCGCCGAGCGTCAGCACCAGCCCGAGGCGTCCGCCCATCTGCATGATCTGGCAGACCGCGCGCGGCGCTGCATCCTTGGCGATCGCGGCCGGCACTGCAGCAGCCCGCGTCGGCGGCTGCCGCAGCATCGCGAACAGCACGCTCGCGTCGCACTCGGCCAGCGCCTGCCGGTACACGTGAAAGACCGCTTCCGGTGCGCCGTCGTTGTCGTCCGTGTCCTGCCGCAACCGCAGCAACGCGCGATGCAGTTGCTGCCGGCACGCCGCTTCGGTCCTGCCGCTGGCCTCGGCCATTTCCTTGAAGCTGGCTTCGAACACCTCGCGCAGCAGCACGGCCGCGCCATCGGCGGGCGACAGCCGCGCCGCCAGCAGGCGCAGTGCGCCGTGGGCCGACTGCGCTGTCGCCGCGTCGTCCTGCGCGGAGGGCGACGCGTCGGACGCGGCCTGCACTGCGGCGTCCTGCAGCCAGAGCTGCATCCGGTGCGCGCGCGCAGCCGGTCGATGGCGATGTTCCGCATCACCGTTGTGAGCCAGGCCTGCGCAGCGTCGGGTGCCGCGCGGTCCCCGGCCTCCAATGCACGCAGGTAGCTGTCCTGCACCACGTCCTCGGCATCCGCCGGGCCGCCCAGCATGCGCGCCGCCGCGCGAACCAGCCGGCCTCGCAGTGCCGGGAATTGCGAGAGATAGTGTTCATCGAGCATCGGCGCAGCTTGCCATAGCCAGCAATGTCACGAAACTGCGGGCTTGTTCGTCAAGACAGTTCAACCACAGGAGCTTTCTTCATGCAGCCCACCATGTTCTCAATGGAATCGGAAGACGACACCAAGCCCGCTGCCACCGGCGAGCCGCGCAATTCCTACCTGGAGGAAAAGGCGTTCAAGTCGCGCACGCTGCTGATCTTCGGCAGCATCAGCGACTCGGTGGCCGCCGACGTGACGCGCCGGCTCATCGCACTCGACGCCGACAGCGCCGACAAGCCCATCGACATCCTCGTGAGCTCGCCCGGAGGGCACCTGGAGTCGGGCGATGCGATCCACGACATCGTGCGCTTCATCAGTGCGCCGGTGAACATGATCGGCACCGGCTGGGTGGGAGCGCGGCCACGCACCTGTTCCTGGCCGCGCCGCGCGAGCGCCGCGTATGCCTTCCCAATACGCGCTTCCTGATCCACCAGCCCAGCGGCGGCGCGGGCGGCCAGGCGACCGACATCGCCATCCAGGCGCAGGAAATCATCAAAGCCCGGCTGCGCATCGCGCACGAGATCGCGCGCGAAACCGGCAAGCCGCTGGACGTGGTGATGGCCGACATCGAGCGCGACCGCTGGCTGTCGGCGGAGGAGGCCGTCGAGTACGGACTGGTCTCGCGCATCATCCAGCGCAAGACCGAGCTGAAGGGCTAGCTGTCGCGGCAAGGTATTGCTGCAATCGACCCGGAAATACTGCGGAACCGGCTTTGCCTGGACCGCAGGTGTTCCCCGGCAGGGGCGACACGAAGTGCGCGACGCCCCGAATCAGGCCTTCGGTTTGTAGGCGACCACGTCGACCTCGACCTTGGCGTCGACCATCAGGCGGGCCTCGGTGGTCGAGCGCGCGGGCTTGTTCTCGCCGAAGTAGCTCATGTAGATGCGGTTGAACGCACCGAAGTCGCGCGCGTCCTGCAGCCACACGGTGCTCTTGCACACGTCGTCGAGGGTGGCGCCGGCCAGCGCGAGCACGGTCTTCAGGTTTTCCATCACCTGGCGCGTCTGCGCTCGATGCCGCCCACCACGATCTCGCCGTTCTTGTCCGCCGGCACCTGGCCCGACACATAGATGAAGTCGCCGGCGCGCACGGCCGGGAGAAGGGACGCACCTGGCGGTCGGAGGCGAGGGAGGGCGCCGAGGTATTCGAGGGGCATGGGAACTCCTTGTGAAGAAGAGAAGGGTCGGGAGAAGCGAGCCGCAAGTATCCATCCAATCTGAAAATCTATTTCAAATTTGCTTGCGATCAAGGGTTAACACGGATGATTTGGCATGGATAGTGCTTCAAAGTCCGGGCCAGAAAGAAAATTTCTTTCATAACTCGCTCCGCCTCGAGCGCCCGCCCCAAGAAGGAGTTCTCCATGCCCCACGTCGGTTCCTCCCCGCACCTTGCCCTGCCCCGCCTGCCCCTGCTGTCCAGGCGCACCCTGCTGGGCGCGTCCCTGCTCGCGATGTTGTGTGCGGCGCTGCCGCAGCAGCAGGCTCACGCCCAGGGCCCGCGCAATTTCGCCACGCTGGCCATGGTGGCCGAGCCGCAGACGCTCGACCCGATGGCGTCGACCGCCGACCTGGTCGGAACCATCATGCAGCACGTGTACGAGACGCTCTACACCTTCGACGCCAAGTGGAACGTGGTGCCGATGCTGGCCGAGGGCATGCCGAAGATCTCGGCCGACGGCAAGACCTACGCCATCACCCTGCGCAAGGGCGTGATGCTGCACAACGGGCGCGAACTCACCGCCGACGACGTGGTGGCCAGCCTGCAGCGCTGGATGGACCAGTCGCCGCGCGGCAAGGCCGTCGGCAAGGAAATCGACAGCCTCAAGGCCAAGGGGCCGCTGGCCGTCGAGGTGGTGCTGAAGGAACCCTATGCACCGCTGCTCTCGCAGTTCGCGCTGCCCAGCGGCATGGCCGCCATCATGGCCAAGGACTCCATCGCCTCGCCACTGAAGGACTTCGTGGGCACGGGTCCCTACAAGTTCAAGGAACGCCGCCCCGACCAGTTCGTTCTGCTCACGCGCTTCGACAAATACGCGGCGCGCAAGGAGCCCGCGAGCGGCTACGGCGGCAAGCGCGAAGCAGCCATCGAGGAACTGCGCTTCGTGCCGGTGCCCAACGCCAGCACCCGCGTCGAAGGCGCGCTGGCCGGCCAGTACGACTTCGCCGACCTGCTGCCGGTGGAAGCGCTGCCGCGGCTGGAGAAGTCGGGCGGCAAGACCGTGCCGATCATGACGCCGTCGTTCGGCTTCCCGTACCTCGTGCTCAACACCAAGGAGGGCGTGGCCGCCAGCCAGCCGGTGCGCCAGGCGATCCAGATGGCGCTCGGCGAAGGCGAGATGCTCGCGGCCGGCTTCGGCGACACGCGCTTCTTCGTGGCCGAGGCCAACCACTTCCCCAAGGGTTCGCCGTTCTATTCCGCGGCAGGTGCCGACCAGTACAACCAGCGCAATGCCGCCAAGGCCAAGGAAGCCGCGGCCAAGGCCGGCTACAAGGGCGAACCCATCCGCGTGCTCACCAGCCGCCAGTACGACTTCCACTACAACATGGCGCTGCTGATGGCCGAGCAACTCAAGCGCGCCGGCTTCAAGGTCGACCTCAACGTGGTCGACTGGGCCACGCTGGTGCAGCGCCGCAACGACGCCAAGCTGTGGGACATCTACGTCACCCACTCGGGCCAGTTCCCCGAACCCATGCTCTCGCCGCCGCAGCTCGGCGACGGCGCGCCCGGCTGGTGGGAAACGCCCGCCAAGAAGGCCGCGCTGCAGGCCTTCAACGTCGAGAGCGACCCGGCCAAGCGCGGCGCGCTCTGGGGCAAGGTGCAGCAGGTGGTCTACGACGAGGTGCCGTACATCAACGTCGGCAAGTTCAACGGCCTGTCTGCGAAGAGCCCGGCACTGGACAACTACGTGCCCGCGACCTGGCCGTTCTTCTGGAACGCGAAGATCAAGTAAGCCGGGAACAGCCGCCATGCCATCGCGTCGCCAACTCCTGCAAGCCAGCGCACTGGCCTCCGGCCTCGGAGCCCTCGGTCTCACGGCCTCTTCCGCACAGGCCGCCCGCAACACCGCGAGCGGCCCCGTGTACGCCTACGTCGGCACCTACAGCGACGGCGGCAAGCCGTGGCGCGGCGGGCGCGGCCTGGGCGTGCACCAGTTCGTGCTCGACGGCACCACCGGTGCGCTGAAACCCATCGCCGGCGCACCGCCGGCCGTGGCGAGCACGGGCGAGGGCGCGAAGCTGCGCAACCCGGCGTCGCTGGCGCGCCACCCGAAGCTGCCGATGCTGTATGCGGCCAACGAGTTCGAGGCCGGCTCGGTCTCGGCCTTCCGCATCGGCGCCGACGGCGCGCTGTCGTTCGTGGCCGAAGTGCCTTGCGGCGGCAAGGACCCGGCCTACATCAGCGTGCATCCCGACGGCCGCTTTCTCTTCACCGCCAACTACGCGAGCGGCGACGTCAGCGTGATCGCGCTGCGCGCCGACGGCACGCCCGACGCCGGCACGGCCGCCGTCGTCTACAAGGACATCGAGGCCTGCGGCGCGGGCACGCCGTGCAAGCCCGGTGCCGACGTGGTGCCTGCGGCCGCACGCTCGCACGAAGGCTTCGCCACCAGCGACCACGACGGCCCGCACGCGCACATGGTGCATGCCGACCCGAAGGGCAACTTCGTGCTGGTGGCCGACCTGGGGCTCGACCGCGTCATCTCCTACCGCTTCGACCGCATCACCGGCGTGCTGAGCCAGCCGAGCACGGTGGCCGTGTCCGAGAGCTCGGGCGCGCGCCACTTCGTCTTTCACCCGAACGGCAGGTGGCTGTACCTGGTGAACGAAGAGGCATCGACCATCGCCTTCATGCGCTACGACAACGCCACCGGCGTGCTCACGCCGGTGAGCGAGACCTCGGCGCTGCCCGAGGGCTTCAAGGGCACCAGCTACGCATCGGGCATCCGCATGCTGCCGGACGGCCGGCACTTCGTGTCGCTCAACCGCCTGCACGACTCGATCTCGATCTTCAAGGTCGATGCCCGCACCGGCGCACCCACGCTGGTGCGAGAGGAATGGTCGCGCGGCAACTACCCGCGCAGCTGCACGCTCGACCCGAGCGGGCGATTCCTCTACGTCTGCCACAACAAGCAGGGCGACAACGTGACGGTGTTCCGCGTGAAGGGTGGCGACATCCAGTTCACCGGCCAGTACGTCGCGGTGGGCAGCGCGGCAGCCATCGAGTTCTCCGCGTGATGAAGAAATCGCTTTTCCGTTACATCGCTTCCCGCGCCGCGGGCATGCTGGTCGTGCTCGCCATCGTGGCGGTGCTCGTCTTCGTGCTCACGCGCGCCGCCTCGGGCGACCCGGTCTCGGTGCTGCTGGGCGACCAGGCAACCGCCGCCGACATCGCCCGCGTGCAGAAGGAATACGGCCTCGACAAGCCGCTGCCCGTGCAGTTCGGCTACTGGCTGCGCGAGGTGCTGCAGGGCAACCTCGGCCAGTCGATCTTCCTGCAGCGTCCCGTCACACAGGCGCTGTGGGAGCGCTCCGAACCCACCACGCTGCTCGCGCTGATGGCCGTGGCCATCGCTGCGCTGATCGGCGTGCCCTGCGGCATCGTCTCTGCTGTGTTCAGGGGGCGCGTGGTCGACCAGCTCTTCACCGGCGTCGCGATGCTGGGTGCGAGCATTCCGAGCTTCTGGCTGGGCATCGTGCTGATCCAGATCTTCGCGGTTTCGTTCGGCTGGTTCCCGGTGTCGGGCTATGGCGCGCCCGATGCGCCCTTTGCCGAGCGGCTGCACGCGCTGGTGCTGCCGGCCACGGTGCTGGGCCTGCTGAACTCGGCGCTCATCATCCGCTTCACGCGGGCCTCGATGCTCGACGTGCTCGGCGAGGATTACGTGCGCACCGCGCGCTCCAAGGGCCTCAGCGAAAGCACCGTGGTGCTCAAGCATGCGCTGCGCAATGCGCTGGTGCCGATCGTCACGGTGATTGGCCTCACGGTGGCTCTCATGATCGGCGGGGCCGTCATCACCGAGACGGTGTTCGGCCTGCCGGGCGTGGGCAACCTCGTGGTCAGCGCGGTGCTGCGGCGCGACTACCCGGTGATCCAGGGCGCGCTGCTCGTGATCGCCGCGATCTACGTTCTCATCAATTTCTCCATCGACCTGCTGTACGCGGTGGTCGACCCGCGCGTGAAGGTCTGAGAAAAATGCAAATGCCCCGAATGCTCCGCCAGCTGATGCACAGACGCATCGTGTTGGTGTCCGCGCTGGTGCTGCTGGTGATCGCGGTGCTCGCGATCGGCGCACCGCTGTTCGCTTCGATCGACCCCAACGACACGGCCGTGCTCGAACGCCTGAAGGCGCCGAGCGCCGAGCACCTGCTGGGCACCGACGAACTGGGCCGCGACATGTATTCGCGCATCGTGCACGGCGCGCGCTACTCGCTCGCGATCGCGGCGCTCACCGCGCTGGGCGCGGTCGTGGCCGGCACGGTGCTCGGCCTGATGGCCGGTTTCTTCCGCCGGCTCGACGCACCGCTGATGCGCGTGGTCGACGCGATGATGTCCTTCCCCGACATCCTCCTGGCCATCGCGCTGGTGGCGATCCTCGGGCCCTCGCTGATGAACACCGTGCTGGCGCTGGTGCTGGTCTACACGCCGCGCGTGGCGCGGGTGGTGCGCGCGTCGACGCTGGTCGTGCGCGAGCTGCTGTTCGTGGAAGCGGTGCGCGCGCTGGGCGTGCGCACTTCGCGCATCCTGTGGCGGCACATATTGCCGAACCTGATGTCGCCGATCCTGGTGCAGGTGTCTTTCATCTTCGCCTACGCCATCCTGGCCGAGGCCGGGCTGTCGTTCCTCGGCGTGGGCGTGCCGCCCGAGATCCCGACTTGGGGCACGATGGTCGCTGGCAGCCAGCAGTACGCGCACCAGGCCTTCTGGGTGGTGCTGTTCCCCGGCCTCGCGATCATCTTCACGGCGCTGTCGCTGCAACTGCTGGGCGACGGCGTGCGCGACCTGCTCGACCCCAAGCTGAAGAAGACATCGTGATGACGACGAACACCAACGACACCCCACGTCTCGCGGTCAGCAACCTGAGCACCAGCTTCCCGACCGAGGACGGCCTCGTGCGCTCGGTGGCCGACGTGAGCTTCTCGATCCAGCCCGGCAAGACCACCGCGCTGGTCGGCGAGTCGGGCTCGGGCAAGTCGGTCACCAGCCTCACGCTGATGCGCCTGCTGCCGAAGACCGCCAACGCGCAGGTCAGCGGCAGCGCCACGTTCGTGACGCGCGAAGGCACCTCGCTCGACCTGCTGCAGATCGGCGAGCGCGAGATGCGCTCGCTGCGCGGCAACCAGCTGTCGATGATCTTCCAAGAGCCGATGACCAGCCTGAACCCGGTGTTCACCATCGGCGAGCAGATCGCGGAAAGCGTGCGCCTGCACAAGGGGCTGGACCGCAAGGCAGCCATGGCGCATGCGATGCGGATGCTCGAACTGGTGGAGATTCCGGCGGCCGCGCAGCGCATCCACGAGTACCCGCACCAGCTCTCGGGCGGCATGCGCCAGCGCGTGATGATCGCGCTGGCCATGGCCTGCGACCCGACGCTGCTGATCGCCGACGAGCCGACCACCGCGCTCGACGTGACGATCCAGGCGCAGATCCTGGAGCTCATGCGGCGGCTGCAGGCCGAGACGGGCATGAGCATCCTGTTCATCACGCACAACCTCGGCGTGGTCGCGCACCATGCCGACGACGTGGTGGTGCTGTATGCGGGCCGCGTGGTCGAGAGCGCGCCGGTGCGGCCATTGTTCGCCCAGCCCGAGCATCCGTACACGCAGGGCCTGCTGGCCTGCCTGCCGGGCAAGGCGCGCCTGCCGGGCCAGCCCAAGCCCAGGCGGCTTTTCGCGATCCGCGGGCAGGTGTCGAGCCCGCTGGCGCCGCCGCCGGGCTGTGCCTTCGAGCCGCGCTGCGACCAGGCGCTGCCCGAGTGCAGCGCCGCCATGCCGCCGCTGGTCGAGACGCACCATGGCCGCGAGGCGCGCTGCGTGCGCGTGCAGGCGGCGCAACCGCTGGTGAGGGCCGCATGACCCGCGCCGTGTTCCCGTCTTGCTCCCTCCCCCACTGGGGGAGGGCGGGGGTGGGGGCACGACGGCCTTCATGCCAACGCAGCGCCTTGTCGAAGGCATGCCCCCATCCCAGCCTTCCCCCAGAGAGGGAAGGAGCCAATACCCAACAACCACGATGACCACCGCCGCCCCCCTCATCGAAGTCCGCGGACTCAAGAAATACTTCGGCAGCAACGACCGGCCGGTGCGCGCGGTCGACGACGTGTCCTTCGCGATCCAGCCCGGCGAGACGCTGGGCCTGGTCGGCGAATCGGGCTCTGGCAAGAGCACCATCGGGCGCACCGTGCTGCGCCTGCTCGAGCGCACGAGCGGCCAGGTGCTCTACCGCGGCGACGACATCGGCGCGCTGTCCGGCGAGCGCATGCGCAAGCTGCGCAGCAAGCTGCAGATCATCTTCCAGGACCCGTACGCCAGCCTGAATCCGAAGATGCGCATCAGCGCGATCCTCGGCGAGGCGCTGTCGACGCACGGCCTGCACAAGGGCGCGGCCGCGCGCGACAGGCGCATCGCCGAGCTCCTCGAGACGGTCGGCCTGCGGGCCGAGCATGCGAGCCGCTTTCCGCACGAGTTCTCGGGCGGCCAGCGCCAGCGCATCGGCGTGGCGCGCGCGCTGGCCGTGGAGCCCGAGTTCATCGTGGCCGACGAGCCGCTGTCCGCGCTCGACGTGTCCATTCAATCGCAGGTCATCAACCTGCTGGCCGACCTGCGCGAGCGGCTGGGCCTGACGATGCTCTTCATTTCGCACGACCTCGACGTGGTCGAATACCTGTGCGACCGCGTGGTGGTGCTGTACCTCGGCAAGGTGATGGAAGTGGCCAGCACCGACGAGCTGTTCGCGCGCCCCTCGCACCCGTACACGCAGGCGCTGCTGGCCGCGAGTCCGAAGCCCGACCCCGAAGTGGCGACCGAACGCATCGCGCTGAAGGGCGACATTCCCAGCCCCATCTCGCCGCCCTCGGGCTGCGTGTTCCGCACGCGCTGCCCGCACGCCATCGAGGCCTGCGCGCAGACCGTGCCCGCACTCGACGAAATTTCCACCGGACACTACAGCGCCTGCATACGCAAGGAACTGCTCTCCAACATCGCCGCATGACCAAGACCATGACCGCCGCCAACGACTTCAACGACCCGCTGCTGGGCAGCAATTTCAAGGGCTACCCGCGCACTCAGGCCCCGCGCCGCCGCAGCGAAGTCGGCGCCGCCGGCTGGAACGTGCTGGCCGGCGATCTGCCGCTGCCGCTGGCCGTGCTTAAGCGCGAGGCGCTGGAGCACAACCTCGCGTGGATGCAGGCGCGCGTGCGCGAGTGGGGCATCGACCTCGCGCCGCACGGCAAGACGACGATGTCGCCGCAGCTCTTCCAGCGCCAGCTCGACGCCGGCGCCTGGGGCCTGACCTTCGCGACCGTGACGCAGCTGGCCGTGGGCGTGGCAGCCGGCGCGCGCCGCACGCTTATCGCCAACCAGGTGGTGAGCGACGAGGACCTGGGCGGGATCCAGATGCTGCTGAAGGCGAACGCGGGTCTGCGCATCGTGTTCCTGGTCGATTCGCTGGCGCAGCTCTCGCTCATCGAGGACTGGGCCGCGCGCCACGCCGGCAGCGTGCCTTTCGAAGTGATGCTGGAGATCGGCGTCGAAGGCGCGCGCACCGGCTGCCGCACCCACGAGGAGGCCGTCGCGCTGGCCACGCGGCTGCGCGCCAGCGGTGCGGTGAAGCTGGTCGGCATCGAGACCTACGAAGGGCAGGGCGCCACCGGCGCCAGCGGGCCCGACGCGGCCTACGCGAAGACGCTGATGGACCGCGTGGAAGCCGTGGCGCGCCATTGCGACACGCAGAAGCTGTTCGAGACCGACGAGGTGCTGGTGTCCGCCGGCGGCTCGGCCATCTTCGACCTGGTGGCCGGTCGCCTGAAGCCCGTGCTGGGCGCGCCGGTGCGCGGCCTGCTGCGCTCGGGCTGCTATGTCACGCACGACCACGGCTTCTACAAGCGCATGGTGAGCGCGGTGGACGAGCGCCTGGGCTGCGGCTGCGGCGAGAGCCTGGTGCCGGCGATGGAAGTGTGGGCGACCGTGCAGTCGCGCCCCGAGCCGGGCCTGGCGATCCTCGCGGTGGGCAAGCGCGACATCTCCTTCGACCTGTCGCTGCCCGTGCCCATCGGGCGCGCGGCGCGCGGCGCGCTCGCGCCGCAGGACGTGCCCGCCGGCTGGAAGATCACCGCGCTGAACGACCAGCACGCGTACCTGCGCTGGGACGCGAGCGAAGAGGCCGAGGCGCCGAAGGTCGGCGACCGCGTCGGCCTGGGCATCTCGCACCCGTGCACCACCTTCGACAAATGGCACTGGATGCCGGTGGTCGAGCAGGACTACCGCGTGAGCGACGCCGTCGCCATGCACTTCTAGTCATGATCTCGCCCCCAGTCTTCGCGCACTTCGTGTCGCTTCGCCAACCCCCTGCCGGGGGCAACACCGGCGGCCCGGCGAAGCCGGTTCCGCGGTGTTCGCCGACGAAGTCCGGAAGGTGCCGCGACTTTCCATGCGGCGGGTTTCCCATGCCCGGCGGAGCAATTGAATGATCACTTCCTCCCTGCTCCAGAGGATCGCGGACATCCGCAGCGACGCCCCGGCGACGCGGCGCGCGATCCTGGACCTGATCCTCGAAGACCCCGACCGCGTGCTCGAGGAAAGCTTCGAGCAGCTGGCCGAGCGCTCGCGCAGTTCGGTGCCCACCATCATGCGCACCTGCCGCGACCTGGGCTTTGCCGGGCTGCGCGAGTTCAAGCTCGCGCTCGCGCAGGAACTGGCGCTGGGCGGCTCGCCGCTGCACCGCCGGGTGAACATCGAGGACGCGGCCGACGAGGTGGTCGGCAAGATCGCGCGCAGCGCGGCGGCGTCGGTGTCGGGCGTGCGCGGGCAGCTCGACATGCAGGTGCTCGACGGCGCCGTGGCGGCCATCGCGGCGGCGCCGCACGTGGACCTGTACGGCGCGGGCGCCACTTCGTGGTTCATGGCCAACGACCTGCAGGCTCGGCTCTTCCGCCTCGGCCTGTCGGCCAACGCCTGGGCCGACTACCACCTGCAGCAGGTGGCCGGCGCGGCGCAGCGCCCGGGCGGCGTGGTGATCGCCATCTCGCACGTGGGCGGCATGCCCTCGCTGCTCGACGCGGTGGACATCGCGCGCGGACAGGGCGCCAAGGTGGTCGCGATCACGCGGCCGGGCACGGCGCTGGCGGCCAAGGCCGACTTTCTTCTCGGCCTGTCGGTGCCCGACGACGCGGTGATGCACGTGGGCATCGACGCCTACCTGACGCACCTGACCGCCATCGAGATATTGACCGTGCTGGTGGCCCAGCGCCGCGGCGAGCCCGCGGTGCAGCGCCTGCAGCGCGCGCGCGAGGCGTTCCAGCGCCACGGCATCGACGCCACCACCCACCCGCTGCAGAGCTGGGACGGCGGCGGCATCAACAACAGCAGCAAGAAAGGCGCATCGTGAGCGCGACCGCAAGCCAACCCATCCTGCTCGAAGCCGGCCTCGTGGTCGACGGTTCGGGCGGTCCTTCGTGGCCCGGCGACGTGCTGCTGCAGGGCGACCGCATCGTCGCGCTCGGCGAGGGCCTGCGCGAGCGACTGCCCGAAGGCCTCGCGCTGGCGGACGTCGAGGTGGTCGACTGCCGCGGCAAGGTCATCGCGCCCGGTTTCATCGACGCGCACACGCACGACGACGCCATCGTGCTGCGCGACCCGCTGTGCCTGCCGAAGGTGTCGCAAGGCATCACCACGGTGGTGACGGGCAACTGCGGCATCTCGCTGGCGCCCTACCGCACGCCGCAGTCGAAGCCGCCGCTCACGCTGCTGGGCGCCGACTCGTTCAGGCACGCGACCATGGCCGAGTACCGCGCGGCGGTCGACGCCACGCAGCCCGCGCTCAACGTGGCGGCGCTCATCGGCCACACCACCCTGCGCTTCGCCGCCATGGAGGCGCTCGACCGCCCGGCCAGCGCCGACGAACTGGCGCGCATGGAGGCGCTGCTCGACAGCTGCATGGCCGACGGCGCGCACGGCATGTCCTCGGGCCTGTTCTACGAGGAAGCGTTTGCCGCGCCGGCCGAGGAGGTCACGGCGCTGGCCCGCGTGGTGGCGCGCCACGGCGGCATCTACGCCACGCACCTGCGCAGCGAGATGCAGCAGATCATCGAGGCGCTGCACGAGGCGGGCGATTCGGCCTTCGCGGCGGGCGTACCGCTGGTCATTTCCCATCACAAGTGCGCCGGCCCGGCCAACTGGGGCCGTACCAAGGAAACCCTGCCGCTGATCGAATCGCTGGCTGAGCGCCAGAAGATCGCGATGGATGTTTACCCCTACGTGGCCGGTTCCACCGTGCTGCGCGAGGATCTGGTCGACGGCGTGATCGACGTGCTGCTGACCTGGTCCGATCCGCATCCCGAAATGACGGGCCGGCTCATTTCGGACATCGCGCGGGAGTGGGGCACCACCGAACAGGAAGCCTGCCTGCGCCTGAAACCGGGCGGCGCCTGCTACTTCCAGATGCAGGAAGAAGACGTGGAACGCGTGATTGCGCACCCGTTGACCATGATCGGCAGCGACGGTCTGCCGCACGACCGCCACCCGCATCCCCGGCTCTGGGGTGCTTTTCCGCGCGTTTTTGCACGCTACTGGCGCCAACGCCGGCTCTTCACGCTCGAGCAGGCCGTGCACAAGATGACCGGCATGACCGCGCGCAACCTGCGGATTGCCGACCGCGGCGTGTTGCGCGCCGGTGCCATGGCCGACGTGGTGGTGTTCGACCCGGACACCATCGCCGACACCGCCACCTACGACCAGCCCCTTGGCGTGAGCCAGGGCGTGGAGCGGGTGTTCGTGAACGGCGTGCTGGCGTACCGCGGGGGCGAAGGACCTGCGCGGGTGTTGGCGCGTGCGGGGCGGATGCTCACGCGGGGCGCCTGACCGTGGCTCGGCGGCGCTGTATCGGCATGGCTATATCCCTTCGACTCCTAAAGTTCTAACGTTCTTGGTAAAAATCGGTCAAACTGCCGCCTCGAGGGTAAATACGTTTCAGGGTCAGTGCGGTCGAAATCCCAAGGAGAAATGATGGACAAGGACGCAGAGAGCCTTGGCGCCGACTTCGAGCTTTGGCAAAAACTCACGGACGACTACGAAGTCGCGCTGGGCGATCTTGCCAGGGGAGAACCGGGTGCCCGTGAACGGGTTGTCCTGCTCGCCAGTGCGTTGCGGCGCATGGACCGGGAGCCGGTCCAGGTGGGCGGCCTAGGCTGAGCCTGGGCAATCCGGGGCGCCTTCGGCGCCCGCGCCGGATGGTCGTCGCCCGGAAATCCGGCTCGCCGGTTGTCCGGCCTTGCGCTCGGCAGCCCGGCCGGGCTGCCTTCCGGGGTTCGGGTGCACCCGCGCGACACCCTCCGGCCCGGCCTTCGCCTCGTGCGACTCCCCGGTCGCGCCGGCGCCGGCAAGACCGTCGTCGAACGCGTGCTTGAGGTGCGGCTCGGCTGCATGGCTCCGAAATGCCCGCGCTTCCTCAACAATGGCGCACCCGACCAGGCCGCCTGCCCGATGGCCTCATTCGCGCGCGATCGCGCCCGTGTTCCCCGCGCGATCCGTTCCGGTCGATGAACGAGGAGGAGCCTATGAATTCCCGAAGAAGCATTGTTTTCGCCGGCGGCGGTGCGCTGCTGGGTGCGGCCACGGCCGGCTGTGCATCCGCGTCCTCCGATTGGTCCGTTGCCGGCCCCGGCCGGCGCATGCCGGCAGACGCCCTCGACAAGGTGCTGCTGGATGCAGGCCGCAGCGCGCCCGCGCTGCGCGGCATCGTCGTCGTGCGCGACGGCTTGTTGGCCGGCGAACGCTACTACGCAGGGGCCTCCGCGAACGACCTGCTGCCCATCAACTCGGCCACCAAGAGCGTCTGCTCGATGCTGGTCGGGCAGGCGCTGCAGCAGGGGAAGATCCGCAGCCTGTCGGACACCGTGGCCGACCTGCTGCCCGAGGCTTCGCGCAAGGCGCCGGATGCACCGGCCGCGCGCGTCACCCTGCGCCAGATCCTCACGGGCACCACCGGCCTGGCCTACGACTGGCGCACACAGACGCAGGCACTGTTCGACGCAGCCGACACGGCCGCGTTCGCGCTGGACCTGCCGCGCGACGGCGAGGCGCCGGGCTCATGGTCTTACAACGACGCCGCGGTGTCGCTGCTCACGCCCATCCTCGAGCGGGCGCACGGCATGCCGATTGCCCAGGTGGCCATGCGGGACCTGTTCACGCCCCTGGGCATCGGCCGCTTCACGTGGCGCCGCGACAAGTCCGGCCACGCAACGGCCTACATGGGGCTGGCGTTGCGCACGCGCGATCTCGCCAAGCTCGCCTGGACGATGGCCGACGGCGGCCGGTGGAATGGCACGCAGGTAGTGCCTGCCGACTGGGTGGCGGACAGCACGCGCCGGCACGGCCCCGCGCAATGGCGCAATCCGCCGATCGCCGGCACCGGCTATGGCTACCTGTGGTTCACCGGCACGCTCGACGGCCGCGATGTCGCCTGGGGCTGGGGCTACGGCGGCCAGTTCGCGCTGCTCGTGCCGTCGCTGCAACTGGTGTTGGCCACCGCCGCCACCGCACCGGCGCCGAAGGACGTGAGCATCCAGACCGCGACCGTGGCGCGGCTGGTGCAGCAGGTGGTCGCACTGGCGGCTTCTTCGGCCTAGCGTTCAGCCGCCGCCGGCATCCTGCTCCGCTTCGCCCTGCGCCTGGAACATGCGCGTGAAGTCGCAGCATTCCTGCGCCAGCATCATGATCGACGAGGTGAGTGCACTGCGATGCTCGCCCTTGTGCATGGCCACGTAGCGCACCACGGGCAGGGCCGGCGTCACGTCGATCACCGCGAGCATGCCCGCGGCCACCAGCGGTTCCAGGCACTGGCGCGGCAGGTAGCTCACGCCCAGGCCCGACACGGTGAGGCCGGTCAGCGCCACCAGGTTGCTCACCACGATCACGTTGGCGGGCTGCACGCCTTGCTCCTTCATCCACGTGTCGTAGGCGCGGCCGGTGCCCGAGTTGTTGCCCTGCACCAGCATGCGATGGCGCGCCAGTTCGTGCAGCCGCACGGTGCCGCCGGCGGGCACCACGCCGGGCTTGCACATCCAGGCGCTGCGGACCTGGCCGATCACCTTGTGGGGCAGGCGCGAGTCGGCGAAGGTGTCGGGCACGATGGCCAGGTCGAGCTCGTCGGCCATCAGCTTGTCGCGCAGCTGCAGGCTGTCGTCCACGTCGGGCTCCAGGATCACCTTGGGATAGTGCTGCTGGATCAGTCCCACCAGCCGCGGCAGCCAGGTCATGGCGGTGAGCTCGGTCACGCCGATGCGGATGCGCCGCTCCACCACGCCGGGCTTGCCGAACTGCTCCACCGCCGCATCGCGCTGTGCCAGCAGCTTCTGCGCGAGCACGAACATCTCCTCGCCCTTCTCGGTGAGGCGCGCGGTGCGCTGGCTGCGGTCGAACAGCGCGGTCTCGAACAGCAGCTCCAGCTCGTGCACGCGCTTGGAGATGGCCGACTGCGAGGTGTTGAGCTGGCTGGCCGCCTGGGCGAAGCCGCCGAGCCGGCCGATCCAGTACAGGGCTTCGAGCTGCTTGAAGGTCATCATGGAGCGGGCCTGGGGTGCTAGGTGGGCTAAATATCGCTTTTTCTCATGCAATTCGATCACAAAAAATCGCTTTTAGAAATTCATCGAGAGGCAGAAGATGCGCCCGAGACAGCCTCACCGACCCTTCATGACTCTTCAAGGAATGCCAATGAACTCCAGGAAACTGCCCATCGCCAGCGTGCTCGCCCTCGGCCTCACCCTCGCTCTTGCCAGCGGCGTCGCCAGTGCACAGGACGGCGGCACGCTGCAGAAGATCAAGGAGAGCGGCACGATCCAGATCGGCGCGCGCGACAGCCAGATCCCGTTCTCGTACAAGCTCAGCGCGGACAGCGCGCCCATCGGCTTCACCAACGACATCTGCCTGAAGATCGTCGACGCCGTGAAGGCCAAGCTGGGCCTCGCGAAGATCGAGGTGCGCTACACCATGCTGAACTCGACCAACCGCATTCCGCTGCTGCAGAACGGCACCGTCGACCTCGACTGCGCCACCACCACCAACACCACGCAGCGCCAGGCGCAGGTCGACTTCGCGCCGAGCCACTTCGTCACCAACATCACCGCCGCGGTGCGCAAGAACTCGGGCATCAATTCGCTGGCCGACCTCAACGGCAAGAACGTGGCCACGGTCTCGGGCAGCACCTCGATCCAGCTGCTGCGCGGCGCACGCAAGAGCGGCACCATCGAGGTCAACGAGATCGCGGGCAAGGACACCTCCGACGGCTTCCTGCTGCTGTCCACGGGCCGTGCCGATGCCTATGTGCTCGACGACGTGCAGCTCGCCGGCATGGTCGCCAGCGCCAGCAACCCGGGCGACTACAAGCTGCTGAAGGAGTCGCTGCGCCAGGAGCCCTACGGGATCATGCTGCGCAAGGACGACCCGCAGTTCAAGGCGCTGGTGGACGAGACCGTCACGGGCCTCATGAAGTCCGGCGCCATCGAGCAGCTCTACACCAAGTGGTTCATGTCGCCGATTCCGCCGAAGAACGCGAACCTGAACTTCCCGATGTCGGACGCGGTGCGCGAGATCTACAAGAACCCGAACAACAAGGGCGTCTGACCGATGGCTTCCGACAACAAGCAGTACCCGCAGGGCCTCGTGCTTCCCGATGCGCTGATGCGCGAGGTGCAGCAGCGCTTCCTCGGACTGGACCGGGACCACCATGGCCGCGAACGCCTCTACTTCGACAACGCCGGCGGCTCGTTCCGCCTGAAGGCGGCGGTCGAGCGCTTCGCCGAGGTCGACGCCATTCCCGACAACGCCGAGCGCATCCATGCCACGGCCGTCGAGCTGCAGGACATCCAGGCCAGGGGCAGCGACGACCTGCGCACCATCCTCAACGCGCAGGGTGGCAGCGTGTACGCCTCGTTCTCCGCCTCGGGCGCCATGTTCGACATGGTGCGCGCCATCGCCGAGAACGTGCCAGGCACGAACATGGTCACCACCGTGCTCGAGCATCCCTCGGCCTTCGATGCGATGAGCCTCTATGCCGAGCGCCTGGGCCGCGAGCTGCGCGTGGCGGCGAGCAACCCGGTCACCGGCGGCATCGACGTGGAGGAGATCGTGCGGCTGGTCGACAAGGACACCTGCCTGCTCAACGTGATCTACGCGTCGAACATCTCGGGCGCCAAGCTCGACATGGAGGCCATCGTGCGCCGCGCGCGCGAGATCAAGCCCGACCTGTACATCCTCGTGGACGCGGTGCAGCATGCGCCGCACGGCCTCATCGACCTGCAGAAGACGCCGGTGGACGGCATCAACCTCGCGCCCTACAAGTTCTTCGGCTGCCGGGGTTCGGGGCTGTCGTGGCTGTCCGATCGCGCGGCCGTGCTGCCGCACCACAAGCTCGCCGGCAAGAAGCCCGGCTACTGGGACCTCGGCAGCTCGGCGCCGTGGCAGTTCGCGGTGCTCACCGAGATCGTCGACTACGTGTGCTGGCTGGGCGGGCATTTCACCGATGCCACAGAGCGCCGCGCCCTGTTCGTCGCGGGCATCACCCACATCGAACTGCATGAGCGGGCGCTGCTCGCTGTGCTGCTGGACGGCAACGCCAACGCCACCGGCATGCGCGAGATGCGCGGCGTCGAGGTGTTTCTCGACCACGAGGACCTGAGCCGGCGCGACCTGATCCTGGGCATCGGCTTCGAGCGCATCGACTGCACGCAGGCGGTGGTGGAGTACGCGAAGCGCGGCGTCACCGTGTACGAGCGCGTGGCCACCAGCATCTACTCGAAGCGCATGCTCGAGTCCTTCGGGCTGGCAGGCACCGTGCGCGTGTCGCCGCTGCATTGCAACTCGGTCGCGGACATGGAGAAGTTCCTGCGCATCACTCAGGAGATTGCCGCGCTCCAGGCCTGACATCGGGCTGTCGCAAGCTGTCATATCCGGTGCCGCGCTCAGGGCTGCGAGCGCAGTTTCCGGTTCGGGATGTGGCACTCTTGGCCATGCCCAACCGCGCATACCTGTTCAATACATCCGTCCCTGTTTGCAATCGCGCCCAGCTCGATGAGGTTTCGGTCCGCGATGGATCGTCCTATGTAGAGGTGGCTCAGGGCGTCGACCAGGTTCCCGCGATCTGGTTTTTCTGCTTCAGCAAGGAAGACTTGATTCCTGCGGTCTTCAGCTTCAGGCTGCACGGCCGTGCCGTGCAGCAGGAGGTCCTGTTGCCGTGCGTTCGTGTCGAGAAAGCAGTGCGCAATCTGACGCAGGCGCGCGTGCGGCTCGAGGCTTTTGCAGGAGCGGAGCCAAGCCGAAGGCATGGTGGAAGATCTGGTAGAGGTCAGACTGGGTTCGCACTCACTGCACGGCATCGTCCACGCTCCACGGCGCATACACCTCCGCGCGCAGGTCCGGCGAGTTCACCTTCGCGAGCAGGTCGCGCACGCCGTCCTTCACGCGCGCCAGCGACAGCCGCGCGCCGCGTGCGCGCACGTAGGCCGCGAAGTCGCACAGCGCCTCGATGCTGGTGGCATCGAGGTCGGGTGATTCCTCGAGGCTCAGCACCATGCGCTCCAGGCCCGGCATCGTGTCGACGCGCGCGCGGATCGATGCGAACACCGCATCGGCGTTGCCGAAGAACAGCGGCACCTCGGGTCGCGCGATCAGGGTGCGCGGCGGCACTACGGCCTCGGGATGGCGTGCGGTGTCGACGTAGTCGTGGCTCTGGCCCAGGCGCCCGAGCCAGCTGACCGTGGTGCGCGAGAAGCCGCGCAGCAGCAACAGCAGGCTCACGCCGATGGACGCCAGCAGGCCGTCGAGCACGCCGAGCACCAGCACCGCGGCCACCGCCACGACGGCCACGAGCCGGTCGCGCCGCCACTGGAAGTAGGGCCGCAGCGCAGCGGGGTTCAGCGTATGGCTCACCGCGTGGATCACGATGGCCGCGAGCAGCGGCTCGGGCGTGTGCGCGATCCACGGCAGCAGCGTAAGCACCGCCACCAGCACCACGAGGCCCGCGACGATGCCCGCCGCGCGGCTGCGCGCGCCGGCCGATTCGTTGGCCGAGGTCGCCGAGTAGCCCGCGCCCACCGGCATGCCCTGGAACAGGGCCGACAGCAGGTTCGCGCCGCCGAGCGCCAGCAGGTCGCGGTTGGCCGACACGTTGTCGCCGTGGCGCAGCGCGAACGTGCGGATGGAGCCGTACGACTCGGCGTAGAGGATGAGCGCCATCGCGAACGCCAGCCCGCCCAGGTTCTGCCATTGCGCGCGGTCCATCTGCGGCACGCCCGGGTGCGAGAAGTCGAGCGAGATCGGTCCCACCGCCGCGACGCCCCATGCCTGGCACAGGCCCTGCACGTCGAGCACGATGCCGGCCACGATCACCAGCAGCGCGGCCGGTACCGCGCGCCAGCGCGCGAGCCCGCGCAGCAGCACGAGCGCCACCAGCGCCATCGCCGCGCCAGCGAGGTTCCAATGGCGCCATTCGCCGACCAGGCCCGCAAGAAGCCGGAAGAAGTCGCTGTGCGCAGGCTGCACCGCCAGCACCTTGGGCAACTGCTTGACGACGATGGTCAATGCGAGCCCGAGCGCGAAGCCGCGCAGCACCGGCTTGGCGATCAGGCTCGACACCGCGCCGAGCTTCGCGACACCCGCGATCACGAAGAACACGCCGGCCAGCAGCACGATGCCCGCGCCCATCGCAAGCCGTGTGGCGGCGTCGGCGCCCGTCACCGACATCGTTGCCGCGAACAGCACGGCTGCCGACGACGAAGTGGCCGAGACGATCGCGAAACGGCTGCTGCCGAAGAGGCCGTACACCAGCAGGCCCGCGAACAGCGCGATCACGCCGGCCTGCGGTGGCAGCCCCGCGATGCCCGAATAGGCGACCGCCTCCGGCAGCAGCAAGCCCGCGATGGAGACGCCCGCCACGAGGTCGACCAGACCTGGGCGACCGGGGCGGCGCGAGCCTGCGGGCGGGGGCGAGAGGACTGCGGTCATGGCGGGACGTGTGCTTCGTGCTGCAAGCTACCAGTGTGCTGCAGACGGGAAGCTGACGGCGTGCGCCCCGCGAGCCGCAGTTGCGGATTGCCGGTGGATCGCGCCGGCGCCGGCTGCGCATTGCATGGCGTCCGCACGACGCGTGGCCGCGCGTGAATGCTTAAGAAGGAGTTGCCCGGTTGCGCGAAAAAATTTAAATCTTCCGACCTAGCACCTCTGAAACCGGTGCCGAGATAGTTGCAAAAAGAGGCGTCGGACGACATGCCGGGCCTCGTGGACGCCACGTTGCACTGGTAAGGTGTGCCCGTAGTTTTTTCACCCCGATCTCTCTCTCGCACGCCCCGTCAGCAGTCGACGCCCAGGGCCTTCCACATGCCCCTTCGTCACGCTCGAATCTTTCCGCGCCAGTCGTTCTATTGCGTACTCGGCGGGCTCGCTGCGATCTATGTCTTCTGCGCCATGATGCTGGTGCCGGCCAAGGTCTACATCCTCCCGTACCTGGTCACGCCGGACTTCATCCACTACAAGGGCGCGTTCTTCATCCTCGTGCTCGCGATTCCTGCGGCGATCTACCTGATCTGCTGGAAGGGCAGCGACTTCTTCGCATGGTGGGGCACGCCGCAGGAAATGACGGTGGGCTCGCGCGGCCTGCAGGTCGGCGAGCGGCAGATGGCCTTCAACGAAGTCGTGCGTTTTCGCCACCGGCACAACCGCAACCACCTGCTGCTGATGGCCTCCGACGGCCGCACGCTGCGCCTGCGCCTCGAACTCTGGGACCGCGCACCGGTGCTGCTCGCCGAGGTCGAAGAGGCCATCGGAGAGGCGATGAAGAACGACATCGAGCGGCGCGTGCACGCGGGCGAGACGGTGCCGTTCGGCGCGTTGTCGCTGCACGCCGAAGGGCTGGTGCACAAGGGCCAGCTCATTGCGTGGTCGAGCATCGACACCATCCGCACGCAGTCCGACGAGGATGGCATGGAGGTGGACGAACACCTCGTGATCGTCGCGGGCGGCAAGACCCGAAAGATCGACCGTTCGAAGATCGACAACGAGCCGGTGCTGCTGGCCTGCCTTCTGCAGCGGCTGCCGGCCGAGTGAATCCTCTTCCTCTCTTTTCCGCTCCTTCCTTTTTTCAACCACTCCAACAGACGCAAAGCGAATTCAAGAAAATGGAAATCTACAGCTCCGCCGCCCAACAAGAGAAGACCCGCCAGGACCGCCCGGTGTTCTATTCGCGCTCGCGCCTGATCGCGGGAATCGTGCTGTGGGCGGTGGTGACCGTGCTGCTGGCGGTGGTGTGCATCCGCGCGAAGGACAAGAACGTCGGCATCCTCATCGCGGCATGCTTCGCGCTGCTCACGGCGTGGCTGACCTTCAAGTGCTTCAACACGCTGCGCAACATCGCGCAGCCGGCGTTCGTGGTCGGCCACCAGGGCCTGGCCTTCGAGAACGGCATGGTGATCCCGTGGCACAACATCGTGGAGAACATCTGGGTCAACCAGAGCTACATGGGCATCCCGATCGGCAAGCAGATCCAGATCAGGACCGACCTGCCCAAGCCGCAGGCACGCGTCCTGCGCCGCGCGATGGCGCTCGAGATCTCGGGCGACGAATACCTCGCGCTGTGCGACGCCTATCGCTGATGCGCTGATGCCGCGAGGCGGAAAGGGCCCTCGGGCCGCGGGGCTGTTCAAGGGGCCGTTCGATAAACTGGCCGCGTGAAATCCTCTTCCGAGCCTCCCAGTAGGCCGCTGGCGCCGCCAGCTTCCGCCTGCCGCGTTGCGCCGCAACGCTTCCCCCACGCCTTCCCCATCCCGTCGCCCGACATGGCCCGCGCCATGCCGGGCCGCACCCGCTTGCACTCTGCGTGCATTGCGCCCGACACGCCATGATCGAACTGCTCACCGACCCGGCCGCCTGGATCGGTCTCCTGACGCTGGTCGTCCTGGAGATCGTGCTGGGCATCGACAACCTGATCTTCATCGCCATCCTGGCCGAGAAGCTGCCGCCGCACCAGCGCGACAAGGCGCGCCTCATCGGCCTGAGCCTGGCGCTGTTCATGCGCCTGGCGCTGCTGTCGGTGGTCTCGTGGCTGGTCACGCTGACCACGCCGCTCTTCACCGTGTTCGGGCAGGGCTTCTCGGGGCGCGACCTGATCCTGCTGGTGGGCGGCCTGTTCCTGCTGTTCAAGGCCACTTCCGAACTGCACGAGCGGCTCGAGGGCGTGACGCACACGGCCACGAGCTCGGCGGCGTACGCCAGCTTCACGCTGGTGGTCACGCAGATCGTGGTGCTCGACGCGGTGTTCTCGCTCGACGCGGTGATCACCGCCGTGGGCATGGTCGAGCACCTGCCGGTGATGATGGCCGCGGTGGTCATCTCGATCGTCATCATGCTGTGGGCATCGAAGCCGCTCACCCGTTTCGTCAACGCGCACCCGACCGTGGTGGTGCTGTGCCTGAGCTTCCTGCTGATGATCGGCCTGAGCCTCGTGGCCGAGGGCCTGGGCTTCCACATCCCTAAGGGCTACCTGTACGGCGCCATCGGCTTCTCCGTGATGATCGAGGCGCTGAACCAGTGGGCCAGGCGCAACGCGATGAAGCACGAGGCACGCCGGCCGCTGCGCGACCGCACCGCGGAATCGATCATCCGCCTGCTGGGCGGCCGCGCGCGCGGCGAGCCCGCGCTGGCCGGGGCCGCGCCCGATGCCGGCTCGGCCCCGGAGCCCGCCTTCGCAGTGGAAGAACGCAACATGGTGAGCGGCGTGCTGTCGCTGGCCGAGCGCACCGTGCGCTCGGTGATGACGCCGCGCGCCGACATCTCGTGGGTGGACCTGAACGACGACCCGGAGGCGGTGCGCGAGCAGCTGCTCGACACGCCGCACGGCATCTTTCCCGTGTGCCGCGGCTCGCTCGACGAGGTCGTCGGCGTGGCGCGCGCCAAGGACCTGCTGGGCCAGTTGCTGCGGCATGGACGCATCGACGAGAGCGGCGGCCTGCGCGCGCCGGTCTACGTGCCGGAGTCGACCACCGCGATCCGCCTGATCGACACGCTGCGCGGCGCGCGCGGGCAGCTCGCGCTGGTGAACGACGAGCACGGCACGCTCACCGGCGTGGTGACGCCCATCGACGTGCTGGAAGCCATTGCCGGCGAGTTCCCCGACGAGGACGAGACGCTGGAGATCCAGCAGACCGCACCCGATGCCTGGACCGTGTCGGGCAGCGCCGACCTCCACCTGCTGGAGCAGGCGCTGCAGACGCACGGTCTGGTCGGCGACGACGACAGCTACACCTCGGTGGCGGGCTTCCTGCTGGCGCGCTTCGGCGGCCTCCCGCCGGCGCATGCGAACTGGGTGCACGACGGGTACGATTTCGTCGTGACCGATGTCGATGCGCAGCGCATCCGCACCGTCGAAGTCCGCCGGCTGTCCGCGGACGAGCCCTCCGACCACCTGAGCACCGCACCATGAACAACGCCGCGCACCGCCGACCCGTCCCGCTCGAGAAGGCCTACCGCCTGATGAACCACGGGCCCACCGTGCTCGTGAGTGCCGCGCACGGCGGGCAGCGCAACATCATGGCGGCCGCCTGGGCCATGCCGCTGGACTTCGCCCCCCCGAAGGTGGCCGTGGTGCTCGACAAGAGCACCTGGACCCGCGTGCTGCTCGAGGGTGCCGGCAGCTTCGCGCTGCAGGTGCCCGTGCGCGCGCAGCTCGACCTGACCGAAGCGCTGGGCAGCAGCTCGGGCCGGGAGATCGTCGAGCAGTCGGGCCGCGACAAGTTCGCCGCCTACGGGCTCGAGACATTCGCCGGCACCGCCACCGACGCGCCGCTGCTCGAGGGCTGCGCGGCCTGGCTCGAATGCCGGCTGCTGCCCGAGGCGCACATCCAGGAGCGCTACGACCTGTTCCTGGGCGAGGTGATCGCCGCGCAGGCCGACGCGCGCGTGTTCGCCAACGGGCGCTGGGACTTCACCGGGCACGACGAACTGCGCACGCTGCACCATGTGGCGGGCGGGCACTTCATCGTCGACGGCGACGCGGTCGACGCGAAGCCCCTGGCGCCCCGCGCCTAGGGCGTGTCCACACTATTTCCGGCAACGCCGGAAACGCCCTGGTTCAGCCCCGCGGCGCAGCGCCCTGCGCCTTGCGGGGCAGCAGCATCGCGCGCAGCACCAGCACGCCGCACACGGCGGCGACAAGAGCGACCACCACGGCCCACACCAGGCGCGACGGCGTGATGTCGTCGAGCCGTTCGGCCAGCAGCAGGGTGGTGGTGTTGTAGGCCGCATGCAGCGCGATGCACGGAATGAGCGAGCGGGTGCGTTCGTAGAGCCATGCGAGCACCGTGCCCATCACGAAGCCGACCACGAACTGGTAGATGTTCATGTGCGCCGCGCCGAACAGCAGCGCCGACATGAAGATGGCCTGCCAGCGCGGGTAGCGCCGCAGGAAGCCGCGCAGCACGATGCCGCGGAACAGCATCTCCTCCAGCATCGGCGCCATCACGCACACCGCGAGCACCGCGGCCACGCTGCCGTCGGCCATCCGGCTGAAGTACGACTGCTCCCAAGCCGAAGGCGGCACCAGCAGCGTGAGCAACTGCAGTGCCGAGGTGAGCGTCAGAAGCAGGGCGGGCACGAGCAGCAGCACCGGGGGCACCACCAGCATCAGCGTGGCGCGCACGGAAGATGGCGCGTGATGGAAGAGTTCGCGGTAGGTGAGCTGCTGGAAATGCATCACGACCGCGAAGATCAGCCCGTTGCCCAGCACGGCCGAGAGCACGCCGATCTGCATGGTGTTGAGGCCAAGCCAGCCATTGGCGTCGCGCAGCGCCGCACCCACGACGAACTCGCAGAGGAACAGCGCCACGAAGAGCAGGGCAGCCTGTGCGGCTGAGGGGAAGGCCGCGCCTTTGGGCGAGTGCATCGGGAACGGCGGCGGCGCGCTACAGCACGAAGGGAATGAAGCGCCGCGTGCCGCGCATGTAGTCGCGGTAGTCGTTGCCGAAGTGCGCGATGCATTCCTGCTCGTCGCGCAGCGCCGTCAGGAACAGCAGCACGGTGGCCGCGAGCACCAGCGCCAGCGTGAGCCAGGTGAACTGCTTGAGGAAGGCGCCCCATGCGAGCAGCATGAGCGCCGTGTACATCGGGTGGCGGATGTAGCGGAAGGCGCCGCTGCGCACGATCGAGGAGGTCTTCTCGAAGCCGTACAGCGCGGGGTCGTCATCACGCGCGTCGGTGGGCTTGCCCTGTGCCTTGAGCAGCCGCACCGCATGGATCGGCAACCAGATCGACAGCGCGAAGAACAGCGTGGAGACGACCTGCTTCGGCGAGAACGGATCGTCATGCCACATCGGCAGGTTCAGCACGATCAGCACCAGCATGCATTCCCACGCGAAGAAGCGGTAGAAGCCGTGCGAGCCGGGCCGGCTGAGCGGCCCGCGCGACACGTACAGCAAGGCGGCGGTGCCGGCGGCGAGAAGGACGATCTGGAACCAGAAGAGCATGGCGGCCGAATTTACACGGCCCGGCCCATGCCCGGGCGCATATCAGGCTGCGCTGGCCTCGGGTTTCTTGGAGACCAGCGTCAGGATGTCGTAGCTGGCCACCAGCTCGCCGTCCTGGTTGGTCACCTCGACGTCCCAGGCCACCACGCCCTGGCCCTGGCCCGTGGCATCCTTCTTGTTGCGGTCGATCTTGCGCTTGCAGGTCAGGCGCGCGCGGATGGTGTCGCCGATGCCCACCGGCTTGGTGAAGCGCAGCGTGTCCAGGCCGTAGTTGGCCAGCACCGGGCCGGGCGCGGGCGAGACGAACAGGCCGGCGGCCGCCGACAGCACGAAATAGCCGTGCGCGATGCGCTTGCCGAAGGGCGATTCCTTCGCGGCGATCTCGTCGAAGTGCATGTAGAAATAGTCGCCCGACAGGCCGCCGAAGGCGACGATGTCGGCCTCGCCCACCGTGCGGCGGTGCGTGAGCAGCGAATCGCCCACGCGCAGGTCCTCGAAGTAGCGGCGGAAGGGGTGCACCTCGCTCTCGCGAACGGCCGCGCCGCGCACATGCTCGCCGGTGATGGCGGCCAGCATGGTGGGCGAGCCCTGCACCGCGGTGCGCTGCAGATAGTGTTTCACCGCGCGCAGGCCGCCGAGTTCCTCGCCGCCGCCGGCGCGTCCCGGGCCGCCATGCTTGAGCTGCGGCAGCGGTGAACCGTGGCCGGTCGATTCGGTGGCGGCTTCGCGGTCGAGCACCAGCAGGCGGCCGTGCCAGGCGGCAGCCACCGGAATGGCCTTGGCCGCGATGGCCGGGTCGCGCGTGACCAGCGTTCCCACGAGGCTGCCGCGGCCGCGCGCGGCCAGCGCGAGCGCTTCGTCGATGCCGTCGTAGGGCATCAGCGTGCTGACGGGGCCGAAGGCTTCGACGTCGTGCGCCGCGTCGTGCTCGAGCGGCTTGCGGCTCAGCAGCAGCGTGGGCGCGAAGAAGGCGCCCTCGGCCACGCCGTCGCCCACGGGCGAGAAGCCGTCGCGCTCGCCGTACACCAGCTCCGCGCCCTGCAGCAGCGTGGCCACGCGCTCGGCCACGTCGGCCTGCTGGTCGCGCGAGGCGAGGGCGCCCATGCGCACGTTCTCGAGCGAGGGGTCGCCCACCACGGTCTTGGCCAGCCGCGCGCGCAGGCGCTCGGCCACCGCGTCGAGGTGCTGGCGCGGCACGATCGCGCGGCGGATGGCCGTGCACTTCTGGCCGGCCTTGGTGGTCATCTCGCGCGCCACTTCCTTCACGAAGAGGTCGAACTCCTCGTCGTCGGGCGTGACGTCGGGCGCGAGGATCGCGCAGTTGAGCGAGTCGGCCTCGGCGTTGAACGGGATCGACTGGTGCACGATGTTCGGGTGCACGCGCAGCTTCGCGGCGGTGTCGGCCGAGCCGGTGAAGGTGACCACGTCGGGGCCTTCGAGCCGGTCGAGCAGGTCGCCCGTGCTGCCGATGACCAGCTGCAGCGCGCCCTCGGGCAGGATGCCCGACTGCACGATGAGCCGCACCGCGGCCTCGGTGAGGTAGCTGGTGGCCGTGGCCGGCTTGCCGATGCAGGGCATGCCCGCGAGGAAGCTGGGCGCGAACTTCTCGAGCAGGCCCCACACCGGGAAGTTGAACGCGTCGATGTGCACCGCCACGCCGCCGCGCGGCACCAGGATGTGCGTGCCCGCGAAGCCGCCCTTCTTGCCCAGCGGGAAGGCGGGGCCTTCATGCACAAGGTTGCCCGATGGCAGCTCGTTGGTGCCGATGCCGGCGTAGGCGCTCAGCGTGCCGGCGCCGCCCTCGATGTCGATCCAGCTGTCCGCGCGCGTGGCGCCGGTATGGGCCGAGATGGCGTAGAGCGTTTCCTTGTTCGCCGCCAGGTATTTGGCCAGCGCCTTCAGCCGTTCGGCGCGCTGCTGGAAGTCGAGCTTCATGAGCGCTGGAATGCCGGTGCGGCGCGCGTACTGCAGCGCCTCGGCGAAGTCGATGGCCTCGGCGTGCGTCGCGGCGACGGGCTTGCCGTTGACGGCGCTGTGCAGCTGCTGCGAAGCCTTCTGGCCGATCCAGCGGCCGGCGATGTAGCTTTGGAGGGTGGTGGTCATGGTGCGTGTGTCCTTCGACTGTGAGTTGCCTTGCTACTTCCCCCTCAGAGGGAAGGCGGGGATGGGGGCAAGCGGCGCTGGTTCGGCGCGGTGCTCTGTCGGACGCCGCGTGCCCCCACCCCAACCCTCCCCCGGAAGGGGAGGGAGAAAAACCGGATCACTCTTTCTTGCCGATGCCCAGGTACGTGTCGATGATCCGCCGGTCGTGCAGCAGGTCGCGCGCCTGGCCTTCCAGCGCCACGGCGCCCATCTCGAGCACGTAGGCACGGTCGGCCACCTGCAGCGCGGCGCGGGCGTTCTGCTCGACCAGCAGCACCGACACGCCGTGCCTGCGCAACTGCGACACCACGCGCAGCACCTCGCGCACCACCAGCGGGGCCAGGCCCAGCGAGGGTTCGTCGAGCATCAGCAGGCGCGGGCGTGCCATGAGCGCACGGCCGATGGCCAGCATCTGGCGCTCGCCGCCCGACAGCGTGGAGGCCATCTGCGGGCGGCGCTCCTTCAGGCGCGGGAAGATCTCGAAGACCTCGTCCATGCGTGCGCGCTGGTCGCGCTTGCCCTTGCGCCACTGGTAGAAGCCGCCGAGCAGCAGGTTGTCCTCGACCGACATCTCGCCGAACAGCTCGCGCCGCTCGGGCACCAGGGCCACGCCGCGCGCGACCATGGCTTCCACGCCGGGGCGTGCGATGCGCTCGCCGTCCAGCGACAGCCGGCCGGTGGACGGCAGCAGGCCCATGGCCGCGCACAGCAGCGTGGTCTTGCCGGCGCCGTTGGGGCCGATGACGGTGACGATCTCGCCCTCGTTCACCTGCAGGTGCACGCTGTGCACCGCTTCCACGGTGCGGTAGGCGACGCAGAATTCGTCGAGCTGAAGCAGCGGATGGCCGGAATGTGTCCCCCCGCTTGTCGCTTCGTGCAATGCGCTGCGCCCCGAGGGGGCCTTCGCGTCTTGGAGCGGTCCTGCAATGCTCATTGCGCGTCCTCCAGCAGCTCGTCGTCCGCGCCGCCGAGGTAGGCCTCGAGCACACGCGGGTTGGCCTGCACTTCGGCGGGCGTGCCGGTGGCGATGACGGTGCCGAACTCCAGCACGGTGATGCGGTCGGCGAGGTTCATCACGAATTCCATGTCATGTTCCACCACGAGGATGCCCAGGCCTTCGGCGCGCAGTTGCGCGAGCAGTTCCGACAGCGCGCGCTTCTCCAGGTGGCGCAGGCCGGCGGCCGGTTCGTCGAGCAGCAGCACCGAGGGCTGGCCCGCCAGCGCGCGCGCGATCTCGACCACGCGCTGCTGGCCCAGCGAGAGCGACGCGGCCGGCGTGTCGGCATGCGCGCCGAGGCCGCAACGCTCGATCTGCCTGCGTGCCTCGGCCATCAGCGCGGCTTCTTCCGCGCGGTCCAGCCGCAGCATCGCGGCGAGCCAGCCGCGCCTGGCGCGCAGGTGGGCGCCGAGCGCCACGTTCTCGATCACGCTGCGCTGGCCGAGCAGGCGCACGTGCTGGAAGGTGCGGCCCAGGCCCAGCGAAGCGAAGGCGCGCGAAGGCTTGCCCGTCATGGGCTGGCCGGCCAGCCGCACCTCGCCGGTGGTGGGGTCGTCCACGCCCGAGATCATGTTGAAGAAGGTGCTCTTGCCGGCGCCGTTGGGGCCGATCAGCGCATGCACCTCGCCGGCCTTCAGGCTCATCGAGATGTCGTTGTTGGCGACCAGGCCGCCGAAGCGCTTGGTCACGCCGTCGGCCTGCAGCAGCAGCGTGCCGGTGGCCGGCAGCGCATGCTGCGCGAGCTGCTCGGTGCTCGAGACGGCCGGGCCGGCCGTGGCGGCGCGCGGCATTTCGCGCACCCATCGGCGCGTGAGCCGTGCCAGCGTGGGCCACAGGCCGTCCGCGAAGCGCTGCAGCACGAACAGCATCAGCAGGCCGAACACGATCACCTCGAAGTTGCCGCTGGTGCCCAGCAGCGCGGGCAGCACGTCCTGCAGCTTTTCCTTGAGCAGCGTGATCAGCGTAGCGCCGAGCACCGCGCCCCACAGGTGGCCCGCGCCGCCGACCACCGCCATGAACAGCATCTCGATGCCGATGTTCAGGTTGAAGGGCGTGGGGTTCACGAAGCGCTGCATGTGCGCGTAGAGCCAGCCCGAGATGGCCGCCAGCAGCGCGGCCAGCACGAACAGCTTGATGCGGTGGCGCGCGGTGTCGACACCCATCGACTCGGCCATGAGCCGGCCGCCCTTCAGCGCGCGGATGGCGCGGCCTTCGCGCGAGTCGAGCAGGTTGTGCATGGCCCACAGCGCCAGCAGCAGCACCGCCCAGATCACCACGCCCAGCATGCGCGGCGTGGCGAACGAGAAGCCCGCCACCACCAGCGGCGGAATGCCGGTGATGCCGGTCTGGCCGCCGAGGAACTCCATGTTGCCCAGCAGGAAGTACAGGCTCAGGCCCCATGCGATGGTGCACAGCGGCAGGTAGTGGCCAGAGAGCTTGAGCGTGACCGCGCCGAGCGCCCAGGCCAGCGCGAAGGTCAGCACCAGGCCCAGCAGCAGTCCGAGCCACGGCACCAGCGCGGAACCCGCGAGGCCGCCGAGCCAGCCGGCCGCGGTGGGCGAGGTGCAGATCCAGGCCGTGGCATAGGCGCCCATGCCGACGAACGCGGCCTGGCCGAAGGAGGTCATGCCGCCGACGCCGGTGAGCAGCACCAGGCCCACCGCCACCAGCGCGTACAGGCCGATGTTGCTGAGCACGGTGACGGTGAACGGGGGCAGCCAGCCCCAGGCCAGCGCGAGCGCGACGATGCACACCAGCGTGAGCACGCGCGGCGTGACCAGCGGACGGCCCTCGGGCACGGCGTTGGCGGCGGAAGACGAAGCAGTGGTCGATGAAGACGGGTTCATTCCTCGTCCTCCACGTGATGGCTGCGCAGCGAACGCCACCACAGCACCGGGATGATCAAAGTGAAGACCAGCACTTCCTTGTATGCGCTGGCCCAGAAGGAGGAGAAGGCCTCGAGCAGGCCCACCAGCAGTGCGCCCGCGAGCGCCAGCGGATAGCTCGCGAGACCGCCGACGATGGCGGCCACGAAGCCCTTCAGGCCGATCAGGAAGCCGGTGTCGTAGTAGACGGTGGTGATCGGTGCGATCAGCAGGCCCGACACCGCGCCGATCAGGGCGGCCAGCGCGAAGCTCAGGTCGCCCGACAGCTCGGTGGGAATGCCCGACAGCCGTGCGCCGACGCGGTTGATGGCGGTGGCGCGCAGCGCCTTGCCGATCATGGAGCGGCCGAAGAACCAGAACATCGCGATCACCAGCACCAGCGTGACGCCCACCACGACCAGCGACTGGCCGTTGACGGGAATGCCGCCGAGGTCGAAGCGCGCCTCCGAGAAGGCGCTGGTGCGCGAGCCCTCGGCGCCGAAGAAGAACAGTCCCAGGCCGACCAGCACGCCGTGCAGCGCGACCGACACGATCAGCAGCATCAGCACACTGGCGTCGGCCAGCGGGCGGTAGGCCAGGCGATACAGCAACGGTCCGAGCGGCGCGATCAGCACCAGCACGGTGAGCGACTGCGCGGCCAGCGAGGTGGGCTTGAGCACCAGCACCAGTGCCGCGGCCACAGCGGGGAAGGCCACGCACCAGGTCAGCGCGGAGCGCCAGTCGACCGTGGCGCCGCGCTTCCAGCGCCAGGCCTCGACCACCAGCACCGCCACCGCCAGGGCCAGCAGCAGCCACAGCGTGGAGGGCGCATGCCCGCCCTGCAGTGCGGCCATCGAGAGCGCCCCGAAGGCGACGAACTCGCCCTGCGGGATGAAGATCACGCGTGTGACCGAAAAAACCAGCACCAGCGCGAGCGCCATCAGTCCGTAGACCGCGCCGTTCACGATGCCGTCCTGCCCGAGCAGCAGGGCGATCTGCAAATCCATAAAACAACCTTCGGGCGTCGCCCGTGACTCAGTTCAGGAACACCGAGGAACCGGCTTTGCCGGCCCTCAGGTGTTGCCCCCGGCAGGGGGGTGGCGAAGCGACACGAAGTGCGCGAAGCCTGGGGGCGGGCTTATGGTTGGTATTTCCAGGCGCCGTTTTCGATCTTCACCATCACGCGTGCGCGCTGGTCGAGGCCCAGGTGGTCGGTCGCGGTCATGTTGAACACGCCGTGCGCGCCGGCCACTTCCTTGGTCTGCTCGAGCGCGTCGCGCAGCGCGGCACGGAACTCGGGTGTGCCCGGCTGGGCCTTCTTCAGCGCCACGGGCACGGCCGCGGTCATCAGCAGGCCGGCGTCCCAGGCGTGGCCGCCGAAGGTCGAGGTCGAGCCCTTGCCGTAGGCGGCTTCATAGGCAGCCACATAGGCGAGCGCGGACTTCTTCACCGGGTTGGCGGCGGGCAGCTGGTCGGCCACCAGCACGGGGCCGGCGGGCAGGAAGGTGCCTTCCACGTCCTTGCCGCCCACGCGCAGGAAGTCGGCGTTGGCCACGCCGTGGGTCTGGTACATCTTGCCGGTGAAGCCGCGTTCCTTCAGCGTCTTCTGCGGCAGCGCGGCCGGCGTGCCGGAACCGGCGATCAGCACCGCATCGGGCTTGGCGGACATGATCTTCAGCGCCTGGCCGGTCACCGAGGTGTCGGTGCGCGCATAGCGCTCGTTGGCCACGATCTTGATCTTCTTCAGCTCGGCCGCCTTGGCGAACTCCTGCGACCAGCCTTCGCCGTAGGCGTCGGAGAAGCCGATGAAGGCGACGGTCTTCACGCCGTTGCTGGCCATGTGCTCGGCGATGGCGAGCGACATCATGATGTCGTTCTGCGGCGTCTTGAAGACCCACTTCTTCTTGGCGTCCATCGGCTCGATGATGCGGGCCGAGGCGGCCACCGAGATCATCGGCGTCTGCGCTTCGCTGGCCACGTCGATCATGGCGAGCGAGGCCGGCGTGGTGGTCGAGCCCAGGATCACGTCGACCTTGTTCTCGGCGATGAGCTTGCGCGTGTTGTTGACGGCGGCCGTCGTGTCGGACGCGTCGTCCAGCACGATGTAGTTGATCTTCTGCCCGCCGATCGTCTTGGGCATCAGCGAGATGGTGTTCTTCTCGGGGATGCCCAGCGAGGCTGCCGGGCCCGTGGCCGAGATGGTCACGCCGACGTTGACGTCGGCCCAGGCCGAGAGGGCCGTGGCGCACAGGGCGGCAATCAGCAGGGGCTTGAAGAATTTCATGGTTGGCTTGTCTCCGGGTTGGTTAACAGTTGTTGCAAAGCTCTGAAGCTTATCCAGAAATGCCGCGGGTCCGGCGCTGCCGGGCCGATGGCGTTGCCTGCGAAAAACGCGGGCAGGCCTGGGGAATGCTCATTTTTTTCAGCGCTCGTCGAAAGAGAGCGTGACGCGCTCCGTGAGGGGGTGTGCCTGGCAGGTCAGTACGAAACCGGCGGCCACTTCATTCTTGTCGAGCGCGAAGTTTCTTTCCATGCGGACTTCCCCGTCCACGCATTTCGCGCGGCAGGTTCCGCACACGCCTGACGTGCACGAGAACGGCACTTCGAGTCCGGCGGCCGATGCCGCGTCGAGGATGCTCGGCTGGCCTTCGGTGTAGGTGATGTCGCGCTGCAGGCCGTCGCGCACGATGGTGATGCGCGCCTGCTTGGCGTCGCCCGGCTGGGGCTCGTGCACCACCGCGCCCACCTGCGTGGCCGAGGGCAGCGCGACGCCGAAGCGCTCGATGTGGATGCGCTCCTCGGGCACGCCGGCCGCGAGCAGCGCAGCCTCTGCCTCGTCGTTCATCTGGAACGGGCCGCACACGTACACGTGGTCGATCTGTGCGGCGGGCACCACGCTCTTGAGGAACTCGCCGATCTTCTCGCGGTTCATCACGCCGAAGCCCAGCGGCGAGTCGGTGTGCTCGTCGGAGAACACGTGCTGCAGCACCAGGCGCGTCATGTAGCGGTTCTTCAGGTCCTCGATCTCTTCCTTGAACATCGTGGACTGCAGCTGCCGGTTGCCGTAGATGAGCGTGAAGCGGCTTTGCGGCTCGCGCGCCAGCACGGTCTTCATGATCGACAGGATGGGCGTGATGCCGCTGCCGCCCGCGATGCCGACATGGTGGCGCGCGGACTGCGGCTCGATCGGCACGAAGAAGCGGCCCTGCGGCGCCATCACCTGCACCTCGTCGCCGGGCTGCAGGTGCGCGTTGATCCAGTTGGAGAAGACGCCGCCGCGCACCTTGCGCACGCCGACGCGCAGCTCGTTGTCGTCGATGCCGGCGCAGATCGAATAGGAGCGGCGCAGGTCCTGGCCGTCGATGTCCTTGCGCAGCGTGAGGTACTGGCCCTGCGTGAAGCCGAAGACTTCCCGCAGGCTGCCGGGCACGTCGAAGGAGACGATGACGGCCTCGGACGTGTCGGGCTCGATGGCCTTCACGCGCAGAGGATGGAAAAGGGTGCTCATGCTGAATGCTCGGGGTTGCCAGGCGTCTGTCCAGTGCTGCCGTGGAATCGGCCTTGCCGGGCCACGGGCAGCGCCCCCTCGAGGGGCAAGGAGAAGCGGCACGCAGTGCGCGAAGCCTGGGGGTGGTTCTTCATATGGGCTTGAAATGCTCGAAGGGTTCGCGGCAGGCCATGCATCGATAGAGGGCCTTGCAGGCGGTCGATCCGAAGGCCGACAGGCGCTCGGTGCGCTCGCTCGCGCAACGCGGGCAGGCGATGCGCTCGCCCGCGATGCGGCCGAACAGCTTGATCGGCATGGCGGTGTTCGCGGCCTGCTCGGCGTTCAGGTGCGCCGGCGGCGCGATGCCGTAAGCCTTGAGCTTGGCGCGGCCTTCGTCGCTGATCCAGTCGCTGCTCCAGGCGGGCGCGCGGCGCAGCGTGGCGCGTGCCCGGCCGAGCCCGGCCTGCTCGATGGCGGCCAGCACGTCGTGCTCGATGGCTTCGGTCGCGGGGCAGCCGGAGTAGGTCGGCGTGAGCACCACCTCCAGGCCGTCGTCGTGCTCGATCACCTCGCGCACGATGCCCAGGTCGCAGACCGACACGGCCGGCACCTCGGGGTCGGGCACGGTGTGCAGCACGGCCCAGGCGGCGTCGACGCGCGCGGCCGTCATGGTGTCGGACGTCACCACACGCCCCCGGGGAAGCTGCGCTGCAGGTGCTGCATCTCGGCCAGGATGTAGCCCATGTGCTCGCTGTGCACGCCCTGCTTGCCGGTGCTGCGGAAGGCGGCTTCCCTGGGCATGGCGAGGCCGGCCGCGTCGAGCACGTGCTGCATCTCGGCGAGCCACGGCTCGCGCAGTTCGCTCCATGCCGGGCCGAGGCCGCTGGCGCTGGCGTCGGCATCCACGTCGTCGCTGTGGAACAGCTCGGGCACGTACAGCCACAGCTGCTTCAGCGCGCGCTCGGTGCGGCGGCGCGATTCCTCGGTGCCGTCGCCCAGGCGCACCACCCAGTCGGCCGAATGCTCCTGGTGGTAGCGGGCTTCCTTCAGCGCCTTGCCGGCGATGGCCGCCACCTCGGCGTCGTTCGATGTGTACAGGCGCTGCCACAGCAGCTTGAGCAGCGTCGACACCATGGTGTTGCGCACCACGGCGAAGGCGAAGTCGCCTCGCGGCAGTTCGGCGATGGTGAGGTTGAAGTAGTCGCGCTCCTCGCGCAGGAAGGCCAGCTGGTCTTCGTCGTGTTCGCGGCCTGCGCCTTCGAGCTTGCCGGCATGCGTGAGCAGCGCGCGCGCCTGGCCCACGAGGTCGAGCGCGATGTTGGCCATCGCGATGTCTTCCTCGAGCACGGGTGCGTGCCCGCACCATTCGCCCAGGCGCTGCGCGAGCACCAGGCAGGTGTCGCCGATGCGCAGCAGGTACTGCACTTCGGACGTGCGGTTCAGTTCGATCGATGCTTGCATGATGTTCCCGTCAATGGCCGATCACATGTGGTCCACGGACTTGGGCAGGGCATAGAACGTGGGGTGGCGGTACACCTTGTCCTCGGCCGGATCGAAGAACATGTCCTTGTCACCCGGGTCGCTCGCCACGATCTGCTCGGAACGCACGACCCAGATGCTGCTGCCTTCCTGGCGGCGCGTGTACACGTCGCGCGCCATCTGGATGGCCATCTTCGAGTCGGCCGCGTGCAGGCTGCCGCAATGCTTGTGGTCCAGTCCGGCCTTGCTGCGCACGAACACTTCCCACAGGGGCCATTCTTGTTTTGCTTCGGTGCTCATGCTGCTTCCTTCATCGGTTGTTTGTTGGCATGGGCCAGCGCGGCTTCGCGCACCCAGGCGCCGTCTTCCCAGGCGTCCACACGGGCCTGCAGTCGCTCGCGGTTGCAGGGGCCGTCGCCGCCGATGACGCGCCAGAACTCGCTCCAGTCGATGGTGCCGAAGTCGTGCGCCTGGCGCTCCTCGTTCCACTTGAGGTCGGGGTCGGGCAGGGTCACGCCGAGGATGCGCGCCTGCTCGACAGTGGCGTCGATGAACTTCTGGCGCAGCTCGTCGTTGCTGAAGCGCTTGATGCCCCAGCGCATCGACTGCGCCGAGTTGGGTGACTGGTCGTCCGGCGGGCCGAACATCATGATCGAGGGCCACCACCAGCGGTTGACCGCGTCCTGCACCATGGCCTTCTGCGCGTCGGTGCCGTGGGTCATCATGGTCAGCAGGGCTTCGTAGCCCTGGCGCTGGTGGAAGCTCTCCTCGCGGCAGATGCGGATCATGGCGCGCGCGTACGGCGCGTACGAGCAGCGGCAGATCGGCACCTGGTTCATGATGGCCGCGCCGTCGACCAGCCAGCCGATGGTGCCCATGTCGGCCCAGGTCAGCGTGGGGTAGTTGAAGATCGAGCTGTACTTGGCCTTGCCGCTGTGCAGCGCGTCGAACATCTGGTCGCGCGAGGTGCCGAGCGTTTCGGCGGCGGCATACAGGTAGAGGCCGTGGCCGCCTTCGTCCTGCACCTTGGCCAGCAGGATGGCCTTGCGCTTGAGCGTGGGCGCGCGGCTGATCCAGTTGCCCTCGGGCAGCATGCCGACGATCTCGGAATGCGCGTGCTGGCTGATCTGGCGCACCAGCGTCTTGCGGTAGTGCTCGGGCATCCAGTCTTTCGCCTCGATGAAGTCGCCCGCGTCGATGTGGGCATCGAAGCGTTCCTCGAGCTGCATTTCCTCGGCCGAGCGAACGGCTTTCTGCTTGCCGTCGCCTGCGTCCTTGCCCATGGTGTCCATTGCCTGGGTGTACATGTGCGTTTCCTTTCGGTGGGTGTGTGGGGGCGGTTCAGCGCGGGCGCGTGTCGATCACGCGGCGTGCCTTGCCGGTCTGGGTGCGTTCCATCTCGTTGGGCGCATGCACCACCACGCGGGTGGAGATGCCGATGAGCGTCTTCACGCGGTGCTGCACCCAGTCGCCGATGGCGGCGCGGTCGGCCGATGCGGCGTCGGAGGCATTGAGCTCGCAGTGCACCTCGACCTGGTCGAGCTTGTCCGCGCGGCTCACATGCACTTGGTACAGGCCCGAGAGCGCCTGGTGCGCGAGCACGATCTCCTCGACCTGCGTGGGGAACACGTTGACGCCGCGGATGATCATCATGTCGTCGCTGCGCCCGACGATCTTGCCCATGCGGCGGAACGAGCGCGAGGTGGGCGCCAGCAGGCGCGTGAGGTCGCGCGTGCGGTAGCGCACGATGGGCATGGCCTCCTTGCTCAGCGAGGTGAAGACGAGCTCGCCCTCTTCGCCGTCGGCCTTCAGCTCACCCGTTTCGGGGTCGATGATCTCGGGGTAGAAGTGGTCTTCCCAGATGACGGGGCCGTCCTTGCTCTCCACGCATTCGCTGGCCACGCCCGGGCCCATCACTTCGGACAGGCCGTAGATGTCGACCGCGTCCAGGCCGGCCTTGGCCTCGATGTCGCGGCGCATGGCTTCGGTCCACGGCTCCGCGCCGAAGATGCCGACCTGCAGCGAACTGTGCTTCGCGTCGAGGCCCTGGCGCTCGAACTGCTCGATGATCACCTGCATGTAGCTGGGCGTGACCATGATGATGTTCGGCTTGAAGTCCTGGATGAGCTGCACCTGCTTCTCGGTCTGGCCGCCCGACATCGGGATGACGGTGCAGCCCGCGCGCTCGGCGCCGTAGTGCGCGCCCAGGCCGCCCGTGAACAGGCCGTAGCCGTACGACACGTGGATCATGTCGCCGGGCCGTCCGCCCGCCGCACGGATGGAACGGGCCACCAGGTCGGCCCAGGTGTCGATGTCCTTCAGCGTGTAGCCCACCACCGTCGGCTTGCCGGTGGTGCCCGACGAAGCGTGGATGCGCGCGACCTTCTCGCGCGGCACGGCGAACATGCCGAAGGGATAGTTGTCGCGCAGGTCGCTCTTCACCGTGAACGGGAACTTCGACAGGTCGGCGAGCGACTTCAGGTCGTCGGGGTGCACGCCCTTGGCATCGAATGCCTTGCGGTAGTGCGGCACGTTGTCGTAGGCATTGCGCAGCGTGGCGCGCAGACGCGTGAGCTGCAGCGCGGCGATCTCGTCGCGGCTCGCGGTCTCGATGGGGTCCAGGTCGCCGGGGGCGGGGTGTTTCACGGTCATGGTGTTGAGCCTTGTGGTGAAGCGAGCTTCATCAAAGAGAAGATTCCCTTTGCGGGATACCGCGGAACCGGCTTTGCCGGGCCGCTGGTATCGCCCCCTGCAAGGGGGTAGGAGGCCACACGCAGTGGGCAAGCCTTGTGGTGTTCATACGGCTGGGCGGCCCTTGGCCGTGTACGAGCGGCCACGAAAGATCGCGATGCGCTCGCCGCGCTGGTTGGTGATTTCGGTGTCGTACACGCCGGTGCGGCCGGCCTTCGACACTTCCTGGCAACGCGCGGTGAGCACGTCGCCCTCGCGCGCCGGCGCGATGAAGTCGATGGCGAAGCCCGAGGCCACGGTCAGCTCGTTGTACGAGTTGCAGGCGAAGGCGAAGGTCGAGTCGGCCAGCGTGGCCATGAAGCCGCCATGGCAGATGGCGTGGCCGTTGAGCATGTCGGGGCGCACGCGCATCTCGATCGTGGCCTGCCCCGGCCCGACCTCGACGATGCGCATGCCGAGGCCCTTGCTCGCGTTGTCGTTCGCGAACATGCCGTCGCGCACGTACTCGGCGGTCTGCTGGGGGGTGCGGGTGGAGTCGGTCATTGCTCAGCGGTCCTTGAAGACGGGAGCGCGCTTGGCGCGGAAAGCCTCGACGCCTTCGCGGTAGTCATCGGCATTGCCCAGGGCGCGCTGCACGCGGGCTTCCTCGTCGAGCGCGGTCCGCAGGTCCATGCCCTGTGCGTCGTTCATGGCCTGGCGCGTGGCGACGAGCGCGCGGGTCGGCATGCCGGCGAGCTTCGAGGCGAGGGCGGCGGCCGTGTCGGCCAGCGCTGCGTCGTCCACGCACTGCCAGATCAGGCCGATGCGTGCGGCTTCCTCGGCGGGCAGCTTGTCGCCCAGCATCGCGATGCCCAGCGCGCGCGCCGAACCCACCAGGCGCGGCAGCAGCCAGGTGCCGCCGGTGTCGGGCACGAGTCCGATCTTGGTGAAGGCCTGGATGAAGCTGGCCGAGCGGCCGGCCACCACGAGGTCGCAGCACAGCGCCAGGTTGGCGCCCGCGCCCGCGGCCACGCCGTTCACGGCCGCGACAACCGGCACCGGCATCGAGCGCAGGCGGGCGACCAGAGGCCCGTAGTAGGTGGAGATGACATGGCCCAGGTCCTTGGGCGCCGCACCGGGCGTCGGATCGGGAGCGACCGACGGGTCGGCCAGGTCCTGGCCGGCGCAGAAGGCACGGCCGGCGCCGGTGAGCACCACGCAGCGCACGCCTTCGTCTGCGGCCGCCGACTCGAGCGCGTCCAGCAGCTCGGCATGCAGTTCCGTGGTGAAGCTGTTGAGCGCCGCAGGGCGGTTGAGGCTCAGCGTGCGCACCGCGCCGGCATTGCTGATGAGTACCAAAGGCTCAGTCATTGCATGTCTCTTTCTTCCTTCGTGGGCGCCGGCCAACGTGCAAACACTATTGACCGACCGTTCGGTTGATTTTAGGATCGACCCCGACCACGGCACAAGCGGGGACCATTTAGGGCAAACCCTAGGACCCGCCAGAAGCATGCATAACAAGGAGACCGAATGCCCAGCTATTCCATCGACGGCGTGATTCCCGTCGTCGACCCGAGCGCGTACGTGCACCCCACGGCGGTGCTGATCGGCGACGTGATCGTCGGCCCGCGCTGCTACGTCGGCCCTTGCGCCAGCCTGCGCGGCGACTTCGGCCGCATCGTGCTGGAGGAGGGCTCCAACGTGCAGGACCACTGCTGCATCCACGGCTTTCCCGAGAACGACACGGTGGTCGAGGTCAACGGCCACATCGGCCACGGCGCGATCCTGCACAGCTGCATCGTGCGGCGCGATGCGCTGGTGGGCATGAACGCGGTGGTGATGGACGAGGCCGAGATCGGCGAGAAGTCGATCGTCGCGGCCTGCGCGTTCGTTCCGGCCGGCATGAAGGTGCCGCCGCGCTCGCTGGTGGCGGGCATTCCCGCCAAGGTGAAGCGCGAGCTGAGCGACGACGAGATCGCCTGGAAGCTCGAAGGCACGCAGACCTACCAGGCGCTCACGGTGCGCAGCCTGGCAAGCCTGCATGAAGTGGCGCCGCTCGCGCAGGTGGAGGCTGGCCGGCCGCGCCTGCCGCAGACCGACGTGCGCTCGCTCATCGCCACCAAGCGGGGAAGCGAGGGCGGCTGACCCGCTGCCGCTTCGTGCAAGATCGCGCGTTGCCTTCGAACGACCAACCCAGGAACCCGACCCGATGCCGCGTGGAAGATCCGCCACCTACGACGACCAGCGAGAACTGATCCTCGCGCAGGCCGCCCAGCTGTTCGCGCGCAGCGGCTACCCGGCCACCTCGATGAACCAGGTGGCCGAGGCCTGCGGCCTCTCGAAGGCCACGCTCTACCACTACTACAAGGACAAGAGCAGCCTGCTCATCAGCATCGCCGAGACGCACGTGTCCAAGCTGGCGGCGCTGGTGGCCGAGGAAGAAGCGTCGACCCAGACCGACGAGGAGCGCCTGCGCCGCTTCATCTACCGCATCGTCGAGGAGTACGCCGGCGCCCAGGACGCGCACCGCGTGCTGACGGACGACGTGCGCTTTCTCGAGGAGGCCGACCGCGAACGCGTGCTCGACAAGGAGCGCGAGGTGGTCGCCGGCTTTGCGCGCGCGGTGTCGGCGCTGCGCCCCGGCGCCCCCAGCGACGACCTCGCCAAACCGCTGACCATGCTGCTGTTCGGCATGATCAACTGGATGTTCACCTGGATGAAGCCCGACGGAAAGCTCGACCACGCGGCCATCGCGCCGATCGTGGCCGACCTGTTCCTGGGCGGCATTGCGGCCGTGAAATCGCCGGACTATGCGGCGATCGAGGCCAGCGCCCGGGCCGCTCAGGCCGTCACCGAGTAACGCGCCGCCGGCTTGCCGTTCTGCGACGCGCCGAAGAGCCGGGCGCCCGCATCGGTGAAGTTGGCGAGCAGGGCGGCCTCGTTCATCGACGGCATCGTGATCGGCTCGCCCAGGTCGAGCCCGGCGAGCGCGGCATCCACGCAGTGTTCGGCCGCCATCACCGTGCCTTCGGCCAGGTTCGACACCGGCACGCCCGACAGCTCCCAGATGTCGGTGGCCGTGGCCGCCGGCAGCACCAGCTGCACCTTCACGGCGGTGCCGGCCACTTCGTCCTGCAGCCCGCGCGTGAACGCCAGCACGAAGGCCTTGGTGCCGCTGTAGATGCTGCTGATCGGCAGCGTGTGGAATCCCAGCACCGAGCCGATGTTGACCAGCGTGCCGCGGTTGCGCGCCTTGAAGGCCGGCAGCACCGCATGGCTCAGCCGCGCGAGCGCATGGATGTTCACGTCGAGCATCGACTGCAGCTGTGCGGCCGAGGTCTGCGCCACGGGTGCCAGCGTCGAGGTGCCCGCGTTGTTGACCAGCAGCGTGATCGACGGGTCGGTGGCGACCGCCTCGGCCACGCGCTCGAGGTCCGCGGCGGCGCCCAGGTCGGCTGTCAGTGTGCGCACCTTCACGCCGTAGGCGCTGCGCAAGGCTTTTGCCGTTTCTTCCAGCAGGTCGCCGCGCCGGGCCACCAGCAGCAGGTCGTAGCCGCGCCGCGCCAGGCGGTCCGCGTAGATCTTGCCGAGACCGGCGGAGGCGCCTGTGACCACGGCGGTGCCAGGGGTTGCTTGTTCGCTCATTTCGAATCCGTTCAGGTGTGGGTTGGTGCTCAAAGCATGATGACCATCATGCTTGGCGGATCGAAGCATGATGACTATCATGCTTAGCGTCAAGTGAGCTTTAGAAGTACCCCGGAACAGGAAGAGGTCACATGCGATACCCCGCAGCAGAAACCGCCGAAAAGCACCAGAAGATCCTCGACGAGGCCTCCCGCCTGTTCAAGGAGCGCGGCTTCGGCGTGAGCGTGAGCGAGATCATGAAAGCCACGGGCCTCACGCACGGGCCCTTCTACAACCACTTCGACTCGAAGGAAGCGCTGATGGCGGCGTGCATTTCGCATTCCGCCGACCGCGCGCTGGTCGACCTCGATGCCGCCGGCGAATCGCCCGACGCCATGCGTGCCTACGTGCGCGACTACCTGAGCCACGAGCACCGCGACGCACGCGCCGAAGGCTGCCTGGTGGCGGCGTTCGCTGGGCTGTCGGACAGCAGCGCGGGCGTGGGCGCGTCGCTCACCGCGTACCTCAAGTCGGTCATCGACCGTTTCACGCGCAACTTCCCGTGGCGCTCGAAGAAGAATGCGCGCGGCGACGCGATCCGCACATTGGCCTCGATGTATGGCGGCGTGGTGCTGGCCCGCGCGGTGGACGACGAGGCGCTCTCGGAGGAAATCCTGCGCGAGGTTCTGGGCGGCCTGCAGGCGGCCGGGCCTTCACGCCGGGCCGAAGGACCCTAAAGGATGCGGTTGAACCACAGCAGCGACAGCCCCGCCGACAGCAGCGTGAGCACGGCCGCGCCCATCGCGAACAGCGCGGAGATCTCGGTTTCCTTCTTCTCCACGGTGAGCTTGGAACTCAGCGTGTTGTAGACCTTCTTCAGGTCGTCGGCAGTGCCCGCGTAGAAGTATTCGGCATTGGTCTTGTTGGCGATGGCCTTGAGCGTGTCCTCGTCGAGCCGCACGCGCATCGACCAGCCCTCGAAGCCGATGGTCTCGCCGTCGACCGTGCCCACGCCCACCGTGTAGATGCGCACGCCGCGATCGGCCGCGGCCTTGGCTGCGTCGAGCGGATCGACGCCGGTGGTGCGCTGGCCGTCGGTCAGCATGATCACGGCGGCCGAGGTGAACGAACCGGGTGCCACGGGCGTGAATTCCTTGAGCTTCTTCTCCGACTGGTCGATGGCCGCGCCGCGCTGGCGGCTCGGCGCGCTGAACTGCTCCACGTCCAGCCCTGCGTCGGGGAACAGCGTGGCCAGCGACACCACGATGGCATTGCCGGTGGCGGTGGCGCGCTGCAGCTGGAAGCTGTCGATGGCCGTCACCAGGTCCTCGTGGTTGGTGGTGGGCAACTGCGCCACCTGCGCGCTGCCGGCGAACGCCACGATGCCCACCTTCACGTTGCGCGGCAGGTCCTTGATGAAGCTCTTGGCCGCTTCCTGCGCGGCCACGAGCCGGTTGGGCTGCACGTCGGCCGCGCGCATGCTGCCCGACACGTCCATCGCCAGGATGATGGTCTGCTGGTTCGACGGCAGCACCACCACCGCCATCGGCCGCGCCGCTGCAATCAGCATCGCGGCCATGGCCAGCAGGAACAGCAGCGGCGGGATGTGCCGCCGCAGGCTCTGCCCGGGGCCCATCGCCTCGCGCACGATCGACAGGCTGGCATAGCGCACCGCCAGCTTCTTCTTGCGGCGCAGCAGCCACAGGTAGAGCAGGATCAGCAGCGGCAGCGCCGCCAGCAGCCAGAGGAATTGAGGCCAGAGAAAGGTCATGCTGCCACCGCCTTCATGCCAGCCGGTCCCATGCGCGCGCGGCGCTTGCGCAGGTCGGCGAACCGGACGATGGCTTCCACCAGGTCGTCGTTGGTCGAGAGTTCGAGTGCGTCGACGCCGGCCTTGGCGAGCGCCGCGCGCAGTGCGGTCTCGCGCTCGGACGCCAGCCGCGCGAAGCGCTTGCGAAAGCCGGCGTCGTGCGTGTCCACCCACAGCTGCTCGCCGGTCTCCGCGTCGCGCAGCGGCACCAGGCCGAGGTCGGGAAGCTCGAGCTCGAGCGGATCGAACAGCCGCACGGCCACCACCTCGTGGCGCTGCACGAGCTGCCCCAGCGGACGCTCCCAACCGGGCTCGCTCAGGAAGTCGGACACCACGAACACGGTGGAGCGGCGCGGCATCAGCGTGGCCGCCGACTTCAGCAGGTCGTCCAGCCGCGTCATGCCCTTCTGCGTGGGGGAAAACCCGGCCTTGTCGGCGCGCCTTTCCATGGCGTGCAGCAGGTGCAGCACATGGCGGCGCCCGCTGCGCGGCGGGATCACGGCTTCGAGGTCGTTGCCGTAGACCAGCGCGCCCACGCGGTTGCCATGGCGCGTCAGCAGCCGCGCCAGCACGCCGACGAAGCCCGCCGAGATCTCGCGCTTGGCCTTCAGGCCCGAGCCGAAGTCGACCGAGCGGCTCAGGTCGAGCACGAACCAGGCGGACATCTCGCGGTCCTCGGTGAACACGCGCACATGCGGCGTCTGCAGCCGCGCGGTGACGTTCCAGTCGATGTGGCGCACGTCGTCGTGGTGCTGGTACTCGCGCAGGTCGGCCAGGTCGAGACCGGCGCCGCGCATCAGCGTGCGGTAGTCGCCCTGCAGCAGGCCGTCGAGCCGGCGGATGACGGTCCACTCGAGCCGGCGCAGCGCGCGCTCGGCCCCGCCGGCCACGGCCGCTTCGGCCGCCAGCCGTTCGTCGTTCGCGGCCGCAGGGGCCTTGCGCCACCAGCTTTTCATGCGATTCCCGTGTACGCCGCGCGCCCGGCCCTGCCGGACCGCAGGCATTGCTCACGGCACGGCGGCCGGCGAAGCGGCACCAGGTGCAGGAAGTGCAGGAAGACGGGCGGCGTGCTCATTCAGGCCACCAGCTTTTCATGTTCGAGCGGCTTGGGCGGCGCCGGAACGGCACGCATGATCTTCTCGACCAGGCCGTCGGGCGTCAGGCCCTCGGAGAGACCTTCGTACGACAGCGTCACGCGATGGCGAAGCACGTCGGCCACCAGCGCGGTCATGTCTTCCGGCAGCGCATAGCTGCGGCCGCGCAGCAGCGCCAGGGCCCGCGCGCCTTCCGTCAGGCTGATGCTGGCACGCGGGCTGGCGCCGAAGGTGATGAAGCGGCGCAGGTCCTTCAGCCCGTGCTTCTCGGGCGTGCGCGTGGCCGACACCAGCTTCACCGCGTACTGGATCAGCGAGGGGTCCACGTACACGCGCCGCGCCTCGGCCTGCAATGCCGCGAGCTGCTCGGTGGTGGCGACCGCCGTGGCCTCGACCGGCGGGCCGATCACGCGCTGCACGATCACGAACTCTTCCTCGTCCGTCGGGTAGTCGACCAGCACCTTCATCATGAAGCGGTCGACCTGCGCCTCGGGCAGCGGATAGGTGCCCTCGGTCTCGATCGGATTCTGCGTGGCCATCACCAGGAAGGGGCGGGGCACCTTGTGCGTCTCGCCGGCGATGGTCACCTGGCGTTCCTGCATCACCTCGAGCAGCGCGCTCTGCACCTTGGCCGGCGCGCGGTTGATCTCGTCGGCCAACAGCAGGTTGGCGAACATCGGACCCAGCGAAGTGCTGAACTCGCCCGTCTTCTGGTTGTAGATGCGCGTGCCCACGAGGTCGGCCGGCACCAGGTCGGGCGTGAACTGGATGCGCTTGAAGTGGCCGCGCACCGTGTCCGCCAGCGTCTTGATGGTCAGCGTCTTCGCCAGACCCGGAACGCCTTCGACCAGCAGGTGCCCGCCCGCGAGCATCGCGACCATCACGCGCTCCAGGAACCGGTCCTGGCCCACGACCACGCGCTTCACCTCGTAGAGGATCTGCTCCATCAGTTCGGCGGTGCCGGCGGGGGTGGCGAAGCTGCTGCTGGGGGTCTCTGTGCTCATGCGAAGGGCTTTCGTAGAGGAAAAGAAGGTGTCAGAACGGCGGAGAACCCGCGGCGGCGGCGGCGTTCTCGATGGGCACCGCGAAGCCGATGCCGATGAAGGTGCGCTGCTGAGTGGGATTCAGGATGGCGGTGACGATGCCCAGCACCTCGCCGTCCATGTTGACGAGCGGCCCGCCCGAGTTGCCGGGGTTGGCGGCCGCGTCGAACTGGATCAGGTTGCCGAGTTCCTGCTTGCCCTCGGGCGAGCGGAACGAACGCTTCAGGCCCGACACCACGCCCGCCGACACCGACGGCCCGATGCCGAACGGAAAGCCGACGGCGGCCACCTGGTCGCCGGAGCGCAGGTCAGCGGTCGAACGCATGGTGGCGGGAATCAGGTCGTCGGGCACCTTCTGCGCCTGCAGCACCGCGAGGTCGTTCTCGGGCTGCACGCCGGTGATGGTGGCCACGGCTTCCAGGCCGTCGTAGAACGTGACCTTGATCTTGTCGGAGCCCGCGACCACGTGAAGGTTGGTCAGGATCACGCCCTTGTCGACGATCACCACGCCGGTGCCCACGCCGCGCTCCACCTCGCCGGCCGGTCCGCCGTCGTTGGGCGCCTCCGGCGGCTTGCCCTTGGCGAGGTTGCGCCCGCGTTTCTGCGTCTTGGCTTCGGGCGTGTTCTTCTCTTCGCCGTAGCTCACCACCCGCACCACCGAGGGCCGGATGATGTCCGCCGCCTTGGCCGCGGGCGAGGGGAGGGTGTTCGTCTGCAGCGTGCGCAGCACGGCCGCGTCGATGTCCTTCTGGGTGAGTGCCTTGGCGCCGGGGCGCGGCGCCCACAGGACGGCGCCGGTGACCAGCGCGGCCGACAGCACGAGGAGCAGCGCGAAGCTCTTGCGTCCGGGTTGCCAGCCGGTTTTCGCGCTCGTGTCCGGTGCAGGAGTGGCGGCTTCCGGGGATGCAAGCCCCTCCGCCCGGTCGGCCGCCTGGTCTGCGGCCGGCGGCAGCGTGCGGGGCGAACGGCTGTAGAAGGCGGGCCTGCGCATCGGGGGACCTCCGGCAAAAATCGCGTGAAGGAGTTCACAGTAGCACGCTTTCTTCGGCGGCGCATCCCATCGGGCATCATGGCGCGATGGCTACCTTCGTCGATACCCACTGCCACCTGGACGCGCCCGAATTCGGTGCGGAAATGCCCGTCATCCGCCGCCGCGCCGCCGAACGCGGGGTGGCGATGTGCGTCATTCCCGCGGTGGCGGTCTTCAACTTCGCCGCCGTGCGCGAGCTGGCCCATGCGCAAGGCGATGCCTATGCGCTGGGCATCCATCCGCTGTGCACCGGCGAGGCGAAGGACGACGACCTCGACGCGCTCGACGCCGAGCTCACTGCGCGGCGCGACGACCCGCGGCTGGTGGCGGTCGGCGAGATCGGGCTCGACTATTTCGTCGAAAGCCTCGACGGCCCGCGGCAGGAGCGCTTTTTTCACACTCAGTTGCAACTGGCACGCAAGCACGGGTTACCCGTGCTCATCCATGTGCGGCGCTCGGTCGACAAGGTGCTCAAGCACCTGCGACAGACTGCCGGCGGAAAGCCCTGGCTGGGCATCGCGCATGCATTCAACGGCAGCGGGCAGCAGGCGCAGGCCTGCACCGACCTCGGGCTGAAGCTGGGCTTCGGCGGCGCCGTCACCTTCGACCGTGCATTGCAGTTGCGCCGGCTGGCCAGCGGCCTGCCGCTCGGGTCGATCGTCCTGGAGACCGACGCTCCCGACATCCAGCCGCACTGGCTCTACCGGACGCAGGCACAGCGCGACGCCGGCGAACCGCAGGGCCGCAACGACCCCGGCGAGCTGTCGCGCATCGCCGAGGTCATGGCCGGCCTGCGGGGCATCGGCATCGACGAACTGGCCGAGGCCACCACCCGGAATGCACTCGAAACGCTGCCACGGCTCGAAAGTCTGATGCACGTGTCGGAACGTCCGCCGCATCGCGCGTAGGCCAACGTCCCGACCTGCAACCAGGTGTGCAGATGCCGTGGATTTGCTGTCATCCTCGGGCTTCACCAGTTCGTTGCTGGTTCAGTGGCAAGCGAGTCACTTCAAAACTTAATCCGACAAGGAGCCTTTAATGACCACGTCTTTCGTTCGCACCATGCCCGTCGTCCTTGCACTGGCGCTCGCCTCCATCGGCGTGTCGGCCGTGGCACAAACCGCAGCGCCTGCAACGGCTGAACCCACGACCACCGAGAAGGTGAAGGAAGCCGGCTCCAACGCCGTCGACGCCACCAAGCGCACCACCAAGAAGGCCGTCAACGCCACCGAAGAAGGTAGCAAGAAGGCCTGGAATGCCACCAAGCGCACCACCAAGAAGGCCACCAACGCCACCAAGAACGCGGCCGCCAAGACCGGTGAAGCGGTCGAGAACACCGGCCACAAGGCAGCCGACGGCATGCGCAGCACCGGCGCCGCCATTGGCGAGAAGATCCCCGGCACGGCCGAGAACGAAGCCGCCAAGAAGTAAGCCTGCAAGGCAGCCTCTGCGGCCCGCGAAAGAACCCGCCTCGGCGGGTTTTTTCATGGGCCGCGAAAGTGGCACGATGCCGCCCATGAATTCCTCCGCCGCCGTGCTCACCGGCCTCGCGCCCGTCGTCTCGCCCGACACGTCGGTGCTCATCCTCGGCAGCTTCCCCGGGGTCAAGTCGCTCGAACGGCAGCAGTACTATGCACACCCCCAAAACCAGTTCTGGAAGATCCTGCAAGCCGTGTGGCCCGACATTCCCCAGCCTTCGGGCGCCGACAGCTACGGCCCGCGCTGCCGATGGCTGCTCGACCGCGGCCTCGGCGTGTGGGACGTGTACGGCGCCTGCGAGCGCGAAGGCAGCCTCGACTCGGCGATCCGTTCGCCGGTGGTGAACGACATCGCGGGGCTGCACCTGCCCAGGCTCGCGGCCATCGCGCACAACGGCGGCGAGAGCTTCAAGCACGCACGCCACACGCGCACCCTCGGGGTGCCCGTTCATTCGCTGCCATCCACCAGCCCCGCCAACGCGTCGTGGAGCTTCGAGCGCAAGCTCGCGGCCTGGCGCGAGGTTTTCGCCGCCCACCACCTCCTCTGATGGCATCGAGCAAAACAACCGCCAGACCGATCGTCCTCCCCGAAGTCAACTTCTCCGACTGGGGCGACATCCGCTACCTTCACCTGGGCACCGAATGGGTCCAGGGTTCGATGAAGCTCGACGCCCCCTTCGAGATCGAACTCGAGTACGTGCAGCGCATGATGGCCTGGCTGCTGTTCGCCGACGGCAAGACCGTGGCGTCGCGCCACGCCATGCAGCTCGGCCTGGGCGCGGCCACGCTCACCAAGTTCAGCCGCAAGATCCTGCGCATGCGCACCACCGCCATCGAGCTCAACCCGCAGGTGGTGTCGGCCTGCCGCGGCTGGTTCAAGCTGCCGGCCGACGACGCGAAGCTGCGCGTGGTGATCGCCGACGCGGCCGCCGAGATCCGCAAGCCCGAATGGCATGGCACGGTGGACGCGCTGCAGGTCGACCTGTACGACCACGAGGCCGCCGCGCCGGTGCTCGACAGCGAGGAGTTCTATGCCGACTGCCGCGCGCTGCTCACCGAGGACGGCTGCATGACCGTCAACCTGTTCGGCCGTTCGTCGAGCTACGAGCGCAGCCTCGAGAAGATCGCCGGCGCGTTCGGCCCCGCAGCGGTGTGGGCCTTCAAGCCGACGCGTGAAGGCAACACCGTGGTGCTGGCACAGCGCACTCCGAGCCGTCCCAAGCGCGAGCTGCTGGCCGAGCGCGCACAGACGATCCAGACCCGCTGGAACCTGCCCGCGCCGAAGTGGCTGCGCGTGTTCAAGCCCATGCAGGTTTCGTTGTGAAACATCTTCGCGCCCCCGGGAGAGGCCTTTCCGCTTAACTTCCTACGGAAATCGGTAGTACGGAAGGTGTGCCTTCACTAATGGAATATTGACCGGGGGAGGGCCTCGGCACACGATGGCTCGCCAGTCGATCTCCTCCGCGTCATCCACCATCCGGGTCATTGCGTGTTCCAAGCCTGCTTTCTTTCGCCTTTGCCGAGCGAGCTTCACACCGGCCATGGCGTCGATGTGTCGGGCCAGCCCCTCGTCGGCGCGTCGCCCCGCTTCGTCGGCATGCTCGGCCAGCTGCGCCGCGTGGCAGCCAGCGATGCGCCGGTGCTGGTCGAAGGCGAGACCGGCTGCGGCAAGGAGCTCGCCGCGCGCGCGGTGCATGCATGGGGCCAGCGCAGCAAGGGCCCGTTCGTGCCCGTCAACTGCGGCGCCCTGCCCGACCACCTGCTCGAGGCCGAGCTCTTCGGCCATGAACGCGGCGCCTTCACCGATGCCAAGGCCGCGCGGCGCGGCCTCGTGGCCGAAGCCAACGGCGGCACGCTGTTTCTCGATGAGGTCGATGCGCTGAGCGCCAAGGCGCAGGTGGTGCTGCTGCGTTTCGCGCAGGACCAGCGCTACCGGCCGCTCGGCAGCGCGCGCGAGCTGCGCACCGACGTGCGGCTGGTCACCGCCACCAACCAGCCGCTCGACATGGCGGTGGAGGGCGGCCGCTTCCGCGCCGACCTCATGTACCGTCTGAAGATCCTGCATGTTCGCCTGCCCGCGCTGCGCGAGCGTCCGGGCGACGCCGAGCTGCTGGCGCGCCATTTCCTCGAGGCCTTCTGCGCCAAGTACGGCCTGCCGGGCCGCCGCTTCGATGCCGCCACGCTCGAGTGGCTGAGCGGCCAGCCATGGCCCGGCAACGTGCGCGAGCTGGAGAACTGGGTGCACCGCGAACTGCTCATGGCCGACGGCAACACCGTGGGCCACGCCGGCCCGCACGCCATGCCGGCACGCGGCGACGACCCGATGCGCTGGCACACCAGCGGCCCCGCGAACTTCCAGGACGCCAAGGCCGAGGCGGTGCGCATGTTCGAGCGCGACTACGTGGTCAACGTGCTGCGGCAGTCCGGAGGCAACGTCACGCAGGCCGCGCGCATCGCGGGCAAGGAGCGGCGCGCCTTCGGCAAGCTGCTGAAGAAGTACGGCATCGACCGACGCGGCGTGACGGTCGCCAATTGACGAGCGCGCCGCGCGTGCCGTGCACGTGCCACCCATGCGGCTGCGCAGCGCTGTCCCTCATGGCGGCCCGAGGAAGATGTCCTGGATCACGTCGCGGTAGCTCGCCAGTTCGGCCGCACGTGCCGTGGCGGCTGTGCCGCGCAGGTCGGTGCTGCGCGTGTTGGTGGCCACCTCCACCGTGATGATGCTCATCGACGGCCGGTCGGTCGCGCGGCCCTCGGTGATGTCCTGCGGTCCCCAGCCGCCCAGCGAGGTGCCGCCCGGTATCGCGCCGCTCCAGCCGGTGGTCGGCGTGCCTGCGAGGTGGTTGCCCTGCACGCCCCGGCCGAAGCCGCGTCGCGTCATGTCGCGCGCCATCGAGAGCGCCAGGGACTGGTCGCTCGCGGTGCGCGCGGCCGCCAGGGTCTCGAGCGCTGCCGCGCCCGCGGCGCCGCCGGCCCGCGCGTGCGCCGCCGCCGACACCGTGTGCGCGTCGCTGAAGATGCCGGCCGCGCTGCGCGTGGTCGAGCCGTGCACGCTCGCGATGCGGCTCGGCCGGAAGCGTTCGATCAGCCGCATCAGCGCGATGTTCTCCGGCAGGATCGCGCGCGGCGGCGAGCCTGCGTCCATCGGCGTCCCGCTCGCGGGCGTGGCCGCGTCCAGGCCCCGGCCGGGGCTCGGAAAGTTGCGGTTGGTGGGCGTCGTGCCTTCGCGCGTGCGCGTGGCGGCGTTGTCGGGAAACAGCGTGGGCACGACGATGACCGTGTAGTAGGGCCGCAGCACCGCGTTCTGCAGCGTCTGGATCAGCATCTGCGCGACCTCGATGCCGCCTTGCTCCGAGCCGTGCACGCCTGCGATCACGAGTGCCCGTTCGTCGCTGGTGCCGGGGAAGAAGAACGCATCGACCGATCGCCCGCCCGCCGTGGTGAGCAGCGACGCGCCGATGCCGCCGCGTTCCTCCGCCCAGCCGTGGTCGCGCTGGCGTCGCCGGCGCTCGTCGAAGTCCGCGGCGGGCCACAGCGGCTCGGGGCCGTTGCGCACGATGGTCCGCGCCAGCCACAGGTCGTCGGAACCGGCGGCGAAGATGCGCTCCAGCAGCCGGTCGAGGTCCGCGTCGGCCACCGGCGACTGCATGCGCAGCGCGTCGAACACGCGGCCCTTGTCCGCGGCCGAGAGCCAGATCGCGTCGACGCTGTCGGACAGCGGGCTTGCGAGCAGTGCGCCGGCTGCGGGACGGTGCCTGACCGGGTGCGGCTGCAGGCCGAAGGCGAAGCGCGCGGCCGTGTGGTCGGCTTCGCGTTCCGCGCCGGCGTCGCGGCCGCTGCCTTCGCTCTCGCGATGCTGTCCCGCGTTGCGAAGTTGCGCGACGTGCGCGAGTTCATGCGCCAGCAGGAAGCGGCCGCCGATGCGCGCGGTGGACGGCGCCGGTCCGCCGAAAACCACGGCATCTTCCGAGGCGAACGCGCGAGCGCCCGCGCGCTGCGCCTGCGCGTCGCCGGCATGCAGGCGCACCTTGTCCAGAGGCATCCCCAGCCCGCGTTCGAGCGGTGTGCGAATCGCAGCAGGCAAGTGCGTGCCCCGGCGCGCTGCCACGCATTGCGGGCACGTGCCACCGCAGGCACATGCGCCGGCGGCACGCGCGGGGACCGCGGCGGTGCGCGCGCTGGCCGTGTCCATGTCCCGCGAGCGCGGTGATGCCTGCGCCGCCTGCCCCTTCGATGCCGGTGAAGGGCCTGTGCCGCGGCTGCGGCTTGCGCGTCCTGCGCGCCCGCTAGCGGAATTCAAGCTGGAAGCTCTCCGCCGCCATCGAGCCCGGCGCCGCATCGCCGTGTGCCGTCTCCTGTCCGTCCGGGCCCACCCAGCGCTGGGGAAAGCGCACGCGCAGCGTGTGGGGCGTGGGCTCGCCCGCGTGCAGGCCCAGCAGCACCCACAGGTCGCAAGGTGCCGCGATGCCGTTCGGGTTTTCGATGTGCGAGATGTTGAAGTCGATCGCCCATGCCGTGCCTTCCGCGTCGAGCCGCACCGGCGTCGCCGTGTCGGTGGTGAAGAAGCGGCCCGGCACGCGTCCCACCAGCCAGCCGCCATGCAGCGATGCGGCCGACACCGGCACCGACGGCGTCAGACCGATGAAGCTGCCGCCGGCCAGGGTCGCCGGGAGCTGCGCGCCGGGCACCACGCGCACGCGGATCTCGTGCGCGCCCGAGGCAGGACGCAACAGCGCCAGCAGGTCGATCGCCAGGTGCGCAGCCGGCGGATGCACGAAGCCGTGGCCCTCGATGGCCTCGAAAGGGAAGGTGGCGGCGGTCATGGCGCGTGTTCCTCAGGCCACGCGGGTGTCGCCGCTTGGCGTGGGGAAATCGCCGACGGGACATTCTGCAAAGTCCGGCCCGGCCTCGAAGTCGTAGCCGGTGGTGGTGCGGTCGGTGCGCAGCGTGGTTGCAAACGCCTGCGAAGGGAACGACCGGCAGTCGGGCGACACCGCCACCATCGGATCGAACGCGTGCGTGGTGCCGTTGTAGTTGCGCGTGAAGCCATAGGTAACGCAGCCCAGCACGCGATCGGGCGCGTTGCTCTTCACGCACGACACGCAGGTCTCCGCCATCCAGCTCAGGCTGGTGGTGCCCAGCATGCCCGGGGTGCGGTACGGAATGTCGTAGATCGACTCGGTGCTGGTGATGCGTTCGCCTGCGTCGGGCAGCGGAAAGCCCGTGGGGATCTGGTGTTCGCCCTGCCCCGCGAGGTACGGGCCCGAAGGCGTGCCGTAGAAGGGCTGGGCGCTGTTGGGGTCGTTGTCGACGAAGTCGGAGCGCCCGCGCGCGTCGTACGGATGCGTGCTGTTGATGATCTGGATCATGTGGAACTCGTCGCAGTGGCAACCGTTGCCGGCCGCGGGCTGGTGCGCGTCGGCCATGAAATGCAGCTCGGCCGCGATGCCCGAGGCCAGCGCGCTGCCGGCCGCCGCCGGGCCGCGGCGCACGTCGGTGTACGCCAGCGGCATCGCGTGCAGCGTGCCCAGGCGCTGGAAGCAGCACGAGATGGGGCATGACACGGCCGCGCGGCGCTGCGTGGGCGAAGGCGGCCCGATGAAGTCGGCGGGCAGCACCTCGATGGTGGGCGCGCGCTGCAGCGAGAAGATGCCCTCGCCGCGCGATTGCTGCACCACGTGCGCGAGTTCGTGCGCCAGCAGGCGCCTGCCGCTCGTGCTGGCGGGCGCGTATTCGCCGGGGCCGAACACGATATCGTTGCCCACCGTGTAGGCGCGCGCATGCACGCCCGTCGCGCTGCGCGCCGCCTCGCTGCCGGTGTGCACGCGAACCGCGCCGAAGTCGGCGCCGAAGCCCGATTCCATGAAGCTGCGCGTGGCCTCGTCGAGCGGCCGGGAGGCCGAGCGCAGGCCGCCGCTGTCGAGGCCCTGGGGTGCGCGCGCCGGTGCACCGGAACGCGCCGCGCGCTGCAGCCCCACGCCGCGCGCCGACGCACCCCGCGCCCGGCCGCCCGCAACGATGCGCGCGGCCATGGCGTCGGCCTCGCGCTCGTGGAAGTCGCCGGGCCGGCTCACCGCCGGGCCGTGCGCGCCCTGCGTGGCCTCCGCGGCCTTCGCCTTGCAGCGCGGGCATCCGCCGCCGCACGAGCAGGCGGCGGGCGCACGCTGCGGCGCCGGCCGCGAGGCCGCGGGAATGCGCCTTTCGCGCCGCTGCACCTGCGTCTTCGCGTGCATCGCGGCCGCGCTGCGATGCGGCGTGGCAGGCTTCTTCGTGGCGGAGGCGGCGTCGGGCATGGCGATGCTCAGGGCTTGGAGGCGTCCCACGCGAAGTGCGCGTACGAATCGGCGTTGTCCATGGCATCGCTCACCGACATGCCCGCGTACTTGGCGGTCTCCCATTCGTAGGCGTTGTCGTCGGCGCCGATCACGTCGTGCGCCAGCTCGTGGACCACCGTGCTGGCCTGCAGGTCGGCCGCGGAGTTGAACCAGTAGGGGCACACGTGCAGGTCGCTCCATACGGAGTAGACGTAGGCCAGCACGTCCTTGTCGCACGATGTCTCGCACTGGAAATCGATGGCCTGGTTGATCGCCGTGTTGAGCTTGCGGTAGCGCTCCAGGATGGTCGCGATGTCCTTGCTGTAGGTGGTGTGGAAGTGCCGGCTCAGCAGCGTCGCGACCTTCGCCGGTATCGGGCTGGGCAACGCGCCCAGGCCGGCCACCACGTTGGCGAGCCAGCTCGCACCCAGCGTGCGCGCCGCGTTGGCGACGGGCTTCCAGTTGGCCGGGCAGTCGGTGAAGGTGTTGGACGAGCCCGCGGGCCCGTGCACCACGCCGTCGTGGCGCTCGCCGCCCTCCTGCCTGCCGGCGCAGCGCGGGCAGGTGCCGCCGCAGGCGCACGACGACGGTGCCGGCGATGCCGATGGCAGCGAAGAGCGCATGGCAGCGCCCGACGCGCGGCGTGCATGGCGCGGCTCGCTGGCGCTGCGGTTGGCGGATTGGAAGACCGGCATTGCGTTCTCCTTCGGCACACACCCATGAAGTCGATGAAATCGTGGACGGCCACCGGCCGCTACGGCTTCTTCTTCGGCGTCTTCCTGCCTGCCGCGCGGCCGACCGGCCGCACGGGCGTCACTGGCGACGGCGCGGGTGGCGGGCTGGCCGCCAGGATGCGCTTCGCGCGTTCGATCAGCGTGGCCGCCTGCTGCTTGTCGCCCAGTGCATCGGCAAGCTTGGCGGGCGCGATCTCCAGCACGCCCTCGACATCGACGATGCCTGCTGCATTGAGCCGCTTTCGCGTGGCTTCGTCAACGTCCAGCCTTTCCAGCGGTGTGCGTACCTTGGGCGCGGGCGGCGGCGGTGCCGGCGGTGTGGGCGCCGGTGTGGGCGCCGGTGGGGTCGGCGCAGGCGGTGCCGGCGGTGAGGGAGGCGGGGCGGAGGCGGCGCAGAGGGCGTCGTCCGCGTGCCGAAGATCACCGTGCCGTCCACCGCCACCGACTTCGGCACGATGCGCACCGGCCCGGTCAGCGTGACCTGCACGTTGGCGCCGGGGCCCAGGCGCACGGGGTCCTTGCTGCGCACGATCTCCTGCTTGCCGGCCGCGTCGGTCACGCGCAGGAACAGGTCGCCTTCCTTCTCCAGCGCGGCCGTCTGCTTGGGGTCGTACACGGCAGAGAACGCGCCGGCCGCGTCGGTGGTTCCCACCACGTCGATCTGCGTGCCGTTGGCGCGCAGCAGGCCCACCACGTAGCCCTGCTGGCCCTGGCCGCGCACGTTGACGAAGCGCCCGCCCAGCGTGGCGCCGCCGTCCACCGCCGTCGGCACCTGCACCGTCGCCACCTCGGCGCTGCTCGCGATCACCCGCGAGGTCTCGGCGCCGGCGTCGGCCTGTGCCTGCAGCGCCTGCGCCACCGGATGGTCGGCGCCCAGCTTCACCGACAGGCGCTGTGCCTCGTAGCTGTAGGCCTTGGTGGTGGCCACGTGCGTCTCGTTGGCCACGGCCATCGAGCGCGCGGCGTACTTGCGCGAGAGGTTGCCCATCTCGGCCGTGGTGAAGGCGTTGTCGGGCAGCGTGCCGCCCAGTTCGCGCGCGTTGGCCGAGAGCGATTGCGTGGCGAACTGCGCCAGTCCGGCACCGTTGCCGAAGGTGCGCTCGCAGAAGGCCGCGTCCAGCACCTGGTTGGGCGTGTCGACGGTGGGCAGCGGGTTCGTGCCCGCGCGGGCGGGCCGCGCCACGATGCAGTGGTCGGCCTGGTTCAGCGCGGTGATGTTGGTGCGAAAGCCCTGCGTCAGCGCCGAGATGGTGTGGTTCGCATCCTCGCGGAAGCGCGAGCCGGTGGCGCGCACCGTGTCGCCCATCAGCACCGCGTTGGCCAGGAAGGGCTCGCGCCGGAACACGGACGAGGTGTTGGCCGAGTAGCCCAGGTCGTCGAAGCACAGCAGCGCCTGCGACACGAGCGAGCGGTTCACGCTGCCCAGCCGCACGTAGTTGTCGTCGAACAGCGTCTCGCCGCCAGGCAGCACCAGCTCGGCGCGCGCCGCGTAGGCATTGGCGTTGTCGAAGTACTTGCCCAGCGTGCGCGCGAGCAGCCGGTGGATGCCGCCCAGGTTGAACAGCAGCACGCCGCCCACGACGGTGTCGAGCAGCCCGAAGCGCCCGCTGTACTCGCTGTTGAGGTGGTTGTTGGCCACCGACACCGGTCCGAAGGCATAGCTGGACAGCGCGCGCCCGGCCGGCTGGTCGACGCGGTTGTCGTGCACGCGCAGCGCCGGCTTGCGCCCGCTGGAGCTCGAATACTGCGAGGTCAGCGCGCCGGCGAAGCGGATGTAGATGCCGCCGCGCAGCCCCTGCTGGCGGTTGTCGTCGGCGCCGATGGCCACCGTGCCGTTGCCGGCCAGCACGTTGTCGGTGATCTCGAGGTCGTTGCCGTAGCCCACGAACACGCCGCACACCGGGTCGATGGCATGGGGTCCGTTCTCGTACACGTGGTTGCCCGAGATCACGACCGACTCGACCACGGCCAGCGAGATGCCGCCGCGCCCGATCACCTGCGCATCCTTGCGCATCGCGTCGGTGAAGGGATTGCGCAGGTTGTCGTGCAGCCGGTTGGCCAGGATGGTCATGTCGCGCACCAGGTCGGTGGCGCGCAGCAGCGGCGTGAGCGCGAGGTTCAGGATCGCCGCGTCAATGTACGCCAGCAGCGCCCCCTTGGGGTCGTTGACCGGCACCGCCGGCGCCGCGGCCGCCAGCGTGGCGCCCTCGCGCAACGCGAAGCCGATGCCCGACAGGCCCATCATCGAGATGTCGTTGCCCTCGATGCCGATCCCGTGCAGGAAGCCGCGACGGGCCGCCGCGGCGTTCACCGCGCGCGGCGCGACGGTCACCGCGTTCACCAGCACGCCATCGGCATCGCGCGCCTCGGCCACGCGCAGCACGCGGTACTGCGGCGACACGTCCAGCGTGTAGGCGCCCGCGGCGGTCTTCACGCTGGCCATGCCCTGCGCGTCGCTGCGGTCGGTGGCGGTGGTGCCGGCCTCGAGGTACACGTCGACCTCGGGCACCGGCTTGCCTTTCTCGTCCTGCACCAGCGCGATGAACTGTCCGCTGGCCGTCACGTTGACCGCTGCCGCCGGGGCTTCGGGCGCGGCGGCGGCCGCTGTGGCGGTCGACAGCGATGCGCGCAGGCTGTCGCTGCCGCTGGCGCGCAGGATGATCACCGGCGGTGGCGGGTCGATGTCGCCGCCCAGCGTGACGCCGTTGCCGCCGCCGCCCACGATGCGGTTCTCCAGGATGCGCACGCGCTCCGAACCTTCGCGCACATGGATGCCGCCGAAGGCGCGGTACGGCTGCCTTGGCACCAGCTTGACCAGCGCGAAGGCCCACACCTTGAAGGCATAGAGCAGCACCAGCTTGGGAAAGCGGTAGATCACCTGCGGCCGCGCGCACGGGTCGGCCGGGTCGCGCGTGGGGTCGTCGTCGGGCGTGTCGGGGTCGTTGGGCGTGTCGTCCACGAAGGGCAGCAGCACCAGGGTGTTGCGCTCGATCAGCACGTCGTCGGCGTTGATCGACACGGTGGCGCGCCCGTCCACGGTGTCGAGCAGGTGCAGCCGGTTGTCGTCGATCTTCAGCGCCGCCGCCTGCGTCGCGCGGATGGCGTTGGTGCGCGCGATCATGCGGCAGCCGTGCACACGCAGGTCGCGGCAGCTGCCCTCGGCGGTTCCTTCGATGGCCACGGCGATGCCGTCGTAGGTGACGAGGTCGAGCTCGCGCACCTCGATGCCGTCGCAGTCGGTGAACGACAGGATCGGCAGCGTGCGCGTGTCGGTGCGCGGCAGCACGATGGAGCGGCGCGCGCAGCCGTGGATGACCACGTTGCGCCGGCCCGTGAGCGCGAGGTTGGCGCGGTGCAGGCCGGGCAGCAGGCAGAGCTCGCCGCCGGCCAGCGGCAGGTGGCGCGCGGCCTCCTCGAGTTCGTTGAAGTCGCCGAAGCTCGACACGCCGTCGCCGACCAGGAAGGTGCAGCAGATCTTCTGGTTGGTGAGCGGGCGGAAGCGCTTGCGGCAGTCCTCGATGGCGCCGGAGATGTCGGTGTTGCGGCGCCCGGTCCAGTCGATCTCGGCCAGCGCCACGCGGTGGTAGACGATGCCCACGGGCGGCGCGTCGTCCACCAGCACGGCGGGGTTGGCGATCTCGCCCGCGCGCACCGCGAAGGTCCAGTAGTCGCCCGCGCGGTAGTTGCCGTTCGCGGGCGCGTCGAACGCCAGCCGGATGCCGTCGCGCAGCTCGACCGGGTCGATGGCGTTGGTGAACGCCGCGATGTCCTCGATGCCGTTCCACAGCCGGAAGAACACCGAGTCCGTGGTCGAGGGCAGGGCACCGAACACGGGCGGCACCGTCAGTTCGAGGTCGTGGTCGGTGGTGAGCGTGGCCATGGCGCCATAGGTCACCTGCCAGGCGCCGATGGCCTCGTCGTACTGCAGCGCCTCCAGGTAGAAGGCGTTCAGCCCCGAATGGATGACGGCCGCGCGCCCGGCGTCGACGGTCACGCGCGGCGGGTTCACGGTGGCGTCGAAGCGCCCGCGCCCGGCGAGACCGCCGTTCCATTGCGACCACTTGAAGCGCGACGCGCCGGCGGCGGTGTCGGCGATCTCGATGCGGTACAGGTTGTGCTCGAAGCCCGTGTACCCGCCGCCGCCGACCACCGGGCAGTCGCCCGCGATGGCGATCACCGGCGCGAGCGATGCGGTGAGCCGCCCCTTGGCGGAGAGGTCGTCGCGCAGCCTGCCGCGGATCGTCTCGCAGTCTTCGTCGGGCCCCAGCCGCAGCAGCCGGATGCGGTAGTTGACGTACGCGCGCTCGGTGGTGTCGGGGCCGCCGAGCGCAGGTTCGATGAGCCGCTCGGGGTACTGGAAGCCATGCAGCGATTCCTCCGACACCTCGAGGATCACCGCGTCGCGGATGCCGTCGTCGATGCTGTCGGCCGTGGGCAACGGGCTCGAGAGCGGCGGGCCGAAGTAGGCGGCCGTGCGCTCGACCAGCGCGGCGGGGTCCGCGGCCGCGCCGGCCAGCCGCGCCAGGATGCCGTCCGCCCAGGCGCGCCCCGGGTGCAGCTGCACGTGCACCTGCCCGTTCACCACCGCGGCCGACTGCACCTTGAAGCCGTCGGGCTCGGTGGCCGGCACCGCGCACACGCCCGCGCCGATGATGTCGCGCCCTGCCTGGCCCTGCCAGCCCAGCTCGAGCAGCTGGGCGTCGGTGAAATCGGTGTCCAGCGACACGCGGCCCTGCTGGTGCAGCACGCCGTTGACGTTGCGCAGCACGCCGTTAGCCGCGGGTGCCACGCCGCGTTCGTGCGCATGCGGGTCGAAGTCGAGGTTGGAGAAATCGCCTTGCATGAGAGCCCCCTCGTCGTGTCTACGTCACCGGCACGGCCAGCGGCCGCACGCCGACAGGCATGAACTCGCGCAACCGCACCTGAAGATTCGTCCACTTGTGCGCCTCGAGCAGGAAGCCGAAGGCGCCCATCGCGTCGTCGTCGGGCCCGCGCGTGCGGATGCGCACGTCGCTGCCGCGCGCCAGCTGCGCGTAGCCGGGGTCGCCGAAGCGCTCGGCGGTGAAGGCCAGCCGGGCGTCGCCCGCGCTCCCGCCGTGCAGGCAGAAATGGTTGGGCGGCAGCCGGTCGGCGTCGCCGCTGAACCAGCTCCACTTGATGCAGCCGTGCTGGTTGTCGAGCACCTCGAAGCGCTGCGCGAACAGCCCGCCCGCGCCGCCCACCCGGCTCACGCGTACCGGACCGAAGGCGGTGAGGCCCTGGAACTGCAGCGGCGCGCCCCAGCCGTTCGCCGGATCGGTGGCGGCGCCGATGGCGAAGCTGCCGCCGGCCGGGTCGCCCACGCCGAGGCCCGCGTCCACGATGCTGTCGGCGATGTCGAGCCGGTAGCGCTCGTCCACCGCGATCGCGCCTGCGATGGAGCGCTGCAGCACGATGTCGGGCGTCGGCACGAAGGCGTCGCGGTCGGCCGCCTGGGCGAAGCCGTAGCCGTCTTCCAGGCGCAGGGCGGGCGTCATCGGCGCGCGGCTGTCGTCGCGCAGCGCATGGCCGCCGGGATCGAGCGTGCAGCCGATGATCTCCAGCCGCGCCAGCGCGGCGCGCGCGATGAGCGCGCTGCCCGCCGCGAAGCCCGCGCCCGGCGCGATGTGCAGGCCTTCGAGCCGCACCGCGGGCGCGTCGAGCGTGGCATCCACCGCATCGACCGGGCGGAAACCCAGCGGCTGCGCCAGCACGATCACCGGCCGGTGGCCGTCGGCCGCGCGCACCGTGAGCGAATGCGCGAGCCGCACCGACACGCCGCCGTCGACCGCGGTGCCCGCGAGCGCCCCGATGTCCAGCAGATGCACGCCGCTGTCCTGGATCTCGATCACCACCGGCTGCGTGGCGGCGTCGAGGTTGTCCATCTGCGCCTGCAGCGAGGTGCCGCCCGGCAGCGCGCTGGCCTCGCGCAGCTCGACGCCGGTGCGGCTGAACGGTGCGCGCACGACCGGTTGCGCGCCGACCGGGCCGGGGCTGGCACAGGTGAAGCTCGTGTAGAGGAGCGGCACCGTGCCGCTGACCAGCGCATCGCGCTGCTGCGCGCTGCCCACGCCGATCAGCACGCGGCCGATGTCGGGGTCGATCACGATCTCGCCGTCGGCCACCGGTTCGCGCAGGCCGGTTTCCCAGGCGCAGAGGTTGTCGCCGCGGAACTGCCAGGCGGTGGCTGCGAAGGCCGCCTGCGCCGACTGCGGCAGGAAGATGTTCAGGCCCACGTTCGCCAGATCGAGCCCGGTGGGCGGTGCGGCCGTGTCGTCGAAGAAGTCGACGTGCACGTAGGCCTCGGGGTGGCCGGCCAGCGCGCCGGTGGTGATGCGCGCATCGAGCATCGGCCCCGGCACCGCGTCGGGCTGCGTGAGCGGGGCGACGACGCCGCCGGAGTCTCCCGGGTCGGGGTGGGCCGGCCGCGCGATGTTGAAGAGCCGCACTGGCCGGTCCAGCGGATGCAGGTCGAGCCGGATCGCGAAGCGCGCCAGCGGTGCCGGCTGCGCGCCGAGGTCGCTCACGCCCTTCACCAGCGGCAGTTGCGCAGGCCATTGCCAGGCCGCGAGCCGCCACAGGAAGATCGCCAGGTTCGGCAGGTTGACGTGGCGCACGTCGTCGACCGCGGGCTTCACGTCGGCCGTGTACGCGAAGCTGTCGAAGGGCGTGCCCCGCAGCGCGAGCGAAGCCGGGTCGCGGATGGGCGCGGTGCCGCCGCGCGGGACCATGAAGCGCGTGATGTTCTCGCCGCCCCACGGCGGCAGTCCGCCCGCATCGGGCCGCTGGTGGTTCAGGTGCTGGCGCCAGCCGAGGTTCTCGCGCAGCTCCACGCCACGGCAGGCCCAGCCCGTGAGGTCCGCCGCCAGCCGCTCGATGGCGCCGAGCGTGCCCTTGCGCCGGCGCAGGGCGATGGTGTCGGCCACGTCGGCGCGCAGCGTGCGCGGATCGCCCTTCAGGTGCGTGGTGCCCAGCAGGTCGCCGAGGTAGGTCACCACCCAGTCCTCGCAGGTGTCGATGAAGAGGTTGTCGTAGAGCCGGCCGATGTCGTCGTGCAGCGCGCCGAAGGCCTCCTCGATGGCACCGAGGTACGCGCGCAGCGGGTAGGCAGGCGACTGCTCCGCGTCGCGCGTGCGGTAGATCTCGGGCAGGCGGTCGAAGAGGGGGACCGTGGGGGTGCTCATGCGGGTGCTCCTGTCTTTCTTCCTCGCATTTCGGGGAAGGGCAGGGGTGGGGGCAAGCGGCGTATCCGTGGGGCGCTCTGCCTGCCCCCATCCCAGCCTTCCCCAGAGGGGGAAGGAGCGGGGTCCTTGTCTTTCTCCTCCCCTTCCGGGGAGGGCAGGGGTGGGGGCAAGCGGCGTATCCATAGGGCGCTCTGCCTGCCCCATCCCAGCCTTCCCCAGCGGGGGAAGGAGCAACGCAGGACCGCCGGGCGTTGGGTGTTCATGCACATTCCCCTGCCGACAGCTCGGCCGCAGGCGTCAGCGTGAGGTGCGCGGGCAGCAGCTGCAGCAGCTCGCGCGGCGTACACGGCAGCAGGGCGGCCAGCGGGCGCGGCGGGTTGGGCAGCACCAGCGTCGACACTTCCGTCACACCCGCCGCGAAGCGGCCCATCGCTGCCACGCGGCACCACAGCACGCCGGGCACGTTCTGCAGCCGGCCTTCGATGCGGCTCGCGTACTCGCGCTCGCCGAGGCGTCGCGCGCGCAGGCCGAACAGGCCGGTGCGCTCGTTGTCTGCATCGCCCGCCAGCCCCAGCGCGGCGCGCAGGGCCGCGTCGACGTCTTCCGCGCGCCAGCCCGGGTCGCGTGCATAGGTCACGTCGACGAACACGTACCTCGGCAATGCCTGCTGCACGATCACCGGAAAGCGGTCGGGCCCGCGGCAGCGCTGTGCATGTGCGAGCGTGGCGCGCACGTCCGCGAACTCGGTCTCGCGCCCGGCCTCGAGCAGCACCCGCAGGATCACCGCGGGCACGCCCTGGTACAGATCCCAGGCCGCCGTCGCGGTCGTCACGCCCGGCACCGACAGCGTCTCGGTCTCGAAGTCGCGCAGGCTCACCAGGCGCCCCAGGCTCTGCACCTTGCCGGGCGCGGCCTCGCGTGCCTTGTCGGCGTCCTCGGGGTCGGCGCCGCCGGAGACGATGCCGGCCAGCGACACCTTGTCGAAACCGTCGGGCCGCTCGCTCGACGAGGGCGTGGCGCCGGGCTTGACCGGTCCGCGCGCGCCGGTGCCGCTGCGGTAGCGCGCGACCACGTTCTTCACGCCCGAAGGCAGGCGCGCGCCCATCTCGCCGTCGCCGAACTGCACGAAGCTGCGGTTCTCGGCGTCCTCGCGCACGATGTAGATCTCCTCCTGCGGCCCGTGGCCGAAGAAGCTGTCGACGCGCGTCCACAGCCTGCCGCCGACCCAGACCTCGAGGAACGGCGTCTGCGGCGGCACGGCGCCGTTCGACAGCCGGTAGGTCAGCGGTGACTTCGGCAGGGGGAAGGTCTGCAGCGTCTGGCGCGCGTCGCCGTTGCCGAGCACCGCATCGGTTTCCTGCTTGCCTTGCGTGGCATCGGCGAGGTTGCCGAACACGGTGACCGGCGGCTTCGCTTCGTCGAAGTCGGCGCGGGTGAATGGCGCGGGCGCGCGGTCGAACGACAGCGGCCACATGCGCGCCGGGTCGGGGTCGGCCTGCGTGAAATCGCCGGGCACGTTCGTGCATGTGAGTTCGACGCTGCGGCCGTCCGCGTGCGACAGGTGCAGCCTGCGTCCTGCCAGCGCTCTGGCCTGCGCCGCGCTGCCGTAGAAGTTCAGTGCCTGCGTGCCGTTGGCGAAGGCGGTGGCGGCGAAGGTGGCGACCGGGCGCAATTGCAGCATCGGCCCCTTGGTCTCGTGCAGCCGCAGCGTGCGCAGGTCGGCCAGCGCGGGGAATGCAGGAAAGGCCGAGGTCCAGTCGGGTGCGATGGCGCGGTCCAGCCGCACGAAGCTCGCGGGCATGTTCAGGTTGCCCCAGCGCGCGGGCTGCGAGCGCACCGTGGCGATGGTGCGCGTGACCGCTACCGGGAAGCCGACGACGCCCGTGACCAGCGCCGTGCCGCCGGCCGCCAGGTCGTGCACTTCCTGCTCGAGCGGAAAGGTCTGCGCATCGAGCGTCATGTAGGGGCTCGCGTAGGTCAGGGTCGCCTTGGTGCCGCGCGCGAAGGGCGTGGTGCTCACGTTGGTGACGGGCGCGCTGCCGCCGGTGCTTTCCACGAACTGCGGCGGTGCGCTCGCGCCGAAGTGGCGGAAGCTGCGCCCCAGGAGGAAAGCGCGGCAATGCGTGAACCAGCCGTGCGTGAAGTTGCCCGCCAGCGTGAGGATCACGCGGCCGAGCTGGCGCTCGACCTTCTCGACGACCACGATCTCCTCGTAGCTCTGGGCCAGCGTCCAGCCCAGCGCGAGCTGGAACTGCAGGCCCAGCAGGTTCTCCTCGGGCACCAGCACCAGCCGGTCTCCCTTCTTGAGTTCCACCGACTCGAGCGAGGCCGGGTCGCCGGCGCCGCCCACGGTGGCCAGCTCCACGCGCGCCTGCCCCGCGCCGATGATCCAGCCGTACTGCCGTGCGCGGTACAGGTTGAAGCGCCCGAGATGCGGCCAGGCGACGAGTTCGCCGGTGGTCTGGAAGTCGGCCGGTGCGCTCACGTCGCGCAGGTCGGCCTTCACCGGGAAGCCGGCGCGCAGCGTCACCGGCTGCGTGCCGCGCGCCTCGAACGCGAAGGTGGCGCGCCCGCCGATGCCGGGCGCGAGCCGGTAGCCGGTGAGCCGCACCAGGTCAGCCACGCTGGTGCGCCATGCGGCGGTGCGCAGGTAGGCTTCGTTGGCGTAGTGCTCCTGGTAGAAGCCCAGGATGTCGCCGAGGATGGCCGCGCCCTGCATCAGTGCGATGGCCGGGTCGTCGGCATCGCGGTGCGTCCACTCGGCCAGCTCGGGCGCGGCGTCGATGTGGCGCGTCATGGCCTCCACGAAGTCCGGGTAGCGGCCGATGCGCCACGCAATGCGCGGCAGGCCGGGCCGGTTGAAGGGCAGCCGCGGAAACCGGAAGCCGTCGGTGATGAGCGGATCGCAGGCCATGGCTATTGCCTCCCGCCCTTCACCTCGATGCGCACCAGGCCGCGCTCGAGGTGATCGGGGTCGTTCGCGCAGAGCACCACTTCGTCGAAGCCCATCTCCAGCACCTCGGCGCCCGGCACGCCGGGCGAAGGCGCGTCGAAGCGCTTCATCGTGATCGACACCAGGTGCTCGACGCCTGCCACGCGGTGCACGCGGCCTTCAACGGCGCTGCGGTGCAGGGCCTGTCCGAAGGTCCATGCATCGGGATGGAAGAAGCCGGGCCGGCCGTCGGCTGTGTAGCCGTCGGAGAACTCCTGCTCGAGCACGAAGCGCAGGTCTTCCACCCACTGGTCGGGCCGCGCGCACACCACCATGCGCAGCTCGATGGGGATGTAGTGCGGCGGGCGCAGCTCCAGATCTTCGCCGATCAGGCGCACCGCTTCCAGGTGCGCGGCCACGTCGGTGCGCAAGGCCTCGTCGAGCACGGTGTTGCCCACGGGATCGATCACCACGCGCACGGTGCGCCAGCTGCCGGTCCAGGCATAGCGCGCCACGGCGCGCGACACGCGCGGCACTTCCTCGGCACGGCGCACGTAGTCGGCCAGCGTCACGGCGCGCAACTGGCGCGCGCGGTAGGCCTCGGGCGCATTGCGGCGGATGCGCTCGGGCAGCTCGGGGTCGCGGCCGTCGGTCACGTCGAAGGGGTTCCAGGCGTCGGTGAACGCGCCCTCGAGCGCACCGGCCAGCGCGGCGATGTTCACGAGCTGGTCGGCGCCCACGTTGCCTTCGTGGCCGCCGCCGATCTGGTACTGCGTGTGCAGCTCGGCGCCGAAGGGCAGCAACTGTCCGTTGACGCCGTTGCCCAGGCGCAGCGTGCTGCGACGCCGCTCGTCGGTCTCGACCATGAAGCGGCGGCCGAACGAGGCCGAGTCGTCGCTGTGCACCAGGCTCTCGGTCTCCGTCCAGGCCTGCGTCTCGATGCCGCTGACCACGCTCACCTGCAGCGTGGAGCGCGCGGGCACCTCGCCGTCCACGGCACCGTCCATCGGTGCGGGCAGGTAGGCCAGCGGGCCTTCGGGCAGCGGGGCGAGCACCCAGTCGTTCGGATCGCCGTGGCGCTCCAGCCGCTGGTAGTGGCGGTGCTTGTGGCTGGCGGTGTCGCTCGGCAGCAGTGCGCCGGGCTCGAAGAAATCGACCGCCATCGGCAGCCCCTCGTGCACCGGCACGAGGTTGCCGAAGAACAGCGAGATGTCCTCCTTCGGCACGCCCGCGCAGAAGGTGGTGAAGCTGTAGTCGAAGCGCAGGCGATCCTCGTCGCGCCACTGCAGGCGCACCAGCCAGGTGTCGGTGACGGGGTCGTGCACGGTCTGCGCGGCGTCGTCGCCCGACAGCAGCCGCAGCAGCTGCCGCTTGGCGCGGTTGCGTCCGGGCAGCAGGCCGGTGAGCGGGTTGAGCTCTTCGGCAATGAGCAACTGCCGCTGCGCGCCCGTGCGCACCAGGTCGCGCAGCGCATCGGCCTCGGCCTGCCCCGCGCCGGGCACCAGCGGCACCACGTCGGCCACGGTGCTGCCCGCGCGCAGGGCGGGTTGCGCATTGCGCCAGGTGTGCATGCGCAGCCGGTTCACGAGCGGGTCGAAGCGCTGGCGCTGCGCGGGCGGCAGGAAGCGTTCGCGGCTGGCGAAGAACACCGCGTCGTCTTCGGCGGGCGACACGCCGGTCCACACCAGCAGGTCCTGGTCGTCGAGACGGAAGGGCGCCTGGCCCGCCACCACCTCCAGCGCGAGCCAGGTGCTGGCCTGGTTGCCCTCGTGCACGTGGTAGTCCATGAGCCGCGCCTGCCGCGCCAGCGTCACGCGCTTGCGCGCGGTGGCCAGGTAGGCCTCGGCCATCACGCGGTCCTGGTAGTCGGCCAGCTCGTCGGCGGCGGCGGCGAACAGGTCGATCAGCACCTGGTCGTGGTCGGCCTCGCTGGTGCTCTTCCAGCCGGGCACGCGCTCGGCCATGGCGACCATCAGCGTGTGGCGGAAGGAGTCGTAGTCGCGTGCCAGGTAGTCGATCTTCGGACCGGGCTGCAGCGGCGGGCCGTCCTGCGGCGGCGCGCAGTCGTTGGTGAAGCAGCCGGGCCTGAACTTGAAGCCGATGGACGAGAAGAACGGATCGATGCGGCTGCCGTCCCACACCAGCTCCAGCGTGTAGGTCGAGTAGTCGCCCACCGGCGCCACGCGCAGCGACAGCCGCGATGCGTCGATGCCCGACACCGCCGTGACCTTGACCTGCCCCGCAGCGGCGCCCGCCGGCACGCGCGTGCCGCCGCGCACGCGGAAGATCTGTCCCGCGCGCGCCGGCGTGGCCGCGATCTCGGCCAGGATCGCCGCCACGTGCAGCTCGTTGAAGAAGCGCAGGTCGAGGTCCGCATGGTCGGGATCGGCGCCCGGCGGCAGCGCCACCAGCACCAGCTTCATGCCGTTGAGGTTCTTGCCCGCGAGCACGTCGGCGCGGTCGTCGGCGAGTTCCTGGAACACCACGGCACTCATGATCCGGCCCTCTGGAACTTCACGATGCGCGAATCGGGGCTGCCCGCCGGGCGGTAGCGGATGGTGACGGAGAGCATGGCCAGGCCGTCGTCCCAGTCGACCTCGATCAGCTCCACCGTGAGCCGGTGGCCGAGCCAGCGCGACAGCGCCTGCGTGATGCGCGCCTTGACCACGCCGCGCAGCACGTCGGAGGCGGGCTCGAACACCAGCTTGCGCAGCCCGGCGCCGAACTCGGGCAGGAACAGGCGCTCGGCCGGCGCGGTGAGCAGCAGCTGCAGCAGCTCGTCGCGCACCTGATCGGCATCCGACACCGGCGCGGCGGTGCGGCCGTCGCGCGCGATGCGGAATGGAAAGGCGAGATGGCGGCCGTTGGGGAGGGTCGCCATGGCTAGATCCCCATCGCGCGCGTCTGCGTCTGCACCACGATCGCCACGCCCTGCGGCGCCTGGAAGGCGTTGTAGCAGACGCCGATGCTCGACTGCAGCAGGAAGCCGACGCCGTGCAGCTTCGTCTGCACCGCGCCGCCTGTCCAGCGGATGAGCAGGCAGGGCATCGGGTTCGGACCCGAGAAGAAGGTGCAGCCCACGACGGGATGCACGTCGGTCTCGAGCAGCGCGGGCGCGCCGTCGATCACCGCCTCGGTGTTGGTGGTGAAGAGCTGCGCCCTGCCCGCGTGCGGGCACATCACCGTGCTGGCGGTCGTCAGCAACGGAATCATGTACGCCCCCACGGCGTTGCACGCCTGCCCCCCGAGGGGGCGTTCGCGCGCTTGGGGCGGCCCGGCGCCGCGCTCATGGCGGCACCCCGAAGGCCATCGCGCCGTTGACCAGGCTCACGCCCGCGAGCCCGACCTTGATGAGCCCGTTGTTCAGCGAGATGTCGCTGCCGCTGATCTCCAGCTTGCAGGCCTGGAAGCTCAGCGCGATGCCGTCGCCGCTCAGCACGATCTCGGCGCCGCCGCTGTGTGCGATCTTCACTTCGCCGTTCTCGTCGTCGAGCACGATCCGGTGGCCGCTCTCGGAGACGATCACGCGCACCTTCCCGCCCTGCGGGTCGGGCCGCTGCCCGTCCGCGAACCAGCAGCCCGACCACAGCGGCAGGTCGAGGTTGCCGGCCTCGAACTCGATCCACACGCCCGAGCCGATGGCCGGCAGCATGACCATGCCGTGGCCGTCGCCCGCGAACGGCAGCACGGGCATGGCCCAGCCGCATTCCTCGCCGTCGAGCAGGCCGGGCAGGGTGGCCTTGATGCGGCAGCGGTTCTCGGGGTCGGACACGTCCGTCACGAGGCCGCGGTACTTGCCGTAGTAGGTGGAGCCGATGCGGTCGACGACGCGCTCCAGGGTGAGTTCGGCGAGATCGATCATGGTCAGAAGATCCCCACGCTGGCTGAAACGGAAACGCTGAGCCCGCCGCCGAGCGCCTCGGCCACGGCCGCGCCGGAGATGCTGCTGGTCGAGTCGGTCTTGGCTTCGAGCTCCTGCGTGTAGAGCGATGGCGTGATGCGGTGCACCACGCGCGTGATGAGGTAGTCGCCGCTGTACGGCGTGGCGCCCGCGTCGACGCGCACCTTGCGGTAGGGCACGAGCACCGCGCCGTAGCAGCCCGGCACCACGCGGCTGCGCAGCTTGTAGACATAGCCGCGGCGCCGCGCCTGGCCGGTGACGGCGGCGGTCGGATCCTCGCGGTGGTTGTCGGCCGGGTGCAGCAGGCGGCGCGGCGTGAGGTCGGCCGGCTGCGCGGGCAGGTCGCGCATCAGGCCGAGGTCCTGTGCGCTGGTCTCGAAGCGGGTCACGCCCTGGTCGTTCACGCGCAGCACGCGTGCCCGGGTCCGCTCGGGGCCGCGCGGGTCTTCGGTGATCTCGGCGTCGGCCAGGTTGCGCTCGATGCCGATCATCACCAGCGCGGGCAGGTCGGCGGCGTCGGCCGGGTCGGGCAGGAAGCAGCCGATGCTCTTGCCGCCCTGCTGCTCGGCCGGCAGCACATAGGCATGGCGGTCGTTGTGGCGCGCCAGCCGGCGCAGGAAGGTCAGCACCGTGCCGCGCCGCGTGGTGGTGGCGGGCGTGCCCTGCGTGGGCGGAATGCGCTTCTCGCCGATCACCTGCGAAAAACGCCCGAACAGGATGTCAGCGACCTCGCTGTCGCTCTTGTTCTCGAAGGGCCGCTCGGCTTCCTCGTCGCGGTCGAGAAAGGCGCTGTCGTCGCGCACCACCATGGTGGCGGTGCTGCGCCCGGGTTGCGCGTCGAGTCCGGCATCGACGCCGGCGAGCGGCCCGTCGATCAGCGGCACGAAGCGTCCGTCGCCCAGGTCGAGTTCGATGCGCACGCGCGAGAACGGCGTGGCCGTGTCGCCCGGCCAGTGCTGCCAGGTGCCGCGCTCGTCGAGGCACAGCGCCATGCGCACGTGTGCCTCCCAGAAGGCGTCCATCTCCTGCGTGACCTCGATCTGTTCCACGCGCGCCAGTTCGTCCTCGCTCGCGGCGCGGTCGCCGAACCAGATGCGAAAGCGCATGTCGGCCATCATGTCTTCGGCACGGCCAGCGTGTCGCCCGGGGTTTCGACGAGCGTTCGCCCGTCGAGTGCGGTGTTGGCGTCGGCCACGTGCCAGAACTGCGTGGCATCGCCCTGGTTGGCCTGCGCGAACAGGTCGAGCCGGTCGGCGGCCTGCACAGTCTGCGGATCGCCGGTCGTCGGCGTGAGCCTGCGCAGCCGCAATGCGGTGACGCGCTCGCCGGTGGACGCCACCGTCTCGACCGTGGCCACGTTCGCGTAGCGGGAGTTGGCGAGGAACATGGAAAGAGCTCCTAGAGGGGAATGAGGTCGGCCACCTGGTCGACGGTGTTGGCGAGGTTGGCCACGGCCTGCGCCTCCTTGGCGATGGTGGTGAAGGCGAGCGCCCCCTTGGCGAGCACGTCGTCGGAGCAGCCGTCGACCGCGATCACGCTCAGCGAGATGTCGACCTCGGCGCGCAGCGGGTTGAGCGCCGCGTCGTACTCGAGCTCGCCGATGGTCATCGAGTCGATGGTCACGGGCAGCACGCGGGTGAGGCCCCAGATGAAGAGGATGCGCGGGTACTTCTCGCGCGGGATCGGCTGCGCCGCGGGCGGCGTGCCGGCGCCGGAGATGGCGCTGCCGATGGCGTCGATGGCCGCACCCACCAGGCCCGCGAGCCTGCTGCTGGGCAGCACCATCTTCTCGAGCGCGCTGAGCTGCGGGCCGATGCCGAAGGTGCGCGCCAGCACCTTGTCGTCGGCGAGCAGGTTGGCGGCGCTGAAGTGGGCCTTGAAGCTGATCTTCTCGAAGGTGTGCTCGCCTGCCTGCGTGGTCTCGCGCTGCGTCGCGCCCGAGGGCCGCGGCGGTATCTGCAGCACGCGCGAGAGCGACTCGGGGTTGTACTGGAAGATGACCACGTTCGGAATCGGCCCGATGAGGTCGGTGCCGTATTCGATGAGGGCGCCGCGCAGCAGGTTCATGGCGTGGTCTTCCGGTCGGTGCGCGGCGTGCTGGCCTGGCGCGCGATCTGCCGTGCGATGCGGGCGGCCAGCGCTGCGGGTTGCGACGATGCGGGCGAGTCGATGCGCCCGGCGTCCAGCCGTTCCGTCGAGCGTGCGGTGAAGTCGCGCTGCTGCAGCGCGCGCGACAGCGCAGGGCCCAGCAGGCGGGCAGCGGCCTGCGCGGTGGCGGGGTCGATGCCGCGCAGGTCGAGCTCGAGCCGGTCGATGACGATGCGGCGGGCTGCTGCGGCCTTCATCACGGGCTCCTCGGTGCCGCGACCAGCGGCGCGTAGGGACCGAACTGGTCCAGGCTGTGCGCGCGCTCGAGCTTGGCGTACTCGCGGTGCACCGCGCGGATGACGGCCGGCATGCCCAGCGCGCGCGGTGCGCCGTCGTTCGCGCTCTGCAGGCAGGCCTGGAACACGATGCCGCGGATGTGGCCGCCGGCGAGGGCGAAGTTCTGTGCGAGGAAGGGCAGGTCGAGCGCGCTCGCATCCACGCCTTCCGGCATGGCGCCCTGCCAGATGCGCAGCCGCTCGGCCGCGCCGGGCAGCGGCAGCTCGAGCACGAAGCGCAGGCGGCGCAGGAAGGCTTCGTCGAGGTCCTTCTTCCGGTTGGTGGCGAGGATGGCCAGGCCCTTGAAGCGCTCCATGCGTTCCAGCAGGTAGCTCACCTCGAGGTTGGCGTAGCGGTCGTGCGCGTCCTTCACCTCGGTGCGCTTGCCGAACAGCGCGTCGGCCTCGTCGAAGAACAGGATCACGTCGGCCGAGTCGGCCGCGTCGAACAGCCGGCGCAGGTTCTTCTCGGTTTCGCCGATGTACTTGTTCACCACCTGCGACAGGTCGATGCGGTAGATGGGCAGGCCGAGTTCGCGCGCGATGGCCTCGGCGGCCATGGTCTTGCCGGTGCCGGGCGGCCCGGCGAACAGGGCGGCCAGGCCGCCTTCGTTCCAGGCGCGCGCAGTGCCCCATTCGTAATGCACGCGCGTGAGGTTGCGCATGGCGACGACGATCTCGCCGATCTGGCGGGTCTGCTCGGGCGGCAGCATGAGCTCGTCGAGCCGGAAGCGCGGTGCCACCGGCTGAGCGAGCGCGCCCAGGTCGAGGTCGGCGCGCGCGGCCTGCATCAGCGCGTCGGCGGTGGGCACGGTGCCGTGCGCCGCGAGTTCGTCGCCGATGCGGTGGATGGCCTCGCGTTCGTAGCGGAAGCGCCGCGCCACCTCGGCCAGCAGGCTGTCGTCCAGCACGCCGGGCAGCGCGCCGCGCCAGCAGGCCAGGCGTTCGCCATGCGTCATCGGAGGCACCTCGATGGGTGGCAGCGCGTTCGGTCCCAAGCCGCGCAGCGCTTCGCGATCGCGCAGGCCGACGAACACTGTGAGCGGCAAGGCGGGGAACGGCGGCGGCCCGATGTGCGCGTCATGCGCGCAGCCGTCGGCCAGCAGGTCGATGGGCAGGTAGACGGCGCAGCCGCGCAGCCAAGCCGTGACGAGGAAGGTCGGCAGGTGTTCGCGTTGCAGCGCGGGGCTGGGCCGCACGACCGGCACGCCCGCTGGCGCGCAGCCGGCGGCCGCGACTTCGGCCAGCGGTGCACCGGCGGCGCCCACCAGCGGCTGCAGGCTCATGCGCGCGCCGGGCGCGGTCACGCGCAGGCCGTGCGGCGCTGCCACGTCGCTGCACGGTGGCACCGCCTGCAGCGAGGAAGGTGTCTCGTGGCCGTGGAACAGCAGTTCGCGCGCGACGGGCCCGGCCACCGACAGTGCCGCGTGCCAGCCCTCGCCCTGCGCCGACAGCACGCCGTGGCGCAGCAGCGGATGCGCCGCGTCGAAGCCGCGCACGAGATCGTCGGGCTCGTCCCACAGCCGCTGCGCGAGCGCCAGTGTGGGCTCGGTGCGGCCCGGGTCGTTGAGGCAGGCTGCGATCACCTGGCCGGCCGAGCTGTCGACCGCGGGCAGCAGCGCCATCGCGAGCACGAAGCGGTCGAGCGGCGACAGGCCGAGCGCCTGCACCAGCCACGCGAACGAGCCACGCGGGCCGGTGGCGCGTCCAGCGGGTGCGATCGGCGCGGCGATCAGCTCGCCCAGGTGGCGCGCAGTGACGTCGCCGGCGAAGAAGCTGCGCTTGTCGCTGGCATAGCGCAGCAGGTCGAGCGTGGCCAGCGCGCGGTCGGAGAAGGGCGGCAGCGCGCCGTTCGCGTTGCTGCCTGCCTCGGTGCCCGCCACTTGGGCGCTGCGTTCGCGCCACAGCCAGCACACCTCGCGCCGCAGCCGCAGCGTGACCTGCCGCAGCCAGTGCTGCGCCACCGGGTCCTCGCCGCGCGCACCGGGCAGGAACACCACGGCTTCCGCGTCGTGGCGGTGCGGCCCGTGCTGGATCGGCTGGAGGGAAATGTGGAGCGTCATCACGGCACCGTCACTTCCGGGCTGGAGCGCGCCTGCTGGCCGTTCACCCGCAGCACCACGCGGTACACGCCCGCGCCCACGGCGGCGGCCACGCCGGGCACGGTCAGCGTCTGCTGCCAGGGCGGCGCGGCGGGCGCGCCCGAGGCGAGGACGGCGTCGAACTGCCGCACCGCGACGCCGTTGCGCAGCAGCGCGACGATCACGTCGTCGGCGTCGGTGCCCAGCAGGTTGCCGCTGAGCGTGAGGTCGCCGCCGGCCATGGCCGCGCCCGCGAGCGTGGGCAGCAGCCGTGCGGCCACGAGGTTGCTGGAACGCGTGCGCGTCGGCGAGAGCCGGCGCCGCACGATCAGCGGGTGCTCGCCGGCCGAGATCACGGTGCCGTCGGCCACCGGCGTGACGGCGGGCGATCCTTCGGCGGTGACCTGCATGCGGTCGGGCCGCCGGCCGGTGACGGTGAGCACCACGCCGTCGAGCACCGCCTCGAGGTCGCCGCCGTTGAGGTCTTCGCCGAACAGCGTGAAGCTGTCGCCGGCTTCGAAGGCCTCGGGCTCGACGCGGTCGAGCGAGGGGCCGAGCGTGGGCTGCACGTCGACCTGCACGCCTTCGCCGCCGATGATGGTGTTGGGCGTGGTCTCGTAGTTGACGCCCACCAGCAGCGACGACGCGGGGTCGGTGCCGGGCACGATCATCACCGGCCGCATCTCGAAGGCGACCGACAGGCGGTAGCGTTCGTCGGTGCCCTGCATGATCTTCGAGAGCAGTTCCACGCCCGAGTCGTCGAAGGTCAGCTTGAGCGGCTCGGGGTTGTTCTCGAGCGCCTGCGCCACGGCGGGCGCGACGGCCGCGTCGAGCGCGAGGAAGTTGAGCTCGTGCAGCGCGGCGAGGCCGCGCCCCAGCAGCTCGTGCGCCTCGGCGCTGTCGCTGTCCTCGACGCGGTCGAAGGCGGTCAGCAGGTACTTGAGCACCAGCCACAGCGGCGCGGGCTGGCCGCTGTGCAGCGCGTGGTTGCGCAGGTGCGGATCGAAGCCGGTCTCGTAGAGGAAGAGGTTGAGCTTGGCGTTCGCGTTGTTGCCGGCCGCGTCCTCGGGCTTGCCGATGCTGACGTCGAAGCCGCGACGGATCAGGTGGTCCTGCAGCAGCCGCGTCACTGCGCCGATGGCCCGGCCCGAGTCGACGAGTGCCATGGTGCGTCAGAGCCGGTAGAGCGCGCGGCGCGAGAGCGTCGAGCGCGGCGTGGGAGAGCGCAGCGACGGCGCGGCGGCGGGAGTTGCGGGCGCCGGGGCGACGGCGGCCGGCGGCGGCGCATCGACACGCAGGTGGATCGCGCCGATGGTCACGTCGACGCGTTCCTCGCGCGGCGCCGTGGCCGCCCTTGCGCGGCGTGCCGCAACGGGCATCGGTGCGAGGCGCCGGCCGGCCATGGGAAATTGCACGGCGTCGTGGCCTGGCGCGTCGTCGATTGCGCCGATGCCGGTGTCTTCGATGCCGATGCGCGATGGAGGGAGGACTTCGATGTCCTGCGTGACTTCCTCGATGCCGGAAACAGCAAGCCGCACCACGGCGTCGCCCCTCTCGCTGTCCGCTGGCAGGCCGGGTTCGGTTCGGCCGTGCGGGTCTGCAGCGACCCAGGCCATCGCGGCTTGCAGGGCCGTGTGCGCGGGCGGCGGCGAGAGGTCGAGCACGTCCGGCGCGGCCGCGGGCTCGCCGTGCGCGGGGGGGGCCGGCACGGGCAAGTGCGCATCCGGCTGCCGCGATGGCGGTGATGACGTGTGCATCGCGACGGGACCGGCCTTCCGGTCCGGCGCGCCCGTGTCCTGCCGAGGCTGCGCGACCGTACTGATGCCGCCGGTCTGCCCGGCCTCCTGCGCGAACTGCTGCCGGACCTCCTGCTCGACATCGATCTCGACCAGGTCCGCGCCGCCGGACGTGGGCGCGGGGAGTACCGCCGGGCGCGCCACCGGGCGGCCCGCGGACCGCAGCAGCGCGCCGAAATAGTCGATGGTCATGGCAGCCCGCCTCCGTGGTCGTTGTCGATCAGCGCGAGGTATCGCGCGCGGCGCCGCGGCGGCACGGCCAGCGCCTGCTCCTCGGTCCAGCCGTAGTGCGAGGCGAGCTGGTGCACGTCGAGCAGCAGGCCCTGCTGGCGTCGCGCGAGCTTCTGCAGTGCGAGGCCTTCGAGGTCCACCGGCAGTTCGTCCTCCGCGCCGCAGGCCGGGCAGGTGCCGGCCACGCTGAAGGCCACGAGCGGGTCGTGCGCAGCGATGGCTTCGGCCAGCGCGGTGGCGTCGCCGGGCTGCAGGTCGCCATCGATGCGCAATGTGTCGATCACCGCGGCCACCGCGTCGGCCGGATTCGCATGCGGCCGGGTGCGCCAGTCGCGCAGGTCCTCGCCGGTCGGCAGGCGCAGCGTGGCGTGGCGCCCATCGGGCAGGTCGATGCGCAAGGGCTCGCCGCGCCCGTCGCGCGAGGCGCGTTCGTCCGGTGTGCGCGCGAGCAGTTCGTCGATCGGAAGTTCTGCCTCGAAGCGCTCGCCGCAGTCGGGCTGCACGCAGCGCAGCGCCACGTCGAGCGTGCGGGTCTCCTCGGTCAATGCGACCAGCTGCAGCAGCGCGCCGATGCGCACGCCGACCGGGCGCGACCACCAGAACGCCGCGTTGCGGTGGCCGCCGCAGCGGTCGAGCAGCTCGGTCACCAGCGCGGGCCGGTCGGCCTGCGCCAGGTCGACGTCGAGCGCGATGTCGAGGTCTTCGGCACGACCGAACGCCCGCAGGGAGATCGACGGGGTGGGCATGGCGTGGCGTCCATGGTGCGGCGGTACGGACGGTCAGCCCGCCGGTTGCGGCACCGCGCCGGTCTCGTCGGGTTCGGGCGAGTCGATGTCGCGCTCCCAGCCCTCGGTCTCGAGCTTGAGGTGCTCGATGGCGATCGCATTGGCGTTCGAGTCGAGGTCGGGCACCGCGGTGTACTCGCTGACCCAGGCACGGTAGATCTTGTAGCGCTTCACGGTCTGGCCGCGCTCGTTGTTCATGAGCAGCACCACGTCCTTGCGGAAGTTCTTCAGGTCCATGCCGGCGTCGGTGATGGGGTGGACCAGGTTGGCCCACTTCTCGAACTCCAGGTCGTGCGTGATGCCGCGCTCCAGCGTGATCGCGTCGTAGGTGGTGCGGCCGGGCGACTTGCGGTCGGTGCTGTTGTCGCCGCCCTCGCGGTGCTTGACCACGTCGGTGGTGCGCTTGAGCGCGCCCACCTTGCTGATGCCCAGCACCACGCGGCCATCCCACATGAGCTGGAACTTGAAGTTCTTGTACGGGTCGACGCGGTGGGCGTTGACGATGAAACCCTTGGGCATGGTCAGCTCCTGTTCGTGCCAGTTTCAGGCGAGGCTGTCGCGGTCTGTTTGTTCGTGGAACACCACGGAACCGGCTTTGCCGGGCCGTGGGTGTTGCCCCCGGAAAGGGGGTTGGCGAAGCGACACGAAGTGCGCGAAGACTGGGGGTGAATTCATGAAAGGTCGCCGATGACTTGCTGGATCGTGATGACCACGAACTCGGCCGGCTTCAGCGGCGCGAAGCCCACCTCGATGTTCACGATGCCGAGGTTGCGGTCGGCCTGCGTGGTGGTCTCCTTGTCGCACTTGACGAAGTAGGCTTCCTGCGGCGTCGAGCCCTGGAACGCGCCCTGGCGGAACAGGCCGTTCATGAACACGCCGAGGTTCAGCCGGATCTGCGCCCACAGCGGCTCGTCGTTGGGCTCGAACACCACCCACTGCGTGCCGCGGTAGAGGCTCTCCTCCAGGAACAGGGCGAGCCGGCGGATCGGCACGTACTTGTATTCGTCGGCCTGCGCGTCCGAGCCGCGCGTGGTGCGCGCGCCCCACACCACGCGGCCATAGGCCGGGAAGCTGCGCAGCACGTTGATGCCGTGCGGGTTGAGGTTGCCGTTCTCCAGGTCGCTCACGGGCAGTCCGAGGTCGATCACGCCGTTGAGCGTGGCATCGGTGCCGGCCGGCGCCTTCCACACGCCGCGCGTGGCGTCGGTGCGCGCGTACACGCCGGCCAGCGTGCCCGAGGGCGGCATGGCGCGCGGGCGCAGGCCGTCCAGCGGATCGGCGATGCGCACCGGCGGGAAGTACACCGCGGCGTTGCGCGTCTGCGTGACGCCGTTGGCCCAGGCGGCGATGTTGGCGAGCGTCTTGCCCGCGGGCGCATCGAGGATGTAGAAGGCGCGCCGCTGCTCGCACAGGTCCACGCCCGAGGCGATGACCGCCGCGGCCTGCGCGTCGGTCATGTCGAAGGTCTCGGGGATCACCAGCAGGTTGAAGAGGTCGGTGTCGAGCAGCGCCTGCATGCCGGTCTTGGCGAGCGGGCTGCCCACCAGCTCCACCGCGCCGGCGCGCACGCCGTCGACGCCCGGCGTGCCGGGTGCAGGCAGCGGCGCGGCCACCACGGCGGGCCGGTGCCCGGCGCTGCCGGTGAACTCGCGCCCTCCGTTGGCCAGGCCCAGCCCGAGCAGCGCGGCAAGCCCGCCGAACGAGCCGCCGCCGATGGTGACGGCCGACGATTCCCCGGGGGTGGCCGAAGCCAGCATCAGGTGGTCGGTGCCGGCGGTGCCGTCGGCGCCGGTCTCCGAGGCCGCGAGGCCAACCACGCCCGCCGCCGTGATGGCGGCAGTGACGGCGGTGATGACCGCGGCCAGGTCGGCGAAAGGGCCCGCGCCCACGGCCAGCGTGAAGGGCGTGGTGCCGTCGAGCACGCCGGAGATGGTGCGCGCCGCGGGGTCGATCGGCCAGGCCAGCGCGGAGGTGTCGGTGCCGACAGCGAATCCGGCGTCGGCGAAGGCGAGTGCGCGCCGCGCGAGCGTGACCGTGGCCGAAGCGCCGTTGACCACCGACACCGCGTACTGCGGCGAGTTCGCATCGAGGTTGAGGTTGCGGTGCGTCTCCAGCGTCTGCAGGGTCACGCCGTCGCTGCCGAGCTGTTGCACGACGAGGTTGAATTCGGCATCGGGGTTGCGCACCGCGGTGCGGTCGATGGCGATGCGCAGGCTGTTGGCCCAGCTGCCGGGGCTGGCCGCCGTCACGTCGAGCACCGGCGCGGCGGCGTCGTCGTTCAGCACGAAGGCCGCGCTGGCGAAGCTGCTGGCCACGCGCACAATGAGCGCCTGGCTGCCGCCGTTGGCGTAGAACTGCCGCACCGCGTACGACAGCGGGCTGTCGTGGTCGAGGCCGCCGTAGCCGCGCTCGAAGTCGGAGAAGCTCGTGATCGCCACGGCCTTGTCGGGCACGCCCTTGCGGGTGTAGCCGACGAACGCGGCGATGGAGGTCGCGACCCCCGTGATGGTGCGCACGCCGCTCGCGCGCTCCTGGATGTAGACGCCGGGATATGTCACCTGGACCATAGCGTTCCCTTCGCTCGTGTGGACGGCCAAAGCGCCGGACGGGGCCGGTGCGAATCCCTGTCCAGGGTGCAATCGCCGTGCCACCCGGCGCCGGCGCGGCGCCTGTCCGCTAAGTGCTTGTCGGGCATGAAGAAGCCGGGGCCGCACGCTGTGCGTGGGGTGTGGCGGGCGTGTCACGCACGACCCGGTTTCGGGGACCGGGGCGGGTCGAATGACACCCGGTGGGCTTGCCGAGCGCGCGCAAACCATCCAGACTCGCTGGGCCTCGCACGCCTGCGCGCGACGGGGCTGTGTTTTCTTAATTCTTTCCGGTTCATGAGCGCTGTTCCTGTTGCCCCCGATTCCCCGTCCGCCACGCCCGGCGCCATGCCGGGCACTGCCTCGCGCCATGAAGGTCCGCTCGAACTGCGCCGCCTGATCGAGTGGCTCGCCACCGACGGCGTGATCTCGCCGCACGAGGCCAAGCGCACCATCGCGCGCTGCGCCCAGGCCGAGAGCCGCCAGGCACCGCTGGTGCGTCTTGCCAACGTGTCGATGACGCGCGAGAACGACGGCAAGCCGCTCGACCTGGAGATGCTCACGCAATGGCTCGCGGGCCGCGCGGGGCTGGCCTACCTGCGCATCGATCCGCTGCGCGTCGATGTGGGCAAGGTCGCCGACACCATGAGCGCAGCCTACGCCGAGCGACACAAGGTGCTGCCGGTGCAGGTGCTGGCCAACGAGGTGGTGGTGGCGACAGCCGAGCCCTTTCTCACGGACTGGATCGCCGAGGTCGAGCGCCAGTCGCGCCGCGCGGTGCGCCGCGTGGTGGCCAACCCTGCGGACATCCAGCGCTACACGGCCGAGTTCTTCTCGCTTGCGAAGTCGGTGCGCGCCGCGCAGAAAGCCGGCGGCAACACCGGTGGCGCGAGCTTCGAGCAGCTGGTGGAGCTGGGCAAGAGCAACAAGCAGCTCGACGCCAACGACCAGAGCGTGGTGCAGGTGGTCGACTGGCTCTGGCAGTACGCCTTCGACCAGCGTGCGAGCGACATTCACCTGGAACCGCGTCGCGAGCAGGGCGTGATCCGCTTCCGGATCGACGGCATCCTACATCCGGCCTATCAGATGCCGATGGGCGTGATGAACGCGATGATCGCGCGCATCAAGCTGCTGGGCCGCATGGACGTGGTCGAGAAGCGTCGCCCGCTCGACGGCCGCATCAAGACCCGCAACATGCGCGGCGAAGAAATCGAAATGCGCCTGTCGACGCTGCCCACTGCGTTCGGCGAGAAGATGGTGATGCGCATCTTCGACCCCGACACCGCGGTGAAGGACCTCGACGCACTGGGCTTCGCGCATCACGACGCGCAGCGCTGGGAGCAGCTGGTGACGCGGCCCAACGGCATCATCCTGGTGACGGGCCCCACGGGCTCGGGCAAGACCACCACGCTGTATTCGACGCTCAAGCGCGTGGCGACGGAAGAGGTCAACGTGAGCACCGTGGAAGACCCGATCGAAATGATCGAGCCTTCGTTCAACCAGACACAGGTGCAGGCGCAACTCGATTTCGGTTTCACCGAGGGGCTGCGCGCGCTGATGCGGCAGGACCCGGACATCATCATGGTCGGCGAAATCCGCGACCTGGCCACCGCCGAGATGGCGGTACAGGCCGCGCTCACCGGCCACCTGGTGTTCAGCACGCTGCACACCAACGACGCGCCCAGCGCCATCACGCGGCTGATGGAACTGGGCGTGCCGTCTTACCTCATCAATGCGGTGATGCTGGGCGTGCTCGCGCAGCGGCTGGTGCGCACGCTGTGCCCCAACTGCAAGCAGCCTGACGAGACTGTTACCCGCGAAAAGCTCGAGGACCTCGTGAAGCCCTGGCAGATCACGGGCTCGGTGCGCGCGTATAAGCCGGTGGGCTGCGTCGATTGCCGCATGACCGGCTACATGGGCCGCATGGGCCTGTACGAACTGCTGAGCATCAGCGAGGCGTTCAAGGGCAACGTGACCAAGGAGCCCAACCTGGGCGGCCTGCGCCGCCAGGCGGTCATCGACGGCATGCGGCCCTTGCGGCTGGCCGGTGCGCTGCGCGTGGCCGAGGGCGTGACCACCATCGAGGAAGTGCTGAGCGCCACGCCGCCGCTGGAATAATCCGTCCGTTTCTCACGCCTGGTGCCCGGGAGTTCTTTCGGGTTATCCCTAGGCCTCCGGTTAGTGGAATCCACATCGGGCTGACCGGAAGCTGACTCGACAATCCCGCATCGAAATCTGTTCGAGGAGACTGTTCGTGAAGATCAAGAGTCAGAAAGACTTTTTCTCGGGTCTGATGTTCACGGTGGTGGGTGTGGCGTTCGCATGGGGCGCCACCACCTACACCGTGGGCTCGGGTGCCCGAATGGGCCCGGGTTATTTCCCGTTGATGCTCGGTATCCTGATGGCCCTCATCGGGCTCGGGATCATGTTCACCGGCTTGACCGTTGAAACGACCGACGGCGAAAAAATCGGCAAGTGGGCCTGGAAGCAGGTCGTCTACATCCTGGGCGCGAACCTCGCCTTCGGCGTCCTGCTCGGCGGCCTGCCGAGCCTCGGCGTGCCGGCGATGGGAATGATCATCGCCATCTACGCGCTCGTGATCATCTCGAGCCTGGCCGGCAGCGAGTTCAACCTGAAGAAGGTCGTCGCGCTCGCCACCGTCCTGGCCGTGGGCAGCTACGTTGCCTTCATCTGGGCGCTGAAGCTCCAGATCCAGGTCTGGCCGACCTTCATCACCGGTTGAGAAGAAAGCCGTTCACATCATGGAATTGATTGACCACCTCTCGATGGGTTTTGGCGTTGCCTTTACCTTCACCAACCTGCTGTACTGCCTGGTCGGCTGCATTCTGGGCACGCTGATCGGCGTGCTCCCGGGCATCGGCCCGGTCGCGACCATCGCGATGCTGCTGCCCGCCACGTATGCGCTGCCGCCCGTGTCGGCACTCATCATGCTGGCCGGCATCTACTACGGCGCGCAGTACGGCGGCTCCACCACCGCGATTCTGGTGAACCTGCCCGGCGAGTCCTCGTCGGTGGTGACCGTGATCGACGGCTACCAGATGGCGCGCAAGGGCCGTGCGGGTCCCGCACTGGCGGCCGCCGGCCTGGGTTCGTTCTTCGCAGGTTGCGTGGGCACGCTGATCCTGGCCGCCTTCGCGCCGCCGCTGACCGAGCTGGCCTTCAAGTTCGGCCCTGCCGAGTACTTCTCGCTGATGATCCTGGGCCTGATCGGCGCCGTGGTGCTGGCCTCGGGCTCGCTGCTCAAGGCCATCGCGATGATCGTGCTGGGCCTGCTCATGGGCCTGGTCGGCACCGACGTGAACTCGGGTGTGGCGCGCTACAGCTTCGACATTCCCGAACTGACCGACGGCATCGGCTTCGTGGCCATCGCCATGGGCGTGTTCGGCTACGGCGAAATCATTGCCAACCTCTCGCGTCCTGACGACGAACGCGAAGTGTTCACCGCCAAGGTCTCGGGTTTGTTCCCGACCAAGGAAGACTTCAAGCGCATGACGCCTGCGGTCCTGCGTGGCACGGCGTTGGGTTCGGCACTGGGCATCCTGCCCGGCGGCGGTGCACTGCTGGCGGCTTTCGCGGCCTACACGATCGAGAAGAAGACCAAGCTGAAGCCGGGCGAAGTGCCCTTCGGCAAGGGCAACATCCGCGGCGTGGCGGCTCCCGAGTCGGCCAACAACGCCGGTGCGCAGACCTCGTTCATTCCGCTGCTGACGCTGGGCATCCCGCCGAACGCCGTGATGGCGCTGATGGTCGGCGCCATGACGATCCACAACATCCAGCCGGGTCCGCAGGTCATGACCAGCAACCCCGAACTGTTCTGGGGACTGATCGCCTCGATGTGGCTCGGCAATGCGATGCTGATCATCCTGAACCTGCCGCTGATCGGCATGTGGATCAAGCTGCTGTCGGTGCCGTACAAGTACCTGTTCCCGGCGATCGTGCTGTTCTGCGCCATCGGCGTGTACTCGACCAACAACAACACCTTCGACATCTGGATGGTGGGCATCTTCGGTCTGGTGGGCTACACCTTCTTCAAGCTGGGCTGCGAACCTGCGCCCCTGCTGCTGGGCTTCATCCTGGGCCCGATGATGGAAGAGAACCTGCGCCGCTCGCTGCTGCTGTCGCGCGGCGACTGGAGCGTGTTCGTGACGCGTCCGATCTCGGCGAGCCTGCTGGCTGCCGCTGCGCTGCTGCTCATCATCGTGCTGCTGCCTGCGGTGAAGTCCAAGCGCGAAGAGGCCTTCGTCGAGGATTGATCCGGGGTCTTGCACCCGCTCCAGGAACGGCGCCTTCGGGCGCCGTTTTTGTTTCGGGCCGCCGCCGCGGACCGGATCGCGACCGCCCAGGCACGATTGATGCAGCGGTTTCATATATCTATCCGATAAATCCATTTCTATTTTCAACCTCGCGGGCGTCCAATCTTCCGGCTGCGCCGGGCATGGCGCACCGCCAAGCAAACATCTCGGACACAATGATTTCCATGAAACGACAAAGCTTCGTGCGCGCGGCCGCTGCGGCTGCCGCCCTGCTGCTCGCCGGGGGCTCCGCCCTCGCGCAGAACTATCCGAACAAGCCGATCCGCCTGATCGTGCCGTTCCCGGCAGCCGGCGCGACCGACCTCTTCGCCCGCACGCTGGGCCAGAAGATGGGGGAGAAGCTCGGCACCACGCTGGTGGTCGACAACAAGCCGGGCGCAGGCGGCGCGATCGGCTCCGACCAGGCGGCCAAGGCCGCGCCGGACGGCTACACGATCCTGCTGGCCACGACCAGCACGCACTCCATCGGCCCGGCCATCAGCAAGCTGCCCTACGACACAGTGCGCGACTTCACGCCCATCGCACACGTGGGCGACGCGGCCAGCATCATGCTGGTGCCGGTCAACTCGCCCGCGAAGACGGTGCGCGAGTGGATCGACTACGCGAAGAAGAACCCCGGCAAGCTCAACTACGCGTCGAGCGGCAACGGCACCATCGTGCAGCTCACGGCGGAGCTGTTCAAGGCGCAGGCCGGCGTGTTCGTCACGCACATCCCGTACAAGGGCACGGCGCTGGCCATTCCCGACCTGATCAGCGGCAAGGTCGACGTGCTGTTCGATTCGCTGCCCACCGGCATGCCGCACGTGCGCGACGGCCGCCTGCGCGCGCTGGGCGTGACCTCGCTCAAGCGCAGCCCGCTGGCGCCCGAGCTGCCGGCCATCGCGGACACGCTGCCGGGCTATGAGTCGAACACCTGGTTCGGCTTCTATGGACCGAAGAACCTGCCGGCCGACATCGTGGCCCGCGTGAACAAGGCGGCGAACGAAGCGCTGGTCGACCCCGAGGTGAAGGAAAAGCTCGCTCGCCTGGGCATCGAGCCCGCGACGCCAGGCACGCCCGACCAGTTCGCGAAGATGGTGGCCGTCGACGCCGCCAAATGGAAAAAGATCGTGGTCGATCGCAAGATCACCAACGAATGAATGAGCTCGCCCCCAGGCTGCGCGCACTGCGTGTCGCTACGCCTTCCCCCTGCCGGGGGCAACACCGGCGGCCCGGCGAAGCCGGTTCCGCGGTGTTCCCGACTTTTCGAGTTGTCCTTGAAGGCCCTGTATGAAGTTTGACTACGCCAACCCCTACCTCTCCACGCGCATTCCGATCTTTGCGCGCAACGTGGTGTCGACCTCGCACCCGCTGGCCTCGCAGGCCGGGCTGCGCATCCTGCAGCAGGGCGGCAACGCGGTGGATGCGGCCATCGCCACGGCGGCGGTGATGACATTGGTGGAGCCGGTGAGCAACGGCCTGGGCAGCGACGCTTTCTGCATTCTGTGGGACGGCAAGGAACTGCACGGCCTCAACGCCTCCGGCCCGGCGCCCAAGGCGTGGACGCCCGAGTACTTCAAGAGCAAGTACGGCGCCGATGCCGCGACGCCGCCGATGCGCGGCATCGACTCGGTCACGGTGCCGGGCGCGGTGCGCGGCTGGGTGGCCATGAGCGAGCGCTTCGGCAAGCTGCCGTTCGCCGACCTGCTGGCACCGGCCATCGACATCGCCGAGCGCGGCTACCTCGTGCCGCCGGTGGTGCAGGGCAAGTGGGCCGCGGCCACGCCGATCCTGAAGTCGCAGCCTGGTTTCGCACAGGCCTTCCTGCCCTGGGGCCGCGCGCCCGAGGTGGGCGAGCTGTTCCGCTTCACCGCGGCCGCGCGCGCATTGAAGGCCATAGCCCGCACCAAGGGAGAGGCCTACTACACCGGCGAAATCGCCGAGGCGCTGGCGAAGTTCTCGGCCGAGCAGGGCGGCGCGCTCACCGTGGCCGACCTCGCGGCCTACCAGCCCGAATGGGTCAAGCCGATCTCGCGCGACTATCGGGGCCACACGCTGCACGAGATCCCGCCGAACGGCCAGGGCATCGCCGCGCTGATCGCGCTGGGCATCCTCGAGAAGTTCGACATCGCCTCGCTGCCGGTCGACTCGGTGCAGTCGCAGCACCTGCAGATCGAGGCGATGAAGCTGGCCTTTGCCGACGTGTACCGCTACGTGTCGGAGCGCAACACCATGGAAGTGACCACCGAGCAGATGCTCGACGATGCCTACCTGGCCTCGCGCGCGCGCCTGATCGACGTCAAGAAGGCCCAGGACTTCAAGGCCGGCAATCCGGTGAAGGGCGGCACCATCTACCTCACCGCGGCCGACGAGAGCGGCATGATGGTGAGCTTCATCCAGAGCAACTACATGGGCTTCGGCTCGGGTTGCGTGGAGCCCGAATTCGGCATCAGCCTGCAGAACCGCGGCCACGGCTTCAGCCTGAAGGCCGAGAGCCCGAACGTGGTGGCGCCGGGCAAGCGCCCGTTCCACACGATCATCCCGGCCTTCCTCACGAAGGACGGCCAGCCGGTGATGAGCTTCGGCGTGATGGGCGGCAACATGCAGCCGCAAGGCCACATGCAGACGCTGGTGCGCCTGCTCGACTACAGGCAGAGCCTGCAGGCCGCCTGCGATGCGCCGCGCTGGCGCTTCAACGCGGGCCTGGAGATCAATGTCGAGGCCGCGATGAACCCCGCCACGCTGCAGGGCCTGCGCGACCTGGGCCACCACCTGGAAGTGATCAACGACTCGTACCAGGACTTCGGCGCGGGCCAGTTCATCTGGCGCGCCGGCGAGCCCTCGGTCGAAGGCTACGTGGCCGCGAGCGATCCGCGCCGCGACGGCCTGGCCGCGGGCTACTGAGCCGGCGCGAGCGCGTGGCTGGGCCACCCGCTGCAGGGCGAGCGGCAGCACGGGGTTTGGGTTTGCCGCGATGATCGGGGGATGAACAAGACAGCCGCATCGACCGGCATTCCCTCTTTGGAGACGCACAGGAAGGGCTATGCGTCCGGCCTGGTGCTTGCGACGCTGGGCGCCATCGCGTTCAGCGGCAAGGCCATCATCGTCAAGCTGGCGTACCGCTACGGGGTGGACGCCGTCACGCTCATCATGCTGCGCATGCTGTTCGCGCTGCCGCTGTTCGCGGTGATGGCATGGTGGGCGGGGCGCGGCAAGCCTGCGCTCACCGGACGCGACTGGATCGGCGTGATCGGCCTGGGCTTCTCGGGCTACTACCTCGCGAGCTTTCTCGATTTCGCCGGGCTCGCCTACATCTCGGCCAGCTTCGAGCGGCTCATCCTCTACCTCAACCCCACGCTGGTGCTGTTCTTCGGCTGGCTGCTGTACCGGCGCCGCCCGACGCGCCCGCAGGTGCTTGGCATGGTCGTGAGCTATGCCGGCGTGCTGCTGGTGTTCGGCCACGAACTTTGGAGCGGCGGCAGCGGCAAGGGCGGCGGGGCGGCGGCGTGGGGCGCGTTCCTCGTGTTCCTGAGCGCCGTGAGCTATGCGGGCTATCTCGTCTACAGCGGCGAGTTCGTCAAACGCCTCGGGTCGCTGCGCCTGGTGGGCCTGGCCACCACCGTGGCCTGCGTGCTGTGCATCCTGCAGTTCGTGCTCACGCGGCCGATGAGCGCCGCGATGGCGGTGGCGCCCGAGGTGATCTGGCTGTCGGTGCTCAACGCCACGCTGTGCACGGCGGTGCCCGTCCTCATGGTGATGATGGCCATCGAGCGCATCGGCCCCGCGGTGGCCGCGCAAACCGGCATGATCGGGCCGCTGTCGACCATCCTCATGGGGGTGGTCATACTCGGCGAGCCGTTCACCGCATGGATTGCGGCCGGCACGGTGCTCGTGATCGCGGGCATCTTCGTTTTCACGCGCAAGGGGCGCTGAGGCCCCTTGCGAAACCTCAACACATACAAGACCGACTGGAGAAACGACATGGATCTGGGTATCGCAGGCAAGACCGCGCTGGTGTGCGGCGCAAGCAAGGGGCTGGGCTACGGCTGTGCGGAAGCGCTGGCGCGCGAAGGCGTCAACGTGGTGATCGTGGCGCGCGGCGCCGAGGCGCTCGAGGCGGCATCGAAGAAGCTGGTGGAAGCCGCCGGGACGTCGGGCGCGTTCGTGAAACACGTGGCCGCCGACATCACCACCGAAGCCGGCCGGGCGGCCGTGTTCGCGCTGGGCCACGACTTCGACATCGTCGTCACCAACGCCGGCGGTCCGCCGCCCGGCGACTTCCGCAACTGGGACCGCGAGGCGTGGATCAAGGCGGTCGATGCCAACATGCTCACGCCCATCGAGCTCATCAAGGCCACGGTGGACGGCATGGCGAAGCGCGGCTTCGGCCGCATCGTGAACATCACGTCGAGCTCGGTGAAGTCGCCGATTGACATCCTGGGCCTGTCGAACGGCGCACGCAGCGGCCTCACCGGCTTCGTGGCCGGCGTGGCACGCACGGCGGTGGCGGCGCAGGGCGTGACCATCAACAACCTGCTGCCGGGGTCGTTCGACACCGACCGCCTCAAGGGCACGATGGCCGGCGCGGCGCAGAAAAGCGGCCAGGACTTCGACACTGTGTGGGAAGCCCGCAAGAAGAACATCCCGGCCAGGCGCTTCGGCACGCCGGCCGAGTTCGGCGCCATCTGCGCGTTCCTGTGCAGCATGCAGGCCGGTTACATGACGGGCCAGAACATCCTGGCCGACGGCGGCGCCTACCCCGGCACCTACTGAGCGCGATTCACGAGAGCGACGGGAGGCGCATCGTGAGCAGGGAGTCATTCAAAAAAATAACGCTGGTCTCGGTCACCGGCTTACCCGACGCGCGCGGCGCGGCGCTGGCGCTGCGGCACAGCCAGGCACAGATGCCCGGCGCCCGCGCGCTGCTGTGCAGCCCGAAGGCGCCCGACGACCTGGCGCCCGGCATCGAACATCTGGCGATCGCGCCGCTGAACTACCACGAGTACAGCTGGTTCATGATGTTCGCGCTGTGGCGCGTGGTTCAGACCGAGTTCGCGCTGGTCGTGCAGGAAGACGGCTGGGTCGTCAACGCCGCCAACTGGAGCGACGGGTTCCTGGACTGCGACTACATCGGCGCCCCCATCCATCTCGCGAAGATCGATTCGCCCCAGGGGACGTACTGGCGCAACCGCTTCGAGTGGGCGGACGAGCTCGCCAAGCCCGGCCACGTCGTCACGCCCATCCAGAACGGCGGCTTCAGCCTGCGCAGCCGGCGCTTCATGCGCGCGCTGGTCGACCATACGCACATCCGTGTGGAGATTCCGCCGCCCGATGCGGTCGGCGGCGAGCCGGTGCGGATGCACTGGGACCACAACGCGCTGCTCGAGGACGTGCAGCTCAGCGGCGTGCTGCGCCCCGCGCTCGAAGCCGTGGGCATGCGCTTTGCGCCGCTGGAATTGGCGCGCAGCTTTGCCATCGAGCACGCGGGGCCGCAGCTGCACCATGGCTACGACGCGATGCTGCTCTTCGGCCATCATGCGAAGGTGCGGCAGCTCGTGAGCCTGTCGCCGCTCACGCTGCGGTCGCTGATTCCGTTGTCGCAGCTCGACGGCTGGTACGGCGAGCGCGACATCCTGCAGATGTTCGAGCGCAACGGCTACTGCATCGAGTTCGCGCCGGAGCCCGAGGCGAAGACCGCAGCGATGCCCACGCGTAGGGTCTACGACTGCATCACCTACAACGGCGAGGCCGACATCCTCGCGGCGCGGCTGCACGAGCTGTCTGACGTGGTCGATTGCTTCGTCGTCGTCGAGGCCGACTGCACCTTCAGCGGCGAGCCGAAGGCGCTGCGCTTCGATGCCGCCGACCCGCGCATCGCGGCTTTCCTGCCGCGCATCCGCTACATCGCGGTGCACGACATGCCGATGATCGACGAGGCGGCCGATGCTGCGGCGGTGGTGGGCGACTGGCATTCCGATGCGCCGAAGTCCGGCTTCTGGATACGAGAGAAGTTCCAGCGCAACCAGGTCATGCGCGGCCTGCACGATGCGGCGCCGCACGACCTGGTGATGGTCTCGGACGCCGACGAGATTCCGCGCGCCGAGGTGGTTCGCGCGATGCGCGACGACCGCCGACACGAGGTCTACGGGTTGTGCCAGGCCTTCTACTATTTCTATGCGAACTACCGCAACGTCGAAGGGCCGGAGGCCTCGTCGGTGTGGACCGTGGCCGCCACGCGTGCCCGCTTCGACAGCCTCACGCCCGACCAGCTTCGCATGCGAGTGCGCAGCGGCGCGCAGCCGGCGCTGATCCTGGCGGATGCCGGCTGGCACTTCTCGTACCTTGCGATGAGCGAGGACGCGGTGCGCGCGAAGATCCGGGGCTTTGCGCACCAGGAGTACAACTCGCAGGCTTTTCTCGATGCCATCGACATTCCCGCGCTGCTGGCGTCGGGGCACGATCTGTACGACCGCCCGGGCTATGCCTGGCGCGTGGTGGACAAGGCAGAAGCGCCGCGCTGGATGCGAGAAGAGCCCGGGATGGCGCAGCTCTTCGCCTGAGGGCCGCGCTCAGCGCCGGGACGCCACCACGATCCCACCCACGATCAGCAGGAACGCCGCGCCGTGGTACCAGTGCGGCGGCTCGCGCAGGAAGGCGGCCGACAGCACGGCCGCGAACAGCGGCGTGAGGTTCATGAAGATGCTGGCTGCCTGCGGCCCCGCGCGCTGCACGCCGGTGCCCCAGCAGCGGTAGGCCACCACCGCGGGACCGATGCCGATGAAGAGCATGGCCGCGACGAGCGGCCAACCCAGGTTGATGTGCGCGTCGGTCAGCGTCCATTCGCCGGCGGCCAGCGCGCCCGACCATGCCAGGCCGAACACCAGTTGCGCCATCAGGAACGCTGCCCAGTCCTGGCGCACCGCCTTCGGCTCGTGCGTGCGCGCCAGCAGCCAGCTGTAGAAGGCCCAGGCGATGGTGCCCACGATCATGTAGAGGTCGCCCGGCACCAGCCGCAGCCCGAGCAGCTGTTGCCATTCGCCGCGGCTGAGCACCAGCAGCACGCCGACCATCGACAGCAGCGCGCCGCCTATTTCGCGTGCGTTCACACGCGCGCCGAAGAACACGCTGCCCACGGCGAGCATCCACAGTGGCAGGCTGGAGCCCACCAGCGTGGTGTTGATGGGCGTGGAGGTCTGCAGCGCCAGGTACTGGGAGGCGTTGTACAGGCCGATGCCCAGCAGCCCGAGCAGCGCGTAGCGCTTCCAGTGCGTCCACAGCGGGCTGCCGCGGCGCAGCACCGGCGCGGCGAACGGCAGCAGCAGCACGAAGGCGATCACCCAGCGCACGAAGTTCAGCGTGAGTGGCGACACCAGCTCACGCACCATGCGACCGACCACGGCGTTGCTGGCCCACAGCAGCGGCGGAATGAGCAGCAGGACAACGGTAAGGGCCGTGAGCGGCGCGTGGCGGGGAAGGTGCTGCGGCGGTGTCGACATGGCCGCCGACTCTACCGGGCAATGATGCCCCGCGCCGCCACGGGACACCCGGGCGTGGCAGGATGCGTGCTCCGTTTTTCCCTTGCGCATGGAGACTGAAACATGATGAGCAAAGCCGTCCGTATCGACCGCCATGGCGGTCCCGAAGAACTGAAGATCGTCGAGGTGGATGTCGGGGAGCCCGGCCCCGGCGAGATCCGCATCCGTCACAAGGCCGTGGGCCTGAACTTCATCGACACCTACCAGCGCAGCGGCCTCTACCCGTTCGCCATGCCTCTGCAGCTCGGCATGGAGGCCTCGGGCGTCGTCGAGGCGGTGGGCGGGGGCGTGACGCACCTGAAGGCCGGCGACCGTGCCGCCTACGCAAGCCCGCCGCCCGGTGCGTATTGCGAGCTGCGCGTGATGCCGGCCAAGTGCGTGTGCAAGCTGCCCGACGACATCTCCTTCGAGACCGGCGCGGCCATGATGCTCAAGGGCCTGACCACGCAGTACCTGCTGAAGAAGACGCTGCCGGCCGAAGGCCTCCAGGCCGGCGACTTCATCCTGTTCCATGCGGCCGCGGGCGGCGTGGGCCTCATTGCCTGCCAGTGGGCGAAAGCGCTGGGGCTGCAGCTGATCGGCACCGCCGGCAGCGACGCCAAGTGCAAGCTCGCGCTGGCGCACGGCGCGGCGCATGCCATCAACTACAGCACCGAGAACTTCGCGCAGCGCGTGAAGGAGATCACCGGCGGCAAGGGCGTGAAGGTGGTGTATGACTCTGTGGGCAAGGACACCTACGAAGGCTCGATCGACTGCCTGCGGCCGTTCGGCCTGCTGGCGGTCTTCGGCAACGGCTCGGGCCCCGTGCCGCCGATCAACCTCGGCACGCTAGCGTCGAAGGGTTCGCTGTACGTGACGCGACCCACGCTGTTCACCCACATGTCCACGCGCGAGAGCACGCAGGCCATGGCCGACGACCTGTTCGCCGTGGTGCGCAGCGGCGCGGTGAAGATCCCGATCGAGCAGCGCTATGCGCTGGCCGACGTGCAGCAGGCGCACCGCGACCTCGAGGCACGCAAGACCACGGGTTGCACGATCCTCACGCTCTGAAACCGGAATCCGCGAAGCGACTGATGCTGTGGGCGCGGTGGGCAGGATTGACGCCAGTCTTGTCCTACCCGCGCTGGGGCGTCATGCCTTCGACTTGTGGCGGGTGCACTTTGTAGCCTCGGTCAGAGCCTGAAAAACCTGAAGGCAATCCGAGCACATCCGTGATGAACACAAGCAACATTCGCACTTTCATCGTCGAAGACAACGCCACCATCCGCGAGAACCTGGTAGGCACCTTGCGGGAAGTCGCACGCATCGATCCCATCGGACAGGCCGAGTCGGAAGCCGAAGGTACGCGCTGGCTGACGGTGAATCTGTCGCAGTGGGACCTGGCGATCGTCGACCTGTTCCTGAAGGACGGCACCGGCTTTCGCGTGCTCGAGGCCTGCCGCGATCGCGAGCCCGGCCAGAAGATGGTGGTGCTGAGCAACTACGCCACGCCCGAGATGCGCCGAAAGTGCGCCATGCTCGGCGCCGACGCAGTGTTCGACAAGGCCACCGAGGTGGAAGACCTGATCGACTTCTGCGTGCGCCAGCGCCAGGCGCTGTTCAGGAGCCCGCCTTCGGGAATGGCTTCTGCGCAGCCTTCGGAACCTTCGACGCGCTCTCGCCAGACACCGCTGCGGCATTGAGCGCGGCGGTGTCGCGCACGATGCCCCAGACGTGCTCCGCCAGCGGCGAGAGTGCGCGGTTTCGCCGGCGGATCAGCATCACCGCGCGCTGAACGCGCGGCGCCAGAGGGCGCACTGCAAGCTGCGCCAGCCCTTCGGGCGGCAACGACATTCCCGGCATCACGCTGATGCCGATGCCGGCTTCGACCATGCGGAAGACGGTGGTCGGGTGTCCGAGCTGCTGCTTCACCTCGCACTGCGCGCCATTGCGCTCCAGTGCCTGGTCGATGAGGCGCCGGCTGCCCGAGGCGTGGTCGAGCAGCACCAGCGGCTGCCCTTCGAGCGAGCTCCAGCGCACCGACGGCTTCTGCGCGAGACGGTGCGACGGCGGCAACACGAGCACGAACGGGTCGGCCAGGATCGGCTCGCAATACAGGTCGTCGGCTTCGGAAGGCTCGATGACCACGCCGAAGTCGACTTCGCCGCTGCGCACGCTGTCGAGCACGTCCTGCTGGATGCGGTCGAGCAGCAGGAACTGGATGCCCGGCGCCGTCTCGGCGCAGGTGGCGATGCAGCCCGGCATGAGGTTGGCAGAGAGCGTCGGGCTGCTGGCTACGCGCACCTTGCCGCCGCGTGCGCTGGCAAGTCCGGCAACGTCCTGCAGGGTCTGGTCGAGGTCGTCGAGCACGCGATCGAGGCGGGCCGCAAGCGACTGGCCGGCCTCTGTCAGCACCACCTCGCGCGTGGTGCGGTCGAGCAGCTTGAGGCCGAGCTGCGATTCGAGTTCGAGGATCGAGCGGCTCACGGCGGGCTGGCTCAGGCCGACCTGGTCACCGGCACGGCTGAAGTTGCGGCCTTCTGCCACGGAGCGGAACACGCGAAGCTGGCGCAGGGTGACGTTCATGCGGCGAAATCATATATCCATCCGATAAATCCATTTCTCTTTTGAATCGCGGCGGAGTCCAATTCGCGTCATGGCACGTTCACGCTTTCTCCCCGACAACTTCACGCTCGCGCTCGTCTCGGTCGTGACCCTTGCAAGCCTCCTGCCGGCCAGCGGCCGCGTCGCGCACTTCTTCGAAGGCCTGACCACCGTGGCGATCGGGCTGCTGTTCTTCCTTCATGGCGCGAAGCTGTCGCGCGAGGCGATCATGGCGGGGATCACGCACTGGCGGCTGCACCTGCTGGTGTTCGCCGCGACCTTCATCCTGTTCCCGGTGCTGGGCATCGCCCTGAAGCCCGTGTTGTCGCCGCTGGTGACGCCGGACCTGTACACCGGCGTGCTCTTCCTCTGCGTGCTGCCGGCCACCGTGCAGTCGGCGATCGCCTTCACCGCGATGGCGCGGGGAAACATGCCGGCCGCGATCTGCAGCGCCTCGGCGTCGACCCTGCTCGGGGTGTTCATCACGCCGGTGCTTGTGAATCTGGTGGTGTTGCCGCACGGGGGCAACGCATCTTCCTCCTTCGATTCGATCGGGAAGATCCTCCTGCAGCTGATGGTGCCGTTCGCTGCCGGGCACCTGCTGCGGCCGGTGATCGGGAAGTGGGTGCAGAAGCGTGCGGCGGTGCTGAAGTTCGTGGACCAGGGGTCGATCCTGCTGGTGGTCTATACGGCGTTCAGTGCGGCGGTGATCGAAGGGCTCTGGAAGCAGATTCCCGTGAGTGCGTTGCTGGGCTTGCTGCTGGTCTGCGCTGTGCTGCTGGCACTGGCGTTGACGCTGACGACGCTGTCTGCTCGCAAGCTGGGGTTCGACAAGGCCGACGAGATCACCATTGTTTTCTGCGGGTCGAAGAAGAGCCTGGCGAGTGGGATTCCCATGGCGAAGGTCTTGTTTGCTTCGCATGCTGTGGGGGCTATCGTGCTGCCCTTGATGCTTTTTCATCAGATGCAGTTGATGGTTTGTGCTGTGTTGGCGCAGCGGTATGCGCGGCGGGTGAGTGACTCTTCGGTCCGGGATGGTTCGTTGGAAGTTGCTGCCAAGTAGTGTTTGGCTTCCGGGGCCGGGTCTCGGCCCGGCGGCCGACCTGCTTTTCTTTGCTTCGCCAAAGAAAAGTAGGCAAAAGAAAGGCGACCCCACTGTCTGCGACCCCTTCGCTGCGCTACGGGGCAACCTGCGGTGCTCGCGTTTCGCGGGGTCTCGCAGAACTCGCTTCGCTCAAACAGCTGCGAGCCCTGATCCGCGAAACGCTGCGCTCCTCGGCGCAGCCAGAGGGGAGGGCGCGGGAACCACACGGGCCATTGCTTCGCTCGGCCTCTGGTCACTGCAGGCGCTGTGCGCCTGGAGTGTTGAAACTGTGCGAAGGCCTCTGTTGGTGTCGATGACGGTTTGAAGCGGTCAATGCAGTGCAGGTGCCAGCGTTGAGACCGACCTGAAAATGGATCGAGAGCAAGAGCAAGAGCAAGAGCAAGAGCAAGAGCAAGGCAGAAGTGCAAGCACGGGCCTGGACACAGACACGGACACGGACACGGGCATGAGCATGAGCATGAGCATGAGCATGAGCATGAGCATGAGTGCAGCGAGAACGAGAGTTCGAGCCGTCAGTTCCGAAGCCGAGCGAAGCGATGGCGCGTTCGGTATTGAAATCCCTTCTGGCTGCGCCGAGGAGCGCAGACGTAGGAGGGATCAGGGCCGCAGCTGTTTGAGCGCAACGCAGTGGAGCGAGTTCTGCGGACCCCCTCCTATGTCGAGCACCGCAGGTTGCCCGTAGCGAAGCGGAGGGACGCGGACAGCAGGGTCGCCTCTCTTTTGCCTACGTTTCTTTGGCGAAGCAAAGAAAAGTAGGTCGGCCGCCGGGCCGAGACCCGGCCTCGAAAAGCAAATTCCCAACCAACCTGTCTACCAGACCAAACCCAGACCAAACCCAGAGCAAACAGCAACCCCAACAACACAGGTTGCCCGCAACAAACCCTACCCCTCAATCTTCCCCAGCCGAGACTCCCTCAACCGACTGGGCGCCAACGCCCCTGCCGACTCGAGAATCGGATAAGCAATCGAGCAGATGTGCGAATTGATCCGCTTCAGGTCGCTGATCAGGTCGATGTGCAGTGAGCTGGTCTCGATGCTCAGCGTGGTTCGATCGGACAGGCGATCGAGGTGGGTGGTGGCATACGCGCGTTCCAGGTCACGGAAGCGCGCCTTCTCCTCGAGCAGCTTCTGCGCGTCGCGCACGTTGCCGTTGAGGAACACGCTCATGCTCAGCCGCAGGTTGGCGACGAGCCGCCCATGGAGCTCAACGATCTCTGCCATGCCGGCTTCGGAGAAGTTGCGATGCGGTTTGATCTTCTTGTCTTCCACATCGATGATCACGCGCTCGATGATGTCGCCGATCTGCTCCATGTTGATCGTGAAGCTGATGATGTCGGTCCAGCGCCGGCTTTCCTCCTCGCCCAGCGCCTCGCGCGAGATGCGGGTCATGTAGTACTTGATGGCCGAATAGAGCTGGTCGACGGTGTCGTCGAGCTGCCGCAGCTCCTGCGCCAGGCGCGTGTCGTTGTGGCGGATCACGTCGAGGATGCCGATGAGCATGGTCTCCACGATGTCCGCCTGGTGCAGCGCTTCGCGCGCGGCGTTCGAGATGGCCAGCGACGGGGTGGACAGGGCCGAGGGGTCGAGATGATGCGGGCGGCTGGTGCCTGTGGCCTGCTGGGGCACGGGCAGCATGCGGCTCACCAGCTTGGCCACCCATTGCGTGAGGCCGATGAAGCCGACGCTGATGATGACGTTGAATGCGAGGTGGAACAGCACCACGCCGTGGGTCTGGTTCGGCAGTTCGGGCTGCACGTAGCGGATCCACAGGCCGATGAAGGGCGCGACGATGGCAACGCCCAGGGCCTTGAAGAGCAGGTTGCCGATGGTCACCTGCCGCACCGGGATGGCGGACTTGGCGGTGGTCAGCACGGCCAGCAGGCCGCTGCCGAGGTTGGCGCCGAGCACCAGGCCCAGGGCCACGTCCAGCGGCACGACGTTGGAGGTGGCCATGGCGGCCACCAGCAGGACGACGGCAAGGCTCGAATACGCCACGATCGCCAGCACCGAGCCGATGGTGATCTCCAGCAGCACATCGCTGTTGATCGATGCGAGCAGCGTGCGCACGGCGGGCGAGGAGAACAGGGGCTCGGTGGCCTCCACCACGAGCTGCAGTGCCAGCAGCATCAGCCCGAGTCCGATCAGCACGCGGCCGACGCGGCCGGCCACGGTGTCGGCGCGTGCGATGAACAGCACCACGCCCACGAAGATGAACATGGGGGACAGCCACGACAGGTCCGCCGAGAACAGCACCGAGATCAGCGCGGTGCCCACGTCCGCCCCCCGCATCACCGCCAGCGCCGCAGGCAGCGTCACCAGACCCTGCCCGACGAAGGACGAGGTCATGAGGGAGGTGGCGGTGCTCGATTGCACCAGCGCGGTCACGCCGATGCCCGAAAGGGCGGCCGTGAAGCGGTTGCGCATGCTCTGCACGAGGATCTTGCGCAGGTTGGCGCCGAAGACGCGCAGCACGCCGGTGCGAACGAGCTGGGTGCCCCAGACCAGCAGGGCGATGGCCGCCAGCAGATTCAGGAGATGCTTCATGGGTGTCGGGTTCTATCCTTTTCGTTTTGGTTCGTTTTGACCCCATTTTCCACGGATACGCGTTTCAGTCGATCAGCGCTCCGTTTTCGTGGAAAGGATACGGCCCTTCGAAGTTCCCCGAAGCCGCGAGGTGCGTGACCAGCCGCCGCTCGGCGGAGGACCAGGCGTGCACCCGGAATGCGGGCGGCTCGAGCGTCCAGGCGGAGGCCGCGTCGGGGGCGAGGTCGAGACAGACCTGGTGCGCCTGCGCGGGGGAGGTCGAGGCGATGGTGCCGCCGAAGCGAACGTCGATGGCGCGGTGCAGGTGGCCGCAGATCACGCGTTCGACGTTCGTGTAGCGCGAAAGCAGGGCTTCGAGCGCGTCGGCGCCTTCCAGCAGGCCGATCTCGTCCATGTGGCCGATCAGCGTGCGGAACGGCGGGTGGTGCATGGCGACCACCACGGGTTCGCCGCGCGCCGCCTCGAGTTCGGCCCCGAGCCAGGCCAGGCGCTTCTCGCACAGGGTGCCGTGGCTGGCGCCGGGCACGCAGGTGTCGAGCGTGAGCAGGCGCAGCGCGCCGACTCGCACCGAATACTGGACGAAGCCGTGCGTGTCGGCGCCGGTGCCCAGGTAGGCATGGCCGGGAAAGCTGCGGCGCAGCTGATCGCGGTCGTCGTGGTTGCCGGGCAGCAGGTAGACCGGCATGGCCAGCGGCGCCAGCAGCCGGGCGAGGTGCTCGTATTCGGCGGCGCGGCCGAAATCGGTCAGGTCGCCGGTGATCACCACCGCGTCGGGCGGCTGGCGCAGGGCCAGCACCGACTGCACCGCGCGTTCGAGGTACGGCGCGGTGTCGATGCGGCCGTAGGCCAGCCGGCCCGGCTCGCGGATGTGCAGGTCGGTCAGCTGGACCAGGAAGGTGTTGTCGTTCGTTGAGGCTGTCGTCATGCGTTGGCTTCCTGCGACGTCATCAGGCGGTCGGGGTGGATGCGAAGGCCCACGCTGTCGCCCGGTGCGAAAGGAGTGTCTCGTCCCACGTCGGCCACCAACAGGGGCTGGTCGGCCACGCGCAGGTGCAGTTGCACGCGATCGCCGAGAAAGGTGCGGCGTTCGACGGTGGCGGCGCCCCAGCCGGGCTGGGGCGTGTTCACCTCGATGTCTTCCGGCCGGACCAGCAGGTTTGCATGGCTTTGCCAGGCGGCGGGGCAGGGCATTTCGGCCCCTCCGAGTCGGACAACGCCTTGTGCGATGGCCCCGGGTTCGCGTTCGAGCCGGTTCACCCGGCCGAGAAACTCCGCCACGAAAGGATGCGCCGGCGCGCGGTACAGGTCTTCGCCGCGGCCCACCTGCACGATGCGCCCCGCGCGCATCACCGCGAGCCGGTCGGCGATGGCCAGCGCCTCCTGCTGGTCGTGGGTGACGTGGATGGCCGTGATGTGGAGCCGGCGCAGGAGGTCGGCGAGCTCGTCGCGCAGCGATTCCTTGAGCTTCGCATCGAGCGCGGCCAGCGGCTCGTCGAGCAGCAGCACGCGCGGGCGCACGGCCACCGCGCGCGCCAGTGCCACGCGCTGGCGCTGGCCGCCCGAGAGCTCGGCCGGGCGCCTGTTCTCCAGGCCGTTGAGGCGCACGAGGTCGACCAGCTCGCCCACGGCACGCTGCTCTTCGGCCGCTGCCACGCCGCGGATGCGCAGGCAGTAGCCGATGTTGGCGGCCACCGTCATCTGCGGAAAGAGCGCGTAGCTCTGGAACACCATGCCCACGCCGCGATGCTCGACCGGGCGCTGCGTCACGTCCTGGCCGCCGAACACGATGCGGCTGCCCGCATCGGGCGACTCCAGCCCGGCGATCAGCCGCAGCAGCGTGGTCTTGCCGCAGCCCGACGGGCCGAGCAGGGCGAGCACCTCGCCGGCCTGCACCTGCAGGTCGGTGGGTTGCAGGCCGCGCGTGCCGTCGGCGTAGGTCTTGGCGCAGTTGGCGATGTCGATGGGGACGCGTTCAAGTTCCATGGCGTTTCTGGATGAGTGTGGCGAGGTACTGCAGGCCCCACAGCACGGGAAGGATGACGGCGAAGAAGACCAGCGTGTAGGCCGAGCCGATCTCGATGCGCATCGAGGCGTAGCTGTCGGCCAGGCCCACGGGCAGGGTGCGCGTGAGCGGCGTGTGCAGCATCCACGTCAGGTTGAATTCGCCCACCGAGAGCGTGAACACCATCAGGCTGCCCGCCACGATGGCCGGGAACACGGCCGGCACCAGGATGCCCATGAAGCGCTGGCGGAAGTTCGCACCGAGCGAGCGCGCGGCCTCCTCGAGCGCGAGCAGGTCGTCGCGCTCGAAGGCCGAGCTCACGGTGCGCACCATGAAGGGCAGCGTGAACACGATGTGGCCCACGAGGATGAAGGCGAAGCTCTGGCGGAACGCGGTGAGCTGCCCGTAGGCGAGGATCAGCGCGAGCGCGGTGGCCAGGCCCGGGACCGCGACCGGCAGCGTCAGCAGTTCCTCGAAGATGCGCGCGCCGCGCGAGCGGCTGCGCGCGAGCGCATAGGCGCAGGGCACGCCGAGCAGCACGGTGCCGATCACGCAGGCCACGGCCAGCGCCAGCGACCAGCCGACCGTGCCGCCGTAGTTCTCCCACACCTCGCCGAGCCAGCGCAGCGTGAGGCCGCTCTTCAGCCCGGTGCTGTAGTTGTTGACGAGCCCTGCCATGACCGACAGCAGCATCGGCGCGATCATGAAGAGGCTCACGATGACCGTCACGGCAAGCAGGAAGGGTGCCTTGGCGGATGTGTGGTTTCGCATGGTGGGTGGCCCTCAGCGTGCGACAGGGTTCGCGCCGAAGCGGCGCGCCACGAACAGCACCAGCCAGGTCACGATGCCCAGCGAGATCGACAGCGACGCGGCGAGCGCGAAGTTGGCGTAGTTGGTGAACTCGTTGTAGATGGTGATCGGGATCACCTCGAACTTGCTCGCGAGCGTGAAGGCCGTGCCGAAGGCGCCCATCGAGGTGGCGAACAGGATCGCGCCGCAGGCCAGGGTGGTGGGCGCGAGCTCGGGCATCCACACGTCGCGCGCCACGCGCAGGCGCGAGGCGCCGAGCGAACGCGCGGCTTCTTCGAGCTGCGTGTTCATCGACTCGGCCGCCGCGGCATAGGTGGCAATGGCTCGCGGCAGCGAGAAGTACAGGTAGGCCAGGAACAGACCGAGCAGGCCGTAGGCGAAGGTGATGCGCTCGCCGAAGAGGCTGTCGCTCAGGTTCGCCACCACGCCCTGGCGGCCGCCGAGCAGGATCACGAAGAAACCGATGATCACGCCGGGGAACGACAGCGGGAGCGTGAGCAGCGACAGCAGCATGCGCTTGCCGATGAAGGCGTGGCGCGCCAGGTAGATGCCCACGGCCGCGCCCAGCACCAGCGTGGCCAGCGTCACGGCCACGGACAGCAGCACGGTGTTGGCCATGCTCTGCAGGTAGCGCGCGTCGGTCAGCACCGCGAAGTAGCTGGCCCAGCCCTTGTCCGCGGGCAGCGCGAGCAGCCGCACCACCGGCAGCAGCCAGAAGGCCGCGAAGAAGGCCGCCGCGGGCGCGGCACAGGCCAGCAGCCGCCAGCGCGGGTTCCAGGCGTTGGAGCTGGCGGCTTGCGTCGTCATCTCAGGCCGCGCGGATCAGCGCACTTCCTTCAGGTACTCGTCGGAGAAGGCCTTCTGCGCCGCGGCCATGCGGCCGTAGTCCACGCTCCTGGCGCGGGCGTATTCGGCTGCGGGCAGGAACTGCGCCTCGATGTCCTTGGGCATGGCGCTGGCACGCACCGGCCGCAGGTAGGCCTTGGCCCAGATCGCCTGGCCTTCGTCGGACAGCGTGAAGTCGAGCACCTTCTTCGCGTCGGCCGCGTGCGGCGCCTTGGCGACCAGGCTCATCACGTAGGGCACGGCCAGCGTGCCTTCGCTCGGGATAACGAAGGCCACGTTGGCCTTGTCCTTGTACTTGGCGCGGTAGGCGTTGAAGTCGTAGTCGAGCAGGATCGCGATCTCGCCAGACAGCACGCGCGCGTAGGAGGTCTGCTTCGGCACGATGGGCTCGTTCTTCTGCAGTGCCTTGAAGTAGTCGATGGCCGGCTTGAAGTTGTCGAGCGTGCCGCCGCGCGCCTCGTTCACCGCCACCGCGCCCACGTAGCCCACGAACGCCGAGGCCGGGTCGAGGTAGCCGACGAGGCCCTTGTATTCGGGCTTGAGCAGATCGGCCCACGACTTCGGCACCGGCTTGCCCTTGAGCGCGTCGACGTTGACCATGAAGCCGAGCGTGCCCGAGTGGATGGTGAACCAGTTGCCCGCGGGGTCCTTCAGGCCGTCGGGAATGTCCTTCCAGGCGGCCGGCTTGTAGGGTTCGACCAGGCCGTCCTTGGCGGCCTGCACCGCGAAGGTCACGCCGAGGTAGGTGACGTCGGCCACCGGGCTGGCCTTCTCGGCCGACATCTGCGCGAGCGACTGGCCCGAGTTCTTGTTGTCGGGCGGCACGGTGACGCCGGTCCTGGCCTTGATGGCCTTCAGCTGGGTGCCCCAGTCGGCCCATTCGGTCGGGCAGTTGTAGCAGATGGCGGTCTGCGCCATGGCGCTGCCCGCGACGAGGGTGGCGGCAAGCAGGCCGAGGCGGGCCATGCGGTGGAAGCGAAGGGACATGGTGGAGCTCCTTGGTTGGATGGGGCTGGGGAACGGGGGGAGGAATCAGGTCGCTGACGAACTTGCGGCGTTGTTGTCTTCGCGCGCCTCGGCGCACGACTCGCCGTCTCGGAAGGCATGGGGCAGCAGCAGGCTCGCGTCGGCCTTCAGCACGGCACCGCCGGCCATCGCCTGCATCAGCAGCTCGACGCTGTGGCGGCCGATGTCGCTGTTGGGCTGCGCGATGGTGGTGAGCGCAGGCGTGAGGTCTTCGCCCAGCGCGATGCCGTCGAAGCCGACCACGCTGAGCTCGTCGGGCACCGGGAGGCCGCTCAGGTGCGCGGCACGGATGCTGCGAATGGCCAGCAGGTCGTTCGAGCAGACCAGGGCGGTGGGGCGATGGCGCGACTGCAGCTGGCGCGAGATCGCATCGACGGCGGTCTCGACGAACGGCACCTCGACCAGTGGCGGAGCGTCCAGGCCGGCATCGGCCATGCCCCGCAGGTAGCCGCGGTAGCGCTGCTGCGCACGGTCCGAGGCGGCCAGCGTGCCGCTCACCATGGCGATGCGGCGGTGGCCCAGCAGCACCAGCCGCGCGACCGCATCGGCCACGGCGCCTTCGCTGTCGACCGATACGCAGGGGTGGTCGGGATGCCGGTTGTAGGCCAGCACATAAGGCACGCCGGTGGCACGAAGCCGGGGCAGGGTGGCCGAGGTCGACGGGTTCGACACCACGAGGATCAGCCCGTCGACATTGCCCGCCAGCAGCAGGTGCACCGCGCGCTCTTCCTCGTCGAGCCTGTAGCCGGTGGTGACAGGAATGATCGCGTAGCCGCCTGCGACGGCTGCGCGCGCGATGCCCTGCAGGCATTCGGCGAAGGTCGGGTTCAGCAGCGTGGGCAGTACCACGCCGAGCACGCGGCTGCGCTGGGTGCGCAGGGTGCGTGCGCTCGCGTTGGGCAGGTAGTTGAGCTCGCGCGCGACCCGCTCCACCAGCTCGCGCGTGGCGGGCGTGACCTTGTCGGGGAAGTTGAAGGCCCGCGACACGGTGGCTACGGACACCCCCGCTCTGGCGGCTACGGCTTGGATGCTCATCGTGCGGAAGTCAGTGGCCTGTGTTTATGTAATCGATTACATTGGACCGCGGCAGTATGACTTCGCCATGACAGGCCAAGAAAGCGGGGACAAACCCTTGGCAGCCGGCGAGAAACCGCGCCCAAAGAAAAAGGGCCCGAAGGCCCTTGAGTCGTTTGGCTGCGCGCCGGCTTACTTGCCGCGCCGCACGCGCCGGATCTCGTCCACGATCAGGCAGATCGCGCCCAGCGTGATGGCGCTGTCGGCGGCGTTGAACGCCGGGAAGTACCAGTTGCCGAGGTGGAAGCTCAGGAAGTCGACCACGTAGCCGTGCATCATCCGGTCGACCACGTTGCCGATCGCGCCGCCCAGGATGCAGGCCATCGAGAAAGAGAAGAGCTTCTGCCCCGCATGTGAACGCAGCATCCACACGATGAAGATCGCCGCACCCACGCCGATGGCGGTGAACAGCCAGCGCTGCCATCCCGAGTGGTCGGCCAGGAACGAGAAGGCGGCGCCGGTGTTGTGCGCGCGAACCACGTTGAAGAAGCTCGTCACGTAGGTCGCGTCGCCGAGCTTGTAGTAGCCCAGGATCAGCGTCTTGGTGAACTGGTCGATGATCACGATGATCACCGCCAGCCCGAGCCAGGGCCAGATGCTGCCGGCGCGCGAGCGCGAGGCCGACAGGGAACGGGCGGCGGCCATCAGGCAACGCTCCGCGATTCGCCGGCGCCGAACAGGTTGCTCGTGCAGCGGCCGCAGATGGTCGGATGGTTCGCGTCGTGGCCCACGTCGTCGCGGTAGTGCCAGCAGCGCTCGCATTTCTGCGCGGTGCTCTTGGTCGTGTGCACGAAAAGCTGGCTCGGCAACTGATCGAGGGGCTCGCCGACCCTGGTCTTCTCGATGGATACCAAGCCAAGTCGTGCAATTTCCTCGACAGCCTGTGCGTCGCTTGCGTCGACGACCTGCGCGGAAGACGTGATCAGCACGAACTTGAGATCGGCGCCCAGGGACGTCAGATGGTCGAAGTCCTGGCTGTCTGCATAGACCACGACATTGGCCTGCAACGAGGCGCCGAGTTCTCCTTGCTGACGAAGCAGTTCGAGCTTCTTGTTGACCTCGTCGCGCAAGAGCCGGATGCGGCCCCACTTGGCGAGCAGCGCCTCGTCGGGCGCGGCGAACTGGCTGTAGGTCTGCGTGAAGATCGACTCGCCCGGCTTGCCCGTGCCGACGAACTTCCAGGCCTCTTCGGCCGTGAAGCTCAGGAACGGCGCCATCCAGCGCAGCATGGCTTGCGAGATGTGCCACAGCGCAGTCTGCGCGCTGCGGCGCGCGAACGAACCTGGGGCCGTGGTGTAAAGGCGGTCCTTCAGGATGTCGAGATAGAAGCCGCCGAGGTCTTCCGAGCAGTAGATCTGCAGCTTGGCCACCACCGGGTGGAACTCGTACACCTTGTAGTGCGCGAGGATCTCGGCCTGGAACTGCGCGGCGCGCGAGAGCGCGTAGCGGTCGATCTCGAACAGCTGGTCGAGCGGTACGGCGTCCTTCGCGATGTCGAAGTCGCTCGTGTTCGCCATCAGGAAGCGCAGCGTGTTGCGGATGCGGCGGTAGGCGTCGACCACGCGCGCCAGGATCTTGTCGTCGCCCGCGATGTCGCCCGAGTAGTCGCTTGCGGCCACCCACAGGCGGATGATCTCCGAGCCCAGCTTGTTGCTGATTTCCTGCGGGTCGATGCCGTTCTTGAGCGACTTGCTCATTTTGATGCCCTTGGCATCGACCGTGAAGCCGTGCGTGAGCAGGCCACGGTAGGGAGCGCGGTCTTCCAGCGCGCAGGCGAGCAGCAGCGACGAGTGGAACCACCCGCGGTGCTGGTCGTGACCTTCCAGGTACAGGTCGGCTTCCGGCCCCGTTTCGTGGTGCACGTTGGGGTGCGTGCCGCGCAGCACGTGATAGAAGGTCGAGCCCGAGTCGAACCACACCTCGAGGATGTCGGTGCTCTTGGTGTAGTGCGGTGCGTCTTCGGCGCCGAGGATCTCCTCGACCGTGACGCGGCTCCAGGCCTCGATCCCGCCCTTCTCGACGATGCCGGCGGCCTGGTCGAGGATCTCCATGGTGCGCGGATGCAGCTCGCCCGAGTCCTTGTGCAGGAAGAACGGGATCGGCACGCCCCAGCTGCGCTGGCGGCTGATGCACCAGTCGGGACGGCCGGCGATCATGTCGTGCAGCCGCGCCTTGCCGTTCTCGGGGTAGAAGCTGGTCTGCTCGATGGCGTCGAGCGCGGTCTGGCGCAGCGTCTTGGGCGCCTTGTCCTTGGTGAACACGCCTTCGCCTTCGTCCATGCGGATGAACCACTGCGCCGCGGCGCGATAGATCACCGGCGTCTTGTGGCGCCAGCAGTGCGGGTAGCTGTGCGTGATGGTCTCGGTGGTCATCAGGCGGCCCGCGTCGCGCAGCGCGGCGATGATGACCGGCACGGCCTTCCAGATGTTCTGGCCGCCGAAGAGCGGGAAGTCGGGTGCGTAGCTGCCGTTGCCCTGCACCGGGTTCAGGATGTCGTCGTACGAGAGGCCGTGCGCGACGCAGGAGTTGAAGTCGTCCACGCCGTAGGCGGGCGAGGAGTGCACGAGGCCCGTGCCGTCGGTGGCGGTGGCGTAGTCGGCCAGGTAGATCGGCGACAGGCGCTTGTAGCCGGCGTCGACGTCGTCCAGCGGATGCTCGAACTCGAGCCCGCCGAGCGCCTCGCCCTTGACCGTGGCCAGCACCTTGCCGTCGAGGGCGTAGCGCGTCATGCACATCTCGACCAGCGAGTTGGCCAGGATCAGCAGGCCGCGCTCGGTGTCGACCAGCGAGTACTCGATCTCGGGGTTGAGGTTGATCGCCTGGTTGGCCGGGATGGTCCAGGCGGTGGTGGTCCAGATGACCGCGAAGATGTCGCCCAGGATCGTGTGGTCGGTGCCGAAGGCCTTCAGCACCTTCTCGCGCTCGTGCGCCTTGAAGGCCACGTCGATGGTCTGGCTCTTCTTGTCGGCGTATTCGATCTCGAACTCGGCCAGCGAGGAGCCGCAGTCGAAGCACCAGTACACCGGCTTCAGGCCCCGGTAGACGAAGCCGCGCTCGATCACGCGCTTGAACGCGCGCAGCTCGCCGGCTTCATTGGCGAAGTCCATGGTCTTGTAGGGATGGTCCCATTCGCCCAGCACGCCCAGGCGCTGGAAATCGGCCATCTGCTGGGCGATCTGCTCGGTGGCGTAGGCGCGGCTCTTGGCCTGCATCTCGTCGCGGCTCAGGTTGCGGCCGAACTGCTTTTCGATGGCGTTCTCGATCGGCAGGCCATGGCAGTCCCAGCCGGGCACGTAGAGCGCGTCGTAGCCCTCGAGCTGGCGCGCCTTGGTGATCATGTCCTTCAGGATCTTGTTCACCGCGTGGCCCATGTGGATCTGGCCGTTGGCGTACGGGGGGCCGTCGTGCAGGATGAACTTGGGCGCGCCGTGGCGGGCGTCGCGCAGGCGGTGGTAGCGGCCTTCGTCGTTCCACTCCTTCACCCAGCCCGGCTCGCGCTTGGGCAGGTCGCCGCGCATCGGGAAGGGGGTGTCGGGCAGGTTCAGCGTGGAACGGTAATCTTTGGGGGAAGCAGCGTCAGACATGGTGGGGTGCGGCGAAACAAGGGGCTCCGACAGGCTCAGCCCGAAGCGCGTGAAGCGTGTCGGTGCGGAAGATAAAGCCGTTCGCCCTGAGCTTGTCGAAGGGCGGCAGCACGGTGCGTGCAGGGCTAAATTCGATCGCGCGTGGTCTGGCGATGGGTTTCTGCGTGGGTCGATGCAAAGAACGCACGCGCGTCGCGGCCATCCTTCGCGATGCCCGCAGTGAGGGCCTCGAGGCTGGTGTAGCGCAATTCGTCGTGCAGTTTGTGCATGAGTTCCACGCGCACGATTTTACCGTAGGCCCCTTCGGCGCCCAGATGGGAGGGCCACTCGAGGCAGTGGGTCTCCAGCAGCACCCGTCCGCCGTTGACGTCGTTGGCGTCCAGCGACGGACGCACGCCGAGGTTGGCCACGCCCGGCAGCGGCTGTTCGGCCAGGCCATGGACGAGCACCGCGAAGATGCCGCTGGCGGCCGGCTTCCAGTGCTTGAAGCGCAGGTTGAGGGTGCGGAAGCCGTCGTCCTTGCCCGGCGACGACGCGCCCAGCGCCCGGCCCAGCTTGCGGCCATGGACCACGTGCCCCGAGATCGTGTACGGCCTGCCCAGCAGCGTGTGGGCGTCGGCCATGCGCCCTTCGGCCAGCGCCTCGCGCACAGCCGAACTTGAAACCCGCAGGCCATGCACCTCGTAGCTGTTCATGCGCGCCACGTCGAAGCCGCGGGCATCGCCGGCCGCGTCGAGCATGGCGTAGTCGCCGGCGCGTCGGGCGCCGAAGCGGAAGTCGTCGCCCACCAGCACATAGCGCGCGCCCAGGCCGTCGACGAGCACGTTCTGGATGAATTCCTCGGGCGTCTGCGAAGCCAGCCGCGCGTCGAACGGCAGCACGATGGTCTGCGCCACGCCGCAGGCCGCCAGTTCGCTGAGCTTGTCGCGCAGCGTGCCGATGCGCGCCGGGGCGAGGTCGGGCTTCTTGGTGAGCGCCGCGAAATAGTCGCGCGGATGGGGCTCGAAGGTGAGCACGCAACTCGGCAGCCCGCGCTGGCGCGCCTCGGTCTGGAGCAGCGCGAGCATGGCCTGGTGGCCACGGTGGACGCCGTCGAAATTGCCAATGGTGAGGGCACAGGCAGGAGCCACGCCCGGGTGCCGGAAGCCGCGAAAAACCTGCATCGGTGAGTATCTTTTTGATAGCGCCTTGCGCCCGTCGAATGGGCGAATCAGGCCGATTTGTCACAAAGCCGGTATATTGTGACGCAGCGCGCGAACGGAAGTGGGTTCGTGGCGCGCTCCGTGTCCCTGGTCTTTCCGTGGTTCTTCCTTTTCAGGAGGCGTGTGTGAAGGTCTTGAAGCTGTCGGCCCAAGGGCTGCCCCAGTCATGGATTTCGCTGGAACAGGCGGTGATCCACTATGCGGCGGACGAAGTCCGCTGGGAGGTGGGCGCGCAGGTGGCCGTGTTCCGTGGCGGCCACAACGCGATCACCGGCGAGCAGTCGCAGATCGCGATCAACAGCATCATCGGCACCAAGGGCGTGCCGCGCATCAATCCCTTCGCGCAGCGCCCGGGCCTGACCAACAGCAAGCTGTTTTCCCGCGACCGCAACGTCTGCGCCTACTGCGGCGGCCATTTCCACGAGGACGAACTCACCCGCGAACACATCATTCCGTTCGCCCAGCGCGGCATCGACACCTGGATGAACGTGGTCACGGCCTGCAAGCCCTGCAACCACCGCAAGAGCAGCCGCACCCCCGAGCAGGCGAACATGCCGTTGCTGTACGCGCCCTACGTGCCCAGCCTGTGGGAAGACTTCATCCTGCGCAACCGCCGCATCCTGGCCGACCAGATGGAGTTCCTGATGGCGCACCTGCCGCAGAGTTCGCGGCTGCACGACAGCTAGCTTCTGCCTTTCCAGGCCGGCGGCCGCTTCTCGATGAAGGCCTGAACGCCTTCGAGCGCACTCTCGTCCATCATGTTGCAGGCCATGGTCCGGCTGGCGTCGGCCAGCGCGGCCTCGATGCCGGTCTCGAGCTGGCGGTAGAACAGTGCCTTGCCCAGCGCCAGGGCCTGGCGCGGCTTCGCAACGATGCTCGCCACCAGCGATTCGACCGCCGCATCGAGCGCGTCGGGCGCCGCCACCCGGTTCACCAGGCCCTTCTCGCGGGCTTCCTCGGCACCGATGAATTCGCCGGTCACCAGCATCTCGAAGGCTTCCTTGCGGCCCAGGTTGCGCGACAGCGTCACGCTCGGCGTGGCGCAGAAAAGGCCCACGTTCACGCCGCTGACCGCGAAGCGCGCGTCGCCCGACGCCACCGCCAGATCGCACACCGCCACCAGCTGGCAGCCCGCGGCCGTGGCAATGCCGTGCACCCGTGCGATCACCGGCACCGGCAGCCGCTGGATCGACAGCATCATCGCGCCACAGCGCTCGAACAGCTCCCGGTAGTAGTCGAGCGAGGGTTCGGCGCGCATTTCCTTGAGGTCATGGCCCGCGCAGAAGGCCTTGCCCGCGGCAGCGATGACCACCGCGCGCACCGTGTCGTCGGCTGCGATGCCGCCAAGCGCCTGTTCGAGCGCGCCCAGCATGCCTTCCGACAGGGCGTTGAACGAGGAGGGCCGGTTCAGCGTCAGCGTGACCACGCCGCGCGCATCCCGGGCGTGCAGCACGAAAGGGGTGTCCGCGTCGTCCATGCGGCGTGCCTCAGTAGGTCAGCTCGAGCACCGTCGTGTGCTCGTTCGCTGCAGGCCAGGTCAGTCCGGTGACGCGCTCGCCGTTGAATTCGCCGGTCACGGCGCGCGGTGCACCGCCGCCCTCGATGCGCAGGCGCGAGCTCGCCACGCCCGAGCCGCGCGCAGGCACGCCCGCTGGCGGGCTCTTGCCATCGAAGCGCATGGTGTCGCGCTGGGCGTCGAAATACCCGCGCGGCCGCGTGAAGACGACCACCGAGCTCGCGCCGTTGTCGGCCGGCACGATGCGCTCGGGCCGCAGGTTCACGAGACGGCTGCTGCGCGGGAAGGCGCTGCGGTAGATGTGCGTGGTGCCGTAGCTGGGGGTGGCCAGCACGAACTCGTAGGCAGCGTCGTTGCGTGCCTTGAAAGGACCCCAGCGGCCGTCTGCCCCGATGGCCTTGGTGAAGACCGCGTCGCCGAGCCGCGCGCCGGTGGCCGGGTCGACGGTGTACACCGTGACCCGCGCGCCGTTCAGCGCCAGGTTCTCCGCCCCTATGGCCCTGCCGTCCAGCACCACGGCCGGCTCCGGCTCCACGCCGGTGGTGCGCGGCGCCTGGCCCGTGAGGAACTGCCAGGTCGCGGCGAAGGCGGCGGGCGAGAACGAGGTCTCGCGGTGGTCTACCCGCGGCAGCACCACATTGGTGGCGCCCTTGAGCGCGGGACCGTCGAAGCCGATGTTGGTCGGCTTGCCGGGCGCGCCGATCCACACGCCGTCGGGCTGGGCGTACTTGTCGTTGTTGTCCGAGCGCAGGGTCATCCATTTCACGCCCGGCGTCACTTCCTCGCCGTTCGGGCCCTTCGGCGCGTTGAGCTGCTGCATGAAGCCCGAGAGGCCCGAGAACTCGTTGTTCTCGCGGAATCCCTTCACCGACCAGATGCCGTGCGCCGGGTTGCCGCCCAGCACCACGTGGCTCACCACGGCCGCGCCGCCGCCGTTCTGCACATAGTTGCGGATGGTGTTGCCACCGCGCGAATTGCCGATCAGCACGACCTTGCTCGCACCCGTGGCCTTGAGCACCCGGTCGACCTCGGCCTTCAGGAACACCGCCGACTCGCCGGTGGAACTGCGCCCCGGCTGTGCCACGGCGTCGTCGTCGCGTGCCAGCGGGTTGGGCTGGTCGAAGGCGAAGAGCCGGTCGCGCGGCCAGCCGTTGGTCTCGAAGCGCCAGACCGTCGTCTGCCAGAGCGCGGCCGAATCGCCGTTGCCATGGACGAAGACGACCGGCGGGCGGTCGTCGTACGAGGGCGAAGGGGCGGTGGCGCAGGCGGTCAGCATGGTGGTCGAGGCGAGCCCGAGGGCCGTGGCGAGGAGGGTGCGTCGTGAGTGCATGTTCTGTTCCCGGCAGGCATTCCAGAGATGGAAAACGCCCGCCCGGCGCGGGCCGGACGGGCGTTGCATGCTAGCGGAATCGTGCGACGGCCGCCGCTTCAGCCTTCCTCCTCCGCCGCCACCACTTCCGCCACCACGCGGCGCACGTCGCTCGGCAGGAATGGCTTCTCGATCACCGGCCGACCGCTGGCCGACACGAACTCGTTGAGCACCGCCGACAGCGTGTCCCCGGTCACGAACACCACGCGCCCGGCCTGGCGCGGCCAGCGCCGCTCGATCTCCCGGTACAGCGAGCGGCCGTGGAGGTCGGGCATGCGCATGTCGGTGAGGATCGCGTCGTAGCTTTCCTGCGCCATGTGCCGCAGCGCGTCCTGCGCGGACCGCACGGCGACCACGCGGTGCTGCACGCCCGACAGGATCTGCGAGAGCGTTTCGCGCACTTCCGTCTCGTCGTCGACGATCAGGATCTTGTGGCGGCGGTTGCCTGTCTTCACCGGCGCCGCGATGCCGGCGCCGACGTCGTGCACGTCGCCGACCGGCAGTGCCATGTCGAACACTTCGCCGCCGCCCGGCGGACATTCGACGGTCTGTTCTCCGCCGTGACTTGCTGCGCTGCATCTACGACGCCGTCCGCCGAGCCTGTCGGCCGCGCTGGCCCGGGTTTGCATGGAGGCGCGTCGCCGATGCGCTGCGAAAGAGCCATCGCCGCGCCGCGGCACGCCGCGAGCTGCGCTCGATCGACGAGCACACGCTGCGCGACATCGGCCTGTCGCACCGCGCGGCCGCCGAATGGCCCCGGCAGCGCGACGCGTGGTGAGGCACCGCGATGCGAAGGAGTCTTTTCATGGCACATCTCGCCCCGCGCGCGCCAAGGCGCGGAAAGGCACACGCGATCTGTGCTGATGACCCTGGCCGTCGCCATCGCGGCCGCGGTGGGTGCGCTTGTCATCGTCGCGGTTCCGCAGCCGCTGGCCTCCGCGATGGCGGCGCCGCAGGCGGCTGCCGCCACCAGGCCGGGGAGCGGCCGATGACAGGCCTTGTCCCCCATGTGCGCGAAGCAGGCGCCGGTCCCGGCGTGGTGTGCCTGCATTCGAACGCGAGCACATCGTCGCAATGGCGCGCGCTGATGGCGCAGCTGTCGCCGGACTATTGCGTCTTCGCGCCCGATTCGCTGGGCGCCGGCCGCAGTCCGGCCTGGCGGAAGACCCCGGAAGACCGCACCCTGACGCTGGCCGACGAGGTGGCCCTGCTGGCGCCGGTGTTCGAGGCGGCCGGGGCGCCGTTCTCGCTGGTCGGCCATTCGTATGGCGCGACGGTGGCATTGATGGCCGCGCTGGCGTACCCGGGCCGGGTGCGCGCCATCGCGGTGTACGAGCCGACGCTGTTCGGCCTGCTCGATCAGGAAAGGCCGGGGCACGAGGCCGCGGACGGCATCCGCCGGGCGGCGGCCGATGCGGCCCGCGCCATCGAGGCGAGCGACCCGTATGGTGCGGCCCTGCGCTTCATCGACTACTGGACGGAACCGGGCAGCTGGAACCGCATGCCCGCCGCGCGGCAGGCGCCGGTGGCGGCGTCGATGGTCAACATTGCCAACGGGTCGCGCGCGCTGTTCACGGAGCCGACGCGGCTCGAGGCCTTCGGCACGCTGGCGGTACCGGTGCTCTACATGGTGGGAGCGAAGTCGCCGGCCTCATCGCGCGGCGTGGCCAGGCTGTTGACGGCCACGCTGCCGGACGTCGGCGTGGTCGAGTTTGCCGGCCTGGGCCACATGGGGCCGTGACGCACCCGGAGGTGGTCAACGGCGCCGTGGCGGAATTCCTTTCCCGCCACGTGGCCAGGGTGCCGGCCGGCTGCGCGGTCTCTCAGGCGAAGACGCCCGCGGTGTCCTGCATGCGCGCCGACACCTCGCCCAGGTGATGCAGCGTGTCGCCGAAGGTCAGCTCGAGCTGCGTGAGCTTGCGGAAGTAGTGGCTGCCGATGTACTCGTCGGTCACGCCGATGCCGCCATGCAGCTGCACCGAGTTCGCGGCCACATAGCGCATCGACGTGCCCAGCTGGTACTTGGCGCGTGCCAGCGCCTGGCGGCGTTCGTCGGCCGGGGCGTTGAGCTTGAGCGTGGCGTAGTAGCTCATGGAGCGTGCCAGTTCGAGCTGCATCTTCATGTCGGCGACGCGGTGGCGCAGCGCCTGGAAGCTGGAGATGACCACGCCGAACTGCTTGCGCTGGTTCATGTAATCGATGGTCAGGGCCACGGTCTTGTCCATCACGCCGACTGCTTCGGCGCAGGTGGCGGCAATGCCCACATCCACCGCGTATTCCAGCGCGGCCAGGCCGTCGCCGGTGATGAGCGTGGCGTCGGCCTTGTCGAACACGACCTCGGCGGCGCGGCTGCCGTCCTGCGTGCCGTAGCCGCGTGCTTCCACGCCGCTGGCGCTGCGCTCGACCAGGAAGAGGGCGATCTTGCCGTCGACCTTGGCGGGAACGATGAAGGCATCGGCTTCGTCGCCCACCGGCACCACGCTCTTGGCACCGGTCAGCGAATAGCCGCTGGCCGACTTCACGGCCGTGGCTTCGCACACGTCCAGGCGGTAGCGCGCCTTGCGTTCCTGGTAGGCCAGCACCACGATGGCCTGTCCGCCTGCGATGCGGGGCAGCCAGGCTTCCTTGGTCTCGGCGGTTGCGTAGCCGCTGAGCACCGCGCCGGCGATCAGCGTCTGCGCGAAGGGCTCGAGCACGATGCCGCGGCCCAGTTCTTCCATGACGACCATGCCGGCCACCGGGCCCATGCCCAGGCCGCCGTCGTCCTCCGCGATGTACAGGCCGCCCAGGCCGAGCTCGGCCAGTTCGTCCCAGGCCTCGCGCGAGAAGCCGCCCTTGGCCTCGATGCCGCGGCGGCGCTCGAAGTCATAGCCCTTGTCGACCCACTTGCGAACGGCGTCGCGCAGCTGTTGCTGGTCGTCGGTGAAATTGAAGTCCATTTTTCGTTCCTAGCGAAGCTCTTGCTGGAGCCCCCTCGTGGAGGGGGTGTGGGGGAGCAGTCCTGTCGCGCCACGCGCGGACCGTTCTGCGGCGTCAGCCGAGAACGGTCTGCGCGACGATATTGCGTTGCACCTCGTTCGAACCGCCGTAGATGGTGGTCTTGCGCATGTTGAAGAAGGTGGATGTGAGCGGCGCGAGCGCCGGGTTGCCTCCCGGGAAGTTGCCCTGCCAGCCGGCTTCCATCGCCTCGCGGATCAGCGGCAGCGAGTAGGCGCCGCCGGCCAGCATCATCAGTTCGGCGTAGCGCTGCTGGATCTCGCTGCCGCGGATCTTCAGCAGGCCCGCCACGTCGAGCGAGTTCTTGCCGGAAGTGGCGGCCGACAGCACGCGCAGCACCATCATCTCGAGCGCGACGATGTCGACTTCGAGCTTGGCGATCTCGTCGCGGAAGCGCTGGTCGTCGTACACGCCTTCGGCCTTGGCGATGCGCTTCAGGCGCTCGAGCTCGCGCTTGGCGCGGTTCACGTCGGCGATGTTGGTGCGCTCGTGCGAGAGCAGGTGCTTGGCGTAGGTCCAGCCCTTGTTCTCTTCGCCGATCAGGTTCTCGGCGGGCACTTCGACGTTGTCGAAGAACACTTCGTTCACTTCATGGCCGCCGTCGAGCAGCTTGATGGGGCGCACGGTGACGCCCGGCGACTTCATGTCGAGCAGCAGGAAGCTGATGCCGGTCTGCGGCTTGCCTTCGTTGCTGGTGCGCACGAGGTTGAACATCCAGTCGCCGTACTGGCCGAGCGTGGTCCAGGTCTTCTGGCCGTTGACGATGTACTTGTCGCCCTTGCGCTCGGCCTTCGTCTTCACGGACGCGAGGTCGGAGCCCGAGCCCGGCTCGCTGTAGCCCTGGCTCCACCACACCTCGCCGCTGGCGATGCCGGGCAGAAAGCGCTTCTGCTGCTCGGCGTTGCCGAAGGCCATGATCACCGGGGCGACCATCACCGGGCCGAAGGGAATGATGCGCGGCGCGCCGGCCAGCGCGGTCTCTTCCTCGAACAGGTGGCGCTGCACCGCGGTCCAGCCCGGGCCGCCGAATTCCTTGGGCCAGCCGTAGCCCAGCCAGCCCTTCTTGCCGAGGATCCTGGCCCAGCCCTGCATATCGTCGCGCGTCAGCTCGAGCGCGTTGTGCACCTTGTGCGAAATCTCCTTCGGGAGGTTCTCTTTGACCCAGGCGCGAACTTCTTCGCGGAACTTCTGTTCTTCGGGTGTGAAGCTCAAATCCATGCGTGCCTCGCTGTGTTGATCGGTCCCGCAGACGCGGGTGTGTCTCCGGAGCCGTGAGTTTTAGCACGGTCGTGCTGTAGAACGGTGTCCGCGCCGCGACATGGGCAGGGTACCCGGGACGCATGGGACGGGCACGGATAATCCCGCCTCCCATGAAGAACATCGTGATCCTGATCTCCGGCGGCGGCTCCAACATGGCCGCCATCGTGCGCGCGGCCGAGCGCGAGCGCTGGGCCGACCGTTACGGCGCGCGCATCGCCGCCGTGGTGAGCAACAAGGCGGATGCGGGTGGCCTGGCGACTGCCTCGGCGCACGGCATCGCCACCGCGGTGATCCCGCACAAGGACTTCGCGAGCCGTGAGGCTTTCGATGCGGCGCTGGCGCAGGCGGTCGACGCCCATTCGCCCGCGCTCGTGGTGCTGGCCGGTTTCATGCGGATCCTGACGCCGGGCTTCGTCGAGCGCTATGCCGGGCGCCTCGTCAACATCCACCCCTCGCTGCTGCCCGCGTTTCCGGGGCTCGACACGCACAGGCGGGCGATCGAGGCGGGCTGCAAGGTGGCGGGCGTGACGGTCCACCAAGTGACGACCGAACTCGACCATGGGCCGATCCTGGCCCAGGCCGCGGTGCCGGTGATGCCCGACGACACAGCCGCCACGCTGGCCGGTCGGGTGCTTGCGCAGGAGCATCTGTTGTATCCGCGAGCCATTGCGGGATGGCTTGCAGATACATCGAGTCACAATGATTAAATTTGTTTATATTCGCGGCTTTTCGGGAGTCTTGACGTGAAAACCCAATCGCTGCTGCTGGCCGCCGCTGGTGCTGTTGCCCTCTTGGCCGGCTGTGCCGCTCCGGCACCCGCGCCCGCCCCGACACCCCCGCGCCGCCGCCGGAACCGGTCTACCAATGCAGCGCGGACGGCGCACGTTTTGCCGTGGGCCAGCCGCTCACGCCTCAGTTGGAAGCCGCTGCGCGCGTGCGCGCAGGCGCAGGCACGGTGCGGGTGCTGAAGCCCGGCGACGCGGCCACGATGGAACTCAACGGCGGACGCCTGAACCTCGACGTCGATGCCCGCAACCGCGTGACGGACGTCCGCTGCGGTTGAGGTGAAGCGGGCCGGATTGCTATCGGCAAGATAGCAATCCAGCCAGGCACGGCGAGCGTGAACTGCCCGACGGCCTAGATCGGCGTGAATCTCCTGCGGAGCTGTCCGTCGATCTCGATGGTTTCTTCGAACATGGCGGCCGGGCGAACCCAGAGTCCGTGGCCGCCGTACAGGGCGCGGTACAGCGTCATCGGCTCCAGCGTCTCGCTGTGGCGCACGGTGCCGAGCACCTCGTATTCGCCGCCCTTGTAGTGACGGTAGCGGCCGAGGGGCGTTTCGATCAGGGGCGGAAGGTCTTCGTCGTTCAACGGGGGCTTCTTTCAGAAAGGCAGTCGGGTTTGCCCGATGTGACGGGATTCGGATGGATCGCGCTGATTTTGTTCACCTGGTTCGACTGAGCGAGCATGCCAGTGCGGACGACAGTGCGCGCTACCGACGCAGCGTGGCGGCCTTTGCTGCGCTCGGTTACCTGTGGGTGCTGGGCTGCCTCGCGCTCGCGGTAGGCCTCATTGTCTGGGTGCTGTCCTCGATCAGGGAAGAGCGTTTCAGTTTCACCCGCGGCTGGCTGCTGCTGTTCGCGGGCGGCCTTCTCTGGGCCACGCTGCGGGCGCTGTGGGTTCGCTTCGACGAGCCCGATGGGGTGGAGCTGCAGCGCGACGATGCGCCTGCGCTTTTCGAGGCACTGGACCGCATCCGCAGCAAGATCAAGGGGCCGCCGGTCCACCATGTCTACCTCGACGACGAATTCAACGCGAGCATCCGGCAGGTGCCGCGCTTCGGGCTGTTCGGCGGCGCGATCAACTCGCTGAGCATCGGCCTGCCGCTGTTGATGATGCTCGACCGGCGGCGGCTGCTGTCGGTGCTGGCGCACGAGTACGGCCACCTGCGCGGCAACCACGGCAGGCTGAGTGCCTGGATCTACCGCACCCGGCTGTCGTGGCTCAAGCTGGATGCCAACCTGCAGCGCAACGAGGGCGTGATGGCGCTGTTCTCGCAGGCCTTCTTCCGCTGGTACTTTCCGCGCTTCGCCGCCAAGACCTTCGCGCTCGCCCGCCAGGACGAATACGAGGCCGACCGCATTTCCGGCCGGCTGCTGGGCACTTCGGTGGCCGCCGCTGCACTGACCGAGATCGCCATCAAGGGCAGCTGGTACGCCAACGAGTTCTGGCCCTCGCACTGGGCCCGCGCCGAGCACGAACCGCAGCCGCCCGGCCCCTTCGCCGCCCTGCGCAAGCGGGTCCGGACGCCGCCCGACGAGCACTTCGCACGCCAGGCGCTGCGCGAGGCGATGCGCCGCGTCAGCGACCTGGAGGACACCCACCCGGTGCTGCGCGATCGGCTCGAGGCGCTCGACCAGAAGGCCGCGCTGCCCGAATGGTCGCAGCGCTCGGCGCTCGAGTTGCTGGCCGACCGGAAGAAGTGGATCGAGTATTTCGACGTCCGCTGGCGCCGCGCGCACGCAGCCGACTGGAAGCAGCACCATGCGCACCGCTCGCGAATTCGCGAGCGCATCGCCGTTCTGGCTGCGCGCGGCGAGCACAACACACCCGACGAGATGGTCGAATGGGCCGACTCGGAGCGGCGGCTCGATCCGGCGGCGCCGGTGCGCGATCGCTACGAGATCGCGCTGCAGATCGCACCGGAGCATCCGGGTGCGCTGCGGGGCCTGGCGCAGATGCTGCCTTCGGGCGACCGTGCCGCGCGGCTTGGTGTGCTGGAGCGCCTGCACGCCTCAGGTGCGGCCAGCCGCTGGTGGGCGGCCCGCAGCGCGGTGGCTTCGCTCGAGGACCCCGATGCGGGGCCGCACGACGAAGAGGGCCTCAAGCTGTGGCGCGGCCGCCTCAAGGACGCCGAGGAGGCCGAAACGCGCGCCTGGGAGGAAATCACCGGCACGCCGTTCTTCAGCCAGATCTCGCGCCACGACCTCAATGACTACGAACTGGGCGAACTGCGGGCCGACCTCGTGCGCTGCCTGCCGGCGTCTCGCGCCTGGCTGGTACGCAAGAACCTGCGCGAATTCCCGTGGCGCCGTGCCTATATCGTGTTCGTCGATTTCCCGGGGCTCGACGACGACGACCGCTGGCAGATGTGCCGCCAACTGGAACAGACGCTGACCCTGCCGGGGGCTGCGCTGGTGCTGTGGGCGGGGCATTCGCCCACCGTGGAGGACGTCGAGCGGCAGGCCTTCGGCGAGGTCTGGACGCGCGCCGTCTAGGCATTCAGCTTGTAGCGGCCGGGCGGCACGGCTTGGCTGAGACAATCGGGGCATGCACCCCAAAGCCCTGTTGGAGGCCACCGCCGATCTGGTCGGCCTTGTCCTGAAATTCGATCACCCGGCCGACCAGGTCGTTTCGCGATTTTTCCGCGACCACCGCGAGTTCGGCCCGCGCGAGCGCGCGACGCTCGCCGAAACCGTCTACACCGTGCTTCGCAAGAAGCTGCTGTTCGACCATCTCTCACCGTCGGGCACCGGCTCGAAGGAGCGTCGGATGGCGATCCTGGGCTTTCACGGCCCGCGCGACTTCCTGAAGAGCGCGCTCAACGACACCGAGAAGCGGTGGCTCGACAACTGCGATGCAGTCAAGCCCGACGACCTGCTCGAGCGCCATCGCCACAACCTGCCCGAATGGCTCGTCGCGCCGCTCAAGGCGCAGCTGGGCGACGGCTTCTGGCCACTGGTCGAAAGCCTGCAGCAGCCGGCGCCGCTCGACTTGCGCGTCAACGCGCTCCATGACAAACGCGCGGACGTGAAGGCGGAGCTTGCGAAGGCTGCTATCAAATCCGAAGCGACTCCGTTCTCGCCGTGGGGTTTGCGCATCAATGGCAAGCCCGCGCTGACCAAGCTCGACGCTTTCGCGCGTGGGGCCATCGAAGTACAGGACGAAGGCTCGCAATTGCTGGCGCTGCTGCTGGACGCCAAGCGTGGCGAGATGGTGGTCGATTTCTGCGCCGGCGCAGGCGGCAAGACGCTGGCGATCGGCGCGACCATGCGCAACACGGGGCGGCTGTACGCCTTCGACACCTCGGCTCACCGGCTGGACGCGCTCAAGCCCCGCCTGGCGCGCAGCAAGCTGTCGAACGTGCATCCAGCCGCGATCGCGCACGAGCGCGACGACCGGATCAAGCGCCTGGCGGGCAAGATCGACCGCGTGCTGGTCGACGCACCGTGCTCGGGCCTCGGGACGCTTCGGCGCAATCCGGACCTGAAATGGCGCCAATCGGCCAAATCGGTCGAGGAATTGACGGTCAAGCAGGCGGCCATCCTGCAAAGCGCGGCGCGGCTCGTGAAGTCGGGCGGGCGTCTGGTTTACGCCACGTGCAGCGTGTTGCCAGAGGAAAACGAAGCCATCGCAGAGGCTTTCGGAGCCGCCAACCCCGACTTCGAGCCCTTAGATGCAGCGGAACTGCTGCAAGGGCTGAAAGTGGAGGGTTTCGAGGCCCTGTGCGCCGGGGGAGAGGGCGGCAGGCGCTATCTTCGGCTGTGGCCGCACCTGCACGCGACCGACGGCTTCTTTGCTGCGGTGTGGAACCGCAAATAGGCGCGGTACTCCAAACTAGGGTTAATCTGCGCTTTTCTTGAAGGTTTAAGGGGCCTGAATTAGGCCCACCCATTTAAAATCGCCGGTTACCTGAAGGCCGCACCTTCGTGTGGCCATGGAGTACCTGACTCAATGTTGCTTCCTGACTCCGCCGTTCTAAATGCGGCCATCCAATGGCTCGGACACGGCCTGTGGGACATCGCATGGTGGCAAGTCGTGCTGTACACGCTCGTCACCACGCACATCACGATCGCTGCGGTCACGATCTTCCTGCACCGGACGCAAACGCACCGGGCGATGGATCTGGGCCCGATCCCCTCTCATTTCTTCCGTTTCTGGCTGTGGATCGGCACCGGCATGGTGACGAAGGAATGGGTTGCCATTCACCGCAAGCACCACGCGAAGTGCGAAACCGTCGATGATCCGCATAGCCCGCAGGTCAAGGGTATTGACGAGGTGCTCTGGCGCGGCGCCGAACTCTATCGCGCCGAGTCGAAGAACAAGGAAACGATGGAGCGCTATGGTCACGGTACGCCCGATGACTGGATCGAGCGCAACCTGTATTCGCGCTACAGCTGGCAAGGCGTGGGCCTGATGCTGGTCCTGAACCTGGCATTGTTCGGCACGCTCGGTATGGCCGTGTGGGCGGTACAGATGCTGTGGATTCCCATTACTGCCGCCGGCGTCATCAACGGCATCGGCCATTACTGGGGTTACCGCAATTTCGAGGCGCAGGACGCCAGTCGCAACATCATGCCCTGGGGCCTGATCATCGGCGGCGAAGAACTGCATAACAACCACCACACCTATCCGACCTCGGCCAAGTTCTCGGTCAAGAAGTACGAGTTCGACATCGGCTGGATTTATATCCAGGCCTTCCAGAAGATCGGCTGGGCCAAGGTGAAGAAGGTGCCGCCCAAGATGCAGATGGGCGATATCCAGCCCGTAGCCAACGAAAAGACGCTCGAGGCGCTCATTGCCAATCGCTACGAGGTCATGGCGGGCTATGCGCGCGAAATGCGTCGTGCCACAAGCCTCGAGCTGGATGCGCTGAAGACCAAAGGGGCCGACCTTTCGGGGCTCAAGGCGGCCAAGCGCTGGCTGCATCGCGACGACGACAAGGTGCCGGCATCGGCTCGTACCCACGTTGTGCAGGCTCGGGCTGCTCACCCGGTGCTCGACAAGATGGTCACGATGCGCGAAGAGTTGCGACAGCTCTGGTTGAATACCTCGCAATCGCGTGAGCAACTGGCAGCCGACTTGGCAGCTTGGTGCCATCGTGCGGAAGCCAGTGGCATCGCAGGTCTGCGCGACTTCTCGACCCGTCTGCGCGCCGCTCGCGCCTGACGCACCGCTTTCCGTTTGTGAAAAAGCCGGCTTGAGGGCCGGCTTTTTTATGCCTGTCACATCTGAGATTCCCTGGTCTGTCGGCTTACGCAAAGGGTGCCAGATGAGATCAACAGCCAACAAAAAACCCGCTGGGTAAGCAGCGGGTTTTTTGTTTGGAAGAACAGGGCTGAATTACTTCAGCTTGATTTCCTTGTATTCGACGTGCTTGCGCGCCTTCGGGTCGAACTTCATGATCGACATCTTTTCAGGCATCGTCTTCTTGTTCTTGCTGGTCGTGTAGAAGTGGCCGGTACCCGCGGTGGATTCCAGCTTGATCTTTTCGCGTCCGCCTTTGCTCGTTGCCATGATTCAGCTCCTTAAGCTTGGCCGCGTGCGCGCAGGTCTGCGAGCACGGCGTCGATGCCGTTCTTGTCGATCAGGCGCAGGGCAGCGCTCGAAACACGCAGGCGAACCCAGCGGTTTTCAGTCTCGACCCAGAAACGGCGGTATTGCAGGTTCGGGAGGAACCGGCGCTTGGTTTTGTTGTTGGCGTGGGAAACGTTGTTTCCGACCATCGGGCCTTTGCCCGTTACGTCGCATACGCGTGCCATGAGGACACTCTTTCTTGAACAGCTGGCACCGCCTGCAACCAGAAATCGCAGAGGTGTTTTGCAGCTTGACCTCGCCAGAAAACGGGTGGCGGTACCCCGGCTTTGCCGCATCGCCGCATCGTGAAGAGGACGGCCCTATTTCGGCAAAGCCTCGGATTATAGCCCCATTGCCCGGTGATGTGGCTGGTTGCTCAGAGCGTGCCGTCCTGCTCCAGAAAGCGTTGGGCGTCCAACGCGGCCATGCAGCCGGTGCCGGCGCTGGTGATTGCTTGGCGGTACACGTTGTCCTGGACGTCGCCTGCAGCGAAGACGCCCGGAATGCTGGTCATCGTCGCGAACCCTTGCAGGCCGGACCGGGTCAGGATGTAGTTGTCCTTCATTTCCAACTGCCCCTGGAAGATGTCGGTGTTCGGATGGTGGCCGATGGCGATGAAGCATCCCTTGAGGTCAATCTGCTCGGTGGCGCCGGTCTGGGTGTTCTTGATGCGGATGCCGGTCACGCCCGAATCGTCGCCCAGCACCTGGTCAAGCTCGTTGTGCAGCTTCAGCACGATCTTGCCTTCCGATACTTTCTCCATCACCTTGTCGATCAGGATGGGCTCGGCGCGGAACTTGTCGCGGCGGTGCACCAGCGTCACCTTGTTGGCGATGTTGGCGAGATACAGCGCTTCCTCTACAGCAGTGTTGCCACCGCCGATCACGCACACCTCCTGCTCGCGATAGAAGAAGCCGTCGCAGGTGGCACACGCCGACACGCCGCGGCCCATGAACTTCTCCTCGGAATCGAGACCGAGATACTTGGCCGATGCGCCGGTTGCAATGATCAGCGAATCGCAGGTGTACGTCCCGCTGTCTCCGGTCAGCGTGAACGGGCGCTTGCTCAGATCGACCTTGTTGATATGGTCGAAGACGATCTGCGTCTTGAAGCGCTCGGCGTGCTCAAGAAAGCGCTGCATGAGTTCCGGGCCCTGCACGCCGTGAACGTCGGCGGGCCAGTTGTCGACCTCGGTGGTCGTCATGAGTTGGCCGCCCTGGGCAATGCCGGTGATGAGCAATGGCTTCAGGTTTGCGCGTGCCGCATAGACGGCCGCGGTATAGCCGGCGGGGCCGGAACCGAGAATCAGAACCTTGGCGTGTTGGGAAGCGGACATGAGTAGAAAACCTAGGATTTGCGCTGCGGCAGCGTGTACATTTTCAGGGTGGTAGCGATATATGTGGAGTATCACTGCCCGGTTCAACACCGGGTAAACGGTGTTTTCAATGCGCGCGATTGTAGTAATCCATCGGCTCGTCTTCTGGGCTGCTCCGCGCGCCGTCTCAGGGATTCATGAATGTCGATGCTGTCCAACCTTGAATTGCTTCGGCGCGTTCCATTGTTCGCGTCGCTGACGGCCACGCAGTCCGCAAGCATCGCGGACGCGATCATCAAGAAGCGCTTCAAGCGCGCGGAGGTCGTCGTCGAGCAGGGCAAGAAGTCCGATGCGCTCTATATCATCCTCACAGGACGGGCACGCGTCACGAGCGCAGACAGTCGCGGTCGCGAAGTCATCCTCGCCACGCTGCACCCAGGCGACTACCTCGGCGAAATGAGCCTGATCGACGATGAGCCGCACTCGGCCACCGTGCGCACCGAAATCCAGTGCGACGTGCTCATGCTGGGCCGCGACGCATTCGCGCGTTGTCTGCCCGAAAACTCTTCCATGGCCTACAACATCATGCGTGGCCTGGTGCAGCGTCTGCGTCATGCCGACCGCAAGATCGAATCGCTGGCATTGATGGACGTCTACGGCCGTGTCGCTCGTTCGCTCCTCGAGTTCGCCATCGAGGACGGTGCCGGCAACCTCAAGGTGCGCGACAAGATCTCGCGCCAGGATCTGGCAAAGATGGTCGGTGCCTCGCGCGAAATGGTGAGCCGCGTGATGAAGGATCTGGAAGAGCGTGGCTTCGTGCAGACCCAGGAAGACGGGTCGATGATCGTCAAGGAACGGCTCCTGTCGCTGGCTTGAGCCAGCGGGCCGGGCGTGCCGTTGCTGGCGCTCCGGCCTTTTGTTGTAGTGTTCGTGCGGCCGGCCCTGGCTTTTCCGGGCCGGGCGCCGTGTTTTCATGACCTATTCGCTCAATACGCTTCAATCTTCTTCTGCCGCCGAGGGCCAACCCGTGCGCGTGCGCGCCATGCGGTTCGCCCACGAAATCACGTTGATCGCAGGATTTGCAGCGCTGCTGTTCTGGCTGCTCTCCATGCTGAGCTTCACGCCCTCCGACGCCGCTTGGTCGACATCGGGGACGGGTGGCGAAATCAAGAACTGGGGCGGCCGCATCGGCGCCTGGCTCGCCGATGGCAGCTATTTCTTGGCTGGCTATTCCGTCTGGTGGTGCCTCGCCGCAGGGTTGCGTGCCTGGCTTTCGTCGCTGGCCAACTGGCTGCGTGGTGGCGAGCCTGCGTCCGCAGCCGAGCAACAACCGCCGCGTGGCCGTTTCAACCGCAGCCGACTGGCATTCTGGTTCGGCCTGCTCCTGCTGTTGTGCGCAAGTGCCGTGCTCGAGTGGTCGCGCCTCTATCGCCTTGAATCGCACCTGCCGGGTTCCGGCGGCGGCGTGCTGGGATACCTGGTCGGACCGGCCAGCGTGCGCTGGATGGGTTTCACCGGATCGGCGCTGATGGCCATTGCCGGCGGCGTGATCGGCTCCGCGCTGGTCTTCCGGTTCTCGTGGAGCTTGATTGCCGAGCGCATCGGCGCGCGCGCCTATTCGCTGTTCGAGTCGCGCCGCGAGAAGCGCGAGATGGCTGCCGACATCGCGATGGGTAAGCAGGCTGCCCGCGAGCGTGCCGGTGATGAGGAGCCCGCACCTGCGCCTGCGGCCCGCACGAAGAAAACCCGTGCCTCCAAGGAACCCGCATTCGGCGACTCCGTGCCGATGGAACCGAGCTTCGAGGACGAGGTCGACGTCGCCGAGCCGCCGCCCAAGCGCCGCGTGCCGTCGCCGCCGGTGCAGATCGAGCCCGCGATGACCGAAGTGCCGCGAAGCGATCGCGTCGTCAAGGAGCGCCAGAAGCCGCTCTTCAAGGAACTCCCCGACAGCAAGCTGCCGCAGGTCGACCTGCTCGATGCGGCACAGGCGCGCCAGGAAACCGTCTCTTCCGACACGCTCGAGATGACCTCTCGCATGATCGAGAAGAAGCTCAAGGACTTCGGCGTCGAAGTGCGCGTGGTGTTGGCGTCGCCCGGACCCGTGATCACGCGCTACGAGATCGAGCCTGCCACCGGCGTGAAGGGCTCGCAGATCGTCAACCTCGCGAAGGACCTGGCGCGTTCGCTGTCGCTGGTGTCGATCCGCGTGGTGGAGACCATTCCCGGCAAGAACTACATGGCGCTCGAGTTGCCGAACGCCAAGCGCCAGTCGATCAAGCTCAGTGAAATCCTGGGTTCTCAGGTCTACAACGAAGGCAAGTCGATGCTCACCATGGGCCTCGGCAAGGACATCATCGGCAACCCCGTGGTGGCCGACCTCGCGAAGATGCCGCACGTGCTGGTGGCCGGCACCACCGGCTCGGGCAAGTCGGTGGGCATCAACGCGATGATCCTGTCGTTGCTCTACAAGGCCGAGGCACGCGACGTCCGCCTGCTCATGATCGACCCGAAGATGCTCGAGATGTCGGTATACGAAGGCATCCCGCACCTGTTGGCGCCCGTTGTGACCGACATGCGCCAGGCCGCACACGGCCTGAACTGGTGCGTGGCCGAGATGGAGCGCCGCTACAAGCTCATGAGCAAGCTCGGCGTGCGCAACCTTGCCGGCTACAACACCAAGATCGACGAGGCCAAGGCGCGCGAGGAGTTCATCTACAACCCCTTCAGCCTGACGCCCGACGATCCGGAACCGCTGAAGCGCGAACCGCACATCGTCGTCGTCATCGACGAATTGGCCGACCTGATGATGGTCGTCGGCAAGAAGATCGAAGAACTCATTGCCCGCCTTGCGCAGAAGGCGCGCGCAGCCGGCATCCACCTCATCCTGGCCACGCAGCGTCCCAGTGTCGACGTGATCACCGGCCTGATCAAGGCCAACATCCCGACCCGCATCGCGTTCCAGGTGTCGAGCAAGATCGACAGCCGCACCATCCTTGACCAGATGGGGGCTGAAGCGCTGCTCGGCATGGGCGACATGCTCTACATGCCGAGCGGCACCGGCCTTCCGATCCGCGTGCACGGCGCGTTCGTGAGCGACGAGGAAGTGCACCGCGTGGTGGCCTATCTCAAGAGCCAGGGTGAGCCGGACTACATCGAGGGCGTCCTCGAAGGTGGCACGGTCGATGGCGACGGTGACGGCGACCTGCTGGGCGGCAGCGATGGCGAAAAGGACCCCATGTATGACCAGGCGGTCGAAGTCGTGCTGAAGAACCGCAAGGCCAGCATCTCGCTTGTCCAGCGCCATTTGAAGATCGGCTACAACCGAGCGGCGCGCCTCGTCGAGGACATGGAAAAGGCCGGTCTGGTCAGTGCCATGAGCGGCAGCGGGCAGCGCGAAATTCTGGTGCCTGCGCGCGCGGCGGAATAAATCCGGGCCTTCAATTCCTTTTCGGCCCGGTAACGTACTGAAAGGCAATTTGCAAATGCGCGCGGTCGCATTGCAAATCTTCATCGAGGCCTACACCTGCCGCAATTCAAGGCAGTTAGGGTCGAAGCAAGTGTCGCAGTCGCGGCGCAGCCAACCAACAGCTATTGCGAGGAATCCAAATTGAAATTGCGCCATTGGCTGCTGATCGGCCTCCTGTGTTCCGCCAATGCGTGGGCAGGGGGGCTTGAAAGCCTCGAAACCTTCGTCAAGACGGTCAAGTCCGGCCGTGCCGAATTCACCCAGACCGTGACTGCGCCGGCACGCGAGGGGCAGCCGGGCCGTACAAAGACTTCGACCGGCACTTTCGAATTCCAGCGACCCGGCAAGTTCAAGTTCGACTATCAGAAGCCCTTCGCGCAGAGCATCGTGGCCGACGGCAAGACGCTGTGGCTGTACGACGCGGACCTGAATCAGGTCACGCAGCGCGCGCAGGCACAGGCGCTGGGTTCCACGCCCGCGGCGCTGATCGCCGCGGCGCCCGATCTGCGGGCCTTGCAGGCCGATTTCACGCTGGAGGCCGCGCCGGAGCGCGACGGACTGCAATGGGTGAAGGCCATGCCGAAGAACAAGGACGGCCAGCTGCAGAGCGTGCAGGTCGGCTTCCAAGGCGACGCGCTGGCCGCGCTCGAGATTCTCGACAGCTTCGGCCAGCGCTCGGTGCTCAAGTTCAGCAAGGTGGAGGTGAATCCGTCGCTGCCGGCCAGCGTGTTCGACTTCAAACCGCCTGCCGGCGCTGACGTCGTCAAGCAGTAAACCGGCAACGCCACAACAGTCACGCCCGCAGGTTTGGCCACCGCCCATCAACCTCTCGCCGAACGCCTGCGTCCGAAGACGCTCGGCGAAGTGATCGGCCAGCAGCACTTGCTCGGACCGGGCATGCCGCTGCGCATCGCCTTCGAGTCGGGCCAGCCGCATTCCTGCATCCTGTGGGGGCCTCCCGGCACCGGCAAGACCACCATCGCGCGGCTCATGGCCGACGCCTTCGACGCGCAGTTCCTCAGCATCAGTGCCGTGCTCGGCGGCGTGAAGGACATCCGCGAAGCGGTCGACCGCGCAACCTCGGCACGCGATGGGCTTGAGCAGCAGCGCACCATCGTCTTCGTGGACGAGGTGCACCGTTTCAACAAGAGCCAGCAGGACGCGTTTCTGCCGCATGTGGAATCGGGCCTCTTCACCTTCATCGGTGCGACCACCGAAAACCCGTCTTTCGAGGTCAACTCCGCGTTGCTGTCGCGTGCCGCCGTCTACGTGCTGCAGTCGCTCGACGAAGACGACCTCAAGCAGATCGTCGCGCGTGCGCAGGCCATCCAGGCGGTGCCCGGGATCAAGACCGCCGCGGTCGACCGCCTCGTGGCATATGCCGATGGCGATGCACGCCGGCTGCTCAACACGCTCGAGACCCTCGCCGTGGCCGCACGGGCCGAGAAGCTCGAGCACATCACCGACGAATGGCTGCTGCGCGTGCTCGGCGAGCGCATGCGCCGGTACGACAAGGGCGGCGAGCAGTTCTACGACACCATCAGCGCGCTGCACAAGTCGGTGCGCGGCAGCGACCCCGATGCCGCGCTCTACTGGTTCGTGCGCATGCTCGACGGCGGCGCCGATCCGCGCTACATGGCACGGCGCCTCGTGCGCATGGCCAGCGAGGACATCGGGCTGGCCGATCCACGCGCGCTTCGGCTGGCGCTCGACGCGGCCGAGGTGTACGAGCGGCTGGGTACCCCCGAGGGCGAGCTCGCGCTGGCCGAATGCGTGGTCTACCTTGCCGTCGCCCCGAAGTCGAACGCCGTCTACAAGGCCTACAACGCGGTGCGCGCACTGATCAAGAAGGACAGCACGCGCCCGGTGCCCATGCACCTGCGCAATGCGCCGACCAAGCTCATGAAGGAGCTCGACTACGGCAAGGGCTACCGATATGCGCACGACGAGGAGGGAGGTTTCGCTGCCGGCGAACGCTATCTTCCCGATGGCCTGGAGGGCCAGGTTTTCTACGAGCCGGTGGATCGCGGACTCGAAATCCGCATCGGCGAAAAGCTGCGCGAACTGCGCCGGCTGAACGCTGAAGGCAACGACTGATACTGTCTTGCAACACGCCCGCAAACAGGGCATGACCCCACGCGCATACAGCATGAGGTGAGCGGGTAAACCCCGGTCAACACGCACCAAATCAGCGCTGGGGCGTGACTACAATCCCGCCCACAAATCCGCCGGCGACACATGTTGGCTGGTTTTTTGCTTGTCATGCCAAGGGCGCCAAACCGGTGCCCGGTGGGTGAATGGCACCCCGCAAACGGTGCAACACATAGGGAAACGCGTTATGGACATTTTGCTGCAGCAGATCATCAACGGTCTGGTACTCGGCAGCATGTATGCCTTGATAGCCTTGGGCTACACAATGGTGTACGGCATCATCAATCTGATCAACTTTGCCCACGGAGAGGTGTTGATGGTGGGAGCTCTGACGAGCTGGACCATCATCGGGCTCATGAAGGACGGCATGCCCAACACGCCGGGCTGGCTGGTCCTCCTGATTGCATTGATCATCGCCTGCGTCGTCGCGGCAACCCTCAATTTCGTGATCGAGAAAGTGGCCTACCGGCCGCTGCGCAACAGTCCCAAGCTCGCACCGCTCATCACGGCCATCGGCATGTCGATCCTGCTGCAGACGCTGGCCATGATCATCTGGAAGCCGACGAACAAGGCCTATCCCAACCTGCTGCCCACCGACCCGATCCATCTCGGCGGCGCAGTCATCTCTCCCACGCAGGTCATGATCCTGAGCGTCACGGCGTTCTCGCTCGTGGTGCTCATGTGGCTCGTCAACTACACCAAGCTCGGCCGCGCCATGCGCGCCACCGCGGAGAACCCGCGCGTTGCCGCGCTCATGGGCATCCGCCCCGACATGGTCATCTCGGCCACCTTCATCATCGGTGCCGTGCTCGCGGCCATTGCCGGCGTGATGTACGCATCCAACTACGGCATCGCGCAACATGCGATGGGCTTCCTGCCTGGTCTGAAGGCCTTCACCGCTGCAGTGTTCGGCGGCATCGGCAACCTGGCCGGTGCGGTGGTCGGCGGCATTCTGCTCGGCCTGATCGAAGCCATCGGCTCGGGCTATATCGGAACGCTGACGGGCGGTGTGCTCGGCAGCAACTACAGCGACATCTTCGCGTTCATCGTGCTGATCGTCATGCTCACGCTGCGGCCTTCCGGCCTGCTGGGCGAACGCGTGGCGGACCGTGCCTGAGGAGCAGCGAACCATGAAGAACAGCAAGAACCTCGCCCTCTACGTCATCGGCGCCATCGCCGTGCTCGCGCTGCCGCTGCTGCTGCAGATGCAGGGCAATGCGTGGGTGCGCATCGCCGACATCGCATTGCTCTACGTGCTGCTGGCCCTGGGCCTGAACATCGTGGTCGGCTATGCCGGCCTGCTCGACCTGGGCTACGTGGCATTTTTCGCGGTGGGAGCCTACCTCTTCGCGCTCATGGGCTCGTCGCACCTGACCGAGACCTTCCCATGGTTCGCGCAGATGTTCCCGAACGGCCTGCACACCTCGCTGCTGATCGTGATTCCGCTGGCACTGGTGGTGGCTGCCGTGCTCGGCGTGCTGCTCGGTGCGCCCACGCTCAAGCTGCGCGGCGACTACCTCGCCATCGTGACGCTGGGCTTCGGCGAAATCATCCGCGTGTTCCTGAACAACCTGGACCAGCCGGTCAACATCACCAACGGTCCGAAGGGCATCACCGCCATCGATTCCATCAAGTTCTGGGGGCTCGACCTCGGCAAGGCATGGAAGTTCGACGGCTTCACCATCTCGTCGGTGTCCCTCTACTACTACCTGTTCCTGGCGCTCGTGATTGCTACTGTGATCATTTCGCATCGCCTGCAGATCTCGCGCATCGGCCGCGCATGGATGGCCATCCGCGAGGACGAGATCGCCGCCAAGGCCATGGGCATCAACACCCGCAACATGAAACTGCTGGCGTTCGGCATGGGCGCGAGCTTCGGTGGCGTGTCGGGTGCCATGTTCGCCGCGTTCCAGGGCTTCGTGTCGCCGGAGTCCTTCAGCCTGATGGAGTCGGTGATGATCGTTGCCATGGTCGTGCTGGGTGGCATCGGCCACCTGCCCGGCGTGATCCTGGGCGCCATCCTGCTGGCAGCGTTGCCCGAAGTGCTGCGCTACGTGGCCGGCCCGCTGCAGTCCATGACCGGCGGCCGGCTCGACGCGTCCATCCTGCGCCAGCTGTTCATCGCGCTGGCCATGATCGTCATCATGCTGGTTCGCCCCCGCGGCCTCTGGCCCTCGCCCGAGCATGGCAAGACGCTGACCAAGAAGGGCGGCGTGCCCGTCGACCCGGCCCATGCGGCCGTGGCTCCGGGCTCGCTGCAGACGCACGCGCCTGGCGTCGACACGCCCGCCGACGAGTTGCCCGGTGCGGCATCGCGCCCCATGTCGATCAATCCGTGAACGCCGAAGGAGAAATCAACATGACGACGACAACGGACACCATCCTCGACGTTCGCGGTATCTCCAAGCGCTTCGGCGGCTTGCAGGCGCTTTCGGACGTGGGCATCACCATCAAGCGCGGCCAGGTGTACGGCCTGATCGGCCCCAACGGCGCGGGCAAGACCACGTTCTTCAACGTGATCACCGGCCTGTACACGCCGGACAGCGGCACCTTCGAGCTCGCTGGCAAGCCGTACCAGCCGACGGCGGTCCACGAAGTGGCCAAGGCAGGCATTGCACGCACGTTCCAGAACATCCGGCTGTTCGCCGAAATGACGGCGCTCGAGAACGTCATGGTCGGGCGGCACATCCGCACCAACTCGGGCGTGTTCGGTGCCATCCTGCGCACCGGCAGCTTCAAGGCGGAAGAGAAGGCCATCGCCGACCGTGCCCAGGAGCTGCTCGACTACGTCGGCATCGGCAAGTTCGCCGACTACAAGGCGCGCACGCTGAGCTATGGCGACCAGCGCCGCCTGGAAATCGCGCGCGCGCTGGCCACCGACCCGCAGCTCATCGCGCTCGACGAACCCGCCGCGGGCATGAACCTGACCGAGAAGGTCGCGCTGCGCGAGCTGATCGACCGCATCCGCCGCGACAACCGGACCATCCTGATCATCGAGCACGACGTGAAGCTCATCATGGGCCTGTGCGACCGCGTCACCGTGCTGGACTACGGCAAGCAGATTGCCGAAGGAACGCCGATGGACGTGCAGAAGAACGAGAAGGTGATCGAGGCCTACCTCGGCACCGGAGGCCATTGACATGACGACAGCAACGATGAGCGAACAAGTGAATACGTCCGGCGCCGCGCAGACGCAAACGCAGGCCGGTGGCAAGACGCTGCTGAAGGTCAGCGGCCTCAAGGTGGGCTACGGCGGCATTCAGGCCGTGAAGGGAGTGGACTTCGAGGTGCGCGAGGGCGAGCTGGTCTCGCTGATCGGCTCCAACGGCGCCGGCAAGACCACCACGATGAAGGCGATCACCGGCACGCTGCCGGCGGGCGCCGGACACATCGAGTTCCTGGGCCGCAGCATCAAGGGCCGCGGCGCCTGGGATCTCGTGGGCGAGGGTCTCGTGATGGTGCCGGAAGGCCGTGGCGTGTTCACGCGCATGACCATCACCGAGAACCTGCAGATCGGCGCCTACATCCGCAAGGACAAGGCTGAGATCGCCAGCGACATGGAACGTGTCTTCGTGACCTTTCCGCGCCTGCGCGAGCGCAAGGACCAGCTGGCAGGCACCATGTCGGGCGGCGAGCAGCAGATGCTGGCCATGGGCCGCGCATTGATGGCGCGCCCCAAGGTGCTGCTGCTGGACGAACCCACCATGGGCCTGTCGCCGATCATGTGCGACAAGATCTTCGAGGTGGTCCAGACCGTGGCGTCCCAGGGCGTGACCATCCTGCTGGTGGAGCAGAACGCCAACCGCGCCCTGCAGCTGGCAGACCGCGGCTACGTGATGGAGTCGGGCCTCATCACGATGAACGGAGACGCCAAGCAACTGCTCAGCGATCCGCGCGTGCGGGCCGCCTACCTCGGCGAGTAACGCGAGCGCAACGCAGCGCCGACGCTTTTTCACCCTCGAGAAATACCGTGGAACCGGCTTTGCCGGGCCGCGGTATTGCCCCCGCGAAGAGGGCGACCCGACACGAAGCCCGCGCAGCCTGGTGGCGTTCAGTCGACCTTTGCGCCCGTCGCCTTGACGACCGCTTCGTACTTGGAGAGCTCGCTCTTCATGAACGCACCGAACTGCTCCGGCGAACTCGCCACCGGCTCGGCCAGCAGGCCGGCGAAGCGGGTCTTCGTTTCGGGCGCGTTCAGCGCCGCCACGAAGGCCTGGTTGAGCTTCACGACCACATCGTGTGGTGTGCCGGCCGGGGCGACGAGCCCCCACCAGGTGTCGATCGAGAAGCCCTTGAGCGTGTCCGCGATCGGCGGCACGTCGGGCAGCGAACTGCTGCGCTGCAGCGTCGTCACTGCAATGGCCTTCAGCTTGCCCGAGCGGATGTTCGGTGCGGCGGTGGCGAGGTTGTCGAAGTTGAAGTCGACCTGGCCCGAGATCAGTGCCAGCTGTGCCGGGCTTCCGCCGTTGTATGGAATGTGCAGCGCGAAGATACCTGCTTCCTTCTTGAACAGCTCTCCCGCCAGGTGGCCGGCGCTGCCGTTGCCGCCGCTGCCGTAATTGAGCTTGGCGGGGTTGGCCTTGGCATAGCGGATCAGGTCAGCCACGCTGTTGATGTTCAGCCGCCTGGCGGTATCGGCGTTCATCACGAGCACGTTGGGCACGCGGACCATCTGCGTGATGGGCGCGAAGTCGGTCGCGGCATTGAACGGGATCTTGTTGTACAGCCACGGGTTCACCGCATTGGTCGCGGTGGCCGCGATGCCGATGGTCAGGCCGTCGGCGGGTGCCTTGGCCACGATGTCGGCCCCGATGTTGCCGCCCGCGCCGGGCTTGTTGTCGATGATGACCGTGCCCAGCGAGTCCCTCACTCGCTCTGCGAGGATGCGTGCGGTGTTGTCAATCGGGCCGCCCGCCGCGTACGGCACCACGAGGCGGATGGGGCGCTGCTGTTGCGCCAGCGCCTGGCTCGCACCCAGCAGGGCGGTGGTGCTGGCGAGGAGGGTGAGGAGGAAGTGTCTCGTTTTCATTGTTTTTGCGGTTGGTCTGAGGAAATCCAGGGGGTCCGGGGAACGGTCAGGGCAAGGCCTTGTCGGCTTCCGTCGTGAACGCGTCGGCGAAGAACTCCTCTTCTGGCAGGCCCGCCAGCGCCACGTAGTCGCGCTTGGCCGAGTCGACCACGACGGGCGCGCCACAGGCGTAGACCTGATGACCCGACAGGTCGGCGAAGTCTTCGAGCACGGCCTGGTGGACGAAGCCGGTGCGGCCGGTCCAGTTGTCCTCCGGCGTGGCGTTCGAAATGACGGGCACGTAGCGCAGTTGCGGCATCCGTTCGATCTGCTCGCGCAGCCAGGCATCCATGTACAGGTCTTCGGGGCGGCGGCCGCCCCAGTAGAGCGACACGGGCCGGACGATGGACTTGAACTGCATGTGCTCCAGCAGCGCCTTGATCGGCGCGAAGCCCGTGCCCGAGGCCAGCAGCACGATCGGCTTGTCGGAGTCCTCGCGCAGGAAGAAGCTGCCGAAGGGCCCTTCGATGCGCAGGATTTCCTTTTCCTTCATCGTGCCGAAGACGTGATCGGTGAACTTGCCGCCCGGCAGGTGGCGCAGGTGCAGTTCGATGCCGGTACCCGGCACGCCCACGGTGTGGGGCGCATTGGCCATCGAATAGCTGCGGCGCGCGCCGTCGCGCAGGATGAATTCCACGTACTGGCCCGCATGGAACTGCAGTGGCTCGCCGGCCGGCAACTGCAGGCGCACCATCATCACGTCGTGCGACAGCCGCGTGAGGCCCTGCACCCGCACCGGCATCTTGCGGATCGGCATCGCGCCGGCCTCGGTCACCTGGCGCGACTCGAGCACCACGTCGCTGGTGGCGTGGGCGCAGCAGGTCAGCACGAGGCCGGCAAGCTGTTCTTCGGCGCTCAGGGCCTTGCTCTGGTGCGGGCCGAGCGTGACCTCGCCCGAGAGCTTCTTGCACTTGCAGGAGCCGCAGGCGCCGTCCTTGCAGCCGTAGGGGAGGCCGATGCCCTGGCGGATGCCGGCTGCCAGGATGGTTTCATCGCCCTGGACCACGAAATGTCGTCCGCTCGGTTCGACGGTGATGGAAAAGCCCGCCTCGTGCGGCGCGGTAGCAGTCATCGGTATTCTTCGGGGGTAAAACGCGTCCCGGCCTGCATGCAACGCCGGGATCAACTGAATTCGGACAGGGACCACGATTTTGCCTTCAATCAATAGCCCCTCCGGCGCCTTGCCGGCGCGGTTCCGCCGCGAACGGCTGCTCATCGTCGGCTGCGGCGACGTCGGCCAGCGCGTGGCGCGCGACCTGCGCGGCCGTGTGCAGCTCGTGGCGCTCACTTCGTCGGCCGACCGGGTCGAAGGCCTGCGCAAGGCCGGCATCCGCCCGCTGCTGGGCAACCTGGACGACACGGCCACGCTGCGCCGGCTCGCCGGCATCGCGACCCGCGTATTGCACCTGGCCCCACCCGCGCGCGACGGCGGCGCCGCCTGGTGGCGCGACCAGCGCACCACCGGCCTGGCGCGCGCCCTGCGGCTGCGCTCGGCGCCATCGACTTTCGTGTACGGCTCGACCAGCGGTGTCTACGGCAATTGCGAAGGCGCCCGCGTCAGCGAAACCCGGGGCGTGCGTCCCGACACGCCGCGCGCGCATCGCCGCGTGGACGCCGAACGTGCCGTGCGCTGGCTGGGCCGCAGCACCGGCGTGCACGCCAGCATCCTGCGCATTCCCGGCATCTACGCGCCCGACCGAGAGAACGGCACCCCGCGCGGCCGCCTGGAACGCGGCACCCCCGTGCTGCGGCGCGAAGACGACGTCTATACCAACCACATCCATGCCGACGACCTGGCGCGGGCCTGCGTGGCGGCGCTGTTCCGCGGCAAGCCGCAGCGCATCGTGCACGCCTCGGACGACACCGAGCTGCGCATGGGCGACTACATCGACCTGGCCGCCGACCTGTACGGCATGCCACGTCCGCCGCGCGTGGCGCGCGGCGAGGCCGAACGGCAATTGCCGCTGCAGCTGCTGAGTTTCATGGGGGAATCGCGCCTGCTCGACAACACGCGGCTCAAGCGCGAACTGCGCGTGCGGTTGATGTATCCGACGGTGCACACTGGCCTGCGCGAGCGGGCCTGACTGGGAGGGGAGACGCAGCCCCTTCCACAAACACCGCGGAACCGGCTTGGCCGGGCTGCTGGTGCTCCCCCGGTAGGGTTGGTGCAGCGAACACGAAGTGCCGCGAAGCCTGGGGGGCGAGTCAAAGTGTGGTGCCCGGGGCCGGAATCGAACCGGCACACCTTTCGGTGGGGGATTTTGAGTCCCCTGCGTCTACCAATTTCACCACCCGGGCAGGGTTCTGAAGCAAGCCCAAAATTATGGCACAGTGGCTGGCATGAATTATCCGACGATCGAAGACGCCATCGGCAAGACCCCCCTGGTCGCACTGCAACGCATCAATGCCGCAGAAAACGCCAAGCGTGGCAACGTGATTCTCGGCAAGCTCGAAGGCAACAACCCCGCAGGGTCGGTCAAGGACCGCCCGGCGCTCTCGATGATCAAGCGCGCGGAGGAGCGCGGCGAGATCAAGCCCGGCGACACCCTGATCGAAGCCACCTCCGGCAACACCGGCATCGCGCTGGCCATGGCTGCGGCCGTCAAGGGCTACCGCATGGTGCTCATCATGCCGGAGGACCTCTCCGTCGAGCGCGCCCAGACCATGAAGGCCTTCGGCGCCGAGCTCGTGCTCACGCCCAAGAGCGGCGGCATGGAATACGCCCGCGACCTCGCCGAGCAGATGGTGGCGCAGGGCAAGGGCCGCGTGCTCGACCAGTTCGCCAATCCCGACAACCCGCGCATCCATTACGAGACCACCGGCCCCGAGATCTGGGCCGACACCAAAGGCAAGATCACGCACTTCGTGAGCGCCATGGGCACCACCGGCACCATCACCGGCGTGTCGCGCTTCCTGAAGGAAAAGAACCCCGCGGTGCGCATCATCGGCGCGCAGCCGGCCGAAGGCTCGCGCATCCCGGGCATCCGCAAGTGGCCCGCCGAATACATGCCCAAGATCTTCGATCCGAGCCGCGTGGACCAGGAAATCAGCGTGAGCCAGGACGACGCCGAGGAAATGTGCCGGCGTCTCGCGCGCGAAGAGGGCATCTTCGGCGGCATCTCGGCGGCTGGCGCCTTGTGGGCCGCCCTGGAGGTGTCGAAGACCGTCGAGAACGCGACCATCGTGTTCGTTGTCTGCGACCGTGGCGACCGGTATCTCTCGACCGGCGTGTTCCCGGCCTGATCGCCATTCCACTGCCCGCATCGCGCGGGCAGCGCCATAAAAAGAAAAGAGACCCCATGCCTCATCCCAAGTTCTGCCAGGTCTGCGCCACCCCGCTCGAATGGATCGCTCTGATGGAAGACGGCGGTCCCAAGGAACGCCTGCGCTGCCCCAACTGCGGCCACACCCACTGGAACAATCCCACGCCGGTGCTCGCGGCGATCGTCGAGTACCGCGGGCAGGTGCTGCTGGCGCGCAATGCCGCGTGGCCAGGCAAGATGTTCGCGCTCATCACGGGGTTCATGGAAGCCGGCGAGACGCCCGAGGAGGGCATTGCGCGCGAGGTGAAGGAAGAGACCAATCTCGACGTCAGCGCCACGAAGATCGTGGGCGCCTATGACTTCCAGCGCATGAACCAGGTCATCATTGCCTACCACGTGGTGGCCGATGGCGAGGTGAAGCTCTCGCCCGAACTGGTCGACTACCGCCTCTACGACCTGCCGGACCTCAAGTGCTGGCCCGCCGGCACCGGCTATGCGCTCGCCGACTGGCTGCGCACGCGCGGCCACGAGCCCGTGTTCTTCACCGCGGCAGAGAACGAAGAGCGCCGCCGCGGGCTGAACCTCCCGCCGGAGCCAGGCAATGCAAGTTGACCGCGAGCTCGACACGCGCGGACTGAACTGCCCGTTGCCGATCCTGAAAGCCAAGAAGTCGCTCAACGAGATGGCCAGCGGTCAGCTGCTGAAGGTGGTGTCGACCGACCCCGGATCGATCCGCGACTTCCAGGCCTTCGCGCGCCAGACCGGCAACGAGCTGATGGCGCAGGAGACGGTGGGCAGCGACTTCATCCACGTGCTGAAGCGCCGCTGACCGACGAAGACAGATTCATCGCCAAAGAAAAAGGGCCGCTGTTGCGGCCCTTGTCTTTTCTCGAGCGGATCGAACGCAATTACAGCTTCAGGCTCTTGAGGTACTCGCGGAATTCCGCCCCCACTTCAGGGTGCGCCAGCGCCAGTTCGACCGACGCCTGCAGGAAACCTTCCTTGCTGCCGCAGTCGTAGCGGGTGCCCTTGTACGAGTAGGCGTAGACCGATTCCTTCTTCATCAGTGCGGCGATGCCGTCCGTCAGCTGGATCTCGCCGCCCGCGCCCTTGGGCTGGTTGCGGATCTCGTCGAACACGCCCGGCGTGAGGATGTAGCGGCCGGCCACGCCCAGGCGCGACGGTGCATCCTCGGGCTTCGGCTTCTCGACCATCTTGCTGACCTTCACCAGGCCCTCTTCGATCGCGTCGCCGGCCACGATGCCGTAGCGCTTGACGTGCTCCAGCGGCACCTCCTGTACCGCCAGCAGCGAACCGCCGAGGCGGTTGAATGCGGCGGTCATCTGGGCCAGCACCGGTTCGCCGCCCTTGGGGCCGACCATCAGGTCGTCCGCCAGCAGCACGGCGAAGGGTTCGTTGCCCACCAGGTGCTCCGCGCAGAGCACCGCGTGGCCCAAGCCCAGCATGCGGGGCTGGCGCACGTAGGAGCAGGTCATGTCGTCGGGCATGACCGAGCGCGCAATGTTGAGCAGGGCGGTCTTGCCGCTGGCCTCGAGCTGGCTCTCGAGCTCGTAGGCGGTGTCGTAGTGGTCCTCGATGGCGCGCTTGTTGCGGCCGGTCACGAAGATCATGTCGCGGATGCCCGCGGCGTAGGCTTCTTCGACGGCGTACTGGATCAGCGGCTTGTCGACCACCGGCAGCATTTCCTTGGGCTGTGCCTTGGTGGCGGGCAGAAAGCGGGTACCAAAGCCCGCAACAGGAAATACAGCCTTGCGAATACGTGTCGGTGAAGTGGACATGGGCAGGTCGGCTCAGGTTCGTTGGAAGATGTGAATCAGTGTGCCGGAACGGCAGGCAATCGCAAGCGATTCGCAAGCAATTGCCAAACCAGCATCCTAAACGCCCGCTGTTTCAGGCGTCTGTCAGCCGAGGCGCACAAGCTGGTCGCGCAGGCGTTCGAGCGTCGCGGTGAAGTCGGTCAGGCGCTTGCGCTCCTGCTCGATCACCGCCGGCGGCGCCTTGGCGACGAAGGCTTCGTTGCCCAGCTTGCCATGCACCTTGGCGACCTCGCCCTCGATGCGCGCGATCTCCTTGCCGATGCGCGCCTTCTCGGCCGCCTTGTCGATTTCCATGTGCAGGCACAGGCGCGCCGCGCCGACCACCGCCACGGGCGCCGCTTCGGCAGCCGCCTGCCACGACGCCTCGTCGTCGAAAACCTTCACTTCCTTGAGCTTGGCCAGCGCCTGCAGCACCGGTGCCGCTTCGCGCAGGAAGGCCGCGCCCTCGGCGTCGTCGGCCACCGCGTACAGCGGCAGGCGCATCGCGGGCGACACGTTCATCTCGCCGCGCAGCGTGCGGCATGCATCCACCAGCGCCTTGAGCCGCGCCACGTGGGCCTCGGCAGCCTCGTCGATCTTCTCGGGCTGGCTCTGCGGATACGCCGCCACCATGATCGACGCGCCTTCGCGGCCCGCGACCTTCGACACCTTCTGCCAGAGCTCCTCCGTGATGAACGGGATGACCGGATGCGCCAGGCGCAGCAGCGCCTCGAGCACGCGGATGAGCGTGCGTCGCGTCGCGCGCTTCTGCGAATCGTCGCCGGTCTGGATCTGCACCTTGGCGATTTCCAGATACCAGTCGCAGAACTCGTCCCAAGCAAACTGGTAGATCGCGTTGGCCACGTTGTCGAGGCGGTACTCCTCGAAGCCCTTGGCCACCTCGGCTTCCACGCGCTGCAGCTGCGACACGATCCAGTAGTCGGCGCGGCTGAACTTCAGGTAGCCGTGAGCCGGGCCGCCGACCTTGCAGTCTTCCTTGGTGTGCTCCAGCAGACCGCAGTCCTGGCCTTCGCAGTTCATCAGCACGAAGCGCGTGGCGTTCCAGAGCTTGTTGCAGAAGTTGCGGTAGCCCTCGCAGCGCTTCGAGTCGAAGTTGATGCTGCGGCCGAGCGACGCCAGCGAGGCGAAGGTGAATCGCAGTGCATCGGCGCCGAAGGCCGGGATGCCCTCCGGAAACTCCTTCTGCGTGTTCTTGCGAACGGCGGGTGCCGTCTCGGGCTTGCGCAGGCCCTGCGTGCGCTTGTCGAGCAACTGGGGCAGCTCGATGCCGTCGATCAGGTCGACCGGGTCGAGCACGTTGCCTTCGGACTTGCTCATCTTCTTGCCCTGCGCGTCGCGCACCAGGCCGTGGATGTACACGTGCTTGAACGGCACCTTGCCGATGAAGTGCTTGGTCATCATGATCATCCGGGCGACCCAGAAGAAGATGATGTCGTAGCCCGTCACCAGCACGGTCGAGGGCAGGTACAGGTCGAGGTCCTGTGTCTTCTCGGGCCAGCCCAGCGAGGAGAAGGGCACCAGCGCCGACGAGTACCAGGTGTCGAGCACGTCCTCGTCGCGCACCAGTTTCTTGCCGGGTGCCTTGGCCTGCGCGTCGGCTTCGTTCTCGGCCACGTACACGTTGCCTTCCTCGTCGTACCAGGCCGGGATCTGGTGGCCCCACCACAGCTGGCGCGAGATGGTCCAGTCCTGGATGTTCTCCATCCAGTGGTTGTAGGTGTTGACCCAGTTCTCGGGCACGAAGCGCACCTCGCCCGACTTCACCACGTCGATCGCCTTCTGCGCGATCGACTGGCCGTCGGCGCCCGGGCGCGTCATGGCCACGTACCACTGGTCGGTGAGCATGGGTTCCACGATGGCGCCCGAGCGCGCGCAGCGCGGCACCATCAGCTTGTGCTTCTTCACCTCGATCAGCAGGCCCAGGGCCTCGAGGTCGGCCACGATGGCCTTGCGTGCCACGAAGCGGTCGAGGCCGCGGTACTTCTCGGGCGCGTTGTCGTTGATGGTGGCGTCGAGCGTGAGCACGCCGATCATCTCGAGCTTGTGGCGCTGGCCGACCGCGTAGTCGTTGTAGTCGTGGGCCGGGGTGACCTTCACCACGCCGGTGCCGAATTCCTTGTCGACGTAGTCGTCCGCGATGATCGGGATCAGCTTGTCGACCAGCGGCAGGCGCACGCGCTGGCCGATCAGGTGCTTGTAGCGTTCGTCCTCGGGGTGGACCATCACCGCCGTGTCGCCGAGCATGGTCTCCGGCCGCGTGGTGGCCACGGTGAGCGTGCCGCTACCGTCTTCGAGCGGGTAGGCGATGTGCCAGAGCGAGCCGTCTTCCTCTTCGCTTTCCACCTCGAGGTCGCTCACCGAGGTCTTCAGCACCGGATCCCAGTTGCCCAGGCGCTTGCCGCGGTAGATCAGGCCTTCCTCATAGAGCTTCACGAAAGTATGCGTCACGACCCTGGAGAGGTCGTCGTCCATCGTGAAGTACTCGCGGCTCCAGTCGACCGTGTCGCCCATGCGGCGCATCTGCTGGGTGATGGTGTTGCCCGACTTTTCCTTCCACTCCCACACGCGCGCCACGAAGTTCTTGCGGCCGAGGTCGTGGCGGCTGACCTTCTGCTCCTGCAGCTGGCGCTCCACCACGATCTGCGTTGCGATGCCGGCGTGGTCGGTGCCGGGCACCCACAGCGTGTTGTCGCCCTTCATGCGGTGGTAGCGCGTGAGGCTGTCCATGATCGTCTGGTTGAACGCATGGCCCATGTGCAGCGTGCCCGTCACGTTCGGCGGCGGCAGCTGGATCGCGAATGAATCGGCACCATCCTTGGGTCGCTGCGTACCGCGGAAGCCCGCCTTGGCATAGCCGCGCTTTTCCCATTCCGGACCCCAGTGCGCCTCGATGGCGGCGGGTTCGAAGGATTTCGACAGGCTGTCGAGGCCGGGTTGGGCGGGAGGGGTGGTGGGTTCGCTCATGGAGAATGCAAAACGGCACCCTCGGGTGCCGCCGTTGACGAGGTGGGAATCCCGGCGATTTTACCGGCGCGGCCGGCCGTCACTTCGGCCACTCATAATTCCGGGATGCTGTTCCTGCTTTCCCCTGCAAAGTCGCTCGACTACGACACCCCGGTCCCTGCCGAAATCCCTGCCACCCAACCTCATTTCGAGTCGCCGCGCGGCCCGTCGGTCGAACTCATCAAGCTGCTGCGCGAGAAGTCGCCGCAGCAGATTTCAGAGCTGATGCACCTGTCGGACAAGCTCTCCGCCCTGAACGTGGCCCGCTACGAGGCCTGGTCGAGCAAAAGCACGCCGAAGAACGCCCGCCAGGCGGCCTTTGCGTTCGATGGCGATGTCTACGGCGGCCTCGATGCCCGCAATCTCACCAGGGCGCAGCTCGACTGGGCCCAGGAGCACGTGTGCATTCTCAGCGGCCTTTATGGCCTGCTGCGCCCGCTCGACCTGCTGCAGCCCTACCGCCTCGAAATGGGCATGCAGCTGGCCAACCGCCACGGCAAGGACCTGTATGCGTTCTGGGGTTCGCGTATCGCCGCCCACCTGAACGAACGCCTCGCCGCGGATCGCACGCCGGTGGTCATCAACGTCGCCTCGCAGGAGTACTTCAAGTCGGTCGACAGGAAGGTGCTCAAGGCCCGTGTGGTCGAATGCGTGTTCGAGGAGTGGAAGGGCGGCAAGTACAAGATCGTCAGCTTCTTCGCCAAGCGGGCGCGCGGCCTGCTGGCCCGCTGGGCGGTGCTGCACAAGGCGGCGACGCCCAAGGCACTGGAGAAGTTCGACCTCGAGGGTTATGGTTTCGATGCAGAGGTCTCGACGCCCGAAAGGCTGGTGTTCAGGCGAAGGCTGGGCTGACCCCGGTCTTCGCGCACTTCGTGTCGCTTCACCGACCCTCTCTCGGGAGGGCCCACCGGCGGGCCGGCGCAGCCGGTTCCGCGGTGTTTCTGTCTGGAATGGGTCAGGGTGGTTCGTGAGGGGCACGGCCCGCCACAGCTTGGAGGAAAACTGATATGTCGCAACCGATCAGCCCGGAACTGCGCGAGTGGCTGGTGGCCCAGCTCGCAGCCGGGCACTCGGTGCCAGCGTTGCGCGCGTCCATGCGCGCGGCCGGCTGGCACGATGCCGCCGCCGATACGGCGCTGGCCCAGCTCGAAGCCGGCTTCCCGAACGTGGAAGTCGCGCTGCCGTCGGTGCGCACCGAGATGCCAGGGCCCGATCTCGACGGTGCGCCGTTGTACATCGACGCCGGCGACCGCCGCGTGCAGGTGCTGCAGACCATGCGCCACCCGCGCGTGGTGGTGTTCGGCAACCTGCTGTCGAGCGAGGAGTGCGAAGGCCTGATCGCCGCAGCGCGCGTGCGCCTGGCGCGCTCGCTCACGGTCGAGACCCGCACCGGCGGTGAGGTCCTCAACGTCGACCGCACCAGCGACGGCATGTTCTTCGAGCGCGGCGAGAACGAGATCGTCGCGCGGCTCGAGCAGCGCATCGCGATGCTGCTGCGCTGGCCGCTCGAGTTCGGCGAGGGCCTGCAGATCCTGCGCTACGCACCCGGCGCACAGTACCGCCCGCACTACGACTACTTCGATCCGGGCGAGCCCGGCACGCCCACCATCCTCAAGCGCGGCGGCCAGCGCGTCGGCACGCTGGTGATGTACCTGCAGGAACCCGAAGGCGGCGGCGCCACCACCTTCCCCGACGTGGGCCTGGAGGTCGCACCGGTGCGCGGCACCGGCGTGTTCTTCAGCTACGACCGGCCCGATCCCGTCACCCGCACGCTGCATGGCGGTGCGCCGGTGCTGGCGGGCGAAAAGTGGGTTGCGACCAAGTGGCTGCGCGAACGCGAGTTCAAGTAGGCCCGTGCAAGACAGGAACCGGATGAAAGTCACCGCCAACGGCCTGCAGATCGAAGTCGACGACACCGGAGGCGAGGGGCGTCCCGTCATCCTGCTCATCATGGGCCTGGGCATGCAGCTGGTGGCCTGGCCGGCCGGCTTCGTGCAGCAGCTGGTGGATGCCGGCTTCCGCGTGGTGCGCCACGACAACCGCGACATCGGCCTGAGCCAGGGCTTCGACCATGCGGGCATCGGCAACGTGGTGTGGGAAACCATCCGCCATCGCCTCGGGCTGAAGGTACGCTCGGCCTACACCCTGCAGGACATGACGCTCGACTCGATCGGCGTGCTCGACGCGCTGGGCATCGCCCGGGCACACATCGTCGGCGCGTCGATGGGCGGCATGATCGCCCAGCGCTTGGCCGCGCACGCGCCGCAGCGCACCGCGAGCCTCGTGAGCATCATGAGTTCGAGCGGCGCACGCGGGCTGCCCGGCCCGCGCCGCGAAGTGACGCGCATGCTCATGCGCCGCCCGCTGGGCCGCGACGAGGCCGCACTGGTCGCGCACAGCATCCGGCTGCTGCGGCTCATCCAGAGTCCCGCCTACCCGCAGACCGACGAGGAACTGGCGGAGCGCCTCACCTTCAGCATGCGGCGCTCCTACCATCCGGCGGGCCTGATGCGGCAGATGCTGGCGATCGGCGCCGATGCCGGGCGGCCGCAGGTGCTGCCGCGCATCCAGTCGCCCACGCTGGTGCTGCACGGCGATGCCGATGCGCTGGTGCCCATCGCCTGCGGCGAAGACACGGCAAGGCGCATTCCCGGCGCGCAGTTCGTGGCCATTCCCGGCATGGGCCACGACCTGCCTCCGGAGGTGTGCACCATCCTCGCGAGCCACATCGCGCCGTTCGCGCACGCGGCCGAGGCCCGGTAACCCCCGGAAACCGCGCGCGCCGGAGAACCGGGAGAATCGCAGCCATGAGCCTCGACCAGAACCCCGGAAATCCCAACACGCCCGAGCAGTCGCAACTCGGCCGCGCCTCGGCCTACGCCGACCGCTACGACCCCACGCTGCTGTTTCCCATCGCGCGCGCCGTGCAGCGCGAGGCGATGGGCATCAGCGCCGGCGCCTTGCCCTTCTTCGGCGCCGACCTCTGGACCGCGTTCGAGGTGAGCTGGCTCAACCTGCGCGGCAAGCCGCAGCTGGCCATCGCGCACTTCACCATTCCGTGCGAGACGCCCAACATCATCGAGAGCAAGAGCTTCAAGCTCTACCTCAACAGCTTCAACAACAGCCAGTTCGCCAGCCTCGACGCGGTGCGCGAGCGCTTGCGCGCCGACCTGTCCGAAGCGGCATGGCGCGGCAGCGACCAGTCGGCCACCATCGGCGTGAAGCTGCTCGCGCCCGAGATGTTCGACCGCGAGCCGGTGCACGAACTCGACGGCCTCGACCTCGACCGCCTCGACATCGAATGCACGCACTACCAGCCCACGCCCGAGCTGCTGAGCAGCGACGACACGCAGGCCCCGGTGAACGAAACCCTCACCAGCCGCCTGCTGAAGAGCAACTGCCTCGTCACCGGCCAGCCCGACTGGGGCAGCGTGCAGATCCGCTACAGCGGCCCGGCCATCGACCAGGCCGGCCTGCTCGCATACATCGTGAGCTTCCGCAACCACAACGAATTCCACGAGCCCTGCGCCGAGCGCATGTTCACGGACATCTGGAACCGCTGCAAGCCGACCAAGCTCGCGGTGTATGCGCGCTACACGCGGCGCGGCGGACTGGACATCAACCCGTTCCGCACCAGCTTTCCGCAGGCGCTGCCGCCGAACATCCGAACAGCCCGCCAGTAGGCGGCCGGGCCGGCCAGGCGCCCGGGGACTAACCCCGAGGCGTCCGTTTCCGGCTGCCGTTCGCCGGACAATGGGCGCTCCCTCGCTTTCCGACTCCCGCCCCCGGTGAACCTGCATTTCGACCTGTTCGACCTGAAACTGTTCGTCTATGTCGCGGACGCGCACAGTCTCACGCGCGGTGCGGAGAAGGCGTGCATCTCGCTGGCCGCTGCGTCCACGCGCATCAAGCAGATGGAAGAGGCCGTGGGCGGCAAGCTGCTGCACCGCCGGGCGCAGGGCGTGAGCCTCACCGCCGCGGGGCAGGCGTTGCTCTATCACGCCAAGCGCGTGATGCAGCAGATGGAGCACCTGCGCTGCGACATGCAGGACTTCGGCAAGGGCATCAAGGGCCATGTGCGCGTGTTCGCCAACACCACCTCGATCACCGAATACCTGCCGCACAAGCTCGCCGGTTTCCTTACGCAGCACCCGGCGGTGCAGGTCGACCTGCGCGAATACCTGAGCGAGGAGATCGTGCGCGCGGTGGCCGACGGCGAAGCCGACATCGGCATCCTGGCCGGCGACGCGCACACCGGCGACTTCGACGCGCGCGCCTTCGGCAGCAACCAGCTGGTGCTGGTGGTGCCGGCCACGCACCGGCTGGCGGGTGCGTCGTCCGTGGCCTTCGCCGACACGCTCGACGAGCAGCACGTGGGCCTGCACCATGGCAGCGCGATCCATCGCTTCCTGCAGCGCCGCGCCGAGCTGGCGGGCCGCGGCTTCAACCCGCGCATCCAGGTCAGCAGCTTCGAGGCCATCTGCCTGATGATCGAGGCGGGCGTGGGCGTCGGCGTGCTGCCGGCATCGTCCGCGCAGCGGCTGTCGATGGCCATGCGCATCTCGACCGTGGCGCTCAGCGATGCATGGGCCGAGCGCAAACTGAAGCTCATCGCGCGCAATCGCGAGCAGTTGCCGGCGTCGGCACGCGCGCTCTTCGACCATCTCATGGCGGCCTGAAGGCCTGCATCCGATGTCCGCCGACCTCAAGTCGCTGCGCCTGTTCGTGATGGTGGCCGACCACGGCAGCATCAGCGAGGGTGCCAAGCGCTGCCACATCGCGCTCGCTGCGGCCAGCAAGCGCATCTCCGATCTCGAGGCCCGCGCGAAGTTGCCGCTGCTGGTGCGCCATGCGCGCGGCGTCACGCTCACTTCGGCGGGCCACGGGCTGCTGCTGCATGCGCGTGCGGTGCTCTCGGCCATGGACCGCCTCGGCGCCGAGCTCGACGACTTCCAGAACGGCGTGGCCGGCGTGGTGAGCATCACGGCCAACGCGTCGACCATCGCGCAGTTCCTGCCCGCGCAGATCGGCTCGTTCCTGCGCCTGCATCCGGTGCTCAAGATCGACCTGCAGGAGCGCGCCAGCACCGAGGTGGTGAAGGCCGTTCAGGCGGGCCTGGCGGACATCGGCGTGATCGAAGGCCAGACGCCCGTAGAGGGCCTCGAGTGCCTGCCGTATCGCACCGACGAGCTGGCCGTGGTCGTCGCGCGCGACCACCCGCTGGCGCGGCGCAAGCGCATCGGCGTCGAAGAGGTGCTGCGCCACGATCACATCGTGGTGCGCGAAGGCACGGCGCTGCACCGCGTGCTGCTGGCGGCCGCGCTCGAGGCGCAGGTGCCGCTCAAGGTGCGCATGCAGGTGGGCAGCTTCGACATGGTGTGCCGCATGGTCGAACAGGGCATCGGCATCGGCGTGCTGCCGTATGCGGCCATCCTGCCGCAGCTGCAGATCCTGAAGCTGCGCTGCCTCAAGCTCGATGCGCCCTGGGCGCTGCGCCGGCACCTTCTGTGCGCGCGCAGGCAGCAGGAGCTCACGGTGGCCGCGCGCTCGGTGCTGGAGCACCTCGGGCGGCCCGACTGAGGGTTGCAGGCGCCTGCGCCGCGACCCTTCGCGCCGCGCGAAGCCTCGCGCTCGCCAAAAACGAATTGTTCTCCCGCGGCCTGCGCGCAAAGATGCATGCCAACCGAAGGAGACACCCTTGAAGATCGTTCGCGTCAGCGCCACGCCGCTGAACATTCCCGTCACCGTCGACGTGGTCGGCCTCAACAAGCAGACCTCGCTGTCCCTGTGCCTCACCGAGATCGAGACCGACACCGGGCTGGTCGGCCACGGCATGACGGCCATCACCGAGGAGGAGATCGTGGCCGCCGCCGTGCGCGAGGTGGCCGGTCCCGCGCTGCTCGGCGAAGACCCGATGGCCACCGAGCGGCTGTGGGACAAGCTCTACTGGCTGCTCTCGCCGCGCGGGCAGACCGGCTACGCGAGCCACGCCATCGCCGCGCTCGACATCGCCCTGTGGGACCTCAAGGCCCGCGCGCTGGGCCAGCCGCTGTGGCGCCTGCTCGGCGGTGCGCGCGCCAAGGTGCCGGTGTACGCCACCTTCGGCTTCGGCTTCTTCGAGCGCGACCAGCTTGCAGAGGCCGCGAAGCTGTGGGTCTCGCAGGGCTTCCAGCGCCTGAAGATGACGGTCGGCAACCACGCGCTGGCGCGGCGCGACGAACCGCGTCCGCTCGACGAGGTCATCGCCGAGGACGTGCGCCGCGTCGCGGCCGTTCGCGAGGCGGTCGGCCCCGATGTGAAGCTCTACGTCGATGCCAACTGCGGCCTCGACCTGTTCCATGCCACCGAGCTGGCGCAGCGCATCGAGCCCTACGGCATCAGCTTCTTCGAGGAACCGCTCACGCAGAACGACGTGCGTCAGATGGCCCAGCTGCGCGCGCGAACGCGCATTCCGCTGGCCTGCGGGCAGAACGAGGGCCTGGCCTTCCGCTTCCGCGACCTGCTGGTGAACCAGGCGGCCGACGTGCTGCAGCCCAATGTCACGATCTCGGGCGGCTACTCGCAATGCCTGAAGATCGCGGGCATGGCCCAGGCCTTCAACGTGCCCATCGACAACGGCGGCGCCTGGCCGTTCCACAACATGCACCTGCATGCGGGCGTGTCGAACGGCGGGCTCGTCGAGTACCACTACGTCGCGGTGCAGATGCTCAAGCAGGTGTTCGACGGCCTGCCGGTGCCCGAGCAGGGCTGGCTCACCCTGCCCGAGACCCCCGGTCTCGGCTTCGCGCCCAATGCGGAACGCGTGCGCGAGCTGGCAAAGCTGCCCACCTCGCACGGCAAGGGCAAGGCCTGAGCCGGCTCGCGGCCCGCCGCATTTTTTCTTCACGACCAGGCCCGCAGACGGCCGGCGCCACCGACAAGCACAACGGAGACATGATGAAAGCCACACCATCCACCCACGGCAAGGCACGCCGACACGCGCTGCGCACTGCAGCGGTCCTGGGGCTCGCGGGCCTGCTCGCAGTGCCGGCCGCGTGGGCCCAGAAATACCCCGACAAGCCCATTCGCCTGGTGGTCGGCTATTCGGCCGGCGGCGGCGTCGACGCGGTGGCTCGGCTGCTGGGCGTGCGCCTGTCGGCCGCGCTCGGCCAGCAGGTGCTGGTGGAAAACCGCACCGGCGCTACCGGACTCATCGCGGCGGAGTTCGTTGCCAAGGCGCCGCCGGACGGCTACACGCTGATGATGGGCGACAGCGCCTTGCTCATCGCCAAGCTGCTGCAGCCCAAGATCGGAATCGATCCGCTCACCAGCTTCAGGCCGGTGGCTGGCGCCTTCATCTCGCCGCTGATGATCGTCACCGGCAACGACTTTCCGGCGAAGACGCCCGCCGAGCTGGTGAAGGAGCTCAAGGCCAACGCTGCGCGCTATTCGTACGCCACCTCGGGCGTGGGCACGGTGCAGCACCTGGGCTTCGAGATGCTCAAGCAGGCGACAGGCAGCCCCGTGGTGCATGTGCCGTACCGCGGCGCCGCGCAGATCGTGCCCGACGTGATCGGCGGGCAGATCCCCATCGGCGTGGTGAGCGCCACGGCCGGCATGGCGCAGGCCAAGGCGGGCAAGCTGCGCGCACTGGCACTGATGAACACCGCCAAGCTGGACGGCGTGGACAACGTGCCGCCGCTGGCCGATGCATTGCCCGGCTTCGACGTGGCGCCCCGCATCTTCGTGCTCGCGCCGGCGGGCACGCCGATCGACATCGTCGACAGGCTGTCGTCTGCCGTGAAGTCCGTGCTCGACACGCCAGAGGCCGGCACGGCGGCTGCCGCGCAGGGCACGCTGCGCGCGTATGCCACGCCGGCCCAGCTGGGGAAGGACATGGCGGAGGAAACGACGCGTTGGAAACGGATCATCACCGAGCAGCACATCGTGGCTGACGGAAGCTAGCTTCGGTGGTGCGCCGGCAACGCGCTGTCCGCCATCGACGCGTTGTTGGCCAAGTCGGCCGTTGAACGGCTGGCCCCCAGCACAAGAATCGGAAAAAAAACGCAGCAAGGACCATCGAAATGACAATCCCGCACCTGGGCCTGATCGTTCCACCGGCCGCCGGCGCCGTGCCGGTGGACGGCCCGTTGCTCTACGGCAGGCGCATCCGCTTCAGTGCGCTGGGCCTTGGCCTGGGCGAGATCTCCACGCGGGGCTACCTCGACGTCATCGACTCGGTCGTCGAGAAGGCCGTCGCGCTCAAGGAAGAGGGCGTGAGCGCCATTTCGCTCATGGGCACCTCGCTGAGCTTCTTTCGTGGCGCGGCGTTCAACCGGCAGCTCGAGGTGGAGATGGCGCGCGCCACCGGCTTGCCGTGCAGCACGATGAGCAATGCCATCGTCGGCGCGCTGCGCCACCTGAAGGTACGGCGCGTGGCGGTGGCCACGGCCTACATCGACGAGGTCAACGCGCACCTGCGCAAGTACCTGGAGCAGAGCGACTTCGAGCCGCTGGCGCTCGAGGGCCTGTCGATCTCCGACGTGCAGGCCGTGGGCGAGGTGCCGACGCAGGTGCTGGTCGACCTGTGCGTGAAAGTCTTCGAGGCTCGACCCGGCGCCGACGGCATCCTGATCTCGTGCGGCGGCCTGGTCACGCTCGATGCGGTGCGCGAGGTCGAGGCACGGCTGAAGGTGCCCGTGGTGTCGAGTTCGCCCGCCGGATTCTGGGACCTGGTTCGCACCGCGGGGCTCGATGCGCGTTCGCCCGGCCAGGGCCGGCTCTTCGCCTGAAGCAGGCAGTCAGGCAGTTCAGCCCAGCCAGCGGCCCACGCGCGGCGTGTCGGCCAGCTGCCACACGCGCCGGCACAGCGCCTCGGCCTCGTCGGCCGTCGCGCCTCCGCCGTAGTGCGCGAGCCGCCGCATCTTGTCCTCGATTTCCACGCGGCTCAGGCTGTTGCCCGGGTCGCCCTTGGGCTCGTCCACGCGGCCGTGCAGCGTGCGGCCGTCGACGGTGCGCACGCTGACCTTGCCGATCCAGCGTGCGGGGTAGGCGGCGTCGACCTCCGCGTCGAGTTCCATCGACACCTTCTCGCGGAAGGCCGAAACCTCGGGCGCGAGGAAGTCGCGATCGAACTCGCCGAGGCCTGCGCGGCCGTGCACGGCGATCAGGCCCAGCACCGTGCCCATGGAGAACTTGCCCTGGTGCACGGTGGCCGGAACATCCACGCGGCCCAGCACATCGATGGCGCCCTGGTGCACGTGCGTGGTCACCTGCGACACGTCGGCAGGCCCGAGGCCGTTCTGCGTCATCACCTGCAGCAAAGCATCGGCCGCGGGGTGCGTGTGGCGGCATGAGGCGTGGTACTTGAACGAGGTCTCGGCCAGCGTCCAGCGCGTGCCGAGGCCGTCGGTGAGCCTCGACGGGTCGGCGTCGCTCGACATGCCGACGCCCAGGCCCTGCGCGCCTTCGAGGATCTTCGCGGCGCCCGTGAAGCCGTCCTGCGCGAGGTAGGCCGACATCAGACCGCTGGCTGCCGCGTGGGCGCAATGCAGCTGTTTGGAGTCGGCCGCGTCGCGAAGGAATTCCCACACACCGGCCGACTGCGTGCCTGCGGAGCCGAAGGCATGCAGCATCTGCTGCGGCGAGAGTTCCAGCAGCCGGCCCGCTGCAGCCGCTGCAGCGAGCGTGCCGGCCGTCGCGGTGGTGTGGAAGGTCTTGTAGTGCGAGCGGCCCAGGAACTCGCCGACACGGATCCCGACCTCGTAGCCCGCGACCACCGCCGCCAGCAGCCGCGCACCGCTCGCGCCCACGCTCTGCGCCACGGCCAGTGCCGGTGCGATGACGACCGCAGCCGGGTGGAACACCGACCCGTTGTGCACGTCGTCCTGCTCCACGAAATGCGAAGCCGCCGCGTTGACCAGCGCTGCGAACACCGGCGACGTGGTGCGGCGCGAGGTCAGCATTTCGCTCGGCCCGTCGGCGGGGCCCATCATCTGCGCGAAGCGCTCGATGCTGCGCACCGGCCGCGCCGTGCGCGCCGCCAGCACGGAGCCCAGCCAGTCGAGCATCAGGTCCTCGGTGCGGCGCAGCACGGGGGCGGGGATGTCGCCGAATTTCAGTTCTGCGGCGAAGGTGGCGAGCACCTTGCTTGGATGATTGGCGGTGTCGGATGTCATGAACGATCCTTTCGTGGAATGCCGCGGAACCGGCTTTGCCGGGCCGCAGGCGTTGCCCCCGGCAGGGGGAAGGAGAAGCGACACGAAGTGCGCGCATCCTGGGGGCGAGTCAGAAGGACCGGGGGAGGCCGAGCATGTGCTCGGCCACGTAGCTCAGGATCAGGTTGGTCGAGATCGGCGCCACCTGGTACAGCCGCGTCTCGCGGAACTTGCGCTCGATGTCGTATTCGCAGGCGAAGCCGAAGCCGCCGTGGAACTGCAGGCAGGCGTTGGCCGCCTCCCAGCTCGCCTTGGCCGCGAGGTACTTCGCCATGTTCGCCTGTGCGCCGCAGGGCTGGTGCGCGTCGAACAGGCGGCAGGCCTCGTAGCGCATGAGGTTCGCCGCCTCCACCTCGATGAAGGCCTCGGCGATCGGGAACTGCACGCCCTGGTTCTGCCCGATGGGCCGGCCGAACACCACGCGCTCCCTGGTGTACGCCGTGACCCGGTCGATGAACCAGTAGCCGTCGCCGATGCACTCCGCCGCGATCAGCGTGCGCTCGGCGTTGAGGCCGTCGAGGATGTACCTGAAGCCCTGGCCTTCCTCGCCGATCAGGTTCTCCGCCGGTATCTCCAGGTTCTCGAAGAACAGCTCGTTGGTCTCGTGGTTCACCATGTTCAGGATGGGCTGCACCGTCAGCCCCTTGCCGATGGCCTCGCGCAGGTCGACGATGAAGATCGACATGCCTTCGGACTTCTTCTTCACGTCAGCCAGCGGCGTGGTGCGCGCCAGCAGGATCATCAGCTCCGAATGCTGGATGCGCGAGATCCACACCTTCTGCCCGTTGATGACGTAGCGGTCGCCCTTCTTCACGGCGGTCGTCCTGATCTTCGTGGTGTCGGTGCCGGTGGTGGGCTCGGTCACGCCCATCGATTGCAGGCGCAGTTCGCCCTTGGCGATCTTCGGCAGGTAGGCGCGCTTCTGGGCCTCGCTGCCGTGGCGCAGCAGCGTGCCCATGTTGTACATCTGGCCGTGGCAGGCGCCGGAGTTTCCGCCGCATCGGTTGATCTCTTCCATGATCACCGAGGCTTCGGTCAGGCCCAGGCCCGAGCCGCCGTACGCCTGCGGGATCAGCGCGGCCAGCCAGCCGGCCCTGGTGAGTGCATCGACGAACTCGGCGGGGTAGCCGCGCGCCTCGTCGATCCTGCGGAAGTAGGCATCGGGAAACTGCGCGCACAGGTCGCGCACCGCGTCGCGGATGTCGGGGAAAGTCTTGTCGTTGGCGTTGTTCATGGCGTTGCTGCGCGGTCATGGCGCGGTGGTCATGGAGCGAATCTAGCCCGCGCCCGCGCGAAGCGGCTCTCTGATTGCGGAACCCTCCCTTCGGCAAATGCAAATGCTCGCCCGCGCCGCTCGGATATTTCCTGCATGCGAGCGCGCCGGCGTCCTAAGGCCTGCCGTGGCACCGCGCCGCATCGTGGTCCCTTCTGCAAAGGAAAACACACCATGGCCGACGATCTGAACAAACGCGGGCCGCAGGACGCGACCCGCATCAACGTGAACGAGCTGCACGAGGTGCGCTACTGGACCCAGACGCTGGGCGTGACCGAGCAGCAACTGCGCTCCGCCATTGCGGCCGCAGGCGTGCAGGTGAAGGACGTGCGCACCTACCTGGGCAAGCCCGCTGCCTGACGAACCCTTCTGTCCTCACGGCGCGGCGGGCCGCGCCGCAAGGGCATCGTAGGCACGCTCCTACACCTGCAGCCGGGGCCGGGCACGATACTTGTATTCCTCTGTTGTTTCAGGAAGTACCTCGTGATCGTGCCGACCCACCCGACGCCGCTGGCTGCCGCCCAATGAAGTCATCTCCCAGCGCGCGCAGCTGGATCGCGGCGGGCGTGCGCCACGAACTGCTCACCCGTGCCCTTCCTGCGCTGCGGCACGACATGGCCGCCCCGGTCTCGGTGATCCGCATGGCGCTGCTGATGCTCAAGCGGCAGGTCGGCGCGGCCACCATCGACGGCCCTGCCTGCGAAGAGCGGGTGGCGCTGATCGACAGCCAGGTGTCGGAACTGGTCGAGGCCATCCGCTCGCTGCGCGATTGGGAACTGGCCATTGCCGACGAAGGAATCACGCGCAGCGCGCTGGTGGCGCAATGCGTGGGGCTGATGCGTTCGGCCTTCGACCTGCACGGCGTGGCGCTCGACACCGATGCCGCGCTCGAGCCGCAGGACGACGAGCAGCGCTGGCCCGCGGCGGCCGCGCTGCGCTACCTGTTCCTCGGTGCGCTGGGCTACCTGCACGACGGCGCGGAAGAGGCCGGCGCAATCCGCGTCGAAGCCGACGGGGCCAACGCGCTGCGTCTCACGGCGCTGGCGCGCGAGCCGGGTGCCTCGCAGGCCGTGCTCGACGCGCATCGCGCGCCGCGCGCACTGGCCATCGACGCGGTGGCGCTGCAGAACCTCGCAGAGGACCTCGGCTATGCGGTGGCGCTCGACGGCGACAGCGTGCGCCTCGTGCTGGCCACGCGCACCTGAGCCCTGGGCGTCCTCGACGCCTTCGCCGTCTTCCTGAGTTCGCGCGCCTGCTCCTGGCGGTGCGCCTTGAGGAAGGCCAGCAGCCGGCGCTCGGCGGCGTGCAGCCCGCGCGAGGGCCGGGCGGTGCGGCTTCCGCCGATCTTCTCGAACAGCGCGCCGGTGGCCTCGTCGCCGTCCGACAGCGCGCTGCCCAGTGCCAGCACCGCCGGGTGCACGTACGCCTTCTTGCAGACCGCGGGCGTGTTGCCGAGCTGCTTGGCCACCGCCGCGAGGATGTCCTTGGCGCTGTAGCGTGTGCCGTCGGCGGCGGTGCGCCCGGGCTCGCAGGCCAGGCGCGTGAGCTCCAGCGCCTGCACCGTGCCGTGCCAGGTGCGGAAGTCCTTGGCGGTGAAGCGCTCGCCGCCGGCGGCCTCGGCAAGGTAGTCGTTCACGTCGGTGGACGACACGCTGTGCAGGCCGCCATCCTGGTCGTCGTCCGCGTACTGGAACAGTGCCTGCCCCGGCAGCTGCTGGCACTGGCGCACCACCTTGGCGACGCGCGGGTCTTCCAGCTTCGCCTCGTGCATCACGCCGCTCTTGCCGCGAAAGCGCAGCCGCAGCGCGGTGCCCTGGACCGCCGCGTGCCGGTTGCGCAATGTGGTGAGGCCGTAGGAGCCGTTGCTGCTCGCGTACTCCTCGTTGCCCACGCGCATCAGCGTGGTGTCCAGCAGCCGCACCAGCGCCGCGAGCACCTGGCTGCGGCCCGGCACCTTGCGCGCCTTGTCGGGCTGCAGGTCGCGCGCGACGCGGGCGCGGATGCGCGGCAGCGCGAGGGCGAAGGCCTCGAGGCGCTCGAACTTGTTCTCGTCCTTCAGGCTGCGCCAGTCGGCGTGGTAGCGGTACTGCTTGCGCCCGCGTGCGTCGAAGCCGGTGGCCTGCAGATGGCCATTGGGCAGCGGGCAGATCCATACCTGCGTGTAGGCCGGCGGAATGGCCAGCATGCGGATGCGAGAGATCTCGTCCACGTCGCGCAGCCAGCGGCCCTTGGCGTCGCGGTAGCGGAAGCGTTCGCCGTGCTTCAGGCGGCGGATGCCCGGCATGTCGGGATTGACGTAGACCAGCCCGTTGGCGATGGGGGTGGGCTTCGAGGGCGGCCTGGCGGATGATGCGTGTGCGGTGGAAGCCGGCATGGCGTGGGTGGCGTGGGTGGCGTACTGGGGGTTGCGTTGGCGTTACAACGCGCTTTTGCCAGCGCCGACAATCGCGGGTTGTAGGACGCCGCAAGCGTCGCCGGTGCGCCGGGCGCGCTTGTTGCTCGGCCGTGTGTCTTTTCCTTTCCGATCGAACTCCACGATGACTGCCTCCAGACTTTCCCTTCCCGCGGCCCGCTGGCTCGCGGTGCCCGCCGCCGCGCTGCTCTTCACCGCGTGCGCGTCCACCACCTCCACCGCTCCTGCACCCGCCGCATCGGCCCCCGCCGCGCCGGTGAAGGTCAAGGTGTTCGTGGCCGCCATGTTCGAGATCGGCCAGAACACCGGCGACCGCGCCGGCGAGTTCCAGCACTGGTACGAGCGTTACTGGAAGGGCGCCAGGCCCATCGCGGTGCCGGGCGCACTGCAGCCCGTGTACTGCAACGCCGACGGCGTGTGCGGCGCGGTGCTCGGCATGGGCAAGGTCAACTCGTCGTCGTCGATGCAGGCGATCCTGCTGAACCCGCAGTTCGACTTCTCGCAGAGCTACTACGTCATCTCCGGCGTGGCCGGCACGCCGCCTTCGCGAGGCACCATCGGCGAGGTGAACTGGGCCACCTGGCTGGTCGACTACGACCTGGGCCACCGCTGGGCTCCCGAGGAGAACAAGGCCGGCGAGCCGACCTTCATGCCGCGCAAGGGCTACGAGGAGTACCGCCGCTTCAAACTCAACCCCGACCTCGTGAGCTGGGCCATGAGGCTGTCGGCCGACACGCCGCTGAAGGACGCCGACTCCGCGCGCAAGTACCGCCTGCGCTACCCCGACGCCGCGGCGCGGCGCGCCCCCTTCGTCGGCACCGGCACGCACATGACCGGCGACACCTTCTTCCACGGGCCCGGCATGTCGAAGCAGGCGCAGTACATCGCCAAGCTCTACGATGCCGACGACTACGTGATCACCGAGATGGAGGCGGCGGCCATCACCCTCGTCATCAAGCGCACGCATGGCACCGACCGCGTGATGAGCCTGCGCGGCGCGGTCAACTTCGACCAGGGCAGCCCCAGGGAAACCACGCTGCAGCACCTCGACCCGGCACCGGGCGAGACGGCCGGCGGCTTCGCCGAGACGGTGGAGAACATCGAGCGGGTCGGCTCGCGCGTGGTGGACCACATCGTCGCCAACTGGCCGAAGTGGTCGGCGGGCGTGCCCAAGTCCTGAGCCCCGCTCAGGGGTGGCCTGGCGCCAGGTGCCAGGTCACCGTGAAGTCGAACGGTGTCCAGCGGCTCATGGGCACGCCGGCCAGGCGCAGGCCGCGGCCGCTCCAGGTGTTGCAGGTCTCGAACAGGTTGTAGCCGCCGTTCGCCTCGTAGAAGGCATCCTGGCTGTCGTAGTGCGCACCGGCGATGGCGGTGGCGCGGCCCTGCGGCAGCGAGGCGCGCACGTAGTCCACAAGCCGGGCGTATTGCGCCTCAGACAGCGGCAACCGGTAGGCGCCGCGCGCCAGCTGGGCGCGCCGCAGGTAGCTCACGTGCACCAGCGCGCGGTTGCCGCCCGACAGCGCACCGAACGCGCGTGCGGCGGTCAGGTCGCCCCAGGTCGGGGTGTTCAGGTAGAACTCGCGGTCGCCCCAGCCGATGGCGACGAACTCGGCATCGGGCGGCGGGGCGCGGAAGTCGCTCAGCGGGAACACCTGCAGCCAGTCGACCGTGGCCGAGCGGATGGGGAACACGTAGTCGGTGTGCACGCCGTTGCTCAGCACCCAGGCCTGCACCTCGGCCACCTTGTCTGGCGCGTGCCCGGGTTCGGCGTTGGCCGGCCACATCACCAGCGCGAAGGCCGTGGCGACGTAGAGCCCGACCAGTGCGACCAGCCCCAGCAGTGCGAACGCAAGGCGCAGGAGCCAGCGTTTCAGCATGCGCATCAGAACAGCGAAGCGGTGGTCGCCACCGGCTCCGGCGCGGCGCGCGGCGAACCCACGGGCGCGAGCGCCTCGGGGCTGCCCGCCTTCGCCAGTGCGCCCACCCGCACGCCCAGCAGCCGCAGCGGCCGCTCGAGCGGCACGCGCTTCAGGCACTGGCCGCCGGTCTGCCGGATGGTCTTCGCGTCGGCGGTGAAGCGGTCGATCGTCTGGTCGCGCGTGGCGATCCTGAAGTCGTCGTAGCGCAGCTTGATGCCGATGGTCTTGCCCACGTAGCCCTTGCGCTGCAGGTCCTCGGCGACCTTCTCGCACAGCTGCGTGAAGATCGCGCCCAGCTCGGCGCGGTCGCGCACCGCGTGCAGGTCGCGGTCGAAGGTGGTCTCGCGGCTCATCGACACCGGCTCGCTCTCGGTCACGACCGGCCGGTTGTCGCGGCCCCAGGACACCTCGTGCATCCACGCGCCGGTGGCCTTGCCGAAGTTGGCAACGAGCCAGTCGCGGTCGCGCGCCGCCAGCTGGCCCACGGTCTCGATGCCGAAGCGCTTGAGCTTCTCGTCGGCCTTGGGGCCGATGCCGTTCACCTTGCGGCAGGGCAGCGGCCAGATGCGCGTCTCGAGGTCGTCTTCGTACACCACCGAGATGCCGTTGGGCTTCTCGAACTCGCTGGCCATCTTGGCGATGAGCTTGTTGGGCGCCACGCCGATCGAGCAGGTCAGGCCGGTTGCGTCGAAGATGGCCTTCTGCAGCAGCCGCGCCAGCGACCGCCCGCCGTCGCGCTGGCCGCCGGGCACGTCGGTGAAATCGATGTAGACCTCGTCCACGCCGCGGTCTTCCATGAGCGGCGCCACCTCCAGGATCACCTGCTTGAAGGCCCGCGAATAGCGCCGGTATTCGTCGAAGTCCACCGGCAGGATGATCGCCTGCGGGCAAAGCTTCGCGGCCTTCATGAGGCCCATGGCCGAGCCCACGCCGAACTGGCGCGCCGGGTAGGTGGCGGTGGTGATCACGCCGCGGCCGGCGTAGTCCTTCAGGCGCGGAAACGCGTCGACCGGGATGTCGGCCAGCGTGCCGCCTTCCGGCAGGTCGCGGATCGCCTCGTCCACGCGCCGCCGGCCGCCGCCGATCACCACCGGCAGGCCCTTGAGCTGCGGATAGCGCAGCAGCTCGACCGAGCCGTAGAAGGCGTCCATGTCGAGGTGCGCGATGCGCCGGATCGGCGGTGTCGGGGAAGGCGGCTTCGGGGAACTCACGGCCACAATTGTCTCCCGGGTGGGCCGCCTTCGCCTGCCCGGGGGCCTTCGTTCAGCGCGTCTCGACGGTCCTGAGCAGCGGCGAGTCGAACATCGCGACCGGCGAGATCACCGGCTCGTCCATGGGCACCCTGTCGCCGTAGCGCTCGCGCATCTTGGCGCGCACGGCCGGATCGCCCAGGTTGAATTCGCGGATCTTCTGCAGCTCGCCGATGCGCACGCCCAGCGCGCGCTGGTAGAGCTTCCACACCAGCTCGGAACAGTAGATGCGCCGGTCCGACCACTCGAAGGTCAGGTCGTAGGGGCGTCCTTCGAAGTCCGAGGTGCCCGCGCGCAGCCTGGCCACCGCGCCGGGTGTCAGCAGCGTGTCGGCATTGCGCAGCCGCTTCGCCACGTAGTGCCCGCCGTTGCCGCGTGCGGCCCATTGCGCCAGCGGCGTGTAGCGCACCGTCTGCACCGCCTCGAACACGTAGGGCTTGCCGTCGCGCAGCAGCACGATGCCCATGTGGCTGTACCGCGAGCCCGTGGCGCGCTGCACCGCGAGGCTCTGGGCCGAGCGCGAGGTATGGAAGACGATGTCGCCGTCCTTCAGTGCCGGAGCCGCATGTGCGGCGGGGACGAGGAGGGCGGCAGACAGTGCCGCCGCGAGGGCGAGGGCGAGTGCGAAGGCCGGACGGGGCGTGAAGATCATGTGGCGGGCATTGTGCTGCACGCCTCGCGGCGCAGGCCGCCCCGGCCGCGCCGCCGTGCATCGTGCGGGCGGATCGTCCCTTGCACCGGCCTGACTGCCGCCAGCAGGGCCGGCGGGTCATTGCTTGCACACGGCAGCGTGGCGGTGCCATCATGCGCGCCATGCAAACCGTCGCCTCCATCCTCTGGCGCAGGCTCGATGCACCGGGTCACGATGCCTGCCGTCTCGAACGCAACGCCTCGGCCTGGCAACTCGACGGCGCGGCCGTTTTCCGCATGGACGGCGGCCGGATCGCCCAGCTGCACTACCGCGTGCGCTGCGACCTGCTGTGGCACACGCAGTGGGGCACGGTGCGCGGCTGGCTCGGCGGCGAGGCGGTCGACCTGTCGATCGCACGCGACGCGCACGGCCGCTGGAAGCTCAACGACGAAGCTGTGCCCGACCTGTCGCACTGCGTCGATCTCGACCTGGGGTTCACGCCCGCCACCAACCTGCTGCAGCTGCGCCGGCTCAAGCTGTCGAAGGGCGAGGCCGCCGATGCGCCGGCCGCGTGGGTCGATCTCGAGGGCGGGGGCGTGCTGAGCGAGCTGATGCAGCGCTACGAACGGCGCGGCGACAACGAGTACGCCTACGAGGCCAGGCGTTTCGACTATGCAGCCACGCTGGCTGTGACCGACGATGGCTTCGTCAGCGACTACCCGCGGCTCTGGGTCGCGGAAACCTAGGCTGCAACCCGGCGCGACACGGCGCGGGGGCCTGCGTAAAGCTCAGTCGAACTGCGCCCGCCCGCCCGCCACCAGCTCGCGGTTGCGTCGCCGGTCCACCGCGATCTCGTGCGTGAAGTCGTCGGTGCTGCCACCGGCGGGCAGGTTGTAGGCCGCTCGCAACCGTTCGCGCACCGTGTCGCTGTGCAACACGCGGTTGATCTCCGCGTTGAGCCGCTGCACCACCGCTGCGGGTGTACGGGCCGGCGCGAAGATGCCGAACAGCGAGTCGCGGTTTGCCTTCTCGAACCCGAGCTCGGCCAGCGTGGGTACTGCAGGCAGGGCCTCGATGCGCTCGGGCGCACCCACCGCCAGCGCCTGGAAGCGCCTGCCTTCGATGTACTGCAGCTGCTGTGCCGCCACGTTGGTCGACAGCACCTCGAACTGCCCGCTCAGCGCGTCGTTGAGCTGCGGGCCGCCGCCCTGGTAGGGGATGTGCGTGATGTCGGTGCGGCTCTGCATGCGCACTTGGGCGAGCACCATGTGGCCGATGGTGGCCACGCCCGAGGTCGCCCAGCGCACCGTGCCCGGCTGCCGCCGCGCCTGCGCGATCATTTCGCCGAAGTCGCGCCCGGTGAAGGCCGGCGTGCCCACCACCAGCACGGGCGTGCGCATCACGCTGGCCACCGGCACCACTGCGCGCATCGGGTCGTAGGCCACGCTCGCGATCAGCGGGTGCAGCGTGAGCGGGCTGATGGCGGAAAAGGCCAGCGTGTGGCCGTCGGGTGCCGCTCGAGAGAGCGCGTCGATGCCCAGGCTGCCGCCCGCGCCGGGGCGGTTCTCGATGAGCACCGGCACGCCGAGCGCCTGTGCCAGCGGGTCTGCCAGCACCCGCGCCATGCCGTCGCTCACGCCGCCGGGCGGGTACACCACGAACAGGCGCAGCGGCCGGCTCGGCCACGCCACGGGCGCAGCCTGCAGCCACTGCGGCGCCGCGCCGGCGGCCGCGAGCTGGAGGAAGGGCCGGCGCCGGAGCAGGCTCATGACACCGGCTCCCCGTCGGCCAGCCGGCGCAGCAGCGTCGCGAAGTGCTGCGCGGGCAGGTTGTCTTCGTGTGAACGCGAGACCAGCGTGAGCGGCGCGTCGAGCTGCCCGCCGTCGGCCAGCCGCGCGTAGGCGATGGCGTGCGCATGCACGCCGGTCATGGACGCCGGCACCACCGACAGTCCGACACCCGCGGCCACGAGATTCAGGTTGGTCATCATGCGATCGACTTCGGCCACCACGCGCGGGCGCAGGCCCTTGGCGTGGCACAGCGCGAGCAGATCGGCGTAGAGGCCGGGCGCGCCCGGACGGCGCACCAGGATGATGCCTTCCTCGCACAACTTCGCCAGCGGCAGAGGACGCGAGGCCTTGGTGCGCGCAAGGGCAAGGCGATGGTCGCTGGGCATGGCCACCCACACCGGCTCGCGCAGCAGCGTCTCGAACACCAGCCCCTCGGGCCGCGCCACCGGCACGCGCAGCAGGCCGCAATGCAGCCGGCCCGCGGCCAGTGCTTCGGTGAGTTCGGCCGCGTTGTCCTCGCGCAGCTGAAGCTCGACGGCAGGGTAGGCGCGGCGGAAGGCGCGCAGCGCCTCGGGCATGAAGCGGTGCGCCGCGGCCGAACTGGTGAAGCCCACCGCCAGCGTGCCGGCCTGGCCCGTTGCCACGCGCGCCATGCGCTGCTTCATGGCGTCCATGTCCTGCAGCATGCGCAGCGCCTCGACCTGGAACAGGCGGCCTGCATCCGTGAGTGCGACGCCGCGCGGATGGCGGCGGAACAGCAGCGTGCCGAGCTCGCGCTCGAGCGCCTTGATCTGCTGGCTCAGCGGCGGCTGCTGGATGCCCAGCTGCTCCGCCGCGTGTGTCATGTGGCCTGTCTCCGCAACGGCAGCGAAGTAGCGCAGCGCGCGTATGTCCATATTTTTTTCGTATGAAAACTACCTTTTTATTTTATTTGACCCTATGTCACCCGGCATCTATCGTCCGGCCGCCCATTCAAAAAGCGGCCCATCGAGGCCGCATGCCGGAGACAAATCCATGCGCATCCAGCGCCCCGCATCGAAGTTTCGTGCCGTTCTTTCGCTGATCGGCGTCTCGCTGGTCCTGTCCGCCTGCGGCGGCGGAGGGGTGGCGGGGGAGGTGGAGGAGGCGCAGGCTTCTTCCTGCCGGCCACGCCACCTGCCAGCGGCAGCAATCCTCCTGCGGGCGACGCTGCGCAGGACCCTCCCGACAATCCGCCTCCTCCGCCCGTGGTGCCCTTGGTGTCCTGCGCGGACCTCGCGGGCAGGAGCCTGCTGGCCTCGCTGATCAGCCTGCCGACGCAGGGTGCCACCGTCACCAGCGCCACGCCGGTGGCCGCGGGCGACGTGGGCAACACGCTGGGCGACTACTGCCGCGTGCGCGGCACCATCCAGCCGGTCGACCCTGCGGCGCAGGCGATCAACTTCGCGGTGAACCTGCCCGAGCAGTGGAACCGCAAGACCATCCATTTCGGTGGCGGCGGCTTCGACGGCGTGGTCATCGACGGCACCGAACTCGTCCGCTTCGGGCCAGCGGGCAAGCCCGCGCCGCTGGCGCTCGGCTATGCGACCTACGGCGACGACTCCGGCCACCAGTCGAGCAGCATCACCGACGGCAGGTTCGCGGCCAACGACGAACAGCTCGCCAACTACGGCGGCCTGTCGCTCAAGAAGACGCGCGACGTGGCGCTGGCACTGGTGCTCGCGCGCTACGGCGTGAAGCCGGTGCATGCATATTTCCTCGGCACGTCGACCGGCGGCCGCGACGCGCTCAGCTACATCCAGCGCTGGCCGCTGGACTACGACGGCGTGATCGCCAACGAGCCCGCGCTCAACTACACCGGCACGCGGCTGTCCAACGTCGCTGTGGGTCGCGCGCTCTACGGAAACGGCGCCGCCGGCTGGCTGAGCCTGACGAAGACGCTGCTGGTCCAGAAGGCCGCCATGGATGCCTGCGACAAGCTCGACGGCGCGGCCGACCGGATCGTGAGCAACGTGGAAAGCTGCCGCCAGCTGAACACGCAGATCCTGGCCTCGCTGCGCTGCACCGGCGGCGCGGACACGGGCAACAACTGCCTGTCGGACGCGCAGCTCGACACCGTGCGCGCCATCGAGAACCCGCTGAACTTCACGACCTACTCGCTGGCCAACGGCGTGAAGCGTGCGGGCGGCTACAACATCCTCGAAGGCACGCTGGTGGCCGGTCCGTTCACCACGCGCGACCTCGGCACGACAGCGGCCGCGCGCGACGCCAACGTGTTCGTCACCGGCGACCAGTGGGCGAAGTACTTCGTGACGCGCAACAGCAGCTTCGATTCGGTCACCCTGGACCCGCTCGACCCGGGCGCCTACACCGCGCGCGTGACCGAGGTGTCGATGCTCACCGATGCGACCAATCCCGACCTTGCGCCGTTCTTCGACCATGGCGGCCGGCTCATCATGCTGCACGGCCTGGCCGACGAGGTGATCAGCAACAACTCGACGATCGACTACTACAAGCAGGTCGTCGCCACGCTGGGCCAGGCGGCGGTGGACAAGGGCATGCGCTTCTACACCGTGCCCGGCATGGGCCACGGCACCGGCAGCTTCATTCCCAACTGGGACTCGCTCGCCGCGCTCGAAGGCTGGGTCGAGGGCGGCCTTGCGCCCGCCACCGGGGTGGCGGTGGACGCGGTGGCAGGCACCTACGGCCGCACGCGCCCGCTGTGCCGCTTCCCGGCTTGGCCGAAGTACCGCGGCAGCGGCAGCCTGGACGCCGCCGTCAACTACAGCTGCGTGACCGAAGTGGGCGATCCGCTGGCCTGCCCGAACCTGCCTGCCTCCGTCACCACCTACAAGGGCGGCAACAGCTTCGGCGAGGAACTGCGCGTGCAGATCGACCCCGCCACCATGGCCTACACCGTGGCCATCGACGCCAGCCTGCAGCGCGCCGCCGGCACCACGCGCACCGGATCGCTCGTTTCCGAGGCGAACTGCACCTACAGCAGCGCCGAGAGCGGCGCCGTGTTCACCTTCGCGTCCGGCGGCGTGGTGACAGGCGGCGTGAACGCGCCCAGCGGCGGTGGCTTCGCGCCGCTGGTGGCGTTCCAGAACACCTTCTCGGCGGCACCCGTGTCGGGCGACTTCAAGTCGGTGGCGAACATCTTCAATGCGGTGGGCGTGCAGCAGGGCACGGGCGGCACCGGCGCCCAGTCGATGGCGGTGCGCCTGCGCAACGCGGGCACCTTCCAGTACTGCCGCGACACGGTGTCCGGCAGCTTCATGGTCTACGACGCCGCCTGCACGCAGACGGAGAAGGGCTACGCCGCGTACAACACCACGCGCGGTTCGTTCGACGTGTTCACCACATCCCCCACGGGCGGCGCCGTGACCACCGGCGGCACGCTCACCGGCTCGATGGTGATCGGCCTGGTCAACGGGGTGGCCGTGCCGCTGCACCTGGTGCGCGAGTCGGCGGCCAACATGGGGCTGCGCGTGTTCGGCCTGCAGCAGAGCCTGACGCCCGGCACCTCCGACGGCAGCTACGCCATGGTCAGCGTCATGGGTGAGAACCACGATGCCACCGTGGCCGGCAGCGGTTTCAATCTGGGCGGTGCGGCCGCGGCGCTGAGCTACGACACACCCGTGCTGGGCGTGGCGCAGTCCGATGCCGGCCGCCCGGGCAATTTCATCTTCAACAGCGGCATCCTCGCCTTCGTCTCCAATCCGGGAGCGAACGCGGCGCTGGAACTCGGAGTACGACATTGAAAAAAAGACTGTGCGGCCTCGTCGCCTTCTCCCTGATCGGCATGGCGCCGGTGCTGTCCGCGCAGGCGGCGCCGGGTGCGCAGGCCGCGCCCAGGGCCGCTGCCTGCCCCTCGCCGGTGCCCGAAGCAGCGCGCTGCTACACCGGTGAGGACGGCACCGGCGCGCTCTACTGGATCGCGATCCCGAAGGACTGGAACCATGGCGTGCTCGTCATGCATGCCCACGGCGGTCCCGAGACCGGGCCGCCCAAGCTCGAGCGCAGCGAGGAAGACCTCAAGCGCTGGGCCGTCACCGTGAAGGCGGGCTACGCCTGGGCCGGCTCGACCTACAGGCGCGGCGGCTATGGCGTGACCATGGCCGCGGAAGACACCGAGCGCCTGCGCCAGATCTTCGTGCGCTACTTCGGCCAGCCGCGCCGCACCTTGTTGCACGGCCAGAGCTACGGCGGCGGCGTCGCTGCGAAGGCAGCCGAGCTGTATGCGCCGGCCGGATCGGCGAAGAGCCCGTACGACGGCCTGATGCTCACCAGCGGCGTGATCGGCGGCGGCAACAGCAACTACGACTTCCGGCTCGACCTGCGCGTGGTGTACCAGTACGTGTGCCGCAACCATCCGCGCCCCGACGAGCCGCAGTACCCGCTGTGGATGGGTCTGCCGCTCGATTCGAAGCTCACGCGCGCCGACCTGGCCGCACGCGTGAAGGCGTGCACCGGCGTCGGCCTGCCCGCCGCTCAGCGCACGCCCGAGCAGGCTGCGCACCTGAAGACCATCCTGTCGGTCGTGAAGATCCAGGAGCGCTCGCTGGTCGGCCACCTCGCATGGGGCACCTGGCTGTTCCAGGACCTGGTGCAGAAGCGCCTGGGCGGGCGCAACCCCTTCGGCAACATCGGCGTGGTGTACAGCGGGTCTGCCGACGACGCGGCGCTCAATGCCGGCGTGCTTCGCTACGCCGCCGACCCGCAGGCCAAGGGCGCGCTCGCGGCCGACAGCCAGCCCACCGGCCGCACCGCGCTGCCCACGGTGGGCCTGCATGCCATCGACGATCCGACGGCGTTCGTCGAACTCGAGAACTCCTACCGCCGCATCCGCGATGCCGCGGGCACCGGCGACCTGCTGGTGCAGAGCTTCAGCACCGAGCGCGAGCACAGCTACCTGAGCGACTCGGAGTACCCCGCGCTCTTCGCCGCGCTGCTCGACTGGATCGACAAGGGCGAGAAACCTACGCCCGAAGGCTTCGCGCAGCGTTGCACGACGCTGATGCCGACCTACGACACCGACGGCAAGAACGGCTGCCACTTCAAGCCAGGGTGGCAACCGCCCGCGCTCGAGAGCCGCGTGCCTTCGCGCGCACCCTGATTCCTTTTTTACCGCTTTCAACCTCACGGAGACTCCATGAAGACATTGTTCGCCCTCGCAGCCGTCGCCGCTGCCGTCGTGGGCGCCACCGGCGCGCAGGCCCAGGATTTCCCGGGCAGCAAGCCCATCACCATCGTCGTGCCGTTCGCCGCCGGCGGCCCGACCGACCGCGTCGCCCGCGACCTGGCCGAGGCGCTGCGCAAGCCGCTCGGCGGCAACACGGTGATCATCGACAACGTGCCCGGCGCGGGCAGCTCCATCGGCGCGGCCAAGGTGGCACGCGCCGCGCCCGACGGCTACACGCTGCTGCTCAACCACATCGCGATGGCCACCGTGCCGAGCCTGGTGCGCAACGTGCCGTTCAAGGTCGAGACCGATTTCGAATATCTCGGCATCGTCAACGACGTGCCGATGACGCTCATCTCCAAGCCCAGCATCCCGGCCAACAACTACAAGGAGCTGACCGGCTGGATCGCAGCCAACAAGGGCAAGATCAACATCGGCAACGCGGGCGTGGGCTCGGCCTCGCACCTGTGCGGCCTGCTGTACCAGAGCGCCACCAAGACCGAGATGACGCCCGTGCCCTACAAGGGCACCGCGCCTGCCATCACCGACCTGATCGGCGGACAGATCGACCTGCTGTGCGACCAGACCACCAACACGACGCCGCAGATCCAGGCGAAGAAAGTGAAGGCCTTCGCGGTGACCACGCCGCAACGCCTCGCGCTGCCGATGCTCAAGGACCTGCCCACGCTCGACGAGGCCGGCCTGAAGAACTTCCAGGTGACGATCTGGCACGGCCTCTATGCGCCCAAGGGCACGCCCGCGCCGGTGCTGAAGAAGCTCAACGATGCAATGAAGGCCGCGCTGAAGGACCCGGACTTCATCCATCGCGAGGAACTGCTCGGTGCCGTGGTGGCGACCGATGGCCGCATCGAGCCCGCCGGCCACAAGAAGTTCGTGATCGACGAGATCGCCAAATGGACGCCCATCATCAAGGCGGCCGGCGTGTACGCCGACTGAATTCCGTCGCCATTGCCGGCAGTTCGCGCGCGGGCCTCATTCAATAGGCCAGGCGCTAATTGCCGGCTATTTGTAATCAAAAGATTCAAGTTTGGACGACTGGAAAAAGTTTGATTTCTTTTCGGATGTTTACATTAGCTGGGCACAATGCCTCGCATGCCAAACATTGCGTCCATCCTTAAGTCCGAGATCTCGCGCGTCGCCCGCAAGGAAGTGCGCGCTGAAATCGAAACCCTCAAGAAAGCCTCGGTGCATCACCGCGCGGCCATTGCCGCATTGCGCAGGCAAGTGAGTGCGCTCGAGAAGGAATTGCGCAAGGCAGCCAAGGGCAGCGCCCGTAGCGCACGCGCCTCGAGCGCCGCCGAAGCGTCCGACGAAGAACCGACGAAGCGACGCTTCAGCGCGGGCCGGTTGGCTTCGCACCGCACGAAGCTGGGTATTTCCGCTGCGTCCTACGGCAAGCTCGTGGGCGTGTCCGGCCAGACGATCTACCACTGGGAACAGGGCAAGGCGCGGCCGAGGGCTGCGCAATTGGAGAGCCTGGCTTCGGTGCGCGGTCTCGGCAAGGTCGAAGTGGCGCAGCGGTTGGGGGCTGAATAAGCTGCGCCCTGTGGCTGGTCGCGCGACTTGCTGGCGTGGACGCTTCAGGAAATGGATCAGCTCTTTCGCCAATTCCAGATGCCTGCTTTCGCGCCAGCCCATTTGCAAGCCACACGATATGGCTACAGTGCCTTTTTCAGGTCCACGTCGGGGAATTCGGCATCGAATGTTGCCGCCGGCTTCACCGCAGCATCGATGACATTTGCGCCGTGCTTCTGGGCGAGGAAGCGTTCGCGATAGAGCTGGTAGGCCGCGTCGCATACCTTTGAAGTGAAGTACGCATTGAAACCGCCGCCAACAGCGGCGCCGACCATGGGGATGGCCTGTGCGAGTTTCGCCTTGGTCAAGCGGATGCCGAGCGCTTTGGCGATCTCCTGAACCAGTTTCACGAAGACGTTCTTCTCCAGTTCATTCCACGTGACTTTCTTTGCCACGTCCTGGGCCAGCCGGACCAATTGAGACATTGCCAGGGCTTTGGATGCATCGGTCGGCGAAGAAGCAAGTCCTAACGTGTTCAATGCAAACAGACGTTCTTCCTGGCGCGTCGTGTCGAACCCGTAATACGCTGCATATTCACCGACTGCTCGCAGATTGAGTGCGATCAGCGCCGGGATATCGACGACCAGACCCAGCGCACCTGCCGCTCCCGCGCCTGCACCTTCGGCGGCGGCGATGCCCTTGTACTTTGCTGCGAGCCAACCGACGACCTTGTCGACCTCTTCCAGCGGCAGATCGACGATATCCGCATGCGACTTGACGTTCTCGTGGCCGGCCTTGCGGAACTCTTCGAAAATGGCCTCCGGCCGAACGCTCCACTGGGCGGCATCATTGCAGATCGAGGTCAATCCTTCGACGGACTTCTTGATGACCGTGCCGACGCCCGGTGTGTCGAGCAGGAGGTCTCCCGCCTTGTCCAGTGGCCGATTGAGCAACTGCAGTTTCTTGCCCAACCAGCCGACCGAGGGATGCTTCCATTCATGAATCTGCTTCAGTGCAAGAAGGTCATAGGCAGGGAGATTTGGCATGGGGCGGCACTGGAAATGGCGTTGATGAAAATTGGAAACGTGTTTTTGCGCAGACCCGGGCGTTCGGCGTCGGAGGGAATGCCTGGCAAGCCAGCGAGTCGGGTGTTGCTGTGTTCGCGCAGTGGCAGGTTCGAGCCGAGACCGCTGCTTACTGGTTACTCATGAATTCTGCGCGGAACGCCTCCATCGGCCCCTTCACTGCAGCGCTCACCTGCTCGGCAAACTCCTTGACGGGTGCCCACTTGTGGCCGCGTCCATCGAGCGACAGGTCGTAGGCCCGTTGCAGGTGCGCAAGAAGCTTTCTCGACGAGGCCTGTGCCATCAGCAGCGCATCGATCGCGCACGGGGAATCGAACTTCAGGTGATCGGCCGATGCCAGCGCCGACACGATGCCTTCGGCCTCCAGGGAAAGGTGCAGCAGGTCGAGCGCGCTCTCGTCGGCGTGCGACCTGACCTTCTCCGCCATCTTGTAGACCGCATCGATCAGAAGCAGCGCGCTTCGTTGCTGCGACTGCTGCGCCGCGGAAGCCGACGCGACGCGGCGCCCGATTTCCTGCCGATGCAACCGCTGCACGACCCACAGCCCCAGGCCGATCGCGGCGATCGAGCCGAAGGCCTGCGTCCATGCGGCCCAGTCGCCGGGCGTGGCCGGCGGGTAGGCCGCAAAGATGCCGATCAACGCGCCGCAGATGAGTACGGCGGCGCCATGCACCGCCGCGCTTTCCAGCTTTGACTTCATGCCTCGTTCCCTTTGAGGCCGGAAGTATCTGCGACGGCGCGGCGTTCGAATTGCCCGAACAGAGGGGCGAAACAGGCTCAGTGATCGTGATGCAGGTAGCTCGCCTGCCGCGGCAGCCGCAGGCTGACGAGGAACGCGATGACCATCATCGCGCTCACGTACCAGAAGAACGCCGACTCGTGGCCCAGCGACTTGAGCCCCAGCGCCACGTATTCGGCCGAGCCGCCGAAGATGGCGTTGGCCACCGCGTAGGCCAGCCCGACGCCCAGCGCGCGCACTTCGGGGGGGAACATCTCGGCCTTCACGATGCCGCTGATCGAGGTGTAGAAGCTCACGATGGCCAGCGCGACGATGATGAGCACGAAAGCCATCACCGGGCTGGTGGTGTGCTGCAGGGCCGTGAGGATGGGCACCGTGCCCAGCGCGCCGAGGCCGCCGAACAGCAGCATGTTGTTGCGCCGGCCGATGCGGTCGGACAGTGCGCCGAACACCGGCTGCATGCACATGTAGACGAACAGCGCGCCGGTCATCACATAGCTGGCGGTCTTGATCGGCAGGTGCACGGTGTTCACCAGGTACTTCTGCATGTAGGTGGTGAAGGTGTAGAAGATCAGCGAACCGCCGGCGGTGTAGCCCAGCACGGTCAGGAACGCGGGCGTGTGGTGTTTGAAGAGGCCGGCCATGCTGCCGGCTTCCTTGTTGGCCTTGGCCTCCGCGGTCTGGGTTTCATGCAGCGTGCGGCGCAGCAGCAGCGCCACCACGGCGGCGATGGCACCGATGACGAAAGGAATGCGCCAGCCCCAGGCCTTGAGCTCGGGCTCGGTCAGGAGCTGTTCGAGCACCACGATCACCAGCACCGCGAGCAGTTGTCCGCCGATGAGCGTGACGTACTGGAACGACGAGAAGAAGCCGCGCTGGCCGCGCAGCGCCACCTCGCTCATGTAGGTGGCGGTGGTGCCGTATTCGCCGCCCACCGACAGGCCCTGGAACAGCCGGCAGACCAGCAGCAGGAAGGGCGCCCAGGCGCCGATCTGCGCATAGGTGGGCAGGGCCGCGATGACGAGCGAGCCGCCGCACATCATGGTGACCGAGATCAGCATCGAGGTCTTGCGCCCGAGCCGGTCGGCCACGCGCCCGAACAGCCAGCCGCCGATGGGCCGCATGAGGAAGCCCGCCGCGAACACGCCCGCTGTGTTCAGCAACTGCGCGGTGGGGTCCGACTTGGGAAAGAAGGCTGGCGCGAAGTAGAGCGCGGAGAACGCGTAGACGTAGAAGTCGAACCACTCGACGAGGTTGCCCGACGAGGCCGCCATGATCGCGAAGACGCGGTGGCGCTTTTCTTCGGCCGTGTAGTGGGGGGCCGACTGTGGCAAGGACGAAGAGGCCGCTGGGCCTCCCGGAGTAGGCGTGACTGCGCTCATGGTGCCTTCTTGTGCCGTGCAGGCAATGTTGTTGTTTCCAGAACATTCTGCGCCGCAGGGAGGGTGCGGCGTGTCAGCCGGCACCGCATCAGCCTACCCCCGAAGGGGCCTTCGCCAGCCGGTCAGAAGGTGCCCGGCAGCAGGATGCTCGAGTCGACCTCGTCGATGTTCGTGCGGCCGCAGAAGGCCATGGTGATGTCGAGTTCCTTGCGGATGATCTCGAGCGCGCGCGTCACGCCTTCCTGCCCGTGGGCGCCCAGTCCGTACAGGAAGCTGCGGCCGATGAGCGTGCCGCGTGCGCCCAGCGCGCGGGCCTTGAGCACGTCCTGGCCGCTGCGGATGCCGCCGTCCATCCACACCTCGATCTCGGTGCCTACCGCATCGACGATGGCCGGCAGCGCAGCGATGGAGGAGGGCGCGCCGTCGAGCTGGCGGCCGCCGTGGTTCGACACGATGAGCGCGTCGGCGCCGCTGGAGGCCGCAAGCCGCGCGTCTTCCACGTCCATCACGCCCTTCAGGATGAGCTTGCCGCCCCAAAGCTTCTTGATCCATTCCACGTCGGCCCAGCTCAGCGCGGGGTCGAACTGCTCGGCGGTCCACGACGACAGCGACGACAGGTCTTTCACGCCCTTGGCGTGGCCCGCGATGTTGCCGAAGGTGCGGCGCTTGGTGCCCAGCATGCCCATGCACCAGCGCGGCTTGGTGGCCAGGTTGATGAGGTTCTTGATCGTCGGCTTGGGCGGCGCGGTGAGGCCGTTCTTGATGTCCTTGTGGCGCTGGCCCAGGATCTGCAGGTCGAGCGTGAGCTGCAGCGCGGTCACGTTGGCGGCCTTGGCGCGCTCGATCAGGCGCTCGATGAAATCGCGGTCCTTCATCACGTAGAGCTGGAACCAGAACGGATGGCGGTCGGTGTTCTCGGCGATGTCCTCGAGCGAGCAGATGCTCATGGTCGACAGCGTGAACGGGATGCCGAAGGCCTTGGCCGCGCGGGCGCCGAGGATCTCGCCGTCGGCATGCTGCATGCCGGTGAGGCCGGTGGGCGCGATGGCCACGGGCATCGCGGCTTCCTGGCCGACCATGGTGGTGCGCAGCGAGCGGCCTTCCATGTTCACGGCCACGCGCTGGCGCAGCTTGATCTTCTGGAAGTCGCTCTCGTTGGCGCGGTAGGTGCCCTCGGTCCAGGCCCCGGAGTCGGCGTAGTCGTAGAACATCTTGGGCACGCGGCGCTTGGCAATCACCCGCAGGTCTTCGATGCTGGTGATCTTGGAAAGGTCGGACACGGGCTTGTCTCCTGGCTGGACTTTGTGAAAAAACGGGGGCGAACCCGCCATTATCGGCAGCCGCCCCAACGGTCCATCTGAAAAAAGCCGGGCCCGGAACTGAAAAGAATTCAGCTCACTGCCGCAGCGCCTCGCGCAGCCATTCGACGAAGGTGGCGCATTCCCAGCGCTCCATGGCGCCCGGCCGCCAGCACAGGAAGTAGGCGTTGGGCGAGGGCACGCTGCGCGCCGACAGCCGCACCAGCCGGCCGCTGTCGAGCCATGCACTGCCCAGGCGCAGGTGCATCAGCACCACGCCGAAGTCTTCGGCGGCCGCGTCGAGCGCCAGCCCAAGGTCGTTGAACTGGTGCCCCGTGGCCGGCTCGGGCAGGCCCACGCCGCAAGCCTTGAACCAGGTGCGCCACGACTCCAGCGGCGTGCGCAGCAACTGCGCGCGCGACACTTCGGCGTCGCTCGCGAACCCGTCGAACGGCCCGTGCCGCTCGAGGTAGGCCGGGCTGCACACCGGCGAGACTTCGTCGGCCAGCAGCTGGAAGAACTCGCGGTCGTGAAACGGACCGGTGCCGAAGCGCAGCTCGATGTCGGCTTCTTCCACCGTGGTGTTGCGCACCGGTGCGGTGACCTGCAGCATCAGCTCGATGTTGGGATAGGCGTCGCGAAAGCGCGCGAGCCGTGGCAGCAGCATCTGCCGCGAGAAGGTGGGCGTGACCGCCACGCGCAGCCGCCGCACCTGCGAGGCCGGCTCGCGCCCCGGCACCTGCTGCAGTGCCGCAATGGCCTCGCGCACGCGCGCCAGGTACGCCATGCCGTCCGCGCTCAGGCTGAAGTCGCTGCCCGCGAAGAACTTCAGGCCCAGCAGCAGCTCGAGCTGGCGGATGCGGTGGCTCACCGCGCTGGGCGTCACGCTGAGCTCCTCGGCGGCCAGATTCACGCTGCGCAGCCGCGCGACGGCCTCGAAGGCCTGCAGGCCCTGGGTCGAGGGAAGACGCGGAGAAACCATCTGTTGTTGGCGAAAGTAGCGGCGTACGATGGTAACGAACGCTCTCGGTCTCTCGTGGCGGACTCTTCGGCGCCTCGGGTCACCGGCTCAAAAAGATTCCAACAAAGAGGAGACAAGCGCATGGTCTGGCAACAGGTTTACAACCCGTTCGGCAACATGATCGTATCGACGGCCCTGGCCGCGATACCGGTGGTCGTGATGCTGGTGTCCCTGGGTCTGCTTCACGTCAAGGCGCACTATGCGGCAGGGCTCGGCCTGCTCAGCGCGGTGCTCATCGCGGTGTTCGCGTTCGGCATGCCGGCCGACATGGCGGGCAAGGCGGCCTTCCTCGGCGGCATCACCGGCCTGCTGCCCATCGGCTGGATCGTGCTGAACATCATCTTCCTGCAGCAGCTCACGCAGCAGAACGGCAGCTTCCAGGTGCTGCAGGACTCCATCGCCGGCATCACGGAAGACCGGCGCCTGCAGCTGCTGCTCATCGCGTTCGCCTTCGGCGCCTTCTTCGAGGGCGCCGCGGGCTTCGGCACGCCGGTGGCGGTCACGGCGGCGATCCTCATCGGGCTGGGCTTCTCGCCGCTCGCGGCCTCGGGGCTCTCGCTGATCGCCAACACCGCGCCGGTGGCCTTCGGCGCGCTGGGCACGCCGGTGATCACGCTGGCCAAGGTGCACGGCTACGACCTGATGGCGGTCACCGCGATGATCGGACGGCAACTGCCGTTCTTCTCGCTGCTGGTGCCGTTCTGGCTCATCTGGGCCTTCGCGGGCCGCAAGGGAATGATGGAGGTGTGGCCGGCCATCCTGGTGACGGGCGTGTCCTTCGCGATTCCCCAGTTCCTGGTGTCGAACTACATCGGGCCGGAGCTGGTGGACATCATCGCGGCCATCGTGTCGATGGTGTGCCTGGTGCTGTTCCTGCGCGTGTGGCGGCCCAAGACCATCTGGACCTCGGTGTCGCTCAAGGGGCATGAGACCGACGGCGGACAGGCCGGCCCGGCCACCATGCCTACGAAGCATCCGAGCGCGGCCGTCATCCGCGCCTGGACGCCGTGGCTCATCCTCACCGTGTTCGTCTTCATCTGGGGACTGCCAGCGGTGAAGACCTGGCTCAACGGCATCTTCGCGCCCAACTTCCCGATCGAGGGGCTGCACAACATGATCGAGAAGGTGGCGCCGGTGGTGCCCAAGCCGACGAAGGAGGGCGCGGTGTACCAACTGCTGCTGCTCTCCGCCACGGGCACCGGCATCCTGGCGTCGGCGATCGTGGGCGGGCTGGTGATGAAGTACAACCCGGTCCAGCTCGTGGCCGCCTACGGCCGCACGTTGTGGCTGGTGAAGTTCTCGCTGCTCACCATCATGCTGATGCTCGCGCTCGGCACGCTCACGCGCTACTCGGGGCTCGACACCACGCTGGGGCTGGCCTTCGCCAACACGGGCGTGCTCTACCCGTTCTTCGGCACGCTGATGGGCTGGCTGGGCGTGGCGCTCACCGGCTCCGACACGGCGTCGAACGTGCTCTTCGGCGGCATGCAGAAGGTGGCGGCCGACCAGCTCGGCCTGAGCCCCAACCTCATGGGCGCCGCCAACAGCTCGGGCGGCGTGATGGGCAAGATGATCGATGCGCAGTCGATCGTGGTGGCCTCCACCGCCACGCGCTGGTTCAACCACGAGGGCGAGATCCTGCGCTACGTGTTCTTCCACTCGATCGCGCTGGCCTGCCTCGTGGGCTTCTACGTGACCTTGCAGGCCTATGTGTGGCCGTTCACGCTGATGGTGGTGAAGTGACTCACGGCGCCGCGCCCAGCGCCTGAAGCAGCCGGCGCAGGTCGTCGACGGCCTCCTGTGCCTGCGCGGCGCCGCCCATCTGCGCCTTGACGATGGCGCCGTCCACGCCCAGGGCGGCGGCCTGCGCGACAGCCATGCGCCAGGGCCCTTCGGGCAACAGGCCGGCAATCACCTCGACCATCTCGCGCTTGTGCTCGCGCGCGATGTCGCTCGCGCCGGCCACGCTCGCGCCCACTTCCACCACCGAGTTGATGAAGGCGCAGCCGCGGAATGCAGGGTCGGCAAACCACTCGGCCATGGCGTCGGCGACCACCAGCAGGGCCTGCGCGTCGCCGATGCGCTGCTGCGCGCCGCGGCGGCCCAGCGCATCGACGAACCATGCCATCCACAGGCCGTGGCGGTGATCGAGGAAGGCCCGCACCAGGTCGTCCTTCGACGGGAAGTGCCGATAGAACGTGACCTTGGTGACGCCCGAGGCCGCGATGACGCGGTCGACGCCGGTCGCGCGGATGCCGTCGGCATAGAAGAGGTCGTGCGCGGTGAGCAGGATGCGCTCGCGCGCGGGCAGGGTGGAGATGTCCATGCCGCGATTGTAGGCATGTAGACAGACTTGTCTACGTGTGGCACATTGCGGCGCATTCCCTCTCGACATCCCTGCATCACTTCACCGAAAGAACCTCATGGAATCCCGTCCGCCGCTGCCGCCCTTCACCCTCGAATCGGCACTCAAGAAAGTCCAGGCTGCCGAAGACGCCTGGAACACGCGCGATCCCGTGCGCGTGAGCCTGGCCTACACGCCCGACACCGAATGGCGAAACCGCGCCGACTTCGTCAACGGCCGCGAGCAGGTGGTCGAGTTCCTCTCGCGCAAGTGGGTGCGCGAGCTCGACTACCGGCTCAAGAAGCAACTGTGGGCCTTCATGGACAACCGCATCGCGGTGCGCTTCGAATACGAATGGCACGACGACGCAGGCCAGTGGTATCGCAGCCATGGCAACGAGAACTGGGAGTTCGCCGAGAACGGCCTGATGCAGCGGCGCTTCGCGAGCATCAACGACCAGCCGATTGCGGAGTCGGAGCGCAAGTTCCGCTGGGAGCGCTGACCGGTCCTGTCGTCTCGCCTGCTTGTGGAAGTGCGCACAAGACAACGGGCATGTGTGTTGCTTGTCATGGCGCATCCCTTTCAAACCCAGGAGCCAAGCGACATGAACCGCAACGACGTCACCGAGAAGATCATCACCGTCAAGGTGAGCAAGGGCATCCAGTGGGCCGACGTGGCCAGGAAGGTCGGCCTCTCGAAGGAGTGGACCACCGCCGCCTGCCTGGGCCAGATGACGCTCGACGAGAAGCAGGCCAAGGTCGTCGGCAGGATCTTCGGCCTCACCGCCGAAGAGCAGAAGTGGCTGCAGGTGGTGCCCTACAAGGGCTCGCTGCCCACGCCCGTGCCGACCGACCCGCTCATCTACCGCTGGTACGAGGTGGTGAGCGTGTACGGCACCACCATCAAGGAACTGATCCATGAAGAGTTCGGCGACGGCATCATGAGCGCCATCGACTTCAGCATGGACATCCAGCGCCAGGCCGACCCCAAGGGCGACCGCGTCAACGTGGTGCTGTCGGGCAAGTTCCTGCCCTACAAGACCTACTGAACGTACTCGGCCGGATGCGGCCGGTGCCGCGGCGAAGCGCGCATCGCACCGGCGGTGATGCCGTAGCCCTCGATGGCCCCGGCGATCGAGCGGGCCACCGCCTCCACGGGCATCGCGAGGCGCCGGTTGGTGCGCATGCGCTGCGCGCAGTAGCTGGCCGCGATGCGCTCGGCCAGCGGATCGCTCGGACCGTTCACGTCGGGGCTCACCACCGTCACGTGCAGCCGGCCGGCATGCTCCTGGCGCAGGCCCTCGGAGATCGCGTTCACCGCGTATTGCGTGCCGTGGTAAACGGCCGAACTGGGCAGCAAGCCCTGCATGGCCACCGGTGCCACGTTCACGATGTGGCCCCAGCCCTGCTCCTGCATCGTCGGCAGCACGGCCGCGATGCCGAGCAGCACGCCGCGCAGGTTCACGTCGATCATGAGTTCCCATTCCTCGATCTTGCGGTTCCACAGCGGCGACATCGGCATCACGCCCGCCGCGTTCACCAGCACGTCGATCTGCTCGTGCGTCTCGAGGGCGAACTCGGCAAAGGCTTCCATGTCAGGGCGGTGCGTCACGTCGAGCCGCTGGAAGCTCGCGGTGCCGCCGGTGGCTTCGATCTCGGCCACCAGCGCCGCGAGGCGGTCGGTGCGCCGTGCACCCAGTACCACCTTCGCGCCGCGCCGCGCAAGCAGCCGCGCGGTCGCTTCGCCGATGCCGCTGCTCGCGCCGGTGATGAGAACGACTTTTTCCTGGATTGCGCTCATTTGAAAACTCCTCATGCTGGTCGGTTGCCGTGGGGCGCACACAGAAGAGGGTGCACCGGGCATGGAAAGAAGTGTCTCGCGCCAGGGCCGTCGAGCGGTATCCGGATCGAACGGGGTTTTTGCCTGATCCTGCAAAACGCGATGCGGGAGTCGTGCGCTTGTTGGCGCATATCTCAGGGGATACCGAGGATCGATTGACGCAAGCAGACCCCGCCGCTACATTCCAGTCGCCTCGTGATGAACGAGGCCGGGTTTGACAGCCTGAAAGAACCGCGGTGAAAGCCGCTTCCCCGCAATGGTTTGCGGCTTTTGCCATTCCGGCTTCCTTTTAGGCGGCTCGGATGGGAGGGCTCGCGCCCTGCCGGTTTCGCCTAGCGGTTCCCGGTCTGTCAACCCGTTCGAGCCGCCGCCTTCGGTTGACAGCGAATGCAGCGGTTGTAGCAAAGCCGAACCGATTGGGAGGGCCGACATGGCCGAGTCATCATTCACTGCGCGTGACAGTGCGGAGTTCAAACCCTTTGTGTGGAATCCCTTGCAGGGACTCGACCCCAAAGAGCGGCAATACGCCTTGTTCCTCAACGATGCGCGCGACGTGGTGCAGGGCGCGCACACATTGATGGCGTTGCTTGCGTGGGATGAAGACCGACGCGACGAAGCGCGTTCAACGAATGGCCCCGAGGCACTGCTCAGTGTGGCCGATCGCGCATCGCTTCAGCGATTCGTGATCGCTTCACTTGGCATGTTGCACGCCGACATCGAAAGCCGATGCGAGGAGATGGCCGAAACGCATTGACCGGCGCGATCGATCAGCCGAGAAGGCTTTTCAATTCGCCGCCGTCGATGAGCTTCTGCAAATCCGTCGCCCCGCCAACCAGCGTGCCCTTCACGAACACCATCGGAAAGGTCGGCCAGCCGGTCCACATCTTGAGCGCGTTGCGGTCGCGCCATTGGCTCAGGTAGTTGCCGTATTCGAGGTACTTGTACGGCTGCCCGATCGCATCGAGCACCTTGCGCGCCTTCTTCGGATGCGGATTGATGCCCATGCCCACCACAACCACATCGTTGGCTGCGACCGCGGCCATGACCTCGCGGACGATGGTCTGGCGGCTTTCGGCCACCTTGGTGCGGATGGCGGGGTGGATGCGGGCTTCTTCTAGGATGGGGCGGGGCATTCGGACCTTTCGTGGGTTCGCGTGACTGTAAGGGGCCTTTGCAACGTCGGAGTTCTTGCCTGTTCCTCGCGACACCTGTTCGGTGGCGTGCCGTGATGTGCCGGATGCAGTTCTTCGTCGCATATTGAGTTGGGGCCCGGAATCGACGAAGCTGTTGCGATGAATGAGCCTACTGACATCCCGACGCATCCCCGGATCTATCTTGCGGGCCCGGACGTTTTCCGCCCGGATGCCAGGGACCATTTCGTGCGGCTCAAGAGGGCGTGCGATGCGCTAGACCTTGCGGCGCTGCTGCCTGCCGATGGCGAAGAGGAGCCATCGCCCGACGCGCTGGAGAAGCGCATCTACGAAGCCAACATGCAACGCCTTCGCGGCGCAGACGGCGTGGTGGCGAACCTCGCTTCGTTCAGGGGCCTCGAGCCCGATTCCGGCACAGTGTTCGAGGTCGGTGCCGCCATCGCGCTGGGCATTCCCGTGGTCGCCTACGGCGTGCCCGACGGCAGTTACGCGGACCGCGCGCAGGCGGCGCTGAAGTGCGCGAAGGATGCGAACGGCGTGCTGCGCGAAAGCGCCACGGGCATCGCGGTCGAGGACTTCGGCCAGCAGCTCAACCTGATGCTGGCCTGCTCGATCCACATCGAGCCGACGCCCGAAGCGGCGTTGAAGAAGATGGCCGGTCTGCTGGCCGCACGCCGTGCAACCACCGCAGGCAACCCCTGACTTCCGTACCGGGCCGCAGCGCACAGAATGACAGTCCCTTTTTCTCTGGAGCACCGCATGCAGATCACCGAGACGCACTTCGAGCTGAGCGCCAACGACGGCGTCGCGGTGGAGGTCCATCGCTGGCAAGGCTCGACGCAGCGGGCCATCGTCCAGCTTGCGCACGGCATGGGCGAGCATTCGCTGCGCTACCGGCATCTGGCCGAATCGCTGGTGCGTGCCGGCTATGTCGTGTATTCGAACGAGCACCGCGGCCATGGCCAGGGTGCGTCGGCGCGCGGCGAACTGGGCGAGTTCGGCCCGCGCGGCTTCGCCGGGCTGGTGGACGACATGGCGCTGCTGAGCCGCCACGTGCGCGGCGTGCATCCGGGCCTGCCGCTGATCCTGATCGGCCACAGCATGGGCTCGTTCGCCACGCAGTACTACCTTGTGAGGCATGGCGAACTGCTGTCGGGCGCGGTGATGTCGGGCACCTCGGCGCTCGACCTGCTGGGCGCCGCGCTGCAGAGCGGCTTCAAGCTCGAGGACATGAACGCCGCGCTGCCCGACGTGCGCACGCCCTTCGACTGGCTCAGCCGCGACCCGGCGCAGGTCGATGCCTACATTGCCGATCCGCTGTGCGGCTTCACGGTCTCGGCCGAGGGCATGGGCTCGATGTTCGCGAACCTCGCCGACCTGGCGCCCGATGCGATGCGCAAGCACCTGCGGCCGGACCTGCCTCTGTACCTGTTCGTCGGCGACGAGGACCCGGTCAGCAACAAGGCCGAGTGGTTCCATCCGCTGGTGCGGCGCTACCGCGAGGCGGGGCTGCGCGACGTGTCGTGCCACGTGTTCGGTGGAGCGCGCCACGAGACGCTGAACGAGATCAACCGCGACGAGGTTGAGGCGGTACTGCTGGCGTGGATCGCGCGGGTGGTGGCGGCGAAATAGTTTCAGGACGGTGCGAGGCCCGGACGCAGCGCCGGGCATCGGAGCGCGCGCCTCAGCGCCTCCGGTTCAACGCTTCCGGTTCAGCGACTCTGCGAGGCCCGCGTTCACCTTCCGGAACTGCTCGACCAGGTCGTCGCAAAGCGCCTTGTCCGCACCGCAGAGCACCTGCATCCGGATGTCGATCTTTTCCTTTTCCTTTTCCTGCACCAGGGTCCGCTTGACGGCGGTGGGGTACACGGCGTGGCGGGGCGTTGCGATGGACCACAGGGTCTTCTCGCTGGCGTCGTCGATCACGAACCAGTCGTTCTCCTCGCGGATGTTCACGCCCGGCTTGGCCTGCAAGGCCTTCAAGGCATCTTCCGGCGAGGCATAGCCGATGGTGTTTTCCTGGCTCGGCGGCGCGTCGGCAGGCAGTTGCTGCGCGTGCGCGCCGGACTCGCAAAGGATCGCGAGCAGGAGGGCAGGCATGGCGCGCGGCAGCATCCTGAGGCTGTAGGCCGCGTGCCGCTTCCAGCCAAGGCTTCGGCTCAGGCAGCCCTGGCCGACGACGCCCTGAACTCCTGCGGCGACACGTCGTACGCCCGGCGAAACGCCCGCGTGAAATCCGACGGGCTCTTGAAGCCCACGCCGTACGCCACGTCGGTCACCAGCATGTGCGGGTAGCGCGCAAGGTCGTGCGCCGCGTGCCGCAGCCGCAGATGGCGGATGTAGGCACCCAGGCCGCCTTCGTGCTGGAACAGCCGGTAGAGCGTAGGGCGCGGCATGTGCAACGCGGCGAGCACCAGTTCGGGCGACAGGTCGGCGCGGTGCAGGTTGGCCTGGATGTAGCGCCGAACATGGCCGAACATGGCCGCGCGTGCCGCGGCGCGCGCACCGCCGCTCAGGCGGGCTTCCTTGCCGAAGCCGGCGATCAGCAGTTGCGCACTGGCGCGCACGGCGGCTTCGGCGTCGGGCGCGCTCATGCGCGCGATGTCGCGGCCCAGCGTCGCGGCCTGGCCCAAGGCCAGCCGCGCGATGGGCGTGTCCGGCTGCATCACGCGGCCGTGGATGGCGTCGGGGTCGGGAAAGACATCGTTCACGAGCGATGCAGGCACGAAGAAGGTCAGCACCCGGCAGTCGTTGCGCCGCATGCGCACGGGCTGGCTCATGTCGAGCGCGATCACCCTGGCCGAAGGCGGCGCCTCCTTCTGCCGGGCCAGCGAGCGCACGCTGACGTCCTCGACGCCGCCCTCGAGGAAGACATGCAGGGCGTGGTTGCGCACCTTGTCGGTGGAAATGCGCGCAAGCGAGCGTTCGAGCCGCATGGCGGCGGAACGGCAGTCGGTGAAGACCACGTCGCCGATGTCGTAGCGGTCGATGGCGGCATGGAACGAGCCGTCGGTGTGTTCGGGGACGGGATGCACGTCCATGACGTGGCCCACGCGTTCCCGCCAGGACTGCAGCCGACGGGCGGGAGGCTCGGCCTGGACGCTGAAGCGGCTGCAGGCAAGACCGCTGGGGAGCGTGGAGCGGACACCGGTTTCGAGGTCGCGCGAGTCCATCAAAGTTGTCCGGAAAACGGCGTCGAAGCCGTTAAAAAATCTACAAATAAGACGAAAGTGCCAAAAAATCCCGCAAATCGCGCGGATTCTCTCAAGAACTGAGACGCACGGTCAAGCCCGCTGGGCGCCTGCCCGCAATCTCCGCGCTGCCGGGGCTTCGAGCCCAAGGCACGCGCGGTTTCCTCGGGCGGGGGCCCGGTCGGCGCGCAGCTCCACATATCAACTTCGAGCGATCGGGCGAAGCGGACATGGCGAAGAACACGATGAGACAAGCCGCGGCGCGGCTGGCAAGCAGTTATCGCTTCGGCGCTCGCATGAGCGCAGGGGCAGACGGGCGCCCTCTGCGCTGGCTGGCCCGTGGCGTCGCGGGCAGCGGCAAGATCCTGCGGCGCAGCCTGGGGGTGAAGCGCTGGGGCGCGCGGGCTCGGATGGTGGCGCTTCGCGAGCGTTCGCGACTGATCGACCAGCTTTGCGTGCTCGGCGCGATGTACCCGGGCGACGGCGCAAGCCGCGCGAGCGCCGCCGTGGGCTCGGCAAGCCCGCGCATGCCCATGTCTCCCGCACTGCTGAAGCCGGACATCTTTCGCGCCAACAACACCATCGCGCCGCAGGGAGCGCAGCCCTACCGGCCCGCCCGCTCGATGGGCCCGGGCCATTGGACCGCGCCGCCGCACGTTGCCATGCGCGGCCGGGCGCCGAAGTGGGAATGCGGCGTGCCGGTGGCATGCGCGCTCGAGGACGACGTGCTGCCGGCGGATTCCGCGTCGGCGGCGAGCGCCGTCGGATCGCTGTTCTCGGAAGCGAACGAGGTGGAGCTGGCCTTCCTGATGCGCCTGATCGCCGAAGGCGATACGGCCACCGCTTCGCGCATCGCGCGGCGCATCGTCGATGCGAAGCGCGCTGGCGCGCATGCACCGGAGCAGGCGGCGGAAGCACCGCCGCCGCCCCGTTCGAGGCGCACGCGAGCCGTGGCCCCGGCGGCTCCGGCAGGCCCGGAGCGAGGTCGCGGCCCGCTGTCGCCGCGCGAACTGAACGTGCTGCGGATGATTTCGCAGGGCCAGAGCAACCGCGAGATCGCCGAGACGAGCTACCGCTCGCTGCACACGGTCGACGCGCAGGTGAAGAACATCTACCGCAAGCTGGCGGTGAAGACGCGCGCACAGGCGGTGCGCGAGGCGATGCAGCGGGGCCTGCTCAGCCCCGAGGCCCGCAACCAGGCAGACCGCTAGCGCCGCGCCTGGCGGCTGCTACGGTTTGCGGCAGTCGCCGCCGACGGACACGGTGCCGTCCTTGCATTCCGTCAGCATCGGCTCGCGCGACGAAGACGCCGGCGCGGCGGGCGCCGGCCTAGGCTCGCCGGCGCCTTTCTCGTAGACGACCTTCCTGCTGCCCAGTTCGCAGCTGCCCACGACCTGTCCAGCGGCGGTTGCGTTGGCATCGACCACGGTGACGGTGAATCGCGTCACGCCGGCAGCGGCGATCTTCGATTCGATCTGGGCGCGCAGGTCGTCGCAACTCTGGGCGCCATGGGCGGCAGCGCCGGCAACGGCCAGCGCGGCGGAAATCAGCCAGGTTTTCATGGGGGGCCTGCCTTGCCAGCGGATGGGGGACGTGAGTCTAGTCCCGCACCCGCTGGAGGAGGAAGAGCCCGGGAGCGGCAATGGCTGCCGTCCCGTGGCTCGTTGCGACGTCAGGCTTGTGCCGACGCCAGGGCCGCGTTGAGCGTTGCGCTCGGACGCATCACGGTCGAGAACTTCTCGGGGTCGGCCAGGTAGTAGCCGCCGATGTCCACGGGCTTGCCCTGCACGGCTGCGAGCTCGTCGACGATCTTCTGCTCGTTGGCAGTGAGCGTCTCGGCCAGCTTCTTGAACTTGGCCTGCAGTTCCTTGTCGTCGGTCTGGGCGGCCAGTTCCTGGGCCCAGTACATAGCCAGGTAGAACTGGCTGCCGCGGTTGTCGAGCTGGCCGGTCTTGGGCGACGGGTTCTTGTTGTTGTCCAGCAGCTTGCCGGTGGCGGTGTCGAGCGTCTTGGCCAGGATGGCCGCCTGCTTGTTGCCGGTCTTCAGGCCCAGGTCTTCCAGGCTCACGGCCAGCGCCAGGAACTCACCCAGCGAGTCCCAGCGCAGGTGGTTTTCCTCGACCAGCTGCTGCACGTGCTTGGGGGCCGAGCCGCCCGCGCCCGTTTCGTACAGGCCGCCGCCGGCCATCAGCGGCACGATGGAGAGCATCTTGGCCGACGTGCCCAGTTCCATGATGGGGAACAGGTCGGTCAGGTAGTCGCGCAGGATGTTGCCGGTGGCGCTGATGGTGTCCAGGCCGCGGACCACGCGCTCCAGCGTGTAGCGCATGGCGCGCACCTGGCTCATGATCTGGATGTCCAGGCCCGAGGTGTTGTGCTCGTGCAGGTACATCTTGACCTTGGTGATCAGCTGCGCCTCGTGCGGGCGGTAGGCGTCCAGCCAGAACACCACCGGCATGCCCGAGTTGCGCGCGCGAGTGACGGCCAGCTTGACCCAGTCGCGGATCGCGGCGTCCTTGACCTGGCACATGCGCCAGATGTCGCCTTGCTCCACGTCCTCGCTCATCAGCACTTCGCCGCTGTCCAGGTCGGTGATGTTCGCAACGCCGTCTTCCGGGATCTCGAAGGTCTTGTCGTGCGAGCCGTATTCCTCGGCCTTCTGGGCCATGAGGCCCACGTTGGGCACCGTGCCCATGGTCTTGGGATCGAAGGCGCCGTGCCACTTGCAGAAGTTGATGATCTCCTGGTAGATGCGGGCGAAGGTCGATTCGGGCATCACGGCCTTCACGTCCTTCAGGCGGCCGTCGGCGCCCCACATCTTGCCGCCGTTGCGGATCATCGCGGGCATCGAGGCGTCCACGATGACGTCGTTGGGCGAGTGGAAGTTGGTGATGCCCTTGGCCGAGTCGACCATGGCCAGTTCGGGGCGGTTCTCATGGCAGGCGTGCAGGTCGCGCTTGATCTCGTCCTGCGTGCTCTGCGGCAGCGAGGCGATCTTGGTGTAGAGATCGACCATGCCGTTGTTGACGTTGATGCCCAGCTCGTCGAACAGCTTGCCGTGTTTCTCGAAGGCGTCCTTGTAGAAGATCTTCACGCAGTGGCCGAACACGATGGGGTGCGAGACCTTCATCATGGTGGCCTTGACGTGCAGCGAGAACATGACGCCGGTCTTGTGCGCGTCCTCGATTTCCTTTTCGTAGAAGGCCAGCAGCGCCTTCTTGCTCATGAACATGGAGTCGATCACTTCGCGGTCGAGCAGCGCGACCTTGGGCTTGAGCACGATGGTCTTGCCGCTCTTGGTGATGAGCTCCATCTTGACGTTGCGCGCGCGGTCCAGCGTCATCGACTTCTCGCCGTGATAGAAGTCGCCGCCGTGCATGTGCGACACGTGCGAGCGCGAGGCCTGGCTCCACTCGGCCATGCTGTGCGGGTTCTTGCGTGCGTATTCCTTGACCGCCTTGGGCGCGCGGCGGTCGGAGTTGCCCTCGCGCAGCACCGGGTTCACCGCGCTGCCGGTGCACTTGTTGTAGCGCGCGCGGATGTCCTTTTCCTCGTCCGTGGTCGGGTTCTCGGGATAGTCGGGGATCTTGTAGCCCTTGCCCTGCAGTTCCTTGATGGCCGCCTTGAGCTGCGACACCGAGGCGCTGATGTTGGGCAGCTTGATGATGTTGGCGTCAGCCTGGAGCGTGAGCTTGCCGAGCGCGGTGAGGTTGTCGGGCACCTTCTGCGCGTCGCTCAGCAGTTCGGGGAATTCGCCCAGGATGCGGGCTGCCACGGAGATGTCGCTCGTGGTGACCTCGATGCCGGCCGGGTTGGTGAACGCGCGGATGATGGGCAGAAACGCGTAGGTCGCCAGCAGGGGCGCCTCGTCGGTGAGGGTGTAGACGATGGTGGGTTGCTTCGAGCTCATGCGCTTGCTTCCGTAGATCCTGGTTGTGTCGGGTTGGCTGGAAAACTCCAGGCGGGATCAAACCGCCGGAACCGGTGATTGTCGCGCGTCGGCGGCCGGTTCGGCCCGCCCGATGCGCGATCAGCCCCACGAGAGGCTCTGTCAATGCCGTGGCGCGGCTTTTTCAGCGCAGCGGCAGTTCGATGGTGCCCGCCAGCGGCACGCTGTCGATGCGCTCGGCGCTGGCCACGAGGAAGGCCCGCGCCTCGCCGGACCTCGAGAGTTCGCTGAGCGAACGCCACAGGCAGCGCACCGAGCCGGCGTCCAGCGCCGCGGCCGGTTCGTCGAGCAGCACCAGCGGGCGTCCGGAGGCCAGCGCGGCGGCCAGCCAGACCTTGCGCCTGGAGCCGGTCGACAGCATGAACATCGATTTCTCGAGGTGCGGCACCAGCGAGAAGCCTTCGACCAGCGCCTGCCAGCGCGCGTCGCTGAAGCCGGCGTCGCCTTCGCGCAGCGTGGCGGTGCACTGGTGGACGGTGGCCTGGTCGAAGCGGTCGGTTGAGGGGTCGACGAAGAAGACGTTGCGCCGGTAGGCCTCCGGCGACGCCGCCAGGCTCGCGCCCGCCACGGTCAACCGGCCGGTGGCGGGCAGGGCGCCCGCGATGGCCTGCAAAAGGGCCGACTTGCCCGCGCCGGTGTCGCCGTACAGCAGCGTCACGCCGGGGCCGATGGAGGCGTTCCAGTCCGAGGCGATCGGTGGCTGGCCAGGGTAGGCGAAGCCGAGCGCGTCGACCTGGAGGATGGGGTTGGATGGGTTCATGGTCGCGGCCGACTGTATCAAGCAGGCCGCTGCAGCCGCTGTGCGCAAAACCGCCGGCCATGGCTACCATTCGGCCCCATGACAAACTTGCTCATTGCCGGACTCCTCGCATCGCTGCTCGCCGGTCCCGCGCTGGCCGCGCCGTCGGCACAGGTGTTCGACGCTGTCCCGAAGCCCGAGTCCGTCGATGCGCAATGGCGCGCACGGCTGTGCGCCTTGCTGCCGCAGCCGTGCGACGTGCAGCAGCTCGGCCTGTACCGCCCGCGCGGCGCGGCGGCCGGCGAGTACATCGCGCTCTCGGCCGAGCCGCTGGCCATGGCCCGCGTCAGGCGCACGACCGGTGCCAGGGGCTGGCAGCTCGACCGCGTCCACCAGTTCCCGGTCTACCTCGACGCGATGCGCAAGGACGGGAAGGAGGAAGGCGCAGCCGCGCAGGACACCCGTCTGTCGCTGGCGCCCGCGCTCTATCCGCTGGCGGACGGCAAGTGGGCGGTGGCCGTGCTGCAGACCGCGTCGGAGATGTACTCGGGCGGCGGCGCCTCGTTCGACACCGCCGACTTCGTGCCGCTCGAAGACGGCAAGGCAGTGCACGAGGACATCCCCTTCTCCTGCTACAAGATGATCCGCGCCTGCTTCAGCGAGAAGGACTACAAGACGTCGAAGCACTGCCACGACGAGAGCAACGGCAGCCTGCGCATCGTCTATGGCGCCGCCGCGAAACCCGGCGGTCCGTACGACTGGCAGTACACATGGCTGCAGACCGAGTGGCCGCAGAACGAACCGAAGAGCGCCGCCGTCACCACCCGCATCCGCTTCACCGCGAAGACGACCGAGCGCGCAGGCTTCTGCGGCGGGCCGCAGTAGGTCCTGCGGCGGTGCCACCTGAAGCCCGCCTGGCGGTGCGCTTCTTCAGTGGCGGGGCACGGTCGTCGTGCCCACGTGCATCGTGCGGCCCGCGCCCAGGCCCGCGAGCACCAGCGCCACGCCCAGCCCGATGAAAAGCCACGACGAGGCGCGGAAGCTCCCCGTCCAGCCGTGCAGCAGGCCGGCCACCAGCGGGCCGAAGGCCGCCACCATGTAGCCCACGCCCTGCGCCATGCCCGACAGGTGCGCGGCCACGTGCGAGTCGGGCGAGCGCAGCACGATCATCGTGAGCGCCAGTGCGAAGGTGCCGCCCTGCGCGATGCCCAGCAGCACGGCCCAGGCCCATACTCCGCCGAGAGGGGCGAACAGCATCGCCAGCATGGCGGCGACCGTCATGGCCGCCAGAACCACCGCGAGCCCGCGCTGGTTGCGCAGCTTCACGGCCAGCGCCGGCACCACGAGGCAGGTGACCACCTGCGTCATGACCGACAGCGACACCACGTAGCCCGCGGTCTCGCTGCCGAGGCCGCGCTCGCGCAGGATGGGCGCGAGCCAGCCCATCACGATGTAGGCGAGGGCTGACTGCAGCCCCATGAAGAAGGTGACCTGCCAGGCCAGCTGGTCGCGCCACAGGCCGCGCACCGTGAAGCCCGACTCGCTGGCCACCGGCTTGCGCGGCAGGGCCTGCGGTGCCCAGATCAGGGTGACCAGTGCGGCCGGCACGGCCCACATGGCCAGCGCCAGGGTCCAGCCGCCGCCCAGCGCGTGCTCGATCGGCACCGTGAAGCCGGCCGCGCTCGCGGCGCCGCCGCACACGGCCATGGTGTAGAGGCCCATCATCAGCGCGGCCTGGCCGGCGAAGTCGCGCTTCACCAGCCCCGACAGCAGCACGTTCGACACCGCAATGCCGCTCCCCGCGATGGCGGAGGCCAGGAACAGAAGCGGAATGTTGCCGGTGCCGCGCAGCACCGTGCCCACCCCGATCAGCACCATGCAGCCGAGCAGGGTGCGCTCGGTGCCGAAGCGCCGCCCCAGCCCCGGCGCCAGCGGCGCGAACACGCCGAGGCAGACGATCGGCAGCGTGGTCAAGAGGCTGGCCGCGGTGGCAGACAGGCCCGTGGCCTTGATGATCTCCGGCAGCACCACCGACAGGCTGGCGAACACCGGACGCAGGTTGAACGCGATCAGCACCACGCTGGCGCCGAGCAGGATGCGGCGCGCGAGGCCGCGCGGGCCGTGCGGCGTCGCTGCAACGGCGGAAGAGGAGGTCTGGAGGGTTGCTGAATTCATGGTGTGCCTGGCGAGCCCAGGGCGAGCGCGTTGATCATCGGCGCCATGAAGGCGCGCACCGCTTCGGCCGCCGCGTCTGGGTTGCGGCTGGCAATGCCTTCGACGATGGCGCGGTGCGCGGCATCGTCGGGTTCGGGCAGCACGGTGCCCATCGTGCTCGCGATGGTTTCCTTGATGTAGCCGGTGATGAACCTGCAGGTCTCGGCCAGCGCGAGGTTGCCGGACACGTCGACGATGGCCAGGTGGAAGGCCAGGTCGCGCTCGATGAAGGAGGCACCTGCGTCGCTGGCGTCGGGCACGCCGCGTTTGTCCAGCAGCGTGTGCAGGCGGCGCAGGTCGCGCGCCGTGTGGCGCACGGCGGCCAGCCGGGCGGCCTCGACCTCGAGCGCGCGGCGCACCTCGAACTGGTCGCGCAGGCTGGCCAGGCGCATCTTCTGCAGGCTGGAAGAGGGGTCGAAGCCCGAGCGCACATAGGTGCCGGAGCCCTGGCGAACCTCGAGCAGGCCGCGCGACACCAGTGTCTTGACCGCCTCGCGCACTGTGCCGCGGCTCACGCCGAGCAACTGGGCGAGCTGCGGCTCGATCGGGATGCGCGAGCCGACCGGCCAGCGGCCCGCGGAGATTTCAGCGCGGATGGCGTCGGCGGCGCTGTCGGCCAATGAGGTGCGGGGGGCCTGGGCAAGCATCAAGAAAGCCTATTCATTCAATGATTGGACGAATTCTGCGGCCGATGGAAAGCCCGGGACGCCGGTGAGGTGGTTGACCGATGCGTCGGCGCCACACAGGCCGCAGTACTTGGTTCGTCGTCGTGTGCAAGTCGGTTTCGCAAATTTGTGCGAAAAAAGTGAACTTTTTCCGGCATTTCGAAATGCTTTCAAGCATTGTCAACAGAACGTGAACCGCTGGCCGAAAATGAAACTAAAGGTCACTAATGAATCCATAAGTGTTCCTGACTCCGCGGTCCGACACTCCCTCCGGCCGTTTTCGTGGAGTAACGGGGGAGAAGAAAACAACAGGAAACGGATCGCGCCGAACTTGAAATGAAGGACTTTTCTTTGTCGGACGTGCGGCTTTTCACCAAGGCCGCCCAGCTCGGGGGACTGACTCCGGCTGCCGATGTACTGAACGTGCCCAAGGCATCCGCCTCGCGCCAGCTGCAGCGGCTGGAAGCCACGGTCGGCCACCAGTTGCTGCACCGCGGCTCCGCACGCTTCGCGTTGACCGACGAGGGGCGCGAGTTCCTGGTGGCCGCCCAGCATGTGTTGACGATCCTCGACGACGTCATGCTCAATCTTTCCTCGGCTGACGGCACCGTCACCGGCCGGCTGCGCATCGCCGTGCCGCATTACTACGGCCGCGAGCTGCTGACGAGCCACCTGCCCGATTTCATGGAAACCTACCCGCAGCTCGACGTAGTGGTCGAGACGGGCCGCGACCGCGTCGACCTGTTCCGCGACGAGACCGACGTGGCGATCCGCCGCGGGCGCGAAGGCTGCGACGAGCTGGTCGCCCGCCACCTCAAGAGCGAACCGCTGATGCTGTGTGCCGCCCCTGGCTACCTCGCGCCGCATCCACCGCTGCAAGGCCTTTCCGACCTCGAGACGCATGCGTTCCTCACGGCGGATGCCGAAGGCCGCAAGCGCGAGATCCAGCTGGCGACGGTCGAGAAGACGCACCGCGTCCGGGTGGACAGTGTCTGCCAGTCGGACGACCTCGAACTGATCCTGCAGCTCGCGCTGTCGGGTCGCGGCATCGCGCTGCTGCCGGTGTCGCTCGCGCAACCCCGGGTCGATGCCGGTCTGCTGTTGCCGGTGCTGCCGGCGCTGAAACTCAAGCCTCAGGAGATCAACCTGGTCTACCTGCCTGCGCGTCGCAATTCGCCCAAGATCAAGACCTTCGTCGACTACATGCTGGGCGTGTTCCGGGCGTCCTGAACACGGCCGGGGTCACCAGCTTCCGGAAGCGCCGCCGCCCGCGCTGGAGCCGCCGCCGGACGACGAGGAGGAAGAAGAAGAGGAAGACGACGAGCTGCTTGAAGACGAGGAGCTGCTGCTCCAGCCGCTGTCGTCGTCGCCATCGCCGCCGCTGCCTTCGCCGTACGGCAGGTAGCCGAAGAGCAACGCCAGGAAGGTCACCAGCACCACCGGGATCCACGACTCGTCGATCGGCAGCACCGGCTGTACCGTCCAGATCACCCAGCCGATGATGCCCGCCACCACGGCCGAGCGCAGCAGGAAGCCGAGTTCGCTCTTGCGCCAGCACAGCCGCATGCAGAAGAAGATGGCCGTGACGAACAGGCACACACCGCCGATCCCCATGGCCCACAGGAAGCCCCACCAGAAACGTTCTTCGCCCACCGCGAAGCCGACGGCGACCAGCGCCGCGATGAACAGCGCGATGCCGCCCACCACGTAGCGCACCGTGCGCGAACGCCCGCTGGCGTAGCCGATGCCATAGACCACCGCGGCCGGTCCCGCCATGACAAGCACCATGAGCGGATTCAGCAGCGCCACGGCTGCAGCCGCCGGTCCCGCGCTCGCCATACCCAGAGCGACGCGCCAGTTGGGCTTGCGCCGCGGCGTCGCCGGCGCATCGGAGGCCGGGGGCTCGATGGCCGCCAGGGCGGCAGCCCAGGGCTCGGGCCGCGCGACCCGGGCCTTGCCCTTGTTGCCTGCCTTGTTCCTGCCCTTGCGCCTGCGGCCCGATCGCTGCACCGCCGCGCGCTCGCTGGCATTGCCGGCAACGCCTCGCCCGTACCAGCCGCCCACGACGAAGCTCCACAGCAGCAGGCCCAGGAAGGTCCAGCCCTCGCTCGTGATGTGCATGCCCTGCCGGTCCGGTTCCGGCTCGGCTTCCGATACTGCCTCCGACACCTGTGCGTCCCCGGCGACTGCCGGCGGACCGGCAATCAGCCGCGACACCGCCTGCACCGCAGCCCGCACGCCGCCCGCGAAATCGCCGTCGCGAAAACGCGGCTTCATCTCGCGGTCGATGATCTCGGCCGCCTGGATGTCGGTGATCGTTGCTTCCAGCCCGCGGCCGACCTCGATGCGCATGCGCCGGTCCTTCAGCGCCACCAGCACCAGCACGCCGTCGTCTTCTTCCTTGCGGCCGAGCTTCCATTGCGCGAACACCCGGGTGGCGTACTGCTCGATGGAGTCCTCGCCCGTGGTCGGCACCATCAGCACCGCGACCTGCGCCTGCGTCTGCGACTCGAGTTCGGCGATGTCGCTGCGCAGCGCGTCGGCCTCGCCGGCATCTAGCGTCTTCGTGAGGTCCACCACGCGCGACTGCATGGCGGGCACCGGCACCGGCTTCGACTGCGCGGGCAGCGATAACGCCGCCAGCACCAGGCACACGCACATCCACACCACCGCCGTTGCCGGCCATCGGCGAGCATCCATCCCTGACTCCCTTCCAGCCTGCCGGCCTGTTGTTGTTTCAGCGCCGCGCGCTCTTCGTCACCACGCCTGCGCCGCGCACCTCGATGCGGCGCTGGTCCACCACCTTGCCGGCGCCGTCCACCAGTTCGATCACGTGCCGGCCGGGCCAGGGCAGCCATTGCGCGCTGTTGCCGCGCGCGAAGAACTTGCCGTCGATGCGCCACTGCACGTTGCGCCCTTCGGATTCGAAGCGCACGCGCTGGCGCAGCGGCGGAATGTCGGGGTCGACCGCGATGATGGTGCCGTCCGACGGCGAGGTAATGCGCGCGAAGCCGATGTCGTTCGCCATGCCGGTGTCGAGCGCGAACAGCGGCTGCTCGGTGCCTTGCAGGAACCATTCGCTGCGCGCCGCCTCGAGCGCATTGCCGTCCGGACCGGGGCCGAATTCGACGCGCGCCTCGACCAGGCCCGGCGGCGGCGCGGGCGGGCGGCTCGGTTCGCGCGCATGCAGGAAGCGCATCACCTCGGCCCAGACCGGCGCCGCGCCGCTCGTGCCGCTCACGTCCCACATCGATTCGCCGCTCGCATTGCCGACCCACACGCCCACCGTGTAGCGCTGCGACCAGCCCACCGCCCAGTTGTCGCGCATGTCCTTGCTGGTGCCCGTCTTCACCGCGGTCCAGAAGCGGGTCGACAGGATGCTGTCGAGACCGAAGGTGCGCGTGCGCGCGTTCGGATCGGAAAGGATGTCGCCGACGATGAAGGCGGCGCGCGGGTCGAGCAGCGGCGGCGGCGAGGCTGGCTGCGCGGTGGCCTTCGGCCTTTCCGCTGGCCGCACCGTCATCGTGGTGGTGCCGTAGCGCCCGCCATTGGCCAGCATGCGGTAGGCATTGGTGAGCGACAGCAGCGACACCTCGGCGCTGCCGAGCGCGAGGCTGTAGCCGTAGTAGTCGCCGCTCTCGCGCAGCGGCAGCCCGGCGGCACGCAGCTCGCGCGCGAACGACTCGGGCGACACCATCACCAGCGTGCGCACGGCCGGCACGTTGAGCGAGGCGGCCAGCGCGGTGCGCGCCGACACCGGCCCCTTGAAGCGGCGGTCGTAATTCTGCGGAATGTAGAGGCCGCTCGCCGTGCTGATCTGCGCCGACGAGTCCTCGATCAGCGAGGCGGCCGTGATGCGCCGCTCCGCGATGGCCTGCCCGTAGAGCAGCGGCTTGAGCGTGGAGCCCGGCTGGCGCAGCGCGGTCACGCCATCGACCTCGGCCGCCTGGCTCAGCGGGCCCGACGAGCCGACCCAGGCGAGCACCTCGCCGGTCGCGTTGTCGAGCACCACCAGTGCGCCGTCTTCCACGTGCCGGTCGCGCAGTTCGCGCAGGTGGCGCTGCAGCGTGTCGAGTGCGAAGCGCTGCAGCGGCGCGCGCAGCGTCGTCCTGACACCGGCGTCCTTGTCCTTCCCCGTTCCTTTCCGGGGGGGAGGCGGGGCGGCGGCGCCCGCATCGGCACTCGCACCCGCATCCGCATCTCGCAGTTCGCGCAACACGCGCCGTGCCGCATGCGGCGCGATGCCTTCGTTCGCCTCGAACGCCCGCCGCTGCACAGCGGCGCTGGTGAACATGTCGAGCGCTTCGCAGTCGGTCTTCTGCTGCGGCTCCATCGCGCGCAGCACCTCGCAGGCGCGCTGCGCGACCACGTTCGGCTTGGCGTTCGGCGCGCGCACCAGGGCCGATGCCACGGCGGCCTCGCGCGCATCGAGCCCGCTCGGCGCCTTGCCGAACAGCGTTCGCGAGAGCGCGTCGATGCCCACGATCTCGCCGCGAAACGGCACGGTGTTGAGGTAGGCCTCGAGAATCTGGTCCTTGCGCCAGTTGCGCTCCAGCTGCGCGGCCGCCACGGTCTGGCCGATCTTCTGGGTGAAGCTGCGCCCGCCCGAGCTGCGGCGCAGGTCGTCGTCGAGCAGGCCCGACAGCTGCATCGTGATGGTCGACGCGCCGCGCGTGCGCGTGTTCCACAGGTTGCCCCACGCGGCCGCCGACACGGCGCGCCAGTCGATGCCGCTGTGCTCGTAGAAGCGCCGGTCCTCGCTCAGCACCATGGCCGTGCGCAGCGCGGGCGAAACGTCGGCCAGCGCGATCCACTGGCCGCGCCGCACCGTGGGGTCGGTGCGCACGCGTTGCAGCAGTTCGCCGTTGCGGTCGAGCACCGCGGTGTCCGACGAGCGGAAGTCCCGCTTCACGTCCTCGAAGCTGGCGAGCGCCCAGGCCGGATGCACGCAGGCCGCGGCGAGCAGGGCGGCGGCGAAAGTCTTGCGGGAGGGAGTGAGGGGCGCGAGCTGCATCGAGAGGAGTCGGGAAGGAAGAAGCTTCGTATCCGGAAGTGTGTGCCGGTGACATTCTCTGCGAAGCACCACGGGAAGCGCGCCTACCCGCACATGCGCCTCCGACCGCCCCGCCGCGTTCGCAGGCCGAGCCAAAGTTTCTCCCAGGGCCGACATCCGGTAACGATCTTCACGCGGCAGTGTTCATTGCGAAACCTGATGCGTACCGGCGTCGCCTTCAATGCAGTACCGGCTCGCAGGAGGCGACCCCGGCTTTGACACAAACACTCCAAGGAGAACTCACATGACGAAGACTTTGGCGATCCTGCTGGCCGCATCGGCCATCCTGGCGGGCTGCGTGGTGGCCCCGTACGACCGTCCGCCGCCGCCGCGTCCGCACTACGGCGATCGCGACCGCGACGGCGTGCCGAACCGCTACGACCGCGACCGCGACAACGACGGCGTGCCCAACCGCTACGACCGCGCTCCGAACAACCCGTACCGCAATTGAGCGAAGGTTGAAAAAAAGGCCGCGAAGCCAGAAGCTTCGCGGCCTTTTTTGCGTCGGATCGTGTCAGCCGGGGCGGCGCGCCATCAGCGCCCACACGCCCGCTGCGCTCAGCAGCGAGCCGCCCGCGAGGTTGAAGCGCTTCTGCGCGCGCGGCGACGCGAGCAGCCTGCGCGCGGAACCGGCGAACACGGCATACATCGTGGCATTGGTCGCGGCCAGCACCACGAAGGTCACGGCCAGCATCCAGAGCTGGCGCGTCACGTCCGCCGCCGGGCTGATGAACTGCGGCAGGAACGCCACGAAGAACACGATGCCCTTGGGGTTCAGCGCGGTCACCAGGTAGGTGTTGGCAAACAGCCGCCAGCGCGACACGGGCGCGGCCGGTTTCGCGATCTCCGCGGGCGAGACGCCGGCGCGCAGCATCCTGATGCCCAAATACAGCAGGTAGAGCCCGCCGATCCACTTCACGACCGTGAACCAGAAGGCCGAGGTGGCGAGCAGCGCACCCAGGCCCAGCAGCGACACCACCAGCGCGGTCGAGTCGCCGAGTGCCACCGCGGCCACCAGCGGCACGTTGGCGCGGCGCCCGTGCGACATCGAATAGCTGATCACCGTGAGGATGGTCGGTCCCGGAATGATCAGCATCAGCGTGGAGGCCGCGACGAAGGCGAGCCAGAGTTCGATGGGCATGGTGGTGTCTCCTGTGGGTTGTTCGAAGAGATGTTCAGGGAAGCCGCGTTTCGGCCGGCGGCCAGATGCCGGCCGTTGCCGGAACGCACCATAGCAAAGCCGGGGCCTGGCTGCCTGCCGCGGTCAACGCCGGCCGACGGACGCTCAGCCTTCGCGCCATGCGATGCCTTCGAACCTCTGGCCGGCGCTGGCGAAGAAGTGCACGGCGGCCTCGTGGCACTGCGGCAGGGCGATGCACCACGCGAGCGGGTATTCGTCGACCTGTCCGTTGGACAGCGTGTACAGCGCGACGCCCTCGCGTGAGGCATCGCCTTCGGAGGAAAAGCCGTGGTCTCCAGGGTGCCGCAGGTACATGAGCCACGCATCCGCCTCGCTGCGCAGCATGCACAGCGAAGGGCCGTCGGGCACGGAAAGCCAGAGTTCGTAGCGCGTTGCATCGGCATCGAAGCGAGCGAGCGCGGCGCGAAATGCCTGCGCCGTGGCAATGGCCTGCGGCCTGCCGTTGAAGCTGACTTCGATCATTCCTCTTGGGTCAGGGCGCTGCCGAAGCGGACGGCGTTGCGTGCCCTGGCACGCTCCGCCTCGACCTCGCGGTCGCGCGGCGCGGCGGTGGTGACCAGCGATTCGAGCAGCCTCGAGGCGCTTGCAGTCACTTCTTCCACCGCGCGCTCGAAGGCTTCCTCGTTGGCGCGCGAAGGCACGCTGAAGCCGCTGAGCTTGCGCACGAACTGCAGGGCCGCCGAACGGATCTCCTGCTCGGTGGCGGGCGGTTCGAAGTTGTAGAGGGTCTTGATGCTGCGGCACATGGGCACTCTCCGTTCGATGACGATCCGATGCCCAGTCTAGCGAAGCAGGGCCATCGCGTGTGCATCGTGGTACGTGCCTTCGACGAACACGGCGCGGCGCTGCAAGCCCTCATGCGCGAAGCCGAAGCGTTCGTACAGCACCCTGGCCTGCAGGTTGTCGGCGCGCACCGACAGTTCGATGCGCGTCAACCCGCGGGCCCATGCCCTGTCGATCGCCGCCTGCAGCAGCCTCGCGCCCAGCCCCCGGCCGCGCGCCTGCGGCAGCAGCGCGATGCCCAGCACGCCGATGTGCGCGCGCGACTGGCCGAACACCGGCGACACGTCGCACCAGCCGATCACCCGCGCGTCGTCGCCGAGCGCCACGAAGTGCGGAAAGCCGCCGTCGATCAGGCCCTGATAGAACGCGACCGACTGCTCCAGCGGTGGCGCCTGCAGCAGCGCCAGGTACCTGTGCTCGCGCGCGACGATGTCGAGGGCGCGATGCAGGCTCTCGAAATGCGATGCATCCGTTGCAACGACCTCGTCGCTCATGCGGTGGGTTCCTGCGTCGATGCGCGAAGCCTTGCCTCGAGCTGCGCCTTCACCTGCGGCCACTCGTCGTCGATGATGCTGAAGCGCACCGAGTTGCGCTTGCGGCCGTCCGGCATGATGCGCTCGTGCCGCACGATGCCTTCCTGCTTCGCGCCGAGCCGCAGGATGGCTGCGCGCGACTTCGCGTTGATCTCGTCGGTGGTGAACTGCACGCGCACGCACTGCAGTTGCTCGAACGCATGCTGCAGCATCAGGAACTTGGCCTCGGTGTTGACGAAGGTCTTCTGCCAGGACGCCGCGATCCAGGTGCTGCCGATTTCCAGCTTGCGGTTGATGCGGTCGATCTTCCAGAAGCGCGTCGAGCCGATCACCCGGCCGGTTTCGAGCAGCACGGTGGCAAAGGGCATCACCGTGCCTGCTGCCTGGCCGGCCAGGGCGCTGCCGATGTAGGCATCCACCGTCGAGGCCGAGGGAACGACGGTGAAGGGCAGGTTCCAGAGTTCGCCGTCGGCGGCGGCATCGACCAGTGCCGCCGCGTCCGCGGCCCGCAGCGGACGAAGGAGAAGACGGGGGCCGGTGAGCGAGGGTTGCGCGAGAGGCATGGGCGAAACGATAGCCGATGGCGCCCCGGCGCCCCCGGCCACCGCTTCGCTCAGCCGAAACGCAGCACCGGCTGCGCCGCCAGCGCCACCGCGGCCAGGCGCGCATCGTCGCCGCGCACCGACGACAGCATCAGCCCCACCGGCAGTTCGTCCGGCGCGTGGCACGGCAGGCTGAACGCGCAGCCGTCGAGCAGGTTGATCGCGAAGGTGTTGCGCAGCAGCAAGCCGTTGGCCTTGAAGAAGGCCGCGTCTTCCGCCAGCGCGGCAATGGGCGGCGCCACGATCGGCACGGTCGGGCACACGAGCGCGTCGAAGCCTTCGATGGCGCGTTCGACGCGGCCGATCCAATCGCGCCGGCGGTCCTGCATGGCGATGTAGTCGGCGGCGCGCACCTCGGTACCGAGGGCGATGCGCACGGCGACGCGGGCGTCGAAGCCGTCGCGCTTCGCGGCGAAGCGCTCGCGGTGAACGCCGGCGGCCTCGACCGGCGAGAAGCCGCCGGGCGCGTTGACGCTTGCGATCTCGGCCAGCTCCGCGAGCGTGATGTCGATCACCTGCGCGCCTGCTGCGGACAGCGCCTGCAGCGCACGGTCGAAGGCCTTCGCCACGGCGGGTTCGATGCCGTCGAACATCAGCGTGCGCGGCACGGCCAGCCGCATGCCCTGCAGCGGACGGCGGCGCACGGCGAGCGGCGCGTCGGCGATGGCGGCATCGGCCACCAGGCAGTCCTCCACGCTGTGGGCCATCGCGCACACCGTGTCGAGGGAGCGCGCGAGTTCGAAGGCCCCGGTGCGCGGCACGCGCGACTGCGTGCTCTTGAAGCCGACGATGCCGCACAGCGCGGCCGGGATGCGGATCGAGCCGCCGGTGTCCGAGCCCAGGCCCGCGACCGCGAGCCCGAGCGCCACCGAGACTGCCGCACCCGACGACGAGCCGCCCGGGATGCGCGCCACCGCCGCGTCGGCCGGGTTGCGCGGCGTGCCGTAGTGCGGATTGATCCCCACGCCCGAGAACGCGAATTCCGTCATGTTGGTCTTGCCGACGATGGCCGCGCCCTGCGTGCGCAGCCGCGCCACGGCCACCGCGTCGTGCGCCGCGGCGGGTTCGCCCACGCACACGGCGGAGCCCGCGAGCGTGGTTTCGCCGGCCACGTCGTACAGGTCCTTCACGGACACCGGCAGGCCGGCCAGCGGACCGAGTTCGACACCGGCCTTGCGTGCGGCGTCGGCATGGCGTGCGGCGGCACGTGCGGCATCGGGGTACAGCCGCGTGAACACGTGCTGCGCCGCGGGCTGCGCGGCCGCGTCGAGCACCTGGTCGACCAGCGCCTCGTGCGACAGCTCGCCGCGCGCGATGCGCGCGCGCAGCGAGGCGATGTGAAAGTCGCCGTTCATCACGCCACCACCGGCAGTGTGTCCACCGCATAGCGGTGCACGATGCGGCGCTGCAGGACGGGGTCGCTCAGCTCGATCTCCATCTGCGCGGCAGGGCGGATGCCTTCGCCCTTCGCGTTGGGCAGCGCGGCCAGCGTGCCGCAGGTCATGAAGAGGCCTTCGGGCGCGTCATCGGCACCGGGCATGCCGTCACGCAGTGCGGCCAGCGGACGGATCGATGCGAGCGTGCCGCGCTGGTAGTCGATCCAGCGGCCGTCCTCGAGGATGCGCGAGCGCAGCTCGAGCCGGTCCTGGTGCGCCTGCACGTCGGTCCAGCGCCATGCGGTCTCGGCCACAGGCTTGGCGCACATCTGCTTGGACACGGCCACCGAGTAGCTCTCGACGTGACGGTCGGTGTGGTCCGACGCCACGCTGAGCCACCACTCCCCGCGAGAGAAGAAGAACACGGGCTCGGCCTCTCCGGAGCTCTGGTCGCCCAGCGCCTCGATGGCGGGAGATTGCGTGAGCAGCTGCGCGGCCACGCGGTAGTACAGCGGCACGCTCGACGGGCGCGGCACGCCGAGCGCCGCGAGTTCGTCGATGTGGTGCTCGATGGCCGCGATGTCGCGGCCGGTCCAGCCGGCCACCACCAGCGCGCGGGGCGCCACGGTGTGCAGCGCGGTGGAGCGGGTGCCGTCGGCAGCCACGCTCTCGCAGGCGAAGTTCAGTCGTTGTTGCATGTGCGTCTCCTCAGTCTTCCAGCGGCTTCCTGGCGGTTTCACGCGCCACCAGCAGCGCGACCAGCGTGACGCACAGCGCACCCGTCACGTACGCCGACACGGCCAGCGTGCTGCCCCACGACTTGTAGAGGCTCGCGATGATCAGCGGCGCGAAGCCGCCGCCCAGGATGCCGGCGAGCGTGTAGGCCAGCGACGAGCCGGCGTAGCGCACGCGGCTCGGGAACTGCTCGGTCACGAAGGCGGCCTGCGGGCCGTACATGATGGCGTGGATGATCAGTCCGACCACCACCGCCACGCAGATCGCGAACGGCTGGGCGCTGTTCATCAGCACGAAGAACACGAACGCCCACAGGATGCCCAGCAAGGCGCCGGCGATGTACACGGGCTTGCGGCCGATGCGGTCCGAGAGGCTGCCGAAGTAGGGCACTGCGATGGCGTTGCAGGCCGCGCCGATCATCGTCGCCGTCAGGGCCAGCGGACGCGACAGGTGCAGCACGGTGGTCACGTAGGTCAGCGTGAACACCACCACCAGCGCGTAGAGCACGTCGGAGCCGATGCGCGAGCCGCCGGCCACCAGCAGGCGGCGCCAGTGCTGCGTGAACACTTCCTTGATCGGGGTCTTGGCGGTGGACTTCTTTTCCTCCATCTCGCGGAAGACGGGCGTCTCTTCCACGCCCCGGCGCAGCCACAGGCCGAACAGCACCAGCGCCACGCTGGAGATGAAGGGAATGCGCCAGCCCCAGTTCTGGAAGTCTTCCGGGGTCAGCCAGGCCGACACGGCGGCGATGAAGCCGGTGCCGATCAGCGTGCCGCACGAGGGGCCCACCTGCGTGAACGAGGCGTTGCGGCCGCGCTCGTCGGGCTTGCCGTGCTCCATCGACAGCAGCACCGCGCCGGCCCATTCGCCGCCGAGCGCCACGCCCTGCACGAAGCGCAGTGCCACCAGCGCGACCGGCGCCCAGATACCCCATGTCGAATAGGTGGGCAGCAGGCCCATCAGCCCCGTGGACACGCCCATGATGACCAGCGTGGCCACCAGCACGAAGCGCCGGCCGAGCCGGTCGCCGAGATGGCCGAACACCATGCCGCCGAGCGGACGCGAGATGTAGCCGACCGCGTAGGTCGAGAAGGCCAGGATGGTGCCGGTCAGCGGGTCGAACGACGGAAAGAACACCGCGTTGAAGACCAGCGCGGCCATGATGTTGTAGACGGTGAAGTCGTACCACTCGAGTGTGGTCCCGATGGAGCTGGCCATGGCCAGGCGGCCCATCCTGGGCTGGCCCTGCGCGTGGGGCGCGGGCGTAGCGCCCGGCGTGGCCGAGGCGGATGCCGTGGCCTTCGGAAGAACATGTTCGGTCATTGGATGCCTTTGTTCGGGGAGGACATGAAGATCGGGGAAGCGCTCAGCGCAGCTCGGCCGCGCTCAGCTTCCAGCCGAGCGCAAGCAGCCAGCCGGTGGCGGGGTCGGTGTCGAAGGCGGCAGCAGCCGTGGCGCGCGCGGTGCGGGCGGCCTGGGCGCTGCTGGACTCCACCACCAGCATCGGCTGCAGCACGCGGCCTTCGGTGGACTCGCGCGGCAGCGGCGTGCTGAGCGCGGTGTCGGGCACGAGCAGGTACGACTGCACGAAGCCTGCCTGTTCGCCGAGCGCCTTGCCCACCCGCGCGGCATGGACGGCCAGCGCCTCGGCATCGGCCGTGGCCGCCAGCGGCAGCACGACCAGATGGCTGCCGCTGCCGAAGCCGGTCACGGCGCGCACGGCACACACGCGGCGCACCGGCTGGCGCATGCGGTCCAGGTTGGCGATGGACCATGGCGTCTGCTTTTCGAACGCAGCGCGATAGCCGGCGGTGCCGAAAACGTCCAGGGATTCGGTGCGGTACAGGCCGAGGTATTTGCGCCCGCCTTCGAGCGACGAATAGCGTGCGCCCGACAGGAAGCCGGGAATGCGCACGCGCTCTTCCACATGTTCCTGGTCGTACCAGCGGTTGAAATCGGCGTCGTCGGCGGCGTCGACATCGGAGGCGACGAACAGCAGGCCGTTCACGGCCACGGCGTCGGTGTCAGCAGGGGAGAGTGCGTTGGAAGAAGTCATGGCGGCGGAGGATCGGGCGGGCCTTCGAAAAATGAAGGCGCGATCTTCCGTCGCAGGGTGCTGCTGTCACAAACGAGTTTTTCTGGGCGACAGCCACAAGAATTACTGGCCCCTTCCTGGGGCGGAAATGCCTGATTCTGAGGGTTAACCCTCTGAAGTTCCGCTCCAGGTTGGTGCGACAGCAGACGCGGTGAACTGGTCGGACGCGCGGCAGGCCAGTTCCGCGACGAGCCGGATGGCATCGGAGTCGGCCGCCTCCAGGTGGCTCACCACCAGCCGCTGCGGCGAGATGAGCGCATCGCATTCGATGATGCGCACGTCGCCGGCCGCCACGTATTCATACACCGGGGGCAGCGGCACCAGCGCGTTGCCGAAGCCCGCCTTCACCAGCCGCGCGAGCGCCGAGATCGAACTCACGCAGTGCACCTTGCCCAGCGGGATGCCTGCCGCGCGGTACAGGTTCTTCAGCGCCTCGTGCGGCTGCGAGCCGGGGCTCATGGTGAGCACCGGCTGGCGCAGCAGCTGGTCGACGGTCTGCGTTCCCTCGGCGCTCATCTGGCCGACCCAGCCCATCGGCATCGGCAGGCAGGGCGTGCTCACGATGCCCGCGCCGGCAATGTGATCGGTCTGCAACGCGATGTCGAGCGCGCCTTCGCGCAGGCCGCGGTGCAGCGCCAGCGTGGTCTCGGAGGTCAGCTGCACCTCGATGCCCGGATAGGTCGAGCGCAGGTTGGTAAGGAAGCCCAGCAGCCAGGTATGGACCACGGTCTCGATGGCGCCGATGCGCACAAGCCCCAGCAGGTCTTCGCGCGGGCGGCCGAGCGAGACGATCTCGCGGCGCAGCTCGAGCAGCCGCTCGCCGTAGTCCATGAGCCGCACGCCCACCGGCGTGAGCCGCAACTCGCGCGCGTCGCGCTCGAACAGGCGCGCGCCGATGTCTTCCTCGAGCGAGGCGACGCGGTTGGACACCGCCGCCTGCGTGATGTGGAGCCGGTCGCTGGCCGCGCGAAAGCTGCCGAGCCGGGCGGCCCAGAGGAAGGCTTCTACAAATCTTGTGTTCATGAGGGCACCTGCGCGGCATTTTGCCCTCCCTGCCACAGCGCGCCCAGCCGCTGCGGCAGCATGCGGCCGGCCGTGAACCTGTTCGCGGCCGTGGCCGTGGACGCTGCAGGTTCAGCCGCCCATCGCGTAGAAGAACTCCTCGCGCACGATGGTGCCGTCCTTCACCGTGTACAGGCCCGCTTCCTCCATCGTGAAGCGCTGGCCGGTGGGCTTGAGCGTGACGTCGAACTCGAAGCCGACGATGAAGCGGTCGTCGTGCGGCCAGGGGCCGGCGATCTTCGCCGAGTGCACCTCGTGGTTGTCGGTCCACCACTTGCCCTTGGCCTCGATGGCCGCCAGGCCGACCGCCTCGCGCTGGCCGCCGGGCGGGGCGCCCGCCTCGACGCTCACCGCGTCGTCCGCGTAGAGCGCTCTTGCTTCATCGAACTTCCCTTGCCGGCACAGCGCGACAAGCTGGTTCGCGATCTCCATCGTGGTCATGGGGTTTCTCCTGAGGAAGAGGAGAAGGCAGTCTAGACCGATGCGCGGATCAGAGGGCGTTCAACACTGCCTGCATCGCGGTCAGCCATAGAGAAGGCCGACTGCCAGAAAGTAGATGACCAGGAGCACGCCGAGGATGCCCTTCACGTTCTTCATGGCGAAGCCGACGTCGTTCGCGATGGCATCGTCGGTGAGCCGCGATTGCAGCGCGTGGTGCCGGGGCAGGATCGCACGCAGCAGGTAGCCGCCGAAGAAGACGAGAGCACCCAGCAGAAGCAGGAAAAGCAGGGGAAGCAGGTAAGCCATGGCAGAGATTGTGCGGAGCGCGCCGTGGTTCAACGCAGCTTCGCGGCGCGCACCCAGCCCAGCGAAAAAACATACCGGCTGCCGCCGACCACGCGCGTCACGCTGTGCTCGCAGGCGTCGGGGCGAAACAGCTTGATGCGCCGCGTCTCGAAGATCGGGGTGGCGCATACGAAGTCGCCGCCCGAGCGCGGCGACTTCAGCACGATGTTGAGCCGGTAGTGCCGCCCCGCCTGCACCGGGTCGGTGTGCGGCGGGATCTCCGAGCCTTCGGGGTAGCGGATGAGGTAGCTGTCGAACGGCAGCGGCCAGCGTGCGGTGGCCAGCAGCATCTTGTCGTAGCCGGTGCCCTGGCGGCCGCGCTGCCAGCGGAAGGCTTGCGAGACGTAGCTTCGAACGCTCATGCCGGAAGGCGAGGCGCCTCCACGCCGTACAGGTGCGCGGCGAACTCGTACTTGTATTCGTTGTCGCCTGCATAGGCCAGCGCGATCCGGCCGGTCCAGGTGATGTTGAAGAGGCCGGTGCCGGGGATGCGGTCGAAGCGGATGCGGTGCGCCGCCGCGGCGTCGTGGCCCAGCAGGTAAATATGGAAGAAGTTGTCTTCGATGTCCTCCGGCGGCGGGTCGTCCACCACGATCTCGAGGCCGTCGAGCTTCTCGGGGCTGTAGTCGGCCACCGCGCACACGGCGAGGCCGTCGCCCGCGCCCCAGTTCGTGGAGGAGAGCGTGCAGCGGTGGTAGTTGGTCCACACGCCGACCGATTGCCAGTCGCCGATGTACTCGCCGTCTTCGGTCTCGTCGTCTTCCTCGGATTCCTCGGATTCCTCGATTTCGCGCTCGGCCTCGTAGTCGTCGCTGCGCAGGTGCAGGTCGAAGCGCACCTGGCCGTCGCGCACCGTGGCGGCCCAGCGGAATTCCTTGATGGGGTGGCCCTCGGGCCACGGGTTGCCGGTGAAGAAGATGCGGTCCTGGTTCATGGTGCTGTGTGCGTGGCGGCGGGCTGGATCAGGTCCCACCTGTTTCCGCAGAGATCCTGGAACACGGCCACCGTGCCGTGCGGCTCGTGGCGCGGTTCCTCGAGAAAGCGCACGCCGTGCGCCGCCATGTGGGCATGGTCGGCCGCGAAGTCCGATGTGTGCAGGAACATGAACACGCGGCCGCCGGCCTGCCTGCCGACGGCTGCTTCCTGGTCGTCGGTGACGGCCTTGGCCAGCAGCAGCGCGGCCGCGGCGTTGCCGGCGCCGGGGGAGGGCGCGACCACCACCCAGCGCTTGCCGGGGCCGCGCGGCGTGTCTTCGACGAGCTCGAAGCGCAAGGCCTCGGTGAAGAAACGGATGGCTTCGTCGTAGTCCCGCACGAGCAGCGTGACGGCGGCCAGCCGGCGTGCGACGGGTGCGGTGCTCATGAGGGAGCGGGCCGCGCTCAGGAAAACACGATCGCCGTCTTGTGCGCGATGCTCAGCCGCGCCATTTCGTACAGCAGCAGCCACGACGCGTACTCGCGGTACAGCCCTTCGTCGTTCTCCGCCAGCGCATCGATGCGCGCGGCTTCCTCGTCCGAGAGCTGTCCGTCGTCCAGCGCAATGCCCAGCGCGGGCGCGACCTGCACCAGCTCGTCGCGCAGCCGGTAGGACGAACCCAGCATGCCGCCCGTCAGCGCTTCGTCTTCGGAGTCGGCGTCGGAGAACAGCACGTCGTCGAACTCGACCGGTACGTAGAAGCCCTCGGCGTCCGAGTGGCAGATGAGGTGGCTTTCGGCCTCGTCGAGCGCCGCCTGGATGACGGGGTCTTCCGAGGGATCGAAATCGCCTTCCACCGGCATCGCCTTCCAGCCCGGCGTCACGACGCTGTGCGCGTAGGCGCGGCGCAGGTAGTGGATGAACGAGTAGGGAAACCCGTCGAGCGATGCCCGCGAATCCAGTCGCGGAAGTTCGCGCGGCTCGATGTGCGGCGGCAGGCCCGCGGAGGCCAGCACGCCGTTCACGATCTCGAAGTCGCCCTCGAACCACTCGGCGCCCTCGGGGTCGTTTTCCAGAAAGTCGGCAAGCGTGCCGACACTGACGGCCAGTCCCATGGGGATTTTTCCTTCCTTGTTTCGACAGCGGGCGGCTTACTTCGCAGCCTCCACCTTCACCCGCGCATTCGGCGCTTCGCCGAACATCTCGGGGGCGTACATCGCTTCCACGCGGCTCGGCGGCAGCGCGAAGTCGCCGACGTTGTTCAGGCGCACGGTGTATTCCATCTTCACCACACCCTTCGGCAGGTATTCGTAGTAGCTGCGGAAGGCCTCGAAGCTGCGCTCCTCGAAGGCCGGCCAGCCGGCGCCCGACTTCTTCTCGCCCTGCGTGGCGATCTGCGAGTCGCGGCCCAGGCCGCTGCCCAGGATGGTGGCGCCGCCCGGAATCGGGTCGCTGATGACCACCCACGTCATGTCGGTGCTGGCGTTCACCTCGATGCTCACGCGCAGCACGTCGCCGCGCGTGTACTTGCCGGCGGTGGCCTGCTCGACCGGGGTGATGGTCTTCTTGATGGCATAGCCGGCGGCGAACGGCGCCTTCAGCTGCACGGCGGCGATCGACTGCAGCGTGAGCCACGGCTTGCCGGTGCCCTGTTGCGTCACCAGCAGCGTGTCGCGCACGGGTGCACCCGACGGCGACGATGCCCACGGCAGGAACATCGTGTTGTTCTTCAGGTTGCCCGGCGAGGCGGGGGCGCCGAAGAAGGTCGTCTGGTTCGGTGCGCCGGCGGCGTCGCTGGTCTTCACGCGCTCGACGCGGCTCCAGTCGACCTGCGCCTTCACGGCACCCAGGGTCGCGGCCGTGATGCCGCTGACCGGCGTGCTCTCGAACACCTTGCTGAACTTCTCCAGCGCCAGTCCGCCCCACAGGTTGGCGGTGGTGGTGTGCCAGGCGCCGTTCTGCTGCCGGCCGATGAAACCGTTGGCGAGCTTGCCGATGTCGTCCTTCCAGGCCGGGTCGTCCATCACGCTCAACAGCAGGCGCGCGGTGTTGACGTCGCCGTTGGTCATCAGCCACCACCAGTAGTCGTCCTGCTCGGTGCTGAAGATCAGCTTCGTGCCCTGGTACGACAGCCGTGCCTTCAGCACGTTGTTGGCTTCCTCCAGGCGCTGCTGGCGCTGCGGCACGTCGTTCACGCGCTTGAGGATGTTGAGCCAGTCGATCACCGCGCTGGTGGGCCACTGGTTCGGCGCGATCGTGATGCTGCCCAGCATGCTTCCCTTGGCCTTGCCGTAGCGCGAGAGCGCCTCGAGCGCGGCGAGCTTGCGCACGTCCAGGTCCTTGCGCGGGCTCCAGAACTCGCGCGTGATGCGGCCTTCGACGAAGGCGATCAGGCCCGATTCCATGGGCGCGCGCACGTCGTCGGCCAGCGCGAAGGCGGGGTCGAGCGAGGCCGCCTCGTGGGTGGCCGCGAGCAGGTACGACGTGAGGATGTCGCTGCCGCGGCTGGCTTCGCCGTCGCGCGGCGGGAAGTAGCTGGCCAGGCCGTCGCTGTCGAGATAGGTCGGCAGCGTGGCGAGCACGCCCTGCCACATCTTCGCGTCGCGCAGGCCCACCGACTTGCTGGTCTTCTGCTCGAGGCAGATGAAGGGGTAGTTGGCGAACCAGTCGCGCACGCCCGGCAGGCCTTCGGCCAGCTTGGGCTGCAGCGACATCTTCAGGCCGCCGCGGCCGGGCAGGGCGTCGGCCGGCGGTGCCACGTCGAGCGTGAAGGGCCCGTCGACCTGCACCAGCGTGGCCTGCTGCACCGTGAGCGGCACCGAGGGCACGATGCGCTGGCGCACCTTGAGCGCGTCGCGTGCGCCGCCGAGCGTGTCCTTGGCTTCGATTTCCCACAGGATGGCTTCGGCGCGCGTCTGCGCGAGCTGCGCAGGCGCGGTCACGGTCCAGGCCACTTCGCGTGCTTCGCCGGCCGGGATGTCCACCGTCTGCGGCTCCAGCGTGAGCAGGGTGGCGCGTGGCGTGGCCTCGACCTTCATCGGCTTCTGCGTGGTGTTGCGCAGCGTGATCTGGGCGCGGAACTGGTCTTCCTCGCGCACCAGCGGCGGCAGGCCGCTGATGATCTGCAGGTCCTGCGTGGCCTGGATGCTGGTCTGGCCGGTGCCGAACAGGCTCGTGCCCGAATCGGCCACGGCCACGATCTTGAAGGTGGTGAGCGCGTCGTTCAGCGGCACCGTCACCACGGCCTGGCCGTTGGCGTCGAGCACCACCTTCGGGTTCCACACAAGCAGGGTCTCGAGCAGTTCGCGCGTCTGGCCCTTGCCGCCGCCGCCGCCCGCGGGCACGGCCTTGCGCCCGTAGTGGCGCCGCCCGACGATTTCCATCTGCGCGGTGGAGGTGCTCACGCCCCAGCTGCGGCGTTGCAGCATGGCGTTCAGCAGGTTCCAGCTGTCGTTGGGCATCAGCTCCAGCAACGCCTGGTCGACCGCGGCCAGCGCCACTTCGGCGCCTGCGGCAGGCTTGCCATCGGGCAGCCTGGCACTGATGGTGACCTGCGCCTTGCTGCGGATCGGGTAGCTGGGCTTGTCGCTGGTCACCTTCACGTCGAGCTGGTGGGCCTGCGTGCCCACGCGGATCTCGGCCATGCCGAGGCGGTAGGCGGGCTTGCTCAGGTCGACCATGGCGGTCGGCGCCACGTATTCCTTGCCCTCGTACCAGAAGGCCGTCCACCACTCGCGCGGCGACTTGAAGCCCCAGGTGAAGAAGCTGTACCAGGGCACTTCGCGCAGGCGTCCGCGCAACGCGAGCACGCTCACGTAGGCATTCGGGCCCCATTCGGGCTTGACCTGCAGGGTCACGGTCGGGTCCTTGCCGTCGAGCTGCACCACGTGCGTCTCGATGATGCCTTCGCGCTCCACGGCGACCAGCGCGGTGGCGAAGCGGAACGGGCTGCGCACCTGGAACTTGGCGACCTCGCCGGGCTGGTAGCTCTTCTTCTCGGGCAGCACGTCGATGCGGTCGTTGTCCTCGCCGCCGAACCACAGCTCGCCCTGCTTGGTCACGTAGACCGAGCTCACGGCCTTGGCGTCGCGGCCGTCGCTGTCGGTGGCGCTGGCGATGAGTTCGACTTCGCCGGCTTCCTTCAGCTCCGACTCGCACAGCAGCAGGCCGCGCGCGTCGCTCTTGCCGCTGCAGACGGTGCCGATGTCCTTGGTCTCGGTCTTGTTGTCGTAGGTGTAGAAGCCGCCCACCATGCGCTTGCGGCTGGTGGTGGTGATGCGCGCCACGGCGCGCACGTTGAGCGTCACGTTGGCCTGGGGCTTGCCCGTGAGGTCGAGCGCGAGCGCCTGGAACTTCAGCTTCTGGCTGGTGGAGACCCAGCCTTCGGTCTTGATGCCGGCGATGACGGAAGCCGGCCACAGCGTCTGCGTGCTGCGGATGGTCTGCACCTCGCCGTTCGGATCGGCGTAGGTGGCTTCGAGCAGCAGTTCGCGCGCGGCCTTCACCTTGGGCACCTTGTCGAGGGTGACCTTGCCGGCGCCGTCCTTGTTCAGCGTGACGGGCAGCTTGTCGGCGATCACGCGGGTGTCGTTCACGCTGTTGAGGTCTTCCTCGCCGGCGCCGGTGTCGCCCGCGGCGGTGGCGGCCTCGGTGCCGTCGCCCTGCGTGGCGCGCGGCGGGTTGAAGCTGAAGGCGTCGTAGTCGGAGAAGTTCAGGCTCTTGCCGCGCACCATGGCCGACACGCGCACCGGCAGGTTGGCTGCGCCGCCGCCGGCCACATAGTTGATCTGGACGTCGGTGGGCACGCTGGTGGCGGCCACCAGCGGCTTCTTCTCGGTGGGCGAGATGCGGCCTTCGAGCACGGGCAGGCGGAATTCCTCGACGCGGAACATGCCGGTGCTGAAGCTGCGGCTGTAGCCCTCGTCGCCATCGCCTTCACCTTCGTTGTCGCCGTTGGCGTCCTTGCCGCCGCCTGTGCGCAGCATCACCTCGTACACGCCGAGCTTGGCAGCGGGCGGAATCGCAAAGCTGTTCTCCGCGCTCAGGCCGCCGGTGGCGGTCTTGCGCCAGTTCAGCGGCTGGGTGAAGCGCTGGCCGCTGCCCGTGTGGGTGATGACGAGCGTGTCGGGGCGGTTCTCGGGCAGGCCGAAACCCTTGCTGGTCTGCGTGCGGATCAGGCTCTTCATCGACACGGTCTCGCCGGCGCGCAGCAGCGTGCGGTCGAAGATGGTGTGGGCGATGCGGTCGGGCTCGGCCTGCAGGTTGGTCGGTACGTTGAAGCGCCAGGGCTCGATGCCGCGCTGCCAGTCGCTCCAGGTGAAGGCGAGGTCTTCCACGCCCTTGTCGTCCTTGGCGCGCGCGCTGACGAACCAGGCGCCCGTGTCGTATTCGTTCGGGCCGTTGCACGACGGCGCCTGCGGCGAGATGCCGTTGAGCATGACGATGCCGTTGGCGTCGGTGGTGCCGGTGGCCACGGCCTTGCCGTCGCAGCCGGACACGCGCACTTCGGCGCCGGCCATGACCTTGCCCTTGTCGAGCGTGGTGACCCAGGCCATCGAGTTCTCGCGGCCCAGCTTGAAGTGCACCGCCAGGTTGGTGGCCAGCGCGGTGGTGCGCACGTACATCGTGCGCCCGGCGTTGTAGCGCTCGTCGAGCAGCGCTTCACCCAGCTTCTGCGAGGCGATCTCCAGCACGTGGAAGCCGGGCGTCAGCGGGATGCCGATGACTTCGAAGGGGCGCGGGTCGCCCGCGTCCGACTTGGGCATGTCCAGTGCCTTCACGCCGGGCTGGCCTGCCAGCAGCGACAGCATGCGCGTCTGCAGCGAGGTGCGGTCGTCCTTGTCGATGACCGGGGGCAGGGGGCCCTTGATGTCCTTGCGCGCCTGCTCGCGCGAGATGCTGAAGCTGTCGTAGCGGCGCACCTTGCGGAACCACGCGATGATTTCCGCGTCGGTCTTCGGGTTCATGTCGCTCACCTTGCCGGGCGTGAGCGCATTCACCATCAGCTGCGGTTCCACGCGGCGCACGGTGACCGGCATCATGGCCGGGGTGTCGGGTTCGGCCAGGCGCTCGACCACGCCGAAGGGCGAGGCGGCGAACTTGGCCAGCGGCGGCATCATGCCGGTGGCCACCTTCATCGGGAAGCTGCCGGGCGAGGCCAGCGGACGGCCCGAGGCGTCCTCGAACTTCGAGGGCAGCTCGATGCTGAATTGCGCGCTCTCGGCCAGCGGCGGGCCGAAGTACACGCTGTTGACCACGTCGTCGTCGCTCTGCGAGCCGCCGTTGTCGGACAGCTGGGCCTTGACCGTCTCGCCCTTGCCCTTGAGCTCGATCTGCGAAGCCAGCTTGCGCGTGACGGGGGCATTGAATTCCAGCTGCATCGGACGCAGCGGCAGGCAGGCGGCCTGCGCGTTCTCGCGCTCGCAGGTGAAGGAGACGGCGAACGGCTCGCGCACCTGGAACTCGAGGCGGCGCTCCACGTTGTTGGGCACGCCCGATGGCGTGGTCACGCCCTTGCCGTACACCACCTGCACCTTGGCGCCGGGCGTCAGGGTGCGGTTGCACTGCATCGTGATGAAGCGCAGCGGGTCCTTCTCGGCCGCCTTGTCGCGGCCGAAGGCCTTGAGCAGGCCGGCGCGCTGGTCGCCGTCGAGCAGCTTCACCGGAATGCGCTCGCCCACGCCGTCGGCCGAGCACCAGACGTTCTGGCGCACGCTCTCCAGCGTGGCCGCGCCGTTGAGCTCGAGCATGAACATCTGCTGCTCGTCGATGCGGGTGTAGCTCCCGGGCATGTAGCTGCGCACGAACGGGCCGCCGCTGTTGAACTGGTAGCGCTCGGGGCCGGTCAGCTCGCCGCTGGCAGGCTTGAAGGTGGGAATGCGGGTGACCGTGCAGCGCACGCCCGGCGGCAGGTCGTTCTCGAAGTCGTAGACCCAGGCCTTGGCATCGGTCCAGCGGCCCGTGCCCTTGCCGGCCTGCGCGTCGTTGCAGCTCACCGACAACGGCGCAGGTGCCTTCGGATCGCCGAAGTTGACGGCAGGCTGGTCGAACTTGGCGACGACCTGGCGCACGCGCGACACCTCGCCCTGGGGCGTGAGGCTGGTGATCTGCAGGGCAAAGCCCGGGCCGGCCATGAGGACGCCGCCGGCCAGGAGCAATGTTGGAAGGAAACGGTTCACTTTTTTGTATCTCCACCTAAGGCAGCGCGCAGCGTAGCCGATTTGCACGACGGTTCGTCAGTGCCAAGCGTCATGTCCGCCGGACTTCTTACAATCGGCGGCTGTCGTGCGTGCGCCGCGCAGACCGCCACCGAGACCTCGCCGCCGACCGATGAAACGCTACTGGGAAATAGACGCCTTGCGCGGGCTGATGCTCGTGCTGATGACCGTCACCCACCTGCCCACCCGGCTGACCGATCCGCTCGGGCAGCCTTTCGGGTTCGTGTCGGCCGCCGAGGGCTTCGTGCTGCTGTCGGCGTTCGTGGCCGGCCTGGTGTACAGCCGCATCGGCTATGCGCGCGGGGTCGACCCGATGCGCCGGGCCTTCTGGCGGCGCGTGCTGAAGGTGTACCTGTGCCAGGCCGCGATCCTGCTGTTCCTGTTCACGGTGATCGCGGCGGTGGGGCTGCACATCGACCAGCCGGCGGTGAAGAACCTGGTGTCCTACTACCTGGCGGAACCGCGCGACGGCTTCCTGTACGGGCTGCTGCTCATCTACGAGCCCGCGCTGCTCGACATCCTGCCGATGTACATCTTCTTCATGCTCATGAGCCCGTGGGTGCTGGCCTTTGCCATGCGCCACGGCTGGAACTGGGTGATGGCGGTGAGCGCCACCGTGTGGGCGGCGGCGCAGTTCGGCATCAGCGAATGGATCTACGGGCTGGCCGTGCACTACCTGGGCGTGCCGGTGCCGTTCCACGAGATGGGCGCCTTCAACACCTACGCCTGGCAGTTCCTGTGGTTCGCGGGGCTGTGCATCGGCGCGACCCGCAATGCGCCCGGCGTGAAGCCGCTGCGCTTTCCGGCGTGGCTGCTGGTGCTGGCGGCGGGCGTGGCGCTGTACGGGCTGTACTGGCGCCACCACGGCATCAACGGCCAGGCGCCGTTCGGCGGCGACGTCGAGCTGAACCTGCTGTTCGACAAGTGGCAGCTCGGCCCGCTGCGCCTGGTGAACCTGCTGGCGCTGGGCATCCTGGCGGTGCGGTTCGGCCCGTGGCTGATGCGCCGCATTCCGCGGCTGCGCTGGCTGGAGGCGATGGGTTCGGCCTCCCTGCCGGTGTTCTGCGCGCACCTCGTGGCGGTGCTGCTGGTGCTGGCCTTCTACGGCGACAGCCAGACCGCGCGCCCCTGGTGGGGCGACGGGCTCCTGCTGGCGGTGGTGTTCGCGGGGATGTACTTCGTGGCGCGCTTCACGCGCGGCGCCGATGTGCCGCCGCCGGCCGACGACGTGCCGACGCAGCCGGCACGGCCCGAAACCGCCTGAAGCGGCCCGGCCCGCTCAGGGCAGCGAGGCGGTGGGCGCCGGCGCCATGGCCGGCAGGTGCGGGCCGATCACCGACTGCCATAGCCTGTAGCCCTCGTCCGTCATGTGCAGCCTGTCGCCGCGGAACAGTTCCATGCGCGGCCGGCCGTCGGCGCCGAGCATCGGCGTGTAGATGTCGATGAACTCGCTGTTCGGCAGCAAATTGAGGTATGCCGAGATCACGTGGTTGGTCTCGCGGATCTGCGGCAGCAGCTGCTCGCGCGACGGGCTGGGCTTGACCGAGACGAAGCTGATGCGCGTGTCGGGCAGCTCGGCGCGCACCGCGTTGGCGAAGCGCGCGAAGCTGTCGAGCACCTGCAGCGGCGTGCGGCCCTCGGCCAGGTCGTTGTCGCCGGCATACACCACCACCTGGCGCGGCTTGTAGCGCACCACGAGGTCGCGCGCGAACAGGCTGCAGTCGTTCAGCGTCGAGCCGCCGAAGCCGCGGTTCACCACGCCGGCCGGCACGCGAGGGAAGTCCTGCGCCAGCCGGGTCCACATGCGCACGGTGGAGCTGCCGACGAACACCACGCCGCCAGGCGCAGGAAAGCGCTCCTGGTCGGCACGCGCGAAGGCCGCGAGCTCGTTGTGCCAGCGGTCCTTGGCGGCGAGGTAGTCGCGCGCAGCGGCAGCCTCGGCTGCGGCGGTCTCGGACTCCTGGGCAAAAAAGGAAGACGAAGCGGGCTGCGCGTGGGTGGCGAGCGCCGCCGTGAAAAGCGCGACCGAGGCGACCGCGGCGAACGCGGTTTTCATCGAAGACATGGAAAAGGCCGAAATGGCCGGAAGGACCGGCATGACGAAAGGCAAAGCGGGTTTCTACCACGGGCCCGCGGGAAGGCCGGTGACCGGATGCAAGCCTGAAGGCGCTAGATGGTCTTCTCGATGAGCGCGCCCTTGAACACGACCGGCCCCTTCGGACCGCTGCCCGCCGGCACGCCGCCCTTGGCTTCGAGGGTGATGGCCAGGGTCGGCACGGCATGGACATCGGATTCCGATGCAGCCAGGCGCAGAGCGGGCGCGTTGTCGAGCACGCCCAGCGAGCGCGGCGCGCCGCCCGGCGGCAAGGCCCACAGCTGCAGCGACTTGTCGGCGCCTTCGCTGTAGCTGCCCACGCGCTGCAGCACCAGCTGCTTCTTCTTCGGGTCGAACGTGACCAGCATCGAGGCCGCAGCCTGGTCGTCGGACAGCACGGCGACGTACTGGACCGCCGGAGCGTTCAGCAGCTGGTCGCGCAGGTTGAACCCGACCACCACCGCCAGCACCGTGGCCAGCGCACCGGCGGCGGTGGCGCCGCGCCACAGCGCGAGGCTGCGCAGCCAGCCGCCGGATGGAGGCCGGGCGGCGTCGCGGGCGTTGGCCGCGTCGCGCTGGCGCTCGATGGCGGCACGCGCCTTCTCGGCGTCGATCATGTTGCGGATGCGGGTCCACACGGCCGGGTCGGGCACCACGGAGGGCTGCAGCTCGGTCATGCTGGAAAGGCGGGCCTGCCAGATCAGCGCCGCGGCGCGCACCGGTGCCTGTTCGCGCGCCAGCGTTTCGAAGCGGCGGCGAGCGCCGCCGCGCAGCGTGCCCAGGGCATGGCTCGCGGCCATCAGCTCGAGCAGTTCGGGATTGGCGATGAGATTCATGGGAGGGCCGCCTTCGTCGTCGTCGTCATCGCGTTCATGCAAAGCGCCCCATGCAGAGCCGCAGCTTCTCCAGCCCGCGCCGGATCCAGGTCTTGACCGTTCCCAGTGGCAGCTTCAGCTGCTCGGACAGCTCGCCGTGGCTCATCTCGCGCAGGTAGGCCAGGCTGACCACCTCGCGCTGCCGGCCCTCGAGCTGGCTCAGGCACTGGTGCAGCGCCCAGGCCTGCTCGCTGGCATCGGCCGTGTCCGCCGGGTTGGGCGCATCCGATTCGAGCTGTTCGGCCATCAGGTCGTCGAACTCCTGGGTCAGCTGGGCGCGGTCCGCGGTGCGGCGGCGCAGCAGGTCGAGCGCACGGCTGCGCACGATCAGCCCGAGCCAGGCCAGCGGCGGGCTGAGCGAGGCGCGGTAGTCGCCCGCGGCGCGCCAGATCGTCAGGAACGACTCCTGGAGTACGTCCTCGGCCCACTCTCGCTGGCGCACGACCTTCATTGCCAGGCCCATGAGCTTGGGCGAGGTCCGGTCGTAGAGCTGGCGCAGGGCGGCTTCGTCGCGATGGCCGATCCGGTCGATCAGCGCCATCAGTTCGGCGTCGGGGCTGGGTGCTGTCATCCGCGGATTGTGGAGCATCGGTGCGCATGCCAGATATACGGGGTCGGCCGGCGGTCGGATTCAAGCCACAGCCGTCTCGAAAAGCCCGCCTTCGGGACGAAATTGAAAACTATTGTCAACGTATACTGCGCCGCAAAACGAGAGGGGCGCGCCAGCGCGGGTGGGGAAGAATGAAGCAAATTGCGATCGTGATCGCGCTCTGCGTGGGCGCCTGGTACTTTTTCATCGGCGGTCGCAAGCTCGACGAGTCGATGGTGCGCGACTACTACCAGCAGGAGGCGCGCGCCGTGTCGGCCAACGACGCCGACAGGCTGTGCAAGCAGCTCAGCAGCAAGGCCGTCATCGAGACCCGGACGACCATCATGGGCCGCACCGAAGAGGCCTCGCTCAATCGCGACGAGGCCTGCGCCGCCACCCGCAAGACCATGGAGACGCTGCGCCGCGTCGGCGACCAGGGCGGCGCCATCCTTTCCATCGAGTACGACTACCACATCGACACCGTCGAGGTGGCCTCCGACCGCAGGAGCGCCATCGTCAAGGGCACCAGCGTGCTGAAGATGGGCGACGCCGCGATGCAGCTGAAGACCAGCTTCAGCCAGCGCCTGGAACGCGAACTGGGCCAGATGCGCCTGGTGCACTCCGAGGACAGCACCGTGGTGCGCCTGGGCGGGCGCGGCGTCATGAGCCAGAGCGACTTCTTCCGCAAGTAGCCTGCAGCCGGCACCTTCATCCATCACCTACACAGAGGCGCCGTCGCCATGCTCGCCACCAGGGATTCGCTGCCCCCTCCGCCGCCGTTCTGGCACCGGCTGAACAGCTTCTTCGCTTTTCCGCTGCAGATGCGGCCGCTGGCCTACGGGCTGCTGCTGTCGTTCTGCAGCCTGCTGTTCGAGGGCGTGTTCTTCCTGCCCGACGCGGTGGCGCTCATCCTCATAGAGATCGGCATCATGCTGGCGGCCAGCCGCTACGGCTTCAAGATCATCGCGCTGGGCGCGCGCGGCATCCGCGACTCCTCGGACTTCGGCCGCGAGTCGAGCGACGAGTGGACCTACCTGCCGTGGAAGCTGTTCGCCATCACGCTGGTGCAGGCGTTCCTGATCGGCTGGCTCGCCTACTACGCACCGATCCTCGGCACGGTGGGGTTGTTCGTGATGTCGTTCACCTACCCGGCGGCGGTGATCGTGCTGGTGCAGTCGGGCAGCTTCTTCCAGGCGATGAACCCCGGCCACGTGATGGACACGATGCGCATCATCGGCTGGCCCTACGCACTGCTGTGCTTCTTCCTGTTCCTGCTGAGCACCGGTGCGCAGGTGGCGATGGCGCTGGTGATGCCGATGTTCGACGGGCGCATCCTGCTGCCGATCGCCAACTTCGCCGTCATCTACTTCGGCTGGGTGATGGCCAGCCTGCTCGGCTATGTGATGTTCCAGCACCATGACGCCTTCGGCTTCGACGCCGTGCCGGGCAGCGAGATCGACGATGGCCGTCCGGTGGACCGCCGCACGCCCGAGCAGATCGCCGCGCAGCGCACCGACGCCGAGGTGGCGCAACTGGTCACCGAGGGCGACCTCCCGGCCGCGCTGGGCGTGGCCTACGAAGCGCAGCGCACCGCGGCGTCCGACGACCTGGCCGCGCAGCGCCGCTACCACCGCGTGCTGGCGCTCATGCCCGACAAGACCGCCACCATGCTCGACCAGGCGAAGCGCTTCATTCCGCTGCTGATGCGCCGCGACCTGTCTTCCGAGGCGCTGAAGGTGTTCAAGACCTGCAAGGAAAAGGACAAGGCCTTCGCGCTCGACGACGCGCAGATGGTCATTGCCATGGCACGGGCCGAGTGGCGCGGCGGCGACGCCCACGCCACGCTGGCGCTGCTCTCGGGCTTCGACAAGCGCTTCCGCGGCCACGAGGCGATTCCGCAGGCCTACGAGCTGGCCGCACGTGCGCTGGTGCAGGGGCTGGGCCGTGCCGACATGGCGCAGCCCATCCTCGCGACCATGGAAGCGCGCTACCCGGACACCGAGCAGACGCAGGAAGTGCGCTGGCTGCTGCGCCCGGCGCCCGCGGCGGCGCCGCAGGACCCGGCCCCGGCCGTCCAGGCCTGAGCGGCCCGGTCGGACTTCAGCCTTCCTTCCAGCCCCCGCCCAGCGCCTTGTAGATCGTGAGCCGGTTGGCCTGCTCGGTGAGCTGCAGGCCGATCAGCGTCTGCTGCGCCGCGTAGTAGGCGCGCTGCGCATCGAGCACGTCGAGGTAGCTGCTCGCGCCGCTGCGGAACAGCGACTGCGACAGCTCGAAGCTGCGCGAGGTCGCGCCGAGCAGCGAGCGCTGTGCATCGAGCCGCTCGGCCAGCGTGCGCCGCTCGGCCAGCGCGTCGGCCACTTCGCGGAAGGCGGTCTGCACGGTCTTCTCGTAGGTGGCGACCTGGATCTTCTGCTGCGCCTCGGCCACGCCCAGGCTCACCCGGTTGGCGCCGCCGTCGAAGATCGGGATGCTGATCGACGGCGCGAAGCTCCAGGCCTTGCTGCCGCCCGTGAACAAGCCCGAGAGCGTGCTGCTGGCCGTGCCGGCGGAAGCGGTGAGCGCGATGCGCGGAAAGAACGCGGCGCGCGCCGCGCCGATGTCGGCGTTGCTCGCCCGCAGCGCGTGCTCGGCGGCCAGCACGTCGGGGCGCTGCTGCAGCACGCTCGACGGCAGGTCCGCTGGCGGCACCAGCAGTTGCGTGACCGCGGCAGAGGTCGCGTCGGGCGCGGCGGCGGGCAGCAGCTCGGCCGGCGGCACCGCACCGACCAGCAGCGCCAGCGCATTGCGGTCCTGCTCGACCTGGCTGTCGAACGCGGCCACGTCGGCGCGCGCGGCATCGACCGTGCTCTGCGACTGCGCGAGCGCCAGGCCCGATTGCGCTCCGAGCCGGTGACTGCGCTGCACCAGGTCGAAGGACTTTCGCTGGCTCTCCAGCGTGTTGCGCGCGAGCTGCAGGCGCTGCTCGTCGGCGGCCAGCTGCAGCCATGCGGTGGCAACCGACGCGACCAGGCTGATCTGCGTGCCGCGCTGCGTCGCCTCGGTCTGGAAGTAGCTCTGCAGCGCGGCTTCGCTCAGGTTGCGCACGCGGCCGAACAGGTCGATCTCGTAGCTCGTGAGGCCGAGGTCGGCGCTGTACTGCGAGGAGATGCGCGGCTCGCCGCTGGTCGACAGGCTGCCCGGCGTGCGCGAGCGGCTGCCGCCTGCCCCGGCTTCCACCGTGGGGAACAGGCCCGCGCGCGCAATGCCGTACTGGGCGCGTGCCCGCTCGATGTTGAGCGCGGCCACGCGCAGGTCGCGGTTGTTGGCCAGCGCGAGCTCGATCGTGCCCCGCAGCCGGGGCTCGACGAAGAAGCTGCGCCAGCCGACATCGAGCGGCGTCGGTGCTTCGACGCCCGCGGCGGGCAGGGCCGGCGGCACCGGCGAGGCCGGCGCGGCGAAGTCGGGTGCAAGGTTGACGCAGCCGGCGAGCACGGCCGATGCGATGGCCGTCAACGCCAGCGAGCGGAACGGGAGGAAAGGGAGAGCGCGCTTCATCTCAGTGGCCTCCCTGTTCGGCGGTCTCGCCGGGAATGGCTTGCGCGCGCTCCTGCGCCTTGCGCTGCCGCCCGGCCAGCCACCCGCGGATCAGCGCGAAGAAGAGCGGCACGAAGAAGATGCCCAGTGCGGTGCCCACCACCATGCCGCCGAGCACCGCAGTGCCGATCGACTGGCGGCCACCCGCGCCCGCGCCGGTGCCGATGGCCAGCGGCAGCACGCCGAAGCCGAAGGCCAACGAGGTCATCAGGATCGGGCGCAGCCGCAGGCGCACCGCCTGCAGCGTGGCGTCGAGCACGCTCTTGCCCTGTTCCTGCAGCTGCTTGGCGAACTCCACGATCAGGATCGCGTTCTTCGACGACAGCCCCACCGTGGTGAGCAGGCCGACCTGGAAGTACACGTCGTTGCTCAGGCCCCTGAAGCTGGTGAACAGCAGCGCCCCCACGATGCCCAGCGGCACCACCAGGATCACCGAGAACGGCACGGACCAGCTTTCGTACAGCGCGGCCAGGCACAGGAACACGAACAGGATCGAGATGGCGTAGAGCATCGGCGCCTGCGCGCCCGACAGGCGCTCCTGGTAGGAGGCGCCGGTCCATTCGTAGCCGATGCCCGGCGGCATCTGCTTCATCACTTCGTCGACGGCGGCCATCGCATCGCCCGAGCTCACGCCCGGTGCGGCATCGCCGACGAACTCGTAGCTCGGGCTGCCGTTGTAGCGCTGCAGCTGCGGCGAGCCGTAGCTCCAGCGCGAGCTCGAGAACGCGGGGAAGGGCACCATCTGGCCCAGGCCGTTGCGCACGCTCCAGCGGTCGATGTCGGCGGGCAGCATGCGGAAGTCGGTGTCGCCCTGCATGTACACGCGCTTCACGCGGCCCTTGTCGAGAAAGTCGTTGATGTAGGTGCCTCCCATCGCGCTGGACAGCGTGCTGTCGATGTCCGACGTGGCCAGGCTCAGCGCGCCGGCGCGCGCGTCGTCGATGTCCACCGCGAACTCGGGCGTGTCGTCCAGGTTGTTGCTGCGCACGTTGCGCACCTCGGGCCGCCGGCCCAGCAGGTCGATGGCCTGGTCGCGCGCATTCACCAGCGCGTCGTGGCCCAGGCCGTTGAGGTCCTTCAGGTGGAAGTTGAAGCCCGCGTTGGCACCGAGCCCGCGCACCGCCGGCGGCAGCAGCACGAACACGCGCGCATCGCGGATCGACGACAGGTCCTTGTTGGCGCGGCGCGAAAGCTCCGCGGCCGACTGGCCCGTGCCGGTGCGCTCGGCCCAGTCCTTGAGCTTGACGAAGGCGCGCGCCGAGCTCTGGTCGCCGTTCTGCCCGGTGATCACGTTCACGCTCAGCACCTCGGGCTGCTTGCCGAAGTACTGTTGCACCTGCTCGACCACCGGCTGCAGCCGCGCGTTCGACGCGCCCGGCGGCAAGGTCACCTGCACCTGCAGGAAGGCCTGGTCCTCGTCGGGCAGGAAGGATGTGGGCAGGCGCATGAACAGCAGCGCCATCACGCCCGCGATCAGCAGGTAGACCACGATGCTGCGCTTGCCGCGCCGCACGATGCCGCCGACGATGCCTTCGTAGCGGCTTGCGCCCTTGTCGAAGCCGCGATTGAAGCCCGCGAAGAAGCGGTCGACGCGCCCCGGCAGGCCGCGGCGCGGCGCGGCATGCCCGCCCTTGCGCACCGGCTTCAGGAGGGTCGCGCACAGCGCCGGCGTGAGCGTGAGCGCCACGAACACCGACAGCGCCATGGCCGAGACGATGGTGATCGAGAACTGGCGGTAGATGACGCCGGTGGAACCGCCGAAGAAGGCCATCGGGATGAACACCGCCGACAGCACCAGCGCGATGCCGACCAGCGCGGGCGTGATCTCGGCCATCGACTTGCGCGTGGCCTCCTTGGGCGAGAGGCCTTCTTCATGCATCACGCGCTCGACGTTCTCCACCACCACGATGGCGTCGTCCACCAGCAGGCCGATGGCCAGCACCATGCCGAACATGGTGAGCGTGTTGATCGAATAGCCTGCGAGCGACAGCACGCCGAAGGTGCCCAGCAGCACCACCGGCACCGCGATGGCCGGAATGAGCGTGGCGCGGAAGTTCTGCAGGAACACGTACATCACCAGCACCACGAGCACCATGGCTTCGAGCAGCGCCTTGACCACCTCGTCGATGGAGGCGCTCACGAACGGCGTGGTGTCGTAGCTGACGAAGGTCTGCAGCTGGTTGGGGAACAGGGGCTTGAGCTCCTCGATCTTGGCCTTCACCGCCTCGGCCACCTGCACCGCATTGGCGCCATCGGCCAGCACCACGCCGAGGCCCGCGCCGGGGCGGCCGCTGAGCTGCGAGCGCACCGTGAGGTTTTCCGCGCCGAGTTCCACGCGCGCCACGTCCTTCAGCCGCACCACGGCGCCGTCGGGCGCCACGCGCAGCACCACGTTCTCGAACTGCTCCGCCGTCGTCAGCTTGCTGCGCGCGGTGATGGTGGCGGTGAGCTGCTGCTGCGCACGGGCCGGCAGCGCGCCGAGCTGGCCGGCCGACACCTGCGCGTTCTGCGCGGTGATGGCGGCGTTCACGTCCGAGGGCATCAGCGCGTACTTGCGCAGCTTGTCGGGGTCGAGCCACAGCCGCATGGCGTAGCCGGTGCCCAGCGTCTGCACTTCGCCCACGCCGTCGATGCGGCTGATCACGTCCACCAGGTTGCTGGAGATGTAGTCGCCCACGTCCACCGCCGATGCGCTGCCGTCGCCGGAGTACATCGACACGATCATCAGGAAGTCGTTGCCGCCCTTGGTGACGGTGACGCCGCGGCTCTGCACCTGCTGCGGCAGGCGCGACATGGCCTGCTGCAGCTTGTTCTGCACCTGCATCTGCGCCACGTCGATGCTGGTGCCCGCGTTGAAGGTGAGCGACAGCCGCGCCACGCCCGACGAGTTGCTGGTCGACTGCATGTAGAGCAGGTTGTCCAGCCCCTTGAGCTGCTGCTCGATGACCTGGGTGACCGAGTCTTCCACCGTCTTGGCGGAGGCGCCGGTGTAGGTGGCGTTGATGGACACGCGCGGCGGCGCGATGTCGGGGTACTGCTCCAGCGGCAGCGTGCGGATCGCCATCAGCCCCGCGAGCATGACGACGATGGAGAGCACCCACGCGAAAATGGGCCGGTCGATGAAGAACTGCGCCATGGCCGGACCTCAGCGCGCGACGGGGTTGGAAGCGGCGGTGGCGGCGTCGGGCCGGGCGCTGGCGACCGGGCCGGGTGCGGCACCCGCCGCCGGCCTGGCGCCGACATCGACCACCTTCACCTTGTCGCCGACCTTCACCCGCTGCGAGCCTTCGGTCATCACGCGGTCGCCTGCGGCCAGGCCCTCGAGCACCTGCCAGCGCGTGCCGACCGCACGGCCGACGTGGATGGCGCGCTTCGCGACCTTGTTCTCGGCGTCGACCACCAGTGCCGAGGCGCTGCCGTCGGGCGCGCGTGTCACGGCCTGCTGCGGCACCAGCAGCGCGGCGGCGTTCGTGCCTTCCTGCAGCACGGCGCGCACGTACATGCCGGGCATCAGCAGCCTGTCGGGGTTGGGCACCACCGCGCGCAGCGTGACGCTGCCCGTGCCGGCGTCGACGGTGACGCCGCTGAAGGTCAGCCGGCCGGCGTGCGGGTACTTGCTGCCGTCTTCCAGCACCAGCTGGATGCGGGCCTCGGCGTCGCTCGCGCGCTGCAGGCGGCCGCTGGCGAGTTCGCGCTTCAGCCGCAGCAGTTCGCTGCTCGACTGGGTGACATGCACGTGGATGGGGTCGAGCTGCTGCACGGTGGTGAGTGCAGCGGCCTGGTTGGCCGTGACCAGCGCGCCGGGCGTGACCGTCGACAGCTCGGCCCAGCCGGTGATCGGCGAGGTGATGCGGGTGTAGCCGAGCTGGATGCGCGCGGTCTGCTCCGCGGCGCGCGCCACGCCGAGATCGGCCTCGGCCTGCTGCTCGGCGGCCTGGGATTCGTCGAACACCTGCCGGCTGATGGCGTCGATCTTCACCAGCTCGGCGTTGCGGCGGGCCACGGTGCGCGAGGTGGCCAGGGCCGATTCGGCCTTGCGCACGCTGGCCTGCGCGCTGGCGTAGGCAGCCTGCAGCGGCGCCGGATCGAGCTGGTAGAGCACCTGTCCGGCCTTGACCTGCGCGCCTTCGGTGAAGAGCCGTTCCTTGAGGATGCCGCCGACCTGCGGACGGATCTCGGCGATGACCGGGGCCATGGTACGGCCGGCCAGCTCGGTGCTCATGGCCAGCGTCTCGTGCGCCAGGGTGACCGTGCCGACTTCCTTTTCTGGTGCGGACGCGCCGTTCGGCGCGCCCGGCGTCTCCACGCTGGTGCGCGAGCAGCCTGCGAGCGCGGCGATGGCCATGGCCGTGAACAGCAGGGCGAAGCGGGAGGGGATTTGGTCAGGCATCGGACAGGTTGCGGAAGTAGGAAAAGGCCCCGGATGGAGCTGGCGCGCGGCTCCAAGTTCAACGGGGCGCGAGGGGCGGGGTCGGCTTTACACGCGGTTTACTGCAATTGCGGTGCCATGACGCAGAGATGATGCAGAGATGGCGGGGCAAGGGTGAGTCAAAGGCAGGGCGGTGGCGCGAAGGCGCCGTGACATGACGGCCGCAGCCGTCGCCGTGCCGCTCTCAGGCACGCTGCAGGGCACGCGTGACCATGTCGTTGGGCGCGAGCCGCAGCAGGTGGGGCAGCAGGCCGATGGCCTTGTCGCGCTGCCCGGCATGCAGCAGGCCGTTGGCGCACACCGACAGCGTGTCGGCCAGTTCCGGGTGTTCAGGCGCGGTCTTCAGCAGGATCGCGCACAGCCGGTCGGCGTCCTCAAACTGGCGGATGCGCGAGAAGCGGCGGGCCAGCCGTGCCATGTCGTCGGGTTTCAGCCGCGCGCCGGGCCTGGCCTGGTCGAGGTAGGCCTTGTAGCTGGCGTGCTGCAGGGCGAGCGTGTCCGGCTCGGTGGCGGGCAGGCGGAAGATGCGGCGCGCGGCCTGATGGAAGTCTTCGCTCGCGGGCTGCAGCCGCGCGGTGTTGAACCAGGCGCGCAGCGTGTCGGTATCGCCGGGGCGCAGCGCGGCGGCGGCGCGCCACTCGGCGCAGGCGCGCTCGAACTTCATCGCGGCGCCGTACTTCCGCGCCGCGGCCACGTGCTCCTCGAAGCGGTCCGGCTCGGGTGCAGCCGCCGCTTCGGGTGCGTGCACGCGGCGCAGCATGAGGGCGCCGGCCATCAGCGCCGCACCGGTCAGCAGACCGCCGAGGTGGGCCATGTAGGCGATGCCCTGGCCGCCGAGCCAGTGCTGCATGAGCTCGTTGACGATCCACGCCGGCAGCAGCAGCAGCGCGGGCGCTGTCACGTAGTTGAAATAGAAGAACAGCTGATAGAAGAAGCGGATGCGTTTGAGCCGGCACATCACCGCGTACATGCCCATCAGCGCCGAGATGGCGCCCGAGGCGCCCAGGCCGTAGGTGCCCTTGCCCGCATAGGCCCAGCCGGCCAGCGCCGAAGCCCCGATGGCGCCCAGCAGGTAGAAGGTCAGGTAGGTGCCGCGCCCCAGCGCGAGTTCGACGGAGAAGCCGAACAGGAACAGGAACAGCATGTTGCCCAGCAGGTGGCCGGTGCTGCCATGCAGAAAGGCGGCGGTGAGCCAGGTCCATGGCCTGGACTCGGCATCCGTGCCGTAGTCCTGCGCCCAGCGCTCGGTGAAGGGCGCGGGCAGCATGGCCTCGTATTGCTGGCGCTCATGCTTCCATTCGCCGTACCTCGGGTTCGAGGGCGTGATGATCTCGTCCGCCTGCAGCTTCGCAAGGAACTTCCTGTCGCGCTGCAGGCCTTCGAGCAACTGCGGGTAGGCCTCTTCGTGCCGCAGCATGCGCCGCGCGACCTTGCCGCGCTTCGGGTCGGTCTTGTCGAGCCAGTCGACGAACGGCGGCAGCTCCAGCTCGGGCAGCGCGCTGTCCACGTAGTAGCCGGCGGCGCGCTCCTGGCCTTTTTCCTCGCTGCGCTGCGGCCCCCAGAACACGATCATGTTCAGGAGGATCAGCAGCACCGTCATCCACGGCGGATTGCGCCAGCTCGGTCTTTTCTCGAGCGGGATGGCGTAGAACACGGTGCGTTTCCGGGTTGTCGGCTTCGCCGCTTACGGGCGGCCGACGCCGGGCCGCCGCAGGCCGAGCCCCGCCTGCCCGGTGGGGGATGGCGTCGCAGGAGCGCAGCGGGCAAAAAGCCGGGGGCCCGGCATTCCTAGCCCAGGCGCGCGCGGTGGCGCGCGACCTGCGCCTTCACCTGCGCCGGGGCCGTGCCGCCCAGGATGTTGCGCGCATTCAGCGAGCCGCGCAGGCTCAGCACGTCGTACACGTCCTTCTCGATGCTCGGGTTGAACTGCTGCAGAACGGCCAGCGGCAGTTCCGCCAGGTCGACCTTGTGCGAGGTGGCGGCCTTCACGGCATGGGCCACGGTCTCGTGCGCGTCGCGGAAGGGCAGGCCCTTCTTCACCAGGTAGTCGGCCAGGTCGGTGGCGGTGGCGTAGCCGCGCAGCGCGGCGGCTTCCATGGCCTCGGGCTTCACCGTGATGCCGCCGATCATCTCGGCAAAGATGCGCAGGGTGTCCTTGAGCGTGTCGACGGTGTCGAACAGCGGCTCCTTGTCTTCCTGGTTGTCCTTGTTGTAGGCCAGCGGCTGGCCCTTCATGAGGGTGATGAGCGCCATCAGGTGGCCGACCACGCGGCCGGTCTTGCCGCGGGCCAGCTCGGGCACGTCGGGGTTCTTCTTCTGCGGCATGATCGACGAGCCGGTGGTGAACCGGTCGGCGATGTTGATGAAGCCGAAGTTCTGGCTCATCCACAGGATGAGTTCCTCGCTCATGCGGCTCACGTGCACCATGCACAGGCTGGCCGCGGCGGTGAATTCGATCGCGAAGTCGCGGTCGCTCACCGCGTCCAGGCTGTTCTGGCACACGCCGTCCATCTGCAGCGTCTTCGCGACCAGCTCGCGGTCGAGCGGGTAGCTGGTGCCGGCGAGTGCGGCGGCGCCCAGCGGCAGGCGGTTGACGCGGCGGCGCACCTCGCCCATGCGCTCGGCGTCGCGGCTGAACATTTCCACGTAGGCCAGCATGTGGTGGCCGAAGCTCACCGGCTGCGCCACCTGCAGGTGAGTGAAGCCCGGCAGGATCACGTCGACGTTCTTCTCGGCGATGTCCACCAGCGCCTTCTGCAGCTCGACCAGCAGGTCGCCGATGAGGTCGATCTCGCCGCGCAGCCACAGGCGCACGTCGGTGGCGACCTGGTCGTTGCGGCTGCGGCCGGTGTGCAGGCGCTTGCCGGCGTCGCCGACCAGCTGGGTCAGGCGGGCCTCGATGTTGAGGTGCACGTCTTCCAGGTCGAGCTTCCACTCGAAGGCGCCGGATTCGATCTCGGCGCGGATCTGTGCCATCCCGCGTTCGATCGCGGCGTGGTCCTGCACGCCGATGATGCCCTGCGCGGCGAGCATGCCGGCATGCGCCAGGGAGCCCTGGATGTCGGCCTGCCACAGGCGCTTGTCGAAGAAGACGCTGGAGGTGTAGCGCTTCACGAGGTCGCTCATCGGTTCGGAGAACAGGGCCGACCAGGCTTCGGATTTCTTGTCGAGTTGGTTTTGGGTCATGGGAGCCGTCCAGGAGGCAATAATGGGTTGGTCACCCGATGGATCAGATGTCTGCGATGCGCAACCCGGCGATTTTATCGGCCAGCTCCACCCCCACGTCCCCGTCTTCTCCGGAAAGGCCGGAACGGGCGCGCGTGCCCCTGCGCGGCAGTCCCTCGATCTTCGATGCCTGCCAGATCGGCGTGGTGCTGCGCACCGTGGTCTTCGTGGAAGTGGTGGTGGCGATCGCCACGCTCTTCGTGGTCTCCACGCCCGGCGAATGGCTGGTGCAGGCGGCGACGGTCACCGGTGCCGCGCTGCCCGCCACGCTGCTGTGGCTGGTGGCCGCCTGCGGGCTCAAGAAACCGCTGCGGCGTCTGCCGAAACACTGGCAGTACGCGGCCGGTGCGGTGCTGGGTGCCCTGTCTGCGCTCTACGGCTGCGGCCTGCTGCGCATGACGGGCGTGCTCACCAATGCGCCATGGCTGGCCAGTGCACTGGCCGGCGCCCTGTTCGCGGGGCTGGTGATGGCCGCAATGGTGTTGCGTGCCCGCGGCCAGACGCCGGCCGCGACCACCGCGCGGCTGGAGGAACTGCAGTCGCGCATCCGCCCGCACTTCCTCTTCAACACGCTCAACAGCGCCATTGCGCTGGTGCGCGAGGAGCCCGCCAAGGCCGAGACCATGCTGGAAGACCTGGCCGAGCTGTTCCGCCAGGCGCTGGCCGACCCCGGCGAATCGGGCACGCTGGCCGACGAGATCGCGCTCGCCGAGCGTTACCTTGCCATCGAGCAGGTGCGCTTCGGCGATCGGCTGCGCATCCGCTGGGACCTGGACGTCGCCGCCAGCAAGGCGCGGCTGCCGCCGCTTCTGCTGCAGCCGCTGGTGGAGAACGCGATCAAGCACGGCGTCGAGCCCAGCCCCGAGGGCGCCAAGCTGCGCATCCGGACCGAGCGGCGCGGCAGCATGGTGGTGATCGAGGTGGTCAACAGCCTGCCGCCGCTGCGCTGGGCCGACGAGCCGCTGCCGCGCGGCCACGGCATCGCGCTGGCGAACGTGCGCGACCGGCTGCGGCTGCTGCACGACATGCAGATGCAGTTCAGCGCCGGCATGGACCAGAAGAACTACCGCGTGCGCATCGCCATTCCCGCAGACTCCGCCGAACCATGACCCTCAAGACCCTCATCGTCGACGACGAATCGCTCGCCCGCTCGCGCCTGCGGACCCTGCTGCGCGACTGCGCCTCGCCCGCCGCCGAGGTGGTGGCCGAGGCCTCGCAGGGCGCCGAGGCGCTGCAGCAGCTGGCCACGATGGCGCTCGACCTGGTGCTTCTCGACGTGCACATGCCCGGCGTCGACGGCATCGAGGTCGCGCGCGAATTGCGCAGCCGCGCCGACGCGCCGGCGGTGGTGTTCGTGACGGCGCATGCCACGCACGCGGTGACTGCCTTCGAGCTCGATGCGGTCGACTACCTCACGAAGCCGGTGCGTGCCGAACGCCTGCAGCAGGCGCTGCTGAAGGCCGAGCGCTTCCTGAAGGAGCGCCGCGCACTGCAGGCCCCCGCCGCGGCACCGGCCCTGCCGACACCGCCGGAAAGCGTGCTGATCCAGGACCGCGGCCGCGCCGAACGCGTGCCGCTGTCCGAAGTGCTCTACCTCAAGTCCGAGTACAAGTACCTCACCGTGCGCACCGCCACGCGCAGCCACATCCTGGACGGTTCTCTCAACGAGTTCGAGGAGCGCTATCCGAACCGTTTCCTGCGGGTGCACCGCAATGCGCTGGTGGCGCGCGCCGCCATCCGCGCGCTCGAGAAATACGACGATGGCGAGGACGCCGAGGGCTGGGCGCTGCGGCTCGACGCCGTTCCCGAGCCCGTGGCCGTGTCGCGCCGGCAGCTTGCCGCCGTGCGCGAAGTGCTGAAGGAGACGCGATGAACAACGACCGCCCCGCATCGCCCGGCAAGCCCTCCGCTTCCGGTGCCGTGGACAACCCGGACGCGCCCCCGCAGCCTGCGCCCGAGCCTCCGGCCGCCGTGGCTGCGCAGGCCGCGGACCCCGGGCCCGTGTCCGGGCCGACTGCCGACCCGGCCGTGTCCGAACCCGCGCGCGAACGCGAACGCAAGCGCCTGCTGCTGCACATGCCGGTCGATGTGCGCAGCGCCTCGCTGGTCGTGCTCGCCGTGCTGGCCAGCGTGTTCGCGCTGCAGTGGGGGCAGGCGGTGTTCATTCCGCTCATGCTGAGCCTGCTGCTGACCTACGCGCTGTCGCCGCTTGTCGAGTTGCTGCATCGCTGGCGCATGCCGCGCTGGATCGGCGCCGGGCTGATCCTCATGGGCCTTTTCGGCGGCATCGGCTGGACCGGCTACTCGCTCTCGGGCAATGCCTCGCAGCTGCTCGATTCGCTGCCCGTCGCCGCGCAGAAGCTCGGGCAGGCGATGCGCCGCGACAAGGGTGCCAGCGCCACGCCGCTCGAAAGCGTCCAGGCCGCTGCCGCGCAGCTCGAGAAGGCCGCGGAAGAAAACTCCGCCCGCGTGGCCTCGCGCCGCGGGGTGGCGCGCGTCATCATCGAACGGCCCGGCTTCAACGTGCGCGACTATCTCCTGAGCGGCACCGTCGGACTGCTGAGCGCCATGGGGCAGCTCACGCTCGTGGCCTTCCTCACGTACTTCGCGCTGTGCTCGGGGGACACCTTCCGCCGCAAGCTCATCAAGATCACCGGCTCGAGCCTGCAGAAGAAGAAGGTCACCGTGCACGTGCTCGACGACATCACGCGCAACATTGAGCGCTACCTGCTGGTGCAGATACTGGTGAGCGCGATCGTCGGCGTGGCGACGGGCGTCGCCTTCTGGGCCCTCGGCGTCGAGAACGCGGCCGTATGGGGGATCATCGCGGCCGTGACCAACCTCATCCCGTACATCGGCTCGGTGATCGTGCTGGCGGCCGCGGGGCTGGTGGCGTTCCTGCAGTTCAACAGCCTGCAGATGGGCATCGTGGTGGGCGGCGTGTCGCTGGCCATCCACACGGTCATCGGCAACCTGCTGATGCCCTGGCTCACCAGCCGCACCAGCCGCATGAACCCGGTGGCGGTCTTCGTGGGCGTGATCTTCTGGGGCTGGCTGTGGGGCATCTGGGGGCTGTTGCTCGGCATTCCGATCACGATGGTGATCAAGTCGATCTGCGACCGGGTGGAAGACCTGCAACCGATCGGCGAGCTGCTGGGCGAGTAGCCCTGCCGCGCGCGGGCCGCGCCCTCGACGCATCGGCCAGCCGGTTCAGCCGGCGCCGGCCGTCACCGGCAGCTTCTTGACGAAAGTGTTCTCCGGCTCGAGCGGCTGCCCGTCGCGGGCGAGCAGCGCGATCTTCGGCACCGGCTTGCCGCTGTCGCGCTCGAGCAGCGTCGAGTGCGGCTCGCCCTTGGCGAACAGGTGCGCTTCGCCCCATTGGCGCAGCCCGACCACCACCGGGAACAGGCCCTTGCCCTTGGGCGTGAGCACGTATTCCTGGTAGAGCGATCCGTCGGACGCCGGCGCCAGGTCGAGCACGCCTTCCTGCACCAGGTACTTCAGCCGGTCCGACAGGATGTTCTTTGCCACGCCCAGGCTCTGTTGGAACTCGCCGAAGCGCTTCATGCCGTCGAACGCGTCGCGCACGATGAGCAGCGACCACTGGTCACCGACGATTTCGAGCGAGCGCGCCATCGGGCATGCGTCGTTCCTGAGGCTTTTTCTCTGGGCCATGGCTTTTCCTTCGGTGGGCGAGTGTAGTCCGCCGCAGCCCTATCGGTTGCAAAGTAAAACCATGAGGACTAGGATCGGAATGGTTTTATTCTGAAACCAAAAGATCCATATTTATGAATTCATCCGTTCCCTCCGCCGTCGCTGTTGCCACCAGCGCGGACGCCACGCCGGGCCTGCGCGCCAGCCCAGTGCGCGTCGCCGTCGTGCAGTTCGATCCGCAGGTCGGCATCGAGAACCTCGAGCGCAATGCGCAGGCCGTGCACGAACGCCTGATGGCCGCCGTCGGGAACCAGGCCCGGCTCATCGTGCTGCCCGAGCTCGCCACCACCGGCTACTGCTTCAGCGGCCGCGAGGAGGCCTATGCGCATTCGCAACCCGTGCCGGGCGGAGCGACGGTGCAAGGCTGGATCTCATTCGCCGCGCAACACGACGTCTACATCGTCGGCTGCCTCGTCGAGCAGGACGGCATGAAGCTGTTCGACACGGCGGTGCTCGTCGGCCCCGACGGCTACATCGGCCGCTATCGCAAGACGCACCTGTGGAACAACGAGAAGCTCTGGTTCACGCCGGGCGACGAGGGCTACCCGGTGTTCGAGACGAAGATCGGCCGCATCGGCCTGCTGGTGTGTTGGGACATCTGGTTCCCGGAGACGACGCGCATCCTCGCGCAGCTCGGCGCCGACATCGTCTGCCTGCCCACCGCGTGGGTCTGGACCCCGCCGCCGCTGTACGACGCCAGCGGCACCTGCATGGCCGCGTACCTGACGATCACGGCCGCGCATTCGAACAACCTCTTCATCGCCGCGGCCGACCGCGTCGGCCAGGAGCGCGGCGCGGGCTTCATGGGCAACTCGCTCATCGCGGGCACCAACGGTTGGCCCGTCGGGCGCATCGCCGGGCCCGAGGAAGACACCATCCTCTACGCCGACGTCGACCTGGGCGCCGCGCGCAGCGCGCCCATCTGGAACCGGTTCAACGACCTGCACCGCGACCGCCGCACCGACCTGTACGACCCGCTGCTGGGGTATCGCGGTGCGCAGGCGTTGCCTCGCTGACGCAAGGCGCAGAATTTCCGCATGCCCTACCTCCAACTCGACGTGAACGGCCGCCACGCAGCGGCCGACAAGAAGCGCCTTGCGAAGCAGCTCAGTGAGACCTACGCCCGCCTGATGAGCGTCGACATGCGCCGCATCAGCATCGCCATCCGCGAGGTGGGGGAGGGCGGCGTGTGGCGCATGGTCGACGGCGAACCGGTCGAGGTGTCGGTGCTGATGTGCGACATCCGGCGCGGACGCTCGGCCGAACTGCGGCTCGAGGTGGCGAAGGCGCTGTGCCGTGACTGCATCGACATCCTGGGGCTGCGCGAAGACCGGCTCAACGTCGAGTTCACGCAGCACTCGGGCGACGAGATGTACCACCCGACGCTGGGCGGCTACAGCCCCGAGTGGTCGGAAGGCGAGGACCAGTGATTCGATGAGCGGCAGCGCCGGGTTCCACCCGGCGCCGCACCCGAGGCAGCGGCGCGCGCGGGCGCGGCCCGGGCACCCGGCATCGCCAGGCTCAGCGCAACGCGCGCTGCATGAGCACGGTATCGACCCAGCGGCCGAACTTGAAGCCCACGTCGCGCAGCACGCCGACGCGCTCGAAGCCCAGGCTTTCGTGCAGCCGCTGCGAACCGGTGTTGGCGCTGTTGCCGACCACGGCCACCATCTGCGTGAAGCCGCCTTCGGTGCAGCGGCGGATCACTTCGCGCAGCAGCGCCTTGCCGATGCCGTGGCCGTGCATGCCTTGCGCGACGTAGATCGAGTCTTCCACCGTGTGCCGGTAGGCCGAGCGCGCACGGTAGGCCGTGGCGTAGGCGTAGCCGGCCACCTCGCCGTCCTTCAATGCGACCAGATAGGGAAGGGCGCGCGCGAGAACGTCCGCGCGGCGCGCCTGCATCTGCTCGACGGTGGGCACCTGCTCCTCGAACGAGCAGAGGTCGTGCAGCACGTAGTGGCTGTAGATGGCCTGCACGGCGGCCATGTGGAGGGGCTCGGCGTCGAGGATCTCGACGGCGGCAACGGCGGGGGAAGCGGACGATGACGGCGACATGGCATCGATGTTGACGAGCTCTCATCGATAAGTGAAGCTTCGCCGACCTATGCGGTGCATAAGGAATACTTTGGAAAAGACACTCAACCTCGACCAGCTCAGGTCCTTCGGCCTGGTGATCGAAACCGGCAGCTTCTCGGCAGCGGCCGAGCGCCTGGGCGTGTCGCAGCCGGCGGTGAGCCTGCAGATCCGCCAGCTCGAACGCCGGCTCGCGGTGCGGCTCATCGAGCGCGTGGGAAAGCGGGCCCGGGCCACGCCCGCGGGCATGGAGCTGCTGCGCCACGTGCCGCACATCGACACCGCGGTCGAGAACGCGATCGATGCGCTGGCCGACCACGCGAGCGGCGTCGCAGGCCGCGTGCGGCTCGGCACCGGTGCCACCGCATGCCTTCATTTCCTGCCGGGCGTATTGCGAACGCTGCGCGAGCAGTTCCCGGGACTCGGCGTGATCGTGAGCACCGGCAACACCGAAGACCAGGCACGCAAGGTGGAGGAAAACAGCCTCGACCTCGCGCTGGTCACGCTGCCGGCCGCGGGCCGTTCGCTCGCCGCGACGCCGGTGCTCGAGGACGAGTTCGTCGCCATCGCGCCCGTGGACGCGAAAGGACTCGCACCGTTGAGGGCGAAGCTCACGCCGGCCGACCTGGGTGCGCTTCCGCTGGTGCTGTTCGAGCCCGCGGCCAACACGCGCAAGCTGGTCGACCGGTGGTTTGCCGCGGCGGGCCTGCAGCCCCAGGCGGTGATGGAACTGGGCAGCGTCGAGGCAATGAAGGAGATGGTGGCCGCGGGGCTGGGCTACGGCATCGTGCCCGGCATGTCGATGACGGGCCGCGGCGCCCACCCCGGGCTGAGGGTGCACCGGCTGAGCCCGCGCATGCATCGCACGCTGGCCGTCGTGGTGCGGCGCGACAAGCCCGTCAGCAAGGCCCTGCGCGTGGTGCTCGATGCGATCGTGGCGGCCGGCAGGCGCGGCCGCCGATAGAAAAACGGTCTTGCTGTGCCGTCACTCCGGGATCGCCGCCATCGGTGCGGTGCCCCGCGAGCGGCCCAGCGTGCCGACGATCAGCGCGGCGATCAGCACCAGCACACCGCTGAGCACCATCGCACTGGAGATGCCGAAGCTGTCGACCGTCACGCCGCCGATCAGCGCACCCGAGGCGATGGCCACCTGGAAGCCGCTGACCAGCAGCGCCTGCCCGGCTTCGGGCGCATCGGGCACGGCTTCCATCATCCAGCCGGTGAGCGCCACCGGGATCAGGCCGAAGGCCACGCCCCAGATCACGACCACCAGCGCGCCCGGCACGAAGCCGGTGCCGATCAGCGTGGACAGCAGCAGTGCCGTGGCCAGCATCAGCGCCGCCAGCAGGGTGGTGCCGCGCACACTGCGCGCCACCAGGCTGCCACCGAGGAAAGTGCCGACGAAGCCCACGGCGCCATAGACCAGCAGCAAGGTCGAGACCGCGTTCGGCGCCAGGCCGAAGACCTGCTGCAGCAGCGGCTTCAGGTAGGTGTAGGCCGCGAAGTGGCCGGCTATGAAGAACAGCACCGCGAGCAGGCCGACCTGCGCCATGCGGCGCGTGAGCGGCGTCAGCAGGTCGCGCGCGCCGATGGCCCGTGCCGGCGGCATCGCCGGCAGCAGCCAGAGCTGCACGAGCAGCACGATGGCCGCGAGCGCACCGGTGACGGCGAACGATGCGCGCCAGCCGAACAGCGTGCCGAGGAACGAGCCGGCCGGCACGCCGAGCACGGTGGCGGCCGACACGCCGGCCAGCACGATCGACATGGCACGCGCCTGCGAGGCATGCGGCACCAGTTGCGTGGCTGCGGCGGGCGCGAAGGTCCAGAAGCCGCCGACGCAAAGGCCGAGCAGCAGGCGCGCCACCAGCATGGTGGCGAAGTTGGGCGCGAAGGCGGCGAGCAGGTTCGACGCGATGAGCAGCGTGGTGAGCGCGATCAGCACGGTGCGGCGGTCGAGCTTGCCCGAGGCCACGATCAGTGCCGGGCCGGCGAAGGCGGCCAGCACGCCGGGCATCGTGACCATCAGGCCGGCGGTGCCGTCGGACACGTTGAGGCCGCGCGCGATATCGGTGAGCAGCCCGATGGGCATGAACTCGGTCGATACCATCGCGAAGGTGCCGACGGCGATCGAGCTCACGGCGAGCCAGGCGGAGCGTGAGGCAGGCACGTGCGCTGCCGGCGCGATGCCGCCGACCTCGTCGATGCACGGATTGCTGCTGGGTGAATTCATCATGGGAAGCGGTCCTGAAGCGCATCGGCGGTGCACGCACGCCGATGCCGGTGAAAGGGCATTGGAGTGTGCGAGCCGCAGCCTTCGCGACCAAGGGCCTGCGCGGCAGTTGTCAGTTTCCCTGGGGTGAACAATCGCCCCTTTTTGCCGCCTGGACCGCCGGTTTGCCGGCGATCGCGATCCGCCGGGCGGCGATGGCCCTCAGAGCACGCGGCCGTCGGCGACGAAGGAATCGCCGACCAGCACGCGGAAGGCGGTGCCTTGCGGGAGGCGCGGCTGCGCCAGCGCCGGCGAGAGGTATTCGATGTCGAGCACAGCCGGCTTGCCGCGCTCCAGCGACTCGCCCGGCGGAACGATCCAGCGCGCCGAAAAGCCTTCCTTGTCGAGCACCAGCGCGCAGCGGTACTCGCCCGGTGCGATCGGTACGTCCTGCGAGGGCAGCGCCGGCTTGCGGAAGACGAGTTCGACACGCGCATGCGGCGCGAACGCACCGGCCGTGTCGAAGCCCGGCGGTGCCGCGGCCGGCGAACGCGGCGCGCGGCGCGGCCGCTTGCCGATGAGCCACGCGATCACGTTGCCGATGATCGGCACCCACAGCACCATCAGCAGCGTCGCGATGTCGCGCGTGGTGGTACCGGGCGTCGCGTAGTGCCGCACGATGGCGCCGCCGACGGCCACGCACAGCAGCACGGCGACGATCACCTTGCGGCGGAACTGGATCTTGCTGCTCATGCCTTGGGCGGCATCGCTTCGGCGAACGACGGGATGGGGCCGGCGTGGGCCAGCCACGGCGCCTCGAGCGACGTCCAGATGTGCGCGCTCGGTCGGCTGCCCGGGTCGTCGTCGAGCGAGGCCACGCGCAGGATCACCTGCGGCTGCGCGACCCACTCCGCCACCAGGTGGGTGCCGCAGCGCGTGCAGAAGTGGCGCAGCTTGCCGGGCGTCGACTCGAAGGAGCCGAGGGCTTCCTCGCCGGCCGTCCAGCGGAAGTCGGCGCGGTCGGCGCGCGCGGTGGTGGTGAAGGCCGCGCTGTGCGCCTTGCGGCAGGTCGTGCAATGGCAGTGGACGATCGGGCCCGCGAGGCGGGCGGCTTCGTACCGGACGGTGCCGCAGAGGCAGGAGCCTTTCATGGCGTTCTCTTTCGGTGGGTGGGGCTGCGAGTCTATGCGCGCCGCGAACGACGACGGGCCCCGAAGGGCCCGTTGCGGTTTCCGGGCGCGGTGGCGTCAGCCCGTGTTGCGCAGCCCGGCCGCCACGCCGTTGATCGAGATGTGGATGCCGCGCTGCAGCCGCTCGCCGCCGTCGCCTGCGCGGTAGCGGCGCATCAGCTCGACCTGCAGGTGGTGCAGCGGATCGATGTAAGGAAAGCGGTGGCGCACCGAGCGCTGCATCTCGGCGTTGCCCTCGAGCCGCTGCTTCGCGCCCGTGATGAGCGTGAGCGCGTCGGACGTGCGGTGCCATTCGGCATCGATCATCGAGAACACCTTCTGGCGCAGCTTGCGGTCGGTGACCAGTTCGGCATAGCGCGAGGCCAGCGCGAGATCGCTCTTGGCCAGCACCATGTCCATGTTCGACAGCAGCGTGCGGAAGAACGGCCACTGCTCGTACATGCGCTGCAGCAGCGCGACGCGTTCCTTCTTGCCTGCCGCGGTGCCGGCCGCGGCCAGGAACTGCTCCACGCCCGAACCGAAGCCGAACCAGCCCGGGATGGTGAGGCGGCATTGGCCCCAGCTGAAGCTCCACGGAACCGCACGCAGGTCGTCGATCTTGTGGCTCGGGTTGCGCGACGCGGGGCGCGAGCCGATGTTGAGCTCGGCGATCTCGCGGATCGGCGTGGAGCCGAAGAAGTAGTCGCCGAAGCCCGGGGTCTCGTACACCAGCTTGCGGTACGCGGCCATGCTGGCGGCCGACAGTTCTCCCGCGGCGGAAAGGAAGGTGGCCGGCGCCAGCTTGCCCTGCGGCAGCAGCGTGGCTTCGAGCGTGGCGGCCACCAGCGTCTCGAGGTTGCGCCGGCCGATCTCGCGGTTGGCGTACTTGGAGCCGATGACTTCGCCCTGCTCGGTCAGGCGGATCTGGCCGCGCACCGTGCCCGGCGGCTGCGCCAGGATGGCCTGGTAGCTCGGGCCGCCGCCGCGCCCCACCGTGCCGCCGCGGCCGTGGAACATGCGCAGGCGAATGGGGTTGGCCTTCTTCTTGTTCAGCTCGTCGAACAGCGACACCAGCGCGATGCCCGCGCGGTACAGCTCCCAGTTGCTGGTGAAGATGCCGCCGTCCTTGTTGCTGTCGCTGTAGCCCAGCATCACGTCCTGCTCGGCGCCCGAGCGCTCGATGAGCGCCTGGATGTTCGGCAGCGCGTAGAAGGCGCGCACGATGGGCGCGGCGTTGCGCAGGTCCTCGATGGTCTCGAACAGCGGCACCACGATCAGGTCGCACACCGCGTTGGTGGCCATTGCGCCGCGCAGCAGGCCCACTTCCTTCTGCAGCAGCAGCGCCTCGAGCAGGTCGCTCACCGTTTCGGTGTGGCTGATGATGTAGTGGCGGATGGCCGCCGCGCCGTAGCGCGCACGCGCGGCACGCGCGGCGGTGAAGATGGCCAGCTCGCTGCGCGCGAGCGGCGAGTAGTCGGCGTCGGGCACGCGCAGCGGGCGGGCGTCGTCGAGCAGGCGCAGCAGCAGCGTCTGCTTGGCCTCTTCGGCGAGCGAGGCGTACGAAGGCTCGATGCGCGCGGTGGCCAGCAGCTCGGCAATCACCGCCTCGTGCTTGTCTGAGCTCTGCCGCAGGTCGACCGTCGCCAGGTGGAAGCCGAACACCTCGACTGCGCGGATCAGCGGCTTCAGTCGCGGCGCAGCGAGCACGCTGCCGTGCTTTTCCTCGAGCGATTCCTCGACGGTGCGAAGGTCGGCAAGGAACTCCTCGGCCGACCTGTACGGGTTCTGCGGCGCCACCGCATGGCGCGCGGCCTCGCCGCCGGTGAGTTCGTGCAGCGTGGCGGCCAGGCGCGAATACACGCCGGTGAGGGCGCGGCGGTAGGGCTCGTCCTTGCGGTGCTCGCTCATGTCGGGCGAACGCTCGGCCAGCGCCTGCATTTCCACGGACACGTCGACCAGCGTGGCAGAGAGCGACAGCTCGCCGCCGAGGTAGTGCACCTCGGTGAGGTAGTAGCGCAGCGCCAGCTCGCACTGCCGGCGCAGTGCGTACTCGAGCGTCTCGGCGGTGACGTTGGGGTTGCCGTCGCGGTCGCCGCCGATCCACTGGCCCATGCGCAGGAAGGGCGCGACAGACGGTGCGTGGCCGCCTTGCGCCAGCGCCTTCTCGAGGTCGGCGTACACGCGCGGGATCTCGCGCAGGAAGGTGGCCTCGTAGTAGCTCAGCGCGTTCTCGATCTCGTCGGCCACGGTGAGCTTGGAGAAGCGCAGCAGGCGCGTCTGCCAGATCTGCGTGACGCGGATGCGCATCTGCGTTTCGTTGTCGGCGAACTCGAGCGGCGTGAGCGCGTCCTTGGCTCCCGCATAGGCGCTCTGGCGCAGCTTGATCTCGTCGCGCGCGGTAAGCAGCTGCGCGATGGCACGCTCCGCGTCGAGGATGCTCTTGCGCTGCACTTCGGTCGGGTGCGCGGTGAGCACGGGCGACACATAGCTGTGGGCCAGCGAGGCAACGATCTCGTCGGGCTTCACGCCGGCCTTGCGGATGCGCGCCAGCGCGGTCTGCAGGTCGCCGTCGACGCTCTCGCCGGCGCGCTCGGTTTCCGTGCGGCGGCGGATCTGATGACGGTCTTCGGCCAGGTTGGCCAGGTGGCTGAAGTAGGTGAAGGCGCGGATGACGCGCACCGTTTCCGCCGCACTCAGGCCCTTGAGCAGGTTCTTCAGCGCGCGATCGGCGGCCTGGTCGGCATCGCGGCGGAACGCCACCGACAGCGTGCGGATCTTCTCGACCAGCGCGTAGGTCTCGTCGCCTTCCTGCTCCCGGATCACATCGCCAAGGATCCGGCCCAGCAGCCGGATGTCGTCGATCAGTGGCTGGTCTTCGGCCTGACGGCGCTTGGGTGGGGCAGGGGTCTTGCTGGCTTTCATTCGATGTTTGTCCTGGACTTCTTGAATGGAGGCGCCGTCGTTGCTGCGGCGCAACATGCTAGCATTCCGGCGGTTTCGCAACATGTACTTTTCGGGAACGGTCTTGAGCAACATCGTGATCGCCACGCGCGAAAGCCGGCTGGCCCTCTGGCAGGCCGAACACGTGCAGGCGCTTCTGCAAGAACGGGGCCACACGGTCAGCCTGCTGGGCCTCACGACCACCGGCGACCAGATCCTCGACCGGTCGCTCAGCAAGGTCGGCGGCAAGGGGCTCTTCGTGAAGGAGCTCGAACTCGCGCTCGAAGAAGGGCGCGCCGACATCGCGGTCCATTCGCTCAAGGACGTGCCGATGGACCTGCCCGAAGGCTTCGCGCTGGCCTGCGTGCTCGAGCGCGAAGATCCGCGCGACGCGCTGGTCTCCAACCGCCATGCCTCCATCGACGAACTGCCGCAGGGCGCGGTGGTCGGCACCTCCAGCCTTCGCCGCGTGGTGCTGCTGCGCGCGCTGCGGCCGGACCTGCGCATCGAACCGCTGCGCGGCAACCTCGACACCCGGCTGCGCAAGCTCGACGAAGGCCAGTACGACGCCATCGTGCTGGCCGCGGCGGGGCTCAAGCGGCTGGGGCTCGAAAGCCGCATCCGCGTGGCCTTCGACCCCGACACGATGCTGCCGGCCGCAGGCCAGGGCGCATTGGGCATCGAAGTGCGCGCGGACCGCACCGAACTCCTCGAGCTGCTGAAGTCGCTCGCCCACGAAGGCGACTGGCTCTCGACCAGCGCCGAGCGTGCCGTGAGCCGGGCGATGGGCGGCAGCTGCTCGATGCCGCTGGCGGCCCATGCACGCTGGCAGGCCGACGGCGCATTGCGCATCGATGCAGCCTGGGGCGACCCCGAAGGCAACGAGCCCCTGGTGAAGGTGCATGCGCTGGCGCCCGGCGCCGGCTTCGCCGAGGGCGACCCCGAAGGCAACGAGCCCCTGGTGAAGGTGCATGCGCTGGCGCCCGGCGCCGGCTTCGCCGAGGCCGACGCGCTCGGCCGGCGCGCCGCGGCGCTGCTGCGCGACGCCGGAGCGCGCTGACGCCCGTGGTCATCGCATGACCACCCGCCCCGTCATCGTCACGCGGCCGGCGCGCGAGGCCGCGCACTGGGTTGCCGACCTGCGCGCCGCCGGGCTCGATGCGGTGGCACTGCCGCTGATCGTGATCGAACCCGTGATCGACGCCGCGCCCTTGAAGAAAGCGTGGATGCAGCTCTCCGGCTACGCCGCCCTGATGTTCGTGAGTGCCACGGCGGTCGAACATTTCTTCGCCCATAAGGACGACGGCGTTTCATTGGCGGGCTGCCGTTTCTGGGCGACGGGCCCTGGCACCGGGCGTGCCCTGCATCGCGCGGGCATCCCCGACGGGTTGATCGATGCGCCGCCGCCCGAAGCCACCCGCTTCGATTCCGAGGCGCTGTGGGAACGCGTGCAGCCGCAGGTGTCGGCCGGCACGCGCGTGCTGATCGCGCGAGGCGGCGACGAAGCCGGTCACCCCGCGGGCCGCGACTGGCTTGCCCGGGAGATCGATGCCGCGGGCGGCTTGCGCGATACCGTGGTCGCGTACCGGCGCCTGGCGCCCTCGCTGGACGAGGCGCAGCGGCGTCTCGCCGCCGAAGGCGCCGCGGGCCGTGCGATCTGGCTCTTCAGCAGTTCGGAGGCCATCGGCAACCTGCAGCGTGCGATGCCCGGCACCAACTGGCATGCCGCGAGCGCCGTCGCCACCCACGCACGCATCGGCGAAGCCGCGCGGGCCGCGGGTTTCGGGGCGTTGTGTGTATGCACACCGCTGCGGGACGCACTGGTCGCGTCGATAGAATCGCTGGCATGAGCGCCGCGTCCCCGTCAGACGATTTTTCTTCTCCCCCTGCCGCCACGCCGCCGGTGCCCGCCACCCTGGCGCCGCACCAGACACCGGCGGCACAGGCCGCCGGCGCGCTGATCCTGTCGCGCCTCGCGTACGGCCTCGTGGCCCTCGTCGCACTCGCTGCATTGCTGATGGCGATTGCGCTGTGGCAGAAGGTCAGCGGCATGAAGGAGCAGTTGGCGCGCCAGAGCGCCGATGCCATTGCCCAGTCGATGGAAGCCCGTACGCTGGCTCGCCAGGCCAGCGACACGGTGCGCGATGCTTCGGCGCGGGTCGCGCTGGTCGAAACGCGCGTGGCCGAGGTCGCGCTGCAACGCTCGCAGCTCGAGGAACTCATTCAAAGCCTCTCGCGTTCGCGCGACGAGAACCTCGTGGTCGACATCGACTCGGCCGTGCGCCTGGCGCTGCAGCAGGCCCAGGTCACCGGCAGTGTGGAGCCGCTGCTGGCCGCACTCAAGGCCGGCGACCAGCGCATCGCACGGGCGGCGCAGCCGCGGCTTGCGCCCTTGCAGCGCGCCATGCAGCGCGACGCCGATCGCCTGCGCAGCAGCGCCAGCACCGACAACGCCGACGCATTGCAGAAGCTCGACGAACTGATGCGCGGCGTGGACGACCTTCCCACGCTCAATGCCGTCACGGTGCGCGGCACCGGCACCAACGGCTGGCAGGCCGAACCGATTCCTGCCGACGCGCCGTGGTGGCAGCGCGTGTTGCTGACAGTGCGCGGCGAACTGCGTTCGCTGCTGCGCGTGGGCCGCATCCAGAGTCCTGAGGCCATCCTGCTGGCGCCGGAGCAGTCGTACTTCCTGCGCGAGAACCTCAAGCTCAAGCTGCTCAACGCACGCCTGTCCCTGCTGTCGCGGCAGATGGAAGCCACGCGCATCGAACTTTCCCAGGTGACCGCCTCGCTCAATCGCTACTTCGACCCCGCTTCCCGCCGCACGCAGGCGGCCGCGACGCTGCTGCAGCAGCTGCAGTCGCAGCTGAAGACGACCGAGCCGGTGCGCATCGATGACACCCTTACCGCGCTCGCTACCGCGGCTGCAGGACGCTGACCGGGAATGCGCGCAGCAATCTGGCTCCTCGCACTGTTCGCCGTCGCCGCGGCCGTTGCACTTTTTGCAGGCAACAACCAGGGCACGATCACCGTGTTCTGGCCGCCTTGGCGCGTAGACCTGTCGCTCAACCTCGTGCTGGTGATCCTGCTGGTGGCCTTCGTGCTGCTGCATGCCGCTCTGCGCGCGTTGGCGGCGCTGTTCTCGCTGCCGAAGCAGGCGCGCCAATGGCGGCTGCAGCAGAAGGAGCGCACGCTGCACGCGTCGGTGCTCGACGCGATGGTGCAGCTCATCTCCGGCCGCTTTTCTCGTGCCCGCAAGGCCGCCTTGGCAGCGCTCACACAGGAAAAGACCCTGGCCGCGCTGGGTGCCAGCCTGCCGCAGGCGCAGCAGGTGCGCGTGCTGTCGCACCTGCTGGCCGCCGAAAGCGCGCAGGCCTTGCAGGACAAGCCTGCACGCGACGCCCATCTGCAGCAGGCTCTCAACGAAAGCGTCGACCGGGCCGTGCTCGCCAGCCCCGAGACCCGCGAAGGCGTGCAGTTGCGTGCCGCGCGCTGGGCCCTCGAGGACCGCGATGCCGCCGCCGCGCTGGCGAGGCTCGAAGAACTGCCGCAGGGCGCGCAGCGCCGCACGCTGGCCCTGCGCTTGCGCCTGAAGGCTGCCCGCCAGGACCGCCGCACGCTCGAAGCGCTCGAAACCGCACGGCTGCTGGCCAAGCACCGTGCCTTCTCCGAGGCTGCGGCACAAAGCATCGTGCGCGGCCTCGCAACGGAGCTGCTGTCCGGCGCGCACGACCCGGCACAGCTGCTGCGCGCCTGGACCGAACTTGACGCGAGCGAGCGCGAGATGCCCGAGGTGGCTATCCATGCTGCGCAACGCATGGTCGCGCTGCGTGGCGACCTGGCACTCGCACGCGGCTGGCTGCTGCCGGCCTGGGAGCGCATGGTGGCCAACCCGCGCGGCCTCGGTGACGGGCTGCGTGTGAAGCTCGCACGGGCTCTCGAGGCGGGGCTCGACTCGGTCGATGCCGATTGGCTCGCCCGCATCGAAAGCGCGCAGCGCAACAACCCTCGCGACCCCAACCTGCAGTACCTCGCGGGCATGGCCTGCATGAAGCGCCAGCTCTGGGGCAAGGCCCAGCAACTGCTGATGCAGGCCGGGCTGGGGCTGCAGGACACCGAGCTGTACCGCCGCGCCTGGCTGGCATTGGCCCAGCTCGCCGAAGACCGCAACGATGCCACCCAGGCCGCCGAAGCCTGGAAGCGCGCTGCGCAGGTCGAGCACGGCTGAGCTTCTTCGCTGGCAATGGGGCCGGTCGGCCGGCCTATAGGCTATACGGACCTTCTTGCATGACGTCCTCGACGCTGGCGGGTTGTCGCCGCCGTAGATCGATCGGCTGATGCCGGCTGGCGTCCGGAGGCCGACACACCCTGGACACGCAGTCGCGCCGAGCTCTGATCAGGGTGCCCTTGGCATCGATGCGGCAAGCCGGCTCAAATCCTGCGAAGCGCCAGCCGTGCTGGCTTGCAACACCATCAGGGCCCAGCGCGCCGCGGTGTTCGCCCAACGTGCCACGGCCGAAGAAGCCAGGTCTGCCGGCGACGAGCCCGTGACTGAGGCCTGATCCGGGGCAAGCATAAAAAAACGGCGCCATCGGCGCCGTCTTTCATTTGCGAGCGGGTGTCGCTCAGAGCGTGCGTTGCTGCGCTGTAGCGTCAGGAGCAGCCTGCTCGAACGGCAGCGACATCGAACCGAGGTCGCGGCGCGTTTCGACCAGCACCAGCGGGCCTTCGTCGAGTACCACCACCGGCGGGCGCTCGCGGGGCACATGCACCGGCTTCGGTTCGGCGGCAATTGCGGCGCGTGCCTGCTCGATGCGTTCTGCGTCGGAATTGACCCACTGCAGGCCCGAACCTTCGGCGATCTGCGCGAGTTCGGCCAGCGGCAGCTCGAAGGGCTGCACCTTGGGCAACGCGCGGCCATTGGCGGCGGGCGCGGCGGCAGGGGCCTTGGCGCTTTCGACCACGATCGGCGCGGTGGCAGCCGCGACCGGCGCAGGGCGCTCGGCACGCGGTTGCTGCTGCGGCGCCGGCTCGCGAACTTCCGCGGCGATGGCTTCGACAGCCTGGAACGTTTCGACGCGCTCCGATGCGAGCGGCAGGGCCTGCTGGCTTTCGGCGATTGCCTCCGTGGCGACAGGCGCTTCGGCGGTGGCGGCATCGCTGCCGTCGCGCGGGCCGCGTTCGCGGCGGTCGCGGCCATAGCGGTCACGCGAACGACCGCGGCGTTCGTCGCCTTCGCGGCGCGGTGCCTGCTCGTTGCTGCCGTCGAGGGCTTCGCTGCCTTGCTGCTCGGCATCGGCGGCGGCTGCCACTTCAGCGTCGCCGTTCAGCTGCGGCGCGTCGTTGCGACGCTCGCGGCGGCCGTCGTTGCGGTCGCCACGCGGTGCACGCTGCTCGTCGCCGCGACCTTCGCGCGGCTCGCGTCCTTCACGACCGTTGCGGGGTTGGCGCTCGCCCTGGGCGGCGCCTTCGCCACCTTCGGCGCTGCGTTCGACGCGGTCGTTGCGTTCCCCGCGCTCGGCACGTTCACCACGTTCCGCACGGTCGCCGCGCTCGCCACGTTCACGGCGGGGACGCGGTGCGCGTTCGCCGGTGCTGCCTTCTTCGCCCTGCGCGGCGCCGGGCACCAGTTGCTGGGCTTCGAGGTTGGCGTTGCCATCGAGGGCCTCCGTCGGCAGGTTGCGGGCCTCGCGGCCTTCGCCTTCGCGACGCTCGCCGCGACCGTTGCGGCGTTGTTCGCCGTCGCGCGGTGCGCGGGCTTCACGCGGCTCACGAGGTTCGCGCTGATCGCGAGGTTGGCTGGTGCCGTCGGCGCGCAGTTCGCCGTTGCGGCCTTCGCGCCCTTCACGGCCCTCGCGACCTTCGCGGCGTTCACCGCCACGGCCGCCGCGGCGTTGTTCGCCGTCGCGTCCGCCCGAGCGGCCGCCGTTCTCGCCGCGGCCTTCTCCGCGACCTTCACCGTTGCGGCCGCCGCGGCGCTGTTCGCCGTCGCGTCCGCCGCGTGCCTCGCCGTCACGGCCAGGGCGGCCGTCGCGTCGAGGCTTCGGTGCCTCGACCGGAATCGCGGAAGGCGCCGGTGCGGGCGCTGCCACGGGTTCCGGCGCAGCGCCGAACAGCTTCTTGATCCAGCCGACGAAGCCAGTCTGTGCCGGCACGGGCGCGGCCACCACAGGCGGTGCGACCGGTGCAGGTGCCGCCACCGGAGGGCGCACCGCTTCGGGCTTGGGCGGCACCACAGGCGCGGGCGCGTCGGGCAACACGCCCTTGATGACCGGGGTCTGCTTGTTGGTGGGCTCCTGCGAACGGCGCGTGACCGAGGTCGGATCCTCGATCTCGTCGGCCATCTTGTAGCTGGCTTCGATGTGGTCGAGGCGCGGGTCGTCGTGCTTCAGGCGCTCGAGCTTGTAGTTCGGCGTTTCGAGCGTCTTGTTCGGCACCATGAGCACGGTGACGCGCTGCTTGAGCTCGATCTTGGCGATCTCGGGGCGCTTTTCGTTCAGCAGGAACGAAGCGACTTCCACAGGCACCTGCACATGCACGGCGGCCGTGTTGTCCTTCATGGACTCTTCCTGAATGATGCGCAGGATCTGCAGCGCGCTCGATTCGGTGTCGCGGATGTGGCCCGAGCCGCCGCAACGGGGGCAGGGGATCGACGAACCTTCGCTCAGCGCCGGCTTCAGGCGCTGGCGGCTCATTTCCATCAGGCCGAACTTGCTGATCGAGCCGAACTGCACGCGGGCGCGGTCCTGGCGCAGCGCGTCGCGCAAGCGGCTTTCGACTTCGCGGCGGTTCTTCGACTCGTCCATGTCGATGAAGTCGATGACGATCAGGCCGCCCAGGTCGCGCAGGCGCATCTGGCGGGCCACTTCGTCGGCGGCTTCGAGGTTGGTGCGGGTGGCGGTTTCTTCGATGTCGCCGCCCTTGATGGCGCGGGCGGAGTTGACGTCGACCGAGACCAGCGCTTCGGTGTGGTCGATCACGATGGCGCCGCCCGAAGGCAGCTGCACGGTGCGGGCGTAGGCCGACTCGATCTGGTGCTCGATCTGGAAACGGCTGAACAGGGCCGCGTCATCGCGGTAACGCTTCACGCGGGCGGCATGCTCGGGCATGACGTGCGCCATGAACTGCTGCGCCTGGTCGTAGATGTCGTCGGTGTCGATCAGGATGTCGCCGATGTCGTGATTGAAATAGTCACGGATCGCGCGGATGACGAGCGAGGATTCCTGGTAGATCAGGAACGCGCCCTTGCCGCCCTTGGCCGCACCGTCGATGGCGCTCCAGAGCTTGAGCAGGTAGTTCAGGTCCCACTGGAGTTCGGGCGCCGAGCGGCCGATGCCGGCGGTGCGCGCGATGATGCTCATGCCCTTCGGGTACTCGAGCTGGTCCATCGCCTCCTTGAGTTCGGCGCGGTCGTCGCCCTCGATGCGGCGTGACACGCCACCGCCACGGGGGTTGTTCGGCATCAGCACGACGTAGCGGCCCGCGAGAGAGATGAAGGTGGTGAGGGCGGCGCCCTTGTTGCCGCGTTCTTCTTTCTCGACCTGGACGGTCAGTTCCTGGCCTTCGCGGATCGCGTCCTGGATGCGGGCCTGGCTGGCAGACACGCCCTCGGCGAAGTACTGCTTGGAGATTTCCTTGAACGGCAGGAAGCCGTGGCGGTCTTCGCCGTAGTCGACGAAACAGGCTTCGAGCGAAGGCTCGACGCGCGTCACGACCGCTTTGTAGATGTTGCCCTTGCGCTGTTCGCGCCCTTCGATTTCGATTTCGTAGTCGAGCAGTTTCTGCCCGTCGACGATGGCCAGGCGGCGTTCTTCGGCCTGCGTGGCATTGATCAGCATCCGCTTCATGATGCGTTGTCCTTATATGTATCGTTCTACCGGCCCTTGATGGGCCAACGATGCACGGACGACGCCCGCGAAACCAGGGAATTGCCGCTTGGGCCCCGGATGCTGTCGCTGCCGCGCCGAGCGCGTGCAGGCCTCTCGAGCGTTAGCTCAAGCAGACAGCCGGGGTGGGGGCGCGTGGATGGGCGCGAGCCAGATTCGGTGTTGGGTAGCTATCTTTTTGATAGCCGGTTGCGCAAGGGTGGCGCGCGCTACCGATCGTTCGATGCCTGCGGCCACTGGTCGAAACCAGGTGGGCCAGCGCAGGCAAAGTTGAATCAGCAGCATCAACACAACAAGGGACTCGCTTCGATCCGCCTGCAGCTTGGTCAGCTGCAGGCTGGGTATTCCGTATCGGTGTTTCGTGGGTGTCGGCTTGACTTGGGCGCCTGCTCTGCCACTTTGCGCAATTGCGCGGGGTTTGCAGCTGAGCGCCAAAGCGGCATCGACCTCGCAGCGCCGCCCTGGGTATTTGATGGCAGTGGACTAAACTTCTGTCTAATCAAGCACTTACATGACCGCGCTGGTGAAAAACATTATAGGTGCGAAGCAAGGCCCCGCGGCTGCTCGAAATCCCGCAGACCGAAAAGCCCCGGCCGATGACGCCGCGCCGCATTCGGCCATCCGATTTCTCACGGTCGACGCCGAATCCGTAGGGCAGCGGCTCGACAACTTCCTTTTCCGCCATCTGAAAGGCGTGCCGAAGACGCACGTCTACCGGATCATTCGTTCGGGCGAGGTCCGCATCAACAAGGGCCGCGTGCAGGCTGAAACCCGCATCGAGGCAGGCGACGTGCTGCGGCTGCCGCCGATCCGGCTGTCGCCGCGGGCGGAAGAGGGCGCCGCCCCGCCCGCGCCGGCACGCGAATTCCCGGTATTGCTGGAAGACGACGCCGTGCTGGCCATCGACAAGCCCGCCGGCGTGGCTGTCCACGGCGGCAGCGGCGTGAGCTTCGGCGTGATCGAGCAATTGCGCACCGCGCGGCCCGGCGCCAGGTTCCTGGAACTGGTGCATCGGCTCGACCGGGAGACCTCCGGCATCCTGCTGGTGGCCAAGAAGCGCAGTGCGCTGGTCGCGTTGCAGGACCAGTTCCGGGAGCGCGAAACCGGCAAGACCTATCTGGCACTCGTCGAGGGCGACTGGCCCGCCAACAGGAAGGTGCTCGATGCGCCGCTGGCCAAATACCTGTTGCCCGACGGCTCCGGAGCGGGTGCCGGCGAGCGCCGCGTGCGCGTGGTCGCCAAGGACCACCCGGACGCCATGCGTGCCGTCACGCTGGTTCGCGTGCTGGCACGGCTCGCGATGCCGGGCGACGCCACGCCGCTGTCATTGCTGGCCGTGACCATCAAGACCGGTCGCACGCACCAGATCCGCGTGCACCTCGCCTCGGCCGGGCACCCGATCGCGGGCGACGACAAGTACGGCGAATCCGAGCGCCAGCGCACACTGCAGAAGCTTGGCCTCAAGCGCATGTTCCTGCATGCCTGGCGGCTGCAGTTCAACCATCCGGCCAGCGGCGACCGCGTGGCGCTGCAGGCCGACCTGCCGCCCGAGCTGCGCGTGCTGATGTCGCCCGCTGCCCTCGAGGCCATGGCCCAACACCCCACTCCCACGTCCCATGACTGAATCATCCAGACCCCTCAACTTCGACCTGATCGCCTTCGACTGGGACGGCACCCTCTACGACTCCACGCGCCTGATCGTGCGCTGCATCCAGGCTGCGGTGGTCGACGTCGGCGGCGCCAAGCCGAGCGAGAACGACGCTGCCTGGGTGATCGGCCTCGGACTGGCCGAGGCGTTGGCGCGTGCCGCGCCCGACGTGCCGAAGGAAAAGTATCCCGAGCTCGGCGCGCGCTACCGCTACCACTACCTGCAGCACCAGGATGACCTGGTGCTGTTCGACGGCGTGTTGCCGATGCTCGATGCCCTGCGTGCGCGAGGCCACAGGCTGGCGGTTGCCACCGGCAAGTCGCGCCGCGGCCTGAATGAGGCGCTCAGGTCGGTGGCGCTGCGCGACCGCTTCGACGCCTCGCGCACGGCCGACGAAACCTTCGGCAAGCCGCATCCGCGCATGCTGCTCGAGCTGATGGAAGAACTCGACGTGACACCCGAACGCACGCTGATGATCGGCGACACCACGCACGACCTGCAGCTCGCGCAGAATGCCGGCGCCGCCTGTGTGGGGGTGAGCTACGGCGCCCACGAGCCCGCCAGCTTCGACGAGTTCAAACCGCTGCACATCGCGCATTCGGTGGCCGATCTCAAGGCGTGGCTCCTCGGCAACGCCTGAAGCCGGACTTGTGTTGCCATGAGTGAAGAACGCATCCCCTTGTGCAACGCGTCGGATCTGGTCGAAGGCGGCTTGGCCGTTCCATTCGACGTGGTCCATGGCGGCGAGACCTGCCGCGCCTTCGCGATTCGCTTCGAAGGCCTGCCGCATGCATTTCTCAATCGCTGCAGCCATGTGGCGATGGAGATGGACTTCCAGCCCGACCGGTTCTTCGACGACACCGGCCAGTGGCTGCTGTGCGCGACGCATGGCGCGGTCTACAGGCCCGACACCGGCGAATGCGCGGGCGGCCCGTGCCGCGGCGGCCTCGTGAAGATCGCCTTGAGCGAGCATGACGGCGTAGTGCACTGGCATACTGACTGGAACCTTCATCCCCTGACCTTCTGACATGACCGACCCGAACCGAACGGAACCCGCGGGGTTCGAACCATTTGAGCCGGCTCCTCCCAATAACATGGCCAAAGATCCCACGCAGCGTCCCGGTTGGGAACGCGCCACCCTCGAGAAGCTTGCTTTCGCCTCGCTGAACGAACAGAAGGCCACGCGCCGCTGGAAGACCTTCGTGCGCCTGTCCTGGCTGGCGTTCTTCATCTTCCTGGCCTGGCTCGCGCTTTCGCGCAGCACGCCGAGCACCGCCAAGACCACGGCCCACACGGCCGTCGTCGAGATCAAGGGCGAGATCGCCAATGGCGGCGACGCCAGCGCCGAATTCGTCGTGGCCGCCATGAAGACCGCGTTCGAGGACGAGGGCGCCAAGGGCGTGGTGCTGCTGATCAACTCGCCTGGCGGCAGCCCGGTGCAGGCCGGCATCATCAACGACGAGATCAAGCGCCTGAAGGCCAAGTACAAGAAGCCGGTCTATGCCGTGGTCGAGGAGACCTGCGCGTCGGCGGCTTACTACATCGCTGCAGCGGCGGACAAGATCTACGTCGACAAGGCCAGCATCGTCGGCAGCATCGGCGTTCTGATGGATGGCTTCGGCTTCACCGGCGTGATGGAGAAGGTCGGCGTCGAGCGCCGCTTGCTCACTGCCGGCGAGAACAAGGGCTTCCTCGATCCGTTCAGTCCGATGAGCGACGCTCAGCGCGCCCATGCACAGACCATGCTGAACCAGATCCACGCCCAGTTCATCAACGTGGTGAAGACTGGACGCGGCGATCGCCTGAAGCTCGACACGCCTGGCCTGTTCAGCGGCCTGTTCTGGAGCGGCGAGCAGGCCGTTGAATACGGCCTGGCGGATCAGCTGGGCAATGTCGACTACGTGGCCCGCGAGGTCATCAAGGCCGAGGAAGTCATCGACTACACCCGTCGTGACAACGTGGCCGAGAAGCTGGCAAAGAAGTTCGGCGCTGCAATGGCCGAGACCACCGTGCGCCTGATGCACACCGCGCCGGCGCTGCGCTGACCCGATTCGCCTACCTGGTTTCGCTGCGGGCGGTGTAGCGCGCCGATGCCGCCAGCGCTGCAGCGAAAACCACGACCACATAGAGCGCGGCCGTCAGCGACGTTGCCCGCGCGAGCAAGCCAATGGCCGCCGGGCCTGCCATGAATCCCAGATAGGCCACGGCCGACACCGAGGCGATGCCGCGCGCAGGCTCGACCCCCGGCACTTTCGCCGAAGCCGAGAACAGGATCGGCACCACGTTCGCGAAACCCACGCCCACGCCCGCAAAACCGACCAGCGCCAGCCAGGACAGGTTGGTGATCAGCACCAGGGCCATGGCCGCCGCGGCCAGCAATCCGCTTCCGAGCAGCAGCGTGGCAGGCGAGAAACGGGCGCGCATCGCATCGCCGCCGAACCGCGCTGCTGCCATGGCAGCCGAGAAGCTTGCATAGGCCAGCGCGGCCTGCTGCTGCGGACTGCCGATCTCCTGCTGCATGTAGAGCACGCTCCAGTCGTAGATTGCGCCTTCGGCGATCAGGCCCAGCGCGGCGAGCACGCCCAGCACGGCGAGCGTGCCGCGCGGCAGCAGGAAACCGTGGTCGGCTTCGGCTGCGCCGCTGGTGGCCGGTCGGGGCAGCATGTGCCGCGTGGCCGCCGCCACCAACGCCATCATGGCTGCGGCAACGATCAGCAGGTGCGCCTGCGCGCCCAGGCCGGCCGCCAGTGCGGCACTGCCGCTGGCGGCGCCTGCCATGCCGCCCAGGCTGAACATGCCGTGCATTCCGCTCATGAGTGGCGTGCCGCCGTGCAATTCGAGCTGCGCGGCTTCTGTGTTGATGGACACGTCGAACACGCTGGTTACCAGGCCGAAGGCGGCCAGCAGGAGCAGCAGCGCAAAGTAACCCGGCATGGCGATCAGTCCGGCCAGCAGCAGCGCGTAGATGCAGCCGCAGATGCCGGCCGTGCGGCGCGGACCGTGGCGGCCGATCCAGCGGCCCGCGCTGGTCAAGCCGATCATCGCGCCCGCACCGGCCGCGAGCATGGCCAGCCCGAGTTGCGCTTCATCGATGCCGTAGTGCGCCTTGACCGTGGGCACGTGCACGCCCCAGGTCGCGAAGATGAAGCCGGCGGAAAAGAACTGCGCACGCGACGCCCAGCGTGCGCCCGGGGTGACGGCCACCATGGTCAACGGCCGATCGCGAACACGGCGGGCAGGCGTTCGTCCGTGGTGGCTTGCGGCTTCGCGGCGCGCCAGGACTTGACCGTTTCGCTGCGCACCTGCGCCGTGGCCAGCGTCAATCCGCGCGCCACGGCAAGCCGGGTGTTGTGCTGCAAAGTCTGCAGGAGCGCCTGCAGCAGCGAGGCGTTGCGATAGGGCGTTTCGATGAACAGCTGTGTCTGGCCCGACTTGAGCGCCAGTGCTTCGAGCTCGCGGATGCGCACCTGGCGCTCGCCGGCATCCTGCGGCAGGTAGCCTACGAAGGCGAAGTTCTGGCCATTCAGGCCACTCGCAGCCAGCGCCAGCAGCAACGACACCGGGCCGGTGAGGGGCACCACGGTGAGGCCCAGATCGTGTGCGGCGCGTGCGACCGAAGAACCTGGGTCGGCCACGGCCGGCATGCCTGCCTCGCTCAGCAGGCCGATGTCGTGACCCTCCAGCGCGGCAGCCAGCAGCGGGCGGGCGTCGAACTGGCCGGCATGGTCGCCCTTCTTGTGCACTTCGCGCGGCAGTTCCTGGATGTCTTGCGCCTGCAGGGGTGCTGCGAGAGGCGCAATGGCGTCGATGCGCTTGAGATAGGCGCGCGCTGACTTCGCGTTCTCGCAGATCCAGTGCGTGATGCCTGCCGCGAGCTGCAGCGTGCCGAGCGGCAGGGCGTCCTGCAGCGGAGCCTGCACTTCGCAACCGAAGTCGAGCGGCGCCGGAACGAGATAGAGCTTGCCTTTGGGTGTTGTCACAGCAGTTCGACTCCTGCAGCGCGCAGCATCTGGCAGGTGCGGATCAACGGCAGGCCGACGAGCGCTGTCGGGTCATCGCTGTCGATTGCGTCCAGCAATGCGATGCCGAGGCCTTCGCTCTTGGCACTGCCGGCGCAGTCGTAGGGCTGTTCGGCCTGCAGGTATTGCTCGATCGCCGTGTCGCTGAGGTCGCGAAAAACCACGCGCACAGGCGCGATGTCGCGCTGGACGAAGCCGGAAGCGTGGCAGACGACGGCCACGGCCGTCTGGAAGATCAGCGTCTGGCCGCTCATGCGGCGCAACTGGGCGGTGGCGCGGACATGGTCGCCGGGCTTGCCGAGCGCTTCGCCGGCCAGGTCTGCCACCTGGTCCGAGCCGATGACCACGGCTTGCGGAAAGCGCGTGGCCACGGCGTTGGCCTTTTCGAGCGCCAGCCTCAGAGCCAGGTCGCGCGGTGTTTCTCCGGGAAGCGGTGTTTCGTCCACTTCGGGCGAGTGCACGTCGAAGGGCAGTCTGAGGCGGTTGAGCAGTTCTTGGCGGTAGCGCGAGGTCGAGGCAAGGATCACTGTGCGTTGCATGAGGAGATTGTGCGTGAGCCTCCAAGACCCTGAGGCACGCCCGACGCACGCGAGTGAGCAGGCGCGATAGACTGGTGCGGATGAAGAGAGAATTTGCCCCCGAACGGCTCAATGTGCCGGCCTTCACGGCCGCCGCTGCCACCCTGGATGCCGCAGACCCGGTCCCTGACTATGAGCGCCTGGTCGCCGAACTGGCTGCCCCGGCCCCCGAGGCGGTGGTCCGGTGGGAGGCCAGCGGGGAAGAGCGCCCAGGCGCAGACGGCAAGCCCACGCCCTGGATGCATCTTGAAGCCGAAGCCACCGTGCCGCTGGTTTGCCAGCGTTGCCTGGCGCCCGTGGAAACGCTGCTTTCGGTGGACCGCTGGTTCCGTTTCGTGGCCGACGAGGCGACCGCCGAGGCGGAAGATGAGGAGGCGGACGAAGACCTGCTCGTCGTCAGCCGTGATTTCGACCTGCGCACGCTGATCGAGGACGAGCTTCTGATGGAAATCCCCGTCATGCCGGTCCACGACATTTGTCCTGCGCCCGTGCGCCTTTCCTCCAGCGACGAAGACTTCAAGGCTGCCGGAGAGGCCAAGCCGAATCCCTTTGCTGCCCTCGAAGCGTTGCGTTCGCGCACGCCGAAAGACGGCTTGGAAGAGGGCAAGTAGCTCTTTCGCGGTGGCTGGGCTATAATCATGGGCTTCGCGCGCGCCGCCGTGAGATGCATCGCAGATCAGCACATGCCAGCCATGTCACTGCATTGCCACTGTTTGAGCCCGCACCTTTTCACTCACCTTACAGTCCAGGAGCCACCATGGCCGTCCAGCAAAACAAGAAGTCGCCTTCCAAGCGCGGCATGCACCGTTCCCACAATGCGCTGGTCGTTCCCGGCATCGCCGTCGAGCCGACCACCGGTGAAACGCACCTGCGTCACCACATCAGCCCCAACGGTTTCTACCGTGGCCGCCAGGTGCTCAAGAACAAGTCCGAAGCCTGATCTCGCATCCCAAGGCCAAGGCCCGAAGCTACTTTCCCTGTAGCGTCGGGCCTTTGTTTTGATGGCTACGCCTTCTTCCCCCGAAATCACTGCTGCTCCTTCCGCAATCACGCTGGCCGTCGATTGCATGGGGGGTGATCATGGGCCGCGAGTCACGCTCGCGGCCTGCCGCGCCTTTCTCGAGCGGCACAGCGAGGCCTCGTTGTTGCTTGTCGGCGTGCCGGCGGCGCTTTCTGGCTTTGCCACGCATCCCCGCGCCCGGATCGTCGCTGCCAGCGAGGTCGTGGGCATGGACGATCCAGTGGAAATTGCTCTTCGCAAGAAGAAAGATTCTTCGATGCGTGTGGCTATCCAGCAGGTCAAGGACGGTGTCGCACAAGCGGCCGTCTCTGCTGGCAATACTGGGGCGCTGATGGCCATTGCGCGCTATCTGCTCAAGACGCTTGAAGGGATCGATCGGCCCGCCATCGCGCCGCAGCTGCCCAATGCCAAGGGTGGGGCGACAACCGTGCTCGACCTGGGTGCAAACGTCGACTGCGATGCCGAGGATTTGCTTCAGTTCGCCGTGCTCGGCTCGGCCCTGGTGTCTGCATTGACCGGCAACGAGGCGCCATCGGTCGGGTTGCTCAACATCGGTGAAGAAGCGATCAAGGGCAGCGAAACGATCAAGAAAGCCAGTCAACTGCTGCGTACGGCTGCCAATTCGAAAGATCTGAACTTCTACGGAAACGTGGAAGGCAACGATATTTTTAAGGGCACGACGGACATCGTCGTATGTGACGGTTTCGTCGGAAATGTCGCGCTGAAGGCCAGCGAGGGCGTTGCTTCGATGATCGGAGAATTCATTCGCGTTGAATTTTCCAGAAATGCTTTCACCAAACTGGCTGCGATTGTTGCGTATCCGGTTCTAAAAGCTTTTAAAAGCCGTCTTGATCACCGCCGATACAACGGCGCTGCGCTTTTGGGGCTGCGTGGCCTGGTGTTTAAGAGTCATGGCTCGGCTGACGAAGTGGCTTTCGGCCATGCGCTGGATCGCGCTTATGATGCCGCTCGCAACAACCTGCTCGATCGCGTGCGGGCCCGCATCGCCCACGCCGCGCCTTTGCTCGCGCGGCAAGAACCGGCGGCGCCGGTCGACGCGTCAGCCCTTCACGTTTGATGACCCCTTATTCACGCATTACCGGCACCGGCAGCTATCTGCCTCCACGCCGCGTGACCAATGACGATCTCGCCAAGGAGTTGGCGGAGCGCGGCATCGAAACTTCCGACCAATGGATCGTCGAGCGCACCGGCATCCATGCGCGGCACTTTGCCGCTCCGGACGTCACGAGCAGCGATCTTGGTCTCGAGGCAGCCCGCCACGCGCTCGAATCCGCAGGCCGGAAGGCCAGCGATGTCGACCTGATCATCGTGGCGACTTCGACGCCCGATATGGTGTTCCCGTCCTCGGCGGCCATTCTCCAGAACAAGCTCGGCATTGCCGGCTGTCCGGCATTCGACGTCCAGGCGGTCTGCAGCGGCTTCGTCTATGCGCTCACCGTCGCCGACGCGATGATCCGGACGGGCACCGCGCGCTGTGCCCTCGTGGTGGGCGCCGAGGTGTTCTCCCGCATCCTGGACTTCAACGATCGCACCACTTGCGTGCTGTTCGGCGATGGTGCCGGGGCGGTGGTGCTCGAGGCGAGCGACGAGCCCGGCATTCTGGCGAGCGACCTGCATGCCGATGGCAAGCACGTCGGCATTCTTTGCGTGCCGGGGCATGTTTCCGGTGGCAATGTCCTGGGCACGCCGCTGCTGCACATGGACGGCCAGGCCGTCTTCAAGCTCGCCGTTCGCGTGCTCGAAGAGGCTGCGCGCGCCACGCTCGCCAAGGCGGGCAAGACCGATGCGGACATCGATTGGCTCATTCCGCATCAGGCCAACATCCGAATCATGGAAGGCACGGCGAAGAAGCTGAAGCTTCCTCGCGAGAAATTGATCGTCACTGTGAACGAGCACGGCAACACATCGGCCGCCTCGATTCCGCTGGCGCTCGATGAGGCCGTCCGCTCCGGCAAGGTGAAGAAAGGCGAAACGCTCATGCTCGAAGGCGTAGGCGGTGGCTTCACCTGGGGCGCAGTCCTATTGAACCTGTAGTGTGTTGCGGCGTCCGGCAGAGGACGCCCGCAATGCGAGATGACGCATAAACAATGAAATCCTTTGCTTTTGTCTTTCCGGGTCAGGGCTCGCAGGCAGTCGGCATGCTCGACGCCTGGGTCGGCCACCCTGCCGTTGTCGAGACCTTGCGCGAAGCTTCGGACGCGCTCGGTGAAGACGTGGGCGCGCTGATCAAGAATGGTCCCAAGGAAGAACTGGCGCTGACTACCAATACCCAGCCGGTGATGCTGGTGGCCGGGGTGGCGGCGTGGCGGGCATGGTTGGCTGAAGGCGGCTCGAAGCCTGCGGTCGTGGCGGGTCATTCGCTGGGCGAGTACTCGGCATTGGTCGCCTCGGGCGTGCTGTCGTTGGCGCAGGCCGCGCCGTTGGTGCGTTTCCGTGCGCAAGCGATGCAACAGGCTGTGCCTGTCGGCGTCGGGGCGATGGCTGCGGTGCTTGGCATGGAGTCGGGCAAGGTGGTTGCAGGCTGTGCGGAGGCCACTGCGAGCTTCGGTTCAGACAGCAGCGAAATCGTGGAGGCAGTGAACTTCAACGATCCGATGCAGACCGTGATTGCCGGTAGCAAGGCCGCCGTCGACAAGGCCTGCGAACTGCTCAAGGCCAACGGCGCCAAGCGTGCGTTGCTCCTGCCTGTGTCGGCACCGTTTCATTCGAGCCTGATGAAGCCTGCCGCCGAGGCTCTGCGCGAGAAGCTGGCCTCCACCACGCTGGCGCCGCCGCAGATTCCAGTGTTGAACAACATCGATGTGGCTGTGGAAACCGATGCCGACCGCATCCGCGATGCGCTGGTGCGCCAGGCCGCAGGCCCGGTGCGTTGGGTCGAGAGTGTCCAGGCCTTGAAACTGCGCGGTGTCGCCTCCATCATCGAGTGCGGTCCCGGCAAGGTGCTGGCCGGCATGGTGAAGCGCATCGCTCCCGATCTGGAAGCCGCGTCGGTGTACGACCCGGCCACGCTCGCGGACATCCGACAATCGCTCGCCGGCTGACCGGCAAGGCCAGACACTTTTTTTATGAGCATTCCCAAATTCGAAGGGCAAGTTGCCCTGGTGACCGGCGCGACGCGCGGTATCGGCGCAGCGATCGCACTGGAGCTTGCCCAGCGCGGACTGAAGGTCGTGGGCACCGGCACTACCGACGAAGGTGCGGCCAAGATCACTTCGGCGCTCAGCGCATTCGGCGGCCGCGGCCGGGCGCTCGACGTCAATGACGGCGCCGCCGTCGAAGCCCTGATCGACGAGATCGTGCAGGCCTATGGCGCGATCCACGTGCTGGTCAACAATGCCGGCATCACGCGCGACACGCTCGCCATGCGCATGAAGGACAGCGATTGGGATGCAGTACTCGACACCAATCTCAAAGCGGTCTTCTCGCTTTCGCGCGCAGTCATCCGCCCGATGATGAAGCAGCGCTATGGTCGCATCATCAGCATCACCAGCGTGGTGGGCGCCTCCGGCAATGCCGGCCAGGCCAACTACGCAGCTGCCAAGGCAGGCGTCGCAGGCATGACCCGCGCGTTGGCCCGTGAACTCGGCAGCCGCAACATCACCGTCAATTGCGTCGCACCCGGTTTCATCGAAACCGACATGACGGCCAGCCTCCCGGAAGCCCAGCAGCAGGCGCTGCTCCAGCAGATTCCTCTGGGGCATCTGGGCAAGCCAGCCGACATCGCGCATGCAGTGGCTTATCTCGCATCGCCCCAGGCGTCATACGTCACGGGGCAGGAGCTGCACGTCAACGGCGGCATGCACATGTAGCCGAAAGGCGCAATCTTTCCCGCACCGGGTGCACGGCAAATGCCACAATGCGCCCGGCTAAAATCCACCGATTACCTACAACCCTCAGAGGGAACCAAATGAGCGATATCGAAGCACGTGTCAAGAAAATCATCGCCGAGCAACTCGGCGTGGAAGAGTCCCAAGTGACGAACGAAAAGGCTTTCGTGGCCGACCTCGGCGCTGACTCGCTCGACACGGTCGAACTCGTGATGGCACTCGAAGACGAATTCGGCATCGAAATTCCCGACGAAGATGCCGAGAAGATCACCACGGTGCAAAACGCCGTCGACTACGCCACCAAGAATCAAAAGGCCTGACAGGCCAGCTGACAACATTGCAACTGCGGCCGGCGGCTTTTCTTTGAACCGCACGCGCCGGCAGGCAACTGTTCAGCGCTTCCAGAAAGGTTTGCCGGCATGACCAAACGCCGCGTCGTCGTGACCGGACTCGGTTGCATCGCTCCTGTCGGAAACACCGCATCCGAATCCTGGGCCAACCTGTTGGCCGGGAAGTCGGGCATTGCGAACATCACCGCGTTCGATGCAAGCGCCTTCGCCTGCAAGTTCGCCGGTGAGGTCAAAGGTTTCGACATCACCCAATACATTTCGGAGAAAGAAGCGCGTCACATGGACCGCTTCATTCATCTGGGCCTAGCCGCCGCCATCCAGGCTGTGCAGGACAGCGGATTGCCGACCGGCGAAGCGCTGTCTTATGAAGAAGCCGTGCGCATCGGATGCAACATCGGCTCGGGCATCGGCGGTCTGCCGATGATCGAACAGACGCACGGCGAACTGACTGCACGCGGCCCGCGCCGCGTGTCGCCGTTCTTCGTGCCGGCATCGATCATCAACATGATCTCCGGCCACGTGTCGATCAAGTACGGCTTCAAGGGCCCAAATATCGCCGTGGTCACTGCCTGCACCACCGGCCTTCACGCCATCGGCACGTCGGCACGCATGATCGAGTACGGCGATGCCGACGTGATGATTGCGGGCGGTGCCGAATCGACCATTTCCCCGCTCGGCATCGGCGGTTTCACCGCGCCTCGCGCGCTGAGCACGCGAAATGACGATCCCGCCACGGCCTCGCGTCCCTGGGACAAGGATCGTGACGGATTCGTGCTGGGCGAGGGCGCCGGCGTGCTGGTGCTCGAGGAATACGAGCATGCCAAGGCGCGCGGCGCGAAGATCTATGCTGAAGTTGCGGGCTTCGGCCTGACGGGCGATGCGTATCACATGACTGCACCTGACGTCGACGGCCCCCGCCGCTCGATGGCCATGGCACTGTCCAACGCCGGTGTCAACGCCGATCAGGTCCAGTACCTCAACGCACATGGCACTTCGACGCAGATCGGCGACGTCAACGAGACGAATGCGGTCAAGCTGGCGTTCGGCGACCATGCGAAGAAACTGGTGGTCAATTCGACGAAGTCGATGACCGGCCACTTGCTGGGCGGCGCGGGTGGTATCGAATCGGTGTTCACGGTGATGGCGCTGCACGAGCAGAAGAGCCCGCCTACCATCAACATCTTCAATCAGGATCCGGAGTGCGATCTCGACTACTGCGCCAACGAGGCGCGCGATCTGAAGATCGACGTCGCGGTCAAGAACAACTTCGGTTTCGGCGGCACCAACGGTACGCTGGTGTTCAAGCGCGCTTGAGCATTGCTCCTTCATGCACAGCGCGCCGTCGGTGACTTATCCGGTGGGGCGCTCGCGCGGCGCGACCCGCCTTCTCATTACCCTTTGGGCCTTGGGCGCCTGCAGCGCCGGTGCGTCCTGCTATTTGTTCGATAGCAATGGATGGCGCCAGCTGTTGCTGGTTCTAAGTGTTGCCTTCGCCGGTGCGGCAGCGGGCTTCGGCCTGCGCCGCGATGGTGCGGGAACCTTGCGCTTCGACGGTCTCTGTTGGTCGCTCGACGGGGCTGCGCCGACGCGCCCGGTGAATGCCGCGCGAGTACTGGTGGCCCTTGATTTTCAGTCATTGATGCTGCTGCGCCTGAGCGAGCCGGGCCGCGCGCGTCGCTGGGTCTGGGTCGAGCGGCGGGCAATGCCAGAACGCTGGCGCGACGTTCGTCGTGCGGTATATTCGCGCCCCCCTGCCGCAACGCACGGGGGTGACACCTGGCGCGCGACGGCACCTGCCGATGCGTCCTGAATTTTCCCGATGACCACTTCTCCGCCGCCCGTACCGCCGGATTCCGGCCTGACCGACGCGCCTGCTGGAGCGCCGCGTCCGGGCGAGGTCGACTTCCAACTGGTCCAGCGCACCGTCGCAGGCGACCAGAAGGCGTTCGAGCTGCTGGTGATCAAGTACCAGCGCCGTATTGAACGCCTGATCGGGCGGATGGTGCGCGATGTCGACCTGATCGAGGACATCGCGCAGGAAACCTTCATTCGCGCCTACCGCGCGCTGCATCAGTTCCGCGGCGAGGCGCAGTTCTATACCTGGCTCTATCGGATCGCCGTCAACACCGCCAAGAAGGCGCTGGTCGACATGAAGCGCGATCCGACCGTCTCCGAAGCTGCTCTGAGGCCGTCTTCTGAAGACGAGGATGAAACTTACCGTCCCGGAAACGAACCAACCACCGACGAAACCCCCGAATCGGTCATGGCGGCGAACGAAATCGCCAGCGCCGTCGAGGCTGCCATGGAAGCGCTGCCGGCTGAATTGCGGCAGGCGGTCACGCTGCGCGAAATCGAGGGCATGAGTTACGAAGAGATTGCCGAGGTCATGGATTGCCCCATCGGCACCGTGCGTTCGCGCATTTTCCGGGCGCGCGAGGCCATTTCGGCCAGGGTCAAGCCGCTGCTGGACAACCAGTCCGGCAAGCGTTGGTAAGTAAGCAGGTGAATGAAATGAATCAGACGATGACGGTTCGGGAACAGGTGTCCGCACTTGCGGATGGTCATTTGCAGGGCGAGACATTCGCTCAGGCCATCGAGGCGGTCTGCGCCGACGGCGAAGCGCGCGCGGCTTGGCAGGCGTTCCATGTGGCGGGCGATGTGTTGCGCTCGGGCTCGCATTCGCCGTGCAGTGACACCTCGGCGTTCCTTGCGCGTTTCCAGCAGCGGCTTGCCTCTGAGCCCGCACCACTGACTCCTGCGCCGGTACCGATGGCCGCGCCTGTCACGGTGCCGGTGCAGCGAAGGGTGGAGGCCGCCAACGAACCGGTGTTTCGCTGGAAGTTGGTGGCTGGGGCCGCGTCTCTGATGGCGGTGGCCGCCATCAGCTGGACACTGGTCGGCAACGGCTCGGCAGTGCCGCAAGCCGGTGGCCAGTTGGCCGCAGCTCCCTTGCAGCAGGTCCAGCCAGCCGTAAATTCGGTGTTGGCTTCGGTAGCCGTCAATGGTGAACAGCCCGCGGCCAACACGCTCACGCCGACGCGGGTGATTGTCGGCAATGGCAATCCGCAAGTGATGCTGCGTGATCCGCGGCTCGACCAGTTGCTCGAAGCGCACCAGCAAGCCGGCGGTGCATCGCAAATGCCTTCCGGTTTCCTGCGCAATGCCACCTTCGAGGGGCCCACGCGCTGAATGCGCGCCCCGCATTCCTCTGTAATGACCGTCAAGATGCCGATCTCCGCACGCGCCTGCGTGCTCGTGTTTGCTGCTTTTTGCCTTGCGCAGGCTGCCATCGCACAGAACCGTACGGGGGCCACGAACGCGAAGAGCGCGGCCGCGACGGCCCAGACGGACGAGCCGCCGGCAATGAGCGTGACCGAGTGGCTGCAGCGCATGCACGCTGGCGCTCGACAGCGCAACTACGTCGGCACCTTCGTCGTGTCGGCGCCGGGCGGCGATCTGTCGAGTGCGCGCATCTGGCACGTGCGCGACGGTGAGCACCAGATCGAGCGCATCGAGGCTTTGTCGGGGCCGCAGCGCTCGACGTTCCGTCGCAACAGCAACGTCATGACCTTCCTGCCCGAGGCGAAGGTCGTCAAGGTCGAGAAGCGCGAGAACCTCGATCTGTTTCCGAATCTGCCGGACAAGCCCGACTCGTCGATCGGCGACTTCTACGATGTCCGCGCCGTGGGCAAGGACCGTGTCGCGGGCTTCGACGCGGACGTGGTTCAACTGGTTCCGCACGACAGCCTGCGGTTCGGCTACCGTATCTGGAGCGAGCGGCGTTCCGGCCTCGTGGTGAAGCTGCAGACCATCGACAGCGATTCACGTGTGGTGGAGCAGTCGGCCTTCTCCGAGCTGCAGCTCGACGCGCCGGTCAAGGCCCAAGCTCTCTCGCAGATGATGGCCAACACTGCCGGCTATCGCATCGAGAAGCTCGAACTGGAGCGCAGCAACGCGCAGGATGAGGGCTGGACGCTCAATACGCCCGTTGCGGGCTTCAAGCCGCGCAGCTTCTTCCGCCGTCCGACCACGGCCAGCGATGCCAGCGGCAAGCCGAAGCCTGACGCGGCCACCGTCCAGTGGACCTTCTCCGACGGCCTGGCTTCTGTGTCGCTGTTCATCGAACGCTATGACGCAGCGCGCGCACCGCGCGACGGCGTGCTTACCATCGGCGCGACCAACGCCATCCGCCGCCAATTGCCCGCGCCAATGGGCGACTGGTGGCTGACGGCCGTGGGCGAGGTGCCGCAACAGACACTCAACGCCTTCGCGCAGAGCCTCGCACGCACGCGCTGACGTCAACGGAGCGCATTGGCTCCAAATTGCGCTGAACCAAGCGTCTGGTGCAGACTCATAGAACTGTTTTCCGCTGCTCTGTTCTTTTGAAAGAAAACCGATGATCTTCAAAGTCGAGGGACACAAGCTCCGTTCCGGCCTGCTGGCATTTGCGCTGGCCCTGACAGCGGGCGCCACCTTCATGCCTGTGGAGCCGGTGCATGCGCAGACGCGCACGCTGCCCGATTTCACTGACCTGGTCGACCAGGTCGGCCCGTCCGTCGTCAACATCCGCACCGTCGAGAAAGTCGCGCAGCGCGGCAACAACGGCGAGATGGATGAAGAAATGCAGGAGTTCTTCCGCCGCTTCTTCGGCCAGCCGGCGCCGGGTCAGCCGCGCCAGGGGCCGAGCCCCAGGCGGCCCCAGCAGCCGCAGGAGGAGGAGCGCCCGCGCGGTGTGGGTTCCGGCTTCATCCTTACACCCGACGGCTACGTCATGACCAATGCGCACGTGGTCGAGGACGCCTCCGAGGTGCTGGTCACGCTGCCCGACAAGCGCGAGTTCAAGGCCAAGATCGTCGGCGCCGACAAGCGCACCGACGTGGCTGTCGTGAAGATCGATGCCACCGGCCTGCCCGCGGTGAAGGTCGGCGACATTTCCAAGCTGCGCGTCGGTGAATGGGTGATGGCCATCGGTTCGCCGTTCGGCCTCGAGAACACCGTCACGGCCGGCATCGTGAGCGCCAAGCAGCGCGACACTGGCGAGTACCTGCCGTTCATCCAGACGGACGTGGCCATCAATCCAGGCAACTCGGGTGGCCCGCTGATCAACATGCGCGGCGAAGTGGTGGGCATCAACAGTCAGATCTACTCGCGCTCGGGCGGCTTCATGGGCATCTCGTTCTCGATTCCGATCGACGAGGCGATTCGTGTGAGCGATCAACTGCGCACCTCGGGCCGCGTCTCACGCGGTCGCATCGGTGTGCAGATCGACCAGGTCACCAAGGACGTGGCCGAGGCCATCGGCCTCGGCAAGGCGCAGGGCGCGCTGGTGCGCGGCGTGGAGGCGGGCTCGCCAGGCGAGAAGGCCGGCGTGGAGCCGGGTGATGTCATCACGAAGTTCGATGGCAAGGCGATCGAGAAACCGAGCGACCTGCCGCGCCTGGTGGGTAACACCAAGCCGGGCACCAAGAGCACGTTGACGGTGTTTCGGCGCGGCGCATCGCGCGACCTGAACGTGACCATCGCCGAGATCGAACCCGACAAGCCCGCCAAGCGCGCGAGCGATCGCGACGAGCCGGCGCCCAAGCCGTCTGCTTCCGCGGCCGCCAAGTCGCTGGGCCTGGCCGTGAGCGATCTCACCGACGCTCAGAAGAAGGAACTCAAGCTCAAGGGTGGCGTGAAGGTCGATTCAGCCAATGAAGCAGCAGCGCGCGCCGGTCTGCGCGAGGGCGACATCATCCTTGCCGTGGGCAATGCCGAGGTGGCGAACACCCGTGAATTCGAGTCCGCCGTCGGCAAGGCCGACAAGAGCAAGTCGCTCAGCGTGCTGTTCCGGCGCGGTGACTGGGCTCAATACGCCCTGATTCGGCCTGCACGCTGATCCGGCGTTGGCGTCAAGTGGCCCCACCCGGCAGTCGGGTTTGGGGCCATTTTTTCGAGGTGTTTACGACGTTCCGTTCTTGCTCATCAAAAAAATCTTACATGCAAGCGCAGTCGATTTTAGTTAGTGATGACTGACTTAAAGGCGGGCTAAGGACGGATTTCGGTAGAATAGCGGCCTTGCGGCGGCCGAGCAGCGCATAAAGAGCGCACTGGCCTTCACGATGCGAGATGTCAGCCAGCAGTCCACCGGTGCTCCACAGATCGCCCACAAGTTGTTCATTGACTGCTCCACCGATCCTGTTGATAACCTGTTCACATCTTTGATGTTGTGGACCTGCAACGACCCCTTTGGACCCTGTTCCCGGATGTACGTGCCTCCCTTTTTGCCTACAATGAAGTTCCAACTACTGCAGTTGCCATTGCTTGTTGGTTCAGGGCGCGTCTCCAGAAGACGCGCCCTTTTTTCTTGCCTGTCGCCCTCTGCGCGCGAGCCAATTCAAGTACTTAAGCGTTCCCGTTGATGAATCACATCAGAAATTTCTCGATCATTGCGCACATTGATCATGGCAAGTCGACGCTCGCAGACCGTTTGATCCAACGTTGCGGGGGCCTCGCGGAACGCGAGATGGAAGCGCAGGTGCTCGACTCGATGGACATCGAAAAAGAGCGTGGGATAACCATCAAGGCGCAGACCGCCGCGCTGCACTACAAGGCACGCGACGGGCAGGTCTACAACCTCAATCTGATCGACACGCCGGGCCACGTCGACTTCTCGTATGAAGTGAGTCGTTCGCTGTCTGCCTGCGAAGGCGCGCTGCTCGTCGTCGACGCATCGCAAGGTGTCGAAGCGCAGACGGTGGCCAACTGCTACACCGCGCTCGACCTCGGAGTCGAGGTGGTCCCGGTGCTCAACAAGATCGACTTGCCCAACGCGGATCTCGACAACGCACGCACCGAGATCGAAGACGTGATCGGCATCGACGCGACCGACGCGATTCCCTGTTCTGCGAAGACGGGTGTCGGCATCGATGACATCCTCGAGGCCATCGTCGCTCGCATGCCCGCGCCGCGCGGCAATCCGGACGGCCCGCTGCGCGCGATGATCGTCGACAGCTGGTTCGACCCGTACGTCGGTGTCGTCATGCTGGTGCGCGTGGTCGACGGCCGGCTCATGAAGGGCGATCGCATCAAGATGATGGCTTCGGGCGCGATGTACAACGCCGACAACGTCGGCGTCTTCACGCCCGCCAACGAGCCGCGCGCTTCGCTCGAAGCGGGCGAGGTGGGCTACATCATCGCGGGCATCAAGGAACTGCAGGCCGCGAAGGTCGGCGACACGGTCACGCTGATCAAGGCCGGCACCGGCGGTGCCGCAGCCACGGCGACCGAGGCGCTGCCCGGCTTCAAGGAAATCCAGCCGCAGGTGTTCGCAGGCCTGTACCCGACCGAAGCGAGCGAGTACGACTCGCTGCGCGACGCGCTCGAGAAACTCAAGCTCAACGATTCGTCGCTGCGCTACGAGCCCGAAGTGAGCCAGGCGCTCGGCTTCGGCTTCCGTTGCGGCTTCCTCGGCCTGCTGCACATGGAGATCGTGCAGGAGCGGCTGGAGCGCGAGTTCGACCAGGATCTGATCACGACCGCGCCCAGCGTGGTCTACCAGGTGGTCAAGAACGACGGCGAAGTCATCATGGTGGAGAACCCCTCCAAGATGCCCGATGTGGGCAAGATGGCGGAGATCCGCGAGCCGATCGTCACCGTGCACCTGTACATGCCGCAGGAATACGTCGGCGCCGTCATGACGCTGGCCAACCAGAAGCGTGGCGTGCAGATGAACATGGCCTACCATGGCCGCCAGGTCATGCTGACCTACGAGATGCCCCTCGGCGAGATCGTGCTCGACTTCTTCGACAAGCTGAAGTCGGTGAGCCGCGGATACGCCTCGATGGACTACGAGTTCAAGGAATACCGCGCCTCCGACGTGGTGAAGGTCGACATCCTGCTGAACGGCGAGAAGGTCGATGCACTCTCGATCATCGTCCACCGCACCCAGTCGCAGTACCGTGGGCGGGCCGTGGTCTCGAAGATGCGCGAGATCATTTCGCGGCAGATGTTCGACGTGGCGATCCAGGCCGCCATCGGGGTCAACATCATCGCGCGTGAGACAATCAAGGCCCTTCGCAAGAACGTCCTGGCGAAGTGCTACGGCGGCGACATCACCCGCAAGAAGAAGCTGCTCGAGAAGCAGAAGGCGGGCAAGAAAAGAATGAAGCAGATCGGTTCCGTCGAGGTCCCGCAAGAGGCCTTCCTCGCGATTCTGCAAGTCGAAGACTGATCAAAAAATGGCATTCATCACCTCCCTGGTCCTTGCGGCTTTCGCCGGCTATGTCGGCGCCTGGTATTTCGGCGCGATCGAAGGCAACTTCGCTCTCCTGCTGTTCGTGGCCACGGTGATCACCGGCCTCTACTGGGTGGCCGAGCGCTTCATCTTCCTGCCCCGGCGTGAACGCGCCGCAGCGGCGCTGGAGACGTCGCTGGCCGAGCGCAACGCGCGCCTGGCAGGGCAGGGCATCAACCAGGTCGACACAGCGGATGCGAAGGCCAGCGAGCGCTTGCTGATGCAGCCCTGGTGGCTCGACTGGACCGCAGGCCTGTTCCCGGTGATCCTGGTGGTGTTCCTGCTGCGCTCGTTCCTGTACGAGCCCTTCAAGATTCCGTCGGGTTCGATGATGCCCACGCTGCTGACCGGCGACCTGATCCTGGTCAACAAGTTCACCTATGGCCTGCGCCTGCCGGTCATCAACACCAAGATCACCACAGGCACGCCGCTGGCCCGTGGGGACGTGGTGGTGTTCCGCTACCCGCCCAAGCCGAGCATGGACTACATCAAGCGCGTCGTCGGCATTCCAGGCGACGAGGTGGCCTACCTGAACAAGAAGCTCACGATCAACGGCCAGCCGGTGTCGAAGCAACCTGCGGCCGACTATCTCGACAGCGAATCGATGCGCCTGCTCAAGCAGTACGACGAAGACCTCGCCGGCAAGAAGCACAAGATCCTGAACGACGATGCAGCGCCCTCGTTCGTGCCGGGCGCCAGCGACTTCCCCGGCCGCGAAAACTGCCGCTACTCGGTCGAAGGCGTGGTGTGCAAGGTGCCCGCCGGCAGCTATTTCATGATGGGCGACAACCGCGATAATTCGGCCGACTCGCGTTTCTGGGGTTTTGTTCCGGACAGCAACATCGTGGGCAGGGCCTTCTTTGTCTGGATGAACTTCGGCGATCTGGGTCGCATCGGTCCGTTCCAATAAGCATTCATCAGCATCGTTCGAGGGGTAAGAGGGCATGAGAACACATCGGTCCGTGCGCAGCAGCGCTGCGCGGCAACGGGGCATTTCGTTCGTCGGCTTGGTGTTCGTGGCGGCCGTGCTCGGCTGCCTGGGCGTGGTCATCGCGCAGGTCGTTCCGACGTTGATCGAATGGCAGGCGATCGACAAGGCCGTCAACAAGGCCAAGGAAGGCACCACCGTGCCCGAAGTTCGCGCCATCTTCGATCGCGCGCAGTCGATCGACGACTTCAAGTCTGTCAGCGGCAAGGACCTCGACATCAAGAAGGTCGGCGACAAGGTGGTCGTGTCGTATTCGTACGAGCGTGAGATCCCGTTGTTCGGCCCGGCGTACCTGACCCTCAAATACAAGGGCGAATCCCGCTGAACGCGGCGCTTAAAAAGGTGGACGGCAGCCTCGTCGCGCTGCAGGCGCGTCTCCAGCACACCTTCTCCGACCCGCGGCTGCTCCAGCTCGCGCTCACTCACCGCAGCTTCTCAGCCGACCACAACGAACGCCTCGAATTCCTGGGCGACTCGGTGCTGAACCTGGCGGTCTCGCACCTGCTGTACCTGCGGCTGTCGGCTTTGCCCGAAGGCGACCTCTCGCGCGTGCGGGCCAACCTCGTCAAGCAGGACACGCTGCACCGCCTGGCGGTGGGACTGGCCTTGTCGCCGCTGCTGAAGCTCGGCGAGGGCGAGGCGCGCTCGGGCGGGCCGAACCGGCCGTCGATCCTGGCCGACGCGCTCGAGGCGCTGATCGGCGCGGTGTACCTGGACGCCGGCTTCGCCGCTGCACAGGCGCTGGTGCACAGGCTCTACGAGTCGGTCGAGATCAACCCGCGCATGGAAGCCGCGGCCAAGGACCCGAAGACCGAATTGCAGGAATGGTTGCAGGGTCACAAAATGAAGCTGCCGGTGTACCGCGTGGCCGCCACACTGGGTGCTGCGCACAAGCAGACTTTCGATGTCGAGTGCGAGGTGCCCGAACTGGGGTTTCGCGAACGCGGCATCGGCGGCTCGCGCCGCGCCGGCGAGCAGGCGGCGGCCGCCGCCATGTTGATCCGGCTCAAGGCACGCGGCGCCGCGTGAAATCACAATGAACGATGCTATCAATCCCGTAGCGGGACCCGAAGACGCCGCAGGCGGTCCGGCCGCCACCGGCCCCCGACACTGCGGCCTCATCGCCATCGTCGGCAAGCCGAATGTCGGCAAGTCGACGCTGCTCAATGCCCTGGTCGGGCAGAAGATCAGCATCACCTCGCGCAAGGCGCAGACCACGCGGCACCGCATTACCGGCATGCGCACGCTGGGCACGCCGGAGGGCGGCGGAACGCAGTTCGTGTTTGTCGATACGCCGGGTTTCCAGACCCTGCATGCCAACGCGCTGAACAAGTCGCTCAACAAGACAGTGCAGGGCGCGGTCGGCGACGTCGACCTGATCCTGTTCGTGGTCGAGGCCGGCAGCTTCACGCAAGCCGACGAGCGCGTGCTCAAGCTGCTCGGCAAGGGCATCCCGACGGTGCTGCTGGCCAACAAGCTGGACAACGTGCACCGCCGCGGCGACATCGCGCCCTGGCTGCAGGACATGCAGAAGAAGCACGAGTTCGCCGAGTTCGTGCCGATGTCGGCCAAGAACCCGAAGGATGTCGAGCGCCTCTTCGGCATCTGCGAAAAGTACCTGCCCGAGCAACCCTGGTTCTACGACGAGGACGAGCTCACCGACCGCAGCGAGAAGTTCCTTGCCGGCGAGCTGGTGCGCGAGAAGCTCTTCCGCCTCACCGGTGACGAGCTGCCCTACACCTCGACCGTCGTCATCGACAAGTTCGAGGAGGAGCCGCCGCAGAAGAAGGGCCAGAAGCGCCTGCTGCGCATCGCCGCCACCATCGTGGTCGAGCGCGACGGCCACAAGGCCATGGTGATCGGCGACAAGGGCGAGCGCATCAAGCGCATCGGCATGGAGACCCGCGTCGAACTCGAGAAGCTGGCCGACGCCAAGGTGTTCCTCGAATTGTGGGTGAAGGTTCGCTCGGGCTGGGCCGACGACGAGGCACGCGTACGCTCCTTCGGCTACGAATAACAGGCAAACCTCGAGGCTTGCCCGCTTCGCGCAGCCGCCAACCTCCTTGCAGCGGGCAACACCAGCGGCCCTGCAAAGCCGGTCCGGCAGCCTCTGCCGGTTTCAAGCCTCGATGCTCGATCGCTCACTGACATGGCCACCCACCGCGTTTCGCACGAGCCTGCTTACGTCCTCCACCGCTACGACTGGAGCGAGTCGAGCCTGATCCTCGAAGTCTTCACCCGGCACCACGGGCGCATCGCGCTCGTGGCCAAGGGCGCGAAGCGGCCGAGTTCCAATTTCCGCCCGGTGCTGCTGCCGCTGCAGCCGCTGCAGCTCAACTACGGCGGCGACGCGGAGATCCGCACCCTCAAGGGCGCCGAATGGATGGGCGGCCATGTGATGCCGACCGGCGAGGCGCTGCTGTCGGGCTACTACGTCAACGAACTGCTGCTGCGCCTGCTGGCGCGCGACGACGCGCACGAGGCCCTGTTCGACGCCTACGCCGGGGTGGTGCAGGTGCTGGCGGGCGAGCACGCGGGCGCGCAGGCGGCCACCCACGCCGCCGCGTTGCGGGCCTTCGAGCTGCTCCTGCTGCGTGCGGTGGGCCTGCTGCCGGCCCTCGACCTCCAGACGCTCACGCTGGAGCCGCTCGATGCCGACGCGCGCTACATCCTGGTGCCGGAGGCCGGCCTCCGTCATGCCGCCGACGATGAGGCCGCGCTGCCCGGCGCCGCCTGGCAGGCGCTGCAGGACGTGCTCGACGACCGCGCGCCTTTCACCGCCACGCTGCGCGAGATCGCCACCATGAGCGCCGGCAGCAACAGTGCCCTGCGCAACCAGCTGCGCGCACTGCTCAACTACCATTGCGGCGTGTCCACGCTGCGTACGCGGCAAATGATGAGAGATCTGCAAGCACTATGAGCACCGCCCTGTCCGTCAATCTCAACAAGGTCGCCCTGGTGCGCAACACGCGCCACCTGGGCATCCCGAGCGTGGTGAAGGCCGCGCAGGCCTGCCTGGCCGCCGGCGCGCAGGGCATCACCGTGCATCCGCGTCCCGACGCCCGCCACATCCGCGCGCACGACGTGAACGACCTGTCGGCGCTGCTCGCCAAGGACTGGCCGGGCGTCGAATTCAACATCGAGGGCAATCCGTTCCAGAACCTGATGGACTTCGTGCGTGCGCTGAAGCCGCACCAGGCCACGTTCGTGCCCGACAGCGAAACCCAGTCGACCAGCGACCACGGTTGGACCTTCCCCGATGACGCCGAGCGCCTGCGCCCGCTGATTGCCGAAGCCAAGGCGCTGGGCGTGCGCGTGAGCCTGTTCATGGACCCGATCCCCGAAATGATGGCCGCCGTCAAGGCGGCCGGTGCCGACCGTGTCGAGCTCTACACCGAGGGCTACGCCGCCTCCCGCGGCACGCCGGACGAACAGGCCGTGCTGGCGCGCTACGCCGAGACGGCGCGCGCCGCGCTGGATGCCGGCCTGGGCGTCAACGCAGGCCACGACCTGAGCCGCGACAACCTGAGCGCCTTCCTGCGCGCCGTGCCGGGCGTGCAGGAGGTCTCGATCGGCCACGCCTTCGTGGCCGACGCGCTGGAGCTCGGCTACGCTGCCGCCACGCGCGACTACCTGCGCTGCATCGGCGACGCGCAATGAACGCCGGCGCCGCATGATCTACGGCATTGGCACCGACATCTGCGACCTGCGCCGGATCGCGGCAACCTTCGAGCGACAGGGCGAACGCTTTGCGCGCAAGGTGCTGAGCGACGCCGAGTTCAAGGTCTGGCAGGCCCGCAGTGCGCGCTGGCCCAAGCGCGGGCTGAGCTACCTCGCCACCCGCTTCTCTGCCAAGGAGGCTTTCAGCAAGGCCATCGGCATGGGCATGCGCATGCCGATGAGCTGGCGCCTGTGCGAGATCGCCAACCTGCGCAGCGGCAAGCCCGTCATCGTGCTGCACGGCGAGCTCAAGGAGTGGTTCGAGGCGCAGGGCCTCACGGCCCATGTGACCGTGACCGACGAAACCGAATACGCCGCGAGCTTCGTGGTGGTGGAGAAACCATGACCGCCGGGCCTGCCGCTCGCCCCCATGCGCCGCTGATCATCGATGTCGCGGCCACCGAACTGAACGATGCAGACCGCCGACGCCTCGCCGACCCGCTGGTCGGCGGCGTGATCCATTTCGCCCGCAACTGGCGCGACCGCGCGCAGATGAGCGCGCTCAACGCCGAGATCAAGGCCATCCGGCCCGACCTGCTGATCTGCGTCGACCACGAGGGCGGCAGGGTACAGCGCTTCCGCACCGATGGTTTCACCCATCTCCCGTCGATGCGCTCGCTCGGCGAACTTTGGATGACCGACGCCTTGCGCGCCACCCAGGCGGCCACGGCTGCCGGCCAGGTGCTGGCGGGTGAGCTGCGCGCTTGCGGCGTCGATTTCAGCTTTGCACCGGTGCTCGACCTCGATTTCGGCGGCAGCAGCGTCATCGGCAGCCGCAGCTTCCACCGCGACCCGCGCGTGGTGGCGCTGCTGGCCAAGAGCGTCATGCACGGCATGCTCCAGATGGGCATGCGCAACTGCGGCAAGCACTTTCCCGGACACGGCTTCGTGCACGCCGATTCGCACGTCGAGATCCCGGTCGACAAACGCAGCCTCAAGACCATCCTGGGCGACGACGCCCGGCCGTACGACTGGCTCGAGGGCGCGCTCACCGCGGTGATGCCGGCGCACGTGATCTATCCGAAGGTCGACAAACGGCCGGCGGGTTTTTCCTCGAAGTGGCTGCAGGAGGTGTTGCGCCGGCAGCTCGGCTTTGACGGCGTGATCTTCAGCGACGACCTCAGCATGGAGGCCGGCCGCCACATCGACGGGCAGCTGCTGAGCTTCACCGACGCGGCATTGGCCGCGCTCGATGCCGGTTGCGACCTGGCGCTGCTGTGCAACCAGAGCATCGGCGACGGCGCTCCGCTCGACGAGCTGCTCGACGGCTTCGCGCACGCGGCCCGCACGCAACGGTGGCAACCCGCGCCACGCAGCGAAGCGCGGCGCCGGAACCTGCTGCCGGACACCGCCGCGCCCGCTTCCTGGGCTGCGCTGGTCGACGCCGCGGCGTATCGCAGCGCGCGTCGCGTGTTGGCCAGGGCGGGTCTCTCGGACTGAGTTCTGCCCCTGTGCTTCGGCTCCTCGGCGTCGCTGGGCTTGCTCCACGCCTGGGCACCGAGTCCGCTGCAGGTCGAGTCTACGCACATCCCGCATCCGGGGTTGCGAAGCAGGCTCTTGGAACGGAGGAGCCTGCAAGTCCGAGGGTCAGCCGCCGGCTGGTGCAGAGGCCTTCGCCATGCCGGTCCAGAGGCGCTGTCCGCCCGCATTCAGGTGCTCCAGGTACAGGCGGAGGTCGAACTCGAGGCGGTGATAGTCCGGCTCCATGTGCATGCACAGGGCGTAGAACGCCTTGTCGTGCTCGCGCTCCTTCATGTGCGCCAGTTCGTGCACGACGATCATCCGCAGCAGGTCCAGAGGCACGTCCTTGAACAGGCTCGCCACCCGGATTTCGCGCTTGGCCTTGAGCTTGCCGCCCTGCACGCGCGACACCGTGGTGTGCGTTCCCAGCGCGTTGCGGATCACGTGCAGCTTGTTGTCGAACATCACCTTGGACAGCGGCTCGGCCTTGCGCATGAACTCGCTCTTGAGTTCGCTCACGTACTCGTAGAGCGCCCGGTCGGTCTGCACGCCGTGCACGCCATCGGGATAGCGCTGGCCGAGCAGGGCGGCCAGCTTGTCCTCGGCCATCAGCTGGCGGACCTGATCCAGCAGGGTTGCCGGGTAGCCCGCCAGGTACTTCATGTGCGGCGGTCCGTGCGTGCCGCGCAGGCCAGCCCGGTGGCCACGCCGCCGAACAGGTCGCCTTCGACCAAATTCACGCCCGCGAAGCTCTTGCGCAGTGCGTGCTGGAACGGCCGCAGCGCGGACGAGCCGCCCGTGAGGTAGATCGCATCGAGGTCGCCGCTTCGCAGGCCGGCACGCTTGACGCAGGCATGCGCGCAGGCGATGACGTTCTCGAGCGGGCTTGCCAGCTGCTGCGCCATGTCGGCCGGCGTGAGCGAGGCCGCCAGGCCGCGTTCGGCGCAGCCGAGGTCGATGGCAGTCTCTGCATCGCTGACCGACGCCTGGATCTTGGCCGCTTCGACGGCGCTTGCGATGCGGTGGCCGTGACGCTCCTCGAGCACCGTCATCAGCCGGTCGTGCAGTCGCGTGTCGCTGTAGCTGGTGCGCAGGTCCTTCGCCTGGCGCACCGCCTTGGCGGCGTAGAGCCAATTGATCAGGTGCCAGGACGACAGCTCGAAGAACACCTTGCTCGGCACTTCGCGCCCCTGCGGGCCGTGGTGGCGGAAGCCGAACTGCGGCATCACGCGCTCGAGGTTCAGGCGCTGGTCGAAGTCGGTGCCGCCGATGTGCACGCCGCTGGTGGCCAGCACGTCGTCGTTGCGGTCCTCGCGCTTCGCGCGCTCGGGGCCGACGCGCACCACGGTGAAGTCGGAGGTGCCGCCACCGATGTCGACGATGAGCACGACCGATTCCCTGGTGATGCGCTGCTCGTAGTCGAAGGCCGCGGCAATCGGCTCGAGCTGGAATGCGACCTCGCGAAAGCCCGCCGCACGCGCCGCGACGCGCAGGCTTTCCTCGGCACGCTCGTCGCGCTTGGTGTCGTCGTCGACGAAATGCACGGGTCGCCCGATCACCACGCGCTCGGGCAACCGGCCGAGCTCACGGCTGGCACGCACGGCCAGTTCGCGCAGGAAGCGCGCGATGATGTCCTCGAAGCTCACGAGGCCGTCGTAGATGGCGGTCTTTTCCTGCATCAGCGCGCTGCCGAGCAGGCTCTTCAGCGAACGCATCAGGCGCCCTTCGGTGCCCGAGAGGTACTGGCCGATGGCATCGCGTCCGAAATGGGTCGTGCGGTCTTCGGCGTTGAAGAAGATCGCCGTAGGCAGGGTGGTGGCCGCGCCTTCGATGGGCAGAAGGCGGGCCTCGCCGTCGACCCGGCAGGCCACGGCGGAGTTGGAGGTGCCGAAGTCGATGCCGATCGTCGGCAGCGACGACGGTGACGACACGCTCAAGATTCCCTGCGCAGTGCCGGGAACAGGATCACGTCGCGGATGCTCGGCGAGTCCGTCAGCAGCATCATCAGACGGTCGATGCCGATGCCGCAGCCGCCGGTGGGCGGCATGCCGTATTCGAGCGCGCGCACGAAGTCGTGGTCGTAGAACATGGCTTCGTCGTCGCCGCTGTCCTTGGCGGCGACCTGCGCGTTGAAGCGCGCGGCCTGGTCCTCTGCGTCGTTCAGCTCGCTGAAGCCGTTGCCGAATTCGCGCCCGGTGATGTAGAGCTCGAAGCGCTCGGTGACCTCGGGACGCTCGTCGTTGGCACGCGCCAGCGGCGAGATCTCGGTCGGGTGTTCCATGATGAAAGTCGGCTGCCAGAGCTTCTCTTCGACGGTTTCCTCGAAGTACATCACCTGCAGGCTCGCGAGGCTGCGCTGCGAGAGCTTGTCCTTCTCTTCGCTCAGGCCGAGCTTGCGCAGGGCGGCGATGAGCCAGGCGGTGTCGTCGACACCGTCGCCCGCGTCGGTGTGCTTGAGGATCGCTTCGCGGATCGTCAGGCGCTCGAAGGGCTGCGTCAGGTCGACGGGCTTGCCGCCGTAGGTGAGTTGCTGCGAACCCACGGCCTTGTCGGCGATGGTGCGGATCAGCGTCTCGGTGAAGTCCATCAGGTCGCGGTAGTTCCAGTAGGCCGCGTAGAACTCCATCATCGTGAACTCGGGGTTGTGCCGCACCGAGATGCCTTCGTTGCGGTAGCTCCGGTTGATCTCGAACACGCGCTCGAAGCCGCCGACGATCAGGCGCTTGAGGTACAGCTCGGGCGCGATGCGCAGGAACATCTCCTGGTCGAGCGCGTTGTGATGCGTCTTGAACGGCTTGGCGTTGGCGCCGCCCGGAATGGGGTGCAGCATCGGCGTCTCGACCTCGAGGAAGCCGTTGGCCACCATGAATTCGCGCAGCGCGCTCACGGCCTTGCTGCGCGCGGTGAAGCGCACGCGCGCCGATTCGTCGGTGATCAGGTCGACATAGCGCTGGCGGTACTTCTGTTCCTGGTCGGCCATGCCGTAGAAGTCGCCGGGCAACGGGCGCAGGCTCTTCGTGAGCAGGCGCAGCTTCGTCACCTTGATCGACAGCTCGCCGGTCTTGGTCTTCATCAGCGTGCCTTCCGCACCAAGGATGTCGCCAAGGTCCCAGCGCTTGAATTCGGCGTACGCGTCTTCGCCGACCGCGTCGCGCGTCACGTAGAGCTGGATGCGGCTGGTGGCGTCCTGCAAGGTCGCGAAGCTGGCTTTGCCCATCACCCGCTTGAGCATCATCCGCCCGGCCACGCTCACGGCGACGGCTTGCGCCTCGAGCGCCTCGGCCTCGGTGGCGCCGTGTGCCTCGGTCAGTGCCGCTGCACGGTGGCCGGGCTTGAAGTCGTTGGGGAATGCAACGCCTTTGCCCTCGGCTTGCGCGTTGCGCAGCAGCTTGAGCTTCTCGCGGCGTTCGGCGATGAGCTTGTTGTCGTCGGCAGCGGTCGTGGTGGCAGCCGGTGCCGCAGCGGGCGTGGGGATGGGAGGAGTCAGGTGATCGGACATGGGAGGCGGGTGTTGCGCATCCGGGAGCGTGCGCGGGGCTGGCATTTTAGCCCATCGGGTCGGGAGAAAAGCAGGCCCCAGCGCCCGTCAATCCTGCGCGATGCGCTATGAATAAAGTAGCAACTTATTCAGTGATGCCCGTGCGTGCGAGCAGATCGCTGACCAGTTCGAGGCGCATCAGCGGGCTGTCGAGCTCCATCAGGCGCTGGCGCAGCTCCAGTTGCATCGGCACCAGTTCGCACCATCGGTTGGCCACCCAGCCGCAGTCGTCGAGTCGATAGGGCTCGGCGATGGGCAGGCGCACGGTCTCGCCCTGGGCACGGCGGCGCTCTTCGAGCGTGTCGATCAGGCGCTGCAGCGCGGTGGCGGTGTGTTTCAGGTCGTCGGGGATCTCGAGAGCGACGTCGTCGGCCACGGGGTCCACCTCGGCGATCCACAGTCCATGCTTCTGCAGTTCGGCACTGCGGATGCGAAAGCGCTGCGTGCCCACGCACTCGATCTGCAGCAGGCCGCTCTGCGGCGATTCGAACTCGCGGATGGAAGCCAGCGTGCCGACGGCCGCAAAGCTCTCGGCGTCGGCGCCGGCTTTGCGCACTTCGCTGCCGCTGGTGAGGCTCACGACGCCGAAGGGCAGGTCGGCCTTGCGGCACTTGCCGATCATGTCCAGGTAGCGCACCTCGAAGATGCGAAGCGGAAGCAGGCCGGCGGGATACAGAACCGTTCCGAGCGGGAAGAGTGGAATGGACACGTGAAGGGACTCGGCCGGTAGGCCGGCGTCAGTGGGAGTTGAAGATCGGGGCCAGCGAGGTCGCATGCCGGGCGCGCCGCACGCCGCGCCCGTTGGTCGTGTCGTCGTGGAAGGGGACGCCGTGGTTGCAGGCGGGCAGTGCGACGCTCGGCAAAGGCATGGTGTTTCGTAGGGCAGAGGGGATCGGGCCTGGGCGCTTGTGGGCCAGAATCGGAGCAGTCGTGCAGCCGCACCTTTCCTTCCACCGACATGTTGTACCAGATACCTTCGTTCCTTCTCGACGTGATCGTCGGTCTGCTCGGCGGCGCCTGCCTGCTGCGCCTCTACATGCAGTACCACCGCGTGCCGTTCGGCAATCCGCTCGGTCGCTTCGTGTTTGCCATCACCGACTGGATCGTGCTGCCGCTGCGCCGCATCGTGCCGTCGGTGAAGCGCTGGGACCTCGCAAGCCTGATCGCCGCCTGGCTGCTCGTGATGCTGAAGTTCCTGCTGCTGTGGCTGCTGGTCGGCAACCTCGGCCACATCGTGACCCTGCCGCTGGTGTCGCTGGTCGGTCTGATGCAGTTGGCCGTCTCGGGGCTGACCGCGCTGCTGGTGGTCTACGCGGTGCTGTCATGGATTCCGGGCGCATCGCCGATGCTGCTCGACCTGATCTCGCGCCTCGCCGATCCGCTGGTGCGCCCGTTTCGCCGCTTCATCCCGCTGATCGGCGGGGTCGACCTGTCGCCGCTGGCCGCCATCGTCGTGCTGCAGGTGATCGCGATCGTGCTGGGCAACCTGCTGGTGTTCGCCTATCAACTGACGTTCTGAGCGAACCGGGACACCTGCGAAAAAAGGGCCCGGATGCATGCATCCGGGCCCTTTTGCATGGATTGCGCCTGAGCGCTCCGGTCAGCTGACCGCGTCGGCTGGCTGGCGCAGCAGCATGGCCAGGGTGCTGGCGATCGTCTTGCGCAGTTCGCGGCGGTCGCTGATGAAGTCGATCGCGCCCTTGGTCTGCAGGAACTCGGCACGCTGGAAGCCTTCGGGCAGCGTCACGCGCACGGTCGATTCGATCACGCGCGGGCCGGCGAAGCCGATCAGCGCCTTGGGTTCCGCGATCACGACGTCGCCCACGAAGGCGAAACCGGCCGACACGCCGCCCATGGTCGGGTCGGTCAGCACGCTGATGTAGGGCAGGCCCTTCTTCGCCAGCAGCGTGAGTGCGGAATTCGTCTTGGCCATCTGCATCAGCGAAAGCAGGCCTTCCTGCATGCGCGCGCCGCCGGTGGCGGTGAAGCAGATGAACGGCACCTTCTGCTCGATGGCGGTTTCGACGCCGCGCACGAAGCGCTCGCCGACCACGCTGCCCATGCTGCCGCCCATGAATTCGAACTCGAAGCAGGCCACGACTACGCTGATGCTGTGGACCGAGCCGCCCATGACGACCAGGGCGTCCGTCTCGCCGGTGTTTTCCAGGGCTTCCTTCAGGCGCTCGGGGTACTTGCGGCTGTCCTTGAACTTCAGGGCGTCGACCGGCAGCACTTCCTGGCCGACTTCGTAGCGGCCTTCGGCGTCGAGGAACGCATCGAGCCGCGCGCGGGCGCCGATGCGGTGGTGATGGCTGCAGCTCGGGCAGACATTCTGGTTGTGTTCGAGATCGGTCTTGTAGAGCACGGTCTCGCAGGCGGGGCACTTGATCCACAGGCCCTCGGGCACCTGGCGGCGCTCCGACGGGTCGGTTTGTGCGATCTTGGCGGGTAGCAGTTTTTCAAGCCAGCTCATAGGACTCCGGATTAGCTCCCCCTGCCGCATTGCCGCAGGGGGTTGGGTGAGGGCAGCCGCGATTATCGGCCAGCCGCGTTCTTGGGGGTAGCGGCCGGCAGGGCGTCGAGCGCCTCCCGAATGCCGGCGAGGAATTCGTGCACCGCGGGCACCACCTTTTCGCGCGGCTGGTCTTCGATGAGCTGGATGATCTTCGTGCCGATCACGACCGCATCGGCCGCCGAGCCGACCGCCTGTGCGGTGCGTGCGTCGCGAATGCCGAAGCCCACGCCGACCGGGATGCTCACGTGCTGGCGGATGCGCGGGATCATCTGGCCGACCGCCTCGGTGTCGAGATGCCCGGCGCCGGTCACGCCCTTCAGCGACACGTAGTACACATAGCCGCTGGCGATGCGCGCAACCTGCGCCATGCGCTCGTCGGTGCTCGTGGGCGCCAGCAGGAAGATCAGGTCGATGTTCGCGGCCTTCAGCTCCGCGGCGAAGGCCTCGCATTCCTCGGGCGGGTAGTCGACCACCAGCAGGCCGTCGACGCCGGCCGCCGATGCGTCGCGGATGAAGGCTTTGCTGCCATGGACCAGGTCATAGCGCTCGACCGGGTTGGCGTAGCCCATCAGCACGACGGGCGTGGTCGTGTCCTTCTGGCGGAAGGCCGCCACGATGGCCAGCACCTGCTTCATGCCGATGCCGAGCGCCAGCGCGGCCTCTCCGGCCTTCTGGATCACCGGGCCGTCGGCCATCGGGTCGGAGAAGGGCACGCCGAGCTCGATCACGTCGGCCCCGGCCTCGACCATGCCGTGCATCAGCTCGGGCGTGATGTCGGCGAAGGGAAAGCCCGCGGTGACGTACGGAATGAGGGCGCGGCGGCCGTCTTCTTGCAGCGCGGCGAAGGTATTTGCAATGCGGCTCATCACTTGCCTCCCTTCACGCTCAGGCCGCGCATCGAGGGCCTGTCGTAGAAATCGACGCCCGACAGGTCGGCCACGGTGCCGATGTCCTTGTCGCCACGGCCCGAGAGATTCACCAGGATGGACTGGTCGGGGCGCATGGTCTTGGCGAGCTTCATGGCATGGGCCACGGCGTGGCTGGATTCGAGCGCCGGGATGATGCCCTCGGTGCGGCACAGGTAGTGGAAGGCTTCGAGCGCCTCGGTGTCGGTGATGCCGACGTATTCGGCGCGGCCGATGTCGGCCAGGTACGCATGCTCAGGGCCCACGCCGGGGTAGTCGAGGCCGGCACTGACGCTGTGCGTCTCGGTGATCTGGCCGTCCTCGTTCTGCAGCAGGTAGGTGCGGTTGCCGTGCAGCACGCCGGGGCTGCCGCGCAGGATGGAAGCCGAATGCTTGCCGCTGTCGAGGCCCTCGCCCGCGGCTTCCACGCCGATGAGGCGCGTGCCCGCGAACGGGATGTAGGGGTGGAAGATGCCCATGGCATTGCTGCCGCCGCCCACGCAGGCGATCACCACGTCGGGCTGCCTGCCTTCGGCTTCGCCGGTGATGCCGTCGGCCGCGAGCATGGCCGGCATCTGCTCGATGCATTCGGTGCCGATCACGCTCTGGAAGTCGCGCACCATGGTCGGGTAAGGGTGCGGGCCGGCCACGGTACCGATGATGTAGAAGGTGTTTTCCACGTTCGTGACCCAGTCGCGCATCGCCTCGTTGAGCGCGTCCTTCAGCGTCTTGCTGCCCGACTCGACCGGCACTACGGTGGCGCCGAGCAGGTTCATGCGGTAGACGTTCGGGCTCTGGCGCTTCACGTCCTGGCTGCCCATGTAGACCACGCACTCGAGGCCGTAGCGCGCGCAAATCGTCGCGGTGGCCACGCCGTGCTGGCCCGCGCCGGTCTCGGCGATGACGCGGGGCTTGCCCATGCGCCGCGCGAGCATCGCCTGACCGATCACGTTGTTGATCTTGTGGGCGCCGGTGTGGTTCAGGTCCTCGCGCTTGAGGTAGATCTGCGCGCCGCCCATCTCGCGGCTGGTGCGCGCGGCGTGGTAGATCGGCGAGGGCCGGCCGACGAAGTGCTTCAGCTCGTAGTGGAACTCGGTGAGGAAGGCCGGATCGTCCTTGAACTTCGCATACGCGTCGCGCAGTTCGTTGATCGCGTGGGTGAGCGTCTCGCTCGCGAAGGTGCCGCCGTAGTTGCCGAAGTGGCCAGTGGCGTCGGGTTGCTGGTAATTGCTTTGCATGGTTTCCGATCGATGGGCCGCAGCCCGAAAACGATCGGCTGCGGCGGCTAACTGGAGAAGGACGCGTCGGCTGCCCGGACGGCGGCGACGAATTGCCGGATCTTTCCGGCGTCCTTGAGGCCCTTGTTCCCGGGACCGTCGACTTCGACGCCCGAGCTCACATCAACGGACAGCGTCTTGCAGCGCGTCCGCAGGATGCGAATGCCATCGCTCACGTTTGCAGGTGTGAGCCCACCACTCAAGACGAGGTGAGCGTCGACGGCGGGTGGAAGAAGTGACCAATCGAATGCCTTGCCGCCACCGCCATAACCTTCGACATGGGCGTCGAGCAGGATGGCCTGGGCGTGGGAGTAATCGGACGCGTATTTTACGAGGTCGAAGCCGGTCGCGGCATCCCCCAGCGGAATCCGGGCCGCGCGCATGTAGCGGAAGCGGCCGGCCCCGGCCGATTCCTGGCACTGCGCCGGAGACTCGTCGCCATGGAATTGGGCAATGGCGCCTGCCACGCGTGTGAGGCTTGCCATGACTTTGGGAGCTTCCTCGTTCACGAACAGAAGCACGGGCGTGACGAATGGCGGCAGGCGGGCGGCCAGTTCGGCAGCGCGCTGCGGTGTCACCGAGCGGGGGCTCTTCGCGTAGAGCACGAAGCCGATGGCATCGGCACCGGCTTCGACGGCCGCATCGACATCGGCCTCACGCGTCAGGCCGCAGATCTTGATGCGGGTGCGGGGAACGAGCGGCGCGGTCATGGCGGGCCATCATACGGCGCCCCGCCAGCCTGCAGCGTGGCCTCGGCCGGCAGACCCCACTGGGCATCGTACAAGGGCCCCATGAAGTAAAGCCCGTCCGCAGAGAAGGTGGGCGCCGCCACCTTGCGGCTGCGCGCCTCGAGCACTTCGGAAATCCATTCGACGCGCTCGTCGCCTCGGCCGATGCGCACCAGGCAACCCATGAGGTTGCGGATCATGTGGTGCAGGAAGGCGTCGGCCTCGAACTCGAAATGCCAGCGGCAGCGTTCGCCGTCTCCGACGCGCGTGATCTCAATGCGGCGCAGGTTCTTGACTGGCGAGCGCGCCTGGCAGGCGGAGGCGCGGAAGGAGCTGAAATCGTGCCGGCCGATGAGCAATGCCGCCGCGGCGCGCATTGCATCGCCATCGAGCGCATGCATCGACCAGCCGACCCGGCCCGAATCGAGGCTGGGCCGGACCGGAGACTGGGACAGCACGTAGACGTAGCGGCGGGCCAGTGCGCTGGCGCGGCAATGGAACTCGTCGGGCACCGGGTGAGCCCACTGCACGGCGATGTCGTCGGGCAGGAAGCGGTTGGTGCCGCGCATCCAGGAGAAGGGCTCGCGCTCGACGGAAGTGTCGAAATGCACCACCTGCATCAGCGCGTGGACGCCCGCATCGGTTCGGCCGGCGCACAGCGTGCCGATGGGCTGCGCTGCGAACTTCGAAAGTGCCGCTTCGAGCTTGTCCTGAACCGTGCGGCCCGAGCGCTGGCTCTGCCAGCCCTCGTACGCCTGGCCGTTGTAGCGGATGCCAAGCGCCAGCCTCAAGACGCCCGCCTCACGGAGTCAGGAACAAAAGGGTCAACGGCTCAACGCAGCTCGGCGAGCAGTTGGCGAGCCTGCGACTTGAGGTCGCCGGCGCTTTCGGCTTCGACTTCCTCGACCAGCGACCGGGCGCCCTCGACATCGCCAATGGCCTGCAGTTCACGCGCGAGCGAGAGCTTGACGGCGTGCGGGCTGTCGTCACCGTTGTCGTCCGAGTTGGAGATCGGCGAGGGGCGGGTGGTTTCACCCGAGCGTGCAGAAGGCGGCGGCGTTGCCGGCAGGCCGGCCAGCGCGCTCATGTCGAACTCGATGAAGCCCGAATCGGCCGGCAGCGCGTTGCGCAGCATGGCGGGGCGGGTGTTGTCGACGTCCGCCAGCGTGCCGGGCAGGGTGTTGGGCGTCAGCGCGCCGGGTGCGGTGTCGAAATCGTTCTCGAGATCGACGGGCGTCGCAGCGTGGCCGTTCGACAGCGGTGCTGCAGGGCGCGCTGTGGTGGGCGCCGGGGCATAGGCCGACTTCGGCAGGCTGGCGCCGACCGGTGCGTGGTTCTGGACCGGTGCGGGTGCAGGTGCCGGAGCGGGCGCCGGCGGCGTGCTCAGGTCGAGATCGAAGTCCAGCGGCGCGACCGACGGTACGAAGGCCGGTGGGGGGGCGGCAACGACCGGCGCTGCTGCGGCCGGAGCAGCCGCAGGCTTGGCGGCGGAGGCCAGTGCGCCGGCGAAGGCAGCCGTCTCGGCGGCGCTCGCGTTGCCGCTGCGCGACGTGCCCGATTCGTACAGCGGGTTGCCGGGATCGAGGTCCTTGCCCATGTCGACCACGCGGTTCCAGTCCGAACCCAGGCCGCCCGTCAGCTTGTGCACTTCGGTGGCCAGGCTTTCGTAAGCGCGCACGTCGCGACGCTTGGCGTGGATTTCGAGCAGCTTCAGGTGGATGGCGGTGCGGTCCGGGTTCAGGCGCAGCGCTTCGCGCAGGATTTCCTCGGCCTGCAGGTCGCGGCCGTAGGCCAGATAAACGTCGGCTTCGGCCACGGGGTCGACATCGCCCGCATCGAGCTGGCTCGGCGAGTAAGACAGCGACGAAACGGTGGAGTCGCCGCGGTTCTTGGTGTCGACCGATTCGCCGCCGCTGGCGCCGAAGAACGAGTCCTTGGGGATGCGGCTCTCGAGGAACACGCTCTCGCTCATTTCCTCGCGACGGCGGCCCAGCACGCGGTACAGCAGGAAGCCGATCAGCAGGGCGATCAGCGCGCCGCCGGCGAGCATCAGGGGGTTGTCGAGCAGTTCCTCGAGGAAGGTGGGTTCCGGCGGGGGCGGCGGTGCCACGACCTTCTTCGGGGCGGGCTTCGGTGCTGCTGCAGGCGCGGCCACCGCGGCGCTTGCGGCGGCTGCGGGCGTTGCGGCAGCGCTGGCTTCGGTTGTGCCGGCAACCGGTGCCGACGCGGCGGCAGCAGGTGCCTCGACGGCCGCAGGTGCTGGTGCAGGTGCAGGAGCTGCGACAGGTTCGGGCGCAGCCGGCGTTGCTGCAGCGACCGGTGCGGGAGCCGCCGGAGCTGGCGTGGGTGCTGCGGCCGCGGGGCTCGCGGCAGCGGGCGTCGTGGTTGCGCTGCTGCCCGGCACCGGGACGGGGATGCCCGGCGCGGATGGGGCCGATGGCGTCGGTGCGGCGGCGGCAGGCGCCGCCGAACCGGTACCGGCCTTGAGCTTGTTCAGCTCGCTGATGTTCTTCGACAGCTCCGCGACCCGGTTGCTGCTGTCCTGCGCCTGGCGCGCCTGCGCGACCTTTTCGTCGGCGGCACGGGCGGACGCGTTGCCTTGCGAGATGGTGAGCTTGTCGGGTGCGCTGGCCGCTGCGTTGCGGTCCTCGACATTGGCCTGCAGCTTGCCCGACGCGTTGCGGCTGGCGGCGGCCACGTTCGAGGTTGGCGCGTTCTCGGCCAGGCGCTGGCGATAGCTGCCGAAATCGCGGCTCTGCGCCGTGACGGTGCGGCGCGCTTCAGCGGGCGGCACTGCGGATGCTTCGGCAGCGCTCGGGAGGTCGAGGACGGCGCCGGCGCGCATGCGGTTGACGTTGCCGCCAACGAATGCGTCGGGGTTGGCAAGGAGCAGCGCAACCAGCATCTGATCGAGCGAGACGTCGGCTGGTTTGTGGGCGCCGGCAATCTTGCTGGCGGTGTCGCCGCGCTGCACCGTCACTTGCTCGCCACCACCGCCGCTGGCGCGGGCCGGTGCTGCCGGTGCAACGGGCGTTGCTGGAGACGGCGAAGGCGCCGCAGCCCTTGCTGCGGGTGCTTCCGCGACGACAGGAGGAGGCACAGCACGTTCACGGCGCGCGCGTGCGGCCGGGGCGGCGCGCTCGGTCGGTGTTGCGATCTGGGGCGCGACCTGTGCGGCGGCCGCACTTGCAGCGGCCTGGCGCGTGGTCGGCGGATCGAGCAGCACGGTGTAGTCGCGCACGATGCGGCCCGACGATCCGTTGGCTTCGAGCAACAGGTCGATGAACGGGTCGTTCAGCGGGCGGTTGCCACTCAGGCGCACGACGTACTGGCCACCGGCGCGACGCTGCAGCGTTGCCTTGACGTCGCTGAGCGCGGAGTTGTAAGGAACGCCGGCGTTCTTGAACGCCTCGGCGGTCGCGATGTTGATCTTCAGACCTTCCGCTTCGTTGGCGGCCATTTCGGTCACGTCGATCTCGGCGCGCAGGGGCTCGCCCAGCGCCGACTGCACCTTCAGCTGACCCAGCGCGAAAGCACTGGCGTCTGTGCTGGCGATGCCCATGGCCACGGCTGCCGCCGCGCCAAGAATGGAGAGGCGCCAGCCGTTGGTCGGCAGAAGCGGGCGAGCGGCCGATGGGCTGGCCGCAGGCAACAGATGTCTTGTCATGCTGATAGGGGCGGCTCAGGCCCAGAATTTGTAAGAGGACGTTAGCATCATCACTGGGCACTGACAAGGCAATGCGCTTGTTCTACCCAGTGCGCGCATACTTACGAACACATCTACTGTTGCCATACGGCAACAATTCTTGTTTCAAAAGGCCCTGAGCTGCCCGCATCAGGCCTCGAGCAGGATACGCAGCATGCGGCGCAGCGGTTCGGCAGCACCCCACAGCAGTTGGTCGCCGATCGTAAAGGCGCCCACGTACTCCGGGCCCATCGCGAGCTTGCGGATGCGGCCGACCGGGATGTTCATGGTGCCCGTCACGGCCACCGGCGTCAGATCCTTCACTGTGGCTTCGCGCGTGTTCGGCACGACCTTCGCCCAGGGGTTGTCCGCAGCGATCAATGCCTCGATGTCGGCCAGCGGCACGTTCTTCTTGAGCTTGAACGTCAGGGCCTGGCTATGGCAGCGCATGGCGCCGATGCGCACGCAGAAGCCGTCGACGGGCGTTGCAGCGGTGCCGAAGCCCGCGCCCTGGCCGAGGATCTTGTTCGTTTCGGCGCCGCCCTTCCACTCTTCCTTCGACATGCCCCATTCGGCATCGTCCTGGCTCTTGCCCAGGCCGAGGTCCTTGTCGATCCAGGGAATCAGCGAGCCGCCGAGCGGTGCGCCGAAGTTGGCGGTCTCGGCCGGGCTGAGGTTCTGCTGCTTGTGCAGCACCTTGCGGTCGATCTCGAGGATGGCCGACTTCGGGTCGTCGAGCAGGGCGCGCACTTCGGCGTTGAGGGTGCCGAACTGGGTCAGCAATTCGCGCATGTGCTGGGCACCGCCGCCCGAGGCCGCCTGGTAGGTCATGCTGGTCATCCACTCGACCAGGCCGGCCTTGTAGAGGGCACCCACGCCCATGAGCATGCAGCTCACGGTGCAGTTGCCGCCGATCCAGTTCTTGCCGCCCTTGGCGAGCGCGTTCTCGATCACCGGCAGGTTGACCGGGTCGAGCACGATGATCGCGTCGTCCTTCATGCGCAGGGTGGAGGCGGCATCGATCCAGTGGCCGTTCCAGCCTGCGGCGCGCAGCTTGGGAAATACCTCGCTGGTGTAGTCGCCGCCCTGGCAGGTGATGACGATGTCGCACTTCTTCAGTGCCTCGATGTCGTTCGCATCCTTCAGCGTGGTCTCGTTCTTGGCCATTGCCGGGGCCTTGCCGCCGGCGTTGGAAGTCGAGAAGAAGATCGGTTCGATGAGACCGAAGTCGCCTTCAGCCTGCATGCGGTCCATCAGGACCGAGCCGACCATGCCACGCCAGCCTACGAGGCCGACCAGAGGTTGAGATGCGTTCGCCATTTCAGTTTGCCCTTATGAAAAAAGAAAGTTGTCTTTTTTTGCCCCCGACTCGTCGAGCCGGGGAGGGGCGTGACGAAGCGGGCTGCGGTTAGCCGGTAATCGTCTTTTTGGTGATTGCTGCAACGACCGCGTCGCCCATTTCGCGGGTGCCGACGCGCTTCGTGCCTTCCGACCAGATGTCGCCCGTGCGCAGGCCGGAGGCCAGCACGTGCTTCACCGCCGACTCGATACGGTCGGCAGCCTCGGGTTGGTTGAGTGAGAAGCGGAGCATCATGGCAGCGGACAGGATTGTAGCCAAAGGATTGGCAACCCCTTTGCCAGCAATGTCGGGTGCACTGCCGTGGCTGGGCTCGTACAGGCCCTGGTTGCTCGAATTGAGCGACGCCGAGGGCAGCATGCCGATGGAGCCGGTGAGCATCGCGGCCTCGTCGGAGAGGATGTCGCCGAACATGTTGCCGGTGACCACCACGTCGAACTTCTTCGGTGCCTTGACGAGCTGCATGGCCGCGTTGTCGACGTACATGTGGTCGAGCTCGACGTCCGGATAGTCCTTGTGCACCTCGGTCACGACGTCCTTCCAGAACTGGAAGGTCTCGAGCACGTTGGCCTTGTCCACGCTGGTCACGCGCTTGCTGCGCTTGCGTGCAGCCTCGAAGGCCACGCGGGCGATGCGTTCGATCTCGGGGCGCGAGTAACGCATCGTGTCGTAGGCCTCCTCGGCGCCCGGGAAGTGCCCGTCGGCCGCGGTGCGCCGTCCGCGCGGCTGGCCGAAGTAGATGTCGCCGGTCAGTTCGCGGATGATGAGGATGTCCAGGCCCGCGATCAGCTCGGGCTTCAGGCTCGATGCGTCCACCAGCTGCTCGTAGCAGATGGCCGGGCGGAAGTTGGCGAACAGGCCCAGGTTCTTGCGCAGCCCCAGGATGGCCTGCTCGGGCCGCAGCGGACGGTCGAGCTTGTCGTATTTCCAGTCGCCGACCGCACCGAACAGCACGGCGTCCGACTCCTTGGCGAGCTTGAGGGTCGATTCGGGCAGCGGGTGGCCGTGGGCCTCGTAGGCGGCGCCACCGACGAGTGCCGATTCCATCTCGAACTTCAGGTCGAGCACGTCGAGCACCTTGACGGCTTCCGCCACGATTTCGGTGCCGATGCCGTCACCCGGGAGAACTGCGATTTTCATTTTTTCGTCTGTTGAGGAGATGAAAGGAGCGACGCTCAGGCGTTGGCCAGCATCGTATGCGCGAGCCACGGCTTCTGTGCCAGGCGTTCGGCCTCGAAGGCCTTGATCTTGTCCTTGTGGCGCAGCGTGAGGCCGATGTCGTCCAGGCCGTTGAGCAGGCAGTACTTGCGGAACGCCTGCACGTCGAACGCGAGTTCGCCGCCATCGGGTTTCACCACCACCTGGCGCTCCAGGTCGATGGTGAGCGTGTAGCCGGGAAACGCGAAGGTCTCGTCGAACAGCTGTGCCACCTGCGACTCGGGAAGCACAATCGGCAGCAGGCCGTTCTTGAAGCTGTTGTTGAAGAAGATGTCGGCGTAGCTCGGCGCGATGATGGCGCGGAAGCCGTACTGGTCGAGCGCCCACGGCGCGTGCTCGCGCGACGAGCCGCAGCCGAAGTTCTTGCGCGACAGCAGGATCGAGGCGCCCGCATAGCGCGGCTGGTTCAGCACGAAGTCGGGGTTGGGCTTGCGGCTGGCCGGGTCCTGGCCCGGAAAGCCGGCGTCGAGGTAGCGCCATTCGTCGAACAGGTTCACGCCGAAGCCGGTGCGCTTGATCGACTTGAGGAACTGCTTCGGGATGATCGCGTCGGTGTCGACGTTCTCGCGGTCCATCGGAGCCACGAGGCCCTTGTGCACGGTGAATTTCTGCATATCGGTCTCTCTGGGGTTCAGGCGAAGGTGCGCACGTCGACGAAGTGTCCGTGCACGGCGGCGGCAGCGGCCATGGCCGGGCTCACGAGGTGGGTGCGGCCACCGGCGCCCTGGCGGCCTTCGAAGTTGCGGTTGCTGGTCGATGCGCAGCGCTCACCGGGCTCGAGCCGGTCGGCGTTCATCGCCAGGCACATCGAGCAACCCGGCTCGCGCCATTCAAAACCAGCGGCCTTGAAGATCAGGTCGAGCCCTTCGCGCTCGGCCTGTTCCTTCACCACACCCGAGCCGGGCACGACCATTGCGAGCTTCACGTTCTTCGCGACCTTCTGGCCGAGCTTCTTCACCACGGCCGCGGCTTCGCGCATGTCTTCGATGCGGCTGTTGGTGCACGAGCCGATGAACACCTTGTCGATGAAGATGTCGTTCATGGCCTTGTTGGGCTCCAGGCCCATGTAGACCAGCGCGCGCTCGATGGCGCCGCGCTTGCTGGCGTCCTTTTCCTTGTCGGGATCGGGCACGCGGCCGTTGATCTCGACCACCATCTCGGGCGACGTGCCCCAGGTCACCTGCGGCTGGATCTGCGTGGCATCGAGTTCGACCACCGCGTCGAACGTGGCGCCAGCGTCGGACTGCAGCGTGCGCCAGTAGCCCACGGCCTGGTCCCATTCCACGCCGGTGGGCGCCAGCGGCCGGCCCTTGACGTAGGCGATGGTCTTTTCGTCGACCGCCACCAGCCCGGCGCGCGCGCCGGCCTCGATGGCCATGTTGCAGACCGTCATGCGGCCTTCCATGCTCAGGTCGCGAATGGCCGAGCCCGCGAACTCGATGGTGTAGCCCGTGCCGCCGGCCGTGCCGATCTTGCCGATGATGGCCAGCACGATGTCCTTGGCCGTGCAGCCCAGCGGCAGCTTGCCCTCGACCTTCACCAGCATGTTCTTCGCCTTCTTGCCCAGCAGCGTCTGGGTGGCCATCACGTGCTCGACCTCGCTGGTGCCGATGCCGTGCGCCAGCGCGCCGAACGCGCCGTGCGTGGAGGTGTGCGAGTCGCCGCACACCACGGTCATGCCCGGCAGCGTCGCGCCCGACTCCGGCCCGATCACGTGCACGATGCCCTGGCGCTTGCTCAGGAACGGGAAGAAAGCGGCGGCGCCGAACTCGGCGATGTTGTGGTCCAGCGTGGTGACCTGCTCCTTGCTGGTCGGGTCGGCGATGCCCTCGTAGCCGCGCTCCCAGCCGGTGGTGGGCGTGTTGTGGTCCGCGGTGGCCACCACCGAGCTGATGCGCCACAGCTTGCGGCCGGCTTCGCGCAGGCCTTCGAAGGCCTGCGGGCTGGTCACTTCGTGCACCAGGTGGCGGTCGATGTAGAGGATCGCGGTGCCGTCTTCCTCGGTATGGACGACGTGTTCGTCCCAGATCTTGTCGTAGAGCGTGCGTGCCATGTCGGTCTCTTCTTTCGTGGGGAAATGGATTGTCTTGTGGGTGCGGGCGTGGCGCGGTTCAGGCCGCCAGTTGCTCGGCGGGATCTGCGGCCGCGTGCAGGTGGTTCACCAGCGTGCGCGCCGCCACCGGCAGCGTGGAGAAGTCGCGCGCGACCAGGCGGATCTCACGGGCGGCCCAGGCGTTGTCGAGCGCCACGCTCGCGAGGCGGCGGCCGATGCCGTTCTGCATCAGTTCGAACGCGCGCTGCGGCATCACGCCGATGCCCAGGCCGTTCTCGATCATCCGGCACATCGCGTCCAGCCCCGTCACGTGGATGCGCAGCTTGACGCTGCGCCCGGCAGTCAGCGCCGCTTCGTGCATCGCGACGTAGATCGAGCTGTTGGTGTGCAGGCCGACGTGGTCGAAATCGAGGGAGTCGGCAAAGTCGATGCTGCCCTTGGCCGCCAGCGCATGCCCCGTGGGCACGATCAGTGCGAGGCGGTCGTGGCGGTACGACAGGCTCTGCAGTTCGCCCGCGCCACCGGCCACATGGCACACGCCGAGATCGGCTGCGCCTTCCTGCACCGCGCGGATCACCTCGCTGCTCAGATGCTCTTCGAGGTCGATCTTGATGGCCTCGTGGGCGCGCGTGAAGACGCCCAGGTCTTCCGGCAGGAACTGCACGATGGCCGAGATGTTGGCGTGCACCCGCACGTGGCCGCGTACGCCGTCTGCGTATTCGCTGAGTTCGCCCTGCATCTTCTCGAGGCTGTAGAGCACCGAGCGTGCATGGTGAAGCAGGCTTTCGCCGGCGGGCGTGAGGTCGACACCGCGCGCATGGCGGTAGAGCAGGGTGGTGCCGAGGGTCGCCTCGAGGTCCGACAGCCGCTTGCTGATGGCCGACGCCGCAATGAATTCACGCTCCGCCGCGCGCCCGATGCTGCCGAGTTCGCAGACGGCCACGAACAACTGCAGCGACGTGAGGTCGATGCGGCGGGCAAAGTTGCGTTCAGACGTGCTCATTGGGCGTGGGGCATCGCGTTTGGCGATGAGATGGCTATTTTCCTCTCGTTCTTCAAGTGTTGCCATCGCGATATGCGATGGCAACGCTGCCGGGCCGAGAAGAGGGGCATGCCGAACGGGCAATAAAAAAGCTGCCCGGAGGCAGCTTTTTGAGGAGGCGTCGATTGTCGAATCGATCAGCGAGCCGAGATCGGCTTCACGTCGCGCTTCGGCGAACCTTCGAACAGCTGGCGCGGGCGGCCGATCTTGTACTCGGGGTCGCCGATCATTTCGTTCAGCTGGGCGATCCAGCCGACCGTGCGGGCCAGCGCGAAGATCGCGGTGAACAGCGGCACCGGGATGCCGATGGCGCGCTGCACGATGCCGGAGTAGAAGTCCACGTTCGGGTACAGCTTGCGCGACACGAAGTATTCGTCTTCCAGGGCGATCTTCTCGAGTTCCTTGGCGAGCTTGAACAGCGGGTCGTTTTCCAGGCCCAGCTCGGTCAGCACTTCGTTGCAGGTTTCCTGCATCAGCTTGGCGCGCGGGTCGTAGTTCTTGTACACGCGGTGGCCGAAGCCCATCAGCTTGACGTTCGAGTTCTTGTCCTTGACCTTCTTGATGAACTCGCCGATCTTCTCCACGCCACCTTCCTTCTGGATGTCGTAGAGCATGTTGAGCGCCGCTTCGTTGGCGCCGCCATGGGCGGGGCCCCAGAGGCAGGCCACGCCGGCCGCGATGGCTGCGAACGGGTTCGTGCCCGACGAACCGCACAGGCGCACGGTCGAGGTCGAGGCGTTCTGCTCGTGGTCTGCGTGCAGGATGAAGATGCGGTCGAGCGCGCGTTCGAGCACCGGGTTCACCTTGTACTCTTCGCACGGCGTGGCGAACATCATGTGCAGGAAGTTGCCTGCATAGCTGAGTTCGTTCTTCGGGTACATGTACGGCTGGCCGATCGTGTACTTGTAGGCCATGGCCACGAGCGTGGGCATCTTCGCGATCAGGCGGATCGCGGCGATCTCGCGGTGCTCGGGATTGTTGATGTCCGTGCTGTCGTGATAGAAGGCCGACAGGGCGCCCACGAGGCCGGTCATGATGGCCATCGGGTGAGCATCGCGACGGAAGCCGCGCAGGAAGAACTGCATCTGCTCGTTCACCATGGTGTGGTTCGTCACGACCTTGGTGAAGTTTTCCTTCTTGGCCTGGTCCGGCAGTTCACCGTACAGCAGCAGGTGGCAGGTCTCGAGGAAGTCGCAGTTGGTGGCGAGCTGCTCGATGGGGTAGCCGCGGTACAGCAGCTCGCCCTTGTCGCCGTCGATGTACGTGATGGCCGACTGGCAGGCGGCGGTCGACATGAAGCCCGGGTCATAGGTGAACATGCCGGTCTGCGCATACAGCTTGCGGATGTCGATCACGTCGGGGCCCACGGTGCCCTTGTAGATCGGCAGATCGACGCTGTCGCCGCCGTTGCTGAACGACAGCGTGGCCTTGGTATCGGATGCTTTCATTTCGGTTTACTTTCAGAGGTGGATTCAGGACGAAGGAGAGATCGAGGGGCGCTGGGCGCCGTCGGTGCGCATCAGCTGCAGCAAAGCGACCACCTCGGCGCCGGCCCATTCGGGCTCGGGCTCCTTTCTGCGCAGAAGGAGGTCGAGGAGGTCGTTGTCCGACAGGTCCATCAATGTCTCCATCGCTCCCGCTTGACCCACGGTCATGCGGGCTTCGTGCCGCTCGAAGAAGCGGGCAATGAAGAGGTCGTTCTCGAGCAGGCCGCGCCGGCAACGCCACTTGAGCTTGCTCAGCGCACGTTCGCTGAGCAGCTGGTCGGAGTCGGCGGCGGGTTGCATGGTGGAGTCTCGGAGATGAACCAGGGGATTAGATGGCGCGGCGCACCATCAATTCCTTGATCTTGCCGATGGCCTTGGTCGGATTGAGGCTCTTCGGGCAAACGTCCACGCAGTTCATGATCGTGTGGCAGCGGAACAGGCGGTACGGGTCTTCCAGGTTGTCCAGGCGCTCGGCGGTGGCTTCGTCGCGGCTGTCGGCGATGAAGCGGTAGGCCTGCAGCAGGCCGGCCGGACCGACGAACTTGTCGGGATTCCACCAGAAGCTCGGGCAGCTCGTGGAGCAACTCGCGCAAAGAATGCACTCGTACAGGCCGTTGAGCTCTTCGCGTTCCTCGGGCGACTGGAGGCGCTCCTTCTCGGGCGGCACATTGTCGTTCTGCAGGTACGGCTTGATCGAGTTGTACTGCTTGAAGAACTGCGTCATGTCCACGATCAGGTCGCGGATGACGGGCAGGCCCGGCAGCGGCTTGAGCACGACGGTGCCCTTGAGCGTGTTCATGTTGGTCAGGCAGGCCAGACCGTTCTTGCCGTTGATGTTCATCGCGTCGGAGCCGCAGACGCCTTCGCGGCACGAGCGGCGGAACGACAGCGTGGGATCCTGCGCCTTGAGCTTCATGAGAGCGTCGAGCAGCATGCGTTCGTGGCCGTCGAGTTCGATCTCGACCGTCTGCATGTAGGGCTTGGCGTCCTTGTCCGGGTCGTAGCGGTAGATCTGGAATGTGCGCTTCATCGTAGTGACCTTGTGAATGCTTTTACTTGGCTGACTGTGAGCCGTGACTTAGAACGTGCGGACCTTCGGCGGAACCGAAGCGACGGTGAGCGGCTGCAGCTTGACGGGCTTGTACGAGAGGCGGTTGTCCGCGCTATACCAGAGCGTGTGCTTCATCCAGTTGGCGTCGTCGCGGCCGAGCGGTGCGACGGGGTCGTCCGCCGGGCGTTCGTAGTCTTCCACCGTGTGGGCGCCGCGGCATTCCTTGCGGGCCGCTGCGGAAACCATGGTGGCCTGCGCCACTTCGATCAGGTTGTCGACTTCCAGCGCCTCGATGCGCGCGGTGTTGAACACCTTCGACTTGTCCTTCAGGCCGATGGCCTTGACGCGCTCGCGCACGGCGGCGATCTTGACCACGCCTTCGTCCATCGAGGCCTGCTTGCGGAACACGGCGGCATGCTGCTGCATGACGGCGCGGATCTCGCCGGCCACGTCCTGCGCGTACTCGCCGCCGGTGGTGGCTTCGAGGCGGTTCAGCCGCTCCAGCGTGCGGTCGGCCGCGTCATTGGGAAGGGGCTTGTGTTCCTTGAGCTTGTCGTTGAACTCGACGATGTGGTTGCCGGCTGCACGACCGAACACCAGCAGGTCGAGCAGCGAGTTCGTGCCCAGGCGGTTGGCGCCGTGCACGCTCACGCAGGAGCACTCGCCCACGGCGTAGAGACCGTTGACCACGGCGCTGTTCTCTTCGCCCTTCTGCACCACGACCTGACCGTGGATGTTGGTCGGGATGCCGCCCATCTGGTAGTGGATCGTCGGCACCACGGGGATCGGTTCCTTGGTGATGTCGACGTTGGCGAAGTTGACGCCGATCTCGTACACCGACGGCAGGCGCTTGTGGATGGTGTCTGCGCCCAGGTGGTCGAGCTTGAGCAGCACGTAGTCCTTGTTAGGACCACAGCCGCGGCCTTCCTTGATTTCCTGGTCCATCGAGCGCGAGACGAAGTCGCGCGGCGCCAGGTCTTTCAGCGTGGGCGCATAGCGCTCCATGAAGCGTTCGCCGTTGCTGTTCAGCAGGATCGCGCCTTCGCCGCGGCAGCCTTCGGTCAGCAGCACGCCGGCACCGGCCACGCCGGTCGGGTGGAACTGCCAGAACTCCATGTCCTGCAGCGGGATGCCCGAACGCGCCGCCATGCCGAGGCCGTCGCCGGTGTTGATGAATGCGTTGGTGGAGGCCTGGAAGATGCGGCCGGCGCCACCGGTGGCCAGCAGGACGGTCTTGGCCTGCAGGATGTGCAGGTCGCCGGTTTCCATTTCGAGTGCGGTCACGCCGACCACGTCGCCTTCGTCGTCACGGATGAGGTCGAGCGCCATCCATTCGACGAAGAACTGGGTGCGGGCCTCGACGTTCTTCTGGTAGAGCGTGTGCAGCATCGCGTGGCCGGTACGGTCGGCCGCGGCGCAGGCGCGCTGCACCGGCTTCTCGCCGTAGTTGGCCGTGTGGCCGCCGAACGGGCGCTGGTAGATGGTGCCGTCGGGGTTGCGGTCGAAGGGCATGCCGAAGTGCTCGAGCTCGTACACGACCTTCGGGGCTTCGCGGCACATGAACTCGATCGCGTCCTGGTCGCCGAGCCAGTCGGAGCCCTTGATCGTGTCGTAGAAGTGGTAGTGCCAGTTGTCCTCGCTCATGTTGCCGAGCGATGCGCCCACGCCGCCCTGTGCGGCGACAGTGTGCGAACGGGTCGGGAACACCTTGGAGAGCACGGCCACATTGAGGCCGGCACGTGCGAGTTGCAGCGAGGCGCGCATGCCGGAGCCGCCGGCACCGACGATCACGACGTCGAACTTGCGCTTGGTGATTTTTTCTTTTGTGTAGGTCATGGTGGGGACTTCAGGTCAGATCTTCCAAAGCACTTGAATGGCCCAACCCGCACAACCGACAAGCCAGACGATGGTGAAAATTTGCAGCACGAGACGGATGGCGACGGGCTGGACGTAGTCCATCCAGACGTCGCGCATGCCGACCCACACGTGATAGAGCAGGGCGACGATCACGGAGAACGTCAGCACCTTCATCCACTGCGCCGCGAAGATGCCGGCCCACAGGTCGTAGCCGATGGGGCCGCGGGTGAAGATCAGCTGCGCGAGCAGGACGATCGTGAAGAGGGCCATCAGGCCGCCGGTGATGCGCTGGCTGAGCCAGTCGCGAAGACCGTAGTGAGCGCCGACGACGATGCGCTTGGAGCCGTAGTTCACAGACATGGGTTGGCTCCTTCTCAGTACAGGCCGAACAACTTGGCGCCGAGCACCAGGGTGAGCGCGATGCTCAGGACCAGCGTCACCACGGCGGAGCTGTGACCGAACTCCTTGGTGACGGCGGCGTGGCTCACGTCCATCCACAGATGGCGCAGGCCGGCGATGAAGTGGTGCAGGTAAGCCCAGATGAGTGCGAGCGCGACCAGCTTGAAGAACCAGCCCGGAACGAAGCCGATACCGACGTTGAATGCGCCCTTGAATCGAGCGAACGAATAGTCGGACGACAGCGACGTGTCGAACATCCAGATGATGAACGGCAGCAGCAGGAACATCAGCACGCCGCTGACGCGATGCAGGATCGACACCAGGCCTGCCGGCGGAAGCCGGTAGGTCGTGAGGTCGGTGAAGGCATTGATGTTGCGGAATTCGCGACGTGGCCGGGGAGGAGTTGCAAGCTCTGTCATTGGGGGATTGCTTTCGTGGCTTTGTGACTTGTTGGCTTGTTCTGAGAGCGAACGCTTTTGTTTCTTATGCGGAAGTGCAAACAACGCAAAATTCTATTGCAATGCACCATCGCGCAGCGGATGCGGATAAGTCGACGCACCTTTGCAGTCGGATGCTATTGACTTCGTAGCGCGAAGCGCGCGGCAGACGTGCACATCGGGGCACTGCAATTTGTTTTTCGGATGCATCGCGATCAGCCCAGCTGGTTCCTGTAGTGGTGCGTGTCGGTGCGATACAGGCCGCGTCGCAACTCCATCGGCGTGTCATGGTAGGTGTGCGCGACGCGTTCCACACTCAGCAGGGGCATCTGGCTCGGCACGTCGAGCAGCAGCGCCTGTTCGGCGTCGGGCAGCACGGCGCGGATCTTTTCCTCTGCGCGCACCATGCGGACGCCGAATTCGGTTTCGAACAGGGCGTACATCGGGCCGGGCCAGGCACGCAGCCGCTCCGCGGTGAGGCCTTTGAATGGTGTGCCCGGAAGCCAGAGGTCTTCGAGGATCGTCGGCACGCCGGCATAGGCGAGCACGCGCCGCACCTGAAGCACCGCGTCGCCGGTGCGCAGGCCGAGCGCGCGCGCCACGTCGGCCGAGGCGCGCAGGCGCTTGCAGTCGACGATGGTCCGCACCGCGGGCCCTTCGGTGCTCAGGTCGCCGGCGTCGGGCACGAGCTTCAGGAAGCGGTACTGCACGTGCTGTTCTGCGTGCGTGGCAACGAACGTGCCCTTGCCCTGGCGCCGCACCACGAGGTTCTCGGCCGAGAGCTCGTCGATGGCCTTGCGCACCGTACCCTGGCTCACGCGGTAGCGCACGGCCAGGTCCATCTCGCTCGGGATGGGCTCGCCAGGCTTCCATTCGCCGGCCTGCAGGCTCTGCAGGATCAGGGTCTTGATCTGCTGGTAGAGCGGACTGAAGGACGGCGTCGGGGGCTCGTCGAGGTTGTGGGGCGTGTTCATGGCAGCGGTGGGGTGCGCCGTGGCGGACCCCGAGAGGATATCTTATATAAGACATAAGACGGGCCTCATCGAATCGGCTTAAAATGCCGCGGTCTCGCAGCGGGGCGGCATCTGCCCCGCGAAACCCCTGGCGCCCCACGAGAGCGCCGCACCGTTTCATCACCTTCTGGAGTCTTCCCATGAGCAAAAAGCCCGTCCGCGTTGCCGTTACCGGTGCCGCCGGTCAAATCGGTTACGCCCTGTTGTTCCGTATCGCATCCGGTGAAATGCTCGGCAAAGACCAGCCGGTCATCCTCCAGCTGCTCGAAATCCCCGACGAGAAGGCCCAGAAGGCGCTGAAGGGCGTGATGATGGAACTCGACGACTGCGCGTTCCCGCTGCTGGCCGGCATGGAAGCCCACGGCGACCCGATGACCGCCTTCAAGGATGCCGACTACGCCCTCCTGGTCGGCTCGCGCCCCCGCGGCCCGGGCATGGAACGTGCCGAACTGCTGGCCGTCAACGGCGCCATCTTCACGGCGCAAGGCAAGGCCCTCAACGCCGTTGCCAGCCGCAACGTCAAGGTGCTGGTGGTCGGCAACCCCGCCAACACCAATGCCTACATCGCCATGAAGAGCGCGCCCGACCTGCCGCGCAAGAACTTCACCGCCATGCTGCGCCTGGACCACAACCGCGCCGCCAGCCAGATCGCCGCCAAGACTGGCAAGGCTGTGGCCGACATCGAGAAGCTCACCGTGTGGGGCAACCACTCGCCCACGATGTACGCCGACTACCGTTTCGCCACCATCAATGGCGAAAGCGTCGCCAAGATGATCAACGACCAGGAATGGAACGCCAACACGTTCCTGCCCACCGTCGGCAAGCGCGGCGCGGCCATCATCGAAGCACGCGGCCTGTCGTCGGCTGCCTCGGCCGCCAACGCCGCCATCGACCACATGCGCGACTGGGCCCTGGGCACCAACGGCAAGTGGGTCACCATGGGCATCCCGTCGGACGGCCAGTACGGCATTCCGAAGGACGTGATGTTCGGCTTCCCGGTCACCTGCGAAAACGGTGAATACAAGCTGGTCGAAGGCCTCGAGATCGACGCATTCAGCCAGGAGCGCATCAACAAGACGCTCGAAGAGCTCGAAGGCGAACGCGCCGGCGTCGCTCACCTGCTGTAAGGCTGGCCCGCAGCATGCTCGACTGGAACCCCGCGCTCTATCGTCGCTACGAGGACGAGCGCACACGACCCGCGCAGGAACTCCTGGCGCGGGTGCCATTGGCCGAAGCCGACCGCGTGGTCGACCTCGGTTGTGGGCCGGGCAACTCCACCGAGCTGCTGGTCAACCGGTTCCAGAAGGCGCAGGCCCTCGGGACCGACAACTCCGAAGCCATGCTGGTCAGCGCGCGCGAGCGCCTGCCCGGCGCGCGCTTCGAGTTGAGCGACATCGCGACCTGGGCGCCGCAAGACCAAGCGCCCGACCTCATCTACGCCAATGCGTCCCTGCAATGGGTGCCTGATCACGAGACGCTGATCCCGCGCCTGTTCGACGCGCTGGCCCCGGGTGGCGTGCTTGCCATCCAGATGCCGGACAACCGCCAGGAGCCCACGCACCGCCTGATGCGCGCGCTCGCCGCCGAAGCGCCCTGGGCCGAGCCCATCGGCGATGCCGACCGGCTGCGCACCAAGCTGCTGCCGCTCGGCGGCTACTACGACCTCTTGGCACCGCATGCGGCCAACGTCGATGTCTGGCACACGATCTACCAGCACCGCATGGCCGACGCTGCGTCCATCGTCGAATGGGTGCGCGGCACGGGCCTGAAGCCTTTTGTCGACCGGCTGTCGCCCGACCTGCAGGCGAGCTACCTCGCCGAATACGAACGCCGTGTGAACGAGGCCTATCCGGCGCGCACCGATGGCAAGCGGCTGCTCGCGTTCCCGCGCATGTTCATCGTGGCGCAGAAGAAGGCATGACCCGAGCTGTTCATCCGGGTGAAGTGCTGCTCGGCGCGCAGGCCGGCGGCGTGACGCTGCCGGTGTGCGATCACTACAGCGGCGTCGAGGCGCGCATGAAAAAGAGCCTCGCGCTCCAGGCCGAGATGGCCGAGGAGTTCGGCGCCTGCGTGTTCGACGTCACCCTCGACTGCGAAGACGGCGCCCCCGTGGGCGGCGAAGCCGAGCACGCGGCGCTCGTCACCGAGCTGGCGTTGGCTGCGCGGCCCGGCATGCGTGTGGGCGTGCGCGTGCACCCGGTCGACCATCCGGCCTTCGCGGGCGACGTGATCACCATCGCCGGCCGTGCTGCCGCACGCCTCAGCCATTTGATGGTGCCCAAGGTCGAGTCGGTGGCCGACGTCCAGCAGGCCGTGGCTGCTCTCGATGCGGCCGACGCCGCTGCGCTGCCGCTGCATGTGCTGATCGAATCGCCGCTGGCTGTCCACAACGCCTTCGACATCGCCGCGCATCCGCGCGTGCAGTCGCTGAGTTTCGGCCTCATGGACTTCGTCTCGGCCCACGCCGGCGCCATTCCGGCCGACGGCATGGGTGCGGAAGGGCAGTTCAGCCACCCGCTGGTGGTACGCGCCAAGCTGGCCATCGCCTCGGCCGCGCATGCCTACGGCAAGGTGCCGTCGCATTGCGTGGTCACCGAGTTCAATGACGCCGATGCGATGCGCATGGCCGCCCGCAAGGCGGCCTCCGAGTTCGGCTACACGCGCATGTGGAGCATCCACCCGAACCAGATCCGCCCCATCCTCGAAGCCTTCGCGCCCGACGAGGCCCAGATTCAAATTGCCACAAAAATCCTTGTAAAGGCGGCAGCCGCGGATTGGGCTCCGACACAAATTGATGGCACATTGCACGACCGCGCGAGCTACCGCCATTTCTGGCAGGTTCTGACGCGCGCCCACGCAACAGGGCGCACGTTGCCACCCGAGGCGAAAGCCTGGTTTGCATTCGCGGCCTCCTGAAACCACCCGAATCCAGTCTCAAGGAAACCCACACATGAAGAAAATTGCCCTGATCGCTGCCGTTGCCCTGGCACTGCCGTTCGCCGCAGTGGCGCAAACCGCCGCGGCACCCGCCAAGCCGGCGGCCAAGCCCGCTGCAGCAAAGGCCGAGGCCAAGAAGGCTCCGCCCAAGCGCCAGGTCACGCGCAAGGCCGCGAAGGCCGTCGAGGAGGTCACGCCCATCAACACCGACACCGACGTGACGCTGACCGACGCCGACCTGGCCGTGGCACAGCGCGTTTCCATCGGCAAGGCCCAGTGCGAACTCGGCGCCGACGTGACCGTCACGCCCGACGAGAAGAAGCCCGGCTTCTTCACCGTCAGCACCAAGGGCCAGAAGTACCGCATGCACCCGGTCGAAAGCCGTACCGGTGCGATCCGCCTCGAAGACCCGCGTGCCGGCGCCATGTGGCTCCAGCTCGGCAACAAATCGATGCTGATGAACCAGAAGGCCGGCCTGCGCATTGCAGACGAATGCCAGACCGACGCGCAGATCGCGTTTGCCGCAGAAATGAAGAAGAACCCGCCCAAGGCCCTGTTCGAGGGTGCCGACGGCGAAAAGAAGTAAGCGTATCGAGCGCGGGTGCGGCGCGGCTCTTGCTTGACCGCGCCGTACGCCCGCGAGCCCAGTTTCCGGAGAAAAAAAGATGTTGCAAGCCTACGTTGACCATGTTGCCGAACGCGCCGCGCTCGGTATTCCGCCGCTGCCATTGAGCGCGAAGCAGACCTCTGAAGCGATCGAGCTCCTCAAGAGCGCGAACGCCAAGGATGGCGCCTTCCTGCTCGACCTGCTCACCCATCGCGTGCCCGCCGGCGTCGACGACGCCGCCAAGGTCAAGGCGAGCTACCTCGCGGCCGTGGCCCACGGCACCGAGAAGAGCGAGTTTCTGTCGCGCGCCCGCGCCACCGAGCTGCTCGGCACCATGCTCGGCGGCTACAACATCAGCCCCCTGATCGATTTGCTCGATGACGCCGAAGTCGGCGCCGTGGCGGCCGAGGGCCTCAAGAAAACCCTGCTGATGTTCGACCAGTTCCACGACGTCAAGGAAAAGGCCGACAAGGGCAACGCCAACGCCAAGGGCGTTCTGCAGAGCTGGGCCGATGCCGAGTGGTTCACCAGCCGTCCCGAAGTGCCGCAGAGCATCACCGTCAGCATCTTCAAGGTGGCTGGCGAAATCAACACCGACGACCTGTCGCCCGCACCCGATGCGACGACCCGTCCCGACATCCCGATGCACGCCCTGGCGATGCACAAGAACGCACGTCCCGGCATCGTGCCGGAAGAAGACGGCAAGCGCGGCCCGGTGAAGTTCATCGAAGACCTGCGCGCGCGCGGCCACCTCGTGGCCTACGCGGGCGACGTGGTCGGCACGGGCTCGTCGCGCAAGAGCGCCACCAACTCGGTCCTGTGGTTCACCGGCGAAGACATTCCCTTCGTGCCGAACAAGCGCTTCGGCGGCGTGTGCCTCGGCGGCAAGATCGCTCCCATCTTCTACAACACGATGGAAGACTCGGGCGCGTTGCCCATCGAACTCGATGTCACGCAGATGGAAATGGGCGACGTGGTCGAGCTGCGTCCCTATGAAGGCAAGGCACTAAAGGATGGCAAGGTCATTGCCGAGTTCCAGGTCAAGAGCGAAGTGCTGTTCGACGAAGTGCGCGCCGGCGGCCGCATTCCGCTGATCATCGGCCGCGGCCTCACGGCCAAGGCGCGCGAAGCGCTGGGCCTGCCCGTGTCGACGCTTTTCCGCCTGCCGCAAAGCCCGGTCGACACCAAGAAGGGTTTCTCGCTGGCACAGAAGATGGTCGGCCGCGCCTGCGGCCTGCCGGAAGGCCAGGGCGTTCGCCCCGGCACGTACTGCGAACCCAAGATGACCTCGGTCGGCTCGCAGGACACCACCGGTCCGATGACCCGCGACGAGCTGAAGGACCTGGCCTGCCTGGGTTTCTCGGCCGACCTCGTCATGCAGTCGTTCTGCCACACGGCGGCGTACCCCAAGAAGGTCGACGTCAAGATGCACCACGAACTCCCCGAGTTCATGGCCAACCGCGGCGGCGTCTCGCTGCGTCCGGGTGACGGCGTGATCCACAGCTGGCTCAACCGCCTGCTGACGCCCGACACCGTGGGCACGGGCGGCGACAGCCACACCCGTTTCCCCATCGGCATCAGCTTCCCCGCGGGCTCCGGTCTCGTGGCCTTCGCGGCCGCCACCGGCGTGATGCCGCTGGACATGCCCGAATCGGTGCTCGTGCGCTTCAAGGGCAAGATGCAGCCCGGCGTCACGCTGCGCGACCTGGTCAACGCCATTCCGCTGTACGCCATCAAGGCCGGCCTGCTGACCGTGGCCAAGCAAGGCAAGAAGAACATCTTCTCGGGTCGCATCCTCGAGATCGAAGGCTTGCCCGACCTGAAGGTGGAACAGGCTTTCGAGCTGAGCGACGCCTCGGCCGAGCGCTCGGCGGCCGGCTGCACCGTGCACCTGAACAAGGAGCCGATCGCCGAGTACATCAACAGCAACATCACGCTGATGAAGTGGATGATTGCCGAAGGCTACGCCGACGCTCGCACGCTGCAACGCCGCATCGCCGCGCAGGAAGCCTGGCTGGCCGACCAGCAACTGCTCAAGGGCGACGACGACGCGGAATACGCGGCCGTCATCGAGATCGACCTGGCCGAGATCCACGAACCCATCGTGGCCTGCCCGAATGACCCCGACGACGTGAAGACGCTGAGCGACGTGGCCGGTGCCGCCATCGACGAAGTGTTCATCGGTTCGTGCATGACCAATATCGGCCACTTCCGCGCGGCTTCCAAGCTGCTCGAAGGCAAGCGCGACATCCCGGTCAAGCTGTGGATCGCACCGCCGACCAAGATGGACGCGCAGCAGCTCACCGAGGAAGGCCACTACGGCGTGTTCGGCAACGCGGGTGCCCGCACCGAAATGCCGGGCTGCTCGCTGTGCATGGGCAACCAGGCCCAGGTGCGCGAAGGCGCCACGGTGATGTCGACCAGCACGCGGAACTTCCCGAACCGCCTGGGTAAGAACACCAACGTGTACCTCGGCTCGGCAGAGCTGGCCGCGATCTGCTCGCGCCTCGGCCGCATCCCGACCAAGGAAGAGTACATGGCCTCCACCGGTGTGCTCGAGGCGTCCAGCTCGCAGATCTATCAGTACCTGAACTTCGACAAGATCGAGGATTACAAGGGCGTGGCGGATACGGTCGGCGCCTGATCGCTTTCGCTGCTTGACCCGTCCTGCCATAGGTTGACACCTATGAAGGACACACAGCCGGCTTGATCCAGCCGGCAACAGACGCCCGATGAACCTCATCGGGCGTTTTCAATTTTAGGGACAGGTGCGGTCTCTCTTGGTTGTAGATCTGCACGGCCTGCTGGACCATCCGGCTGGCCTGGGTCAGATCGGCAGGCCGGTGCAGCAGGAACTCCATCTTCAAGATCCCGTTGACGCGCTCGGCCAGCGCGTTCTGATAGCAGTCGTAGCCGTCCGTCATCGAGCAGGCGATGCCGTGGCGGCGGTGGATTTCCTGATAGTCGTTCGAGCAGTACTGGATGCCCCTGTCCGAGTGATGCACCAGCATTTGCCCAGTCTTGCGGCCCTTGAGCGCCACCTTCAGCGCCCGGCTGACCTGCTCGGTGTGCAGGCTGTCGTGCACGTGATGGCCCACGATCTTGCGCGACCACGCATCCGTCACCAGGCTGAGATAGACGAATCCTTGATCGGTCGGCAGGTAGGTGATGTCAGCCACCCAGACCTGCTCGCTGCCGGTGGGGCGCACCTGATCCGGCCCCTGCTTGAGCAGGTTGGGATGACGGCGCAACCGGTGATGGCTGTCGGTGGTCTTGTGATACGCCCGCCTGGGCTGAACCAGCATGTGGGCCTCGCGCAGCACGTCCAGCAACGCATCGCGCCCCAGGCTCGCGTTGGCCTGGTGCAGCGGCTGCTTGAGAAGATGGTGCAGCTTGCGCGCGCCCAGCCGCGGCTGGCGCAGGCGCACGGAACGCACAAGCTCGATCACTGTGTCAGAACGGGCACGGCATTGCTGCTGGTGCTGCAGTTGTTGGTAGTAAGCCTGGCGGCTGACGCCCCAATGGCGGCAAGCCCTCAACACGCTCAGCCCCGGGACGAGCTTTTGCGAGAGGACTTGCCCGAAGGCTTTTTTACGACACGCACCCCATAGTCCTTCTTCAGGACATCGAGCACGGCCTCGAACAACTGAGCCTTCTCATTGGCCTCGCGAAGCTGGACTTCGAGAGCCTTGATCCTCTGCTCAGGAGTCAGCGGCGCAGCGGATGGCGATGCGGAATTCTTGATCGGTACTGGCATGGGAAGCCGACATGATGCCGAACCCCAGCTCTGGCGGCCATGCTTGCGCAGCCACACCAACACCGTCGAGCGACCCTGGATGCCGTAGCGCTCCTGGGCCTGCTTGTACGTGAGCTCGCCTTTTTCTACCTGATCGACCACCGACAGCTTAAAAGCCAGCGTGTAGTCGCTCTGCGTGCGTTTGATGCCTGATTCCATTGACTTGCCTTTTCTGAGAGGAAAAGGTGTCAACCCAGGTCAGGACGGGTCAGCTCCAATGAAAAAGCCCCGCTCGGCGGGGCTTTTTCTTGGGCGGAGCAGCGGAGTGCGCGCCGCGCTCAGAGCGGCGGCTGGTTGGCCTGCAAGTACTCCCGGCCTGCCAGAACCATCGCCGCGCCGGCCGGACCGCCGACTGCATGCGGCAGGGATGTCTGCAGCGAGGTCGCGAAGTCGCCTCGGTAGAGCTTGGAGCCCTGGTGCGTCAGGTTCGAATTGGCATCGACGTAGATCGACTCGCCCAGCCCCGACCAGAGTCGGCAGAAGCCGTAGTCCTCGGAGAGGTAGCGGCGCGTCTGCGGATCTACCATGACGTCGAAGAAGCGGTAGTGCAGGCCGAGGTCGGCCTCGCCGATGCTGTCGGGCATGTACCTGAGATCGGGGTAGCTTGCCATGAGCCGTTCGAACACGGCGCGCTTGATCGCCATGAAGCCGGTCGGCGCTTCGTTCATCTTCATGAATCCGTCGGACTGCACCTCGAGCTCGACCCGCGAGGTGGTCTCGGAAGCCTTGGCGTTCACGGTGTAGCGGGTGAAGGTGGACTCGAACTGCTGCTGCGTCGTGCCTTCGGCCACGCCGCCGTCGGGCCAGTTCTCGCGCTTGAGTGGGTACACGCCTGCCGCCACGTCGTAATCCGACAGCAACAGCCGGAAGGCCGCCTGGGCAGAGAAGCCGATGTCGGCGTCAATCCAGAACAGGTGCGTCCACTGCGGATTGGCGAGGAACTGGGCCACGCAGTTGTTCCGTGCGCGCGTCACCAGGCTCTCGCCCTGGTGCGTGAGTACCTGCAGCCGCATGCCGGCGCGCTCGGCCTGGACGGTGAAGTTCAGCATCGAGGTGAGGTAGTTCAGGAAGACCTTGCCGTCGTGGCTCGGTGTGACGATCACGGGAAAGATCTGCCGGAGTTCGGATGGGTCGAGCATGTCAGGTTCCGTTTGCTTGTCGTTGTCGTTGTCGCTGTCTGTGACCGTCGAGCCTATCGGGCGGGGCGCCGCATCAGCCCCAGCAGCAGGTTGTCGTAGACCTCCGTGGCCGCGGCGTGGCCGGGGAGGTAGCGGTCGATCAGGCTGCGCTGGCGTTCGCGGTACGCGGTGGCCTGCGCGTCGTGGGTGTCGATGGCTTCGATCACGCGGGTGCTGGCCCCGGCCACGTCGTTGCCCTGGTAGTAGTAGCCGAGGTCTGCGCACAGGTGAGCGTTGTGCACCAGCGGATAGCCCTGCCAGCAAGTTTCCAGGTAGAAGTAGTTGAGCGGGTTCTCCCACTGGTGCGAGATCACGATGTCGGTGTTCTGCGCGAGGAAAACCGGCGTTTCGTGCCGGCCCAGGAAGACCGCCTTGTGCTGGCGGATCAGGTCGAGCTGGTTCATCAACGTGATGAACTCCATGCTCTCCTTCGCCAGCCGCTCGGCATTGTTGACCTGCAGCAACGCGATGGCTTCGGGCCGTGAGCGGTAGGCCAGCTCGGCGATCAGCACAGGATAGAGGCAGAACTTCACCACGTTGATGTTCGGCTCCATCACGCTGAGCCGCCTCGGACCAACCTTCGGCTGATAGACGCCGGCAGCAGGCAAGCCGCGCGTGCGCTCGTCCAGGAACACCGGGCTCCAGACGAAAGGCACGGGGCGCGCATCGGCCCGGCGCAGCACTTCGAAGTACGGCTGGCTGATGTTGACCACCTGCGGAACCATCCAGATGTCGTCGTAGCGCTGGTTCACGAAAAGGTTCTGGCCCCACAGCGGCTTGCTGAACAGCATCGACTCCATGGCGTGCACGTACTCGAAGCCGCAGCAGTACGACACCAGCCGCGCGCCGCGCCGCTTCAGGTAGTCGGTCTGCGCCGCGTCGATCTGACCCCCGAGTTCAATCAGCACGTCGACGTTGTCCTTGGCTGTGTCGAAGGTCACGGTGGGCCAGCGCGCCTGGTCCCAGGGCAGGGTCGGCGTGATCGGGACGGCCGTGGTGTTGACAAGTACCACCGAAGCCACCAACGGGCAGTGCTTCAGTGCTTCTGCCAGAAATATGGCGTTTTGCTTGATGCCATTGTTCCAAAGCGTTTCGGCCTCGTGATGGAGTCCGAGCGTAATTCCAATACGGAGCATGGACGTGTCAGGCATTGAATTGTTTCGCAAATGTTAATTGCCGGTGGAGGTGAGCGGAGTGAAAGGAGCATAAAGCCGGCATCGCTGGGGCGTGATTAATTTCGCCGCTCCATATAGGCTCGCGCAATTTTGACGTGGTTCCAAAGTTGTGTGCGATCTACCAGAAAGCTTCCAAAAATTGTCTTGAAGATAAAAATTGACAACAGTTGATTGCATTTGGTGCCTTGATGGTTCCGATTGAATGCCTGTTGCGCAGCATTGATGGCCTCTTTTAAAAATTCAAGAACACACGCTTTTAGATATTTTGTGAACTAAATCATCAAAGGTAATTTTGAATATTGTTGCGGTGCGCCAAAGAGAGAAGCAACTCCGTACATTCCAGCATTCCTGCAAATGAGCGATGCCAAGACTGGCGCTCTAGCGATGAAGCCGAACACGGTGAGCATCGCATTTCAGTCAATACGAACCGCGCTCGCCCACTCCCGCGAGCCGCCGAACAGCAAATGAACAAGTCCTACAGAAGCATCTGGAATGAAGCCCTTGGCGCCTGGGTGGCCGCTTCAGAAATCACTTCCGCCCGTGGCAAGAAGAGTAGTTCGGCGGCGGTCGTCTCTGGTGCCGTGCTGAGCGTCGCACTGGCGTCCATCGGCTTGATGGAGAGCGCGAACGCCTTCATCGTCGGACCGCCGAACGGCGCCTGCAGCACCGGCGCCAACACCGGTCCTGATGGCAAGGCCTACCCGGCGACGGCCGATCCGGTCGAAGGATCGGGCTCGTACTCGACGGTGATCGGCGGTTGCTCTGCCAACGCCGCCAACATGCTGGGCGCGACGCTGTTCGGGTCGTTCACGACGGCGCGCGGCAAGGGCTCAAGCATGTTCGGCATGGGGTCGACCGCCGGGCAGTACGCCTCGGCCTACGGCCTCCAGGCCAATGCCTTCGGCATCGCCAGCATCGCGATGGGCCAGAACGCCCTCGCTGCGAGCAACAACAACATCGCCATCGGCGCGGGCGCGAACGCGGCGGCGGTCAGCGCGGGCACCGCCATCGCGATCGGTGCGAACTCCATCGCCTCGTCCAACACCACGAGCGGCGATTCGCTGGCTTTCGGCACCGGTGCCAAGGCCACGGCGCAGGACGCGGTGGCGATCGGCGGCCAGGCCAACGCGAGCGGCACCAACGCCCTGGCCATCGGCGGAAACGAAGGTGGCGCCACCGGCACCAATGCGTCGGCCATCGGCGTGGGCGCCAACGCAACCGCCAACTATGCGACGGCGGTGGGCGCCGGCGCGACCGCGAGCGGCACCGGCGCGACGGCCATCGGTGCCAGCGGCACCGCGGCGGCCCGTGCCCTGGGCGCCAACTCGGTCGCGATCGGTGGCCAGGCCGTCGTCGGCAGCGCGGCCGATTCGGGTATCGCCATCGGCCTCAATGCCAATGCGCAGTCGCTCGCCACCATCGCCCTGGGAAGCGGTGCCAGTGTCGGAAGCGGCGCGGATTCGGGCATCGCCATCGGCACGAATGCGATTGCGACCAACAAGACGAACAACTTGGCGATCGGTGTCGGCGCAAAGGCGAATGGCGGCGGCGCGACCGCCATCGGCGCCGGCGCCAATGCCGCCTTTGGCAACGACGTGGCCTTCGGAACGAACGCGATGGCCCGCGGCGACGCGAGTTCGACCGCGCCTTCAACGGCCTTCGGGAACAACGCCAACGCCTGGGGCAGCAGTTCCACGGCCTTCGGCGTGTTCGCACAAGCCTTGGGCAGGACGTCCACGGCATTCGGCTATTCCTCGAACGCCGCTGCCGAGAATGCCCTGGCAGTCGGCACGTTGGCGAAGGCCTTCGGCAATCGCAGCACCGCCGTCGGTGCCGGAGCCTCGGCCACAGGCGATTTCTCCTCGGCCCTGGGCCGCACGGCGAACGCTGCCGCTGTCGGCGCGCTGGCACTCGGAACGAATTCCGTGGGCGGCGCATCCGCCGCCGCGGCCGATTCGATCGCCATCGGCGGCCAGTCCAGCGTCGTGGCCGCGGCAACCTCCGGCATCGCGCTCGGTCGCGGTGCGATCGTCAACGGCGCCTTCGGCATTTCCCAGGGCGACGGCGTCGTCAGTGGCGCCACGGGACAGAACGTCGCCATCGGTTCGTCGGGCACGAGCGCGAACTCCAGCACCGCCGCGGGTGGGGCGGTGGCCATCGGCCGTGGCCAGAAGGCCATTGGCGATGGCGCGGTCGCCATTGGCGATCCCAACGTCTCGGAGGGCACCGGCGCGGTGGCCATCGGCAATTCCAACAATGCGACCGGGCAGGGCGCGGTTGCGATGGGCAACAATTCCAGCGCCACCGCGGCCGGCACGCTCGCCTTCGGCGACACGGCCAGCGCATCGGCCACCAACGCCATCGGTTTCGGCGCCGGCGCGAATGCCGCTGCCGCGACAGCCGTCGCCATCGGACAAAGCGCCCTGGCCTCGGGCAACGCCGGCATCGCGCTGGGTTCCGGCGCACGCTCGATCGCGGATGGCGCCATCGCCATCGGCAAGAACGCCACCATCGGTTCGAAAACCGATGTCAATACCATCGCTATCGGGCCCAATGCGAACAGTTGGGGCGGAAGCATCGCGCTGGGCACCGGCGCATCCGCCGACCAGATCGGCACTGCGGCGCAGGACGCTTCTATCGCGATCGGCGGGAATGCTGCCACCGACGACCGGACGACCCGAAGCATCGCGATCGGCAATGGCGCGACGGTCAAGCCGCCGGGGGCGACAGTGGTCGATGCCGCGATCGCATTGGGCGCCAATGCAACTGGCACCGCGTCGAACACGGTGGCCATCGGCACGCTGGCCACTGCAACGTATGCCAACAGCATCGCGATTGGTGCGGGCAGCGTGACCGGCGCGGCCTCTCCGACTGGCGCCGGCTTCCTCACCGGCACCGCCGCACCCGCATCCGAGGTTTCGGTGGGCTCGGCTTCCGCCCTGCGGCGAGTCACGAATGTGGCCGACGGCGCCGCTCCCCAGGACGCCGCGACCGTGGCCCAGTTGAGCACCGGCATGAGCACCACGGTCAGCAGTATTTCCAGCCTGTCCACGTCGAGTTCGACCGGCCTGAGCACGGCCACCAGCAGCATCGGCAGCCTGTCCACAGGCCTGAGCACGACCAACAGCGCAGTTGCCAGCCTTTCGACGAACCTCAGCTCCTCGACGATTGCCATCAACAGTTTGTCCACGGGCCTGAGCACAACCAACAGCGGCGTAGCGAGCCTGTCGACGTCGACCTCCACGGGGCTGAGCACGGCCACGAGCAGCCTCGACAGCCTGTCCACGTCGACTTCATCGGGCCTGAGCACTGCGACCAGTGGCATCAGCAGCCTGTCGACTTCCACATCGACTGGCATCAATAGCCTGTCCACGGGCTTGAGCACGACCAGCAGCAGCGTCGCGAGTCTCTCGACCTCGACTTCGTCGGGCTTGAGCACCGCGACCAGTGGCATCAGCAGCCTTTCGACCTCGACCTCCACAGGCTTGAGCACGGCCACGAACAGCATCGAAAGCCTGTCCATGTCGACCTCGACGGGCTTGAGCACCGCGAACAGCGGCATCGGCAGCCTGTCGACGGGTCTCAGTACGACGAACAGCAGCTTTGCGAGCCTGTCGACCTCGACCTCAACGGGCTTGAGTACGGCGACCAGCGGCATCAACAGCCTGTCCACGGGTCTCAGCACCACCAACAGCAGCGTCGCGAGCCTGTCCACCTCGACCTCTACGGGCATCGCCAGTCTGTCGACCTCGACCTCCACGGGTCTAAGCACTGCGACCAGCGGCATCGACAGCCTGTCGACTTCCACATCGACGGGCATCATTAGCCTGTCTACGGGCCTGAGCACAACCAACAGCAGCGTCGCGAGTGTGTCGACCTCGACTTCGTCGGGCTTGAGCACTGCGACCAGCGGCATTAATAGCTTGTCGACCTCTGCCTCGACCGGCATCAACAGCCTGTCGACGGGTCTAAGCACGGCAACGAGCAGCGTCGACAGCCTGTCCACCTCGACCTCCACGGGGCTGAGCACTGCGACCAGCGGCATCGGCAGCCTGTCCACGGGTCTCAGCACCACCGACAGCAGCGTTGCTAGCTTGTCGACCTCCACCTCGACCGGCATCAGCAGTCTGTCGACGGGTCTCAGCACCACTAACAGCAGCGTCGCGAGCCTGTCGACTTCCACGTCGACCGGTATCAGCAGCTTGTCGGCTTCGACTTCCACAGGGCTGAGCACGGCTTCGAGCAGCATCGACAGCCTGTCCACGTCGACTTCCTCCGGCCTGAGCACGACGAACAGCTCAGTGGCCAGCCTGTCGACTTCAACTTCGACCGGCATCAGCAGCCTGTCTACCGGCCTGAGCACGGCAACCAGCGGCATCGGCAGCCTTTCGACCGGACTGAACACGACCAACAGCAACCTGGGCACCCTGAGCTCGTCGGTCAGCTCGATCTACAACACGGGCACGAAGTACTTCCACGCCAACAGCACCGGCGCGGACAGCCAGGCCATCGGCGCCAACAGCGTGGCCATCGGCCAGGACGCCATCGCCAACGGCGAGAACAGCATCGCACTCGGCGCAGGCAGCGTGACCAGCGCGGCCTCTCCGACCGGCGCCGGCTTCCTCACCGGCACTGCGGCACCCGCATCCGAGGTTTCTGTGGGCTCGGCTTCGGCCCTGCGACGGATCACGAACGTGGCCGATGGTTCTGCCCCGCAGGACGTCGTGACTGTGGCCCAGCTGAGCACCGGCATGAGCACCACGGCGAGCAGCATCGGCAGCCTGTCGACCGGCTTGAGCACGACCAGCAGCACGGTCGCCAGCCTGTCGACGAACATCAGTTCCTCGACGAGTGCCATCAACAGCCTGTCCACGGGTCTGAGCACAACCAACAGCGGCGTTGCGAGTCTGTCGACTTCCACGTCGACCGGCATCAGCAGCTTGTCGGCTTCGACCTCCACGGGTCTGAGTACGGCTTCGAGCAGCATCGACAGCCTGTCCACGTCGACCTCGTCGGGCCTGAGCACGACGAACAGCTCAGTGGCCAGCCTGTCGACTTCCGCGTCGACCGGGATCAGTAGCCTGTCGACCTCGACCTCCACAGGCTTGAGCACGGCCACTAGCAGTATCGATAGCCTCTCTACCTCGACCTCGACGGGCCTGAGCACTGCGACCAGCGGCATCAACAGCTTGTCGACCTCCACCTCGACCGGCATCAGCAGTCTGTCGACGGGTCTCAGTACGGCAACGCGCAACGTCGACAGCCTGTCCACCTCGACCTCCACAGGGCTGAGCACGGCCGCGAGCAGCATCGACAGCCTGTCCACGTCGACCTCGACGGGCTTGAGCACTGCGACCAGCGGCATCAACAGCCTGTCGACGGGTCTCAGCACCACCAACAGCAGCGTCACCAGTCTGTCGACCTCGACCTCCACCGGTCTGAGCACTGCCGCAAGCAGCATCGATAGCTTGTCCACGTCGACCTCGACGGGCCTGAGCACTGCGACCAGCGGCATCAACAGCCTGTCCACGGGTCTCAGCACTACCGATAGCAGCGTTGCGAGCCTGTCGACCTCGACCTCCACGGGTCTGAGCACTGCCGCAAGCAGCATCGACAGCTTGTCCACGTCGACCTCGACGGGCCTGAGCACTGCGACCAGTGGCATCAACAGCCTGTCGACGGGTCTCAGCACCACAAACAGCAGCGTGGCCAGCCTGTCGACTTCGACCTCCACGGGTCTGAGCACTGCCGAAAGCAGCATCGGGAGCTTGTCCACGTCGACCTCGACGGGCCTGAGCACTGCGACCAGCGGTATCAACAGCCTGTCGACGAGTGTCAGCACCACAAACAGCAGCGTTGCGAGCCTGTCGACTTCCACGTCGACTGGTATCGGTAGCCTGTCGACCTCGACCTCGACGGGTCTCAGTACAGCCACGAGCAGCATCGACAGCCTGTCGACCGGCCTCAGCACGACCAACGGCAATGTCGCGAGCCTGTCGACCTCCGCGTCGACCGGCCTGAGCACGACCAACGTCAACCTCAACAGCCTCAGCACCTCGGTCAACAACATCTACAACACCGGCACCAAATACTTCCACGCCAACTCGACGTCGGGCGACTCGGTGGCCAGCGGGCAGGAAGCCGTGGCGATCGGTCCGCAGTCGGTGGCCAGCAGCGCCAACTCCTTTGCCGCCGGCAACGGTGCGAAGGCCACGGCCGAGGGTGCTATGGCGATGGGGTTCGGCGCGCAGGCGACGGGCACCGACGCCATCGCCATCGGCACGGGAGCATTGGCCACGGGCTCGCAGGCCATTGGCGCCAATGCCCGCGCGGGCGGCGGCGGCGTGGCCCTGGGCGACAACGCGGATGCCGGCGGCACGCCGCTGAGCCAGGCGCAGAACGTCTCCGAGGGCACGGCCATCGGCTTCGGCGCGGTGGTGCAGCAAAGCGGCGGCGTGGCGCTGGGCTCCGGCTCGGTGGCTTCCACCGTGGCCGGCGTGGCCGGCTACGTGCCGGGCAGCGCGACGGCGAAGGACCAGGCGGCCATCAGGGCGACCACCAGCACGCAGGCGGCGGTGTCGGTGGGCGACGCTGCCAGCGGCCAGTTCCGCCAGATCACCGGCGTGGCGGCGGGTACGGCCGACAGCGACGCGACCAACGTGGCGCAGCTGAAGGCCGCATCCGCGGCGGCGAAGGCCAGCAGCGCGCAGTACGCGACCAACCCCGACGGCTCGGTCAACTACGGCCTGCTCGCGCTGGGCAACGGGCAGGCGCCCCTCGGCACGCGCGTGAGCAACGTGGCGCCGGGCATCCTGCCCGGCGACGCGGTCAACGTGCAGCAGCTCAACCAGGTGCAGGGGCAGGTGGGCGACGTGGCGCGCATCGCGTACTCGGGCACGGCCATGGCCTTCGCGATGTCGGGCACCTACCTGCCCACGCTGTACCCCGGAGAGAAGACCGTGGGCGTGGGGCTGGGCAGCTACAAGGGCTACACCGCGCTGGCGCTGAACTTCAAGACGCTGTCCGACGACGGCAAGATGTCGTGGGGCGCGGGGGTGACGACCACGGGCAAGGAATGGGGCATCAACGCCGGTATCGGCTGGAAGTGGAAGTAAAGAAACAAGGACGTCAATCACTGAAAGGCCGCTCACCCGGCCCTCGAACAGGCGGCCCCCGTGGCGATGGCGCGGGGGCCGTTTCTTTTGGTACACACTCCGCCTCATGCGCATCGGTATTTCAGTCCTCACCCACGCCGGTCAGAACATCTGGGAGAACGGGATGGGGCAGAACGTCCTGTTCCTTGCCCGCTTGCTGCAACGCATCGGGTTCGTCGAATCCGTCGCGCTGATCGACGCGGGCGACCAGGAAGCGATGCCGCCGCAGGTCGACACCACGGCCATGGGCCTGGCCTTTGGACGCGCGCGCGAGCTCACCGACTCGCTGGACGTGGTCATCGAGATGGCCGGTGCGCTCGACATGCAATGGCTCTTGCACTTCCGCGCATGCGGAGGCCGCGTGGTGTTTCATTGTGCAGGTCAGCCTTTCGCGGCCCTGGCCGAGCCGATCGTCTTCACCGACAAGGGGCACTTCAGCAGGCCCGACCGCTGCGACGAGGTTTGGCTGCTGCCGAAGGATGCGACCTTCGCGCCGATGATGCACACCATGCACCGCTGCCCGGTGTTCGAGGTGCCTTACCTGTGGTCGCCGCAGTTCCTGGCCCAGCGCGTCGCCGAGGTCGAGGCCGCGGGCCACCGCTTCGGCTATGTGCCGCGCACGGCCGAGCAACCGGGGTTTCGCGTCGCGATCTTCGAGCCCAACATCTCGGTGGTGAAGTCCAGCAGCGTGCCCATGCTGATCTGCGACGGGGCGTATCGCGCGGACCCTTCGGCCGTGACTTCGATGCAGGTGCTCAACACGCTGCACCTGAAGGACCACCCGACCATGCTCTACCTGGCGAACTCGCTCGACATCGTGCGCCAGCACAAGGCGATCTTCCTCGGCCGGCACGACTTCGCAGGCTTCATGGCGCAGTTTGCCGACGCCGTGGTCTCGCACCAGTGGCAGAACGACCAGAACTACAGCTACCTCGACGCGCTTCACGGCAACTACCCGCTGGTGCACAACTCTCCCTGGCTGCGCGACGCGGGCTACTACTACCCCGACTTCGACATCCCCGCCGGCGCGGCGCAACTGCTGCAGGCTGTGCGCGACCACGACCGGCAGCTCGATGACTACCGCGCGTGCTCCATGCGCGTCTTCGAGTCGCTCGATCCATTCAACCCGGCGAACGTCGAGGACTATGCGCAGCGCCTGCTGCACCTGGTGGGCGGCGACCCCGCGTTCCGCGCCGATGCAGCGAGGTCCGCCGCATGATGCCGGCGAAGCTCAAGGTCGGCGTCTCCATATTCATCCGCAAGGGCGAGCAGAGCCTTTGGGAGAACGGTGTCTACCAGAACTGCCTGTTCCTCGTGATGCTGTTGCTGCGCTCGCCGCGCGTGGAAAGCGCGGTGCTCGTGGCCGGCGGCGGCGACGGCGGCCCGGCGGACGCCGCCAGCTTCCTTGCAGATTCGCCGGTGCCGATCATCGACATGGTCACCGCAGGGCAGCAGCTAGACCTCATGATCGAGATGAGTGCCCAGCTCGCCATGCCTTGGTCGGTGGCCTTTCGCGAACGCGGCGGCCGGATCGTCTCGATGCGCGTGGGCAACGACTACGTGATCGACATCGAGCGCATGATCTTCGACAAGCCGCACGGTCTGCTGATATCGGGCGCGCCCTACGACGAGGTATGGACGATTCCCGAGTACGAGGTGTCGTGCAAACCCTATTTCGAGAGCACCTTCCGCGCGCCGGTGCGGCTCATGCCGCATCTGTGGAGTCCGATGGTGCTGGAGCGCGCCATGGCACGTGCTCCCGACAGCCCGCGTTTTGCCTACGAGCCCGGCCGCAAGCAGTGGCGCGTGGCCATCTTCGAGCCCAACATCTGCATGGTGAAGACATGCTTCATCCCCATGCTGGGCTGCGAGGCGGCGCACCGCGCGCAGCCGAGACTCATCGAGAAGATGTGGGTCTTCAACAGCTTCCACCTGAAGGACAAGCCGTTGTTCGTCGGCTTCGCGCAGAGCCTGGACATCGTGCAGCACGGCCTGGCCACCTTCGAAGGGCGCTTTCCCGTCTACCAGGTGATGCCCGGCAAGATCGACGCCGTGTTCGCGCACCACTGGGAGAACGCGCAGAACTACGTGTACTACGAGGCGTTGTACGGCGGCTATCCGCTGATCCACAACTCGCACCTCATCGGCGATTGCGGCTACCGCTATCACGGCTTCGACTGCGAGGAGGGCGGCCTCGCGCTTCGGCGCGCCTTCGCCGGGCACGACGCCGACCTGCCCGCCTACCGCGAGCGAGCGCGCCGCTTCATCGCCACGCTCGATCCCGAAGGCGAGGACAACGTGCGCGCCTACACGGCGGCCATCGAGCAGCTGTATGCCCAGGCCTGACACACGAGGACCGACACGCCATGAACCACGCCCTTGCATTCCTTCGCTGGCTGCCCGCCGTCGTTGCATGGACTGCCAGCGGGGCGGCGTTGGCGCAAGGTGTTCTGGTGCCCTCGACAGTGCCCCTGGCACCGCAGGACACGCTGACCCGCGCCGCTACCAGCGTGGGCATCAGGCGATGCCTGCCGGCCATTTCGCGGCTGTCTTCGCTGACGGTGCAAGGCAGCCGCAGCCACGATGTGCTTCTCGACTGGGACCGCAAGCGCCCCGACACCGGCCCGATGTTTTCCCTCATCGGCATGCAGTACCCGAACGCCGGGGTCGCCGCCTCGATCACTGCCATTCCTGACGAGGGCGGCAACTGCACCGTGTCGGCCGAACGCATTTCGGTCGCGCCTTTCACCTGCGAGAGCGTCGCGCAGCAGGAACTCGCCGGCTACCAGATGACGCGGCTGCTTCCCAACTATGCCGTGTACACCGACGCCAGGGAGCCGACATCGTCGGTCTCTCTGATCGATTCGCCGCCGGGCTGCCTGGTCATCCGCCGCTACGTGGAATACGGCTGGCGCGATCCGGTTGCCGCCGGCGCGGCATTGCCGGCGCAGGTGCCGGTGCCACCGGTCCCAAAGGGCAGGGCGACCAGGTAACGCAGGTCGGCGGGTTCGTCTCCGACAGGCACGGACGCCGTTGGCCGGCCCGCCTGGTGGGTCGCAATGTCCAAGAATGGTGTCGATCCGCGCCCCGTCGTCGCGGAAGCCTGAAAGGAGACGCACCATGCCGCTGGCGACCCTCATCGGCCGATGGGCCATGCAGCCATTTTCGAAGGCGCTGCCGCCGCTCGGCGATACCGAGCGCGCCGCGCTGGAGGCCGGCACGGTCGGCTTCGAGGGGCGCCTGTTCTCGGGCAATCCTGATTTCGACGTTCTCTCCGGCATGGGGCCGAACCGGCTCGACGCACGCGAACTGGCCTTCCTCGATCGCGAAGTGCGCGAACTGTGCCGCATGCTCGACGACCACGCCATCGACGAGGCGCGCGACCTGCCGCCCGAGGTGTGGCGCTACCTGCGGGAGAAGCGCTTCTTCGGGATGATCATTCCCGAGGAGTTCGGCGGGCTGGGCTTCGGCCATCACGCGCACGCCACGGTCGTGGCGCGCATCGCAACGGTCAACACCGCCACCGCCGTCACCGTGATGGTGCCCAACTCCCTCGGTCCGGCCGAACTGCTGCTGCGCTACGGCACCGACGCGCAGAAGGCGCACTACCTGCCGCGCCTGGCCGACGGCCGCGAGCTGCCCTGTTTCGGCCTCACATCGCCGTATGCGGGCTCGGATGCGGCGTCGATTCCCGACCGCGGCGTGCTGGTCGAGCGCGAGTTCGATGGCCGCATGACGCGCGGATTCCTGGTCGATTTCGACAAGCGCTACATCACGCTCGCGCCCGTGGCCACGGTGGTCGGCCTGGCCTTCCATGCCGTCGACGAGAGCCGGCCCGAAGGCCAGCGCGACCTCGGCATCACCTGCGCGCTGATCCCCGTACCGCACGAGGGCATGGACATCGGCCGCCGCCACCGGCCGATGGACAGTGCCTTCATGAACGGCCCGATCCACGGCCGGCAGGTGTTCGTGCCGATGGACTGGATCATCGGTGGAGAGAAGCAGGTGGGCCAAGGCTGGCGCATGCTGATGGAATGCCTGGCCGCGGGCCGCGCGATTTCGCTGCCGGCGCTGGGCTCGGCCATGCAGCAGACCGCGCTGTACGTGAGCAACGGCTATGGACAGATCCGTGAGCAGTTCGGCATGCCGGTGGGCAAGTTCCATGCGGTGGCGGGGCTGGTCGCGCAGATGTCGGCCGAGCTCTACGCCAGCGATGCGGCCCGCCGCTTCACCGCGGCCGCCCTCGACAAGGGAGAGCGGCCCAGCGTGGCCAGCGCCATCCTCAAAGTGCAGCTCACCGAGGCGGGGCGCCGCGCGGTCAACCACGCCATGGACATCCTCGGCGGCAAGGGCATCATCTACGGCCCGTCGAACCTGCTGGGCGTGTCGTACCGGCAGGCGCCGATCGCCATCACCGTGGAGGGCGCGAACATCCTGACGCGCGCGCTGATCGTGTTCGGCCAGGGTGCGGTGCGCTGCCATCCGCATGTGCTCGACGAGATGGCCGCCGTGCAGGCGAAGGACGAGACTGCGCTGGGTCGCGCCCTCATCGCGCACGGCAAGCACGTGGCGGCCAACCTGTGGCACAGCGTGTTCGGCGCGCCGGTGCTCGGCGAGCCGCCCAAGGAGCTGGAGCACGAGGCTCGGCTGCTCGCGCGCATGAGCGCCAAGTACGCCCTGACCGCCGATCTTGCGATGGGCATGCTCGGCGGCAAGCTCAAGCGCATGGAGCTGCTGTCGGCGCGGCTGGGCGACGTGCTCGCGCACCTGTACCTGGCCAGCTCGTGCATCTGGCGCTACGGCGTCGATGCGGCGCCCGAACTGCTGCCGTTCGCGCGCGCGGCGATCCGGGTGCAGCTCGACGAGGCCGGCAAGATCCTGCGCGACCTCTATGCCAACCTGCCGGCGCCGGGCCGGCGCCTGGTCGGCGCGCTGGTGCTGCGCCGCACCTCGCACCTGGCGCCGTTGCGCGACGTGCAGTTGCTCGAGCTGTCGGAACTGCTGCGCAGCAACCCGCGCATCGTCGAACGCCTGGCGCCCGACCTCAGCGAGCCCGCGGCCGGCGGGCTGCGCGACCTGATGCATGCGATGGAACTCGGCGCCCGGCTCGGCGGCACGACCGCCGAACTCAACAAGGTACTGCGCCGCACGAATTCCCTCGAGGAGGCCGCGCGCTCGGCGCCCGACCCCGCGCTGGCGCTGGCTTATCTGAAGGCCGCCGACAAGGTGATCCAGGTGGACGACTTCGAAGGTCCGCCGCGCGGCGCGGACGGCAGGGCCGACCTCAATCCGCGCGAGACGGCTGCACGGACTGCGCCAGCGCCGTCAGCGCAGCCGCCGTCTGCTCATCGGCCGGAAAGAACGACTCCACCGCGAGTTCCTGCAATGTGACATCCACCGGCGTGCCGAAGATCGTGATGGTGCTGATGAAGCTCAGCACGCCGCCCGGCATCACCACCTGGAACGGCACGGCCACCGCCGACAGCGCGGTGTCGAGCGGCGGCGCGTCGTGGCTCACGGCCGGCGCGGGGTAGGCCGCCAGTTCGTCGTGCAGCGACTGCAGCGTTGCGTCGCCGGTGGCGGCGATCTGCTGCTGCAGCCGTTCGAGCAGGTGGGTGCGCCATTGCGCGAGGTTCGCGATGCGCGGGGCCACGCCGTCGGGGTGCAGGCTCAGGCGCAGCACGTTGATCGGCGGCTTGAGCAGTTCGGGCGCGGCGCCTTCCATCAGCAGCGGCACCAGCGCGTTGTGCGCCACCAGGTTCCAGTGGCGGTCCACGGCCAGCGCGGGAAAGGGTTCGTGTCCCTTGAGCACGAGGTCGATGGCGCGGCGCGCCGATGCCATCGCCGGATCGTCGAGCGATCGCTGGCGGTACATGGGCGCGAAGCCCGCGGCCACCAGAAGCGCGTTGCGCTCTCGCAGCGGTACCTCCAGCCGCTCGGCCAGCCGCAGCACCATCTCGCGGCTGGGCGCGGCCCGTCCGGTTTCCACATAGCTCAGGTGCCGGGTCGAGACCTCGGCCTCCTGCGCCAGGTCGAGCTGGCTCAGGCGTCGATGGGTGCGCCAGTGCCGCAGGTGGGCGCCGAACGGGTCGCGCGCGCCGGGCTGGCCGGCCTTGGACGTGTGGGGGCGAGGGGTGTTCATGGAGCCGCATTCTGGCGCGGCGGCGTCGTGCCGCCATGACCTCCGAGGTCATCGACGCCATGCCCGTCGGGCGGAATCATGGGCTCCAACGCGGCAGGACAGGCTTGCGGCGTACCACCCAAGGAGATTCGCATGTCCGTCTTCGCATCCCCCCGCTTCCTGCCCAACGTCATGTGGGCCGACGCCGCCTCCTGCGCCGCGACCGGCGCGCTGCAGTTGGCCTTCACCGGTGCGCTGGCCGCGCTCACCGGACTGCCTGCGCCGCTGCTTGCAGGCACAGGCGTGTTCCTGCTGGCGTATGCGGCCGTCGCCGCGCTCATGGCCAGCCGCCGGACTCCGCCGCGCACGCTGATCGGCCTGGTGGTGTCCGGAAATTTCGGCTGGGCTGCGGCCTGCATCGCGCTGCTGGTGAGCGGCCTGTTCCCGGTCACCGCGATCGGCGTGGCCTGGGTGCTGGCACAGGCGGTGTGCGTGATCGTGCTGGCCGAGCTGCAATGGACCGGCCTGCGCCGCACCCGCGCCGCCGTCCGGATGGCCCTCGCCTGAAAGACCCTGCGGCTCATTCGGGAAACACCGTGGAACCGGCTCCGCCGGGCCACCGGTGTTGCCCCCGGCAGGGGGAGGGAGAAGCGACACGGAGTGCGCGCAGCCTGGGGGCGAGCCAGTTCCCCGACTACAACGGCTGACATTGTTCCCCGCTATCCTTGAGAGGCTTCCACGAACATACAGGAGTCTCCCTATGGCCAAAGCACCGGCTCACGCCTTTGCGCCCACCCTCAAGACCTTCAAGACCGCATCGGGCAAGTCCGGCAAATACTGGTCGCTGAAGGAGCTGGCCAAGCAATACCCGTCCATCGACCGGCTGCCGGTTTCCATCCGCATCGTGCTCGAGTCGGTGCTGCGCAATTGCGATGGCCAGAAGGTCACGGCCAAGCACGTCGAGGAACTGGCCCACTGGGCGCCGAATGCCGAGCGCGTCGACGAGATCCCCTTCGTCGTCACCCGCGTGGTGCTGCAGGACTTCACCGGCGTGCCGCTGCTGGCCGACCTGGCCGCCATGCGCAGCGTGGCCCAGAAGCTGGGCAAGTCGCCCAAGACCATCGAGCCGCTGGTGCCCGTCGACCTGGTGGTCGACCACTCGGTGATGGTCGACTACTACGGCACGCCCAAGGCGCTCGACCTGAACATGAAGCTGGAGTTCCAGCGCAACAACGAGCGCTACCAGTTCATGAAGTGGGGCATGCAGGCCTTCGACACCTTCCGCGTCGTGCCCCCGGGCTTCGGCATCGTGCACCAGGTGAACCTCGAGTACTTCGCGCGCGGCGTCTACACCAGCCCGAACGACAAGGCCGACGTGCCCGTCTACTACCCCGACTCGCTGGTGGGCACCGACAGCCACACCACCATGATCAACGGCGTGGGCGTGGTCGGCTGGGGCGTGGGCGGCATCGAGGCCGAGGCGGCCATGCTGGGCCAGCCCGTGTACATGCTGACGCCCGACGTGGTGGGCTTCGAGCTCACCGGCAAGTTGCGCGAGGGCGTCACCGCCACCGACCTGGTGCTGTACGTCACCGCCATCCTGCGCGCCGAGAAGGTGGTGGGCAAGTTCGTCGAGTTCTTCGGCCCGGGCGCCGCGTCCATCGCCGTGCCCGACCGCGCGACCATCGGCAACATGGCGCCCGAGTACGGTGCGACCATGGGCTTCTTCCCGGTCGACGACATGACCGTGGCCTACTTCGAAGGCACCGGCCGCACCAAGGAAGAGGTCGAGCGCTTCGCCGCGTACTACAAGGCGCAGGGCCTGTTCGGCATGCCGAACCCCGGCGACATCGACTACACCAAGATCGTGCGCCTCGACCTGGGCACCGTGTCGCCCAGCCTCGCCGGCCCGAAGCGCCCGCAGGACCGCATCGACCTGGGCCACCTGTCGACCAAATTCTCGGAGCTCTACAGCAAGCCCAACGATGCCAACGGCTTCAACCAGCCGGCCGACAAGCTCAAGCTGCGCTATCCGCTGGCCGTGGCCGGCCAGGGCAGCGACGAAGAAGCCGCGGCGCCGCCGGCCGGGTCGCCCCGCGACCTCGAGGAGATGGTGGCCAACCGCTCGACCAAGGCCGCTGCGCACGTGAGCGCCACCGCACCCACGGCGCCGAAGGGCAAGACGGGCGAGGTCACCATCGGCAACGGCGACGTGCTGATCGCGGCCATCACCTCGTGCACCAACACCTCCAATCCCAGCGTGATGCTGGCCGCCGGCCTGCTGGCCAAGAAGGCGGTGGAAGCCGGCCTCACGGTCAAGCCGCACGTCAAGACCTCGCTGGCCCCGGGCTCGCGCATCGTCACCGAATACCTCGAGAAGGCGGGGCTGCTGCCTTATCTCGAGAAGCTGGGCTTCTACCTGGCCGGCTACGGCTGCACCACCTGCATCGGCAATGCCGGCGACCTGACGCCCGAGATCAACGAGGCGATCACCAGGAACGACCTGATCGGCGCGGCCGTGCTCTCGGGCAACCGCAACTTCGAGGCGCGCATCCACCCGAACCTGAAGGCCAACTTCCTGGCCTCGCCGCCGCTGGTGGTGGCCTTCGCCATTGCAGGCAACGTCATGACCGACCTCATGACCGAGCCGGTGGGCAAGGGCAAGAACGGCAAGGACGTGTACCTGGGCGACATCTGGCCAACGCCGAAGGAAATCGACGAGAACCTGCGCTACGCGATGAACGCCAAGTCGTTCCGCGCGAACTACGACAAGGTCAAGACCGATCCGGGCAAGTTCTGGAGCAGCATCAAGGGCACTGACGGCCAGGTGTACGACTGGCCCACTTCCACCTATATCGCCGAGCCGCCGTTCTTCGAAGGCTTCAAGATGAAGCCGCATGCGTCGGACGCAGGCTTCAAGGGCGCAAGAATCATGGCGCTGTTCGGCGACTCGATCACCACCGATCACATCTCGCCGGCCGGCTCGATCAAGGAAAGCTCGCCCGCGGGCATCTGGCTGAAGGCGCACGGCGTGGCCAAGGCCGACTTCAACAGCTACGGCTCGCGCCGCGGCAACCATGACGTGATGATGCGCGGCACCTTCGCCAACGTGCGCATCAAGAACCTCATGATTCCGCCGGACGCCAACGGCACGCAGGAAGAGGGCGGCGTCACGCGCTTCCAGCCGGGCAACGAGAAGATGTTCATCTACGACGCCGCCATGAAATACATGGCGCAGGGCGTCCCGACCGTGGTGTTCGGCGGCGAGGAGTACGGCACCGGCTCATCGCGCGACTGGGCCGCGAAGGGCACGCAGCTGCTGGGCATCAAGGCCGTGGTGGCACGCAGCTTCGAGCGCATCCACCGCGCGAACCTGGTCGGCATGGGCGTGCTGCCGCTGCAGTTCCGCGGCGCCGACTCGTGGCAGACGCTGGGGCTCACCGGCGACGAGAAGATCGACGTGGTCATCGGCAGCGAGCTGAAGCCGCAGATGGACGTGAAGCTGGTCGTGCACCGCCCTGACGGCACGCACCAGGAAGTCACGGTCCGCCTTCGCATCGACACGCCGATCGAGGTCGACTACTACAAGCACGGCGGCATCCTGCCCTTCGTGTTGCGGCAGCTCCTCGCGGCCTGACGCCGTGACACGGGTCGGACTCATCTCCGACACGCACGGCCTGCTGCGACCGCAGGCCGTCTCGGCCCTTCGGGGCTGCGACTTCATCGTGCACGGCGGGGACATCGGCAATGCCGGCATCCTCGACGCGCTGCGCGAAATGGCGCCGCTGACCGTGGTGCGCGGCAACAACGACCGCGAGGCATGGGCCGACGGCATCGCCGAGACCGAACTCGTCGCCTTCGGCGGCGTGCGTCTCTATGCCATCCATGACCTGTCGCAGCTCGACATCGACCCGCAGCGCGCGGGCGTGCGCGTGGTGGTGTCGGGGCATTCGCACAAGCCGAAGATCGAGGAGCGCGGCGGCGTGCTTTACATCAACCCCGGCAGTGCGGGGCCACGCCGCTTCAGCCTGCCGATCGCCGTGGCCGAACTGCTGATCGACGGCGACGCGGTCGGCGCGCGCATCGTCGAACTCCCTGTCTGAACGGTGCCGCGCCCCCGGCGAACGGCCGGGGCAGCCCATCATTACCATTCGGCAATCCAAAGCCCCCAAATGAGAATGTCTCTTATTTGATGGGGTATCCTCGTCCGCTCCTCCGCAGGCCACGTCGGGCGCCCGGTTCCGCCGGCGCACCGGCTCGCGGGGGGCTTTTCTTGCCCAGATTCCGAAGCCGATGCTCATTCCCTTTCTCATCATGCTGCGCGAAGGCATCGAAGCCGCGCTGATCGTCGGCATCGTTGCCAGTTACCTCAAGCAAAGCGGCCGTGGCGCATTGATGCCTGCGGTGTGGGTCGGCGTGCTGCTGGCCACCGCACTGTCGCTGTTCGCCGGCGCGGGCCTCCAACTGCTGGCGGCCGAGTTCCCGCAGAAGCAGCAGGAGCTGTTCGAAGGCGTGGTCGGGCTCATCGCGGTGGTCATGCTGACTTCGATGGTGTTCTGGATGCGCAAGGCCGCGCGCTCCATCAAGGGCGAACTGCAGGCCTCCATCGACAGTGCGCTGGCGAAAGGCGCGGACGGCCAGGGCTGGGCGCTGATCGGCATGGTGTTCCTGGCGGTCGCGCGCGAAGGCCTGGAGTCGGTGTTCTTCCTGCTGGCCGTGTTCCAGCAGAGCAGCGGCTGGGAGGCGCCGGTGGGCGCGCTGGCCGGCATCGCGGTGTCGGTCGTGATCGGCTGGGGCCTCTATTCGGGCGGCGTGCGGCTCGACCTGCGCCGATTCTTCCGGTTCACCGGTCTCTTCATTCTTCTGGTGGCCGCGGGCCTGCTGGCCGGCGTGCTGCGCAAGCTGCATGAGGGCGGCGTGTGGAACCACCTGCAGTCGGTGGTGTTCGACATGAGCGACGCCCTGCCCATGGACAGCCCCGTAGGCGCCGTCCTGTCGGGCCTGCTGGGCTACCAGGCTGCGCCCGTGGTGGGCGAGGTCGTCGTCTATCTGGCCTTCCTGGCCGTCGCCCTGTTCTTCTTCCTGCGCTCGGCACCCGCTCCGGCGCCACGCGCGGCCACGGCCCGCTGAAACCCTTCGATGCCTTCCTCTTCCGAACCCAAAGCTTCCTCATCCCACCTGATGCGCCTGGCGGTGGCCGGCTCGGCCGTGCTAGTGATCGCCGGCCTCGCGGCCTTCTGGTATGCCTCGAACGAGGCCAAAAAGGCGCCGGCCAAGGCGGCCGACAACGCCGTCACCGTCACCATCCAGGGCAACGCCTGCGAGCCCGCCGAGATCACCGTGCCCGCGGGGCGCACCACCTTCACCATCGTCAACAAGTCGAACCGCGCGCTCGAGTGGGAGATCCTCGACGGCGTGATGGTGGTGGAAGAGCGCGAGAACATCGCGCCGGGCTTCTCGCAGACCATGACGGTCAAGCTGCAGCCGGGCGAGTTCGCCATCACCTGCGGCCTCCTGAGCAACCCGCGCGGCAAGCTGCGGGTGACGCCGTCGGCCGCTTCCGACGCCGAGGCGGCGCGGCCGTCGCTCGTCAACTACGTGGGCGCGCTGGCGGAGTACCAGACCTTCCTGCGCCTGGAGGCCGGCTCGCTCGACGACGCGGTGCGCGCGCTGGCCGACGCCGTGAAGGCCGGCGACCTGCAGCAGGCCCGTGCGCTCTACGCGCCGGCCCACCAGGCCTACAAGCGCATCGAGCCGATGGCTGAACTGTTCTCCGACCTCGATACGCGCATCAACGCGCGCGCCGACTACTTCGAGAAGCGCGAGGCCGACCCCGGCTTCACCGGCTTCCACCGCATCGAGTACGCGCTGTACGGACAGAACGAAGCGAAGTCGCTGCCGCCGGTGGTCGAGCAACTCACGGCCGACATCGGTGTCCTCAAGGAGCGCCTGCGCGGGCTGAACATGCCGCCCGAGCGGCTGGCCGGCTCGGCGTCGAAGCTGCTGCGCCGCGTGGCCGACAACCTGCCTGCCGGTGGCGAGGACCACTACGGCCATGCCGAGCTCGTGAACCTGCAGGGCACCTACGAAGGCACGAAGAAGATCTCGGAGCTGCTGCAGCCGCTGCTGGTGAAGGCCGCGCCTGCCCTGCAGAAGAGCGTGGACGAGCGCTTCGCGGCCTTCGACGCCGCGCTGGCGCCCTACCGCGAAGGCGAGGGCTTCAAGCCCGCGCCGCTCGACGAGGCGCAACGCAAGGCACTGGCCGAACCGGTGCGCGCGCTGGCCGAGGAACTCGGCAAGGTGAATGCCGCGCTCGGCCTCGAGTGAGGCTGGCACAGGACCCGGAAGAATCCCCATGGAAAAGCAGAAGAACGAATCCGCGCCCGCCGAAGGGCAACCCGCATCCCCGAACCGCCGCCGCATGATCGGCGCGGCCGGCGCCGCCATCGCGGGGCTCGCGGCGGCAGCCCGTCCGGCCCACGCCGTAGACCCCGTTGCGCCCGCTGCGCCCGACAGCAGCGCTCAGGTCACCGACGCTCCGCAGAGCACCCATACCCAGGACCGCGTTCCTTTCCGCGGCAGGCACCAGGCGGGCATCGTCACGCCCCGCCCGACCGCGGGAATGATCGCGTCGTTCTACGTGCTGGCCGAGAACCGCGCCGACCTTGAGCGCCTGTTCCGCACGCTCACCGAGCGCATCGCCTTCCTCACACAGGGCGGCCCGCAGACCGACCCCGACCCCAAGCTGCCGCCCGCGGGCTCCGGCATCCTCGGGCCGGTGGTGCAGCCCGACGGGCTCACGGTGACGGTGTCGGTGGGCACCTCGCTGTTCGACGAGCGCTTCGGCCTCGAGAAGAAGAAGCCGGTGCGCCTGAACCAGATGCAGCGCCACCCGAACGACGCGCTGGATGCCGCGCTGTGCCATGGCGATCTGTCGATCCAGTTCTGCGCCAACACCCCCGACACCAACATCCACGCGCTGCGCGACATCATCAAGAACACGCCCGACCTGCTGGTGCTGCACTGGAAGCAGGAGGGCACCGTGCCGCCGATTCCGGCGGTGCCCGGCAAGCCTGCCGAGAGCGCACGCAATTTCCTCGGCTTTCGCGACGGCTCGGCCAATCCCGATTCGGCCGACGACAAGCTCATGGACACGCTCGTGTGGGTGCAGCCCGGCAGCGACGAGCCGGCATGGACCGTGGGCGGCAGCTACCAGGCGGTGCGCATCATCCGCAACTTCGTGGAGCGCTGGGACCGCACGCCGCTGCAGGAGCAGGAGGCCATCATGGGCCGCCTGAAGCCCACCGGCGCGCCGATGGACGGCGGCAGGACCGAGCACGACGTGCCCGACTACGCCAAAGACCCCGAAGGCAAGGTCACGCCGATGGACGCGCACATCCGCCTGGCCAACCCGCGCACGAAGGCTTCGGACAAGAACCTGATGCTGCGCCGGCCCTTCAACTATTCGAACGGCGTCACCAAGTCGGGCCAGCTCGAGATGGGGCTGCTGTTCATCTGCTACCAGGCCAACCTGGAGAACGGTTTCATCGCCGTGCAGAAGCGGCTCGACGGCGAGCCGCTCGAGGAATACATCAAGCCCATCGGTGGCGGCTTCTTCTTCACGCTGCCCGGCGTGAAGGACGAGCGCGACTGGCTGGGCCGCGGCCTGATGGCCGCATGAAGCCACTTTTTTCACCACCGTCAGACCCAAGGAGATCCATGACCGTGCAGTTCCGCCGCCGCTTCCTCGCCACTTTCATCGCAGGCTTCGCCGGGCTCTATGCCGTCGGCGCGCAGGCCGCCGTGTCGCCGCTCGAACTGGTCGGACCGATCTCCGACTACAAGATCTACGTCGCCGAGAACGTGCGCAAGCTGGCCGCGGACACCCGCACTTTCACCGCCGCGGTGAAGGCCGGCGACATCGAGAAGGCGAAGAAGCTGTACGCGCCCACGCGCACCAGCTACGAGCGCATCGAGCCGGTGGCGGAGCTCTTCAACGACCTCGACAAGTCGATCGACTCGCGCGCCGACGACCACGAGAAGGCCGAGAAGGACCCGGCCTTCGGCGGCTTCCACCGCATCGAGTACGGCCTGTGGACGCAGAAGAGCACCAAGGACCTGAACCCGGTGGCCGACAAGCTGCTGGCCGACGTGCTCGAGCTGCAGAAGCGCCTGGGCGCGCTCACCTTCCCGCCCGAGAAGGTCGTGGGCGGCGCCGCGGTGCTGATGGAGGAAGTGGCCGCCACCAAGATTTCGGGCGAGGAAAACCGCTACAGCCACACCGACCTGTGGGACTTCCAGTCGAACTTCGAGGGCGCCTTCAAGATCGTCGAACTGCTGCGCCCGTTGGTGGTGAAGGACAACAAGGCCTTCTCGGAAAAGACCGATGCCAACTTCAAGGTGGTGTTCGATACGCTGGCCAAGTACAAGACGGCCGATGGCGGCTTCGAGACGTACTCCAAGCTCAGCGAACGAGACCGCAAGCTGCTGGCCGGCCGGGTCAACACGCTGGCCGAAGACCTGTCCAAGCTGCGCGGCATGCTGGGGCTGAACTAGGAACGGTCCCAGGCTTCGCGCACTTGGCGTCGCATCGGCAATCCCGTGCAGGGCGGCACCAGCCGGCCTGCCAAGCCGGCCTGGCGGTGTTTCGGCCTTGCGCACCCCCCTTTTTGAAGGGTTGGTCAGGTTTTCGCGATTGAGAATTGCTAGCATCCGTGTTTTGCTTATTGGCGCGCCCGACATCCGGTGCGCACTCTCACCGTGCAAACCAACGACTCTGGCGCAGCGCCGGCCTCCGCCGCCCTGCGTCTCGACCAGCTACCGAACAACCAATGGGCCACCGTGCTCGACGTGGTCCGCCCCGACGACGCGGACGACCGCGAGCTCGTCCTGCGGCTGACCGAGATCGGCTTCGTGCCGGGCGAGGCCGTGCGCATCGTCGCGAGCGGCATCCCGGGCCGGGAGCCGCTGGCGGTCCGCCTGGGGCACACCACCTTCGCGCTGCGCCGCCACGAGGCAGCGCTGATCCACGTCACGCCGGGGGTCGCCCACCATGGTTGAAGCCGTCATCCAGGGCCCCGGCCGCCTGGCCCCCACTGCGCAGCCGGGGCGCATCGCATTGCTCGGCAATCCCAACTGCGGCAAGACCGCGCTGTTCAACCTGCTGACCGGCAGCCGCCAGAAGGTGGCCAACTACGCCGGCGTGACCGTCGAGCGCAAGGAAGGCACGCTGCGCACCGCCTCGGGCCGCCGCGTGTTCGTGCTCGACCTGCCGGGCGCCTACAGCCTGAACGCCCTGAGCGCCGACGAGGCCGTCACCCGTGACATCGTCACCGGCCAGAGCAAGGAAACGCTTCCCGACCTGCTGGTGTGCGTCACCGACGCCACCAACCTGCGGCTGAACCTGCGGCTGGTGCTGGAGGCCAAGCGCCTCGGCCTGCCGATGGTCATGGCGCTGAACATGACCGACATGGCGAAGAAGCAGGGCATCGCGGTCGACGCCGCCGTGCTGTCGCGCGAGCTGGGAATCCCGGTGATCGAAACGGTGGGCGTGCATTCCGGCGGCGCGCAGGGGCTGCTCGAGGCGCTCGACGCGCCGGTGGCCGCCGCCGTGCCGCAGCCCTGGCAGGCGCCCGGACTCGACGACGTGCTGGCCACGCAGCGCGAGGTGCGCCGCATCCTCGGCCTGGCGGTGAATGAGCCCGTGGGCAGCCTCGCCACCAGCGACCGCATCGACCGCGTGGTGCTGCACCCCGTGTGGGGCATGCTGGTGCTGGCCGTCACCATGTTCCTGATGTTCCAGGCCGTGTTCAGCTGGGCCAACATGCCCATGGATGCCATCAAGGCCGGCACCGAGTCGCTGGGCAACCTGCTCAAGGCGCACATGCCGGAAGGCATGCTGCAGAGCCTGCTGGTTGACGGCGTGATCGCGGGCGTGGGCGGCGTGGTGGTCTTCCTGCCGCAGATCCTGATTCTTTTCTTCTTCATCCTCGCGCTGGAAGACTCGGGCTACCTGCCGCGCGCGGCCTTCCTGCTCGACCGCGTCATGGGCACGGTGGGGCTGTCGGGCCGCTCGTTCATTCCGCTGCTGTCGAGCTTCGCCTGCGCCATTCCCGGTGTGATGGCCACGCGCACCATCAGCAACTGGCGCGACCGCATCACCACCATCATGATCGCGCCGCTCATGACCTGCTCGGCGCGGCTGCCGGTGTATGCGCTGCTCATCGCGGCCTTCATTCCGGCTCGCACCGTGGGCGGCATCTTCAACCTGCAGGGCGTGGTGCTGTTCGCGCTGTACGTGTTCGGCATCGTCTCGGCGATGGCAGTCGCCTGGGTGATGAAGCGCTTCCGAGACAACACCTCGCATTCGCCGCTGCTGATGGAGTTGCCTGCGTACCGCTGGCCGAACCCGCGCAACCTGGCGCTGGGCCTGTACGAGCGCGCATGGATCTTCATCCAGCGCGTCGGCACGATCATCCTCACGCTGACGATCCTGCTGTGGTTCCTGTCGACGTTCCCCTCGCCGCCCGAGGGCGCGACCGGCCCGGCCATCCAGTACAGCCTGGCCGGCATGATCGGCCGCGGGCTGGAGCACATCTTTGCCCCCATCGGCTTCAACTGGCAGATCTCGATCGCGCTCGTGCCCGGCATGGCCGCGCGCGAGGTCGCGGTGGGCGCCCTGGGCACGGTGTATGCGCTGTCGGCCACCGGTGACGACGTGGCGGGCGCGCTGGAACCGCTGATCGCGGGCAGCTGGACGCTGGCCACGGCGCTGTCGCTGCTGGTCTGGTACGTGTTCGCGCCGCAGTGCATCTCGACGCTGGCCGCGGTGAAACGCGAAACGGGCTCGTGGAAGTACGTGTGGATCATGGCCGGCTACCTGTTCGCGCTGGCCTACGGGGCCTGCTTCGTGACCTACCACGTTGCAGTGGCACTCGGAGCGGGGTAAAACCGGCAGATGCCCGGGCTGGCCGGCTTCGTCGGCCGCCAGCCCCGCCGGGCCCGGGATTGGAGTATTCGAGATATGACGCAACAATTGATCGTCGGGCTGATCGTCGCGGCCGCCGCGTTCTACGCGGTCTGGCGCTGGATGCCTGCGGGCTGGCGCCGCGGCGCCGCGCAGAAGCTGGCCGCCGGCACGCACCGCGCGGGATGGGTCGACGAGGAACGGGCCAAGGAACTGGCCGCATCGCTGGCCAAGACCTCGGGCTGCGGTTCGTGCGACAGCTGCGGCAGTTGCGCGCCCAAGGCTCCCCTCAAGCAACAACCGGAAGCCGACCAAGCCACCCGCCACAACGCCAGCGCGCCGTCGTCCACGCACGGCCGCTGAGCAGATGCCCGCGCACATCCTCGTCGCCGGCGGCGGCATCGGGGGGCTGGCCACTGCGCTGGCGCTTTCCCGTCGGCGGCATCGTGCCGACGTCTTCGAACAGGCACAGGCCTTCGGCGAGATCGGCGCCGGCGTGCAGCTCGGCCCCAATGCCACGCGGCGCCTGCAGCAACTCGACCTCGGCCCGGCGCTGGCTGCCATCGCGGCACGGCCGGATGCGCTGGCCGTCCTCAGCGCCGAGAGCGGTAACGAACTCGCGCAGATGCCGCTCGGCGACGCGATGCAGCAGCGCTACGGCGCGCCTTACTTCTGCGTTCACCGGGCCGACCTGCACGGCCTGCTGCTCGAGGCCGTGCGCGCGCGCGGCAACGGCACGCTCGTCACGGCGGCGCAGATCCGCCAGGTCGAGACCAGCGACGACCTGGTCTGCCTGTCGAGCACCGACGCACGGGCCTGGGAAGGCGAGGCGATCGTCGGCGCCGACGGCCTGTGGAGCATGGTGCGCAGGCAGCTCGACACGCCTTCGGCCGAGCAGCCCCCGCGCGTGACCGGGCATACGGCCTGGCGCGCCATGGTCGAGCAGGCGACGCTGCCCGCCGGGCTGCGCAGCAGGCAGGTCCGGGTGTGGCTTGGCGCGCGGCTGCACGCGGTGGCGTATCCCGTGCGCGGCGGCGACTGGCTGAACGTGGTGGTGATCGCCGAATCGGCACCGGCGGGCGATGCCCGCGACTGGGACCAGGCCGGCAGCGTCGCCGCGCTGAAGCAGGCCATGGGCCGCAGTTGCGCCGGGCTGCAGTCGCTGCTCGACGCCATGCCGGGCTGGCGTGCCTGGTCGCTCGGCGACCGCGCGCCCATGACTTCCGCGGCCGACATGGCGCACGAACGCGTCGCGCTGGTGGGCGACGCGGCGCACCCGATGGTGCCGTACCTGGCGCAGGGTGCGGGCATGGCGATCGAGGACGCGGTGGCGCTGGCCGACGCGCTGGGTGATGGCAGTGCGGCCGAAGTGCCCGGCGCCTTCTCCCGCTATGCCGAGGCGCGCTGGTCGCGCAATGCGCAGGTGCAGGCGCGTGCGCGCCGCAATGGCGAGATCTTTCATGCGACCGGCCTCGTGCGGCTGGGCCGCGACATGGCGATGCGCGTGCTGGGTGCGAGGCTGCTCGATCAGCCCTGGCTGTACGGCGGCTGAGCGCGGCCGTGTGGCCGCGCGGGCCGGGCTACCTCAGAGCCTGAAGGTCTGCAGGTGGCCGATGCGTTCGGCGATGCCTTCCTGTCCCAGGTAGTGGCTGTAGGCGCCGCCCTGGATCTTCGCCAGCGTGTCTTCGAGATCCTTCAGCATCGCGTCGCGCTCCACCGCGAAGGCGGGCGGCACGTCGATGTCCGCCCTGGCACAGGCTTCCGCGACGAGGTGCGCGCTCGCGGGTGCGCCGCAGGCCGCGCATTTCACGATGGCCTGCACGTCGGGCTCCGCGCCGTTGTCCAGCAATGCCTGCGTGAGTTCGGGCGAGATCTGTCCGTCGATGTTGCGCAGCACGTCGGCCGCCACCGGCGCACCGGCGCGCACCAATGCGGCGGCCGCGGCATAGGCGCCGTGCGATACCGCCACGTCGGTGGCGAGCGCACTGCCTTGCAACGGCCCGTCGAAGCCGATGCCCGCGGCGGCAAGCTGGGCAACCAGCTCGCCGTCGTCCGCGCCGACGGCATGGCGCACCGCGACGCGCGCCAGCGCAGGATGGTGGCGCAGCGTGCCCGCTGTCAGCGGCGTGCGCCAGTCGGCCACGGCGCGCCGGTAGTAGGCGACCAGCTTGTCCATCAGGTCGAGGTCGAGCCCGTGTTCCTCGTGCCGGTCGTCGAGGTACTCGAGCAGCGTCTGGCCCGAGAAATAGTCGCTGGTGGGCGCGAGCGGGTCTTCGTCGAGATGCAGCGCGGCGAAAGCGCCGTGCAGTTCGGCGGCGACGGTGTTCACGCTGTCCTGGTGCAGCGCATGGGTCCACGCCGGCGGTAGTCCCTTCTTCCAGGCGACGACCTGCCCGTGTTCGGCGCCGGGCTCGACCACCGCGTACATGCGGTCGGTGTACTCGAAGCCGCCGAAGGGCAGGTGCGTGAGCTTGCCGCTCCATGGCGTGCCGCTCTCCTGGGCGGCTTCCTCTGCGAGTTCGAGCTCGTGCTCGATCCAGCCCTGCAGGTCGTTGTAGCCGTCGCTGCCGTTCCAGAAGAGCTCGTTCCAGCTGATGGCTTCGAGGTTGCCCTGCATCTCGAGCGAGAGGTCGTAGTCGAGGCGGCCGCCCGCTGTCTGCTGCCACAGCCCGAGCAGTGCCTCGGGGATCGGGCCGGCGCAGGCGGCCTGCACCGCGGCAAGCTCCGCTTCGGGCATCGGCGGTTGCGCGTCGAAGATCACGCGGTCGGCGAACAGCACGACGCCATGCTGGCGGAGGGTGGAGAGTTCGTCGGGTGTGAACCGGATGTCGTTCATGGCTGAGGCCTCCGTTGTTTTGAAAACTGTAGCGCTTTGAGCCGTGCGGGCAACCCATGACACCCCAGCTTCATGAGGGCGTTGTCGTCGACCGCATCGGTCGCGCCTGTTGCCGACGCCCTCGCGCAGCGAGGCCGGCACATGGAACGAGGGGTCGTCGGTCCAGCGCGTGCAGGCCAGGCCTTAGAGCGGGAGGCCGAGGCGCACGTGCCGAGGTTCGCCGGCGCGAGCGAGCCCTGCCGGAGGTGCGCGGCCGCTCCGGCCTACAGGTCGGTGCGCAGCTTCCAGATCTCGGGGAACAGCACCACGTCGAGCATCTTGCGCAGGTAGCTCACGCCGCCCGTGCCGCCCGTGCCGCGCTTGAAGCCGATGACGCGTTCGACGGTGGTCACGTGGCGGAAGCGCCAGAGGCGGAAGGCGTCTTCGAGGTCGGTGAGCTTCTCGCCGAGCTGGTACAGGTCCCAGTGCGCATGCGGTGCGCGGTACACCTCGAGCCATGCCGCCTCGACGCCGTCGCTCGGCTCGTACGGCTGCGTCCAGTCACGCTCGAGCCGGTCGGCCGGCACCGGCAGGCCGTGGCGCGCCAGCAGGCGCAGCGACTCGTCGTACAGCGATGGCGCGCGGTAGGCCTCATCGACCTGGGCCAGCAGGTCGGCACGGTGCGCGTGCGGCTTGAGCATGGCGGCGTTCTTGTTGCCCAGCGCGAACTCGATGCAGCGGTACTGCGCGCTCTGGAAGCCGCTGGAATTGGCGAGGTAGGGGCGCATCGCCGTGTATTCGGGCGGCGTCATGGTGGAGAGCACGGTCCATGCGCTCACGAGCTGTTCCATGATCCGGCTCACGCGCGCGAGCATCTTGAAGGCGTCGGCCAGTTTCTCTTCGGCAATGCACTTCGTGGCGGCACGCAGCTCGTGCAGCATGAGCTTCATCCAGAGTTCGCTGGTCTGGTGCTGCACGATGAACAGCATCTCGTCGTGGGCGGGCGAGAGCGGATGCTGCGCGTTGAGGATTTCGTCGAGGTGCAGGTAGTCGCCGTAGCTCATCGACTGGCTGAAGTCGAGCTGCGCCTTTTCTTCGTGGACGATTTTTTCGGTGCTCATGATGTTTGCTGGCGGATCATCGCCAGACCACGGCGGTGTAGGAAGGCAGGCCCATGCCGGACGCCTTCTTCGGATAGACGAAGCGAACGACTTCATTCTTGCGCTTGTATTCCTGGTAGGTCTCGCCGCCGGGAATGCGGCCTTTCTCGCCAGGCGTATAGCCTGCGTCCCGCGCTTCCTTCACGAGGCGCTCGAAGGCGGCCTTGTCGGTCAGCGAGAGCTGCACGCCATCCTCGCTGCGACGGCTTTCCACGTAGGTGGACTTCATCAGGTGCGTGGTCTGACCGTCGACGGACTTTTCGTATTCGATCATGCTCACCTCGTCGGTCACGGTCTTGTCCGCATACGAGAAGCCCTGGCTCCTGATCTGTTCGCGGAAGGCGTCGGGCGTCAGCCCGGCCAGTGCCTTGAGCTGCGGCAGGGTGAACGCCGGTTGCTGCGCGAAGGCGGGCGCCGACAGCATCAGCAAGGCGGCGCAAAAGGTGGTGAGCCGGTGTTTCATCGAAGGCTTCATCTCAGGTCACTGCGTTCTTGCGGTTGAACTCTTCGCGTTTCCACTCGCCCGTCTCGAGCACCTGCACGAGATGCTCGACCGAGTTCCACACGTCCTCGAAACCGATGTACAGCGGCGTGAAGCCGAAGCGCAGGATGTCGGGCATCTGCGAATCGCCTGCGCGGTAGTCGCCGATCACGCCGCGCGCGATCAGCGCCTGCACGATGGCATAGGCGCCCGAGCCGCCTTGCGGGTCTTCCGGGTTCTTGCGGCTCAGGCAGACCTGCGAGCCGCGCTGTGCGTGGTCGCGCGGCGTGACCAGCGACAGGCCGTGGCCGGCGCAGCGCTCTTCCACCAGCCGGATGAACAGGTCGGTGAGCGCGAGCGACTTGGTACGCAGGGCGGACATGGCGCCCTGGTCGCCATTGAAGGACTCCGCCGCGAGCACCGTGTCGAGGCCGCATTCCAGTCCGGCCAGCGCAATGATCGGCTGCGTGCCGCAGAGGTAGCGGCCCACGCCCGGCGCGGGGCGGTAGTGCGGCGTGAACTCGAAGGGCGCCGCGTGGCCCCACCAGCCCGACAGCGGCTGTTCGAACTGTCCGGCGTGCTTCGTGTGCACCCAGGCGAACGCCGGCGCACCGGGGCCGCCATTGAGGTATTTGTAGCCGCAGCCGATCGCGTAGTCGGCATCGGCGTCGTTGAGTGCCACGGGCACCGCGCCGGCGCTGTGCGCCAAGTCCCACACGGTGAGCGCGCCCACGGCGTGCGCAGCGGCGGTAATGGCCTTCATGTCGTGCATGGCGCCGGTGCGGTAGTTGACGTGCGTGAGCATCAGCACGGCGACCTCGTCGGTCAGCACAGAGTCCGGGCCCTGCAGTTCGTGCGCTTCGATCAGCTTCAGCGTGAAGCCGCGCTCGCGGCAGAGCGACTCGGCGATGTAGAGGTCGGTCGGGAAGTTGCTTCGCTCGCTGACGACCAGCTTGCGTCCGCTGTCTTTCTGTTGAGACAGCGCCGCGAACAGCACCTTGTAGAGATTGACGGATGTGCTGTCGGTGCACACCACCTCGCCGGGGGCCGCGCCGATCACGCGGGCGACCTTGTCGCCCAGGCGCTGCGGCAGGTCGAACCAGCTCGCCGTGTTCCACGAGCGGATCAGGCCTTCACCCCATTCCCTGGTGACGACCTCGGCGATGCGCGCGGGCGCGGCCTTGGGCATCACGCCGAGCGAGTTGCCGTCGAGGTAGAGCACGTCGGCGGGAACGATGAACTGGTCGCGCAGGGCGCGCAGCGGGTCTTGCGCGTCGAGCGCGCGGCAGTCTGAAAGGGTCGTCATAAGCGGAGGTTTCAGCGGGGGAGTTCGCGCAGCACGGCGCGAACGGGGGAGGCATCTGCACTGACCAGCTTCAGCGGCAGCGCGATGAGTTCGTAGTCACCCTCGGGCACGTCGTCGAGCACGAGGTTCTCGAGCACGCGCAGGTCGAGGCGGCGAATGCATTGATGGCTCTCCAGCGTCTTGCTGTCGGCCGGATCGATGCTCGCGGTGTCGATGCCGATGAGCTTCACGCCCATGGCCGCGAGGCGCTCGACGGTGGCGGGGGCATAGGCAGCGAGCTGAGGGTCCCAGCGGCCGACGGGCATCGTGGCGTAGGTGCGCACCAGCACGCGCGGCGGCAGTCGGCTGTCGACGGCGTGGGCGATGTGCTCCCACTCGATCAGCGGACCCTTGCCGATCGCGTGGATCACGCGGCAGGGCCCGAGGAACGGCGTGAGGTCGACGTCGCCGATGGTCTGGCCCTCGGGGTCGTAGTGCAGTGGCGCATCGGCATGCGCGCCGACGTGGGGCGAGAGCCTGATCTCGCTGACATTCACCGGGCACCCCGGGGAGATGGTCGCGGCCCAGCGCTGCTGGTAGGGCGTGTCGCCGGGAAAGACCGGCGCGCCCTCATGCACGGGCGGTGAAATGTCCCGGATACGTTGCGGGTGTGAAGTAGCCATGGCTGGAAGTTAGCGCCGGGCGATGGGGCGTGGTGTCGGTAATTTCCAACACGAAACGCCGAATGTTGTTTCAGTGTCCGAGTGCCAGGCAGGCCTGCAGTAGCGCAGTGCGGCATTGACCCGACACCATGCCGCGCCACTCGTCGTCGTCCACGTAGAAGGCGTTGCGCAATTCCCGCTTGATGGCGGCCTGCTGCTCGGCACTGGCCGTCCCCGGGTAGCGGTGCAGCCATTGATCGGGACGCAGCATGTCCAGGATCGAGGTCTTGCGCGTCCCGTACTCGAGCGCGATGCCGACGCTCTCGGCCTGCGGGCATTCGCCGAACACTGCACCGACTGCGTGACCGACCACCTGGCGCGAGGCCGAGTCGCCCGCCCAGGCGGCGACCACGTCCGCTCCCCAGATGCTGCGGGCCAGCCGCAGGTTGTCGAAGGTGCCGGGCAAGCCGGCGTGGATCTTCTCGCCGTGACCGCAGCGTCCGAGACCCGTGTGCACGTCGATCCAGGCGATGCGGCGGCGGCCGGCGCCGTGGGCGCGAAGGACCGCGCGCAGCATCTCGTTGCTCCAGCTTGGCGCCGTACCCGAATAGAACAGCCCGTCGGCAAACTCGGACTGTCCCGTGGTCACGGCCTCATGGAATGCGGCTTCGCCGTGCATGGCGATGTAGCTTGCGATGGCCTGGGCGTTGTCAGCGGAAGGCGGCCATTGCGCGGGCAGCATCAGATCGTGCAGCCCGGCGTAGGCCGGATTGCGCGTAGGCCGGGCGAAGTCGATGAAGTTCCGGTTCAGGTCGACGTTGTGTTCGTTGGTGCGGCGTAGATGCGAAAAACCGAAGGGGTTGACCGCGTGAATCAGCAGCAAGGCCACGCGGCGCTGCCGTGCCAGCGCCAGCAGGGCGTCATCGCGCAGGAGGGCCACCTGGCAGCCCGAACCGCAGAAGCCCTCCACACCGTGAACGCCCGAACTCAGGATCAGCAGCGATGTGGCTTCGGCAGCGCCGATGAGCGCCACGTCGGTGGACAGAGTTTCGCCCTGAGCGCCGGCCAGGTCCACCTGTACGTGGTGTTCGAGCTGGGCACCGGCGCGTCGGGCGGCGGCAACGAACCTGGCGCGGGCTTCGGCGTAGTCCTGCGAAAAGCAGTCGCGCACCGGGGTGTGATTCAGGAGCGTGCGGCTTTGCATGCATGCCTTTTCATTGCGGTTGGTAGCCGGAGCGGCGGATCACCGGACCCCAGGTGTCCGAGATGCGCTGAATGCCCTGAGCGAGCGCTTCGGGGCCGCCGTAGTTCGCCGGCGAGCCCAGGGTCTGCAGGCGCTCCCTTGACTTGTCCGAGGCCAGCGCGACGCGCACGGCCTCGCTGTAGCGCGCGACAAGCGCCGGCGTGGTGCCCGCCGGCGCGTAGAGGCCGATGATGTTGGGCAACTCGAGCCCCTGGATGCCGAGTTCCGAGAAGGTTGGTACCTCGGGCAGATCGGGTTGCCGCGCGCTGCCCGAGACGGCCAGGATCCGGACTTTCCCGCTCTTGGCAAACGGGATGAGCTCGATCGTGGAGGTCATGCCGAACGGGATCTGGCTTGCCGACAGATCCATGACCATGGGCGAGCCGCCACGGTAGGCAACGGGCGTGGCGTCGATGCCCAGGCCCCTGGCCAGCAGTCCGACCGCGAACTCCGGCATGCTGCCGGGCGCCGGGACGCCGAAGTTGGCCTTGCCCGGGCTCCGGCGCGCCCAATCGGCAATGTCATTGAGATGTTCAAGGCGCGTCCCGGAATTCGTTGCCAGCGCGAACACGAGCTTGTCGCTGACCAGTGCAACGGGTGCGAAATCCCTGCTGGCGCTGAAACCCGGGTTCTTCAGTGTGTGAGGCAGGATGGCCACGGTGTGGTCGTTGGTCAGCAGGAGCGTGTTGCCGTCGGCCGCTGCGGCTTTCAGCGCCTGCGCGGCAATGAGGCCTCCCGCCCCGGGCCGGTTGTCCACCACGACGGGCTGGCCCAGCGCCTGGCCCATGCCTTCGGCCAGGATGCGTGCGACGGTGTCGACACCGCCCCCGGCGGCGAAGCCGACCAGGATGCGTACCGGCGGCTTGTCCTGCGCCGTGGCATTCCAGGTGGCGGCAAGCCCGAGTGTCAGAAGCGCCGCGCAGCGAGTCCAACGGGTCCAGCGAGCGGCCGCGCTCGCGCGTGAGGGAGAGGGTGACATCCGGATGGTCCTTGGGATGGTGGAAAAAACGTCGGCCCCACTGTAGAAACGCGGCTGTATAAAAGAAAGACAAGAGTTTTTAGTCAATGATCAATTCAATTGATGGTGCCGACGTTGCCGCGTCTGCGCCTTCGCTTGCGAGCCTGCGCCAGCTGCAGATCTTTCGTGCGGTGGCCGAGTGCGGCAGCATCCGTGCAGCCGCGCGAGAGCTGCATCTGACGCAACCGGCCGCCACGCATGCCGTGCGTGAACTCGAGCGCAGCGTCGGCGCGCCGCTGTTCGCGCGCAGCGTCAAGGGGGTGATCGTGACCGAGATCGGCACAGCGCTGCTGCGTCGCAGCCATCTGGTCTTCAACGAGATGCGCCGTGCGCAGGAAGAGATCGCTCAATTGCGCGACGGCACGGGCGGGCGGCTCTCCATCGCGTTCAGCTCAGCCGCAGCCCAGTTGCTGCCGACGGCACTGATGGATTTCCGTGCGCGTCGGCCCGGCGTGTTGCTGGAACTGCAGGAGCTGACATGGCCCAGCGCCGACGAGCGCTGGCACCGTGGCGGCTACGACTTCGCGGTGATCAGCGAACTGGACGGGCCGACCGAAGATGGGCTGGAGCGCGAAATGCTGCTTGAACAACCGCTGTTCGTGGCGGCGCGTGCGAGCCATCCGCAGGCCCGGGCGCGCTCGCTCAAGGGTCTGCAGCACTGTCTGTGGCTGGTGCCCGGGTACGGGCTGCCGTTGCTGCAGCGCCTGTTCGCCGCCCGGCGCATGCCGCCGCCCGCGGATGTCATTGCCTGCCAGTCCTTGCAGATGGCACTGACGCTGCTGCATCGAACCGACGCGCTGGCGCTGCTTTCCGGCTACCTGATCGGTGGACGGGGCACCTCGCACGGCCTGGTGCGGCTCCCGCTTCCCGGGCCGCCGCTGGCGCTGTTGCGGATCACGCTGCTGGTTCGCGATGCCCAGGCATTGACGCCGGCTGCGCGCATCTTCATCGACTGCCTGCGGCGTGCAGCGAAGGAGGCGGCAACGCCGATCGAGGGCGTGGTGTGATGCGCGGCAACTTCAACCTCGTTCGTCGCGCCTGCCTTGCCCCCTGCGCATGAGCGAGACTGCCGCGAACCCGGCGGCTAGGTTGCCAGCGAAGGCAGTCCATGCCGGGCGCGCGCTCGCTCGCAGGCGCCGCTGCCTGCCTGCAGCTCGTGGCAGGGATTGGGTCGCCATTCGTAGATGCCGCAGCTGACCGATTGCCCGATCTTGCCGCCCAGGGCGGCGCAGCGCATGGGCGTGTGGTCCGTGCCGCGCATGCGGCAGATCGCGTCGTTCACCTCGACCGCGAGGCCGGACGGCACCCGGCCGCCGTTGTCGTCGAGTTCGTGGACGCTGAAGTCGACGCGGTAGCTGGCGCAGCAGGCGCCGCATTGCTGGCAGTCGTTCATGGCAGGGACCAGTTCACTGTCTATTCCATCAACACCGCGGAACCGGCTTTGCCGGGCCGCAGGCGCTGCCCCCGGCGAGGCAGCGGTGAAGCGACACGAAGTGCGCGAAGCCGGGGGAGTGCTTACAACTTGCCGAGGAGCAGGAACTCCATCAGCGCCTTCTGCGCATGCAGGCGGTTCTCGGCCTCGTCCCACACCACCGATTGCGGCCCGTCGATGACTTCGGCCTGCACCTCTTCCCCGCGGTGCGCGGGCAGGCAGTGCATGAAGAGGGCGTCAGGCTGGGCTGCGCGCATCATGTCCTCGTCGACGCACCAGTCGGCGAAGGCCTTGCGGCGGGCCTCGTTCTCCGCCTCGTAGCCCATGCTGGTCCAGACGTCGGTGGTGACGAGGTCGGCGCCGCGGCAGGCTTCCATCGGGTCCTTGAAGACCTTGTAGCTGTCGCCCGAGCGGATGCCGGCGATCGACTGGTCGACCTCGTAGCCGCTGGGCGTGCTGACGTGCACGGTGAAGCCGAGGATCTCGGCGGCCTGCAGCCAGGTGTTGGCCATGTTGTTGCCGTCGCCCACCCAGGCCACGGTCTTGCCCTGGATCGAGCCGCGGTGCTCGATGTAGGTGAAGATGTCCGCCAGGATCTGGCAGGGATGGAACTCGTTGGTCAGGCCGTTGATGACCGGCACGCGCGAGTGCGCCGCGAAGGCATCGATCTTGGTTTGCTCGTACGTGCGGATCATCACCAGGTCGACCATGCGGCTGATGACCTTGGCGCTGTCCTCGATGGGCTCGGCGCGGCCGAGCTGGCTGTCGCCGGTGGTCAGGTGCACCACGCTGCCGCCGAGCTGGTACATGCCCGCCTCGAAGCTCACGCGGGTGCGTGTGCTGGCCTTCTCGAAGATCATGGCCAGCGTGCGGTCGGTCAGGGGCTGGTGCTTCTCGTAGGTCTTGAACTTCTTCTTGATGACCGCCATGCGGTCGAAGAGGTACGTGTATTCGTCGGCCGTGAGGTCCGAGAACTGCAGGTAGTGCCGGATGGCGTTGGGCGCGGTCGTTGTCGTGGCAGTCGTCATTGGGCGGCAGGCTCCGACAGGAAATTCTTGACGATGGGCGCGAGGATGGCAACGATCTCGTCGGCCTCGGCAACGCTCAGGATGAGCGGGGGCACCAGGCGGATGACCTTGTCGGCCGTGACGCTGAGCAGCAGGCCGGCGTCGCAGGCGCGGTTCAGGATCACGCCGCAGGGGCGGTCGAGCTCGATGCCGAGCATCAGGCCCTGGCCGCGGATGTCCTTCACGCCCGGCAGGCCACCCAGTTCGCGCTCCAGGGCCGCCTTCAGGTGGGCGCCCACGGTGGCGGCGTTCTCGATCAGGTTCTGCTCTTCCATGATGCGGATGGTCTCGACACCGGCGCGCATGGCCAGCGGGTTGCCGCCGAAGGTCGTGCCATGGTTGCCGGGCCCGAAGATGCCGGCGGCCTTGGGGCCTGCCACCACGGCGCCGATCGGCACGCCCGAACCCAGGCCCTTGGCCAGCGGCATGACGTCGGGCTTGATGCCGGCCCACTGGTGGGCGAACCACTTGCCGGTGCGGCCCATGCCGCATTGCACCTCGTCGATCATCATGAGCCAGTCGCGCTCGTCGCACAGGGCGCGCACCTGCTTGAGGTATTCGATGCGCATCGGGTGGATGCCGCCTTCGCCCTGGATGGTTTCGAAGAACACGGCCACCACGTTGGGGTTGCCCTCGGTGGCCTTCTTCAGCGCTTCGATGTCGTTCAGCGGCACGCGGATGAAGCCCTCGACCAGCGGGCCGAAGCCGGCCTGCACCTTGGGGTTGCCGGTGGCCGACAGGGTGGCGATGCTGCGGCCATGGAAGGCGGCTTCGTAGACCACGATCTCGGGGCGCTCGATGCCCTTGTCATGGCCGAACTTGCGCGCCAGCTTCAGGGCGGCTTCGTTGGCCTCGAGGCCGGTGCAGCAGAAGAAGGCGTTGGTGAGGCCGGACAGCTCGGTCAGCTTGGTGGCGAGCTGTTCCTGGCCGGGCACGTGGTAGTAGTTGGAGCTGTGGATCAGCTTGGTCAGCTGGTCTTGGAGGGCCGGCACCAGCTCGGGGTGGTTGTGGCCGAGCGTGTTCACGGCGATGCCGCCGAGGCCGTCGATGTAGGCTTTGCCCGCGGTGTCCCAGACTCGGCAGCCCTGGCCGTGCGACAGCGCGATCGGCAGGCGACCGTAGGTGTTCATGACGTGGGGCGAGGTGGGCTGGGCAGTGGCGCTCATTCGGTATCTCCAATAAGGGAACGCGAATTCTAGGCGGCGCGTTTGACGGCTTCGTTGAGGATTGCGCATCACAGCAATGCCCCATGTTCAGGATGCAAAAAGTGCCGCGGATAGAATCGCTTGTTGCACCGCAGCACCTGCTGCGGCCGCCTCTATCAACGATGATTTCCCCCACAGCCAAAGAAATCTTCATCCAGGGCATCACCAAGGATGGCCGGACCTTTCGCCCGAGCGATTGGGCCGAGCGTCTGGCCGGTGTCATGAGTTCGTTTCGCCCTGGCGGCGCGTTTCCAGGCAGCTACCTGAGCTATTCGCCATGGTGCGTGCCCACGTCGATCAACGGCGTTAAGTGCGTGATCGTGAACCGCGAACTGCGCAACGCGGAACCCATGGCCTGGGACTTCTGCGTGAACTTCGCCAAGGACAACGACCTGCAGGTCTCGGACGTGTCGCCGGTGCCGCCCGCTCCGGCCACGCCGAAGGCTGCGCAGACGCCTGTGGCGGCCGCCGTGCGGTCCGACCCTGTTGCCCCGGTCATTCCCGTCGATCTTCCGAAAACCGATCGCCCATGAAAAAACCGCCCGAAGGCGGTTTTTCACTTTTGCTGCAGCGCACCCCGATCAAACGGCGGACCGGAGGATTCCGGTCCGGGCTTGCCTGACAGGTGTCAGGCGGCTGCCTTTTCAGGCGCGAGGGCGAGGGCCTTGACCTTGGCCGACAGGCGGCTCTTGTCGCGGGCTGCCTTGTTCTTGTGGAAGATGCCCTTGTCGGCGACGGTGTCGACGATGCTCTGGGCCTTCGCGAACAGTTCGCTTGCCTTGGTCTTGTCGCCAGCGAGAACAGCCTTTTCGACGTTCTTCACAGCGGTACGGTATTTGGAGCGCAGCGAGGTGTTCGCAGCGTTGAGCTTGGTGTCCTGGCGGACGCGCTTACGGCCGGAGGCGAGGCGCGGGTTCTTCTTCTTGGGCTTGGCGGATGCCATGATTTGTGTCCTTAGTGTGTCTGAGGATGATGCAGCAAAGCCCTCGATTATAGGCCGGGTTGGCGATTGCGCCCAATCCAGCGCCCGAGGAGCCCTTTCCGGCGCCTGCCGGGCCCTACACTCGGCCCCCGTGTCCCTGCTCAAATCCGCCTCCACAGTCTCCCTGCTGACCCTCGCTTCGCGGATCACGGGCCTCGTGCGCGACGTGCTGTTCGCCTCGGTTTTCGGCGTGAGCGCGCTGACCGACGCCTTCAACGTCGCCTTCCGCATTCCCAACCTGTTTCGCCGCGTGTTCGGCGAGGGTGCCTTCAGCCAGGCCTTCGTGCCGGTGCTGGCAGCGCGCAAGACCGAGGCCGGCGAAGAGGGCGCCCGCCAGCTGATCGACCATGTCGCCACGCTGCTTACCTGGACGCTGGTGATCGTCTGCGTGGCCGGCGTGGTGGGCGCGCCGCTCATGGTCTGGGCCATGGCCAGCGGACTGGCCGGCTTCGACGCCGCGGTGGTCATGACGCGATGGATGTTCCCGTACATCGGATTCATGTCGCTGGTGGCCCTGGCGGGCGGCATCCTCAATACCTGGCGCAAGTTCGCGGTGCCGGCCGCCTCGCCGGTGCTGCTCAACATCGCGCTGATCCTGTCGATCTCGGTCGGCGCACCGCTGTTCCGGCGCTGGGGCATCGAGCCGATCTATGCCCAGTGCGTGGGCGTGCTGGTCGGCGGTGTGCTCCAGCTGGCGCTGCAGGTCCCGGCGCTGCGCAAGCTCGGCCTGATGCCGCGCATCGGCGCCAGCTTCAAGGCGCTGCGCACTGCATGGAGCGACCCGACCACGCGCAAGGTGCTCAGGCTGATGCTGCCCGCGCTGCTGGGCGTGAGCGTGGCGCAGATCTCGCTGCTCATCAACACGCAGATCGCCTCGCATCTTGCGGTGGGCAGCGTGACCTGGGTCACCAATGCCGACCGCCTGATGGAATTTCCCACCGCCATGCTCGGCGTGGCCCTCGGCGTGGTGCTGATGCCGCAACTGGCCAGCGCCCGCGCCGCCAAGGACGACGCGCGCTATTCGTCGCTGCTCGACTGGGGCCTGCGCCTCGTGGTGCTGCTGTCGGCGCCGTGCGCCGTCGCGTTGCTGCTGTTCGCCAAGCCGCTGGTGGCGGTGCTCTTCCACAACGGCGCCTACACCGGCGAGGACGTGGGCCGCACCACGCTGGCGTTGATGGGCTATGGCGTGGGGCTCGTCGGCATCGTGGCGGTGAAGGTGCTCGCGCCCGGCTACTACGCCAAGCACGACACGCGCACCCCCATGCTGATCGCGGTGGGCGTGCTGGTGCTCACGCAGGTGCTCAACGTGTTCCTCGTGCCCGTGCTGCAGCATGCGGCGCTGACGCTGACCATCGCGATCGGCGCGCTGGTCAATTCCGCGTGGCTTCTGGCAGGCCTCATGCGCCGTGGCAGCTACAAGCCAGAACCGGGCTGGGGCAAGTTCGCGCTGCAGGTGCTGGCCGGCACGCTTGTGCTGGCGGGCCTGCTGGTGTGGGGCTCGCAGCACTTCGACTGGATCGGCCTGCGCGACCACCGGCTGGGGCGCATCGGGCTGCTGGCCGCGCTCATCGCCGGCTCGGCGCTGCTCTACTTCGCCGTGCTGCTTGCCGTGGGCGTGCGGCTGCGCAGCTTCATCCGCCGCTGAAGCCTGGCGCCGCGTCCTTGACGCTCCGCACGGGCTCCTCTACAAAGACACATGACGTTCAGCTTTCAGCTTCCCACCGCGCTGGAGTACTTCGAATCGCTGGTCCGCAGCGACGATCACTTTCCGTTGCTCGAAGCCGCCGCCAGCCTCGCGCAGGACGAATACCCCGAACTCGACGTGCAGCAGGTGCTCGGCGACGTCGACCAGCTGCTGGCGCGCCTGAAGCGCCGCCTGCCCGCCGATGCCGCGCCGCTCGCCCGCCTGCGTGCGCTGAACCAGTTCTTCTTCAGCGACCTCAGCTTCGGCGGCAACGTCAATGACTACTACGACCCCGACAACAGCTACCTGAATGCTGTTCTGCGAACCCGCCGCGGCATCCCGATCTCGCTGGCCGTCCTGTGGATGGAGCTGGCGCAGGGCCTGGGCCTGCAGGCGCGCGGCATCGGCTTTCCGGGGCACTTCATGCTGAAGGTGACGCTGCCCAAGGGGCAGGTGGTGATCGACCCGTTCACCGGCAAGTCGCTCTCGCGCGAGGAACTCGGCGAGCGTCTCGAGCCCTACAAGCGCAGCAACGGCCTGGTGGGCGACTTCGACGTGCCGCTGGGCCTGTACCTGCAGCCCGCCAGCCCGCGCGAGATCATCGCGCGCATGCTGCGCAACCTGAAGGAAGTGCACCACGCGCAGGAAGACTGGCAGCGCGTCATCGCCGTCCAGGACCGCCTCATCGTGCTGCTGCCGGCCGCCTGGGGCGAGTACCGCGACCGCGGCATCGCGCATGCCGAGCAGGGCAATGCCGCGCAGGCCGTGCGCGACCTCGAGACCTACCTGGCGAAGGCCGACGACGCCCTCGACATCGACGCCGTCGCGGAGCGCGTGGCCGCCCTGCGCAGGGCGGCCAACGGATGACAGCCAAGGCCGGCGTGAGTGCGGCGCCCGACCTGGGCACGCTGCACCGGTTCCACGGTGTGCAGCCGGTGCTGCCGGTGTCGGACGTCACTCGCGCCGCGCGATGGTTCCGCGATGTGCTGGGCTTCGAGCTCGACTTCATCGCCGGCGAGCCGCCGAGCTACGCCCGCGTGAAGAAGGGCGACGGCAGCCACGGCGACCCGGTCTACCTGCGGCTGTGGCAGTGCAACGTGCGCGACGCCGGGCCGTGGCGCGGCGAGATCGTGATCTGCGTGGGCAACGACATCGACGGGCTGCACGCCGCGTACGTGAAGCGCGGCGTGGCGATCGTCGAGCCGCCTGTCTCGCACCCCTGGGGCCTGCGCGAGTTCGCGATCCGCGAGCCTGACGGCCACCTGCTGCGCTTCGCTGCGGAAGCCTGAAACACAAAATTACATGCGGATCGATGCCGATGTGTCGATCCGGCGTGCGCTCGCCCGACGTGTGAACAGGAGCAGGCGGGTCCGAAGCCGCTCCCGAGCTCATCAACCTTCAGGAGAAAAGACATGCGATTCATGATTCTGGTCAAGGCCAACAAGGATTCCGAAGCCGGCGTGATGCCGAGCACCGAGATCCTCACCGCGATGGGCAAGTTCAACGAGGAGCTGGTCAAGGCCGGCGTGCTGCTGGCCGGCGAGGGCCTGCATCCCAGTTCCAAGGGGGTGCGCGTGCGCTGCGAAGGCCCGACGAAGCGCACCGTCATCGACGGCCCGTTCGCCGAAACCAAGGAACTGCTGGCCGGCTTCTGGCTGTTCCAGGTGAAGTCGAAGGAAGAAGCCATCGAATGGATCAAACGCAGTCCGTTCCAGGAAGGCGAGATCGAGATCCGCCAGGTGTTCGAGGCGGCCGACTTCGGCGACTCGATGACGCCCGAACTGCTGGCGCAGGAAGACCGCCTGCGCGCCGAGGCCGAGGCTCGCACCAAGGCCGGCAGCTGAACCCGGGAGACACGCCATGCGATTCATGCTCCTGATGATTCCCCACGGCTACGAAACGGCCGCGCCCGGCACCATTCCCGACGACGTCGAAGCCGTCTCGGCCATGATGGCCTACAACGAGTCGATGCAGAAGGCCGGCGTGCTCATCACCTGCGATGGCCTGCACCCGCCCTCGATGGGGGCGCGCGTCAGCTTCAAGGGACGCAAGCCCTCGGTCGTCGACGGTCCGTTCGCCGAGGCCAAGGAGGTGCTCGGCGGCTTCTGGATCATCGACGTGCCGTCGCGCGCCGCCGCCATCGAGTGGGCCGCGCGCTGCCCGGGCGGCGACAACGAGGTCATCGAGGTCCGCCAGATCCAGGAGATCGGCGACTTCCCGGCCGAAGTGCAGGCGGTGGCCACCGAGTTCACGTCGATGCAGACCGTGAAGAAGGCCGGGCCCTGAGGCCATGAGCCAAGACGACGCCACCCGCCGCACGCTCGAGGCGGTGTGGCGCATGGAGTCCGCGAAGATCATCGCCACCGTCGCACGCATGGTGCGCGACGTGGGCCTCGCAGAAGAGCTTGCGCAGGATGCGCTGGTCTCGGCGCTCGAGCAGTGGACGTCCGACGGCGTGCCCGACAACCCCGCCGCGTGGCTCACCGCCGTGGCCAAGCGTCGCGCGCTCGACCGCCTGCGCCACCTGCAGCTGGCCGAGCACAAGGCCGGCGAGATCGGCCGCGAACTCGACGCGCAGCACGACATCGCGCAGTCCGAGCTTGCCGAGGCGGTCGATGCGGCGCTCGACGACGACATCGGCGACGACCTGCTGCGGCTGGTGTTCACCGCCTGCCATCCGGTGCTGTCGACCGAGGCCCGCGTGGCGCTCACGCTGCGGGTGATGGGCGGCCTCGCCACCGACGAGATCGCGCGTGCCTTCCTGGTGCCCGAGGCCACCGTCGCGCAGCGCATCGTTCGCGCCAAGCGCACGCTGGCCGAGGCGCGCGTGCCCTTCGAGGTGCCGCGCCGGCACGAGCTCGAGGCGCGGCTCGCGTCGGTGCTCGAAGTCATCTACCTGGTCTTCAACGAGGGCTACTCGGCCACGGCGGGCGACGACTGGATGCGGCCTTCGCTGTGCGAGGAAGCCCTGCGGCTGGGGCGCATCCTGGCCGAGCTGGTGCCCGCGGAGCCCGAGGTGCACGGACTGGTCGCGCTGATGGAGATCCAGGCCTCGCGCACCGCGGCGCGCCTGGGACCTTCAGGCGAGCCGGTGCTGCTGCTCGAGCAGAACCGCGCGCGTTGGGACCGGATGCTGATCGGCCGCGGCCTGGCGGCGCTCGCGCGTGCCGAGGCGCGTGCACAGGCGCTGGGCGGCGCGCTCGGGCCCTATGCGCTGCAGGCCGCCATCGCCAGCTGTCATGGCCGCGCGCGCTCCGCCGCCGAAACCGACTGGGCCCGCATCGCCGCGCTGTACGACGCGCTGGCCGAGCTTGCGCCGTCGCCCATCGTGGAACTCAACCGCGCGGTGGCGCTGTCGATGGCCTTCGGGCCGGCGGCCGGGCTGGAGGTGGTGGACGCGCTCGTCGACGAGCCGGCGCTCAAGGCCTACCACCTGCTGCCGGCCGTGCGTGGCGACCTGCTCTTCAAGCTCGGGCGCCACGAGGAGGCGCGCAGGGAGTTCGACCGCGCCGCCGCGCTCACGCGCAACACGCGCGAGAAGGCGCTGCTGCTGGCGCGTGCGCGTGCCTGCCTGCCCGCGTGAGCCGCCTTTCTGCCGGATCGCACGAGGGCGCCCGGCACGCGGCGGCATGCGGCCATCACGCGCCCGCTCCCGGATTCGCCTCCGACGGCGAGCCGGGCAGCCCGAACTGGTGCCACGCACGGCGCAGCTGCGTGTCGGAGCCGAATCCTGACTGCTCCGCGGCCCGGGTGACGCTCGCGCCGGAGGCCAGCGCCAGTTGCGCCGTGGCGAGCCGCAGCCGGCGCAGGTAGGCCAGCGGCGCCACGCCCGCATGTTCGACGAACAGCCGGGTGAGATGCCGCGCCGAGGTGTGCGCCACCTCCGCCATGCGCGGCACGTTCCAGTCGGCCTGCGGCTGTTCGCTGACGGCATCCTGCACGCGGTGCAGCGCGGCATGCAGATGGTTGCGGTAGGCCAGGAACGGCGACAGCTCCGGGTCGTGAGGGCCGCGGCGCAGCGCCACCACCATCGTCTGCGCGACCTGTGCCGCCAGCGCCTCGCCGCACAGTTCGGCGATGCGATGCAGGATCAGGTCGATGCCGGTCGTGACGCCCGCGCTGCTGTAGACGGGCGGGTCGATCACGAACACCCGGTTGCTCACCACGTCGCAGCGCGGCTCCACCGTCCGCAGCTCGCCCAGGTGATGGTGGTGCGTGGTGGCGCGCCGGCCCGCGAGCGCGCCGGCATGCGCGGCCAGCACTGCGCCGGCGCAGACGGTCACCAGTTCGAGCCTGTCGCGCTCGAAGCGCAGGCCGCGCAGCCAGTGCAGCAGTTCCTGCGCCTCGGGGTTGTCGGTGGCGATGGCGTCGCCGGGAAGTCCCACCAGCACGACCCAGCCCGGGCCGTCCCATTGCGTGGGCAAGGGCGAGAGCCCGGCAATCTCGACACCGACGGAACTCATCGAGCTCGGCCGGGGGCTCGCGAACTCGATGGCGAAACGCTCGGGCTGCCCCATGGCCCGCAGGCGCTGGTTGGCGATGCGCAGCGCCTCGGCCGGCCCGGCCCAGTCGAGCACCAGACTGCCGGGCAGCAGCACGAAGACTACGCGGATGGGTTGGCGGGGAGGGCGGCGGGGTTTCGGGTCCATGCGTAGTCCATCTGGCGCGCGGTGCGCTCGGCCAGTTCGCGCCCGGCCAGCCGCTCCACCAGGTGCAGGCTCATGTCGATGCCGGCGCTGATGCCTGCCGAACTGACGACGCGGCCGTTGTCGACCCAGCGCACATCGGCGCGCACGTCGAGCGCCGGAAATCGGGCGCGCAGGTCGGCGATGTCTTCCCAGTGGGTGGTGACGGCGTCGGTGGTCACGACACCGCTGGCGGCCAGCAGGAAGGCACCGGTGCAGACGGAAGCGACGACCTGTGCGCCCGCGGCCTGGGTGGCGATCCAGCTCAGCACGGCGGGGCTGGCGAGCGGTGCATCGACCACGCCGCCGGGCACCAGCAGCAGGTCGGCCTGCGGGCTGCCGGCCAGCGCGTGGCTGGCCAGCAGCTGCAGGCCGGCACGCGCCTGCACCGGCTGGCCCGGGGCGGCGTCGGCCACCGAAGCCACCTCGAACGGGGGCGTGCTGCCGGGCCGAAGGCGCCCGGCGACCCGGCTGGCGGTGGTGAACACCTCGAAGGGGCCGGCGAAGTCGAGCGCCTCGACGCCGTCGAAGGCCAGGATCAGCACGCGCCAGGTCGCCTTTTCGCTCGCGCGGCTCATGCGGCGGCCCGTTCGAGTGCCTGCGCCACGCTGCAGACGGTGGCGAAGCGGCCCTCCAGCACGGTCGCGGTGCGTGCCTTGATGTCGGCGGCCGGCAGCGGCCGGCCGTCGGGCTGCACCATGTCGAAAGTGAGCGTGGCGTCGAGCACGTAGTCGACCTCCCAGCCCAGGTCGGAGGCATGGCGCGTGGTGGTCTCGCAGCATTGCTCGGTGCGGATGCCGCTCACGATCAGCCGTCCGATGCCGTTCTGCACCAGCCAGATGTCCAGCCCGCTGTTGACCAGCGCGCTGTGCCGGTGCTTGATGAAGGTGGCCGCGGCGTCGAACGGCGCGAGGCCGTCGAGGGGCCGCACATGGCCCGATTCGACCGCGAAGGGGTTGGTCGCGTTGGAAGGTTCGTCGGTGTGGAAGACCCGCACGACCGGCACGCCGATGGCCGCGCAGCCCGCGATCAGGGCGTTCTGTTCGGCCAGGTAGGCGCTGCCCAGGGCTTCGTTCCAGTAGGCGCGCTGGCGGAACGATTGCTGGGCGTCGATCACAATCAGACAGGTTTTCATGGCGGCGTTCACGGCGGCAAAGTGGATGATGCCGACTATTCTTCTGCGTTGCCAGCCCATGCGCCGCTCGGGAGCGGACCGGAATCGATCAGATCCGGACATCGCCGCCCGGGCAGCGGCCTCAAACCAGCGCGGCGGCCTGCAGCTCTTTCTTCAGGTACGCGTAGTACAGCGGCGCCGCCACCAGCCCTGCCGGGCCGAAAACGGCTTCGGCCACGAACATCACGGCCAGCAGCTCCCACACGCTCATCTGCGTGCGCGCACCGACCACCTTGGCGTTGATGACGTACTCGGCCTTGTGGATCACGATCAGGAAGATCAGGCAGGCGGCGGCCGTCACCGGCGACACCGACAGCCCCACCAGCGTGATGACCGAGTTGCAGACCAGGTTGCCCACGATCGGCACCAGCCCTGCCAGGAAGGTGAGCGTGATCAGCGCCGGCGTGTACGGCAGGTGCGCGCCCCACAGCGGCATGACGAAGAGCAGGAAGATGGCCGTCAGCAGCGTGTTGAAGGCGGCGATCCAGAACTGCGCCGCCACGATCTGCCCGAAGGCCTCGCCGAAGGTCTGCACGCGCTGGTGCAGTTGCTCTGCCAGCGGCAGGCGGCGCAGCGGCGAGTGCGCCACGGCGGCCAGGCTGCCCACGATCAGGCCCACGTACGAAAACAGGATGCCGTGCAGCCAGGCGCGCCCGGCCACCGCCAGCGAGCCGGCCTGCGCGCGCAGGTAGTTGGCGATCACGCGCTGCACCTCGGCCGCGCCTTCGGGCAGGTACACCGCGATCTCGACCGGCAGCTTCGAGCGCAGCTCGAGCACGGTGCGGGCCGTGTAGTCGAGCAGCTCTCGGTACTGGTCGGGCGCGTCGACGATGTACTCGCGCGCCTGGGACAGCGCCAGCGTGAGCAGGGCGATCGGCCCCAGCAACACCAGGACGACGGCCAGTACGTTGGCCCAGCCCCGGGCGCGTTCGGGCCGCCTGCCCAGCGCGGGAATGCGCAGCAGCGCGCCGTCCAGCACGCGCGCGAACCAGCGTGTGGCCAGGAAACCGATGCAGACGCACAGCAGCCCCGGAAGCAGGTGTTCCCACATCACCAGCAGCAAGGTTGCCAGCATCAGCAGGTAGCTTGCGATCATCACGCCGCGCGAGGCGGTGGGGCGGTAGGTGGGTACCGCCGTCACGGCGGGGTTGATGGGTTGCGGCTTCTTGGCCATCCGGGGCGGTGCTTGCTCTGCTCAATAAGTGGACGGAGCAGCCGGCGGTCAGCCGACGATCACCGCGGCGCCTTCGCCGCGCTCGGCGATCACGCCGATCTCGTGCACCGATTCGCCGGCCGCGCGCAGCGTGGCGGCGCAGGCAGCGGCTTCGGCCGCGTCGATGACGACCACCATGCCGATGCCGTTGTTGAAGGTGCGGTTCATCTCGATGTCGTCGATGCCGGCCACCTTCTGCAGCCAGGCGAACAGCTCGGTCTGCGGCCAGCTGCCCTTCTTCAGGTGCGCGGCGGTGCCTTCGGGCAGCACGCGCGGGATGTTCTCGAGCAGGCCGCCGCCGGTGATGTGGGCCAGCGCCTTGATCGGGTGCTTGTCCAGCGCCTCGAGCACCGGTTTCACGTAAAGGTGGGTGGGCTCCATCACGGCTTCGCGGAAGGGCTTGCCGTCGAGGGTGGCGGGAAGGTCGGCGCCGGCGCGTTCGATCACCTTGCGCACCAGGCTGAAACCGTTGGAATGCACGCCGGCCGAGGCGAGGCCCAGCACCACGTCGCCGGGCTTGACGTTCTGGCCCGTGAGGATCTTCGACTTTTCGACCGCGCCGACCGCAAAGCCCGCCAGGTCGTATTCGCCGGCCGGGTACATGCCGGGCATTTCGGCGGTTTCGCCGCCGATCAGCGCGCAGCCCGAGAGCTCGCAGCCGCGGGCGATGCCGCCGACCACGGCCGCGGCCGTGTCCACGTCGAGCTTGCCGCAGGCGAAGTAATCGAGGAAGAACAGGGGCTCGGCACCCTGCACCAGCACGTCGTTGACGCTCATGGCCACGAGGTCGATGCCGACGGTGTCGTGCATGTTCCATTCGAAAGCCAGCTTGAGCTTGGTGCCCACGCCGTCGGTGCCGCTCACCAGCACCGGCTCCTTGTAGCGCTTGGGCACCTCGAACAGCGCGCCGAAGCCGCCGATGCCGGCCAGCACGCCCTCGCGAAGGGTCTTCTTGGCCAGCGGCTTGATGCGGTCGACCAGGGCGTCGCCTGCGTCGATGTCGACACCGGCGTCCTTGTAGCTGAGCGGGGTGGGCGTGGAGGAGGTCATGGGTGGTCGGGCTCGGGAAGGACGCGAAAGGGCGCGGGAGGACGGGAAGGGTAGGAGCTGAAAGGGGGCGCCGGTAACCATGGTGGCCGGGCCGATAGAATTCCTCACGATTTTAAGGGCCCTCGCGGCCCCCTCCATGAACCTTTCCGGGATGAAACAGCTCGCGCTCGATATCGGCATTGCGACGGGCCCCAGCTTCGACGCTTTCTTTGCCGGCCCCAACGAGGCTGCGCTGCGCCACCTGCAAGTGTGGGTGGGCGGCGCCGGCAGCCCCGCGCTGCACTCGCCGGTGCCTACCTATCTGTGGGGCGACGGCGGCAGCGGCAAGACCCATCTGCTCGAATCGGTGCGTGTCGCACTGCGCGAGCAGGGCGCGAGCGTGGGCTGGCTTCACGCCGGCCTGCTTGAGCCGCCCGAGTTCGACGAGCGCTGGGGCGCCGTCCTTCTGGACGACGTGCACCTCTACACCGCGGTTCAGCAGCACGCGGCCTTCAACTGGTTCGTCAACGCCCAGACCCTGCAGCGCGGCGTGGTCGCCGCCGGCGCCTTGCCGCCGGCCGACCTGCCGCTGCGCGAAGACCTGCGCACCCGCCTCGGCTGGGGCCATGTGTTCCACCTTCAGGTGCTGAGCGAAAGCGAACGCCGCGCGGTGCTGCGCCAGGCGGCCGACGCGCGCGGCGTGATGCTGTCGGACGACGTGCTCGACTACATGCTGCACCGCTTCAGCCGCGACCTCGGCAGCCTGATGGAGCTGCTCACGCAGCTCGACGGCTACGCCCTGCAGACGCAACGCGCGATCACCATTCCGCTGATCCGCTCCATGCTCGAGAACGAATAAAAGAGCGAACAAGGCTTCCAACCAACAATGATCAAGAAATTCATCGACAAGCTGCTCGGCAAGAGCGCCGACAGCACGCAGGGCAAGAGCCGCTTCGGCAAGCGCCAGGAGGTGCCGGCAGAGGTTCACAAGATCGATCCGGCCCTGGTCGACGAACGCGCGAAGAACGTGGTCACCACGCTGCAGCAGGCGGGCTTCGAGGCCTACGTGGTGGGCGGTGCGGTGCGTGACCTGCTGCTGGGGCTGCGCCCCAAGGACTTCGACGTGGCCACCAACGCCACGCCCGAGCAGGTCAAGTCGCTGTTCCGCCGCGCCTTCATCATCGGCCGGCGTTTTCGCATCGTGCACGTGGTGTACGGCCGCGGGCGCGAGCACGAGGTGATCGAGGTCTCGACCTTCCGCGCCTACATGGACAACACCGCGGCCGAGCAGGTGTCGGGCAACGAGCGCACCAGCAAGGGCGAACTGGCGAGCATGAAGCACGCCGTGGACGCCAGTGGCCGCGTGCTGCGCGACAACGTCTGGGGTCCGCAGGAGGAAGACGCGGCGCGCCGCGACTTCACCGTGAACGCCATGTACTACGACCCGGCCAACCAGGTCGTTGTCGACTATCACAACGGCATCAAGGACGCGCAGAAGCTCACGCTGCGCATGATCGGCGACCCGGCCACGCGCTATCGCGAAGACCCGGTGCGCATCATCCGCGCCATCCGCTTCTCCGCAAAGCTCGCCGCCCTCGGCTTCAAGATGGAGGCCAAGACGGCCGCGCCGCTGGTCGAATCGAGCCGGCTGCTGGCCGACGTGCCGCAGAGTCGCCTGTTCGACGAAATGCTCAAGTTGTTGCAGACCGGCCATGCGATCGCGACCGTCGAGCAACTCAACAAGCTCGGCCTGGCGCGCGGCATCTATCCGCTGCTCGACGTGGTGGTCGAACGTGCCGACCAGCCCTTCGTGAAGGCCGCCCTGCAGGACACCGACCGCCGCGTGGGCGAGGGCAAGCCGGTGGCGCCGAGCTTCCTGCTGGCCTGCGTGCTGTGGGCCGACGTGCGTGATGGCTGGGCCCAGCGCCAGGAAGGCCGCCACGGCCAGCGCGCGCAGCCGCCGTTCCCGGCGCTGCAGGACGCGATCGACGATGTTTTCAACGCGCGTATCGGCGACGTCTCGGGCCGCGGCAAGCTGGCCGCCGACATGCGCGAGATCTGGATGATGCAGCCGCGCTTCGACAAGCGCACCGGCTCCACGCCCTACAGCCTGGTCGAGCAGGCGCGTTTCCGCGCCGCTTTCGACTTCATGCGCCTGCGTGCCGACGTGGGCGAGGTGAGCGAGGCCATCGCCGAGTGGTGGCAGGAGTTCAGCACCGCCGACGATCTGCGTCGCCAGGACCTGCTGGAGCAGGTGCGCGACGAGCAGAAGGTGCGCCAGCGTGTGCGCATCCGCGAAACCGCGCCCGCGCCCAAGGCGCCCGTCAGGCCGCGCAGCGAGATGGCTGCGCGCCTGCCCGACGCCGCTGGCGAGAACGAGGACGAGCCGGAAGTCGAGGCCGGTGCCGTGCCGCCCGACGGCGAAGCCGTGCCGCGCAAGCGCCGGCGCCGCCGCAAGCCGCGTCCGGCGGGCGGCGGTGGCTCTGGCGGTTCCGGCGGTGAGGGCGGCGGGAGCGCCGCAGGCGCATGAGCGCCACCGGTCGGCCGAAGGACGGCAAGAAAAGCAGCGGCAGGCCGCCTGCGGGCAAATCGGCCAGGGGCGGTACAGGCGGTGGGCGCGGCGGCGACGGCGTGCCCGCGCGTCGTCCTGCGGCGCGGCCTTCGGGCAAGCCGGTCTCAGGCAGCGGTCCGGCGATGCGCCGCCCGAAGGAGGACTATCCGACGGTGCAGGCCTTCGTCGCCATCGGTGCCAATCTGGGCGATGCCCAGGCGGCCGTGCGGGCGGCGATGGACGCCATCGGCACCATCGAGCGCACCGTGGTGACGGCGCGTTCGTCGCTATACCAGAGCGCGCCGGTCGAGGCGACCGGGCCCGACTACATCAACGCCGTCGTGGCGGTGCGCACCGGCCTGACGGCCGAGGCTTTTCTTTCCGAACTGCAACTGCTCGAGGAGCAGGCCGGGCGCGAGCGGCCGTTTCCCAATGCACCGCGCACGCTCGACCTCGACCTGCTGATGCACGGCAACACCGTCAAGGACACGCCCGCGCTCACGCTGCCGCATCCGCGCATGCGCGAGCGCGCCTTCGTGATCAAGCCGCTGGCCGAGATCGCCCCCGACAAGGTGCCGCGCGCGGCGCTTGCCCGCGTGTCGGGCCAGGTCATCCAGCGATTGCGCTGAACGCGGCAGGAGGCGGCCATGCTGCTGTACGTGCTCGATCTCGCCGGCGTGGCCGTGTTCGCGATCAGCGGCGTGCTGGCGGCGGGCCATGCGGGACTCGACTGGCTGGGCGTGGTGGTGATCGCTTCCGTCACGGCCGTGGGCGGCGGCACCCTGCGCGACCTGCTGCTGGACCGCCACCCCGTCTTCTGGATCCGCGACGTGCGCTACGTGTACGTGATCCTGGCCGCCTGCGCGGCCGGCATCGCCTGGGCGCACGCCATGCCGATCCCCGAGCACGCCCTGGCGTTGGCCGATGCGCTCGGGCTGGGGCTTTTCGCCATCACCGGCGCGCAGATCGCCGAGGAGCGCCGCCTTCCGGCCGTCATCGTGATGCTGGTGGGCACCATGACGGGCGCGGCCGGCGGCCTGCTGCGCGACGTCTTCACCGCCCGCATCCCGCTGCTGCTGAGCAGCGGCATCTACGGCTCGGCGGCCATCGCCGGCATTGCCGGCTACCTGCTGCTGCAGGCCGCCCGCATGCCGCGGCGCTGGGCTTTCCATTGGGGTGTGCTGCTGATCGTGGCGCTGCGCATGGGCGGCATCTACGGCGGCTGGCACCTGCCGGTGCTGCGGCTGGCGGGTTGAGCCCGAGGGGCTGAAAAGCGGGCCGGCCTGGGGACCTTCCTCGCTCCCGTTAAACTTCGCCGGTTTTTCACGAAGGCGTCATCAAGTTGTGGTTGGCGCACCCCCAGGAGTTTCCATGTTCGGCAAGCTGCTGCCCCGCGAGGGCAATTTCTTCGAGATGTTCAACCAGCACGCCGAGCGCATCGTGGAGGCTGCGCGGGCGTTCGAGCAACTGGTGGCCAATTACAGCGACGTGCATCTGCGCGAGCAGTACAACCGCGACGTCGACAACGCCGAGCGCGCCGCCGACCGCGTGACGCACGACGTCAACCGCCTGATCCACAAGACCTTCATCACGCCCATCGACCGCGAGCAGATCCACAAGCTCATCAACACTATGGACGACGTGGCCGACCTGATCCAGGACTCAGCCGAGACCATGGCGCTGTACGACGTGCGCCACATGACCGACGAGATCGTGCGCCTCACGGCACTTAGCGTGAAGTGTTGCGACCGCCTGAAGGACGCCGTCAAGTTCCTCGGCAAGATCGCCGACCCGGCCGTGGCCGAGGCCACGCTGAAGACCTGCGAGGAAATCGACCGCCTCGAGTCGGACGCCGACCGCGTCATGCGCAGCGCCATGAGCAAGCTGTTCCGCGAGGAGCCCGACGTGCGAGAGGTCATCAAGCTCAAGGCGATCTACGAACTTCTCGAGACGATCACCGACAAGTGCGAGGACGTGGCCAACGTGATCGAGGGCATCGTCCTCGAGAATTCCTGAGCGGGCAGCAACCGATGGCAACGGTTCAGGTCGCCCTCTGGGTGGTGGTGGTGCTGGTCGCGCTGGCGATCCTGTTCGACTTCATGAACGGATTCCACGACGCCGCCAATTCGATCGCGACAGTGGTCTCCACCGGGGTGCTCAAGCCCGGGCAGGCCGTGGTGTTCGCGGCCTTCTTCAACCTCATCGCGATCTTCATCTTCCACCTGAGCGTGGCCGCCACCGTGGGCAAGGGCATCGCCCATCCCGGCGTGGTCGACGTGCACGTGGTGTTCGGCGCGCTGGTAGGCGCCATCAGCTGGAACCTCGTCACCTGGTACTACGGCATTCCGAGCAGTTCGTCGCATGCGCTCATCGGCGGCATCGTCGGTGCGGTGATTGCCAAGACCGGCACCAGTGGCCTCGTGGCCTCGGGCATCTGGAAGACCGTGGCCTTCATCTTCGTGTCGCCGCTACTGGGCTTCGTGCTGGGCTCGATGATGATGGTCCTGGTGGCCTGGGGCTTTCGCCGCGCCACGCCCTCGCGCGTGGACCGCTGGTTCCGCCGGCTGCAGCTGGTCTCGGCCGGTGCCTACAGCCTGGGCCACGGCGGCAACGATGCGCAGAAGACCATCGGCATCATCTGGATGCTGCTGATCGCCACCGGCTATGCCTCGGCCAGCGACGCGAACCCGCCGACCTGGACGATCGTGAGCTGCTATGCGGCGATCGCGCTGGGCACCATGTTCGGCGGCTGGCGCATCGTGAAGACCATGGGCCAGAAGATCACCAAGCTCAAGCCCGTGGGCGGCTTCTGCGCCGAGACGGGCGGGGCCCTGACGCTGTTCCTGGCCACCGCGCTGGGCATTCCGGTGTCGACCACGCACACCATCACCGGCGCCATCGTCGGCGTGGGCTCCGCGCAGCGCGCGAGCGCGGTGCGCTGGGGCGTGGCGGGCAACATCGTATGGGCGTGGATCTTCACGATCCCGGCGTCGGCCTTCGTGGCGGCCATCGCCTACTGGATCAGCATCCAGCTGTTTTAAAGGGGAGCCGCCCCTTCAAGGGGCTGCGCGCACGACCGCTTACCCCTTGTCGGGGCGGGGAAGCGACGCGGAGTTCGCGAAGCATCGCGCCGAGCAACTTACTGTGAAATCTTCCGGCCTTCTTCGATCTGGTGCTCGAAGTAGCGCTGGAAGCTGAACACGATGCTGGCCATCAGGATCGTGCTGCCGAAGAACAGCGCCAGCACCACTGCGCCGATGGTGAGCCAGTTGGTTTGCCCGGGTGCCGCATCGGCCGGTGCGCTCGCGTTGAAGCGGGCGTTCCATTTTTCCGGCGTCATGAGTCCGTAGACGATGGCCATCAGCGCGCAGCCGGCGATCGTGAATCCAAGCAGCGGAATCAGCGCCCAGCTCAGCCCGTCATCCACGCCGTACATGCGCACGCGCTCGATGCCGTAGATGCCCAGCGCCGTGGGAATGGGCAGCAGCCAGCCGAGCCAGTCGCCGAGGCCGCGCAGGTAGAAGCGGTGCAGGCCGAGCGGGCCGCCCAGGAAGGAGAGCCAGGCTGCGGTCGTCTTGTTTTTCATGCGGGGCTCACTCGGGCCGGGTGGTGCTGCCTTCTCCGAGCACCTTTTCCATCAGGACGACATCGCGCCATTCGCCGAATTTCCAGCCGCAGTCCTTCAGCACGCCGACGTGCGTGAATCCCTGGCTGCGGTGCACGCCGATGGAGCCGGCATTGGCGGAATCTCCGATCACGGCGATCAGCTTGCGCACGCCCGCGGCTTCGGCGGCCTGCGACAGGGCAGCCAGCAGCTTGGCACCCAAGCCCTTGCCGCGTGCCGATTCCGACATGTAGATCGAGTCCTCGGCCGAGAAACGGTAGGCCGGACGCGGCTTGAACCAGTTGCAGTAGGCAAAACCCAACACTTCACCGTTTTCCTCGGCGACCAGATACGGCAGGTTTTTGGCCAGCACATCGGCGCGGCGGGCGGCCATGTCAGCAGCGGAGGGAGACTCTGTTTCGAAGGTGCCGGTGCCGTGCAGCACGTGGTGCGCGTAGATGGTCGTGATGGCTGCGATGTCTTCGTCGCGGCTGGGTCGGATGGTGAGGGGCATGCGGATGAAAACGGATGGCGCGTGGCCGGGATTCGGAGAAATCGCTTGTCGGGCTATAATCGCGGGCTTTTCAGCGTGTCGCTGGCCGGGTGGCCATGTCGCGTGTCTCGACGCTGGAAGAACATTGTGAGCGGGCTTCTTCTTCATCCATGGAGCCTGCTGACCACCCAAGGATAAATCATGGTCGTCATTCGACTCTCCCGCGGCGGCTCCAAAGGCCGTCCGTTCTTCAACATCGTCGTGTCGGACAAGCGCGTTCGCCGCGATGGCCGTTTCATCGAGCGCCTGGGCTTCTACAACCCGACCGCCAAGGAAAACGAAGAAAGCATCCGTATTGCCCAGGACCGTCTGGCTTACTGGAAGAGCGTCGGCGCACAAGCTTCGCCCACCGTTCTGCGCCTGATCAAGCAAGCCGCTGCAGCGGCTCCCAAGGCAGCGGCCTGATCCGTTCCGAAACGGCGATGTTGCCCGGACTCGAAGCCGCCGAATTGCCGGCGGACGCGATCGAAGTAGGGCGCATCGCCGATGCGTGGGGCATCAAGGGCTGGTTCAAGGTCTTGCCCCACAGCGCCCAACCCGAGGCGCTTTTTTCTTCCAAGCGCTGGTTCCTGCAGGCTCCCGGAGCCTCGGCAAGCACCGCTTTCAGGCTCGCGGTCCGCGAAGCCAAAGAACATTCCGATTGCATCGTCGCCACGTCCGAGGACGTGCCCGACCGCAACGCTGCAGAAGCGTTGCGTGGTGCGCGCGTGTTCGTTCCCCGTTCGAGCTTCCCCACCGCCGGTGACGATGAGTACTACTGGGTCGACCTGATCGGCCTTTCGGTCGTCAACCGCGAGGGCGTGACGCTCGGCACTGTGCGCGAACTGCTGGCGACCGGTCCGCAGACCACGCTGGTGCTGGCCGCCGAGTCGGACGGCAAGGCGGTGGAGCGCATGGTGCCCTTCGTCTCGGCCTTCGTCGACAAGGTCGACCTGGCTGGCCGGCTCATCACGGTCGACTGGCAGCCCGACTACTGATCGGCCCTCGCGCGTCATGCGCTTCGACGTCCTCACGCTGTTTCCCGAGCTGTTTGCGCCCTTCCTGGCCAGCGGCGTGACTCGCCGTGCCTACGAGTCGAAGCAGGTCGAAGTCGTGTTGTGGAATCCGCGCGACTTCGCTCAGGGCAACTACAAGCGTGTGGACGACCGGCCGTTCGGCGGCGGACCTGGCATGGTCATGATGGCCGAGCCACTGTCCGACTGCCTCGATGCGGCCCTCGCGGCGCGTGGAGCGCCGGCGCCTGTCGTGCTGTTCTCGCCGATCGGCGAGGCGCTGCGGCACGAAGCCGTCGAGCGCTGGTCGGCGAGCGAAGGCGCCGTGCTGGTCTGCGGCCGCTATGAAGGCATCGACCAGCGTTTCATCGACGCGCGTGTCACTCATCAGATCAGCCTCGGTGATTTCGTGCTGTCCGGCGGCGAGATCGCGGCGATGGCCTTGCTCGACGCAGTGGCGCGCCTGCAGCCCGGCGTGCTTGGCGACGAGGCCAGCCATGTGCAGGACAGCTTCAATCCCGCGCTCGACGGCCTGCTCGACTGCCCTCACTACACGCGGCCGGAGCAGTGGAACGGGGAGGGCGTGCCGGCGCCGTTGCTTTCCGGCCACCATGCTCAGATCGAGCGCTGGCGGCGCGACCAGCGGCTGGCCATCACGGCCGAGCGGCGGCCGGAATTGATCGATGCGGCCCGGGCGGCCGGACGCCTTGGCAAAGCCGATGAGGCTGTGCTGAAAAAAAAGCTATAATCGCGGGCTTCCCCGATCCTCTGCCCGGCCGCGCCCGGTCTTCCTGCGGTTCTTCCGCGAAAGCCCAAGGCGCCTTCTGTGTAGCCCGACACGATCGAATATCAGGAAATCATGAACCTCATCCAGACCCTCGAGCAGGAAGAAATTTCCCGCCTCGGCAAGACCATCCCCGATTTCATGCCCGGCGACACGGTCATCGTCAGCGTGAACGTTGTCGAAGGCACCCGCAAGCGCGTGCAGGCTTACGAAGGCGTGGTGATTGCCAAGCGCAATCGCGGCCTCAACAGCGGCTTCACCGTGCGCAAGATCTCCAGTGGCGAAGGCGTGGAACGCACGTTCCAGACGTACAGCCCGCTGATCGCCGGCATCGAAGTCAAGCGTCGTGGCGATGTGCGCCGCGCCAAGCTGTACTACCTGCGCGAGCGCAGCGGCCGTTCGGCACGCATCAAGGAAAAGCTGCCGAGCAAGTCGACGGCTTCGATGGCCGCTTGATCGCTGCCCTCCTGTCGTGCAAGAAAAGCCGCCGCTCTGGCGGCTTTTTGCATTGGTGCTTCGCACAAAAGACAGCCCCGCATTTTTAGGCTCTACTTCCTCTCTGCTTCGCCTTCGGGCCATCTCATCTCTTGACCACACCCACCGTCGCTCCCATGCAATCTGCGCCTCTCGAACCCGTCAATGCCGTGGTGCCGCCCACGCTGCTGCAGTTCGACCCGCGCGAGGCGCCATTCGTGGATGGCAGCGATGGTCTTCCTGCAGTTGGAGCCGATCAGCTCACGGCGCAAGCGCTGCGCGCGCGCTTTGCGGCACCGCCGGAGTGGACACCCGAATTGCGCCGAGAACCGCGAATGGTCGACCGCGCGCCTGCGCAGGCGGCTGTGCTGGTGCCGATCGTGCAGCGCCCGCAAGGCGCGACGGTGCTGCTGACCGAACGCACCACGCACCTGTCGAACCATTCTGGACAGGTGGCATTCCCGGGCGGCCGTGTCGATCCCGAAGACGCCAATATCGCCGCGGCTGCGCTGCGCGAGGCATGGGAAGAGGTCGGCCTCTCGGCGCAATACATCGAGGTGCTGGGAAGTCTTCCTACCTACACCACGGTGACTTCGTTCATCGTGACGCCGGTGGTCGCGCTGGTGCAGCCCGACTTCGAGCTCACCATCAATCCCTACGAAGTGGCCCAGGCCTTCGAGGTGCCGCTCGCCTGGCTGATGGACCCGGCCAACCATCGCCGTCACTCCGTGAGTGCGGTCGACGGCCGCCGGCGCGAGTGGTATTCCATGCCGTACCAGGACGGCCCGGACGAGCGTTTCGTCTGGGGTGCGACCGCAGGCATGCTGCGCAATCTCTACCGTTTTCTTGCTGCCTGAATCGCGTCCGAGGGCGCACTGAACCTTCAAGCGCTCTCGCTATCATCGAAGGATGAGCTTCTTTGCCATCCTGTGCGCGCTGCTGATCGAGCAGGTGCGGCCGCTGGGTCCGCACAACCCCGTGTATGGCGGGGTCCTGGCGTGGACGCGCTGGACCAGCCGCAACTTCGACGCGGGCAAGCCGCACCATGGATGGATCGCGTGGGGCCTTGCGGTATTCGTGCCCACGCTCGCCGCGCTCGGTATCCATTGGCTGCTGGTGCTGACACTGGGTCTGCCATTCGCGGTGCTTTGGAGCATTGCGGTGCTGTATGTCACGCTCGGCTTCCGCCAGTTCAGCCACCACTTCACGGACATCCGCGACGCGCTCGAGGAACGCGACGAGCCGCTCGCGCGCTCGCTGCTCGCGCATTGGCAAGGTGTCGATGCGGCCGACCTGCCGCGCAGCGAAATAGTGCGCCACGTGATCGAGCATTCGGTGATCGCCGCGCACCGCCACGTGTTCGGGGTGCTGGCGTGGTTCTCGATTGCCGCGGCGATCGGACTCGGCCCGGCGGGCGCTGTTTTCTACCGCATGAGTGAATTCGTCTCGCGTTACTGGGCCCACAAGAACGGTGCGGCGCTGCAGCCCTCGAGCGTTTCCGTGCAGGAAGCCGCCAGCCGCGCCTGGCACGTCATCGACTGGCTGCCCGCACGCATCACGGCGCTCGGCTTTGCGGTGGTCGGCAGCTTCGAGGAGGCGATCGACTGCTGGCGCAACGACGCACAGCGCTTTCCCAACGAGAACGACGGCGTGATCCTTGCGGCCACGTCGGGCGCGGTGAACGTGCGCCTGGGCGGTGGCTCGCTGAGTCCGATCCCTGTTGCCGACCCGTTGCCGCGAGCCCAGGCTGGCGAGTCGTTCGCCGACGGGCGGCGGCTCGACAGCGGCAGCACGCCAGGGCGCGAGCCCGAGCCTGCTCACCTGCGCAGCGTCGTCGGTCTGGTCTGGCGCTCGGTCGTGATGTGGATGGTGCTGCTGGCCTTGCTCACCCTGGCTCGCCTGTTGGGCTGAGCGAAGGAAAAACCCATGACAAACACCGTGCCGGCTTTCTGGAGCCCGCGCATCGGCGCGCTCGAGCCCTATGTGCCCGGCGAGCAGCCGCGCATCGAGAACCTCGTCAAGCTCAACACCAACGAGAACCCGTACCCGCCGTCGCCTGTCGCGGTCGAGGCGATCCGGCGTGCCGCCGAAAGCGGCCTGGAGCGCTACCCCGACCCGACTTCGCTCGCGTTGCGCGAGGCGGTCGCGCGACGACACGGCCTGCAGGTCGATCAGGTGTTTGCGGGCAACGGCTCCGACGAAGTCCTCGCGCACGCTTTCTTCGCCTTCTTCCAGCAGGCCGAGCCGCTGCTGATGCCCGACGTGAGCTACAGCTTCTACAAGGTCTACGCGCAGATCTACGGCATTCAGTGCGAAGTGCAACCCGTAGACGACGGTCTGCGCATCGACGTCGACGCTCTTGCCGCCCGCGCCCGCAAGGGTTGCGGGGGCATCGTGATCGCCAACCCGAACGCGCCGACCGGCATCGGCCTTCCGCTCGCACGCATCGTTCAGCTCCTCGAAGCGTGCCCCCAGCGCGTGGTGCTGGTGGACGAGGCCTATGTCGACTTCGGCGGTGAAAGCGCACTGTCGCTGATCCCCAGGCATCCCAATCTGCTCGTGGTGCATACCCTTTCGAAGTCGCGTGCGCTGGCCGGCCTGCGCGTCGGCTTTGCATGCGGCCAGTCGCACCTGATCGACGGGCTCGTGCGCGTGAAGGACAGCTTCAATTCGTATCCCATCGATCGCCTGGCCTCGGCCGGCGCCGTGGCCTCGCTGGACGACGAAGCCTGGTTCCGCACCACCTGCGACAAGATTGTCGATACCCGAGAAGGCCTGAGCCTGCAACTCGAGGATCTGGGCTTCGATGTGCTGCCGTCGCAGGCCAACTTCGTTTTCGCGCGGCATCCGCAGCGCGATGCCGCCGAGCTCGCGGCGCTGTTGCGCGAGCGAGCGGTGCTGGTGCGGCACTTCAGGCAGCCGCGCATTGCACAGTACCTGCGCATCAGCGTCGGCACGCGCGAGCAATGCATGCAGCTCGTGCAGCACCTTCAAGACATCCTCGCTCCCACCTGAAGCCCGCACGCTCCTGATCGGAACCCATGCAGACCCAAGACACCGACCCCCGTGCTGCCGCTTGCGCGGCCTTCTGGCAAGCCGTGAGTTCCCGCCTCGAGAGCCTGCGCACCCTGCCGGCCAGGGAACTGATGGACGGCCTGAACGAACTGCTCCAGCCACTGTTCCCGAAGCTGGCGGCCGAGGTCGCTGGCGATCCGCCCACTTTCAAGCTGGTGCTGACCGCACACGGTGCGAAGGAGGAGTTCGAGGACCTGATGGCGCTGGTGCAGAGCAGTCCGCAGCTTCCAGGCGTCGAGGTGGAGGCCTTCCGTCAGCGTTGGGGCAAGGGCTTCGCGATGCGCATGAACGATTTCGAGTTGGCGAGCGCAGACGTGCTCCTGAAGCAGGAGCCCTATCAAGGCCTGGTGGCGCTGGAGGTCGGCTTCGCCAAGCCGATTCCCATGGACATGCAGGACCACGCGCGCCATATGAGCTTCATCATGCTCGACCACATCCTGGGCGAGTACGACTTCGCGGTGAAGATCGGGCCGGTCGATTTCGTCGAGGGCGACGACCAGGCCTCGTTCGACGGTGTGCCGCTCGACGACTTCGTTCCTGTGTTCGATGCCTGCTGGCGCGACGAGCTTGGCCACACCGGTGTGTTTCCGGTGGGCGAGCATGCCTGGTCGGGCTTGCGGGCCACGCGCGAGACCGACAGCGGCGAGGAGATCGAGATGATCGTGATGCGCAACGACTCGGCCGCAGCGCTGGTCGGACGCGCCGACCTCGGGCATCGCCTCTCAGCCGCCATGCCCGTCGAGTCCGGCGAAGAGCTTGAAGAAGCCCGCACCTACGAAGACCGCCTGACGGCCCTGCTGCAGAACCACGAGGAAGGCTGCTGCACGCACGTCGTGCTCGAGGAGGGGGTGCGGACCGTCAATTTCCAGGTGGCCGATGCGGCCGCGGCGATCACGCATGCCCAATCGCTGCAGGACGAGATGGATCTGCCCGTGACGCTGGGCCTGGTCTTCGACCCGAGCTGGCAGTCCTACCGCGAATGGGTGCGCTGAGGCGCCTGCTTCAGTAGCGCTTCTGGCTCAGCTCGGCGAACAGTTCGCCATAGATCCGGTAGCGGCTCGGGCTGATGGCACCGGCCTCGTTCGCCGTGCCGACGTTCGCGATCACGCCGCAGCCGGGTTCGTGCAGGTGGGTGCAGTTGTAGAACTTGCAGTCGCCCATGTGTTCGGCGATGTCGGGCATCAGGCCGGCGAGCTGCGTCGGCTCGATGTGGTTCAGCCCGAATTCCTGGAAGCCTGGCGAGTCGATCAGGCCGGTGGTGCGGTCTTTGTCGATCCAGTACCAGGTGGTGCTCGTGGTCGTGTGCTTGCCCGAATTCAATGCCTGCGAAATTTCCTGCGTGAGCGCTGCCGCGCTCGGCACCAGCAGGTTGGTCAATGTGCTCTTGCCTGCACCGGACGGGCCGAGCACCAGTGTCGACTTGCCTGCAAGCAGCTTCATCAGCGACGCGTGATCGGCCTCGCCCGACGCCTTGAGCGACAGCGGGAGCACGCCGTGATGCATGCGGCGGTAGGGCGCCAGCCTGGCCCACGCGCGCTCGAAAGGCTCGACCAGGTCGCTCTTGTTGAGCGCGATGATCGGCGTGATGCGCTCGGCCTCTGCCGCGATCAGCGCGCGCGCCAGCTGGTGTTCGGAGAACTCCGGCTCGGCCGCGATCAGGATCAGCACATGGTCGAGGTTGGCTGCGAACGACTTGGTGCGGATTTCGTCCTGCCGGTAGAACAGGTTGCGCCGCGGCAGCACCTGCTCGATCGTGCCTTCGTCCTCGCTGGCCTGCCAGTGCACGCGGTCGCCGACCACGGCCTGGCTTTTCTTGCCGCGCGGATGGCAGATGCGCCGCTCGCCGTCGGGTGTCTCGACGATGCAATGGCGCCCGTGGCTGGCGATGACCAGGCCTTCGTGAAGAGTCTTCGCGGCAGTGGCCGCGGTGGCGGCGGCGCGGCCGGGCTTAGCCAAGGGCGTGATCCCTCATGCGGTGGCGTCGGGCGCGCCGACAAGCGCGTCGGCCTGGCGTGCGCAGTCGAAGTCGGTGGCCGAAATGCCGCCGACGTCATGCGTGTTGAAGCGCACCACGCAGCGGTTGTAGTGCACCGACAGGTCGGGGTGATGGTCCTGCGTGTGCGCCACGAAGGCCAGCGCATTCACGAAGGCGATGGTCTCGAAGTAGTTGGCAAAGGTGAAGGTCTTTTCGATGGCGACGTCGGCACCGTCGCCGGTGAGCTTCCAGCCGTCGAGGCGCGCGAGGCTCGACACGATCTCGGTGGCGCTCAGCGCCTTGCGGGGAGGAAAGTTCTTCCAGTCCTTGGGTTTGAACATGCTGTTCATGGTGGGCGTCGTTCGAAAGAATGAAGTGGTTCGGTCAGGCGGGCGTCATGCGCGCAAGGCGTTCCGATGCCGGCGGATGGGAGTAGTAGAAGCTGACGTACACGGGGTCCGGCGTGAGCGTCGAAGCGTTGTCCTGGTAGAGCTTGAGCAGTGCGGCCGACAGGTCGGCACCGCTGGTTTGTGCCACCGCGTAGGCATCGGCCTCGAATTCGTGCTTGCGCGACAGCCGTGCCGGCAGCGGTGCCACGAAGAAGCCGAACACTGGCACGGCGAGCATGAACAGCAGCAGCGCCAGCGCACTGTTGGGTGCGGCCATGTTTGGCTGTACGCCCAGGCCCGTGTAGAACCAGGCCTGCGTCGACACCCAGCCCAGCAATGCGAAGCCGGCGAGGCTCAGCGCGAACATGGCGACCAGCCGCTTCACGATGTGGCGATGCTTGAAATGGCCCAGCTCGTGGGCGAGCACGGCTTCGACTTCGCCTGCGTTCAGCTGGCGCAGCAGCGTGTCGTAGAACACCACGCGCTTGCTCGCGCCGAAACCGGTGAAGTAGGCATTGGCATGCGCGCTTCGGGTGCTGCCGTCCATCACGAACAGGCCCTTGGCCGCAAAGCCGCAGCGGTTCATCAGCGCTGTGACGCGCGCCTTCAGCGTAGGGTCGTCGAGCGGCTTGAATTTATTGAACAGCGGTGCAATGAAGGTCGGGTAAATCAGCATCAGCAGCAGGTTGAATCCCATCCAGGCGCCCCAGGCCCACAGCCACCACAGTTGGCCAGCGGCGCCCATGAGCCAGAGGATCAGTGCTGCAATGGGAAGACCGATCGCTGCACCCAGCAGCGTCGACTTCAGCATGTCGGCCAGCCAGAGCTTCCAGGTCATCTTGTTGAAACCGAAGCGTTCTTCCAGCCGGAAGGTTTGCCAGAGTGTGAAAGGCAGCTCCAATAGCCCACCGATGGCAGCGAAGGCTGCCAGCAGCGCCAATTGCTGCACCATGCCGCCGCCGATCCACGTCAGCAGCAGCCGGTTGAGCACGTCGAGCCCGCCGAGCAATGTCCACCCAAGAAGCAGGGCTGCACTCCAGGCCATTTCCACCAGGCCAAAGCGGCCCTTGGCGATCGTGTAGTCGGCAGCCTTCTGGTGCGCGGCGATGGTGATGGTCTGCGCAAAAGCAGGCGGCACGGTGCCGCGATGCAATGCCACATGGCGTACCTGCCGAGAGGCGAGCCAGAACTTCACGAGCAGGCCGGCAACCAGCGCGACCGCAAAAACAGTGGTGAAGATGATCGAATAGGACATGGAGCGGCGAGTTTAGTCCCGGGTATCTGGCGCCGCAGCCTTCGACGACAATCCTGCGATGCCTGAATCTCTCGACCCGACGTCCCCGGCCGAAGTGCCCACCCTGAAGAAAAGCGACCAGAACCTAGTCTGGCTCGACTGTGAAATGAGCGGCCTCGATCCTGAGAAAGAGCGCCTGCTCGAAATTGCGGTGGTCGTGACCGGCCCCGAGCTTACGCCTCGCATTGACGGGCCAGTGCTCGTCATTCACCAGAGCGATGCGGTGCTCGACGCCATGGACGCGTGGAACAAGGGCACCCATGGCCGCAGCGGCCTGATCGACAAGGTCAAGGCCTCCACGCTGGACGAGGCCGCTGCCGAGCAGCAGCTGCTGGAATTCATCGCCAAGTACATTCCCCGCAGTGGCTCGCCGATGTGCGGCAACACCATCGGCCAGGACCGGCGCTTCCTGGTCAAGTACATGCCCAAGCTGGAGGCGTATTTCCACTACCGCAACCTGGATGTCAGCACCCTCAAGGAGCTTGCCAAGCGCTGGAAGCCCGCGGCCTACAACAGCTTCAAGAAGCAGCAGGCCCACACTGCTCTGGCCGATGTGCACGAATCCATCGAAGAGCTGGCGCACTACCGCGAAACCTTCCTGCGTCTCGTGGATTGAGTCGGGTTGCAGGCCGCGGCGCAGATTGCAGCCTTCTGCATCAACGGCGTTAGGTAAAAACCCGAATTCGTGCCATAATTGCGGGCTTCGCTGACCGGTCGGGTATTTCAAGTCCGGCCAGCGTCTCTTGCATCTCCCTATCTTGCACACCGCGCCCGATCGCATTCGCTGATCAAAAAAGGGCCGCAGTCCCGGGCGTCAGCCCGGGGTTGAATGTCGTTGGATGGTTGATGTTTTTAACCACCAACGGGGCGCCGCCCACGGCAGCGCTCGCGTTTGAGATTGATATTCATGACCGACGCTTTTGAAGCGCAGGGCGAGTTCGCGCCTGTGCAATCCGCTACCCATAACGAATTCACCGCTTCCACGGATACCGTGTCCGAGGCGCCCATCCTCGAGGTGCTGGATGCAGCTGCGCCCGAGGCGCCCGCAACCGAAGAACCCGCCGCGCCCAATGGCTTCATCAAACTGGGCCTCGCGCCCGAGCTGATCGCCGCCGTGGCCGACATGGGCTTCACCCAGCCCACGACCGTCCAGGAAAAGGTCATCCCCATTGCCATGGGCGAGCCGGCCGGTGCCGCTCAATCGGCGCGTTTCGTCGACTTGATGGTTTCCAGCCAGACCGGCTCGGGCAAGACCGCTGCCTTCTTGCTGCCCGTGCTGCACACGCTGATCAAGCGCCAGGCCGAGGCCGAAGCCGAAGCCAAGGCCGAGTTCCAGCGGCTGGCCGCCGAAGCTGCTGCGCGTGGCGAAGCCGCGCCTAAGAAGCCGAAGCGCAAGGACCCGACCAACGCACGCCATTTCAAGGCCGCCACACCCGGTGCCTTGGTGCTTTGCCCGACGCGTGAACTCGCGCAGCAAGTGGCGCACGATGCCATCGAGCTGGTTCGCCACTGCCGCGGCCTGCGTATCGCCAACGTGGTGGGCGGCATGCCTTACCAGCTTCAGATCGCTCGCCTGCAGAACGCCGACCTCGTGGTCGCCACGCCGGGCCGCCTGCTCGACCTGCAACGCTCGATGCAGATCAAGCTCGACCAGGTCAAGTTCCTGGTGGTCGACGAAGCCGACCGCATGCTCGACCTCGGCTTTGCCGACGACCTGGCCGAAGTCAACCAGCTCACCATCGAGCGCCAGCAGACCATGATGTTCAGCGCCACCTTCGCGCCGCGCATCCAGCAGCTGGCCACCCGTGTGATGCGCGAACCGCAACGTGTGACCATCGACAGCCCGCAAGAGAAGCACGCCAACATCAAGCAGGTGCTGTTCTGGGCCGATAACGCCCAGCACAAGCGCAAGCTGCTGGACCACTGGCTGCGCGACACCACCATCAACCAGGCCATCGTGTTCGCGAGCACGCAGGTTGAGTGCGACGGTCTCGCCAACGACCTGCAGCAGGACGGCTTCAGCGCCGTGGCGCTGCACGGTGCGCTGAGCCAGGGCCTGCGCAACCGCCGCCTGATGGCACTGCGCCAAGGCCAGGTGCAGATCCTGGTGGCAACCGACGTTGCCGCTCGCGGCATCGACGTGCCGACCATCACCCACGTGTTCAACTTCGGTCTGCCGATGAAAGCCGAGGACTACACCCACCGCATCGGCCGCACCGGCCGTGCCGGCCGCGACGGCATCGCTGTCACGTTCGCTGAGTTCCGTGATCGCCGCAAGATCATGGACATCGAGCACTACAGCCGCCAGCAATTCAAGGCGGAAGTGGTGCCGGGCATGGAGCCGCAACAGCGCATGCCGCAGTCGCGCCCGCCGCAAGGCGAATTCCGCGGCGGCCGCGGCGACAACCATTCGCGCGACCGCAAGTTCGGCGGCGGTGGTGGTTATCGTGGCAACAACGGCGGTGGCTATGCCGGCGCCAGCGGCTTCAACGACCGCAATTCGCGCGGTCCGGGTGCACCGGGCCCACGTGGCTTCCAGGGCCAGAACGCCGGTTTCGGTGGCGGTCGTGACGAAGGTGGCTACGGCCGCAAGCCGGGCTGGGGCGACAGCGCTCCGCGTGGCGGCCACGGTCATGGTGGCGGCCGCGGCGACGGCGGCGGCTTCGCTCCGCGCGAAGGCTTCGCGCCCCGCGGCGCAGGCCATGGCGGCCAGGGCAAGGTGTTCGTGCCCCGCGACGCGCAAAAGCGTTCGTTCAAGCCCAGCCGCTGATTCTTGTCGAGCGGCATGACAGCCGCTTCGTCCCCCGAAAGCCCGCGCTTCTCACGAACGCGGGCTTTTTCATCTCGGGTTTCCGAGCGGTCGGGTGTTGTCGGATATTGATTGACATCTGAATCGATGAAAAGTAATGTAATGGCGCATTGCTCCTCCGGGTCCGTCCTGCGGCCGCCGGTTCTTCGACACCTGCTTTTCGACTTTCGACATGAAAATTGCGATTCTTGGGGGTGGTCATGGCGCCTACGCAGCCGCCGCCGACCTGTCTGAAACCGGCCATGAAGTGCGCCTGTGGCGCCGCGATGCCGCCGCGCTTGAGCCGGTCATTCGCGCCGGTGCAATCACGCTGAAGGACGCCGACGGCGCTCGCGAGGCTCCGATTGCACTGGCCACCGCCGACATCGGCGCCGCGCTGAACGGTGCCGAGCTGATCGTCATTCCCACGCCCGCCATTGCGCAGCACGACATCGCACTTGCGATGGCGCCGCATCTCGTCGACGGCCAGGTGGTCTTCCTGCCGCCAGGCACTTTCGGCAGCTATGTGATGGCGAAGACGGTGAAGGACGCCGGCAGCCGAGCGGACGTCGCCTGGGCCGAGACCGGCACCTTGCCCTATCTGGCGCGCAAGCACGGCGAGCGGGAGGTCAACGTCACCATCCGCGCCATCCGGCTGCCCACCGGCGTCTACCCGGCTCGCAAGGAGGCGCAGGCCATCGAAGTGATCCGCAAGGCCTACCCCGCCGTGCATGGCTGTGGCGACGCGCTCTCGGGCGCGCTGATGAATGCCGGCCCCATCATCCATCCGCCGCTGATGGTGATGAACGCCGCGCCGCTGCAGCACTTCGAACGGTGGGACATCCACAACGAAGGCACACAACGTGCAGTGCGCGATGTGACCGATCGGCTCGACCAGGAGCGCATTGCAGTGCGCGAGGCCTTCGGGCAGCACGCGCCGCACTATCCGCTGGCCGACCACTACAACAACGACCAGTGGATGTACGGCGACGCGCACAAGCAGCTCGTGAAATCGGGCGACTGGCGCGAGAACATCGACCTGCACTCGCACCGCTACATCACCGAGGACACCGAGCTCGGCCTGGCTTTTCTGGCGTCGGCCGCGCGCCATGCGGGCGTGGACGCTCCCATCGCGCATGGCCTGCTGGCCATCGTGGGTGGATTTCTCGGTCGCGATCTGCGCCGCGGTCCTCGCACATTCGAAAGCCTGGGCCTGGCCGACCTGAGCGCCGCCCAGCTCAAGCAGAGGCTGCACGATGGCGAATGAAGCTGCGCTGCCGCGCTTTGCGGCGGTCGGCGCGGGCCGCATGGGGCGCGGCATTGCGATCGCGTTCGCCTATGCCGGTCGCCGCATTTCGCTGATCGACCTGCGCCCGCGCACCGACGACGCGTGGCAGCGCCTGCGTGACGAGGCCAGGGCCGAGATCGAAGGCAGCCTCTCGGGTCTTGCGCAACTCGGCGTGATCGACGCGGCGCAGATCGAGCGAATCGCCGCACGCGTCGAGTTCGTCAAAGCCTCCGACGCTCCGCAGGCCCTCGCGGCGGCGGAACTCGTGTTCGAAGGCGTGCCGGAGACGATGGAGGCCAAGCGCGAGGCGTTCGAGCATCTCAACCGCCATTGCCGCGACGACGCCATCCTCACCTCGACCACCAGCAGCATCCTCGTGACGCAGCTGGCGGCGCTCGTGCGGCTGCCGGAGCGCTTCCTCAACATGCACTGGCTCAATCCGGCTTACGTGATTCCGGTCGTGGAGCTCAGCTGCCATCCGGCCACCGACGGTGCCGTGCTCGCGCGGACCAAGGCGCTGATGGAAGAGATCGGCAAGCTGCCCGTGGTCTGCGGCGCTTCGCCCGGATACATCGTGCCGCGGCTGCAGGCGCTGGTGATGAACGAAGCCGCACGCATGATCGAAGAGGGCGCTGCTACTGCCGAAGAGATCGACAAGGCCACGCGATATGGCCTGGGCCTGCGCTTCGCCGCGCTGGGTGTGGTCGAGTTCATCGACTTCGGTGGTTGCGACATTCTTCATCACGCAAGCCGAGAGTTGTCGGCCTCGCTCGATGCCGGCCGCTACACAGCGCCGTCCATCGTCGGCCGCATGGTCGAGCAGGGCCGCCTGGGTCTGAAGAGCGGCAGCGGCTTCTACAGCTACGAAGGCCGCGACATTCCGGCCTACCGGCGCGATGTGCTCTCGCGCACGCTCGGCGAACTGCGTCATGCAGGCCTGTGGCGTGCGCCCGCCGACGAGACCTTGCCATGAACATCCGCCGCGCCTTTGCGGACCTGTCGGTGGGGCAGGTGCACTACGCGGAATGCGGGGACGCGCAAGCACCTGCCGTGCTGCTGCTGCACCAGTCGCCGCGCAGCTGGGCCGAGTACCGTGCGGTGCTGCCGTTGATCGGCGTGCATCGCCGTGCCATTGCAATGGACACCGCCGGCTTCGGCGATTCCGAGGATGGCGGCGTGCCCGCGAGCATCGAGCAATGGGCGCGCGTGGCGTGTGAGCTGCTCGACGTGCTGAACATCGTGCAGGTCGACGTGGTCGGACATCACACCGGCGGCGTGGTGGCAGTCGAACTGGCTGCCGCGTTTTCCGATCGGATTCGCAGCCTCGTGCTGTCGTCGACACCCTTCACCGACGAGCATTTCCGTCGCGCGCGTGCCCAACGTCCGCCGATCGACGAAGTTGCACCCAGTGAAGACGGTTCGCATCTCGCTGCGTTGTGGCAGAAGCGCCAGGGTTTCTATCCGCCGGGACGCCCTGATCTGCTCGAGGCTTTCGTGCGCGATGCACTGAAGGTCGAGCGTGTCGAGGAGGGTCACCGTGCCGTCGCGTCGTACCGCATGGAAGACCGGATCGGACGCCTCGTGCAGCCCACGTTGATCGTTCGAGCCGCCCTCGATCCTTTCGCTGCCCCGCATGCGGCAGAACTGCAGCATCACCTGCCGCGTGCACGCATCGTCGATATCGACGGCGGCATGGTGCCGCTGCCCGACCAGATGCCCGAGGTTTTCGCGCAGACGGTGCTCGACTTCCTGGCAACGTTGCCATGAAGGCCGTGCGTGTCCATGGCTTCAATGCCGAGCCCGTGCTGGAAGAGGTCGCGGACCCTGTCGCCCGCCCGGGCCGCACTATCGTGCGCATGGAAGCCGCCACGGTTGGCCATATCGACCGCACCGTGTGGCGCGGCAGCTTCCTGCGCCACCCGCCGCTGCCGTACACGCCGGGCGTGGAAGCCGCGGGGGTTGTCGTTGCGAGCGATCGCCACAGCATAGGACAGCGCGTGTGGCTGCGTGGCAGCGGGCTCGGCACGCTCTTCGATGGCACCTGGTGCGAACTCGTCGAGGCGCCCGACGAAGCGCTGGGACTGTTGCCCGACGGCGTCGCGATGACGCTGGGTGCCGCGTTCTTCTCTCCATGCACATCCGCATGGGTTGCATTGCACGACGTGGCCAAGCTGCAGCCCGGGGAAGAAGTGCTTGTGAGCGGTGCGAGCGGCGCCGTCGGTTCGCTCGTGATGCAACTCGCCAGCGACCTGGGTTGCGTGGCGACGCCGGTCGACCCGAATGCCGAGGCGCCACCAGTCGCCAGCGCCGACTTGCTGATAGACACCGTCGGCGGCGACATTCTCTCGAAAGTCCTTCCTGCAGTACGACCCGGCGGGCGTGCCGTGCTGATCGGCTACACAGCTGGGCCAACGTTGCAGCTGGACATTGCACACTTCCTGCAACGCGATGTTGCGCTCCTGCCGCTCAACATGTTTCGACGTGAATCAGCGGGCCGTGCTGCCGCGCCCGAACTGCTTGCAAGGTTGGCCGATGGCCGCCTGCATCTGGACGTCCGGCCGTTCGCGCTCGCCGATGCGGCCCGGGCTCTGGATTGGATTGCGCAACGCGGCCACCGCGGACGCGCGGTTCTCGTGGCTCGCCCCTGATCGGCGAGCCCGAACGCTTCACTCCTCTTCCGGCTCCTCGACGGGCACATGCACGTGCAAGTCGATCATCTGCCGCAAGGTGTGCTTGAGCTCTTCGGCGCGCCGCAACCCGAAGGGCTCCAGCACGCGCCGCTCGTGGTCGCGAGCAAGTTCCATCAGGTGCTCGACCGCCTTCAGCCCTTGCCTTGTGATGCGCACCAGCGTGATGCGGCGATCACTTTCGTGGGGCAGTCGCTCGACCTGTCCTCGTGCCTCCATGCGGTCCAGCAGCCGCGTCACCGTGGGCTGCTTGGTCACCGTCACCTGCGCGAGCTGGCCGATGCTGATCGCTTCGCTGCCTGCGAGCGAAGCCATCACACGCCATTCGGAGATGGAGAACCCCTGCTGCCGCGCAACCTCGTGGAACTCCGAAGAGATCAACTGGCTGGCCTGCGCGAGCAGCGCCGGCAGATAGTCGTCGACGAAGCGATGCGAGGCCGACTCGGGTGTTGAGGGCTCAGCCATGAACGCGCCCCGTGCATGTGGCGGGCACGCTGCTTGCATGTCTAGGGTAATTCATGATTGTGGATACATTCATTTGTCAACATTATAGAAAGCACGATGTGGCAGCTGAAGCGCATCGTCCCACGATAGACAACAAGGACCCACATGGCTGAGCGTTCGTTCGTCGAAGAAGTCAAGAAGCTGCGGCTCTCCGGGGGCGAGGTCTTTCGTGGAGAAGGCATTCTGGCCGTGACCAAGGCCCTCCTCGAGTCCGGGGTTTCCTATGTGGCGGGCTACCAGGGTGCACCGATATCGCACCTGATGGACGTGCTGGCCGATGCGCAGGACATCCTCGCCGAGCAGGGTATCCGTTTCGAGAACAGTGCCAGCGAAGCCACTGCTGCAGCCACTCTTGCGGCATCGGTCAACTATCCGCTGCGCGGCGCCGTCACCTTCAAGGCCACCGTGGGCACCAACGTCGCGTCCGACGCGCTCGCCAACCTGGCCTCGGGCGGCGTCACCGGCGGCGCGCTTGTCATCGTGGGCGAAGACTACGGCGAAGGTTCGTCCATCATGCAGGAACGCAGCCATGCGTTCGCGATGAAGTCGCAGATGTGGCTGCTCGATCCTCGTCCCAACCTGCCGAGCATCGTCGATGCGGTGAAGCAGGGCTTCGATCTTTCGGAAGCCAGCAACACGCCCGTGATGCTCCAGTTGCGCATCCGTGCGTGCCATGTGCATGGCCACTTCATCGCTGGCGACAACAAGCGCGCCAGGTTCACGTTGAAGGATGCGCTTGAGAACCCGCAGCGCGACGTCAGCCGCATCGTGCTGCCGCCCGCGAGCTTCGTGCACGAGCAGGAAAAGGTGAGGGACCGCTGGCCTGCAGCGGTGCGTTTCATCGAGGAGCGCCAGCTCAACGAGTTCTTCTCCGAGGACGCCGACGACATCGGGATCATCGTGCAAGGCGGCAGCTACAACACGCTGCTTCGCGCGCTCGAGCGATTGGGTCTCGCCGACGTCTACGGCAACACCCAGGTGCCGCTCTACGTGATGAACGTGGCCTATCCGGTCATCGAAAGCGAAGTGATCCGCTTCTGCGAAGGAAAGCGCGCAGTGATGGTGGTGGAAGAAGGCCAGCCCAACTTCGTCGAACAGAACCTCGCGACCATCCTGCGCCACGCTGGCTCGAACACCGTTCTGCATGGCAAGGACATGCTGCCCGTGGCCGGCGAATACACCGCTGCCGAACTGCTGAAAGGCGCACGCACTTTCTGCGAGCGCTATCAGCGCCTTGCACCTTTGCCCGTGCCTGCGCCGGTGCGCAAGGTGATCCCGCTGGTGGAAGTCGCGGCAGTCGGTGTCGATGCGGCGCCGGAGCCTGCATTGCCATCCACCACGCTGGGCGAAGTCGTGCATGCCCGTCCACCGGGCTTCTGCACCGGTTGCCCCGAGCGTCCGATCTTCAGCGCGATGAAGCTGGTCGAGCGCGAACTCGGGCCGCACCACGTGAGCGCCGACATCGGCTGCCACCTGTTCTCGATCCTGCCGCCCTTCAACATCGGCAACACCACCATGGGCTACGGCCTGGGCGGTGCGGGCGCTGCGGCGCTGAACGCGCCGGCCGGCAAGCGCGCCATCTCGATGATGGGCGACGGCGGCTTCTGGCACAACGGCCTCACCAGCGGAGTGGCCAACGCGGTCTTCAACAAGAGCGACAACCTCACCATCGTCGTCGACAACAACTACACATCGGCCACCGGCGGACAGGACATCCTCTCGTCGCACGCCGTCAACAAGACGCGCAGCACCGGCCACGAGATCGAGCGCGCGGTGCGCGGCGTCGGCGTCGAGTGGGTGAAGACATTGCGTCGCACCTACGACGTCGCAGGCATGCGCGACGCGCTGAAAGAGGCGCTCACCACCAAGACCAAGGGTCCGAAGGTGCTCATCGCGCAGTCGGAGTGCATGCTCAACAAGCAACGCCGCGAGAAGCCGCTGGTGCGCAAGGCCGTCGCCGACGGCAAGCGCATGGTGCGCGAAAAATTCGGTGTCGATTCCGACACCTGCACCGGCGACCATTCGTGCATTCGTCTGTCTGGCTGCCCTTCGCTGTCGATCAAGCCCAATCCCGATCCGCTGCGTACCGACCCGGTGGCCACCGTGCTCGACAGCTGCGTGGGCTGCGGCGTGTGCGGCGAGGTCTCGCACGCCGCGGTGCTGTGCCCTTCGTTCTACAAGGCGCAGATCGTCAGCAACCCGAGCCGTTGGGACCTGTGGCGTGAACGCGTGCGCGCCGCCGTCATCGGCTGGCTGCAGCGTGGCGAAGCCCGCCGCCGCGAAGCCTTCGCCTTCTGAAACGATGACCGCTGCGCAACCCATCAAGATCGCGATCCTCGCCATGGGCGGGGAGGGCGGCGGCGTGCTGGCCGACTGGATCGTCGACATGGGCGAGGCCAACGGCTACGTCGCCCAGACCACCTCGGTGCCCGGCGTGGCCCAGCGCACGGGCGCCACCATCTACTACGTCGAGTTGTACCCGCTGGCACAGGCCGAGGCCGATGGTGGCCGCCCGGTGCTCGCGCTCATGCCGCTGCCGGGCGATGTCGACGTAGTGCTGGCTTCGGAACTCATGGAGGCGGGGCGCGCCGTGCAGCGAGGCCTCGTCACGCAGGAACGCACGACGCTCATCGCGTCGACGCACCGCGTGTTCTCGATCGCGGAGAAGAGCGCGCTCGGAGACGGACGCGTGGAGAGCGGCCAACTGCTTGCGCACACGGCCAGGGCCGCCAAGCGGTTCATCCGCTTCGACATGGCGCAGGCGGCGGAGGCATCGGGCAGCGTGATCAGCGCCGTGCTCTTCGGCGCGCTCGCGGGCTCGGGCGTCCTGCCGTTCAGCCGCGCGCAGTTCGAATCGACCATCGAACGCGGCGGCGTGGGCGTCAAGCCCAGCCTTAAGGCCTTCGGTGCAGCGTTCGATCGCGCGCAAGGCGGCGACGACGGTGAGCCTGCGGTCCAGGCGGCGGTTGCCGCGCCTGCGCCGCAGCCGCGCCACCCGGCCGTGCGCGCGCTGGTCGAGCGCGTGCAGCGCAGCTTTCCGGAGGCCGCGCAAAACCTGTTGCTCGAAGGCGTGCGCCGTCTCATCGACTACCAGGACGTGGCGTATGCCGGCCTGTACCTCGACCGCATGGCCGCTGTAGCGGCCATCCCTGGGGACAACCAGCGCCTGCTGGACGAGACGGCGCGCCATCTGGCGCTGTGGATGTCCTACGAGGACACCGCTCGCGTGGCCGCGCTCAAGACCCGCGCCACCCGTTTCGAGCGGGTGCGGGGCGAGGCACGCGTGCAACCGGACCAGGTGCTGGCCATCAACGAATACATGCACCCGCGCCTGCAGGAGATATGCGAGACGCTGCCAGGCGGCATCGGCCGCTGGCTCATGGGGTCGACGCTGCCGAAGAAGCTCGTGGAGCGCTTCACCCAACATGGCCGCGTGATCCAGACCAGCTCGCTGCGCGGCTACCTCATGCTGCGCACCGTCGCGGCCATGAAGCGCTGGCGCCTTTCCACGATGCGCTATGCCGACGAGAACCGCCGCATCGAGCAATGGCTGCAGCGCATTGCCGCCACAGCACAGCGCAACCCCGAGCTCGCCGTCGAGCTCGCGCAGTGCCAGCGTCTCGTGAAGGGCTACAGCGACACGCACGAGCGCGGCGTCCGCAACTACGACACCGTGATGCGCGCCTTCGAACGCGCCGGAGCGGCGCTGGCACCGGCCACGCTGCGAGAACTGCGCGACGCGGCGCTGGCCGACGAACACGGCCACAAGCTGCAGGCCGCGCTGGTACAGCACGCACTGGCCTGAAGAGACGAAGAAGATGACCGCACCCTCCGCCACCCTTTCATTGCGCGTCGTCGAAGCGCGGGAACTGAATCCGCTGATCCGCATGCTGCGTCTGCGCGCCGACGATGGCCGTGCACTGCCCGGTTTCGCGGCCGGTGCGCACGTCCGCGTGCAGGTGTCGCTGCCCGATGGCAGGACGGACTGGCGCCATTACTCGCTCATCAATTTCGCGACCGCCCGCAATGCCACCAATGCGCCGACGGAGTATGTGATCGCTGTGCGCAAGGAAGCGGAGGGCCGGGGCGGCTCGCGCTTCATGCACGAGCATCTGAGGGAGGGCGACGCGCTTGCGATCGAAGCCCCGAAGAACGACTTTCCGCTGCACACCGGGCCGGGCGGCTCGGTGCTGGTGGCCGGCGGCATCGGCGTCACGCCGCTCGCCACCATGGCCGCCCGCCGCCGTGCGGAAGGCGCGCCCGTGCGCATGCACTATGCCGGCCGTGCGCGTGAGCTGATGGCTTTCCTGCCCGAGCTGCAGGACCTGCTGGGCGACGACCTGCGCGTGCACACCGACGCAGAAGCCGGCCGGCCGCTGGACATCGACGCACTGCTCGACGACGTGCCCGCTGGCGACCGCCTCTACGTCTGCGGCCCGAAGGTCATGCTCGACGCCGTGCTGGAGCGCACGCAGGCACGCGGCTGGGAGCACGACCGCGTGCACTTCGAACTGTTCACCGAGGTCGTCGCCGAGGCCGGCGACCAGCCTTTCGAAGTGGAGCTGGCGCAGTCGGGCCAGCGCTTCACCGTGCCGGCCGACCAGAGCATCCTCGACTGCCTCATCGAGCATGGCTGCGATCCGATGTTCGACTGCAAGCGCGGCGAGTGCGGCGTGTGCGCCGTGCCTGTGCTCGAGGGCGAGATCGACCACCGCGACTACGTGCTGACCGCCCGCGAGAAGGCCGAGGGCGCCGTCATGCAGATCTGCATCTCGCGCGCCAAGGGCGCGCGCCTGGTGCTGGACATCTGAAGCCGGGAGCCACGACACCATGACCGCATACAGAGACAACCCCGATGCGATCCGCGCGCTGGTGCAGGACGACCGCGTGCACCGCGACCTGTACACCAGCCAGGAGCTGTTCGAGCTGGAGCAGCAGCACTTCTTCGCCAACACCTGGAACTACGTCGGCCACGAGAGCCAGCTGCCCAAGCCCGGAGACTGGATCAGCAACGAGATCGCGGGCCGTCCGCTGATCATCGTGCGCCATTCGGACGGCAGCGTGCGCGCCATGATGAACCGATGCGCCCACAAGGGCTCGCGGCTGGTCAACGGGCCCTGTGGCAACACCGGCAAGTTCTTCCGCTGCCCCTATCACGCCTGGACCTTCAAGACCGACGGCGCCCCGCTGGCCATTCCACTGAAGACGGGCTACGAGCACACGCAGCTGCACGAGTGCGAATCGGGCAAGGGCCTCACCACGGTGAAGCACGTACGCAGCCATCGCGGCTTCATCTTCGTGAAGATCAACGACGCGGGGCCGGATTTCGACGAGTACTTCGGGGACTCGCTGAGCTCCATCGACAACATGGCCGATCGCTCGCCCGAAGGCGAGCTCGAGATCGCCGGCGGCTGCCTGCGCTTCATGCACCAGTGCAACTGGAAGATGTTCGTCGAGAACCTCAACGACACCATGCACCCCATGGTGGCGCACGAGTCCTCGGCCGGCACCGCCAAGCGCATGTGGGCCGACAAGCCGGCCGACGAGCCCAAGCCCATGGCCGTGGAGCAGTTCGTGCCCTTCATGTCCGACTACAAGTTCTTCGAGGACATGGGCATCCGCACCTACGACAACGGCCACAGCTTCACGGGCGTGCACTTCAGCATCCACAGCAAGTACAAGGCGATCCCCGCATACGACGACGCCATGAAGGCGCGCTACGGCGAGGAGAAGACCGCACAGATCCTCGGCATGGCGCGGCACAACACCGTGTACTACCCGAACCTCACGATCAAGGGCGCGATCCAGGCGATCCGCGTGGTCAAGCCGATCTCGGCCGACAGGACCCTGATCGAGAGCTGGACCTTCCGCCTGAAGGGCGCGCCGCCCGAACTGCTGCAGCGCACCACCATGTACAACCGCCTGATCAACTCGCCGTTCTCGGTGGTGGGCCACGACGACCTGCAGGCCTATCGCGGCATGCAGGCCGGTCTGCATGCGAGCGGCAACGAATGGGTAAGCCTGCACCGCGACTACGACCCGTCGGAACTGAAGGGCGGCGAGATCACCACCGGCGGTACCAACGAGCTGCCGATGCGCAACCAGTACCGCAGCTGGGTGCAGCGCATGACGGAGACGATGTAAATGGCCAACCCCCAGGCTTCGCGCACTTCGTGTCGCTTCTCCAACCCCCTTGCAGGGGGCAACACCAGCGGCCCGGCAAAGCCGGTTCCGCGGTGTTCCTCGAATGGGGAGGTACTGAAATGACATCGGTGACTCATCAGGACCTGATCGACTTCGTCGTGAACGAAGCGCACCTTCTCGACACGCGCCGCTACGAGGAGTGGAATGCGCTCTTCACCGAAAACGCGTTCTACTGGATTCCGCTCGTGCCCGACCAGGAAGACGGCCTCAACCATACCTCGCACCTCTACGAGGACAAGCTGCTGCGCGACCTGCGCATCGAGCGCCTCAAGAGCCCGCGCGCCTTCTCGCAGCAGCCGGCGAGCCGCTGCCACCACCTGCTGCAGGTGCCGGTGGTCGAGCAGTTCGATGCCCAGGCCAACCGCTTCGTGGTTCGCACCGCGTTCCACTATACCGAGTCGCAGGGCGACGAGCTGCAGTTCTACGTCGGCACCTTCTTCCATCACCTCGCCGTGCAGGGCGGTGCGCTGCGCATGACGCTCAAGCGCGTCAACCTGCTCAACTGCGACGCGGCGCTTCCGGCCGTGCAGCTCTTCATCTAAGGACGCGATGCCCCACGCCACCGTCCATCAAGTCTTTGCGGCGACCGCGGCGCGCACGCCGCAGGCCGAGTTCCTGTTCACCGAATCGGTGACCGCCGCCGCCTACGGCATCGAGGCCGGTGCCATCCGCTGGGGCGAGGCTGCAGGCGAGGTCGAGCGCCTGCGCGCGGCCTATGCGCAGGCCGGCTACGGGCATGGCCACCGCGTCGGCCTGCTGCTGGAGAACCGGCCCGCCTTCATCTTCCACTGGCTGGCGTTGAATGCGCTGGGCGCGAGCGTGGTGCCGATCAATGCCGAGATGCGCTCGGCCGAACTGGTCTATCTCATCGGCCACAGCGAGATCGGCCTGGCCGTGACGCTGCCGGGCCGTGCCGCCGACCTCCGGGCGGCCGCGGCGCAGGCCGGCGTGGCCTTCGAGACGATGGGCCCGGACGATGCCGTGCCGCCGGCGAAGACCGCCGGACCGCGTGCCCACGAACCCATCGGCATCGACACCGAATGCGGCCTGCTCTATACCTCGGGCACCACGGGCCGTCCGAAGGGTTGCATCCTGAGCAACGCCTACTTCCTGCGCGCGGGCGAGTGGTACGCCGCGCTGGACGGTGTGTGCAGCATCCGCCCGGACATGGAGCGCGTCATCACGCCGCTGCCGCTCAACCACATGAACGCGATGGCGTTCTCCACCATGGTGGTGCTGGTGGCGGGCGGTTGCCTGGTGCAGCTCGACCGCTTCCATCCCAAGAGCTGGCTCGCCAGCGCCAGGGAAAGCGGCGCCACCATCGTGCACTACCTCGGCGTGATGCCCGCGATGCTGCTGTCCGCACCCGCATCGCCGGCCGACCGCGACCATGCGATCCGCTGGGGCTTCGGCGCGGGCGTCGACCGCAAGAACCACGCACCGTTCGAGGAGCGCTTCGGCTTTCCGCTCGTCGAAGCCTGGGCCATGACCGAGACCGGCGCCGCCGCCTGCATCATGGCCAACCGCGAGCCGCGCCTGGTGGGCACGAGCTGCTTCGGGCGGCAGGAGGAGTTCGTCGAGATCCGCCTGGTCGGCGAGGACGGCCACGAGGCGGCGGTCGATGCGCCGGGCGAACTGCTGGTGCGGTCTTCGGGCAGCGACCCGAAGCGCTACTTCTTCTCCGGCTATCTGAAGGACGAGGAGGCCACGCGCGAAGCCTGGGCCGACGGCTGGTTCCATACCGGCGACCTGGTGCGCCGCGACGCGCAGGGCAACTTCTTCTTCGTCGACCGCAAGAAGAACGTGATCCGCCGCAGCGGCGAGAACATCTCGGCGGTCGAGGTCGAGAGCGTGCTGAACCAGCATCCGGCCGTGAAGGCGTCGGCGGTGGCCGCCACGCCCGACGCAGTGCGCGGCGACGAAGTACTGGCCTGCATCGTGATGCGCGAAGGCGCCGATGCCTCGCAGCCCGCGCAGACCGCCGCCAGCATCGTCGAGCACGCGCTGGCGCAGCTGGCGTACTACAAAGCACCCGGCTACGTCGCCTTCGTCGATGCGTTGCCCCTCACCCCGTCGCAGAAGATCCAGCGCGGCCAACTGCGCGAGATGGCGCAGTCGCTGCCGGGGCAGGGCCACTGCATCGACACCCGCGCGATGAAGAAACGACAGGTGGGCGCGGCATGACGAAACCGCGACTCTCCTACGAAGGCGTCGCGGTCGCGGTGCCCATCACCGTGCCGTATGTGCGCTACTCCACGCGCACCGCGCACTGGTTCATCGGCCAGGCGATCGAGGCGCTGGTCCAGGCCAGCGGCGTGCCCAAGGAACAGATCGACGGACTGTGCCTCAGCAGCTTCTCGCTCGCACCCGATACGGCGGTCGGCGTCACGCAGCACCTCGGCATGTCGCCCCGCTGGCTCGACCATGTGCCCACCGGAGGCGCCTCCGGCGTGATGTGCCTGCGCCGTGCGGCACGTGCGGTGCAGGCGGGCGATGCCGACATCGTTGCCTGCGTTGGCGCGGACACCAACCATGTCGACTCCTTCCGCCAGACGCTCGGCAGCTTCAGCAACTTCGCGCGCGACGCAAGCTATCCCTACGGCTCGGGCGGGCCCAACTCGATCTTCGCTTTCATCACCGCCAACTACATGCGCACCTACGGCGCGAAGCGCGAAGACTTCGGCCGCATCTGCGTCGACCAGCGCACCAATGCGCTCGGCAATCCGAACGCGATGTTCAAGAAGGCGTTGACGCTCGACGAGTACATGGATTCGCGGCCCATCTCCGACCCGATCCACCTGTTCGACTGCGTCATGCCCTGCGCGGGCGCCGACGCGTTCCTGGTGATGAGCGAAGAGCGCGCGCGCGACCTCGGGCTGGCGCACGTGGTGATCCGAGGCGCCATCGAACGCCACAACGCCTATGCCGAAGATCCTGTGATGGTGCAGGGCGGCTGGCGCAAGGACCGCGACGACCTCTACGCGCAGGCCGGTGTACAGCCCGCCCAGCTCGATTTCGTGCAGACCTACGACGACTATCCGGTCATCGTGATGATGCAGTTCGAAGACCTCGGTTTCTGCGAGAAGGGCGAGGGCTCGGCCTTCGTGCAGTCGAACACCATGACCTTCGACGGCAGCTTTCCGAACAACACGAGCGGCGGGCAGCTGTCCGCAGGGCAGGCCGGCGCGGCCGGCGGCTTCCTCGGCATGGTCGAGGCGATCCGGCAATTGACCGGCCAGGCCGGACAACGCGCCGTGCCGAACGCCCAGCTGGGCCTTGTTGCCGGCTTCGGCATGGTGACCTACGACCGCTGCCTTTGCACAGGCGCCGTCATTCTCGGGAGAACCGCATGACGATGCCCTTGATGCGTCCCCCGCGCAAGAACCCGGTGCTGCGCACCCGGCAGATGAACCTGCCGCCCGGCGCGCGCGGCCGCGTGGCACTCGGCCTGACGGCCGCCGCAGCCGAAGGCCGCTTCGAACTGCAGACCTGCGACGACTGCGGCACGGTGCAGTACCCGCCGCGCGAGGTCTGCCACAAATGCCTTTCCGCCGCGCTGCGCTGGCGCGAGCAAAGCGGCGAGGGCGAACTGATGGGCAGCACCACGCTGCACCACAGCAACGACCTGTTCTTCCGCGAGCGCCTGCCCTGGCGCCTGGGCCTGGTGCACCTGGATGCCGGCCCGACGCTCATGGTGCACCTGCACGGCGAGGTCGGCGATGCACCCGCGCGCGTGCGCGTCGGCGCCCGGCTCGACCGCGCAGGTCAGGCGGTTCTCATTGGTTTTCCGAATGAAGGGAGTGCCCATATGGCCGACGACAGGATGCTGCGCGAAATGACCAGCGACCCCAAGTTCCGCAAGGCGCTGGTGACCGACGGCAAGACCGAGACCGGCCAGGCCATCGTGCGCGCGCTGGTGAAGGCCGGCGCCGACATCGTCTGGGTCGGCCATGCCGAACCCTGGAAGAAGATGGGCGACGGTCTCGACGACATCTCGGCGCTGCCGCAGGTCACGCTGGTGCCGCTCGATCTCACCAACGGCCGGCAGGTGACGGAGCTCGCAGGCTCCATCGGCGGCAAGGTCGACATCGTGATCAACAACGCCGAGGTGCACCGCACCTTCGGCATCGGCGCGCGCCGCGGCACCGACGTGGCCAAGGCCGAGATGGACATCAACTACTTCGGCCTGCTGCGGCTGGCGCAGGAGTTCGGCCCGGCGCTCAAGGGCCGTTCGGCCGACGGCGTGACGGGGGCCACCGCGTGGGTCAACCTGCTGTCGGTCTACGCGCTGAGCAACTTTCCGCCGCACGGCACCTTCAGCGCATCGAAGGCGGCGGCGCATTCGCTGGCGCAGTGTCTGCGTGCAGAGATGCGGCCTGCCGGCATCCGTGTGATCAACGTGTTCCCTGGCCCGATCGACGACGAATGGAACCAGCACACGCCGCCGCCCAAGCTCGCGCCCACCGCGCTGGCCAATGCCATCGTGAAGGCGCTGCGCGACGGCGTGGAGGACGTGTATCCCGGCGACGTGGCGCAGGAGTGGCTGGAGCGCTGGCGCGACAACCCCAAGGTGCTCGAGCGCGAGCTGGCCGCTGGGTCATGAGGCACACCCCCAGGCTTCGCGCACTTCGTGTCGCTTCGCCAACCCCCTTGCCGGGGGCAACACCGGCGGCCCGGCAAAGCCGGTTCCGCGGTGTTCCTGGAACAGAGATCGGAGACTGAAATGACGACAAGCACCGCACTGATGTCCGCCGCCGAAGTCCTCGGCGGCCTGGTGACGGCCATGGCCAGCGGCCGCATCCGCGTGATCGACCTCACGCAGACGCTCACGCCCGAGTTCCCGCAGATCGCACTGCCGCCCGAGATGGGCCAGTGCTGGCCCTTCCGCATCGAGGAGGTGTCGAAGTACGACGAGCGCGGTCCGGGCTGGTACTGGAACAACTTCTCCTGCGGCGAACACACCGGCACGCACTTCGACGCGCCGATCCACTGGATCTCGGGGCGCGACCTGCCGAACAACTCGGTGGACACCATCCCGGTGCAGAACTTCGTGGCGCCGGCCTGCGTGATCGACTGCTCGCCGCAGGTGAAGGACGACCCCGACTACCTGCTGACGCTGGAGGACATCGAGGCCTACGAGGCGGCCCACGGCCGCATCCCGAAGGGCGCATGGGTGCTGATGCGCACCGACTGGTCCAAGCGCACCGACCCGGAGGCCTACCAGAACTTCGACGAGACCGGCCAGCACACGCCAGGCCCGAGCACGGCAGCCGTGCGCTTCCTGGTCGAGCAGCGCGACGTGCTGGGCTTCGGCTCCGAGGCCATCGGCACCGACGCGGGGCAGGGCTATCACCTGCGCCCTCCCTACCCTTGCCACTACTACATGCATGGCGCGGGCCGCTACGGCCTGCAGTGCCTGAGCAACCTCGACCTGCTCCCGCCGGCCGGCGCGGTGCTGATCTGCCCGCCGCTGAAGATCGAGAAGGGCAGCGGCAGCCCGCTGCGCGTGCTGGCCCTGGTGGGAGCACCGGCATGAGCGGCGCGGCGCCCAAGGTCGCGGCCGTCACCGGCGGCAGTGCCGGCATCGGCAAGGCCATCTGCGAAGACCTGCTGGCGCAGGGTTACGAGGTGGTGTCGCTCGCGCGGCGCAAGGCCGAGATCGATCACCCGAAGCTGCACAGCATCGAGGTCGACCTGAGCGACCGCGTGGCAACCGGGCAGGCCGTGCAGGAATTGGTGCAGCGCTTCGCTCCCACCACCATCGTGCACAACGCCGGCGTGATCCGCGCCGCACTGCTGCCCGATGTGAAGCTCGACGACCTCGACGCGCTGGTCGATCTGCACCTGGGCTGTGCCATCCAGCTCGTCCAGGGTGCATTGCCCGCCATGCGTGCACAGCGCTTCGGTCGCGTCGTGCTGTTGTCCTCGCGTGCCGCACTGGGGCTGGCCACGCGCACCAGCTATTCGGCCACCAAAGCCGGCATGCTGGGCATGGCGCGCACCTGGGCGCTGGAGCTCGCGCCCGAGGGCATCACGGTGAACGTGGTGGCGCCCGGCCCGATCCGCACCGACATGTTCTACGACGTGGTCGAGGCCGGCAGCGAGAAGGAACGCGCGCTCGCCGCATCGGTGCCGGTCAAGCGGCTGGGCGAATCGGCCGACGTGGCACGGGCCGTGCGTTTCTTTGCCGACGCCGACAACAGTTTCGTCACCGGCCAGGTGCTGTACGTGTGCGGTGGCACCAGCGTCGGCAGCCTGGCGCTCTGAATCCGCTTTTGCTTTCCCTCGTTCCATCAAAAAACCACCACTGGAGCATCGCCATGAAAGTCCTGAACCGAATTCGCACACTCGCAGCCATCGCCGCCGGCTTCGGCGCGCTGAGCGCCGCGGGCGCGTGGGCCGCCGACCTGAAGGTCGGCTTCATCACCTCGATGTCGGGCCCGGTGTCGTCGCTCGGCATTCCCTACGACAAGGGCATGAAGGCGGCGCTCGCCTACAAGGCGGAGGTCGGCGGACGCAAGGTGCAGGTGATCCAGCTCGACGATGCATCCGACCCGTCCACCGCCGCGCGCAACGCGCGCAAGATGATCGAGGAGGACAAGGTCGACGTCATCATCGGCACGGCCGGCGCGCCGGGTTCGCTGGCCATCGCCGGCGTGGCGCGCGAGACGAAGACCCCGCTGATCTCCATCGCCAACGCCGACCTGGCGGGCGAGGAGGGCGCATGGATGGTGACGCTGCCCCAGCCCGCGCCGCTGATGATGGGCGCGATGGTCGAGAAGATGAAGCAGGCCGGCGTGAAGACCGTGGCCTACATCGGCTACTCCGACGCCTGGGGCGACCTGGTGTACGACGCGCTCATGAAGTCCACGCCCGCGGCCGGCATCAAGGTGGTGTCGAACGAGCGCTATGCGCGCAGCGATTCGTCGGTGGCCGGGCAGGTGCTGAAGATCGTCGCGCTGAAGCCCGATGCGGTGATCACCGGCGCCTCGGGCACGCCCGGCGCGCTGCCCTACCTGGCGCTGACCGAGCGCGGCTACAAGGGAAAGATCTACGGCATGCACTCGCTGATCAACCCCGACTTCATCCGCGTCGGCGGCCCGTCGGTCGAAGGCCTGCTGGCGCCCACCGGCCCGGTGGTGGTGGCCGAGCAGCTGCCCGACGCCAACCCGATGAAGAAGATCGCGATGGACTTCCGGGCCGCCTACCAGAAGGCCAACGGCGCGCCGCCCACCGACACCTTCTCGGCCTACAGCTTCGATGCCTGGTTGATCTACCTCGACGCCGCGCAGCGCGCGCTGGCCAGCAAGGCCGAGCCCGGCACGCCGCAGTTCCGCCTGGCGCTGCGCGACGCCATCGTGAGCACGAAGGAGCTGGTGGGCACGCACAGCGTCTACAACTTCAAGCCGACCGACCGCTACGGCTCCGACGACCGCTCGCGCGTCGTGGTGAGGCTCGACAAGGGCCAGTGGAAGCTCGTGCCCTGAGCCGCCTGCATCGCCCGAACATCAGAACCGCACCGAACCACCTCACATGAAAAAGATCACCCGCATCCTTGCCGCGACTGCCATCGCACTGGCCGCCGCACAGGCCATGGCCGCCGACCTGAAGATCGGCTTCATCAGCTCGCTGTCGGGGCCGGTGGCAGCGCTGGGCATTCCCTATGAGAAGGGCATTCGCGCGGCCATCGCCGAGCACCCGGAGATCGCCGGGCGCAAGGTCCAGCTGATCGTGCTCGACGACGCCTCCGATCCCACCACCGCCGGGCGCAATGCACGCAAGCTCGTGACCGAGGACAAGGTCGACGTGCTCATCGGTACCTCTGGCGTGCCTGGCGCCATGGCCATCGCCGCGGTGGCGAAGGAGCTCAATACGCCACTGATCTCGCCCACGCCGGTGACCATCGCGGGTCCGGAGGGCGCGTGGACGGTGACGGTGTCGCAGCCGTTTCCGCTCATGGTGGCGGGCGTGGTCGAGCGCATGAAGAAGTCCGGCGTGAAGACGGTGGCTTTCATCGGCTTCTCGGATGCGCTGGGCGACCTGGCCTACGACTCGCTCGTGAAGAGCGCCGATGCGGCGGGCATCAAGGTGGTCGCGAACGAGCGCTATGCGCGCAGCGATTCCTCCGTGGCCGGCCAGGTGCTGAAGATCGTCGCGGCGCGGCCGGACGCGGTGTTCGCCGGCAATTCGGGAACGCCCGGCGCGCTGCCCTACATCGCGCTGGCCGAGCGCGGCTACAAGGGAAAGATCTACGGCACGCACGGCCTCATCAATGCCGACTTCGTGCGCGTGGGCGGCGCCTCCATCGAAGGCCTGCAGGTGCCCAGCGGCCCGGTGCTGGTGGCGGACCAGCTGCCCGACAGCAACCCGATCAAGAAGGTGTCGATGGGTTTTCGCAACGCGTACCAGAAGGTCAACGGCGTGGTGCCGACCGATGCCTTCTCGTCGTACACCTACGACGCGTACCTGCTGCTGGCCGATGCCGCGTCGCGTGCCAAGGGCGAGCCCGGCACGCCGCAGTACCGCACCGCGCTGCGCGACGCGATCGTGAGCACCAGGGAGCTGGTGGGCACGCACGGCGTGTACACCTTCAAGCCGGACGACCGCTACGGCTCCGACCAGCGCGGCGTGGTCATCGTGCAGATGACCAAGGGCCAGTGGAAGCTGGTGCCATGAACGCGCTCGCCCGCAGGCTGCGCGCAGGTCGTGTGGCTTCGCCAGCCCCCTGCCGCGGGCAACACCAGTGGCCCGGCGAAGCCGGTTCCACGGTGTTCCCCGAAGCACGGTGACATGACTCCCGGCAGGAGCACGTTCACATGACCACCTACCGCAACCGCCCCGATCTCGTCGCGGCGCTGGTCCGCAACGACCGTGTGCACCGCGACCTGTACCTCAGCGACGAACTCTTCGCGCTGGAGCAGGAGCATCTGTTCGCCAACACCTGGGTCTTTCTGGGCCACGCGAGCCAGGTGCCCGAGGCCGGCGACTTCGTCACTCAGGACATCGCGGGGCGGCCGCTGCTCATGGTGCGCCATCCCGGCGGCGAGGTGCATGTGCTCTACAACCGGTGCGCCCACAAGGGCACGCAGCTGGTGACGGACGAGTGCGGCAACACCGGCCGCTTCTTCCGCTGCCCGTACCACGCCTGGACCTACAAGCTCGACGGCGCGCCGCTCGGGCTGCCGCTGAAGAACGGCTATGAAGGCACACAGCTGAAGGCCTGCGAGTCGGGGCAGGGGCTGGCGGCGGTGAAGCACGTGAAGGTGTACCGTGACTTCGTGTTCGTGCGGCTTTCGGACAAAGGGCCGTCGTTCGAGGATTACTTCGGAGAAGTGCTCGGCGCCATCGACAACATGGTCGATCGTTCGCCGGAAGGCCGGCTGACCGTCGGCGGCGGTGTGCTGCGCAACATCGTGCACTGCAACTGGAAGATGTACCTCGAGAACATCAACGACACGGTGCATCCCATGTCGACGCACGAATCGGCCACCAAGGCGGCCGAGGCGCTGTGGGAAGGGCACGCGCCCACCGACCCCAAGCCGATGGCAATGGAGCAGATCCTGCCCTTCGGCTCGGGCTACGAATTCTTCGACAAGATGGGTGGGCGCGTGTTCGCCAACGGCCACAGCGTGCTGGGCGTGAACTTCAGCATCCACTCGAACTATGCGCAGCTGCCCGAGTACGAGGCCGCGATGCGCGCCGCTCACGGCGAGGCGCGCGCCACAGAGATCCTGCAGCGCTCGCCGCAGAACTCGGTGTTCTATCCGAGCCTGTCGGTCAAGGGCTCGCCGCAGGCGATCCGCGTGATCCGGCCGCTGGCCGCCAACCGGACGCTGATCGAGGCCTGGAGCTTCCGCGCGGCCGGTGCACCTGCGCTGCTGTTCGAGCGCGCCATGAGCTACAACCGCCTCGTGTTCTCGCCGATGTCGGTGGTGGCGCACGACGACGTGCACCTGTTCGAGGGCATCCAGCAGGGCCTGCGCGCTGGCGGCAACGAATGGGTAAGCCTGCACCGCAATTACGACGAGGCGGAACTTCAGCAGGCCACCGTCACCACCAACGGCACCAACGAGCTGCTGATGCGCAACCAGTTCCGCGCCTGGGCGAAATCGATGGCGGCGGGCATGAATGCGGAGGCAGCCCCATGACCGACCCGCGCGATGTCGTGGCCCACGAGGCCGCGCTGCTCGACGAGAAGCGCTTCGACGAATGGCTGGCCCTGTTCGCGGAGGACGGGCACTACTGGGTGCCGCTGCTCGGCGCGGCGCAGGCCGATCCGTTCTCCCATAACTCGCTGGCCTACGAGGACAGGCTGCTGCTGCAGCTGCGCGTCGACCGCCTGAAGAATCCGCGTGCCCATTCGCAGCATCCTGCCAGCCACAGCCAGCATGTGCTGCAGCCTTCGCGCGTCGAGCACGAGGATGCCGACGAAGTTCGCCTGCGCACGCCGTTCCTCTATGTCGAGGCGCGCGGCGAAGACCAGGTCCTGCTCAGCGGCACCGCCCGGCATCGGCTCGTGCGCACGGCCGAGGGCTGGCGCATCCGCGAGAAACGCATCGACCTGCTGAATGCCGCACGGGCGCTGCCGGCCATCCAGTTGTTCATCTGAGTTACCCGTTCATTCCCACCATCCTCACCGGAGCTACGAAATGAAGAGCCTGATGCAGACCTTGACGCGCGGCGCACTCGCCGCGGCACTCGCCGCCTGTGGCATTGCCAGCGCATTCGCGGCCGACCTCAAGGTCGGCCTGAGCGTGTCGCTGTCGGGGCCGAATTCCTCGCTGGGCGTGCCCTACGCCAAGGGCATGCAGGCTGCGCTGGCCTACAAGCCCGAGGTCAACGGCCGCAAAGTGCAGCTCATCGTGCTCGACGACGGCTCCGACCCGACCACGGCCGGGCGCAACGCGCGCAAGCTGATCGAGGAGGAAAAGGTGGACGTGCTCATGGGCACTTCGGGCGTGCCGGCCGCCATTGCGATGGCGCAGGTCGGCAAGGAGGCGAAGACCCCGATGATCGGCCTCACGCCCATCCTGCTCGATCCCAAGGAGAACCCGTGGGTGATGACGGTGGCGCAGCCCACGCAGCTGATGATCGACGCCGTGGTCGAGCGCATGAAGCGCAACAACGTGAAGACCGTGGGCTACATCGGCTTCTCCGATGCGTGGGGCGACCTGGTGTACGACGCGCTGATGAAGTCCGCACCCGGCGCCGGCATCAAGGTGGTGAGCAACGAGCGCTATGCGCGCGCCGATGCCTCGGTGACGGGGCAGGTGCTGAAGATCGTGGCGCTGCGCCCCGATGCCGTCATGACGGGTGGCGCGGGCACGCCGGGCGCGCTGCCGTTCCTCGCGCTGCAGGAGCGCGGCTTCAAGGGCGGCGTGTATGGCCAGCACGGCCTCATCAACCCCGACTTCGTTCGCGTGGTCGGTGCCGCCGGCCAGAACGCGCTGATGCCGACCGGTCCGGTGATCGTGGCAGAACAGCTGCCGGCGGACTACCCGACCAAGAAGATCGCGACGGACTTCCGCGCGGTGTTCCAGAAGGTGAACAACGCGCCGACCAGCGATGCCTTCTCGGCCTACTCGTTCGACGGGTGGCTGGTGTTCGCCGACGCCGCCGCGCGCGCCATGAAGAGCGCGGAGCCGGGCACGCCCGAGTTCCGCGTGGCCCTGCGCGACGCCATCTTCAGCACCAAGGAGGTGGTGGGCACGCACGGCGTCTACACCTTCAAGCCCGGCGATCTGTACGGCGTGGACGAACGTGCGCGCGTGATCGTCAAGCTCGACAACGGCCAATGGAAGCTCGCACCTTGAACCGCATGCCCCTGATTTTCCGGAGGGCCGCGCGATGACATGGGACGTGGCGCTCATCCTTCTCACCGACGGCCTGGCGAACGGCGCCGTCTATCTTCTGGCCGGCCTCGGCCTGGTGCTGATCTTCTCCGTCACGCGCGTGGTTTTCGTGCCGTTCGGCGACATCGCGGCCTTTGCGGCGCTTTCGCTCGCGGCCTTCGAGACCGGCCGCGTTCCGCCGACCATCGGCATGGTGGCGGTGCTGGCGGCGCTGGCGCTGGCCACCGAGGTCGGCAGCCTGCTGCGGCGCGGCGAGGCCGCGCGCATTCCCAAGGCGGTGCTGATGTGGGGCGTGTTGCCTGCGATTCCTTGCGTGCTGGCGTGGCTGGCCGCGCGGCCCGGCGTGCCGGTGGCGGTGCACATCGCGGTCGCGGTGCTGCTGGTGGTGCCCATCGCGCCGCTGCTCGCGCGCGTCGTGTTCCAGCCGATCGCCGACGCATCGGTGCTGGTGCTGCTGATCGTGTCGCTCGCGCTGCACTTCCTGCTGTCGGGCCTGGGCCTGCTGTTCTTCGGGCCCGAGGGCTCGCGCACCACGCCGCTCACGAGCGCGGTATTCACCTTGGGCGACGGCTTCACCGTCAGCGGCCAGGTGGTGCTGATGGTGGGCGCGGCGATCGTGCTGAGCGGGTTGTTCTTCCTCGTGTTCGAACGCACGGTGGCCGGCAAGGCGCTGCGCGCCACCGCCGTGAACCGCGTGGGCGCGCGGCTGGTGGGCATCCGCCCGGTGCGCACGGCGCTGCTGGCCTATGGCTGCGCATCGCTGCTGGCCGGGCTCATCGGCGTGCTGATCGCGCCGGTGACGACCATGTACTACGACTCGGGCTTCATCATCGGCCTGAAGGCCTTCGTGGCCGCGATCATCGGCGGTCTCGTGAGCTATCCGATGACGGCCGTGGGTGCGCTCGCGGTCGGTGTGGTTGAAAGCTTCGCTTCGTTCTGGAGCGGTGCGCTGAAGGACGTGATCGTCTTCAGCCTGCTGATCCCCGTGCTCATGCTGCGGTCCTTCATGGCCGTGCATGCCGAAGAGGAAGAAGACGAGGTGGACCAATGAACGCGAACCGCAGCAAACGCAGGGCGTGGATCGCCGGCATCGTCGTCGTGCTGGCCCTGGTGCCGGTGCTGGCCGGCAGCTTCACCGTCTCGCTGCTGAACGACATCGGCATCGGCGCGCTGGTGGCGCTGGGCCTGGTGCTGCTCACCGGTGTGGGCGGCGCGACCTCGTTCGGGCAGGCGGCTTTCGTGGGCATTGCGGCCTATGCCACCGCATGGCTCACGACCACGCAGGGCATGTCGCCCTGGATCGGACTGTTGTTCTCGCTGCTGCTCACAGGGCTGTCGGCGCTGGCCATCGGCATGCTCACGCTGCGCCTCGGCGGGCACTTCCTGCCGCTGAGCACGATTGCCTGGGGGCTGTCGATCGCCATGCTGTTCGGCAACGTCGATGCGCTGGGCCGGCACACGGGGCTGTCCAACATTCCGCCGCTGCGCGTGGCGGGCTGGTCGCTGGCGGATCCCCGCGCGATGTACTACCTGATCTGGGTGGTGGTCGGGCTGGCCTGCCTGTTCAGCCACAACCTGCTGCAGTCGCGGCCGGGGCGTGCCATCCGCGGGCTTCGCGGCGGTGCGACTTTGCTGGCGAGCGTGGGAGCAGATGCGTACCGCGTGCGGCTGTCGCTGTTCGTCACCGCGGCGCTGTTCGCGGGGCTGGCGGGCTGGCTCTATGCGCACATGAACCGGTTCGTGAGCCCCTCGCCCTTCGACGTGCGCGCCAGCATCGAGTACCTGCTGATGGCGGTGGCCGGCGGGCTCGGCCAGCTCGCCGGCGCGCTGGTGGGCGCGGCGCTGGTGCTGGTGCTGAAGAACGGCCTGCAGGACGTGTTGCCGATGCTCACGCAGCGCGCCGGGCAGCTGGAGGCCGTAGCTTTCGCCGCGCTCTTCATCCTGCTGCTGCATTTCGCGCGGGGCGGGGTGATGGGCCTGTTGCGTCGCTGGACGCGCCGCCGTGGCGGTGCGCAGGGCCCGTCGCGCCACGAGGCCGCACCGGTCGACCCGCTGCCGCACCGCACGTTGCCCCCGCGCGGGTCGCCGGTGCTGTCGGTGAACGGCGCCGTCAAGCGATTCGGCGGACTGGTGGCGGTGAACGACGTGAGCTTCGATGTGAAGGCCGGAGAGATCGTCGGTCTGATCGGGCCGAACGGCGCCGGCAAGTCGACCATGTTCAACCTGCTGACCTGCACGCTCCCGATGAGTGCCGGGCAGGTGCGTTTTCTCGAGAACGACATTGCCGGCATGCCGCAGCGCGAGGTGGCGCGGCTGGGGCTGGCGCGCACCTTCCAGCATGTGAAGCTGCGCCCGCACATGAGCCTGCTCGACAACGTGGCGCTGGGCGCGCATTCGCGCACGCGCTCCGGCATCCTGCAGGCGGGCTTGCGGCTCGACCGCACGGAAGAAAGCCAGATCCTCCAGGAGGCGCAGCGCCAGCTCGACCGCATCGGCCTGGGCGATCGCGCGCATGAGCTGGCGGGCAGCCTTCCGCTCGGCACGCAGCGCATATTGGAGATCGCACGCGCGCTGGCCGCCGACCCGGTGCTGCTGGTGCTCGACGAGCCCGCAGCCGGCCTGCGCCGCAAGGAAAAGATGGCGCTCGGCGACCTGCTGCGCAAGCTTCGCGAGGAGGGCGTGACCATCCTCATCGTCGAACACGACATGGACTTCGTGATGAAACTGGTGGACCGTCTGGTAGTGATGAACTTCGGCTCCAAGCTCGTGGAGGGCGTGCCGTCGGCGGTGCGCGCGGACGAGCGCGTGCAGGCGGCCTACCTGGGGAGCGTCGTATGACCGCGATGCTCGAGATCGGGGATCTGCACGTTTCCTATGGGCAGGTGGAAGCCGTACGCGGCGTCTCGCTCGACTTGCAGCCCGGCCAGATCATCTCGGTGATCGGGCCGAACGGCGCGGGCAAGACCACGCTGCTGGCCGCCGCCATGGGACTGCTGCCCTGCAAGGGCACGCTGCGCTTCGAGGGCGAGGATCTGCAAGGGCTCGACGTGGAGGCGCGCGTGGAGCGGGGCCTGTGCCTCGTGCCCGAAAAGCGCGAGCTGTTCGGCGAACTCACCGTGCTCGACAACCTGCAGCTCGGCGCGTACGCCAAGCGGCTGCGCGGCGACGCCATGAAGAAGCGGCTGCAGTCGGTCTACGACCGGTTTCCGCGGCTGGCGGAGCGGCGTGCGCAGCGTGCCGACACGCTGTCGGGCGGCGAGCGGCAGATGCTCGCGGTGGGCCGTGCGCTGATGTCGGCGCCGCGCCTGCTGATGCTCGACGAGCCCAGCCTGGGCCTGGCGCCCCTGATCGTGCGGGACATCCTCACCATCGTGCGCAAGCTGCGCGACGACGGCGTGTCGATCCTGCTGGTCGAGCAGAACGCGCGCGCAGCACTCGAAAGCTCTGACGAAGGCTATGTGCTGGAGACCGGAGAGATCGCGCTGTCGGGTGCATCGGCCGAGCTGGCGAGCGACCCGCGCGTGCAGGCGACGTATCTCGGCGGAGGCACGCACGATGACGAATGACGCCCGCGCCGTGCCGCCGGGGCAGCGCACGCTGCCCGCGTTGCTGCAGCGGCAGGCCGCGCTGTTCGGCTCGCGTGCACTGTTGCGGATGGCGGGGCGGGCGTGGACGCACCGCGATGCGGCGCAGGAGGGCGCAGCGCGTGCCGCAGCGCTGGCGGCGGCCGGCGTGGTGCGTGGCGACCGCGTCGCGGTGATGTGCGGCAACCGTGCGGAGTTCCTCGAGAGCTTCCTGGGTGCCGGCTGGCTCGGCGCGGCGGTGGTGCCGATCAACACCGCGTCGATGGGACCGCAGGTCGAATACTTCCTGGCGAACAGCGAGGCGCGGCTGCTCGTGATCGAGGCGGGATACCTGTCGCGGCTTGCCACGGCGGACTTGTCGCGCACCACGTTGCGCGAGATCTGGGTCGTCGGCGAGACGGGCGAAACCGGCAAGACCGGCGAGAAGGAATCCATCGAATGGAAGGCGCCCGCGAGCGTTCGCGTGTCGGCATACCCCGGTGGCGGTGAACCGCTGCCGCCAGCAGCGGTCCAGCCGGGCGATCCGCTGGCGATCCTCTACACCTCCGGCACCACGGGACCCGCCAAGGGTGTGGTCTGCCCGCACGCCCAGTATTTCTGGTGGGGCGTGAACAGCGCCGAAGTGCTCGGCGTGCGTGCCGACGACGTGCTGTGCAGCACGCTGCCGCTCTTTCACATCAACGCGCTCAACACCTTCGCGCAGGCTGCGCTGACGGGTGCGGAAGTGGTGTTCGAGCCGCGTTTCTCCGCTTCGGGCTTCTGGCCGGCGATGCGCGCGAACGGGGCCACCGTCGTCTACCTGCTGGGGGCGATGGTGCCGATACTGCTGGCGCAGCCGGAAGGTACCGGCGAGCGCGATCACCGCGTTCGCATTGGCCTCGGCCCTGGCGTGCCGTCTGCGGCCGGCACCGCGTTCAGGGCGCGCACGGGTGTGCCGCTGCTCGAGGGCTACGGGTCGACCGAGACCAACTTCGCCATTTCCACTGCGCCCGACTCGCCGCGCGGCGGTGTCATGGGCTGGCTGCGCCCGGGTTTCCAGGCGCGCGTGGCCGACGAGGACGACGTGGCGCTGCCGCACGGCGAGGCCGGCGAATTGCTGTTGCGCGCGGACGAGCCGCATGCCTTCGCGAGCGGCTACTTCAACATGCCGGAGAAGACCGTCGAGGCCTGGCGCAACCTGTGGTTTCACACCGGCGACCGTGTGGTGCAGGATGCCGACGGCGCGTTCCGGTTCGTCGACCGCATCAAGGACGCGATCAGGCGGCGTGGCGAGAACATCTCCTCGTTCGAGGTCGAGCAGGTGCTGCTGAGCCACCCCGGCGTGGCCTCGTGCGCGGTGTACCCGGTGCGCTCCGAACTGGCCGAGGACGAGGTCATGGCCGCGCTGGTGGCGCGAGAGGGCGCAGCGGTCGATCCGGCCGAGCTGGCGCGCTTCTGCGAGGGTCGCCTGCCTTACTTCGCCGTGCCGCGCTACATCGACGTGCTGGACGACCTGCCGCGCACCGAGAACGGCAAGGTGCAGAAGTTCAAGCTGCGCGAACGCGGCGTGGGTCCGAGTACCTGGGACGGCCGGCCCGCACGGGCCTGAGGCGCGCATGACGAATGCCGCACTGCTTCCGCTTTCCGGACGCACGGCGTTCGTGACGGGCGCGGGGCAGGGCCTGGGCGAGGCCATTGCGCGCGGACTGGCGGAAGCCGGCGCGCGCGTGGCGCTGGCCGATGTCGAACTGGCGAATGCAGAAGCCGTGGCCGCGCAGATCGACGGGCTCGCACTGCGGCTCGACGTGCGCGACGAGGACGCGTTCTGCGATGCCTTCGGCAGGGCGGTCGCGCATTTCGGTGCCGTCGACATCATGGTGAACAACGCGGCGCGCACGCCGGCCACTTCGTTGTGGGACATCACACCCCAGGAGTGGGATGACGTGCTCGCGGTGAACCTGCGCGGCAGCTTCTTCGGCTGTCGCATTGCCGGGCGGCACATGCGCGAGCGCGGTACTGGGTGCATCGTCAACCTGGGTTCGATGGCGGGGCAGCAGGTCAGCGCCGCGACCGGTGCGCACTATGGCGCCAGCAAGGCCGGGCTGCTCGCGCTGACGCGCTCGTTCGCGCAGGAACTGGCGCCTCATGGCGTCACGGTGAACGCGCTGGCGCCCGCTGCAATCCAGAGCCCGCCGCTGGAGGCGATGGAGCCCGTGCGGCAGCAGGCGTTGCGAGCCGCCATTCCGCTCGGACGGTTCGGGAGGCCCGATGAAGTGGCCGCAGCGGTCGTGTATCTGGCTTCGCCGGGCGCTGCCTTCATGACCGGTGCGACGCTGGACCTCAACGGCGGTCGTTTCATGCGCTGACAACCCCGATATGTAGCCGGCGCTAAAATCATTCAGAACTAAAACATTCAGGTATGCAATCAAATTCATTGACCGGCCGCCACGCACTCGTCACGGGCGCCGCGCGCGGCATCGGCGCCGAGATCGCCCGCACTCTTGCCGCCGAAGGCGCTACGCTGACATTGCTGGGCCGCGATCGCGAAGCCTTGCAGCGCGTGGCCGATTCCCTCGCGGGCAGCGGGCACGGCGTCGTGGCTGCCGACGTGGCGAACCCCGAGGCGGTGCAGTCGGCCTTTGCCGAGGCCCGTGCCGCCCGCGGACCGATCGGAGTCCTCGTCAACAACGCAGGGGCAGCAGAGAGCGCGCCGTTTCTCAAGACATCGTTCGAACTCTGGCAACGGATGCTGTCGGTCAACCTCACGGGCAGCTTCCTTTGTGCCCAGGCCGCATTGCCGGACATGCTCGAAGCGGGCTGGGGCCGCATCGTCAACATCGCCAGCACGGCGGGGCAGAAGGGCTACGCCTACGTGGCTGCCTACACCGCGGCCAAACATGGCGTGGTCGGGCTCACACGCTCGCTGGCACTCGAGGTGGCGCGCAAGGGCGTGACGGTGAATGCCGTGTGTCCTGGCTACACCGACACCGACATCCTGCGCAACAGCGTCGCCAACGTGGTCGGCAAGACCGGACGCAGCGAGGCCGACGCACTGGCGGAGTTCTCGAGCGTGAACCCGCAGCGCCGCATCGTGCAGCCAGCCGAAGTCGCCGATGCGGTGCGCTGGCTTTGCGGCGCGGGCGCTGCGTCGGTCACCGGGCAGTCGATCTCCGTTTCGGGGGGGGAAGTCACATGACACGCAACGACGCCTCGCACGCCGTCCTCAGCGACGCGGAAGAACTCGGCCACGAGGCCCGCGCGGGCCACGAGGATCACGCGATGCTGAAGCTGTGGCTGCGCATGCTGGCCAGCACCACGCAGATCGAGGCCGAGATCCGGCGCCGGTTGCGCGAGCGCTTCGGCATCTCGCTGGCGCGCTTCGACTACATGGCGCAGCTCTATCGCTACAACGACGGGCTCAAGATGCGCGTGCTGTCGCGCTACCTGATGGTGACCGGCGGCAACGTCACAGGCCTGACCGACGAACTCGAGCGCGAGGGCATGGTGGCGCGATCGCCCAGCCCCGACGATCGCCGCGCGTGGATCGTGAGCCTCACGCCTGCGGGCCGCCGAACCTTCGAGACCATGGCGAGCGAGCACGAGCAATGGATCCTCGAGATGTTCTCCGGCCTCGACATGAAGACCGTCAAGCAGATGCACACGCAACTGGGCCTGCTGCGCGTGCACGTGATGCGCGGCGAGCCCTCGGGCGAGGAGGGCTGAGCATGGGCGAAGGCACGCATCTCGATCTCGCGGCTTCGAGCCACGAGTTCCGCAGGCCGCGGCTGATCCGCTTTTCCGATTGCGACCCGGCGGGCATCGTCTTCTATCCGCAGTACTTCGTGATGCTCAACGGGTTGATCGAGGACTGGGTCAACGAAGGCCTGGGACTCAGCTATCACGGCCTGGTGGCGCAGCGCCGCATCGGCTTGCCGACCGTGAAGCTCGATGTCGATTTCCGCGCCGTGAGCCGCATGGGCGACCCGGTGATGCTCGGCCTGTCCGTCCAGCGACTGGGCTCCCGTTCGATGACGCTGGCCGTCCGCTGCTTCAGCGCCGACGACGGTGAAGTGCGCATGCAGATGACGCAGGTGATCGTGACGACGTCGCTCGAGACTCATCGTGCTGTCGCAATTCCGGAAGACATGCACGCTGCCATCTTGCGCAGCAACTCCGAACTGCCCTGACAGATTTCTTCAGGCGTCGGAATCGTTGCCGGCCGCGGCTTGCGCGCGCTTCTTCAGCCAGCCCGAGAGTTCTTTCTTTCCCTTGGCATTGGACGTGCGCCACGCCTCGCGTGCGGCCGAGATGAAGCGCTCTTCCGCGGCGTCGGGCACTTCCGAAGGGCGATCCTCCTTGTCGAGCCAGCCGGGCTCGACGTTGCAGTGCGTCTCGATCTGCCGCGCCAGGTTGTCGCCGATGGGCCTGGCGCTCTTGATCTGGCTCCACATGCTCGGCGAGATTTCGATCTTCTTCGCAAATGCCTGGTCGAGTCCTTTGGCGGGGAGGCCGGCACATACTGCCTCTTCGAGAAAACGGCGGTGCAGCGCGAGGGCATTGCGGCGGCGCGCGACGGTGAGATTGGGCACTGTTCAAAAACAACAACAAGACAGGAAAAGATTGTCCCGGTTGTTGACGCCGCCGTAAACACTATTTACAGTTGTCTTCATTCGCGGCTCCGAGCCGTCTCTTTTTACAAACCTCAGTAGCCGGCAGCGGCAAATTTTGACCCAGGAACCATCGTGAACACCGCATTGAACCTCACCAGCATTCGACCCGCCTCGGGCCGATCGCTCGTGCGCGTCTGGGTGTGCGGTGGTTTCGATGGCATGCCGTCGGTCCGACTGAATCAGCACCAGAGCCACGCGTATTCGACACAGGCCGCAGGCAGCCTGCGTGTTGGAAAAGCAGAGGATCAGGTGCCACCGGGTGGAGGTTGCGCATAGGCGCACACCTTCCAAAGCTCTCTTGTGCAGAGGCCCGGACACCGCAAGGTTCCGGGCTTTTTTGTTTTTGTTCGTCGTGCTTGTTTGCCATTTCGGGTGTGCCTTCACCACACCGCCGGTGCCCACCGCGTAGACGGTCCGGCGGGATGTGCAGGAACTGATCATTCCTGTGCAGCGACGTCTGTCGGGGCAGCGCTCAGCGCGCTGTCCGTCGCGTGAGGGCACAACCGAAATGGGAAGGCGAGCCACCCCTCTCTTATCAAAAACCCGAGCGGGACCGGGCCATGCAGATGGCCCTTCCGCGGAAACCGGCCGCAAGGATTGGGCGGCGCCGGAACTCGTAACCGGACACTTTTTTTCGACCCGCGTTAGCTCAATGGATCAGAGCACTTGCCTACGAAGCAAGGGGTTGCACGTTCGAGTCGTGCACGTGGGGCCACTCATATCCGTCAGCTGTCACACACCAAGGAGTCACATCATGCGCAAGCGCAACACCCCGATCCGGATGATCACCGTGCGCCCGGCGCAGCCGCGCAATCGCATGGTGGTGGTCCTGGCCCGCCGCTTCGGCATCGCTGTCGGCACGAGCCATGCAGCGGAAAACAAGACGGCATCGATGAGCCGCGAGCCTTTGGCGGATGGACTCGATCTCGACCAGCGCGTTCGCGCTGTCGGCGAGTGGTAGCCGGCCGGTTTTCAGTTTTTCATGGTGCGCGTAGCTCAACGGCAGAGCCGCGGGTTGTGATCCCGCTGACGACGGTTCGATTCCGTTCGCGTACCCCATGGCTTCGTTTCGTTCAACTTCATCACAGCCATCGCCGCGAAAGGAGGCGAGATATGCATCCTCACGTCCTGCAACTCGACATTCAGGGCACGCCCCAAGCCTGGATCTCGCTGGAGCAGGCGGTGTTGCACTACGCGACCGATTCGGTCGCCTGGGAAGACGGCGGCCTGCCGTTGGCCACGCTGCGCGGCGGCTTCAATGTGGCGCGCGGTATGCAGTCGCGCGTCGAGGTGGCGCCGATCATCGCGTTGCGCGGTGCACCGAAGATCAACCTCTTCGACGTGATTCCGAGCGTCACCAAGAGCAAGCTGCTGCGCCGCGATCGGCATACCTGCGCCTACTGTGCGAACGTGTTCAACGAACGCGACCTGCAGTGCGAACACGTGATGCCTGAGTCGCGCGGCGGCCCGTGGACCTGGACCAACCTCGTGAGCGCGTGCGCCGTCTGCAACAACCGGAAGGCTGCGCGCACGCCGGAAGAAGCGGGCATGCCGCTGGTCTACCTGCCCTACGTGCCGAGCCGCTACGAGAACTTTCTGCTCGAGGGCCGCAACATCCGGGCGGATGTCCACGAGTGGCTCGCCAGGCGCCTGCCCAAGGGTTCGCGTCTGCAATGAGGACTCGGCGGTGCTGGGTCTGTCCAATGACGAAAGCCCACCGTCCATCGGGCGGTGGGCTTTTCATTTCTGCGGAACGGGTATCAGCGGCCGTTGCCGAAGAACCCGTAGACGACCAGTCCTGCAGCGGCAAGCCCACCGACGACGGCAAGGATCAACTTGGTCACTCGACTGCCAGCGCGCCTGGAGCGCGGCCAATGATCCGGCCCGATCAGGTCGATGGGAACCGTGGGTTTGCCTATGTCGGACGCCTTTTCCATGGCTGGAAATATAGCTCACAGGTCGAGCCATGCAGCATGGATGGCCAAGCCCCCGCCATGAGCATCTTCCCTGTACGAGAAGGCTTGTCTCGTGGTGCTTGCGCTCTGCGCGAAGGAAACCGCAAGATGCGCGTGATGCGCTTCCCCGCGCTGCATCCGGCGTGGAGTGCACGTGTTCAACATGATTTCGAAAGTCCACCATGAACAAGGCGATGATCCTTGAAGGCTTGACTCGTGCTCTCGAGAGCTGGGTTCGCAATGCTTTCGCTGCCCAGCTTTGGCAGGTGCATCAGTCTGGCGGGCTGGGTGCATTCATCGAAGCCGACGATGAGGTTGTGAGGGTTCGCATCGGACTCGGCGAATCGCGAGATGCGTTGGCAGACCTGGGCCAGACCGATGGGCGGCTGCCGGTCACAGAAGCGTTTCTTGGTGACCGAGATGCGATATGGGGGGCGCCCCCACCGCAAGGCACAGATGCGCGAGAACGATGGTTCCTGTCCAACCAACTCGCACAGGATCATGCGCGGCAGTATCTGATGGCGGAAGTCGCCGAGCGGCACGATCTGCTTGAACGCTGCGTCGATGACTGGATTGCGAGACCATTGACTTGGTCCGGGCGCAATGAAAAAAGCCCACTACCGAGGGGGTAGTGGGCTTTTCAGCGTTGCCGCGATGTTGGTTGGTGGGCCCTGAGTGACTCGAACACTCGACCTACGGATTAAGAGTCCGCTGCTCTACCAACTGAGCTAAGAGCCCTTGCTTTGAAAGCGTTCAGTGCTTTCTGGCAAGACCACGAGTATATACCAGTTTCGGAGCTTTTTCAAAAAATTTGCAGTTGCAACGTTAGGATGTGCCATCGCCGACAGGGCACAGTCTTTCGTGCCCTTCAACCAGGAGAATTTCCATGAGCGACGGAAGCACCACTTCCCATGTCTTGATCACCGGTGCCGCAGGCGCGCTGGGTCGTGCGGTTGCACAGCATTTCATCGACCGGTCGGCGCGTCTTGCTTTGGTCGATCATCAGGCTGGCCGCTTGGCGGAAGTCTTTCCGGGCCTCGAAAATTCGCAGCACCTGTTGCTGTCCGGCGATGTGACGTCCGCATCGGACATGAAGAGCCTTGCGGAGCACGCGCTCAAGTCCTTCGGCCGCATCGACACGCTGGTCCACATTGCCGGTGGTTTCGAGATGGGCGAGGCCACGCATGCACTCACGCGCGAGAGTTGGGACCGCATGATGAATCTCAACGCCTGGTCTTTCGTTGCCGTGACGCAGGCGGTGCTGCCCTCGATGATCGAGCGCCGGGCGGGCAGCATCATCGCGGTAACAGCAAAGGTGGCGGCGCGGGGGTTGCCCGCGATGGCCGCGTACATCGCATCCAAGAGCGCATTGCAGCGCCTGGTCGAAGCGATGGCTGCCGAGGCAGCGCCGCATGGCGTCAGTGTGAACAGCGTGGCGCCGAGCGTGCTCGACACGCCGGCCAACCGACGGGCCATGCCCGATGCGAACCCGGCCGATTGGGTGTCGACCTCGGTCGCCGCGCAGACCATCGGCTTTCTTGCATCGCCCGCAGCGGCCGCGTTGCACGGCCAGCACCTGACGCTCGACACCTGAGCGTCAAAAAGAAAAGGCCTTGGCGGATGCCGAGGCCTTTTCAGAACGGTTGGTGGAGAGGAGGAGGATCGAACTCCCGACCTCCGCATTGCGAACGCGGCGCTCTCCCAGCTGAGCTACCCCCCCAACGCAGGCAAATTCTAGCCAGAAGCACTCGTTTTGGCACACCCCGGCGTGCCAAGATTCGCGCCTCGCGAAACACGGAGAAAGAATCGCATGGTCTCGTACGAACCCGCCTGGCTGGAAGGCATGTACAACAACCTCGCGCGGGTGAAGGATCATCCTGCGTACTTCCAGCGCTGGGCTCGCGATTCCGCGGCAGCACGCGATGCCCTGCCGGCCCGCATCGACATTCCATACGGCAATGGCACGAATGAAACGCTCGACGTCTTTCCCGCGCCCGTGCCGAACGCGCCGGTGCTCGTGTTCATCCACGGCGGCTACTGGCGCGCGATGGACAAGAAGGACCACTCGTTCATTTCACCCGCGTTCAACGACCGAGGTGTCTGCGTGGTGCAACCCAACTACGCGCTGTGCCCCGGTACGGCAGACCAGCCGGTCACCGTTCCCGGCATCGTGATGCAGATGGTGCGCGCGCTCGAGTGGACGTGGCGCCACGTCGCGGCCTTCGGCGGCGACCCCTCGCGCATCACCGTCGCGGGCCACTCGGCAGGCGGCCACATGGCCGCGGCGCTGCTCTCGTGCGACTGGAAGGCGGTCGCGCCGGACCTGCCCGGGCATCTCGTGCGCAACGCACTGTCGATTTCGGGGCTCTACGACCTGCGCCCGCTGCAGCACACGCCGTTCCTGGCGAACACGCTCAAGCTGACCGATGACGACGTGCTGCGCGCCAGTCCGGCGCTGTGGCCTGCGCCGAAGCGCGGCCAGCTCTATGCTGTTGCCGGCGGCAGCGAGAGCGAGGAGTTCATCCGCCACAACGCGATGATCCGCGCGGCCTGGGGTCGCAATACCGTGCCGGTGTGCGAGGTGCTGCCGGGGCTCAACCACTTCGACGTGGTCGATGCGCTGGCCGATCCGGCCCATGCATTGCACCGCCACGCGGTGCAATTGCTGGAAGCCTGAGCGGCCCCGGGCAGGGCGCCTACATCAACAGGTGCTCGCCGGCGTTGTCGCCGCCCAGGGTCACGTAGTTGACCTTGCGGATGTCCATCAGCGTGCGGCCGCCCGCATAGCTGATCGAGCTCTGGACGTCCTGCTCCATCTCGACCAGCGTGTCTGCCAGCTTGCCCTTGACGGGCTCGAGGATGCGCTTGCCCTCGACATGCTTGTACTCACCCTTGTTGAAGTCGCTGGCCGAGCCGTAGTACTCCTTGAAGAGCACACCGTCGACCTCGACCGTCTTGCCCGGCGACTCTTCGTGCCCCGCGAACAGCGAGCCGATCATGACCATCGACGCGCCGAAGCGCACGCTCTTGGCAATGTCGCCATGGTCGCGGATACCGCCGTCCGCAATGATCGGCTTGGTCGCCACTCGGGCGCACCACTTGAGCGCGCTGAGCTGCCACCCGCCGGTGCCGAAGCCGGTCTTGAGCTTGGTGATGCAGACCTTGCCCGGGCCGATGCCGACCTTCGTCGCGTCAGCGCCCCAGTTCTCGAGGTCGATCACCGCTTCGGGCGTGCCGACGTTGCCGGCAATCACGAAGGTCTTCGGCAGCTTCTGCTTGAGGTAGCCGATCATGTTCTTCACGCTGTCGGCGTGACCGTGCGCGATGTCGATGGTCACGTACTCGGGCACCAGGCCCTGCGCCACCAGTTGATCGACGGTGTCGTAGTCGGGCTTCTTCACACCGAGCGAGATCGATGCGAACACGCCCTTGCCCTGCATGTCCTTCACGAACTGCACGTTGTCCAGGTCGAAGCGATGCATCACGTAGAAGTAGCCGTTCTGCGCGAGCCACAGGCAGATCGATTCGTCGACCACCGTCTTCATGTTGGCGGGCACGACCGGCAGGCGGAAGCTGCGCTCGCCCAGCGTCACACTGGTGTCGCACTCGGAGCGGCTCTCCACGCGGCACTTGCGCGGCAGCAGAAGGATGTTGTCGTAGTCGAAGATTTGCATGACCAGGCTCCTGGAAGGTATCGTTGAAAGGAACGAATGAGCGCTTGGTCCGGCCGGTTCTCGAGGTGCGTTCTGAAAAGACGCGCCCACAAAAAACCGGGCGCAAGAAACTTGGGCCCGGTGATTGAGTCTACGCGGTGTTGTGGAGGCGGGTCTTCCGATTCTTCATATAACCCGCATACGCAGTGGTTTCTACAATCGGTGGATGTTGTTTAACGATCCTGCGGCCGACGCCCCTCTCCCGAATCCTTCGGACATGCCGCTGCTCCATAACCTGAACGCGGAACAACTCGCCGCGGTCACGTTGCCGGAAGGCAACGCATTGATCCTCGCCGGTGCCGGCTCCGGCAAGACCCGCGTGCTCACCACCCGCATCGCATGGCTGCTGCAAACCGGCCAGGTCTCCGCCGGCGGCATTCTGGCGGTGACCTTCACCAACAAGGCCGCGAAGGAGATGATGACGCGGCTGACGGCGATGCTGCCGGTCAACGTGCGCGGCATGTGGATCGGCACTTTCCACGGCCTGTGCAACCGCCTGTTGCGCGCCCACTGGAAGCTGGCCAACCTGCCGTCCACTTTCCAGATCCTCGACACGCAGGACCAGCTCTCGGCCATCAAGCGCCTGATGAAGCAGTTCAACGTCGATGACGAGCGCTTTCCCGCCAAGCAGACGCAGTGGTTCATTGCCGGCGCCAAGGAAGACGGCCTGCGCCCCGACGCCGTCGAGGTGCGCAACGAGGACGACCGCAAGAAGGTCGAGCTCTACCGCCTTTACGAAGAGCAATGCCAGCGCGAAGGCGTGGTCGACTTCGGCGAGCTGATGCTGCGCAGCTACGAACTGCTGCGCGACAACGACCCGGTGCGCGAGCACTACCAGCGGCGCTTCCGCCACATCCTGATCGACGAGTTCCAGGACACCAACCGCCTGCAGTACGCGTGGATCAAGATGCTCGCGGGCAACACCGTCGCAGGCCAGTTCGAGCCGGGCCGCAACAGCGTGATCGCCGTGGGCGACGACGACCAGAGCATCTATGCGTTCCGTGGCGCGCGCGTGGGCAACATGAGCGACTTCGTGCGCGAGTTCGACGTGCGCCACCAGATCAAACTCGAGCAGAACTACCGCAGCTACAGCAACATCCTCGACTCGGCCAACGAGCTCATCAGCCACAACAAGAAACGCCTCGGCAAGAACCTGCGCACCGACCAGGGCCCCGGCGAGCCGGTGCGCGTGTACGAGTCGCCCACCGACCTGGCCGAGGCGCAGTGGATGGTCGAGGAAATGCGCCAGCTCGTGCGCGACGGCTTCGAGCGCAAGGAAATGGCGGTGCTCTATCGCAGCAACGCGCAGAGCCGGGTGATTGAAACGGCACTGTTCAATGCGTCGGTGCCGTACCGCGTGTACGGCGGGCTGCGCTTCTTCGAGCGCGCCGAAATCAAGCACGCGCTGGCCTACCTTCGCCTGCTGGAGAACAAGGACGACGACACCAGCTTCCTGCGCGTCGTCAACTTCCCACCGCGCGGCATCGGCGCGCGCACGCTCGAAACCCTGCAGGATGCCGCGCGCGCGGCCAACCGGTCGCTGCACGACGCGGTGAGCGTGGTCGGCGGCAAGTCGGGCGCCAACCTCACGGGCTTCGTCGCCAAGATCGACGTGCTGCGCGAGCAGACGCAGGGCGTGAGCCTGCGCGAGATCATCGAGCTGGTGCTCGACCACAGCGGCCTCGTGGAACACTACAAGGCCGACCGTGAAGGTGCCGACCGCATCGAGAACCTGGACGAACTGGTGAACGCGGCCGAAAGCTTCGTCACGCAGGAAGGCTTCGGCCGTGACGCGGTGGCGCTGCCGGTCGACGAACTGCGCCAGTCGCCTGCGAGCCAGGGCATCGATCTGACCCGCCCCGTGATCGACGAGCCGCTCGCGCCCGACGCCGAGACCGGCGAAACCTTGAGCCCGCTGGCCGCCTTCCTGACGCACGCCGCACTCGAGTCGGGCGACAACCAGGCGCAGGCCGGGCAGGACGCGGTCCAGCTCATGACGGTGCACGCCGCCAAGGGCCTGGAATTCGATTGCGTGTTCATCACCGGCATGGAAGAGGGCCTGTTCCCGCACGAGAACTCGATGAGCGACTTCGAGAGCCTCGAGGAAGAACGACGCCTGATGTACGTGGCGATCACGCGTGCCCGCAAGCGCCTGTACCTGAGCCACTCGCAGACGCGCATGCTGCACGGTCAGACCCGCTACAACGTCAAGAGCCGCTTCTTCGACGAACTCCCCGAAGGCGCGCTGAAATGGCTCACGCCCAAGAACCAGGGCTTCACGCCCTCGGCTTTCGGCTATGGCGGCGGCTACGGCAGCACACGCGGCGGGGCAGGGGGCTACGGCGGCGGGTACGGAGGTGGCCAGGGCTCAGGCTACGGAAGCAGCCGTGACAAGGACACCTTCGCGAGTCCTCCGGTGCCGCCGCAGAAGACGGCGCCGTCGCACGGATTGCGTTCTGGCATGCAGGTGTTCCACAACAAGTTCGGCGAGGGCACTGTCACCGCGCTGGAAGGCACGGGCGACGATGCACGCGCGCAGGTCAAGTTCGCGCGCCACGGCGTGAAGTGGCTGGCGCTTTCGGTGGCCAAGCTCACGCCGATCTGAATTGCTACCAAAGGTATAGCGAACAACGTAGACAGGACGGGCGAAAAGGCGCTTTTGCGCTGAAGGGTCGTACACTCCGCACTCGCCAAACAAGGGGAGTCAGGGATGTGGTTCTTGGGCATCATTGCCGGCCTGTTCATCGGAGCGCTGTTCGAATCGGTGCCCGTGGCGCTGGTGCTTGCGGTGGTCGGCGCGTTCGCGCTGCCGCAGCTGGTCGGCAGGAAGAAGAAAGACAAGGCCGAACCGCACCGCACCGAGGCTGAGCGCGCACCGGCTGCCGGCGCCACTGCCGCGTTGCCGGCCGCGCCGGGCGGCGGCGTGCTGAAGCTGCAGCAGCGGGTGTCGGAGCTCGAGCAGCGCGTTGCAGCGCTCGAAAGCCGGCTGGCGCAGGGCGCGACGGCCACCGGCGCACTCGAGGCACCCAAGGTGGATCGCGCCGACGCCTCGGTCATCCCCGAACTGCCTTCCGGCGAACTTGCCACGTCGATGGGTGTCACGCCGTTGCCGGAGGCGCCGCCGCTGCCCGTGGCCATGCCGGCGTCGCGCGCGGCGCAGATCGAGCAGGCGCGCCTGTCGCGCCTGCAGGCCGACGTGCCTGCGTCCGAGTCGCCGGTAGATGAAAAGGCCGCCGCGCCTTCGGTGCAAGCACCGGCCCCTGTGTCCGCGGAACCATCCGCGGAACCGCCCGCGCAACCGACCATCCAGACGCCAGTCACTGTTCGCCGCCCACCTCCACCTCCGCCACCCCCGCCACCCCCGCCGGTCCGCTGCGCGACCGCCTGCCGGCCCCCATCGCCAACCTGATCTTCGGCGGCAACATGCTGGTCAAGCTGGGCGTGCTGATCCTGTTCCTCGGGCTCGCGTTCCTGCTGCGCTACACGGCCGAACGCGTCACGGTGCCGATCGAACTGCGCTACGCGGCCGTCGCACTGGTCGGCGCGGGCCTGCTGGTGCTGGGCTGGCTGCTGCGCCACAAGCGCGCCGGCTATGCGCTGATCCTGCAGGGCGCGGGCATCGGCGTGTTCTACCTGACGACGCTCGCGGCCATGAAGCTCAGCGGGCTGCTGCCGGCCAGCGCGGGCTTCGCCTTCCTGTTCGGCGTGGCCGTGCTCAGCGCGGCACTGGCCGTGCTGCAGAACGCGCCGGTGCTGGCCATCGTGGCCGCCCTCGAAGGCTTCGCGGCACCGGTGCTGGCGTCGACCGGCTCGAACCAGCCGGTGGGTTTGTTCACCTATCTGCTGGTGCTCGACGTGGGCATCGTGCTGATCGCCTGGTTCAAGGCATGGCGCGTGCTCAACCTGATCGGCTTCGTCGGCACCTTCACGCTGGCGGCCGGCTGGGCGCACAAGTACTACACCGACGACCAGTTCGGCACCATCGAGCCCTTCCTCGTCGTCTTCTTCCTGCTGTTCACCGCCATCGGCCTGCTGTTCGCGCGGCGCACGCTGTTCGATGCGCCGGTGCAGCCCGCGCAGCCGCTTGCCACGCGCGCGCTCGACACGCTGCGCCGCGCCGGCCGCGTCGACAGCTCGCTGGTGTTCGGCACGCCCATGGTCGCCTTCGGCATGCAGGTGCTGCTGATGCGCCCGTGGGAGTACGGCGCCGCCTTCTCGGCGATGGCGCTCTCGGCCTTCTACCTGGTGCTGGGCCGGATGGTGTTCTCCACGCAGCCGAAGGGGCTGGCGTTGCTCGCGGAGGCCTATGCCATCGTCGGCGTGATCTTCGGGACGCTGGCGATTCCGCTCGGCCTCGAAGGTCAGTGGACCGGTGCGGCCTGGGCGGTCGAGGCGGCCGGCATGTACTGGCTCGGCGCGCGGCAAGGGCGCGTGTATGCGCGCGCCTTCGCCTTCGTGGTCTTCGCGGGCGCGGTGGTCAAGCTGCTCGAGGCCACGCGGATCGACGCGGCCGCGGGCCATCCGTTGCTCGACGGTTCCGTCATCGGTCCGGTGCTGGTGGCGGTCAGCGCCTTCGCGATGTGGGCGATCCATCGACGCGCCAGGCTGGACGTGGGCGACAACGCCGAGGCGCTGGCCGGCAATGCCTTGCCGTGGCTCGGCATGGCCGCGCTCACGTTGCTGCTGTGGCAATGGTTCACGCCGCCGTGGGCTGCGGCCGCCACGGCCGTGCTGGCTTCGGTGACTTTCGCGGTGGCGATCCGGCTGGCGCTGCAGCCGCTGACCTCCGTGAGCTTCGGCATGCAGGCGCTGGCGGTGGCGAGCTTCATTGCCACCCTGCACCGCACCGGCCAGGTGGTCGACGCCAAGGTGCTGCAGAGCGGATGGCAGGGCGCTGCGGTGGCCTGCCTGATCGCGCTCAGCGTGCTCGCCAGCGCCGGCTGGTCCATGCGGCAGGCGCACCGTGCGGCATTGGCGCGCGGCGTGCAGCCGGTGTGGTCGGTCGGCAATGTCGTCGGCGTGATCGCAGGCGTGAGCCTGCTGCACCTGGCGATGCTGTTCCAGGTGAGCCTGGCGCAGGCCGCATTGCTGTGGCCGTTGACGGCCACCGTCGTGCTGTGGGTGGCGCTGCGCATGGCGCACTTCCCGCTCGCGGCATTGGCGGGTGTGCTGCAGGCCCTGGCTGCCGTCGCGTTCGGCATCGGCGCAGCGGACTTCGTCGACACGGCGCGGCCGGCGTTTGCCCATCTCGGCTTCTGGACACCGGTGGTACTCGGCCTGACCGCGCTGCTTGCGGGCGATTGGCTGCGCGACGAGGCGCGTCCGCGCCCGAGCGAGCCGGCCGGCACCGCCCGCACGCGCTGGGCCAATGCATGGTGCGCGATTCCGGCGGTGCTGTGGGCGCCAGTGGTCTGGGGGCTCGGCTGGTGGCTGTTCGGGATGCTCGACGAAAGCGTTCGAGTCCTCAATCGCCACGGCCTTGCAAGCCACATTCCTGCCGCCACGATGGCGGTGGTGCTCGTCACCTCGGTGCTCGCGGCCATCGTGGCGCACCGGCGCGACTGGCCGCAGTTGGGCAAGTCGACGCTTGCCACGCTGCCGGCTTTCGGCCTGATCGCTGCGTACGGCGTCGCGGGCGGTCCCACGCCGTTCTACGTGCCGTCGAGCGCGCTGGGCTGGCTCGCCTGGCCGCTGGCTCTGGCTTGGCACCTGCGCCTGCTTCGCGCGCAAAGGCGCTGGCTCGATGCGTCGGCGCTCACGCCGTTCCATGTCGCGGGCTTCTGGCTGTTCCTGCTGCTGGCTGCGCGCGAATGCCAGTGGCAGCTCGGCCGCGTCGGCGGCGAGTGGTCGAGCTGGCAACTGCTGGGCTGGGCCATCGTGCCGGCGCTGGTGCTCTGGGCACTGCGCTCTCGCGCGCTGCTGCAGCGCTGGCCGCTTACCGCGTTCCGCAGCGCCTACCTGGAGTTCGCCGCCACGCCGGTGGCGGCCTACCTGCTGGCCTGGGTGTGGGTGACCAATGCGGCCAGCCCGGGCGACGCGTCGCCGCTGCCCTATGTGCCGCTGCTGAACCCGCTCGAGCTGGCGCAATGGCTGGTGCTGTTCGCACTGGTGCTCTGGTGGCGTGCGCTGCCCGTCGGCTCGTTCGCGCGCGTCCAGCCGATGGCCGCGAAGGGCGCGGCCGGCGTCACGGGGCTGGCGCTGCTGACCGGCATGGTGCTGCGCAGCAGCCATCACTACGCGGGCGTCGATTGGAACTTCGATGCCCTCTACGCCTCATGGCTCACGCAGGCGGCGCTGTCGATCACCTGGGCAATCTGCGGCGTGGTCGCGATGGTGCTGGGCCATTCGCGCCGCGTGCGCACGCTCTGGGTGGCGGGTGCCGCGCTGCTCGGCGTGGTGGTGCTGAAGCTGTTCTTCGTCGAACTGGCGGACCGCGGCGGCCTGTTCCGCATCGTGTCGTTCATTGCAGTGGGCGCCTTGCTGTTGCTGGTGGGTTACTTCGCGCCGGTACCGCCGAAGAAGGACGATGCGGCGGCGCCGAAGACGCCCACGGAAGGCGGTGCCGCATGAGCGCGCCGATGACGTGGACGCTTCGCGCCGGCGCCGCGTTGATGGCGGCGGGTTGCGGGCTTGCCGCTGCGCAGCCGGCCACCACCGCCCCGATCACGCTGGAGGGCACCGGGCCCTATCACCGGCTCACGCTGCCGATCGCGCTCTATGGCCGCGCCGCCTACGCCGACCTGCGAGACCTGCGGGTGCGCAACGCCGCCGGCCATCCCGTGCCCTACGCCTGGCTGCGCAACGAAGCCGCCGCGCCGAAGACCGCCTCGCGCGACGTGCCGATCTTTGCGCTGCCCGGCATCGCGGCCAGCGCCGCGCCGGGCGATACGGCACTCGCGTTCTCGGTGCGGCCCGACGGTTCGCTGAAGCTCGAGAGCAAGGCCGCCGAGGCCCGCGGCAGCGACGACGCGCCGCAATGGCTGATCGACGTGAGCCAGGTCAAGGGCAGCCTGCTGCAGGCCCGCTTCGAGATCGCGCCCGCTGCGCGCGGCCTGTTCGCCTTCCGGCTCGAGGCCAGCGACGACCTGCGCCAGTGGCGGCCGGTGAGCGGCGAAGAGCAACTGGTGCGACTGGCGCACGGCGGCCAGACCATCGAGCGCCTCGCGGTCGAACTGGACCATGTGCGCGCGCGCTTCCTGCGCCTGCGCTGGAGCGACCCGAAGAACGGTGCAGTGCTGACCCGCGTGGGCATCGACAGCGTGCAGGAGGTCGAGCCCGTCGCGCCGATCGAATGGTCGGTTGCCCTGAGGCCGGAGCGCTGCGGCACCGACCACTGCGACTACCTGCTGCCGCACGGCGTGCCGGTGCAGGGCCTGCGAATCGATCTGGCCGACGTCAACACGCTGGCGCAGGTCGCCGTCTCGGGCTTGTCCGATCCGGCCGTTGCGGCCGCCCCGCAGCCGGTGATCGTGCCGCGCAACCCGCTCTACGCCTTGCGGCATCCGCAGCGCCGTCCCGTGCAGCAGGCCGCCGGCCCGGACGAAACGCCACTGGTCGATGCCGTGGTGTACCGCCTCGCGCAGGCCGGCGGCGAGGCGCGCTCGCCAGTGCTGGCGCTCGATGGTGCGGTGCATCCGCGGCTGCGGCTGCGCACGGCGGGGCCGGTCAGCATGCTGGGCGCCACGCCGCCGACGATCGCCGTCGCCGTGGTGCCGCGCACGCTGGTGTTCCTCGCGCAGGGTGAAGCGCCGTTTTCATTGGCATGGCGCGCGGCGCCGGCAAGGGACGCCGTCGAGGGCAGCGAGCCCGGCGCGCCGCTGGCGTTGTCGACGCTGATCCCGGGGTATGCGGCAGACAAGCCGGTGGTCGCCGGCAATGCCTCGGTCGCGCTGCCTGCGGCGACGGCTGTCAATGCGACGGTCGCCGCGGCCGTTCAGCCGCCGGTCCCCGCGCAGGAGCCGTCGCGCAAATGGTGGTTGTGGGGAGCGCTGGGGGGTGGCCTGCTGCTGCTGGCCGGCATGGCATGGTCGCTGTTTGCCAGCCTGCGCAAGGATGCGCAGCGGCCCTGACCCCGGTGACGGGTACGGGCCGCTTCCTGTTCAGTTCGCGTCGAAGGTGTCGCGGAAGGTGAACCAGGTCGAGCTCAGCGACATCGCCGCCAGCACCAGCGCGGTGCCGACGATCATGATGTTGCCCACCGCCAGCGCGGCGCCGCCCGAGCCCAGCGCGCCCACGCCGACCAGCAGCGTGGCCAGCAGGCCCATGGCAATGCCCGCCAGCAGGAACACGCCGAACCATGCGATGCCGAACAGCGAATAGGCACCGAAGTTGCGGAACAGCGCGACGATGCTGAAGAAGATGCTCTTCACCGGCTCCACGCGGTGCCAGTGCACCAGCGCCGGCGCATGCCACATGGCCAGCGACAGCGGCAGGTTGAGGCACATCAGCAGCATGCGCGCGACCTGGAAGTCGCTGCTGGCCACGATCTCGGGCGTGAGCGGATCGTCGAGCAGGTAGGCGCGGGCCAGTTGGCCGCCGTCGACCAGCGTGGTTACCAGCACGGCCAGCACGAAGAACACCGCCGAGATCACGCCCAGCACCACCAGCGAGCGCCATTCGGTGCGCATGGCGGCGAACACCGCCACGAACATCGCCGAGCCCGTGGGGCGGCGCGCATCGCCGGCGCGCCCGATGCCTTCCGCGTTGTCGGTGTAGGCGACCGAGGTGGCCACCATCAGGCCCAAGGTCATGAAAGGCACCAGCCCGGGCGCCAGCAGGCTGCCCAGGATGGGCACGACCGACACCGTCGAGATCACCGCCATCAGCAGGAAGAACAGCGAGATGAAGGCCAGCGGCTGCCGCAAGAAGGTCTTGAGTCCGAGGCGGACCCATTCGGCGCCGGTTCGCGCCGGCACGAGGTTGAGTTTCATGTGTTCGGGTCAGGCAGCCAAGGCAGGCTCGAGGGTCTGCGCCATGGCATGCGGGTGGGTGGCGCGGCCGCGCAGCACGCGCTCGAAATGCGCGGGGTCGTGCGGCTTGAGCATGCTCGCCTCGCGTGGCAGGTGGAAGTCCCAGAGGCGGGAAATCCAGAAACGCAGCGCGGCGGCGCGCAGCATCGCGGGCAGCAGGGCGCGTTCGGAGGCGTTCAGGGCGCGAACGCTCTCGTAGGCCGAGAGCAGCGCGTCGGCGCGCTCGGCGTCGTGCCGGCCGGTGGGCAGGTCGATCGCCCAGTCGTTCAGGCACACGGCCAGATCGAACAGCCAGGTGTCGGTGCCGGCGAAGTAGAAGTCGAACACGCCGGTCAGGCGCGGCGGTGCATCGGCATCGCCGCCGGTCGCGAACATCACGTTGTCGCGGAACATGTCGGCATGCACCGGCCCGCGAGGCAGCGCAGCGTAGGCCGACGTTTCGGCAACATGGTTCTGGTAGGCAAGCTCGGCGCGCAGCAGGCTGGCCTGCGATTCCTCGATGTAGGGCAGCACCACGGGCACCGTCTCGTTCCACCAGGGCAGGCCGCGCAGGTTGGGCTGGATGCGCGGGTAGTCGCGCCCGGCAACGTGCATGCGCGCCAGCATCGCACCCAGTTCGGCGCAATGTGCGGGGCCGGGTGCCAGTTCGCTGCGGCCCGAGAGTTTCTGCACCACCGCGGCGGGCTTGCCTGCCACCATGTGCAGCAGGTCGCAGCCGCTATCGGCCGCCGGCGAGGCGGGCTGGCCCTTCCTCGGCGTGTCGGTTGCGGCGGGAGCAGAGACCGGTGCCGGCACCGGCAGGCCGGCGGCCGACAGGTGCTTCATCAGGCAAAGGTAGTAAGGCAGCTGTTCGGCGCTCAGGCGTTCGAAGAGCGTCAGCACGAATTCGCCCGATTCGGTGGTGGCGAAGTAGTTGGTGTTCTCGATGCCGCCCTCGATGCCGCGCAGTTCGCGCAACGGACCCAGGCCGAGGCGTTGGACGAGCGCGTCCGCCTCGCCGAAACCGACTTCGGTAAAGACTGCCATGGAAATATTCAGCGCGGCGTTGCCGCTGCCGGAACGGAAACGGGGGTGGAGACGGAAGCGAAAACGGGAGAACGCACGGCGGTCAGAACTTCATCACGTTCCAGACGCGGGCGCCGTTGGTGCCCGTTTCGGAGGAACCCTGGCGGCCCGTGGCCTGGTCGGCGGGCATGACTTCGTAGCCTGGCATGTTCGACTTCGGCTTGACGTTGATGCTCTGCGTGCGACCGCCATAGCGCACTTCGTCGACCGAAGCGCCGCTGTCCTCGGTATGGATGTTCTCGATCTTCTGGTTGCGTCGGGCCTCGGCCTTGGACTGCTCCTGATTTTGTAGCGGTTCTCCTTGGGCGCCTTGTGCAGGGGCAGCGGACGCGGGAGCCGCGGGCTGCTGCGCCTGAACGGCGGCGAAGGGGGTTGCGAAAGCCAGCGCCAGCAGGATGCGGCGGGCGACCAGGAGTGTGGAGCTAGGCATGCCTCGATTGTAGGCGCGGGCGTGCGCGGAAGGCGTCGGTTGCCACCTTGCGTCGTCGTGGTTCCGGACGCCGGCGCGGGCACGGCAAAATGCCCCGATGACCGACAAGAAAACGCTGCTGCTCGTGGACGGCTCGAGCTATCTCTACCGCGCCTTCCACGCCATGCCCGACCTGCGGGCCGTGCCCGGCGACCCCAAGAGCCCGGCGACCGGTGCGATACGGGGAATGATCAACATGATGACCGCGTTGCGCCGCGAGGTGCGCGCCGACTACGCGGCGTGCATCTTCGATGCCCCCGGCAAGACCTTCCGCGACGACTGGTACCCCGAGTACAAGGCCAACCGCTCGCCGATGCCGGACGACCTGCGCAGCCAGATCGACCCCATCCACGAGGTGGTCAAGCTGCTCGGCTGGCCCGTGCTCAGCGTGCCCGACGTGGAGGCCGACGACGTCATCGGCACGCTCGCCAAGGTGGCGGCCGCGCAGGGCGTCGAGGTGATCGTGTCCAGCGGCGACAAGGACCTGAGCCAGCTGGTGGACGAGCACATCACCATCATCGACACCATGAACGGCAAGAAGCGCGACGTGGCCGGCGTGACGGCCGAGTTCGGCGTGCCGCCCAGCCTCATGATCGACTACCAGACGCTGGTCGGCGACTCGGTCGACAACGTGCCCGGCGTGCCGAAGGTCGGCCCCAAGACGGCTGCCAAGTGGCTGGCCGAATACGGCTCGCTCGACGCGCTGATCGAGCGTGCCGCTGAAGTGAAGGGCGCCGCCGGCGAGAACCTGCGCAACGCGCTCGACAAGCTGCCGCTCAGCCGGCGCCTGGTCACCATCCGCACCGACTGCGATCTCGACGGCCACGTCACCGGCCTGCCTTCGCTCGAAGGCCTGCCGGTCGGTGCGCCGCAGACCGCCGAGCTCAAGCCCTTCTACGAGAAGTTCGGCTTCAAGAGCCTGGTGAAGGGGCTCGAGGCACAGGAAGTGCCGCCAGAGCTGATCGAGGAAAACCTCAGGAAGAAGTCCACCAGGGCGTCGGCCAGCAGCGACCAGAGCGGCTTGTTCGACGAGCCCTCCGAGCTGGAGGCACTGGAGGCCGCAGCGCCCGCGAGCAACCTCAAGTACGACACCATCACCACCTGGGAACAGCTCGACGGCTGGCTCGCGAAGCTCGACGCTGCCGAACTGGCCGCCGTCGACACCGAGACCACCTCGCTCGACGAGATGGTCGCGCAGATCGTCGGCGTGAGCTTCAGCGTCACTCCGGGCGAGGCCGCCTACATTCCGCTGGCGCACAACTATCCCGACGCGCCCGAGCAGCTGCCGATCGACGAGGTGCTCGCCAGGCTCAGGCCCTGGCTGGAGAACGCGCAGAAGAAGAAGCTCGGACAGCACATCAAGTACGACCGCCACGTCTTCGCCAACCACGGCATCGAGGTGCAGGGCTATGCGCACGACACCATGCTGCAGAGCTACGTGCTCGAGGTGCACAAGCCGCACGGCCTCTCGAGCCTGGCCGAGCGTCACCTGGGCCGCAGCGGCATTTCCTATGAAGACCTGTGCGGCAAGGGCGCGCACCAGATCCCGTTCAGCCAGGTCGACATCGCCAAGGCCGCCGAGTACTCGTGCGAGGACAGCGACCAGACGCTCGACGTGCACAACACGCTGTGGCCGCAGCTGGAGAAGAACGAGCAGTTGCGCTTCATCTACCAGCTCGAGATGGATTCGAGCGAGGCGCTCTACCGCGTCGAGCGCAACGGCGTGCTGATCGACGCGCCCACGCTGGCCGCGCAGAGCCACGAACTGGGCACGCGCATCATGGCGCTCGAGCAGGAGGCCTACGAGATCGCGGGCCAGCCTTTCAACCTGGGTTCGCCCAAGCAGATCGGCGAAATCTTCTTCACCAAGCTGGGCCTGCCGGTGGTCAAGAAGACGCCGAGCGGCGCGCCCAGCACCGACGAGGAAGTGCTCGAGAAGCTCGCCGAAGACTATCCGCTGCCCGCCAAGATCCTGGAGCACCGCAGTCTGTCGAAGCTCAAGGGCACCTACACCGACAAGCTTGGCCAGCTCGCCAATCCGCGCACCGGCCGCGTGCACACGCACTATGCGCAGGCCGTGGCCGTCACCGGCCGCCTGAGCAGCAACGACCCGAACCTGCAGAACATCCCGATCCGCACGCCCGAAGGCCGGCGCGTGCGCGAGGCCTTCGTGGCGCCGGCCGGCAGCGTGATCGCCAGCGCCGACTACTCGCAGATCGAGTTGCGCATCATGGCCCACATCAGCGGCGACGAGTCGCTGCTGCGCGCCTTCACCGAAGGCATCGACGTGCACCGCGCCACCGCTGCCGAGGTGTTCGGCTCGACGCCCGACCAGGTCTCCAGCGAGCAGCGCCGCTATGCCAAGGTCATCAACTTCGGTTTGATCTACGGCATGAGCAGCTTCGGCCTGGCGAAGAACCTGGGCATCGAGACCAAGGCCGCGGCTTCGTACATCGAGCGCTACTTCGCGCGCTATCCGGGCGTGAAGGCCTACATGGACGAGACCAAGGCGCTCGCCAAGGAGCAGGGCTACGTGGAGACCGTGTTCGGCCGGCGCCTGTACCTGCCCGAGATCAACTCGCCCAACGGCCCGCGCCGTGGCGGCGCCGAGCGCGCGGCCATCAACGCGCCGATGCAGGGCACCGCGGCCGATCTGATCAAGCTCAGCATGGTCAAGGTGCAGGACGTGCTCGACGCGGAGAAGCGCGGCACCCGGATGATCATGCAGGTGCACGACGAACTGGTGTTCGAAGTGCCCGAAGCGGAAGTCGAATGGGTGCGCACCGAAATCCCTCGCCTCATGGCCGGCGTGGCCGCGCTGAAGGTGCCGCTGCTGGCCGAGATCGGCATCGGCCCGAACTGGGACAAGGCCCACTGAAATCCGCCGGCGGCCGTCCGGCACGCCGATTGCATCGCGCACGAGACAAAGAAGGAACCCAAAATCACATGAAGAAACCGCACCGCCAATTCCTGCTTGCCGCCGTCTGCGCGGCTTTCCTGGGCACCGCCTCTGCAGCACCCGATGCACGCGTCAGCGCGCTCGCCGCGAAGGAGAAGCCCGCGCTGCTCGAGACGCTGAAGGAGCTGGTCTCCATCGAATCCGGCAGCCGCGACCTCGAAGGGCTCGAGAAGATCTCCGACCTCATCGCCGGCAAGTTCAAGGCGCTGGGCGGCGAGGTCGAGCTGATCGACCCCAGCGCCGAGGCCTACCGCATGGAAGACACGCCCGAGAAGATGGGGCGCGTGGTGCGCGCCACCTTCAAGGGCACGGGCAAGAAGAAGATCCTGCTGATCGCGCACATGGACACGGTCTACACCGTGGGCATGCTCAACAAGCAGCCGTTCCGCGTCGAGGGCGACAAGGCCTACGGCCTGGGCATCGCCGACGACAAGCAGGGCATCGCGGTCATCACGCACATCGTGTCGATGCTGCAGCAGATGAAGTTCAAGGAATACGGCACGCTCACCGTGCTCATCAACGGCGACGAGGAAATCAGCTCGCCCGGCGCGCGTGCGCTCATCACGCGCATGGGCGCCGAGCACGATGCCGTCATGTCCTTCGAGGGCGCGTACGTGAAGGAAGACAAGCTCTCGCTGGCCACGGCTGGCATTGCCTCGGTCACGCTGCACGTGACGGGCAAGGCTTCACACGCGGGCTCCGCGCCCGAGTTGGGCGTGAACGCGCTGTACGAGCTGTCGCACCAGATCCTGCAGATGCGCGACCTGTCCGACCCGGCCACCGGCCTCAAGATGAACTGGACCATCTCGAAGTCGGGCAGCAACCGCAACGTGATCCCGGCCAGCGCCACGGCCGGTGCCGACGTGCGTGTGCTCAAGGTGAGCGACTACGACCGCATCGAGCAGCAGGTGAACGAGCGCGTGAAGAAGCAGCTCATTCCCGAGGCCAAGGTCGAGCTGAAGTTCGAGCGCCGCCGCCCGCCGCTGGAAGCCACCGACGCCTCGCGCGCCATGGCCCGCCATGCGCAGCAGATCTACAAGGACGAGCTCGGCCTGCCGCTGGGCGCGGACGACAAGGCGGCCGGCGGCGGCACCGACGCGGCCTTCGCGGCGCTGAAGACCAAGGCGCCCGTCGTCGAGCGCTTCGGCCTGCAGGGCTTCGGCGCGCATTCGGCCGATGCCGAGTACGTGCTGGTCGATTCGATCGAGCCGCGGCTGTACCTGGGCACGCGCATGGTGATGGACATCGCGCGCGGTCGATGAGCTCGCCCCCAGGCTTCGCGCACTTCGTGTCGCTTCTCCTTCCCCCTTCCGGGGGCAACACCTGTGGCCCGGCAGAGCCGGTTCCACGGTGGAGATATGGACTCGCCCCCAGGCTTCGCGCACTTCGTGTCGCTTCGCCAACCCCCTACCGGGGGCAACACCTGTGGCCCGGCAAAGCCGGTTCCACGGTGTTTCGCGAAGAAGGCATGGCCTTCCGCTGATCATCATGCGGCTGCGCCATATCGAGGTCTTCAACGCGATCATGCTCACGGGCAGCGTGAGTGCGGCGGCGCGGCTCATCAACATCACGCAGCCGGCGGTGAGCCGCACGCTGCAGCATGCCGAACTGCAGCTGGGATTTCCGCTGTTCCAGCGCGCGAAGGGGCGGCTCACGCCGACCACCGAGGCGCTCACGCTGTACCCGCACATCGAGCGGCTGTTCGCGCAGCTTGACGAGGTGCAGCGGCTCGCGTCCAACCTGCGCACCGCGGGCGACACCGGCGAGCTGCGCATCCTGAGCGTGCTGGCGCTGAGCTACGACATCCTGCCGCGCGCGCTCAAGGCCTTCCGCGAGAAGCATCCTGGCTACAAGATCACCGTGGAGTCGCTGCACTCGCCGCAGATCATGTCGGCGCTGCTCCTTCAGGAGGCCGACGTGGGCTTCGCGTTCAGCCCGGCGGTGCACCCCTCGCTCACGCAGGAGACGCTCGCGGACAGCCGCATGGTGTGCATCGCGCCCAGGGGAATGCTGCCGCGCGCGCTGGTGCGCAGCGGTTCGGTGGCGCTGCACGACCTGGTGAGCCGCCCGGTGATCGGCCTCGACAGCCGCGATCCGGTCGGCACCAGCCTGAGCCAGGCCTGCCGCCAGGCTGGCGTGGGTTTCCAGCAGGCGGTGGTGACCGTGCAGACGTACCACGCGGCGCTGGCCATGGCGCACCACGGCATCGGCGTGGCGCTGGTCGACGGTTGCACGGCGCGATCCGCCGATCGCGAGAAGGTCGACGTGCTCACGCTGGAGCCGCAGATCCCGGTGCCGATCCGCGCGCTTCGCTCGGCCGCGCGGCCCGACTCGGTAGCGGTGCGCGGCATCACGCGATGCATGCAACAGGCGATCGAAGGCACGCTGTAGCCATTCGCCTGAACCACGTCCGGGCCGCATGAACGGCCATCGGAACTGGTCCATGATCCGGGGCAGAGGCGCCCCATGACCATCGACAAAGCCATGCCCGTTCCGCCGCTGGACCCTTCGGCGGCCGAACCCTACTACCGTCAGATCTACGACCGCTTGCGCAACGCCATGGCCAGCGGCCTGCTGAAGCCGGGCGACCGCATACCTGCCGCGCGTGCGCTGGCGAAGGAGCTGGGCCTGGCGCGCGGCACGGTGGAGGTTGCCTATTCGCTCCTGGCCGCCGAGGGCTACACCGAGGCGCGTGGTCAGGCCGGGACCATCGTGACGCCGGGGCTGAGGCTGCGCATGCCGGTCGTGCGGCCCGCGTCCATGCCCGACGCCGGCGCGTCCGCCGTCAGCTTCCGGCCCGATTCGATCCTCCCGTTCCAGATGGGCCTGCCCGCGCTCGACGCCTTTCCCCGAAAGATCTGGGCGCGGCTCGGCGCGCGATGCATCCGCGCGATGCAGCCGGCCGACATGACGCATCCGCCGGTCTACGGCTCGCCGATGCTGCGCGCCGAGATCGCGGCCTACCTGCAGGTGTCGCGCGGCATCAGCTGCACACCCTCGCAGGTGTTCGTGACCTCGGGCTACCGGCACTCGATGGAACTGATCGGCCTCACGCTGCTGAAGGCGGGCGACCGCGTCTGGCTCGAGAACCCTGGCTATCCACCCACGCGCGAACTGCTGCGGCGCATGCAGATCGACGCGGTCGCGGTTCCCGTGGACGGCGAGGGCATGGTCGTCGCCGAAGGCCTCCGCCTGGCGCCGAAGGCACGCGCGGCGGTGGTCACGCCGGCGCACCAGAGCCCGCTGTGCGTGTCGCTGTCGCTGCCCCGGCGCGCGGCGCTGCTGGACTGGGCCACGCGCAACAAGGCGTGGATCGTCGAGGACGACTACGACGGCGAGTACCGCTATGCGAGCCGTCCGCTGCCCGCGCTGAAGAGCCTCGACCGCGACGGGCGCGTGCTCTACGCGGGCACCTTCAGCAAGGTGCTGTTCCCGAGCATCCGGCTGGCCTACCTCGTGGTGCCGCCTGCACAGGTCGAACGCTTCGAGGACGTCATCCATGCCTTCGCGGGCGGCAGCCCCGAACTCACGCAGTCGATCGTCACGGCGTTCATCGCCGAAGGCCACTTCGCGCGCCACATCCAGCGGATGCGCAGGCTCTACGCCGAGCGGCGCGATGCGACCAAGGCGGGGCTCGAGAGCGCGCTCGGCAGGCGTGTGCGCATCGATCCGCAGCCCGGCGGCATGCACCTGGTGCTGCGGCTGCAGGGGCGCCAGTCCGATCGCCGGCTGGTCGCGCGCATGCGGCAAGAGGGCTTGTACGCGGAGGCGCTGGCCGACTGGGGCATGGACGGCGGCAGCGGCAAGGAACGCAAAAGCGGCCCGGCCATTCTTCTCAACTTCACCAACGTCGAGACGCAGGCCATGGCCGAGAAGCTCGGCCGGCGCATCGCCCGGCTGCTCTAGAAGCGTGGCGAAGCCGCGGCATGGACCAGTAGCAAAGCACATTCTTGGCCCTTCCTGGCTGGTCCAAGACGCGAGACGATGAGGTCCTTTGCAACCACTGCCTTCAAGGACATCACATGAGCTCTCGCATCGACTACGCCAAGGTTTCGCCGGACGGCTACAAGGCTTTCGGAGGTGTGTACATGACCCTCCAGAAAAGCGGCCTGCCCAAGGAGTTGGTCGATATCGTCTACCTGCGCATCTCGCAGATCAACGGCTGCGCCTACTGCATCGACATGCATTCGCGCGACCTGCTCAAGGGCGGGCTCGCGGTCGACAAGCTGGTGCTGGTGCCGGTGTGGCACGAAGCCGGCGAGGTCTTCAGCCGCCGCGAACGCGCCGCGCTCGCCTGGGCCGAGACCGTCACGCGCGTCTCGGAAACCGGCGTGCCCGACGCCGACTACGAAGCCGCCATCGCCGAGTTCGGCGACAAGGAACTCGCCGATCTCACCTACGCCATCGGCCTGATGAACGCCTTCAACCGCCTCGGCATCTCGTTCCGCGCCACCCCGGCCGCGGCCGCCGCCGCAGTGACGCAGGGCTGAGCGGCGTCCACCGCACATGGCATGGACACTGCTCGGCGTGGCAGGCATCCTCGAGATTGCCTTCGCCTTCGCCATGAAATCGTCCGAGGGTTTCACGCGCTGGGTTCCGGCGCTGTTCACCGTTGCCAGCGGCATGTCGAGCGTGGTGCTGCTGTCGCTTGCGATGCGCACGGTGCCGATGGGCACGGGCTACGCGGTGTGGACCGGCATCGGCGCCGCGGGCACGGCCATCGTGGGCATGGTGGTGCTGGGCGACTCCGCGGCACCGCTGCGGCTGCTGTGCATCGCGCTGATACTGGGCGGCGTGATCGGCCTGAAGCTGGTCTCGGGCGACTGAGCCGGTGACGGTGACGGCTACGGTGCCAGCCTCAAGCCTGCAGTGCCCGCCCGATCTCCAGCGCCGAACCGAAGGCCAGCGTGAAGCCGAGCGCGCCATGGCCCGTGTTGAACAGCATGTTCCGCGGCGCGCTCTCCAGCCGGCCGACGATCGGCAGGCCCTTCGGCGTGGCGGGCCGCATGCCGGTCCATGGATGCAGTTCCTCCAGCCGGCTTGCATGCGGGAACACCGCGCGCGTGGCGGCCGCCAGCGTCTCGATGCGCGTGGCCGGAATGCTCGCGTCGTGTCCCACCAGTTCGGCCATGCCCGCCACGCGCAGGCGCGAGCCGATGCGCGCGAACACCACCTTGCGCGCGCTGTCCGTCACGTTCACTCGCGGCGCTGCGCCGTGCGCAGGTTCGACCTCGACCGTGATGCTGTAGCCCTTGAGCGGGTAGACCGGCAGGTAAGTACCCAGTGCGCGGCCGAGCTTGTGCGAGGCCGTGCCGAGCGCCATCACGAACGCGTCGGCCTCCACCTCGCCTTCGCCGGTTCGCACGGCCGCGACCCGGTTGTCGCTGCGCGCGAAGCCCCGGACCTCGGCGCCGAGCATGAAGCGCACGCCACGGGCGCTCAGCGCGCGCATGAGTTCCGCGCACACCTTGAGGCAATCGGCCGCGCATTCGCTCGGCGTGTATACGGCGCCGGCCATCTGGCCGCGGTAGCTCGAGAGCGCCGGCTCGATGGCGATGCATTCGTCGGGCGTCACCAGGCGCTGCTCGCTGCCCATGGTGCGCTGCAGCTCGAGCTGGGCGCGCGCGCCGTCGAGCGACGCCGAACTGGCATAGAGCACCAGCTTGCCGGTGGCGGAGAAGTCGCAGTCAGGCGCGATGTCGGCGCGCATCGCCTCGAACCCGGTGCGGCTCGAGGCGGCCAGTGCGAGCAGTCTTGCGGTGGTGTCGCGCGATGTCCGCGCATTGCATGCCGCGAGAAACTCCATGCCCCAGCGCCACTGCAGCGGATCGAGCTGCGGCCGCAGCTTCAGCGGCGACGTGGGAGACAGCAGCAGCTTCGGCAGCTGCTTCCAGATCGATGGGTCGGCCAGCGGCTGCACGTACGAATAGCTCAACTGCGCGCCATTGCCCCCGCTGGCGCCCGCGCCGGGAGCGGCGCGGTCGATCACCGTGACCTGGTGGCCCTGGCGTTCGAGCTGCCAGGCGGTCGCCAGGCCCACGATGCCGGCGCCGAGCACACACACATGCATGGACAACTTTCGGGAGATTGGGAACTGAAGCGACGACTGTAGGTGCGCATGGCGCCGTCCGGAAATGCCAAAACGAATCCCGCCCATAACCTTTGGGCATGGGTCCGGTTTCAATTGGAATTGTTGCTGTGCGCCGCTCGTTCCTACACTGGCGGCCTGTTCAATCCAACCGAATGAGGGCTCGAATGAAACACTCCGTCTTGATGGCTTCCCTGGCAGCCGCGGTGCTCGTCACCGCGCCCGCCGCGCAGGCTGCCGATACGCTGGCGAAGATCGCCGAGTCCGGCAAGATCACGCTGTCGTACCGCGAGTCGTCCGTGCCCTTCAGCTACCTCGACGGCCCCAACAAGCCGATCGGGTTCTCGGTGGAGCTTTCCAACGCCGTGGTCGCCGCGGTGAAGAAAAAGCTGAACAAGCCCAACCTGCAGGTGTCGCTGATGCCGGTCACGTCGCAGAACCGCGTGCCGCTGGTCAGCAACGGCACGGTCGACCTGGAATGCGGCTCGACCACCAACAACACCGCGCGCGGCAAGGACGTGGCCTTCGCGATCAACCACTTCTACACCGGCACGCGGCTGCTGGTGAAGAAGTCGTCGAAGATCAAGGACTACGCGGACCTCGCGAAGAAGACCGTGGCCAGCACCACCGGAACCACCAACGTGCTGGTCATGCGCAAGTACAACACCGAGAAGAATCTCGGCATGGACATCGTGCTCGGCAAGGACCACGCCGACTCGTTCCTGCTGGTGGAAAGCGATCGCGCCGTTGCCTTCGCGATGGACGACATCCTGCTGTTCGGCCTGATCGCCAACTCCAAGAATCCGGCCGACTACGAAGTGGTCGGCGAGTCGCTGCAGGTCGAACCCTACGCATGCATGCTGCCCAAGGACGACCCGGCCTTCAAGAAGCTGGTGGACGACACCTTCTCGGACATGATGAAGAGCGGCGAATTCGAGAAGCTCTACAACAAGTGGTTCATGCAGCCGATCCCGCCGAAGAACACGCCGCTGAACCTGCCGATGAGCGAGCAGCTCAAGGAGAATCTCAAGGCGCTGAGCGACAAACCGGCGACCTGAGCTCGCCCCCAGGCTGCGCGCACTTCGTGTCGCTTCGCCTACCCCCTACCGGGGGCAACACCGGAGGCCCGGCAGAGCCGGTTCCTCGGTGGTCTTGGCTCGCCCCCAGGCTTCGCGCACTTCGTGTCGCTTCGCCTACCCCTACCGGGGGCAACACCAGAGGCCCGGCAAAGCCGGTTCCTCGGTGTTCTGGGCTCGCCCCCCAGGCTGCGCGCACTTCGTGTCGCTTCGCCTACCCCCTACCGGGGGCAACACCAGAGGCCCGGCAAAGCCGGTTCCTCGGTGTTTCTGGAATCGGCGCCGGGGTGCTCGGCGCTTGGTGTCGTTTGTTTTTTGAAGAGAAAGATGATGGTTTGATGGGCTCGACGAACGTTGTTGGTATTTTGGGGGGCATGGGCCCCGCGGCGGGTGCGGATTTCGTCCGGCTCTTCGTGCAGGCCTGCGCGCAGGAGTTGCGCGCACGCGGCGAGCCGGTGCATGACCAGGCTTTTCCCGAGCACTGGCTCGCGCAGGTGCCGGTGCCGGACCGCACCAGGGCGCTGGGGTCGACCGAGCAGGGCGCGCACCAGCCGCTCGAACCGATGCTGCAGGCGCTGGGCCGGCTGGCGGCGGTCGGCAGCCGTGCAGTGGCCATCGCGTGCAACACGGCGCATGCCTGGCACGGGCGCCTGCAGGAGCGCTTTCCCCAAGTCGAGCTGCTTCACATGGCGCGCGAGACCGCGCAGCACCTGTCAGCGCAGGGCGCGCGCGGCGTGGCGCTGATGGCCACCGAGGGCACGTACCGGGTGCGCCTCTACGAGGAAGCGCTGGCCGAGGCCGGCCTGGCTTGCCACATCCCGTCCGACACGGAGCGCCTCGCCATCACGCGCGGCATCTTCGAGGGCGTGAAGGCCGACAACATGGTGCTGGCCGAGCAGTGCTTTTCCGAGGTGGCACTGCGGCTCGCCGAGCGCCATGGCCCTGTCACGATCATCATGGGCTGCACCGAAGTGCCGCTGGGCCTGCAAGGCTCGGCTGCCGTGGCCGGACTGGACCTCGTCGATCCGGCGCAGGTGCTGGCAACGGCGCTGGCCCGCCGCGCCTACAGGGCATCGTGAATGCGGGGGGCGGCACCTGTGGCCGACCCCACTGGATTTCGGGACATAGGGGGCGTGTGCTGATTTGGCCTACATTGCGGCGTGCGTTTTTTCGCCACGCCCCCTGTTCGACGAATCAACTGGAGCCCTCTTCATGTCACTTGACGACCGCCGTTCCGACTTCAATTCGCTGCGCCCCGGCGACAGCACCGAGCAGGGCGCCACGCGCCGCACTGCGCTGAAGGCCGCCATCGGCGTGGGCTATGCCGCAGCCGTGATGCCGGTGGTCGCGCAGACCGCCATCGTCACCTCGGCCGAGGGCCTGAAGGCCGGGCCGATCAAGTACACCGTCAATGGCTTCGAGGTCCCGGCCTATGCGGCCGCGCCCGCGGGCAAGACCGGCCTGCCGGTGATCCTGGTGATCCAGGAGATCTTCGGCGTGCATGAATACATTGCCGACACCTGCCGCCGCTTCGCGAAGCTCGGCTACCTCGCCATCGCGCCGGAGCTCTATGCGCGCCAGGGCGACCCGCGCGGCTACACCGACATTCCGAAACTGCAGGCCGACATCGTCAGCAAGGTGCCCGACGCGCAGGTCATGGCCGACCTCGACGGCGCGCTGGCCTATGCCAAGGCCAACGGTGGCGACACCAGCAAGGCCGGCATCACCGGTTTCTGCTGGGGCGGGCGCATCGTGTGGCTGTACGCGGCCACCGGCAAGGTCAAGGCGGGCGTGGCCTGGTACGGCCGGCTGGTCGGCACGGCCAGCGAGCTGACCCCGAAGCATCCGGTCGATGTGGCCGCCGGCCTGCAGGCGCCGGTGCTCGGCCTGTACGGTGGAAAAGACCAGGGCATCCCCCTTGACACGGTTGATAAGATGAAAGCTGCTCTGGCCAATGGGACTCCCGCGGCCAAGGCATCGAGCTTCGTCGTGTACCCCGAAGCAGGCCATGCATTCCACGCCGACTACCGCCCCAGCTACGTCAAGAGCGCGGCGGACGACGGCTGGCAACGCGCCACGGCCTGGTTCAAAGCCAATGGCGTCGCCTGATCGCGGCGCCCTGTAGCCGCACCCCCGCCGAAGGCCGTCGTATGACGGCCTTTTCTCTTTTTATGAACGGGCAACGGCCCTGAAACCGTCGATACGGCCGTCCCTCTTGCGCAAGCAGCTATGAATTTGATAGTCATCATTGCGGCAACCCTGGTTGCCGGCATCGGAAGCGTCTGGCTCGCGGCCCTCCTGCTGAAGGTCGGCGTGCGCAGCGGCTCGGGCGGCGTGAATCCACAGCACCTCTTGAGCCTGGCCGCCGGCGCGCTGCTGGCCACCGCGTTCATGCACCTGCTGCCCGAGGCCTTCGAAAGCCGCATCGAGCCGGCGCTGCTGTTCGCGGTGCTGCTGTTCGGACTGGTGTTCTTCTTCCTGCTCGACAAGGCCGAGCTGTGGCACCACGGCCATGAGCACCACCATGGCGGCGAGAAGAGCGCGCATGGCCACCACGGCCACGATCACGATCACGATCACGATCACGGGCACGCCCATGCCCATGACCACGCGCACGACCACGGCCCGCGCACCGGCGGCTGGGCTGTGCTCACCGGCGACAGCGTGCACTGCTTCGGCGACGGCATCCTGATCGCCTCGGCTTTCACCGCCGACCTGCGGCTGGGCCTGGTGGCCGCGCTCGCGGTGCTGGCGCACGAGATTCCGCACCACATCGGCGACCTCGTGGTGCTGCGCCAGAGCTCGCCGAACCAGCGCGCGGCGCTGGTGAAGGTGTCGCTTGCCGGCACCATGACCGCACTGGGCGGCATCGTGGGCTGGTGGCTGGTCGACCAGCTGCACAGCTGGCTGCCTTACTTCCTGGTGCTGGCCGGCAGCAGCTTCGTCTACGTCGCGCTGGCCGACCTGATCCCGCAACTGCAGAAGCGCCTGCCGGCCCGGCAGACCGCTGCACAGATCCTGTGGCTGGCCGCAGGCATCGTGCTGGTCACGCTGGTGAGCCGGCTCGCCCACGGCGAACACGGGCACGACCATGGCCACGAAGGCGCCGCGCACGGCGAACACGCGCACGACCATGACCACGACAACCCCGGGCACGGCGAGTCCGGCCACGTGCACAAGGACTGACACGGTCCGGCGCAACCTGCGCGCCCTGCGGGAAACTTTCCGACACCGACGCTGCGCCCCGGATGAACCGGAATGGCCGAAACAGGCGCACCATAGGGGGCCTGTCAGAAATCAGCCGAGGAACCGATCATGAACGACATCGACGCCACCGCAAGTTCCGCTTCGTCCGCCGAGGACGAAGAGGACAACACGCCCGCCGATGATTTCGAGGAGCCGGACAGCGACGTGTCCGACGACCTGTCCGAGGAAACGGGCATCGACCTGACCGATGCGAGCGAGCTCGACGCCGACAACGTGCCGGCCGACGAAGAGTTCGACCGCGTCATGAACGCCCCGGACTGAGAGCCGCGCGGCACGCCGGGGGTCCCGGCCTTCATTGCTCCCTGGCGCCGGCGCGGAACTCATCGATCCCTGCCGGTTGCGTTCGCCGGCGCAATGCCGCAAGCGCTACCGCCTGGGTTTCAGGCCGGTTCGCGCCGCGTGATCACCTGCCCGTTGCGCGCTCCGCTGTGCACGCCATGGCGCCAGGTCACGGCGCCGTTCACGATCACCGCGTCGATGCCTTCGGCCGGCGCCATCGGCGTTTCGTAGTTCGCGGTGTCGCGCACCGTCGCGGCATCGAAGATCACCACGTCGGCATGGTGGCCCGGCTTCAGCGTGCCGCGTTCGTGCAAGCCGAAGTTGCGTGCCGTCAGGCCAGTCATCTTCCAGACTGCCGTCTCCAGCGGGAACAGGCCCACGTCGCGGCTGTAGTGGCCCAGCACGCGCGGAAAGGTGCCCCACAGCCGCGGATGCGGCTTGTCGCCGAGCGGGATGCCGTCGGAGCCGATCATGGTTTCGTCGAATGCAAGGATGCGCTGCACGTCGTCCTCGTCCATCATGAAATAGATCGCGCTGCCCGGCTGCAGTCGTTGCGCCGCTTCTTCGCCCGACACGCCCCATTCGGCCGCGATGTCCTTCAGGTCGCGCCCGGCGCATTCGGGATGCGGCACGCTCGACGCGATGAGCACGCGGCCTTCCATCATCCCGCGGTCGGTGCGGATCATGGTCGAGCCCGCGGTGTACGGGTAGCAGTCGAGGCCGATGCACTGGTGCTTCATCGCCTCCTGGATGAAGGGCAGCGTCACCTTGGTCTTGCCGAAGTTCTGCGTGTTCTGCACCTTGTGGTGCGACACCACCACAGGAATGCCGAGCGCGCGCCCGATCTCGAAGGTCTCCTCGAGCGACTCCATCACGCGGTCGCTCTCGTCGCGCATGTGCGTGACGTACAGCGCCTTGCGCGCGGCCAGCGGCCGACCCACCTCGATGATCTCCTCGGTGGTGGCCTTCACCGCCGGCGGATAGAAGGTGCCGGTCGACATGCCGATGGCGCCGGCCTGCATCGCTTCCTCGACCAGCGCCTGCATGGCCGCGATCTCGATGTCCGTGGCGGGGCGGTCGAGGTCGGCCATGACCACCGCGCGCAGGGTCGAGTGGCCGACCATCGCGGCCACGTTCACCGACGACGGCGTGGCGCGCAGCGCGTCGAGGTACGCCGCGAAGCTCGTGAACCGGCCTTCCGACGGCGAGTCGAGCAGGCTCAGCGGCATCGGCAGATCCATGTCGGCGCGCAACGGTGCGGCGCTGATGCCGCAGTTGCCGGCCACCACCGTGGTCACGCCCTGTGAGACCTTGAAGGGCATCTGCGCCTGCGACAGCACGGCCTGGTCGTCGTGCGTGTGCGAATCGATGAAGCCGGGCGCGACGATGCGGCCGGTGGCGTCGAGCGTCTGTGTCGCCGTGTGGCCCGAGAGGTTGCCGATGGCGGCGATGCGCCCGTCGACGATGCCGACGTCGGCATCGAAGCGCGGCGCCTTGGTGCCGTCGATCACGGTGCCGCCGCGGATCAGCAGGTCGTAGTGGGGTGTCTTTTCGGTCATCGGTGAGGTTCTTTCAACGGAAGTGACAGGCGACCCAGTGGCTGCTGTTGCCGCTGCCACTGGAAGGCGTAGGACGTTCGGTGAGCGCCGGTGCCTGTTCCTTGCACACTGCCTGTGCCAGCGGGCAACGCGTGTGGAAGCGGCAGCCCGAAGGCGGGTTCGCGGGGCTCGGCGGATCGCCCTGCAGCAGCATGCGGCGCGCGGGCGTGCGCGGGTTGGGCACCGGCACGGCCGACAGCAGGATCTCGGTGTACGGATGCAGCGGTGCGCTGAACAGCGTGTCGCGGTCGGCCACCTCCACGATGTGGCCGAGGTACATCACCGCCACGCGGTGGCTGATGTGACGCACCACCGCGAGGTCGTGTGCCACGAAGAGATACGCGATGCCGAACTCGGCCTGCAGGTCCATCAGCAGGTTGACCACCTGCGCCTGCACCGACACGTCGAGCGCGGACACCGGCTCGTCGCACACGATGAGCTTGGGGTTCAGCGCCAGCGCGCGCGCAATGCCCAGGCGCTGCCGCTGGCCGCCCGAGAACTCGTGCGGAAATTTCTTCGCGGCTTCCGGCCGCAGGCCGACGCGCGAGAACAGCCACTGCACGCGCTCGCGCCGCTCGGCCGCAGCGCCCATGCCGAAGTTGCGCAGCGGCTCGGCCACGATGTCGCCGGCAGTGAGGCGCGGGTTCAGCGAGGCATAGGGGTCCTGGAAGATGATCTGCAGGTCGCGCCGGCGCATGCGCATCTCTTCGGCCGTGAGCGACAGCAGCTCCTCGCCCTCGAGCTGCACCGAGCCCGCGCTGGGCTCGACGAGGCGCAGCACCGACTTGGCCGTGGTCGTCTTGCCGCAGCCCGACTCGCCGACGAGCGACAGTGTCTCGCCGCGCGCCACGGAGAACGAAACGCCGTCGACCGCCTGGATCGCCGGCTTCGTCCTGGACAGCCAGCGCTTGGGTGCGGTGTAGTGCTTGCGCAGGTTGCGCACCTGCAGCAGGGGCGTTGCAGCGGTCGTCGTCATGCGGCCACCTCCTCGGCGCTGGCAGGTTGTTCCCAGTGTTCCTCGACCGCAAAGCAGGCCACCACATGGTCGCTGCCTTGCTGCACGAGCTGCGGCGTCGCGGTGCGGCAGCGTTCGCGCGCATGGCTGCAGCGCGCCGCGAAGGCGCAGCCGCGGCCCAGCTCGTGTGCGGCCGGCACCAGCCCCGGAATCTCGGTGAGCCGCGTGCTCGCCGTGTTCATCGCAGGCATCGAAGCCATGAGGGCGCGCGTGTAGGGATGCAGCGGTCGGTCGAACAGATCGATCACGTCGGCTTCCTCCACCTTCCTGCCGGCATACATCACCACCACGCGGTCGCAGCTCTCGGCCACCACGCCGAGGTCGTGCGTGATCATCACCACGCCCATGCCCAACTCCTTCTGCAGCCGCTTGATGAGATCGAGGATCTGCGCCTGGATGGTCACGTCCAGCGCCGTGGTCGGCTCGTCGGCGATCAGAACCTCGGGGTTGCAGGCCAGGGCCAGCGCGATCATCACGCGCTGGCGCATGCCGCCCGAGAGCTGGTGCGGATACTCGTTTACGCGGCGTTCGGGTTCGGGAATCTGCACCACGCGCAGCATCTCGACCGCGCGCTTCATCGCGTCGGCGCGGCTCGCCTTCTGGTGCAGCTGCACCGTCTCCGCGATCTGCCGCCCCACGGTGAGCACCGGGTTCAGCGAAGTCATCGGTTCCTGGAAGATCATCGAGATGCGGTTGCCGCGGATCTGCCGCATCTCGCGCTCGCTGAGCTTCATCAGGTCGGTGCCGCGCAGCCGCACGGACCCCATGTGGCGCCCCGGCGGCGTCGGCACCAGCCGCAGGATCGACAGCGCCGTCACGCTCTTACCGCAGCCCGATTCGCCGACCACGCCGAGCGTGCGGCCCGCGCGGACGGTGTAGGAGACACCGTCCACCGAGCGCACCACGCCGGCCAGCGTGTGGAAGTGGGTGCGCAGGTTGTCGACCTCGAGCAGGGGCTCGCCGGGGGCGAGCGCGGTGTGGGACATGTTGATCGTCATGGCGTTCTCGCGTCCTCAGGTTCTCACAGTTGCCGTGCCAGGCGCGGGTCGAGCGCATCGCGCAGGCCGTCGCCCAGCAGGTTGATGGCCAGCACCGTGGCCGCGAGCAGCAGGCCCGGATACAGGATGATGTGGAACGCGACCGCGACGAAGTTGCGGCCCTCGGCCATCATGTTGCCCCAGCTCGGCGTTTGCGAAGGCACGCCCACGCCGAGGAACGAAAGCGCGGCCTCGGTCAGCACCGCGGCGGCCGCCACGAAGGTGGCCTGCACCACCAGCGGCGCCACGATGTTGGGCAGCACGTGGCGCACCAGGATCACCGGCAGCCGCGTGCCCACGGCGTGCGCCGCTTCGACGAACAGCTGCTCGCGCAGCGTGAGCGCGAGCGAACGCACCAGCCGCACCACGCGCGGTATCTCGGGCACCGTGATGGCGATGATCACGGTCGTCAGGCTGGCGCGCGTCACGGCCATCAGCGCGATGGCCAGCAGGATGCCGGGGATGGCCATGAGGCCGTCCATCACCCGCATGATCGGGCCGTCGGCCCAGCGCACGAAACCTGAGACCAGCCCGAGCGCGATGCCCGAGAGCGTCGCCAGCACCGCGACCGCGGCGCCCACGATCATCGACACGCGGCCGCCCCATACGGCGCGGCTGAACACGTCGCGCCCCAGCGCGTCGGTGCCGAACCAGTGCTCGGCCGACGGCATCTGCATGCGCGCGAGGGGGTCAATGTCCTGCGGATCGTGCGTGGCGATCCACGGCGCGGCAATGGACAGCACCGCCACCGCGACCAGCAGCAGCGCGCCGACGATCAGCGTCGGGTGCTTGCGCACCCAGCGCCAGCGCGGCGGCACGAAAGGTGCCTCGTCGTCTGCCGCGGCGATGGAGGGGGCGGGCGCGGGGCGGTCGCTCATCGGAAGTACCGTGGACATGATTCGGTGGCTGTTGTGTGATCGGTTCGAAAGACGCCGCGGAACCGGCCTTGCCGGGCTGCCGGTATCGCCCCCTGCAAGAGGGTTGGCGAAGCGACACGGAATGCGCTGGGGCTCGAGGTCATCTAGTAGGTGATTCGCGGGTCGAAGAGCCGGTAGCTCAGGTCGATCAGCAGGTTGATCAGCACGTACACACCCGCCGACAGCAGCAGAACGCTCTGGATCACCGGATAGTCGTGGCGTTGCACCGAGTCGATCACCAGCCGGCCCACGCCCGGTATGGCGAACACCGTCTCGGTCACCACCACGCCGCCGATCAGCAGCGCGATGCCCGCGCCCACGGTGGTGGCGATGGGGATGGCCGCGTTGCGCAGCGCGTGCGCGAGCACCGGCAGCACGCCCAGGCCCTTGGCGCGTGCCGTGCGGATGTAGTCCTCGTGCAGCACCTCGAGAACGGTGGCGCGCGTCATGCGCGTGATCAGCGCGATGTACACCAGCGCCAGGTTCACGCAGGGCAGCACCAGCGAACGCAGCCATGCGCCCGCGCCCTCGGCGAAGTGCACGTAGCCCTGCACCGGAAACCACGGCAACTGGATCGCGAAGCTGTAGACCAGCAGGTAGCCCACGAGGAACACCGGCACCGAGAACGCAAGCACCGCGAACAGCATCACCAGCCGGTCGATCCAGCTGCCCGCGCGGTAGGCGGCGAGCGTGCCCAGCGGCACCGACACCACGAGGGTGATGAGCATGGTGAGCACCGCGATCGACACCGTCGGCTCCAGCCGCTGCCCCAGCAGTTGCGCCACCGGCACCTGCGTGAAGATCGAGGTGCCGAGGTCGCCGGTGAACAGCTTGCCGACCCACAGCGCGAACTGCTGCCACAGCGGCAGGTTCAGCCCGAGTGCGGCGCGAAGCTTCTCGATGTCTTCCGTCGTCGCAAGGTCGCCCGCGATGAGCGCGGCCGGGTCGCCCGGCGAGAGATGGATCAGCAGGAACACCACCACGGCCACCACGGCCATGACCGGCAGCGTGGAGAGGAAGCGTCGAACGATGTAGCCCATGGGCATGCCCTCGAGGGTTTGGCTGGCTGTTGCTGGCTATGGCTGGTTGAGTGGCTGACTGAGCTGGCTCGTGGCGCCGGCTACCGGTCGAGCATCCAGACCGTCGGCATGCCGGCCCACAGCTTGTCCAGGCCCTTCAGGTTGGCGCGTGCGGCGAACGCGGCCGAGTACTGGCCCGCATTGATGTACGGCACCGCCTCGTAGGCGCGGCGCTGGAAGGCGTCGAGCAGTTCGCGGCGCTTGGCCGGCACGGTTTCCTTCAGCCAGGCGGTGCGCAACTCGTCGAGCGGCTTGTCGCACGGCCAGCCGGGCAGGGTGTTGCCGCAGGCCGCGCCCAGGTAGGCATTGGCGATGGGCGAGTTGACGTCGAACTCGCCGGCCACCGTGACGTACATGTTCCATCCGCCGGCGTCGCCCGCGTCCCGCTTCGCACGGCGCGCGCCGATGGAGGCCCAGTCCATGCTCTGCGCATCGACGTTCATGCCGATGCTCTTCATGGTCTGCGCGGCCATCAGGGCCTCGGCGTTGAGATAGGGCACGTCGCTCGGCACCATCAGCACCACCTTCTCTCCCTTGTAGCCGGAGGCCGCGAGCATCTGCTTGGCCTTGGCCACGTCGGGCTTGCGATAGGGGTCGGCGCCCGCCGCGGTGTCGTTGGGGCTGCCGCAGATGAAGTAGGTGGCGCAATAGGCCATGCGCATGTCCAGCGGGAAGCCCATGGCCGCCACGAAGCGCTCCTGGCTCACGGCCTGCAGCAGCGCCTGGCGCACCTTCGGGTTGTCGAAGGGCGGATGCAGCTGGTTCATGACCAGAAAGCCCTGGTAGGCGCCGCCCGATCCGATCTTCACGCCGGTGTCGGCGCGCAGCGGCGCGATGTAGTCGGGCGGCAGCTGCTCGATGATGTCCACCTCGCCGCGCTTGAGCGCCGACACCGCGCTGTTGGCGTCCGGCAGGTAGAGCCATTCGACGCGGTCGAAGTTGCTCTTCTTGCTGCCCGACAGACCGTTCGGCGGCTCGCTGCGCGCCACGTAGTTCGGGTTGCGCACGAACACCGCCTTGTTGCCGGGCACCCATTCGTCGCGCTTGAAGATGAACGGGCCGGAGCCGAGCACCTCGGGCAGCGGCGCGGTGGCCGGCATCTTGGCGAGCCGCTCGGGCAGGATCACCGGCGGGAAGCCCGAGGGCTTGGCCAGCGCGTCGAGCACCATGCCGAAGGGCTCGTTGAGCGTGAGCGCGATGGTGCGCGGGTCGGTCGCCTTCCATTCGGCGCCGCTGGCGGTCATGGCGCGACCCAGGCTGTCGCGCGCGGCCCAGCGCTGCAGCGAGGCCACGGCGTCGGCCGAGGTAACGGGGCTGCCGTCGGAGAACTTCAGGCCGGGGCGCAGCGTGAAGCTCCATTGCTTGCCGTCCTTCGAGGTGGTGTACTTCTCGACCATCTGCGGCTGCGGCTTGCCGCTCGCATCCTGCGCGAACAGCGTGTCGTAGACCATGTAGCCGAAGTTGCGCGAGATGTAGGCGGTGGTAAAGGTCGGGTCGAGGATCTTCAGGTCGGCATGCGCCACCACCTTCAGCGTCTTGGGCGAGGGCGTCTGCGCCAGCGCGGGGCCGCTCGCGGTGGAAAGCGCGAAGGTGGCCATGGCAGCGAGGGCGGCGAGCGTGCGTCGTTTCATCGTCGGTTCTCCGGTCGAGGTGGGCGAGGTAGGCGAAGGAAGGAAAAGCAAAGGAAGCGCTCAGGCCGCGGCGCCGATCGGCCACTTGGGCAGGCGCGCCTTCCTGTAGGGCAGGGTGTTGAGGTCGAGCGTCACCGCCCCCGGGGCACCGGCGTAGATCACGTGCTTCGCGACCTTGGAATACGACGCGTAGAAGTGCTGCGACGACTTCACCACGACGATCTTCTTCGCCGCGAGATCGCAGCCCAGCTGCGTGAAAAGGTCGGTGCCCATCGCCTGGTTGCGCAGCGTGATGAGCACGATCTCGATGCCGTCGGCCTCGACCAGCGCGCTGTCGCCCATCAGTGTCGGCGTGCCTGCCAGGCCGGTCATGACCAGGTCGTGCTTGAGCGCCTTCACCGTGCATTCGAGGTCGATCGGGTCGCCCGACAGCGGGCTGATCTTGCCGCCGATGCGCATCGGCAGCCGCGCACCCACGCCGGCGTCGAAGGCGATGCGCACCGCGATCGGGTCCCACATCGGGCCGACGGCGGCGTTGGAGATTCCGCGCTCGACCATGCGGCGCAGGATGAACGTCGAGTCGCTCGCCGCGCCGCCGCCGGGGTTGTCGGCGCCGTCGGACAGCACCACCGGGCCGCCGTCGAAGGCCAGGGCCTCGTCGAGCGACGCATCGATGTCCGGGTAGTTCACCGTGAGGCCGTCGCGCATGGCGATGACTTCGTCGGCGAGCTGGCGCGCGAGCGCATCGGCCTTGGCCTGATCGCCGTCGGTGTAGACCAGCACCTTGGTGCCCATCTCGGGCACGTCGCCCCACGAGAAGCCGTGCGTGAGCGACACCGACAGCACGCCGTTCTTTCCCTCGAGCGACTGCATGCGCTCGACGAAGCGGCGCGCAGGTTCGCGCGAGGTGTGCACCGTGACGATCATGTCGCAATCGACCACCGCGGCCACCGGCCTGATCTTGCCCTCGACCGTGGCGGCGCAGATGTCGACCAGCTCCAGCCCGCGTTCGAGCACGTCGGTGTGCGGATATTCCTTGAACGAGATCATCACGTCAGCGTTGTCGATCATCTCGGGCGTGAGGTGGTTGTGCGGATCGAGCTCCGCGCCGATCACCACCTCGGGCCCGACGATCTGCCGCACGCGTGCCAGCAGGTCGCCCTCGCAGTCGTCGTAGCCGTCGGCCACCATCGCGCCATGCAGGCCGAGCAGCACCATGTCGACCGGCAGCACCGCGCGCAGGTCGGCCAGCAGTTCGTCGCGCAGCGTCTCGTAGGCATGCCGCGTGGTGGTGCCGCTGGGTTGCGCGCCCGCCACCATGCCTTCGAACAGTGTCCATCCCTTGTCCGCGCCGCGCATGCGCGCCGCCCACAGCGGACCGGAGAACAGCGTCATGGCCTCCGGGTGCTTGCCGGCGGCGAAGTAGCCGCGGTCCTTGAACGAAGAGAGGCCGGTGGGCATCGGACCGAAGGTGTTGGTTTCGGTGGCGAGGGAGGCACTGAAGACGCGCATGGTTGTTCTCGTGGAGGTGGGTTTGTTCGTGGGAGGACTCGGGCTCAGGCTGCGGTGGCCGATGTGCGCAGCCGCTGCGGACCCAGCATCTCGGCCGTGAGCCCGAAGGAAGCGATGCGCTCCGGCAGCGGCAGTCCGCGTGCCAGCGCCGCGCAGGCCTCGCCCATGGCGGCCGAGGTCTGGATGCCGTAGCCGCCTTGCGCGGCCACCCAGAAGAAGCCGGGCACGCCGGGCTCGAAACCGCCCACGAGGTCGCCGTCGGCCACGAACGAGCGCAGGCCGGCCCAGGTGCGCGTGGGACGGCGGATGGTGAGCGTGGTCGCCTCCTCGATGCGGTGCATGGCGACGGCGATGTCGTATTCCTCGGGCTGGATGTCCTGCGGCTCGACCAGGTCGGCGTTGGCCGGCGAGCCGAGGAGCATCCCGGCGTCGGGCTTGATGTACCAGCCTTCGTCGGCGCCGAACACCATGGGCCAGCGCGCGACGCTCTCGTCGACCTTGCCGCTCTCGTTTTCCGGCGGCGCGAAGATGAAGGCCGAGCGGCGGCGCGGCTCGATGCCCAGCGGCGGCACACCGGCCATGCGCGCCACGGTGTCGACCCATGCGCCCGCGGCGTTGAGCACCACCGGCGCTTCGTACACCGCACCGCCGGCCTCCACGCGCCAGCGGTTGCCGACGCGGGCGATGGCGGTCACGCCCGCATCGCACACCAGCCGGCCGCCGGCGCGCCGCATGCCGCGCAGGTAGCCCTGGTGGATGGCATGCACGTCCATGTCGGCCGCATCCGGTTCGTACACCGCACCCAGCACCTGGTCGGGCCGCAGCGCCGGCACCAGTTCGCGCGCCTGCGCGCCGGTGAGGCGCGAGGCGCCGGTGCCCATGGCGCGCAGCACGTCCCAGTGCGCCTCGAGCTCGGCCATGTGATCCGCGCCCGCAACCATCATCGCGCCGCGCGGCGTCAGCAGCGGGTGTTCGCAGAAGCCCTCGGGCGGATGTTCGAGGAACGCCCGGCTCGCCATGGTGAGGGCGCGCACCTGCGCCGTGCCGTAGCTTTCCATGAAGAGCGCGGCCGAGCGGCCGGTGGAGTGGTAGCCGGGCTGCGACTCGCGCTCGAGCAGGATCACGCGCGCGTGCGGTGCCAGCCAGTGGGCCGCCGAAGCCCCTGCGATACCGGCGCCGATGACCAGGAAGTCGGTCTCGACGGGAATGTTTGTGGAAGAAGTCATCGGCGAAAAGTGTAGGAACAAATTTGCGGATACGCAAATTAAAAGCGAGCTACCAAGGGGAAACCATGGTGCACCGCAACGGTGAAATTTGCGTTCCCGCAATTTGCGTATACGCAACTTCCGGGCCCGCGTCACGCGGGTTGGTATCGATGGCGCGTGTCCCGGGCTGGCAGAATCCGTGTGCATCACAAGAGAAAGGCGCGCGTGAATCCACACACAGGGACCAAGCCGGCCATGAAGGCCAAGGACGAAGCGCCAACGCTGGACCGCACCACTTTCGGTCACCGCCTGCGCACCGCGCGCAAGCGTTTCGGCTGGACGCTGGCCGAGCTTGCCGAGCGCTCGGGCGTGTCGATCACCACCATCTCGCGAGCGGAGCGCGGGCAGCTCGCCCTGGGCTACGAGAACTTCACCGCGCTCGGCCGTGCGCTCGACATGGACATGAACGCGATGTTCGCGGGCGCCGGCGTAAAGCCCGCGCAGTTCGACGGGCCGGTGGTCACGCGCGCCGGCAAGGGCGTGGTCTACCGCGGCCTGTCATTCGCCTACGAGTTCCTCGGCACCACCGCCGCCGGCAAGCAGATGAGCCCGGTCCTCGGCACGGTGCATGCGCGTCGCATCAACGGTCCGGAAGACTTCGCGCGGCATCCGGGCGAAGAGTTCGCCTATGTGCTGTCGGGCGAGATCGACGTGCACTTCGACACCGGCGAAGTCGTGCGCCTCGCGCGCGGCGATTCGCTGTACTACGACAGCGGCATCGGCCATGCTTACGTGAGCGTGAGCCGCCAGCTCGCGCGCATCGTGGGCGTGACCATCGGCGAAAGCGGGCACATGAAGTCCGCGCGCGAGGCGCCGCCGCTGGTGCCCGCCACGGCGACTGCACGAAAGCCCAAGGCTGCCAAGGGCGCGCCGCCGCCCGCCAGGAAGAGCGCGGCGCGCGCGAAGCGCTGAAGTTTCGCCGCGGCGTGCGGAGCCGGGTGGCGGCCGTGTCGCCGATTTGCTCGAAATCTCCGGAGCGGTCACTATGCTGGCCGCCGTCATTCACTTCGAGCCAGGGCACACCATGACCATGCACGCTTCGTTCTTCACTCTCCGTTCCATCGCGATGGCATGCGGCCTCGCACTCGGCGCCGCTGCCGCCGCGCACGCCGCGCCCGATGCCAGGCTGCTCGCCGCGGCCGAGAAGGCGCAGCCGGCCGTCATCGAGAACCTCAAGGAAATGGTGCTGATCGAATCGGGCAGCCTGAACGTCGATGGCCTGATGAAGATGGCCGACATCGTGGAAGGCGGCCTGAAGTCGGTGGGCTTCAAGACCGAGCGCCGCAAGGCCACCGCCGGCGCGGGCGCCGACATCGTGGTCGGCACGCTCAAGGGCACGGGCAAGCGCCGGATCATGCTGCAAGGCCACATGGACACGGTGTACCCGGGCGGCATCCTCGCGAGCCAGCCGTACAAGGTCGACGGCAACCGCATCTACGGCCCCGGCATCGCCGACGACAAGGGCGGCCTCGCGGTGATCCTCGCGTCGTTGAAGATCCTCGCCGACGCCGGCTGGCGCGACTACGACACGCTCACCGTGGTCATGAACCCCGACGAGGAAGTGGGCTCGGTCGGCTCGGGCGAACTGATCGCCACGCTGGCCGACCAGCACGACACCGTGCTGTCGTTCGAGCCCACGGCGGCCAAGGCGGTGGTCAAGGGCGAATCGCTGCTGCTGGGCGCGGCCGGCATTGCGACCGCCACACTCGAGGTGAAGGGCCGCGCATCGCACGCAGGTGCGGCGCCCGAGCTGGGTCGCAACGCGCTGTACGAGCTGTCGTACCAGATGCTGCAGACCAGGGACCTGCCGAAGGACATCCCGGGCGTGACGCTCAACTGGACCGTGGCGCGTGCGGCCGGACCGCTGAACCAGATCACCGAGAAGGCGCAGGCGATGGGCGACGTGCGCATCACGCAGCCCGGCGCCGAGATGAAGCTCGAGGCCGCGCTGAAGGCGAAGATCGCTGCAGGCAAGCTCATTCCCGATACCGAGACCAGCGTGAAGGTGGAAGTCGGCCGTCCTGCCTTCGTGGCGGGCGAGAAGGGCCGCGCGCTGGCCGAGAAGGCGCAGGCGATCTACAAGGAAATCGACCGTGACCTCGCGCTCGCACCCATGACGGGCGGGGGCACCGACGCGGGTTTCGCAGGCCGCTCGGGCAAGGCCACCGTGGTCGAGAGCTTCGGCCTCGCGGGCTTCGGCTATCACGCGCGCGACGAGTACATCGAGGTCGACTCGATCGTGCCGCGCCTGTACCTCGTCACACGGCTGCTGACCGAGATCGGCAAGAACTGAGCCGACCGACCTGAGCGCCCGGTGCGGCGCTCACGGCTGCGTCGCTAGGGCTGCTGTCCCGGCTCGCCGGGTCGGCCCGGCGGGCGCTGACGTTGCTGCTGCGCGGCTGCTGCGGCGCGTTGCTGCGCCTGCTGTTGTTGTGCCTGCTGGTGCTGCTGCTGTTGTTGCTGCATCTGCTGCTGGCGCTGCATCTGTTGTTGCTTCTGTTGGGCCTGCTGCTGCGCGCGGGCCTGTTGCATCTGCTGCTGTTGCTGCATCTGCTGTTGGCGCTGCTGCATAGCCTGTTGCTGTTGCTGTTGCTGTTGCTCTTGCTGGGCGCGCGCCGCCTGCTGCGCGGCTGCAGCCTGCTGCGCCTGTTGAGCCTGTTGAGCCTGTTGCTGCTGAGCCTGCTGCTGGCGGCGCATCTGCTCCTGCTGCGCCTGTTGCTGCTGCCGCGCCTGGTTCTGTGCCTGCTGTTGCTGCGCTTGCTGCTGTTGCGCCTGCTGCTGTTGCGCCTGCTGCTGCTGCGCCTGCTGCTGCTGTTGCCGCTGGACCTGCTGTTGCTGCTGCATCGCCTGCTGCTGCGCGCGCTGTTGGGCCTGCTGCTGTTGCGCCTCGTTCTGCGCAACCTGTTGTTGCTGTTGCTGTCGCCGTGACTGCTCCGCCTGAGCCTGGGCCCGCCGCTGTTCCTGCTCCTGCTGCTGGCGTTGCTGCGGTTGTTGAAGGGCCTGCTGTGGCTGTTGTTGCGCTCCTTGCGGATTGCCTCCGCGCGCCTGCTGCTGCGCCAGCTGGGCCTGCTGCATCTGCTGGCGGCGCTGCTGCTCCTGCTGCTGGAGTTGTTGTTGCTGGATGCCTTGCGGGTTGCCGCCGCGCGGCTGCTGCTGTGCCAACTGGGCTTGCTGCATCTGCTGGCGGCGCTGCTGTTCCTGTTGTTGCCGCGCTTGCTGCTGCTGGTCCCGCGCCTGTTGCTGCTGCGCCTGCAGTTGACGGGCCTGCTGTTGCTGTGCCTGTTGTTGCTGGGCCTGTTGTTGCTGGGCCTGCTGCTGGGCTCGTTGCTGTTGCGCCTGCGCCTGCGCCTGTTGCTGCGCTACGGCCGCCTGCTGCTGTTGACGTTGTTGCTGCTGCTGCTGCTGCTGCGCGAGCATGGCCTGCTGAGCCTGCTGTTGCTGCGCGAAGCCCGGTCCGCCTGCGAAATTCGGCGGCACACCGCCACGCTCACCGCCGTTGTTGGCGTAGCCGTTTCGCACGTTCACGTTGTTGACCACGGTGGTCGATCGCGAGACGTAGGTGTTGTTGTTGTAGACGACCGCAGGCCGCGCGAATGCCGGTGGAGGTGGGGCGCCTCGGTCGCGGTCGCGACCACGCGCGCGCGGTGCGCCCCAGTTCACGTTCCAGGAATTCCAGCCCCAGCCGTGCCGCTCGAGCGCGCTTCCCACCACCACGCCGGCGCCGAATGCGAGCACGCCTGCCGCCGCGAGCTGGCCGCCGCTGTAGCCCGGCGCTACGGCCACGGGCGGCGCATAGGCATAGCCGGGGTACACCGGCTCGGACGCACCGTAGATCACCTGCGGGTCATAGGCCGGCACGTACACCACGTCGGGCTGTACCGGCTCGATGGTGATGAGCTCGGACGGCGCCTCGATGATGGCAGGCCCGCCGTACACCGGCTGCATGTCCGGCGCCGGCACGTAGTTGCGCGGCGTGGCGGCGCTCGCCACGCGCAGCTTGTCGTTGTTCTTCAGCCGGCCCGCCTTGGCGGCGCGCTGGCGCATGACCTGGATCGCGTTCATCACGTCGGCCGGGTCGTTGTAGTAGGCCTGGCCGAGTGCCGTGGTCCACGGGATGTTGCCCGCGAGCTGGTCCACGACGGGCCGGAACGCGGTGAGCGACTTCACGCTCGGGTCCCACGGCTGCTGGTTCGCGGCATCGGCCAGCGGGCCCGCCTTGAGGTTCCTGTTCTGGCCCAGCCATTCGTGCGCGGCGGTGATCTGGTCGGGGTAGGTGGCGCTCGCTAGAACCTGCGCCACCAGCTTGTCGGGATACAGCGCGATGGGCGCGACCATCTGGTAGAGCTGCTCGGCCGAGGGCGGCGCGTAGGCCGCCGGCACAGCCGCGGCCGGCGCAGCCGCAGCGGGTGTCTGCGGAACCGACGGCGCAGGCATGGTCGTCGTCGGATCGGTGGAGGCCTGCTGCGGCGGCGTGACCGTGGAGGACGTCTTGTCGCAGCCTGCGAGCACGAGCGCGCCGATGCACAGCGAGATCGTCAGCAGCCGCGGGGCGAAGTTGTTGTTGGTCATCTGGAGTTCCATGAGGACGCCGGCGTCGCGCCCGGAACTCTTTCAACGGTGCGCGGCAGGAGGCGATGACAGAGCCTGCGCCGCGGATGCAACGGTCTGTGTCGGTTCTGCGCCGTCAACCCTGTCGGCGCAGAACCACAGGCCGGAGTGCCTGCTTACTTGGAACCGCCCGTGTACTTGGTGACGTTGGCCGCACTCACGTGGTAGCCGCTCACGCCCATCATCGAGTCGTTGCGCAGCGTCTGGAGCTTGCCGGTGACCCAGACGGTGTCCATGGCGCGAAACTTGGCGCCCTTCTGCGGCACCACGTGCAGGATCTGGTTGGCCGGCGGCGGCGGCGTGTGGATGCAGGCGCCGAAGTAGGGCACCAGCAGGAACTCGGTGACCTCGCCCTTGGCTTCCTCGAGCGGCACGATGAAGCCGGGGATCTTCACCTCCACGCCGTTCATGGCGGGGTTGGTGGGGGCGTTGTTGGATACCTCCTGCATCTTCATGAGCAGCTCGTTGGCCTTCGGGTCGCCGTCGTCGAGCGCGCTCAGGTCCATGCCCTTGAACTCCTTGGCAGGGTCCCAGTCCTTGGGCACCAGTTCTTCCCAGGTGATCTGGCGCGCCTGCCCCGGCGTGGCCTTGGCCGCGGCCGGCGCCGCCGTCTTGCCCCCGAGCGGGTTGGCTGCGGTGGTGTCCTTCGGTGCGGGCTCGGCGGCCCAGGCGGCAGCGGCGAGGCCGGCTCCGGCGATCAGCATGGAAACGCGCGAGATGGCCATGGCCCTGAAGGGCTTCGTGGTGGTCGTTGCGTGGGCGATGGGCATGTTCAGATTCTCGGTGAGAGGCCGTCGGCCAGGGAGAGCCGGTAGGCGCGGATGCCGGGCAGCAGGCTCGCGAGCCAACCCGCGACCAGCAGGCTCGCCATCAGCAGCCATTCGTTCAGTGTAGGTTCGGAAAGGCTCAATGTCAGCCCGAACTGCGCCTGCAGCCATGGCGAGAGCAGGGCGATGCCCAGCACCGCCATCATCACGCCGAGCGCCACGCCGAGCACGGTGACCATCGCGCCTTCGAGCGCGAGCAGCGCCAGCACATGGCGAAGCCCGGCGCCCACGGCGCGCAGCACGGCGAGCTCGCGCCGGCGCTCGTTGAGGCCTGCCATCACCACCGACACCAGGCCCGCGAGGCTCACGAGTGCGACCAGCGCCGACATCAGCAGCAGCGCGTTCTCGCCGATGCCGATCACGCTCCACAGTTCGTCGAGCGCCACGCCGGGCAGGATGGCCATGAGCGGTTCGCCGGTGTAGGTGGAGATCCAGCGCTGCACGCCGAATACCGCGGCGCGGTTCTTCAGGCCGACCAGCGCGGCCGTCACGTTCTTGGGCGTGAGGTCGAACTTGCGCACCTGCTCGGCCGGGATGTGCACGCCGGGCATCGGTGCGCCGCCCACCCATTCGAGGTGGATCGCTTCCATGGCCGCGAGGCCGATGTGCACAGTGCGGTCGACCGGCGTGCCGGTGCGCGCGAGCACGCCGACCACGGTAAAGGGCTTGTCGGCGTGCTCGGCCACGTTGAGCTCGCCGCTGCCGTGCGCCAGGGTGATCTTCTGGCCCACGTGGTAGCCGAGCTTGTCGGCCACCTCGGCGCCGACCACCGCGTCGAACAGCTCGCTGAAGGGCTTGCCCTCGCGCAGTTTCAGCGTCTGCCTGTCGCCGTAGCGAAAGCGCGTGAAGTAGTCGGTCGAGGTGGCCAGCACCGCGAAGCCGCGGTGCGAGTCGCCCAGCGACAGCGGCACCACCCAGTCCACGCCCGGGTGCGCCTGCAGCGCCTGCACGCTCTTCCACGAGATGTTGTTGGTGGCGGCCCCGATGCGGAACACCGAATACAGCAGCAGCTGCGTGGAGCCGGTGCGCGCGCCGACGATCAGGTCGGTGCCCGAGACGGACGAGGCGAAGTTCTCGCGCAGCTCGGTGCGAATGCGCTCCACGCCGAGCAGAAGGAAGGTCGACAGCGCGATGGAGAACACCGTGAGCGCAAGCGTGAAGCGCCGGTTCCAGGCGCTGCGCCATGCGATCGAGAAAAGCGCCCGCATCAGCAGACCTCCGCGCCGCGCGCTGCGGCATTCGTCCTGGGAGCGGCCCGGCGGCTCATGCGTCCACCGCCATCGCGCTGCTCGCGGCGCGGTTGATCTCGGGCAACAGCACGTGCCGCGCGAAGCGCTGTGCAATGCGCTGGTCGTGGCTCACGAACACCAGGGCGCTGCGGTTCTCGACGCAAGCTGTCAGCAGCACGTCGAGGAAGGCTTCGCGCCGGTCCTCGTCGAGCGCCGACGTCGGCTCGTCGGCGATCACCACCTCGGGCTGGCCGATGAGCGCACGCGCCGCGGCCACGCGCTGCTGCTGGCCCACGGAAAGCTGCAGCGCCTGGCGCGTCCACAGGTTGCGGTCCAGGCCCATCTGCGAGAGCAGGTGTTCGGCTTCCTCGCGCGCGCTGCCGTTGCGCGAGGCCTGCGTTTCACGCCGGGCCGAGAAACGGCAGGGCAGCAGCACGTTGTCGAGCACGCTCAGGTACGGCAGAAGGTTGAACTGCTGGAAGATGTAGCCCACGTGCGCCACGCGGCAGCGGTCGCGCGCGGCGCCCGAGAGCTGCGACCAGTCGTGGCCCAGCAGCATGACGCGGCCTTCGTCGGCCACCAGCACGCCGGCAAGCAGCGACAGCAGCGTGCTCTTGCCGCAGCCGCTCGGGCCGTGGAGGAACACCGATTCGCCAGCGGCAATGCGGAAGGCCTCGATGTCGATGCAGGGCGCCTTGCCGCCGGGCCAGGTGAAGCGCAGTGCCTCGGCGGCGAGCACGACGCGCAGCAGCGAGGCGTCGGCGGAACCCGCCGACCCTGCGTGAGCGGTGGTGCTCACGTCCTACTTGCCCCAGCTCAGGCGCGCGGGCTGCGCGGCCTGCGCACCGGCGGGCCGCTTCAGCTGGCGCTTGAACTGGCCCTGCGCGGAGGCGATCTGCGAATCGATCTGCCGCAGGCCCTTGAAGGCGCCGAACAAATTCACATCGATGAACTTCGCGGCGGCCGCATTGGTGCAGTTGAAGGAGAAGGTGGCGTCGAGGTCGGCGTGGCCGGCGGGCTCGGCCGGGTCCGGGTTGCCGAGGCCGAGCGCGCCGGAGCGCAGGTCGACGGGGCCGAGCTTGCAGTTGGCCGCGGGGTCGACGACGAACAGCTTGTCGGCCGAGCGCAACTGGGCCACCGCGTCCTCCACGGCCTTCTTCTCGGCATCGGTCTTGGGCGCGCGTTCGAAGCCGACGATGTTGTCCAGCGGCGACTCCATGTCGATCACCACCGTGGGGCCGTCGATGGCCACGTCGAGCTTGAGCTGGCCGTGAACGTGCGCGTGCTGCTGTTGCGCCTGGGCCGGCAGGAACGGGGCGGCCGCGAAAAGTGCGGCGGCCATTGCGAGACCGGCGGTGCGTTGCAGTGTCCGGAATCGTCGATTCGTCAATGTCATGGTTCAGCGCCTTGCCGGGTCGGCAGCCCCGGCGTGTTGCTCCATTCGCTCCAGCTGCCGGCATAGAGCGCGGTCGTCCCCAGACCCGCGATCTGCATCGCGAGCAGGTTGGGCACGGCGCTCACGCCACTGCCGCACTGATGGACAACGCTCGCCGGGTCCCGGCCCCCGAGCAGCGATTCGAACTCGGCGCGCAGTTGCGAGGCCGGCTTGAACTTGCCGTCTGGGCCGATGTTCTCGGCGAAGGGGCGGTTGAGTGCCCCCGGGATGTGACCGGCAATCGGGTCCAGAGGTTCCACCTCGCCGCGGTAACGTGCACCGGCGCGTGCGTCGATCAGGTTCTGGTCAGGCTGGCCGAGCCGGCGCACCACCGTGTCGGTGGTGACGAGCTTCGCGATCGGTTCGCCGGTGACGAAGTTCGACTGGAAGCGAGCGGGCTCCTCGCGGCCCGTGACTTCGCCGCCCGCGGCCTGCCAGGCCTGCAGGCCGCCGTCGAGCACGGCCACGGCGTCGTGGCCCATCCACTTGAGCATCCACCAGAGGCGCCCGCAGTAGTTGGCGCCGTTGCGGTCGTACACCACGGCCTGCATGCCGTTGGCAAAACCGATGCTCGACAGCCATTGCGCGAACTTCTCGCGGCTGGGCAGCGGATGGCGCCCGCCCGAGGCCGGAATCCCGTCGTCCTGCGCCACCACCACGTCGCCATGCGCGCCGGGTGCGCCATGCCTGGCGCTGAGGTCGGTGTCGAGGTTGGCGTAGTGAGCGCCCGGAATGTGCGCGGCGGCGTACTGCTGCGCGCCTGCCTCGGGCTTCATGAGATCGAAGCTGCAGTCGAACACCATGTGCGGGGTGTCGCCCGCCTGCAGCTGCTGGAACTGTTCGACGGAGATGAGGGTGGTGTACATGGTGCTTGCTCCTTCGAAAAGTGACGTCGTCGTTGCGTCTGTCAGTGTTCTTCCGCCGGCGCCTTGGGCACCGCCCGTTGTCGCAACACAGTTGCAGCAATGCCGCTGGCGATGATAAGGGCCATGCCGCCCCAGCCGGCGGCGTCGATGCGCTCGTGGAACACCAGCACGCCGTAGAACGCAGCGAAGACGATGCCCGAATACTGCAGGTTCGCGACCACCAGCGTACCGGCCTGGGTCTTGGCCGTGGCGTAGGCGCGCGTCATGCAAAGTTGTCCGAGGGCGGCGAGCAGGCCGATCGGCAGCAGCCACAGCGCATGCTGCCATGTCCATGCGCTGCCGCCCGAAAACCCCGTGGCGGCCGTGGCGAAAGCGCCGGCCACGGCCGAGCCGACCGCGAAGTAGAAGACGGTGCGCAACTCGGGCTCGCCGATGCGCGACAGCGCCACCACCTGCATGTAGGCGAAGGCGGCGGTCAGGCCCGACAGCAGGCCCAGCATGCCGGCGAAACCCTCGTTGCCGCTGACGCTGGGCTTGAGCATGAGCACCACGCCCACGAAGCCCGCGAGCACCGTCATGGCCAGCGCGCCCTGCAAAGGCGGTCGCTGGACCCGGCCGTCGCGCCCGGGCACCGGCACCCAGGCCAGCAGTGCGCCGCCCACGAGGAAGGCCGCGACCCACACGCTGCTCATGTAGTTGAGCGTGACCGCGGTGGCCAGCGGCATGTGCGCGATCGCATAGAACCACGCGCCCAGCGACACCACGCCGATGGTGCTGCGCCATGCGTGCATGCCGGGGTACCTGGTGGCCAGCGACACCCCGCGGCTGCGCGCCAGCAGCCACAGGAACACGATGCCGATCAGGCCGCGTCCCAGGACCATCTCGCCGCTGTTGAACCACTCGGAGGCGATCTTGACGACCACGCTCATCGTGGCGAACAGAAAGGCCCCCAGCACCATCCACAGCGCTTGCACTATTGGCTCTCCCCCAGACTTCGCGCACTTCGTGTCGCTTCTCCTGCCCCCTCGCCGGGGGCAACACCGGCGGCCCGGCGAAGCCGGTTCCGCGGTGTTCCCCGAACACCCGTCGATGCCGCGTTCATCGGCTCAGGCGTTCTGCATCGCGCTGCGGTACCACTCGTGGAACTGCTGCATGCCGTCTTCCATCGGGCTCTGGTAGGGGCCGGTCTCGTTGTCGCCGCGCAGCATGAGCGCGCGGCGGCCGGCGTCCATGCGCTCGGCGATCTCGTCGTCTTCCACGCAGGTTTCCATGTAGGCGGCCTGCTGGGCCTCGACGAACTCGCGCTCGAAGGCGACGATTTCCTCGGGATAGAAGAACTCGACCATGTTGAGGGTCTTCGTCGGGCTGACCGGGTGCAGCGTCGACACCGTGAGCACGTGCGGATACCACTCGACCATCACGTGCGGGTAGTAGGTGAGCCAGATGGCGCCGTACTTCGGCGGCTTGCCTTCGCGGTACTTGAGCAGCTGCTCCTGCCACTTCTGGTAGACAGGGCTGCCCGCGCGGCCGAGCCGGTTGGCCACGCCCACCGTCTGCACCGAGTAGCGCGGCTTGAACTCCCAGCGCAGGTCGTCGCAGGTGACGAATTGCCCCAAGCCGGGGTGGAACGGGCCGACGTGGTAGTCCTCGAGGTAGACCTCGATGAAGGTCTTCCAGTTGTAGTTGCACTCGTGCAATTCGACGCGGTCGAGCGCGTAGCCCGAGAAGTCGAGATCGGCTTGCGGTCCGAGTCCGGCCATGTCGGCGGCCACGTCGGGGCCGCAGCCGTCGGCGTTCTTTTCGAACAGCAGTCCGTTCCACTCGGTCAGCGGGTAGTTGTGCAGGTTCAGGCAGGGGTCCTGCTCGAAGTGCGGGGCGCCGATCAGCGTGCCGGTGGTGCGCGAGTCGCTCGCGGCATAGGTCCAGCGATGCAGCGGGCAGACGATGTTGCCGCCGGTCTGGCTGTCGAGCTGGCCCCGGCCCTTCAGGATCAGGGCCTGGCGGTGGCGGCACACGTTGGAGATCAGCTCCACGCCCTTGGGCGTGTGCACCAGCGCGCGGCCCTGGTGCTCCTGGGGCAGCGTATGGAAATCGCCCTTTTCGGGCACGGCCAGGCGATGGCCGACATAGCGGGGCCCTCGCGCAAAAAGGTTCTGCATTTCGCGGGCATAGAGGGCCTCGTCGAAATACGCGGAAACTGGAAGTTGGCTCGCGGCCTGCTGCAGTTGAAGACTTAAATCAGACATGGAGGACCTGACCAAGCTCCCCACAGGGAGAGAAGAAGAAAAAAGAACGGAAAGGCGCCGCCTGTGTGGTTCGGCGGCCCGAAGAGGGTGCTGACTTCGTCAACGAGAGAAGTTCGCATTGTACCCGGGGGGCACTTTTTTGCCCCTCGCCTTTTTGTCCGGCTTCGGGGTGCCTGCGGCGGGCGCCCGGGTCACCGTCCTAAAATGCCCGGTTTCACCCACGTTTCGCTTGCATGCCCAAGGTGCCTTCTCCTTCCCCGACCAGCCCGGCGGCAACGCCCGATACCGGCCCGCTGCCTGCCAGCTACGAGGCCGGACTCCAGGAACTGGAACAGCTGGTGGCGGAACTCGAATCGGGCCAGCTGCCGCTCGACCAGTTGCTCGGCAGCTACCAGCGCGGCGCCGCGCTGCTCGCCTTCTGCCGCGACAAGCTGCAGGCGGTCGAGGACCAGATCAAGGTGCTCGACGCGGGCAGCCTCAAGGCCTGGGCGGCCGAATGAGCGCCGCGACGATGAATCCCCCCCATTGGGACGCGAAGACCCTGGCCGGATGGAGCGAACCCCACCTGGCGAATGTCGAATCGGCGCTGTCGCGCTGGGTCGGCGTCGATGCGCCGGTGCTGCTCGGCGACGCGATGCGCTATGCCGTGCTCGACGGCGGCAAGCGGCTGCGGCCGCTGCTGGTGCTGGCGGCCAGCGAGGCCGTCGGCGGCAACACTGTCGCGGCCCTGCGCGCGGCCTGCGCCACCGAGCTGATCCACGCCTATTCGCTGGTGCATGACGATCTCCCGTGCATGGACAACGACGTCCTGCGCCGCGGCAAACCCACGGTGCACGTCAAGTTCGGCGAGGCCGACGCGCTGCTGGCCGGCGATGCGCTGCAGGCCCTGGCCTTCGAGCTGCTCACGCCCGAAGGCGACGAGATTCCACCCGCGATGAAGGCCTCGCTGTGCCGCCTGCTCGCACGCGCCGCGGGCAGCCAGGGCATGGCGGGCGGCCAGGCGATCGACCTCGCCAGCGTCGGCATCGCACTGAACGAAGCGCAACTGCGCGAAATGCACCGCCTGAAGACCGGCGCGCTGCTGCAGGGCAGCGTGGAGATGGGCGCTGCATGCGGCCCTGTCTCATCGGCCGCGCTGGCTGCGCTGCGCGACTACGGCGCGGCCATCGGCCTCGCGTTCCAGGTGGTCGACGACATCCTCGATGTCACCGCCGACTCGCAGACCCTGGGCAAGACCGCCGGCAAGGACGCAGCGGCCGACAAGCCCACCTACGTCTCGCTGCTCGGCCTCGACGGCGCGCGCGCCCAGGCCCGCCAGCTGCTGGCCGACGCGCTCGCCGCGCTGGAACGAAGCGGGCTGGCCGACACCGCAGCGCTGCGCGCATTGGCCCACATGGTGGTCGACCGAGATCGCTGAGAGAGAAAAGAACAACCCTTCATGGCTCCGCTGCTCCCCACACTCCACGACCCCGCACCGATCCGCAAATACGACCGGGCCCAACTGCGCCAGCTCTCCGACGAAGTGCGCGCCTGCGTGCTCGACAACGTCTCGCGCACCGGCGGCCACCTGAGTTCCAACCTCGGTACCGTCGAACTCACGGTCGCGCTGCACCATGTGTTCAACACGCCGCACGACCGGCTGGTGTGGGACGTGGGCCACCAGACGTACCCGCACAAGATCCTGACGGGCCGGCGCGAGCGCATGCCCACGCTGCGCCAGATCGGCGGCATCTCGGGCTTTCCGCAGCGCACCGAGAGCGAGTACGACACCTTCGGCACCGCGCACTCGTCGACCAGCATCTCGGCCGCCTTGGGCATGGCCATGGCCGCGAAGCAGAAGGGCGAAGACCGCCACACCGTGGCCATCATCGGCGACGGTGCGCTCACGGCCGGCATGGCCTTCGAGGCCCTGAACAACGCGGGCGTGTGCGACTGCAAGCTGCTGGTGATCCTGAACGACAACGACATGTCGATCAGCCCGCCGGTGGGTGCGCTCAACCGCTACCTCGCGCAGCTGATGAGCGGCAACTTCTACGCCGCCGCCAAGAGCGTCGGCAAGAGCGTGCTGCGCAATGCGCCGCCGCTGTTCGAACTGGCCAAGCGCCTCGAGCAGCATGCCAAGGGCATGGTGGTGCCGGCCACGCTGTTCGAGCAGTTCGGCTTCAACTACGTCGGCCCTATCGACGGCCACGACCTCGACTCGCTGGTGCCCACGCTGGAGAACCTCAAGCACCTCGACGGCCCGCAGTTCCTGCACGTGGTCACCAAGAAGGGCCAGGGCTACAAGTTGGCGGAGGCCGACCCCGTGGCCTACCACGGCCCCGGCAAGTTCGATCCGCAGGTGGGCCTGGTCAAGCCGACCGCCGTCGCCAAGCAGACCTTCACGCAGGTGTTCGGCCAGTGGCTGTGCGACACCGCCGCCGCCGATGGCCGCCTCGTGGGCATCACGCCCGCGATGCGCGAGGGCTCGGGACTCGTGGAGTTCGAGAAGCGCTTCCCCGAGCGCTACTACGACGTCGGCATCGCCGAACAGCACGCCGTGACCTTCGCGGCCGGCCTCGCCTGCGAGGGGCTGAAGCCGGTGGTGGCGATCTACTCGACCTTCCTGCAGCGCGCCTACGATCAGCTGATCCACGACGTGGCGATCCAGAACCTGCCGGTGGTGTTCGCGCTCGACCGCGCCGGGCTGGTGGGCGCCGATGGCGCGACGCATGCGGGCGCGTACGACATCCCGTTCCTGCGCTGCATTCCCAACATGAGCATCGCGTGCCCGGCCGACGAGCGCGAAACGCGCCAGCTGCTGAGCAGCGCCTACGAGCAGAACCATCCGGTGGCCGTGCGCTATCCGCGCGGCTCGGGTGCCGGCGTGGCGCCGCACCTCACGCTGGAATCCCTGCCTCTGGGCAAGGGCGAAGTCCGCCGCGAAGGCAAGCGGATCGCCGTTCTTGCCTTCGGCACGTTGCTGTACCCCGCACTCGCCGCCGCCGAGTTGCTCGATGCCACCGTGGTCAACATGCGCTGGGCCAAGCCGCTGGATGTCGAGCTGCTGCTGAAAGTGGCGGCCACGCACGACGCCATCGTCACGCTGGAAGAGGGCGCCATCATGGGTGGCGCCGGCAGCGCGGTGCTGGAGGCCCTGCAGGCTGCCAATGTGCAGAAGCCGGTGCTGCAGCTGGGCCTGCCCGACCGCTTCATCGAACACGGCGACCCGGCCAAGCTGCTGTCGGGCATCGGGCTCGATGCGGCAGGCATCGAAAAATCCATCGCCGACCGCTTCGGCCGCGCCTGAGTTTTCGGTATTGCTCTTTCCCCTCCCGGGGAAAGGCTGGGATGGGGGCAAGCGGCTCCAAAGCTGCGCGGCGTTGAAGGCCGCGTGCCCCCGCCCCGACCCTCCCCCGGAAGGAGGGAGAAAGAAAAGACAGCCGGCTCAGCTGCCCAGGTAAGCGTCCTGCACCTTCGGGTTGCCCAGCAGCTCGCGCCCCGTGCCTTCCAGCACGATGCTCCCGGTCTCGATCACATACGCCCGGTCCGCGATCTTCAGCGCCTGGCGCACGTTCTGCTCCACCAGGAAGATCGTCAGCCCCTGCCGGTTGATCTCGCGCAGCGTGCGGAAGATGTCCTGCACGATGATCGGCGCGAGGCCCATCGAAGGCTCGTCGAGCAGCAGCACGCGCGGCTTGGCCATCAGCGCGCGGCCGATGGCCAGCATCTGCTGTTCGCCGCCCGACAGGTTGCCCGCCAGGCCGTCGGCCCGGTCCTTCAGCACCGGGAAGAGCGCGTAGATGCGTTCCAGGTCGGCCGCGCGCGCGGCCGCGCCGTCGCGCCGCGTGTAGGCGCCGAGCTCCAGGTTGTCGCGCACCGTCAGCGTGGTCAGCGTGGCGCGGCCCTCGGCCACCTGCACCACGCCGCCGGCGACGATCTTGTGCGGAGACAGCGCGGTGATGTCCTGCCCCGCGAAGGTCACGCGGCCGGATGCCTTCTTCACCAGGCCCGACAGCGCCAGCAGCGTGGTCGACTTGCCGGCGCCGTTGGCGCCCACGAGCGTGGTGATCTGCCCTTCGTGCAGTTCGAAGTCGATGCCCTTCACGGCTTCCACGTGGCCGAAGGACACCTTCAGGTCCTTCACCTGCAGCAGGGGGGGCGTCATGGTGCCGCTCATGCCGCTGCCTCCTCGTTCGTGGCTTCGTCGTCTTCGCGGCCCAGGTAGGCCTCGATCACCTGCGGGTCGTTGCGGATCGCGTCGGGGCCGCCGCGCGCGATGATGCGCCCGAAGTTCAGCACCGCGATCTGCTGGCACAGGCCCATCACGAAGCGCATGTCGTGCTCGATCATGAAGACCGTGAAACCGCGCGTGGCGATGTTCTCGATCTCCACCATCAGCTCGCTCTTCTCGGTGCTGTTCATGCCCGCCACCGGCTCGTCGAGCAGCAGCAGCTTGGGGTCGGTGGCCAGCGCACGCGCCAGCTCCAGCTTGCGCTGGTCGCCGTAGGAAAGGTTGTCGGCCACGTCGTCGGCCTTGTGGTCGAGCCTGACCCAGCTCAGGAGTTCGCGGGCGCGGTCGCGTGCGCGCTTCTCCTCGCTGCGGAACAGGCCGGAGCTCGCCAGCAGGCCGAAAGGGCCGTAGCGCAGCTTGGCGTCCATGCCCACGATCACGTTCTCCAGCAGCGACATCTCCTTGAAGATGCGGATGTTCTGGAAGGTGCGCGCGATGCCGCCGCGGGTGATCTGGAAGGGCTTGCGGCCCGCCAGGTCCTGGCCCTCGAAGTGGATGGTGCCGCTGGTGGTCGGCAGCAGGCCGGTGATCAGGTTGAACACCGTGGTCTTGCCGGCGCCGTTCGGACCGATCAGCCCGAAGATGCCGCCCTTGGGAATGTCGAGGTTCACGTCCTGCAGGACCTTGAGCCCGCCGAAGTGGCGCGACACGCCCTTCAATGTCAGAAGCGTATCGCTCATGCTGCGCTCCCCTTGCGGCCGAACCACTGGCGGATGCGCGCCGGGTCCCAGATGCCCTTGGGCAGGAACAGCACGATCAGCACCAGGATGAAGCCGTTGACCACCAGGCGGAAGGCCCCCAGGCCGCGCAGCGTTTCCGGCAGCAGCGTGAGGATGGTGCCGCCCAGCACCGGGCCGGTGAGGCCGCCGATGCCGCCCAGGATCGCCATCGTCAGGATGTCGACCGCGCGGTTGAAGCCGTACTCGGCCGGACCGATGAAGAAGGTCAGGTGCGCATTCAGCGTGCCCGCCAGGCCGGCGATGGCACCGCCCAGCACGAAGGCCAGCATCTTGTGGCCCGCCACGTCGATGCCCATCAGGCCGGCGGCGGTCTCGTCTTCCTTGATGGCTTCGAAGGCGCGGCCCACCTTGGAGCGGCGCACGCGCCACAGCACCAGCAGCGTGAGCACCAGCGCGAGCGCCACGTGCCACCACTCGGTCGATTGCGGAATGCCGTTCAGCCCCAGCGCGCCGCCCGTGAGCGACTCGGCGTTGAGGATGGCGATGCGTACCACCTCGCCGAAGGCCAGCGTGGCCATCGCGAGGTACACGCCCGACAGGCGCAGCGTGGGCTTGCCGATGACGAACGCCACCACGGCGGGCGCGGCCATGCCCGCGGCGATGGCCACCGGGAAGGGCGCGCCGTAGTTCAGCGTCAGGATCGACGCGGTGTACGCGCCGATGCCCATGAATGCCGCGTTGGCCAGGGCCAGCATGCCGCAGGCGAGCGTGAGCCAGATCGAGAGAGCCAGCAGCCCGTTGATGCCCAGCGAGAGCACCAGGTTGCTGTAGACCGACCAGAAGTTGTCGAGCGCTTCCATCATCAGACCTTGCGCTCCTTCAGCGAACCGAAAAGACCCTTCGGGCGCACCAGCAGCACGAGGAACAGCAGGCCGAAGGCCACCGCGTCGCGCATGTTGGAGCCTACGTAGGCCACCGACAGCACCTCTGCGAAGCCGAGGAACAGGCCGCCGAGCAATGCCCCGCGGATGTCGCCCATGCCGCCCAGGATGATCACCGCGATGCCCTTCTCGAGCATCGGCTGGCCCATCAGCGGGAAGAGGGCGTTCGAATACAGGCCGATCAGCACGCCCGCCACGCCGCCCAGGCCGGCGGCCACGAACGAGGTCAGGTAGAACAGGCCCTCGACGTTCACGCCCACCAGGTAGGCCGCCTTGGGCGACTCCGCGATGGCGCGCAGCGCGCGGCCCAGCTGCGTGCGCTGCAGCGACAGCATCAGCACGCCCATGAGCACGAAGGACGCCAGCACGATGCCCAGCTCGAGCACGGTGACGTGGATGCCGGCGAACACCAGCGCGTCGTCGGGAATGGTGCCGGGCGGGAAGCGCAGGTTTTCCGCGCCGAAGATGCCCTGGATGCCGTTGTTCAGGATGATGGCCACGCCGATGGTGGCGATCATCGGAATCAGGTGGGGTGCGTTGCGCTTGCGCAGCGGCTTGAGCACCAGCACGTCGACCAGGAATCCCAGCACCCCGCAGAAGGCGAAGGCGAAAGGCAGGCCGACCCACAGCGGCATGCCCGAGACGCGCATGAACTCGGCGGCCGAGTAGGCGCCGACCATGAACACCGCGCCATGCGAGAGGTTGATGACGCCGAGCACGCCGAAGATGAGTGTGAAGCCGAGCGCGAAGAGTGCGTAGACGCACCCCAGCGACAAGGCGTTGACAAGCTGCTGATCGAGCACGATGGGCTTCCGTCAGGCCGCAACCTCCAGGGCATTGCGGCGAATCAAAAAAGAAAACGGCGCAGAGGGCAGTCCTGCGCCAGTTGCGAGAAACATGGCGGGCCACCCGGCCCGCCATCGAAGCGGCAAGAAAAGGGCCTTGCTTACTTCTCGATCATGAACGCAGTGCCCTTCGTGACACTCACGATGGCGGTCTGCTGGGCGTCGTAGCCGGCGGGCTTGCCGGCCTTGTCCTTGGCGCGTGCGAAGGCGAAGGCGCCGGTGGCGCCGGTCCACTTCACGTTGGGCAGTGCGTCGCGCAGCGCGGTGCGGTCGGCGGCCAGGTTGCCCGAGAGCTTCACGCCCTTGAGCGCCTGCGCCACCACGTACAGGCCGTCGTAGGCCTGGGCGGCGAACTGGTCCGGAGCGATCTTGAACTTGTCGTTGTAGGCCTTCTGGAACTTGGTGTTCTCCGGCGTGGCGTTGCTGGCCGACCACGGGCTGCCGACGTACAGGTTGTCCGAGCTGCCCTTGGCCAGGTCGAAGATCTTGGTCGAGTTCATGCCGTTGCCGCCGATGACGGGCACGTTCAGGCCGAGCTGGCGGGCCTGCACCATGATCGGCGCGCCTTCGGCCAGCAGGGCCGACAGCACGATCGCGTCGGGGTTGGTGGCCTTGATCTTGGTGAGCTGGGCCTTGAAGTCCACGTCGCCCTTGGCGAAGGTCTCGGTCGTGGTCACGGGCAGCTTCAGGTCTTCGAGGGCCTTCTTGAAGTTGTCGTAGCCGCTCTTGGTGAACACGTCGTCGTTGCCGTACAGCACGGCGACCTTCTTCACGTTGCCGTGCTTGATGGCCACGCGCAGGGTCTCGGGCAGCACGTCCGCTTCGGTGACCGAGTTGCGGAACACGTAGTCGCCGATCGAGGTGATGCCGTCGGCGGTGTTCGAGGTGCCGAAGGCCACGGTCTTCGATGCCTGGGCGATCGGGTCGGCGGCCTGGGCCGAGTTCGACAGCGTGGGGCCGAAGGTCATCAGGACCTTGTCCTGGAAGATCAGCTTCTTGAAGACGTTGATGGCGTCTTCCTTCTTGCCCTGCTCGTCTTCGATGGCCAGCACGATCTTGTCGCCGTTGATGCCGCCGGCGGCATTGATTTCGTCGGCCGCGAGCTGGAAGCCGTTGCGGATGGCTGCGCCGTATTGCGCGGCGCCGCCGGACAGGGCGGCGGCAACGCCGATCTTGATGTCGGCGGCTTGCGCGCCGAAAGCGGTGGCTGCGGCGAGCGCGAGCAGTGCGGGCTTGAAGGAAGTTGGGAGTCTCATGCTGGAAATGCCGGTGTCTGAGGGGGATGTAAGGCGATTTAACATTTTATGCTTCGTCCGCCAGGCCCTCGGGCGCGTGCTTCACGCCTCGGGGATGTGGCGCAGGGTAAACCCCGGCCGGACGCTGTAAGCGCGTTTTTACAATCGCCCCGGCTTATACAAAAGTCCCCAACGCTGTCACAAGCCGCGTTTCGTTTTTTCCTAGAACTCGGAGAGCAATCAATGGATCGTCGTTCCCTCATCAAAAACGCCGGCATCGCCGGTGTTTTGGCCGCCGGCATTGCGCCCGCCGTGCATGCGCAGACCGCGGTGCGCTGGCGCCTGGCGTCGAGCTTCCCCCGTTCGCTCGACACGATTTTCGGCAGCGCCGAAATGCTGTCCAAGACCGTCAAGGCGCTGTCCGGCGGCAAGTTCGAAATCTCGGTGCACCCCGCCGGCGAACTGATGCCCGCCTTCGGCGTGGTCGACGCCCTGCAGGGCGACACCCTCGAAATGGCGCAGACCGCCGCCTACTACTTCACCGGCAAGGATCCGATCTTCGCTTTCAGCTGCGCAGTGCCCTTCGGCCTGACTGCGCGCCAGACCGACTCGTGGAAGGAATACGGCAACGGCCGCAAGCTGCTCGACGCCTTCTTCGCGCAGTACAACTTCCGCACCGCCAGCGCCGGCAACACCGGTACGCAGATGGGCGGCTGGTATCGCAAGGAAATCAAGACGGTCGCCGACCTGAAGGGCCTGAAGATGCGCATGGGCGGCGGCGTGTTCGGCGAGGCGATGGCCAAGCTGGGCGTGGTGTCGCAGAACATGCCCGCGGGCGACGTGTACCAGGCGCTCGAGAAGGGCACGCTGGACGCGGCCGAGTTCGTCGGTCCCTACGACGACGAGAAGCTGGGCTTCAACAAGGTCGCCCCGTACTACTACTACCCCGGCTGGTGGGAAGGCGGCGCCGACCTCGAGTTCTTCATCAACAACAAGGCCTTCGCCAAGCTGTCGGACGAGAACAAGGCCATCCTCGACGCGGCCACCAAGGTCGCCGCGCGCGACATGATCGCCAAGTACGACGCCTTCAACCCGGTGGCGCTCAAGCGCCTCGTGGCCGCCAAGACGCAGCTCAAGCCGTTCCCGAAGGAAGTGATGGACGCCGGCTTCAAGGCCTCGATGGAAGTCTTCGCCGAGCACGAGGCCAAGTCGCCCGAGTTCAAGAAGATCCACCAGGACATGCGCACGTTCCAGCGCGACCAGATCCTGTGGAACCGCTTCTCGGAGTACCCGTTCAACCAGTACATGAACAGCGTCAAGATCTGATCCTGCCGCAACTCAAAGCAAAAAAGGCCGGCCCGTGTGAACGGGCCGGCCTTTTTGCTGTTCGCCCCGGCCCCCGCACGGGCGCGGGGGTGAGGTTCAGGGCTTCTGCGGCTGCTGTTTGAGCGCGTCCTGCATCGCCTTCATGGGGTCGTCGCTCGCGCCGCTGTCCGCCGGGGCGGGCACAGGCGAGGCACCGCCTTCGGTGGCGCCCGGCGCCGCGGGTTCGGCGCCCGGCGCGGGCTCGGGCGTGCCGCCGTAGGGATCGGCCGGCGTCGCATCGTTGTCGGGCTGCAGGCTTTCTCGCATCTGAGCGCCGATGTCGTCGAGGTTGACCTTGACCTCCTTGTCGAGGCTGCCTGTGACGATCTGCGGGAACGCGATCAGCACGCCGACCATCGTGAGCTGGATCAGCACGAAGGGAACCGCGCCCTTGTAGATCTGCATCGTCGTCACCGGCTCCATGACCTTCTGGGTCACGCGGTCCACGTACTGCTTGTCGGGCGCCACGGAACGCAGGAAGAAGAGGGCGAAGCCGAACGGCGGGTGCATGAACGAGGTCTGCATGTTCACCGCGAGCAGCACGCCGAACCAGATCAGGTCGATGCCCAGCTTGTGGGCCACGGGCGCCAGCAGCGGCACCACGATGAACGACAGCTCGAAGTAGTCCAGGAAGAATGCCAGGAAGAACACCAGCACGTTCACCGCGATCAGGAAGCCCACCGGGCCGCCGGGCAGGGCCGAGAGCAGGTGCTCGACCCAGATCGGGCCATCTGCTGCCTGGAACACCAGGCTGAAGACCGTGGCGCCGATCAGGATGAACATCACGAAGCTCGACAGCTTGGTGGTCGAGGCCAGCGCCTGCTTGAGCAGGGACATGCTCATGCGACGGCGGAGCCAGGCCATGATCAGCGCACCGACCGCGCCCATCGCGCCGCCCTCGGTGGGCGTCGCGACACCCAGGAAGATGGTGCCCAACACCAGGAAGATGAGCAGCAGCGGCGGGATCAGCACGAAGGTCACGCGCTCGGCCAGCCGGGACAGCAGGTTGAGCTTCAGGCCCTTGTTGATCAGCGCGATCACCAGCGCCACGAACACGCCGCCGCACATGGCGACAACGACCTTTTCGTCGGTGGCGACGAAGGTGACGGGCTCGCCCTGGAACCAGGTGTGCACGGCTTCCATGTTGCGTGCCAGCACGACGGCCACGACCGCCGACAGCGCAGTGATGCCGACCAGCGAGGGATAGCCGCCGCTGCCGTCGGGCTCGCGGAAAGTTCGCGCCTCGGCCGGCAGCGCGGGCACCTGCGCGGGCTTGAAGATCGCCAGGAACACGACGTAGACCACGTACAGGCCCATCAGCATGAAGCCGGGCAGGAAGGCGCCTTTGTACATGTCGCCGACGCTGCGGCCGAGCTGGTCGGCCATGATGATCAGCACCAGCGAGGGCGGGATGATCTGCGCCAGCGTGCCCGAGGCGGCGATGACGCCGCTGGACAGCCGCCGGTCGTAGCCGTAGCGCAGCATGATGGGCAGCGAGATCAGGCCCATCGAGATCACCGAGGCGGCCACCACGCCGGTGGTGGCGGCCAGCAGTGCGCCGACGAAGATCACCGCCAGCGCGAGCCCGCCGCGCATCGGGCCGAAGACCTGGCCGACCGTGTCGAGCAGGTCCTCGGCCATGCCGCTTCGCTCGAGGACGAGCCCCATGAGCGTGAAGAACGGCACCGCCAGCAGCGTGTCGTTGGCCATGATGCCGATCAGCCGCTGGGGCAGCCAGGCCATCACCGAGGGCTGGAACACGCCGAGCTCGATGCCGACGAATCCGAAGAACAGGCCGCAGGCGCCGAGGCTGAATGCGACCGGGAAGCCCAGTAGTAGGAAGCAGATCAGCCCCGCGAACATGATCGGGGCGAAGTTGGCGACGATGAATTCCATGGTGTTCCGGTGCTCGCCCGTTCAGTGTTGCGGCTTGGGCGCGGCGCCCGTTTCGGCCGCGGCTTGGGCGGCGTCCTTTTCGGCCTGCAGGCGCAGGGCCTCGATCAGCTCGGCCTCGGCCGTCTTGTCGGTCAGCCGGCCCATCGGATCGGGGCCCTGGCCGCGCAGGAAGGCGATGCGCTTGATGAGTTCCGACCAGCCCTGCAGCAGCAGCAGCGTGAAGCCGGCCGGCAGCGCCGCCCACACGGGCCAGCGGATCAGGCCGCCCGAGTTGCCGGACATTTCGCCCGACTGGTACATCTGGATCACGACCGGCACCGACAGGTAGAGCACCGTCAGGCACAGCGGGGTCAGGAAGAATGCGAAACCGATGATGTCGATCCAGACCTGCTTGCGCTTGGACAGGCGGCTGTTGATCACGTCGATGCGCACGTGTTCGCGGTGCAGCAGGGTAAACCCGGCGGCGATGAGGAACGACCAGGCGAACAGATACCACTGCACTTCGAGGAAGGCGTTGGAACTGCTGTTGAACACCTTGCGCACGATGGCATTGAGGGCGCTGATCACCGTGGCGGCCAGGATCAGCCATATCGCGTACTTGCCCACTTGGGCATTGAGCCAGTCGATGGCTCTGGAAAGCTTGAGCAAACCGTGCATCACATCTCCATTTTTGTATTGGATTGCCCCATATACGAACGCACCCGACGCACCGGCGTTGTGCGCCGGCGGGTCGGGTGCATGAGGCGGAGCGGATTTTATCGGTGCAATCGAAAGCGTCGTTTCGGGTCGTACCCGGGGGCCAGCCATCGCCATAATGGTTCATGGCCCAGACTCCGCGCCCCCTGCCAGCCCCTGTTGCAGCAATGCCCCTGTCCATCGATTCCCCCGACATGTGCCGGGCCGGGCGCGACATGCTGTCGCTGGCCCTGATCGACGCCCGCAACCACACCCTGCACCTGCTGTCGCTCTTCGAGCAGGCCCTCGGCCAGGACATGCGCGTGGAGTCGCTGCCCGACGTGGTGCCGCCCATCTGGCTGGCCGGCCATATCGGCTGGTTCGCCGAGTGGTGGATCGGGCGCAACACGCAGCGTGCCTTCGGCGCCGACTGTCCGGTGCGGCCCACGCGGCTCGCGGCCATCGACCCCGGTGCCGACGGCTGGTGGAACCCGGCGCACAGCGACCCGCGCCACCGCTGGGCGCCCGAGCTGCCCGACCTGGCCCAGACCAAGGCCTACCTGCTGGAGACGCTGGAGAGCACGCTCGAGCTGCTCGAGCACGCGGCCGAGACCGATGCGGGCCTGTATTTCTATCGCCTCGCGCTGTTCCACGAAGACCTGCGCGGCGAGCAGTTCGTGGTGATGGCGCAGACGCTCGGCCTGCCCCTGGGCGTGGAGCAGGCGCCCATCGCCGTCACGCGCGAGCCGCTGCTGCTGCCGGCCACGCGCTGGGAGCTGGGCGTGCCCGACAGCGGCTTCGCCTTCTCGCAGGAGCGCGCCGCGCACCGCGTGGAGGTGCCCGAATTCGAGATCGACGCGCAGCCGGTCACCTGGAACCAGTACATCGAATTTGTCGACGACGGCGGCTACGACCGCGAGGAGCTGTGGCACGGCGAAGGCTGGCGCTGGCTCTCGTCGCAGATCGACGGGCGGCGCGGACCGAGGCATGTGGAGCAGATCGGCGTGTCGCGCAGCGGCACCGGCGGATCGGTGCTGCAGCAGCGCTTCGGCACCACGGTGCGCGCCGCCGGCCACCACAGCGCGGTGCACCTGAGCTGGTGGGAAGCCGATGCCTGGGCGCGCTGGGCCGGACGGCGCATCGCGACCGAGGTCGAATGGGAGATCGCGGCACACACTGCGGCGCGGCGCGGCTTCCGCTGGGCCGACGTGCACGAATGGACGGCCGGCACGCTGCAGCCGTGGCCCGGCTACCGGGCAGACCCGTGGAGCGCAGGCAGCGACTTCGACCCGGCCGCTGCCTTCGGGCGCGCGCGCGTGCTGCGCGGCGCCTCGTTCGCGACCCGCGCGCGCCTGCGCTCGCCGCGCCGCCGCGGCTTCGCGCTGCCGGGCCGCGACGACGGATTCTTCGGCTTCCGCACCTGCAGCCTTTGATTCGCTCCGGGGCTTCGGCGTCCCCGGCGATCGGTCAGGTGCGTGCGTCGGCGGCGCCGTCTTCGGATGACAGCGGCGGCGCCACTTCCTCCAGCGGCTTGCGTTCGGCGTCGGCCGCATAGCGCAAGGCCAGCAGCCCCGCCACGATGACCAGCGCGGCACCGATGGCGTAGCCCACCATCACCGCGCCGCGGCTGCCGGTCTCGATCAGCAGGCCGAACAGCACCGGCGCAGCGAAGCCGCCAGCCCCCATGCCGACCGCATAGAAGATCGCGATCGCCATCGCGCGCATCTCGAGCGGGAACACCTCGCTCACGGTGAGGTAGGCCGAGCTCGCTGCGGCCGAGGCCAGGAAGAACACCGCCGACCAGCACAGCGCCTGGCTGCGCGCGTCGAGCCAGCCCATCATGAACGCCCAGCCCGTGAACGCCAGGCCGACGCCCGCGAGCACATAGGTCAGCGCGATCATCTTGCGCCGGCCCACGCTGTCGAACAGCGGCCCCAGCAGCAGCGGCCCCAGCACATTGCCGAGCGCGAACGGAAAGATGTAGAGCGCCACGCTGCCTTCGGGCACGCCGTAGAAGCGCGTGAGCACCAGCGCGTAGGTGAAGAAGATGGCGTTGTAGAAGAAGGCCTGCGACACCATCAGCGCCAGCGCGACGACGCTGCGCTGCCGGTAGCGTTGCAGCAGCACGCGCGCCACTTCGCGCATCGACGGGCTGGTGGCGCGCGCGGCCGTGTAGTTCACATGGCCCTGCGGCGCGGGCAGCGGGCCGTGCTGCGCTTCGACCTCCGCTTCGATCCGGTCTACGATGCGCTTCGCTTCGTCGGCGCGGCCGTGCGCGATGAGCCAGCGCGGGCTTTCGGGCACGTCGCGCCGCACCAGCAGGATGGCCACCGCCAGCACCGCACCCAGCGCGAAGCCTGCGCGCCATCCCCACACCGGGCCGACGACGCGCGTGTCGAGCAGCACCAGGCTCAGTGCCGCGCCCAGCGCCGCACCGATCCAAAAGCTGCCGTTGATGGCGAGGTTGACGCGCCCGCGCACACGCGCCGGAATGAGTTCGTCGATGGCCGAGTTGATGGCCGCGTATTCGCCGCCGATGCCCAGCCCCGTGACGAAGCGGCACAGCGCGAAGAAGGCGAAGTTGGGAGAAAAGGCCGTGGCCAGCGTGCCGACGGTATAGACCACGAGCGTGATCAGGAAGAGCTTCTTGCGGCCCAGCCGGTCGGTCAGCCGACCGAAGAGCAGGGCGCCGAGCACCGCGCCCGCCACGTACACCGAGCCCGACAGGCCGATCTCCCCGGCCGAGAGTCCGAGCGTGTCGGGCCGCTCGAGCACCGCGCCGATCGAGCCCACCAGCGTGACCTCGAGCCCGTCGAGAACCCAGGCCACGCCCAGTGCGATCACCACGCGCCAATGCCATCGGGACCATGGCAGGCGGTCGAGGCGGGCGGGGATGTCGCTGCGCAGTACCGTCATCCAGCCGATTATTGGAAGGCGGCCGGCGCACCGCCTGTAGGACCCGGCCTCCGATGAGGCCGTGGCCCTGCGCAGGTCAGGCCGTCTCGGCCAGCGCGTCCGCCAGCGCGTTCACCATGCGGTCGATCTCGGCCTTCTCCGCGATGAAGGGCGGCGCGAGCTGGATGGTGTCGCCGCCGTAGCGCACGTAGAAGCCCTTCTTCCAGCAGTTCATCGCGATCTCGTACGGGCGGCGTGCGGGCTCGCCCGGCAGCGCGGCGATCGTGAGGCCCGCGGCCAGGCCGTAGTTGCGGATGTCGGCGACATGCTTGCTGCCCTTGAGGCTGTGCACCGCGTTCTCGAAGTGCGGCGCCAGCGCCTGCACGCGGCCGATCATGTCTTCCTTCTGCAGCACGTCGAGCGCGGCGATGCCGGCGGCGCAGGCCACCGGATGCGCGCCATAGGTGTAGCCGTGCGGGAATTCGAGCATGTAGTCGGGGCCGCCGGCGGCCATGAAGGTGTCGTAGATCTCCTTGCTGGCGACCACGGCGCCCAGCGGCTGCGCGCCGTTGGTGACCTGCTTGGCGATGTTCATGATGTCGGGCGTCACGCCGAAGGCTTCCGCGCCGGTGAAGGCGCCGCAGCGGCCGAAGCCGGTGATGACCTCGTCGAAGATCAGCAGGATGTTGTTGGCGGTGCAGATGTCGCGCAGGCGCTTCAGGTAGCCCTTGGGCGGGATCACCACACCGGCGGAGCCCGCGAAGGGCTCGACGATGACGGCCGCGATGTTCGATGCGTCGTGCAACGCGATCAGGTCGAGCAGGCGGTCGGCCAGTTCGGCGCCGTTGTCGGCCATGCCGCGCGTGAAGGCGTTGGCCGCCAGTTGCGTGTGCGGCAGGTGGTCGGCTTCGACGCCCTGGCCGAACAGCTTGCGGTTGGCCGCGATGCCGCCCACCGAGATGCCGCCGTAGTTCACGCCGTGGTAGCCCTTCTCGCGCCCGATCAGCCGGGTCTTGCTGGCCTGTCCCTTGGTGCGCCAGTAGGCACGCGCCATCTTCAGCGAGGTGTCCGCGGCTTCGGAGCCCGAGCCGGTGAAGAACACGTAGTCGAGGCCGGCGGGCGTGAGTTCCTTGATCTTGTTGGCCAGCTCGAACGAGGCGGGGTGGCCGAACTGGAAGGCTGGCGAGTAGTCGAGCCTGGCGATCTGGCGGCTCACTGCCTCCGTGATCTCGGGGCGGCCGTGGCCCAGGCCGGAGCACCACAGGCCCGACAGGCCGTCGAAGATCTTGCGCCCGTCGATGTCGGTGAAGTAGGCGCCCTTGGCCTCCACGATGATCCGCGGATCGGCCTTGAAGTTGCGGTTGCCGGTGTAGGGCATCCAGTGCGCGTCGAGCCAGGCGGCGTCGGTGCGCGTCGCGGGTGTCGGATCGATGGCGGGCGTTGCAAGGGTCATGGCGATTCCCGCGCAGGGCGGGCTCCAGAGGTAAAGAGGGTGAACGGGGTGTGCCGATTGTTGGCAGAGCCATCAGTGTGGAGAATGGCGCAATATCAATGTTCACTTGACAGTTCATGCAAGTAAGAGAGAAAGCCCGAAACGGTGCCGCCGGCACCCGCAATCGCGCCGTTCTGGGGCAGCTCAGCGACATGGACCTGCGCCTTCTCAAGGTGTTCAGGAGCGTGGTCGATTGCGGCGGCATGGCGGCCGCCGAGCTCGAGCTGAACATCGGCACCTCGACCGTGAGCCGCCACGTGAAGGACCTGGAAACGCGGCTCGGCCTCGTGCTGTGCCGGCGTGGCCGTGCGGGCTTCGGGCTCACCGCCGAAGGCCAGCGTGTGTACGACGAGACGTTGCGGCTGCTGGCTTCGGTCGACGCCTTCAGGGGCAGCATCGACGACATCCACAGCCGCATGGGCGGGCAGCTCGAGGTGGCGGTGTTCGACAAGACCGCCACCAATCCGCAGGCGCGCATCGGCGAGGCGATCGCGCGGTTCACCGAGCTCGCGCCCGAGGTGAGCCTGGCGCTGCATGTGGGTTCGATCAACGCGATCGAGCAGGGCGTGCTGGAAGGCAACTTCCAGATCGGCATCATCCCGGCGCACCGCAGTTCCAAGAGCCTGGTGTACGCCGACCTGTTCGACGAGACCATGCTGCTCTACTGCGGCGCGGGGCACCCGCTGTTCGATGCCGATCACGCGAAGCTCACCTGGGCAAAGCTGCGCGAGCACCATTTCGCGGGGCTCGGCTACCACTCGCCCAACATGGAACTGAGCCACCGCGCGAAGCTGTCGCGCAAGGCCACGGGCTTCGACCAGGAAGCGATTGCCACGCTGATCCTGTCTGGGCGCTTCCTGGGCTTCCTGCCCGACCACTATGCGCAGGCCTTCGAGCAGCGCGGGCTCATGAAGCCGGTGCTGCCGGCGCGCTTCAACTACGCGTGCCGCTTCGTGAGCCTGCTGCGGCGCTCGCCGAAGCCGTCGCGTGCGGTGCTGGCGTTTCAGGAGTGCCTGGAGCGGGCGCACGGGCACTCGTAGCGTCCGGCGGGCATCGCCGCGCGCGGTTTGCGCGTCTGGCGCTTGCTGCCGTGGAAGTCGCGCATATGCGGCAAGCCGCTGTTCCTGTTCGGTTCGGGTGCGCCGGCGGACACGGCCGCATGACCTGCCACGTCATCGACGCGCCTCGCGTGCGGCGCGACCATTCCTTCACCCCGCGATGTTGCGGGTCGAACCCCTCGAAAGGAACCGTCGCCATGAACACCGCAGCACACGATGCCACCGCCATTGCCCGCAGCTACATCGCAGTCTGGAACGAGACCGACGCCGCGCGCCGCGCCGCGCTGATCGAGGCCGGCTGGAGCGCCGACGCCCGCTACGTCGACCCGATGGCGCAGGCCAGCGGGCACGACCAGATCAGTGCGCTGGTCGGCGCGGTGCACCAGCGCTTTCCGGGCTTCCGCTTCAACCTGCTGGGCAAGGCGGACGCGCACGGCGACCACCTGCGTTTCTCGTGGACGCTGGGTCCGAGCGGCGCGGAAGACCTGATCCAGGGCACGGACTTCGTGCAGCTCGATGCGGGCAAGCTGCGCAGCGTCACCGGCTTTCTCGACAAGGTGCCCGTCGGTGCCTGAGCGCAAGCCGGATGAAAGCCTGGCGAGGGCTCAGTCCGGCGCGCCGGCCGGCCGGCCGCGCCACAGCTTGCGATAGACGGTCGCGCGGCTGATCCCCAGTGCCCTTGCGGCCTCCGCCACGTTGCCCCGCGCATCGGCCACCGCCTTGCGGATCAGCGCGGTCTCGACGTCGCGCAGGCGCGGTCGCGCGTCGGCAGGCGGCACACCCGGGGCGCCGCTCGTGGCACCGCCGCGGTGCGGCCGCACCTGCACCCGCAGGCCCGACCAGAGCGGCACCTCGAGCACTGCGTCGCCGCGGCGAGCCGCATCGAACATCATGTGCAGCGGCAGCGCGAAGAGGTCGTTGAACATCAGTGCATGCTCGTTGCGCGCCAGCGGCTGGTGCAGCATCTGCCGTGCCGCTGCGTTGGCCCCGGTGACGCGGCCTTCCGCGTCGATGCACAGCAGGCCCTCGGTGGCTTCGCTGGCCGTGCAGCCGGGCCAGGCCAGGTGCAGCAGCAGCTCGCAGGGCTCGCGCAGCACCAGCGAGTTCTCGATGCTGCGCGCCGACAGCGTGGCCAGGTGGCGCAGCTCGGGCCGCTCCACCACCTGCACGCCGGTCAGGTCGAGCATGCCGATGCAGTCGCCGCGCGGCCCGAAGAGCGGCGCGCCGGCGCAGCTGTAGACGCTGGTGTCGTCATGGAAGTGCTCGCCGCGGTGCAGCCACACCGATTCCTGCTCGGCCAGCGCGGTGCCTATTGCACTCGTGCCGATGGCGCGTTCCGACAGGTCGACACCGACGCGGCCGATGTCGCGCGCGAAGCGGCTGGCGGCATCGGTGCCGTCGGGGAGGTTACCCACGTCGACGACGATGCCGTCGGCGTCGGTCAGGATGGCGAAGTAGCGGGTGTCCGCGATGGCGCGCGAGAGGCGGTCGATCACCGGACGTGCCGCCGCGACCAGCGCGCGGTTGCGTTCGGTGACATCGCAGCTGGCCGACCGGCTCACCGGCTCGAAGCTGACCCGCTGCTGCGGCCGGCGGCCGGCCTCGAGGCAGCGCTGCCACGAACGAGCGATCCAGGCGTCGATGCATGCATGCGCGCGCGCACCGTGCGAGTCGCCTTCGATGAGTTCGCGGCGGGCTTGGGCAATGGCCAGGGAGCGCTCTGCGGAGGGCGGGACGAGAGTGGGGGTCATCGTGTGTGTTCGCTCGTGCGGCGGCTTTTCCGGGCTCGCCGGGCGGCAACCTGTTTCATTTTGAGAATTTCGCGCGCTCTGTGCAAGTGTCAAGGGTTTTTGCCTAGGATGGCGCGACGGACCGGCATCCAAGATGCCTTTTGCTGAACCAGCCATCACCTTCAACGGAGACAGCCACATGCAGGTCGCTTTCAAGGTCAACGGCCGCCAGGTCACGGTCGACGCTCCTCCCAACACCTTCCTCGTCCACGCCATCCGGGAGCACCTCCATCTCACCGGGACGCACGTCGGCTGCGACACCGCGCAGTGCGGTGCCTGCACCGTCCATGTGAACGGCAGGGCAGTGAAGTCGTGCAACATCCTGGTCGCGCAGGCAGCGGGCGCGGACATCACCACCATCGAGGGCATCGCCGAGGCCGATGGCACCATGCACCCCATGCAGGCTGCCTTCAAGGAGTGTCACGGCCTTCAATGCGGCTTCTGCACACCGGGCATGGTCATGAGCGCCATCGACCTGTGCACCCACCACCCGAAGTCGAGCGAATCGGAGATCCGCGAACTGCTCGACGGCAACCTGTGCCGCTGCACGGGCTACCAGAACATCGTAAAGGCCGTGAAGATGGGCGGCGAGGCGATGGCCTCGGGCGCTCCGGTCAAGACCACCGTCACGGCGTGAAGGAAACAGCATCATGGGTGCTTCCGACTTCTCGAACCTGCCCCACATCGGCGAGGCGCTGCGCCGCAAGGAAGACTACCGCTTCCTGACCGGCGCGGGCAATTACACCGACGACATCACGCTGGCCAACCAGAGCCATGCGGTCTTCGTGCGCTCGCCGCATGCCCACGCCGTCATCAGGTCGGTCGACACCGCCGAGGCCCTCAAGATGCCCGGCGTGGTCGGCATCTTCAGCGGCAAGGACATCGAGGGCAAGATGGGCGGGCTGCCCTGCGGCTGGCTCATCAACAACCCCGACGGCACGCCGATGAAGGAGCCGATGCACCCGATCCTGGCGATCAACAAGGTGCGCTACGTGGGCGACCATGTGGCCATGGTGGTGGCCGAGACGGTCGAGCAGGCGAAGAACGCGGCCGAGGCGGTCGTGGTCGACTACGACGTGCTGCCCGCGCTGGTGAGCGTGGCCGACGCAGCGAAGAAGGCCGGCGGCGTCACGCTGCACGACGAGGCGCCCGACAACCAGTGCTACAAGTGGGCGCTGGGCGACAAGGCGGCGGTCGATGCGGCCTTCGCCAACGCCGCGCACGTCACGAAGCTCGATCTGGTCAACAACCGGCTGGTGCCCAATCCGATCGAGCCGCGCGTGGCCATCGGCAGCTACAGCCGCGGCACCGACGACTACACGCTGTACGTGTCCAACCAGAACCCGCACGTCGAGCGCCTGCTCATGACGGCCTTCGTGCTGGGGCTGCCCGAGCACAAGGTGCGGGTGGTGGCACCCGACGTGGGCGGCGGCTTCGGCTCGAAGATCTTCCTGTACGCGGAAGACGTGTGCCTGACCTGGGCCGCCAAGCAGCTCAACCGCAACATCAAGTGGACGGCCGAGCGCTCGGAATGCTTCCTGTCGGATGCCCACGGCCGGGACCACGTGAGCCACGCCGAGATGGCGATGGACGACCAGGGCAAGTTCCTGGCCATGCGCGTGCACACCGACGCCAACCTCGGCGCCTACCTGTCGACCTTCGCGACCGCGGTGCCGACCATCCTCTACGCGACGCTGCTCGCGGGCCAGTACACCACGCCGCAGATCTACGTCGAGGTCGATGCGTGGTTCACCAACACCGCGCCGGTCGATGCCTACCGCGGGGCGGGCCGGCCCGAGGCCACCTACCTGCTGGAGCGGCTGGTGTCGCGCTGCGCCTGGGAAATGAACCTGGGGCAGGACGAGATCCGCAAGCGCAACTTCATCACCACCTTCCCCTACCAGACGCCGGTGGCGCTCCAGTACGACACGGGCGACTTCCATGCCTGCATGGACAAGGCGCGTGTGCTGGCGGAGGTCGACGGCTTCGCGTCGCGCAAGGCGGCCAGCGAAGCGCAGGGCAAGCTGCGCGGCATCGGCTACTCGAGCTACATCGAGGCCTGCGGCATCGCGCCGTCGAACATCGCCGGTGCCCTCGGCGCGCGGGCGGGCCTGTTCGAGTGCGGCGAGATCCGCGTGCACCCCACCGGCAGCGTGACGGTGTTCACCGGCTCCCACAGCCATGGCCAGGGGCACGAGACCACCTTCGCGCAGGTGGTGGCGGCACGCCTGGGCATTCCGGTGGAGAACGTCGACGTGGTGCACGGCGACACCGGCCGCGTGCCGTTCGGCATGGGCACCTACGGCTCGCGCTCCATCTCGGTGGGCGGCGCAGCCATCATGAAGGCGCTCGACAAGATCGAGACCAAGGCCAAGAAGATCGCCGCGCACCTGATGGAAGCGAGCGACGCCGACATCGAGTTCGCCAACGGCGAGTTCACGGTCAAGGGCACCGACAAGAAGATCCCGTTCGGACAGGTGGCGCTCACCGCCTACGTGCCGCACAACTACCCGCTCGACAAGCTCGAGCCGGGCCTGAACGAGACCGCCTTCTACGACCCGACCAACTTCACGTTCCCGGGCGGCACCTACATCTGCGAGGTCGAGATCGACAGGCAGACCGCCGAGGTGCGCGTGGACCGCTTCACCGCGGTGGACGACTTCGGCACCATCATCAATCCGATGATCGTCGAGGGCCAGGTACACGGCGGGCTGGTGCAGGGCATCGGCCAGGCGCTGCTGGAGAACTGCGTGTACGACAACGAGACCGGGCAGTTGCTCACCGGCAGCTTCATGGACTACGCCATGCCGCGCGCGGCCGAGTTCCCGCAGTTCAAGCTCGACACCGTGTGCACCCCGTGCACGCACAACCCGCTGGGCACCAAGGGCTGCGGCGAGGCGGGCGCCATCGGCTCGCCGCCGGCCGTGATCAACGCGGTGCTCGATGCGCTGGCGCCGCTGGGCGTGAAGGACTTCGACATGCCCGCATCGTCCAGCCGTGTCTGGGAGGCGATGCAGAAGGGCAGCGGCAGCGCCGCGAAGGACTCGATGCCGCAGCAGCCCGCGCTGGCCGCCAGCACCCAGGGCCGTCCGGCTCCATAAACAAGAACGAAGCAACAACGAAGGAACCACGCACCATGTACGCCTTCACACTCGAACAACCCGCGTCCGTGGCCGACGCGACCCGCCTCCTGGCGGCAGGCGCCAAGCCGCTGGCAGGCGGCCAGACCCTGCTGGCGTCGATGAAGCTGCGCCTCTCGGCCCCCGAGCAACTGGTGGACCTGGGCGGCATCAAGGAACTCGCCGGCATCGCGAAGAGCGGCGACACCCTGAGCGTCGGCGCCATGTCGCGCCACCTCGAGGTGGCGAACAACGCCGACGTGAAGGCCGCCTTCCCGGCGCTGGCCGACCTGGCCTCGCGCATCGGCGACCGGCAGGTGCGTGCCATGGGCACCATCGGCGGCTCGGTGGCCAACAACGACCCGGCGGCCTGCTATCCGAGCGCGGTGCTGGGCACCGGCGCCACCGTGGTCACGTCGAAGCGCGAAATTGCGGCGGACGATTTCTTCCTGGGCCTGTTCACCACGGCACTCGAAGAAGACGAGCTGATCACCGCGATCCGCTTTCCCATCCCGAAGCGGGCGGCGTACGAGAAGCTGCGCCAGAAGGCGTCGCACTTCCCGCTGGTCGGCGTGTTCGTCGCCCAGTACGACAGCGGCGTGCGCGTGGCCGTCACCGGCGCGGGCAACGGCGTGTTCCTCCATGCGGGCCTGGAAGATGCGCTGAACAAGCGCTTCGCCGCCGAGTCCGCGGCCGGTGTGAAGATCGACGCGAGCGACCTGAACAGCGACCTGCATGCCTCTGCGGCCTACCGCGCCAACCTGATCGGCGTGCTGACCCAGCGCGCGGTGACCAAGGCATTGGGCTGAACGCGCGGGCTGTCCTGATGGCGGGCCGGAAGACGCGACCGTCACGCCTCTTCCGCTACGCTTCGCCATGATCTTCCCGACCATCGATTCGCTTTCCGAAGGCCTGGTGCAGGCCGGCTATTTCGCCGACCGCCGGCTCGCCACGGCCGTGTTCCTCGCGCTCAAGCTGCAGCGTCCGCTGCTGCTCGAGGGCGAACCCGGCGTCGGCAAGACCGAACTGGCGAAGGCGCTGTCGACTGCGCTGGGCCGCGAGCTGCTGCGCCTGCAGTGCTACGACGGCCTGGAGCAGCGCGAGGCGCTCTACGAATGGAACTACGCCGCGCAACTGCTGCACATGCGCGCGGCCGAGGCCACGGGCGCGGCCCGGGACGTGGAGGCCGAGGTCTACCAGCCGCACTACCTGATCCGCCGCCCGCTGCTGCAGGCGCTGCAAACGCCGCTGCCCGGCGCCGTGCTGCTGATCGACGAGGTCGACCGCGCCGACGAGCCCTTCGAGGCCTTCCTGCTCGAGTACCTGGGCGAGTACCAGGTGAGCATTCCCGAACTCGGCACCGTGCGCGCGGTGGTGCCGCCCGTCACCATCCTCACCAGCAACCGCACGCGCGAGCTCAACGACGCGGTCAAGCGGCGCTGCCTGTACCACTGGCTCGACTACCCCGAGCGCGAACGCGAACTGGCCATCGTGCGCGCTCGCGTGCCCGAGGCCGGCGAGACGTTGTCGGCGCAGGTCTCGGCCTTCGTTGCGCGGCTGCGCGCGGCGCCCTTCGTCAATGCCTTCCAGCGCGCGCCCGGCATCGCCGAGAGCGTGGAGTGGGCGAGGGCGCTGATTGCGCTCGACACGGTCGAGCTCGACCCCGAGGTAGTGGTCGACACCGCCGGCATCCTGTTCAAGCAGCGCGACGACGTGGCCGCGCTGACGCAGGAACTGGCGTCCGACCTGCTGCAACCCCAGGAGCCGGCCGCGCGCTGAGCGCCTGGCGTGCGCATGGCCGGCATCCAGCAACTCGGCGACGTCCGCAAGGGCAAGCTCGGCGGCAACATCACCGCCTTCGGCCGTGCCCTGCGCCGCGCGGGCGTGCGCACCGATGCCATGCGCATCGCGCTCGCCGCCGAGGCGGCGATGCTGGTCGGCGTCGAGGACAAGCTCGACCTGGGCGCCGCCATGGAGGCCGTGATGGTCAGCCGCGAGCAGGACCGCATGGTGTTCCGCGAGCTGTTCGATGCCTGGTTCCAGGACCCTGAGCTGGCCAACAAGCTGCTCGCGCAGATGCTGCCCAGCGCAGAAGGCAAGGCCGAGCCGTCGAAGCGCCGGCCGCGCGTGCGCGAGGCGCTCACCGCGCCGCGCAACAACGCCAGGCCCGCCGAGCCGGCCAAACCCGACCGCGAGATCGGGTTCGACGCGGCGATGACGGCGAGCGATCGCCAGCGGCTGAAGCATGCCGACTTCAACGCGCTCGGCAGCGACGAATACCGCCTGGTCGAGCGGCTCGCGCGCGACGTCCGCCTGCCGATCCCCGAGCTGCCGTCGCGCCGCCTGCGCGTGGCGGGCGATGCCGGCCGACAGCACGCGCGCATGCACTGGCCTGGCGTGCTGCACGAGGCCGCGCGCACCGGCGGCGAGATCCTGCGGCTGCCCCGGCTCGCGCGGCGGGAACAGCCGCTGCCACTGCTCGTGCTCGTGGACGTGTCGGGCTCGATGGAGCGCTATGCGCGGCTGCTGCTGGCGTTCCTGCATGCGGCCACCCGTCGCGCCGGCCGGCGCGACGTGTTCGCCTTCGGCACGCGCCTGACCGACCTGACCCCCGCCTTCCGGCTGGCCGACACCGATGCCATGCTCGGCGCGGCCAGCGCGGCGATCGACGATTTCGCGGGCGGCACGCGGCTCGGCAGCTCACTGGCCGAACTGCGCCGCAGCCATGCTCGCCGGCTGACCGGCCGGCGTACGCTGGTGCTGGTGATCAGCGACGGCCTCGACACCGGCGAGCCCGCGCTGCTGGCGCAGGAGCTGCAATGGCTCCGGCGCCATTCGCGCCGCCTGCTGTGGCTCAACCCACTGCTGCGCTTCGAGGGCTACGCCCCTCTGGCCCGTGGGGCTGCCGTGCTGCATGCCCATGCGGACGCGATGCTCGCGGTTCACAATCTCAGCGCGCTCGACCAGCTGGCCGCCAGCCTGGCCGCGCTGATGCGGTCCGGCAGGTAGCGTGCCGGCAAGTACAAGAAGGAAACCACCATGGAAATGCTCGGCAACCGACACCTCGGCGTGACCCAACAACAGGCCTGGGAAGCGCTCAACGACCCGGAAACGCTGAAGAAGTGCATTCCCGGCTGCGACAAGTTCGAGCTGACCGGCGACAACACCTACAGCGTGGCCCTGGCGGTCAAGATCGGCCCTGTGTCCGCCAAGTTCAACGGCAAGGTCGTGCTGTCGGACATCGTGGCGCCCGACGGCTACAAACTGAGCTTCGAAGGGCAGGGCGGCGTGGCCGGATTCGCCAAGGGCTCGTCGAGCGTCACGCTCAAGCCGGTGGCCGCTGCACCTGCTGCCGCTGCAGCTGCGGAAACCGAGGCCGATGCCGCCGTGGCGCACGAAGCCGAAGCGGCCTCGCCGCCCGCTGCCGGTTGTGAACTCGACTACACCGTGCAGGCCCAGGTCGGCGGCAAGATCGCGCAGCTCGGCCAGCGGCTGATCGACGGCGCCGCCAAGTCGACCGCCGACGACTTCTTCAAGCGCTTCGAGGCCGAGATGCAGAGCCGCTACGGCCCGCCGCCCGCGTCCGTGGCGGAAGTGGGCGAGTCGCCGGCAGAGAAGGCCGGAATGATGTCCGGCCTCATGAAGAAGATGGGCCTGGGCAAGAAGGACGACCCCGCTGCCCCCGGCGACGCCGGCTGAGCGGACGGGCCGCGCCATCATGGAAAACCTCGACGTCATGGTGCTGCGCACGCTGCGCGACTGGCGGCGCGCCGGCAAGCGTGCGCTGCTGGCGACCGTGGTTCGCACCTGGGGCTCGTCGCCGCGGCCCGTCGGTTCGATCATGGCGCTGGCGGAAGACGGCGCGGTAGTGGGTTCGGTCTCGGGCGGCTGCATCGAGGACGACCTGATCGCGCGCTACAGCCACGCCCACGGCAAGGGCGAGGACGTGCCGCTGGGCGCGCCGCCTTCGCTCGTGAAGTACGGCATCACCGCCGACGAGGCGCACCGATTCGGCCTGCCGTGCGGCGGCACGCTGGAACTGCTGCTCGAGTACGCGCCGGATGCGGGTTCTCTCGACCTGCTGGTGGCGCAACTGGAGCAGGGCAGGCTCATGCGGCGCACCGTCGTGCTGGCCACCGGCGCGGTTCGGCTCGCAGAGGCCAGGGCACCCGACGAGCTCGCGGTGAACGACGTCGAGCTCACCAACACCTTCGGCCCCGAGTACCGCATGCTGCTCATCGGCGCCGGCCAGCTGGCCGAGTACCTCGCCACCATGGCCAAGTTCAGCGGCTTCACGGTCACGTTGTGCGATCCGCGCGCCGAATACCGCACCGCATGGTCGCTGCCCGGCGTGCACATCACGACGGAGATGCCAGACGACGCGGTGCTCGCATTCAGGCCCGACCGACGCAGCTGCGTGGTGGCGCTCACGCACGACCCGAAGCTCGACGACCTCGCGCTGCTCGAGGCGCTGCAGACCGATGCCTTCTACGTCGGCGCGATCGGTTCGCGCCGCAATGCCGATGCGCGGCGCGACCGGATGATCGAGCACTTCGACCAGACCGAGGCATCACTCGCGCGGCTGCGCGGGCCCATCGGCATCTATATCGGCAGCAAGACGCCGCCCGAGATCGCGGTGAGCGTCATGGCCGAGATCCTCGCGGTGAAGAACGCGGTGACGCTGCCGCGCGAGATGGAAGTGGCGCGCGCCAAGGAACGGCTGACGGCCTGAGCGGCCGCCGGCGCGCCTACTCTTCCTCGTGTTCGTCGGCCCGTCGTTTTGGGATCGGCACGCTGTCCGACGGCGCGGTGGGCGGCACGGCGCCGCCTTTCTGCCGTTCGCGGAACAGCGCGGCGCGCATCAGGAAGATGGTGGTGACCGGCGTGGTGAGCGCGACGAAGAGCACGATCAGCACCGCATGCAGGAAGATGCTGTGGCTCTGCACCGAGAAATACACGATGGTGGCGACGGTCATCGACCAGACGCCGCCGGTGGCGCCCAGCGTGGGCGCATGGATGCGGCTGAAGAAGGTCGGTAGCCGCACCAGGCCGAAGGAGCCGATGGCCGCAAAGGCGGCCCCCAGCACCGCGAACACGGCGGTGACGATCTCTGCCCACAGGGGCAGCGGCCCCACGATGAAATCGCTCATCAGAGTACCTCCGTGCTTCGCGCTGCGGTGCGAGCGTGTCCGGGGCGGCCCGGCGCGGCGTTCATTCGATGACCTCCCCGCGCAGCAGGAACTTGGCCATCGCGGTGGAACTCACGAAGCCGAAGAGCGCGATCAGCATGGCGGCGCCGAAGTACACGTCGCTCGCATAGACGATGCCCAGCACCAGCATCATCAGCATGCCGTTGATGTAGAGGCAATCGAGCGCCATCACGCGGTCCTGCGCGGAGGGACCGATCAGCAGGCGCGCGACCGCGCACAGCATCGCCACCGCCAGCAGGAACAGCGCAAACTTGAGCGACCAGAAAAGGATGGGCGTCATGATTCGAAGATCTCCATCAGCGGACGTTCGTAGCGAGCCTTGATCTGCGCGATGAAGGCCGCCTCGTCCTCGAGGTCGAACACGTGGATCAGCAGCGTGCTGCGGTCGAAGGCCACTTCGCCCCAGGCGGTGCCGGGCGTGAGGCACATGATCATCGCGAGCACGGCGAGGCCGTTGGGGTCGCGCATGTCGAGCGGCACCTGCACGAAGCTCGCGCGGATGTCGCGGCTGCGCCGCCCGAGCAGTGCCCGCGCCACCGCGAACACCGAGCGCGACATGTCGTAGAGCACCACGGCCGACAGCCGCAGCGCCACGCCGGGGTGGCGCATGCGCACCGTGGCTGGGCGCAGGCCCTTGGTCAGCAGGGGAACGGCGATGGCAAGCAGCACGCCCGACACCAGCGTGCTGGCCTCCAGCGACTGGTTGAGCAGCAGCCAGACGACCAGGAGGGCGAACGACAGCGGGGGCGAGGGAATCAGGCGCTTCACGGCGTGCCGCCTTTTCCGTCGGCCTTGGCCGCTGCCGCTGCGGGTGCCGGGTTCGGGATCTGCCGGGCGGTCATGACGGCTTCGCGGTAGGCGGCGGGCATGCGCAGGCCTTCGGCGGTGGCCATCGCGTGGCGCATCACCGGCTCGGACCAGACGGTGAGCGCGATGCAGGCCGCGATCAACCCGGCCACCGGCAGCACCTCGAGCGCGGGCAGCGAGGGCAGGTTGGCATGCGGCTGGGTCCAGAAATGACGGATGCCGGTCCGGCTGAGCGCGATCAGCGCGAGGAAGCCGGAGACGATCAGCAGCATGAGGAAGGTCCAGTCGGCCGCGGAGAGCGGCGCGTCGCCGCCCATCACTCCGGTGAGCATCGCGAACTTGCCCACGAAGCCCGACAGCGGCGGCAGCCCGGTGAGCAGCAGCGTGCAGATCATGAAACTCAGGCCGAGAAAGGCGACCCCCGCCGGAATGGCGCGGCCATAGAGCGCCTGCGCATCGTCGTCGAGGTTCACGTCGTCGAGCGCGCGCAGGTCCTCTGCCAGGAAGGGTGCGTTGCCCGCGGCCTCGTGCGGCGCCACGCTCATGCCGGCGTTGCGCCAGCGTTCGATCATGTCGGTGAGCAGGAAGAACGCGCTGACCGCGAGCGTGGAGCTCAGCAGGTAGAACAGCGCGCCGGCCCAGACGGCAGGCTGGCCCAGTCCCACCGCGGTGAGCAGCGTGCCGGCGGAGATCAGCACGCTGAAGCCCGCGAGGTTGGACAGGCGCTGCGTGCCGACGATGCCGATGGCCGCGACGAACAGGGTCGCGATGCCGGCCCCGATCAGCACCGCCTGGCCGAACTCGGCCGAGGCGCCGGTGTCGGGCGCGAAGAGCACCGTCCAAAGCCGCAGCACGGTGTAGACGCCGAGCTTGGTCAGCAGCGCGAACACCGCGCCCACCGGCGACACGGCCGCGCTGTAGGCGGGCACCAGCCAGAAGTTGAGCGGCCACGCCCCGGCCTTGGCGAAGAAGGCGGTGAACAGGATGGCGGCGGCCGCGTGCACCAGGCCGCGGTCGCCGGGCGCGAGCTCGGCGATGCGCATGCCGAGGTCGGCCATGTTCAGCGTGCCGGTGGCCCCGTAGAGCATCGACGCGCCAATCAGGAACAGTGATGAGGCAGCGAGGTTGATCGCGATGTAATGCAGCCCGGCCTGCACCCGCAGCCGGCCGGAGCCGTGCAGCAGCAGGCCGTAGGAGGCGGCCAGCATCACCTCGAAGAACACGAAGAGATTGAACAGATCGCCGGTAAGGAAGGCGCCGTTCAAGCCCATGAGCTGCAGCTGCAGCAGCGGATGGAAGTGAACGCCCGCGCGGTCCCAGCGCGAAGTGGAATAGATCGACGCGGCAAAGGCGATCACGCCGGTCAGTGCCACCATCATGGTGGAGAGCCGGTCGGCCACCAGCACGATGCCGAAGGGCGCTCGCCAATTGCCCGGCAGGTAGACGCCGATCGAGCCCGGCCCGCCGCCGGTGTCGGCCGCATTCACCCAGCGCAGCAGCGCGAGCGCGGCCAGCAGGCCGACCAGGCCCGAGACCACGCTGAGGAAGGACTTGGCGCGGCGGCGGTTCTCGCCCAGCAGCAGCATCAGCGCGGCGGTGAGCATCGGCACCAGGATCGGCACCGCCACGAGGTGCGGCATGCTGAACTCGAGCAGCTGGTCGAGCAGGCGGAAGAGCTCGGTCATTCGCGCGCGTCCTCGCGTTCCTGGCGCTCTTCGCCATCCACATGGTCGGTGCCGGTCAGGCCGCGCGAGGCCAGCAGCACCACCAGGAACAGCGCGGTCATCGCGAAGCCGATCACGATCGCGGTGAGCACCAGCGCCTGCGGCATCGGGTCGGCGGTGTTGGCGAGCGTGGCCGCGAAGCCGGGCGTGAGCACGGGTTCGCTGTCGACCTTGAGCCGGCCCATGCTGAAGATGAAGAGGTTGACCGCGTACGAGATGAGCGTGAGGCCCATGATCACCTGGAAGGTGCGCGGGCGCACCAGCAGGTAGACACCCGAGCCGGTGAGCACGCCGATGGCGAGGGCGAGCACGATTTCCATCCTAGGCTCCCCCCCAGGCTGCGCGCACTGCGTGTCGCTTCGCCAACCCCCTGCCGGGGGCGGCATCGATCGCCCGGCAAAGCCGGATCGATGATGCCCCGCGCAACACGGCCTTCCGCTTGTCGCGGGGAACACCGCGGAACCGGCTGTGCCGGGCCGCGGGTATTGTCCCCTCGAGGGGGGAGGCGGCTACACAGAGTGAGCAAGCAACGGGGGTGGTCATTGTTCTGCCTGCTCGTCGGCCCAGCGATGGCTGCGGACCGATTGGTGGGCCAGTGCGGTGAGGATCAGCATGGTGGCGCCGAGCACCAGCGCGAACACGCCGATGTCGAAGAAGAGGGCGCTGGGCACGTGCAGCTCGCCGAGCACCGGCAGGTGCAGGTGGGCGGTGTGCGTGGTCAGGAAGGGGTAGCCGAAGAACACCGCGCCGCTGCCGGTGGCCAGCGCGAAGAGCAGGCCGATGGCGATCCAGCGCCGCGGGTAGATGCGCAGGTGCTCCTCGACCCATTCGGTGCCCGAAACGATGAACTGCAGCACCAATGCCACCGACATCACCAGACCCGCGACGAAGCCGCCGCCGGGCGCGTTGTGGCCACGCATGAAGAGATAGACCGCCACCAGCACCGAGAGGGGCAGCAGCAGGCGCACCAGCACCGCCGGCACCATGAGGTAGCCGACCGCGGTGTCCTTGGCGCGGCGCGGGTTCAGCAGGTCGCTGCTGCCGTCGTCGGACTGCGCGCGCTGCTGCGGCGGCAGCGCCATCGACTCGACCGCGGGCCGGAAGCGCCGCAGCAGCGCGTAGACGGTGAGCGCCACCACGCCGAGCACGGTGATCTCGCCGAAGGTGTCGAAGCCGCGGAAGTCGACCAGCATCACGTTGACCACATTGGTGCCGCCGCCTTCGCTGAGCGCGCGATCGAGGAAGAAGGGCGAGATGCTTTGCGGAAAACTGCGCGTCATCATGGCCCACGACAGCGCCGCCATGCCGGCGCCGGCCACGGTGGCCACAAGCAGGTCGCGACCGCGCCGGCCCCACGGGCGCAGCCGCGCGCTGGCGGGTTGAATGACGTCCTTGCTGCGCATCGGCAGCCAGCGCAGCCCGAGCAGGATCAGCACCGTCGTTACCGCCTCGACCACCAGCTGCGTCAGGGCGAGGTCGGGCGCCGAGAACCAGATATAGGTGACGCAGGAGACCAGCCCCGCGCCCGCGGCCAGCATCAGCGCCGCGAGGCGGTGGAACTTGGCCTGCCAGGCGGCGGCGAGCGCGCAGACGCCGCCGATCAGCCACGTCATGGTGAACATCGGCGAGAACGGCAACAGCTCGCGCGAACCGGTGCCCGCCGGTGTCTGTTGCAGCGCGGCGAAGGCGCCTGCCACCGCCACCACCACGAGCAGCAGGAGCTGGGTCTGCATGCGGCGCGTGCCGAAGAGCCGGCGGCTGCGGCGGCCGGCCTCGCTGAGCAGCGCGATCACGTGTTCGAAGATGACCTGGCCGTCGAAGCGATGCAGCAGCGGCGTGTGCTCGAGCCCGCCGCGGGCGCGCTGCCGCCGTTGCACCAGGTACAGCACGCCGCCGCCGGCCAGCGCCACGAAGCTCATGGCCAGCGGCAGGTTGAAGCCGTGCCACAGGGCCAGGCTGTAGTCGGGCAGCACGCCGCCGACCACCGGCGCGGCCGCGGCCGCCAGCATCGGGCCGACCGACCATGCCGGCGCCACGCCCACCACCAGGCAGATCAGCACGAGCAGTTCGACCGGCACGCGCATCCAGTGCGGCGGCTCGTGCGGATGCTTGGGCACGTCGTTGCCGCAGGGCGGGCCGAAGAACACGTCGAACACGAAGCGCGCCGAATAGGCCACGCTGAAGATGCCCGCGACGGTGGCGACGACGGGCAGGCTGAAGTCGACCCACGGCGTGGCCTGGATGAACACCGTCTCGGCGAAGAACATCTCCTTCGAGAGGAATCCGTTGAGCAGCGGCACGCCGGCCATCGATGCGCTGGCGATGATGGCCAGTGCGCCCGTGACGGGCATCAGCCGCATCAGGCCGCTGAGCTTGCGAATGTCGCGCGTGCCGGTTTCATGGTCGATGATGCCGGCTGCCATGAACAGCGAGGCCTTGAAGGTCGCGTGGTTCATCACGTGGAAGACCGCTGCGACGGCCGCGAGCGGGCTGTTCAGGCCCAGCAGCAGCGTGATGAGCCCGAGGTGCGAGATGGTGGAGTAGGCGAGCAGCGCCTTCAGGTCGCGCTGGAACATCGCGATGAAGCCGCCGAGCAGCAGCGTGATCGCGCCCGCGCCGCCCACCAGCCAGAACCATTGCTCGGTGCCCGAGAGCACCGGCCACAGCCGCGCCATCAGGAACACGCCGAGCTTCACCATGGTGGCGGAGTGCAGGTAGGCCGACACCGGCGTGGGCGCGGCCATGGCGCGCGGCAGCCAGAAGTGGAACGGGAACTGCGCGCTCTTGGTGAAGGCGCCCAGAAGGATCAGCACCAGCGCGACCGGGTAGAGCGCATGGGCGCGGATCAGTTCGCCCGAGGCCAGCACCACGTCGAGTTCGTAGCTGCCGACGATGCGCCCCAGCACCAGCACGCCGGCCAGCAGGCACAGCCCGCCCGCCCCGGTGACGGTGAGCGCCATGCGCGCGCCGCGTCGCGCGTCTCGCCTGTGATGCCAGTAGCCGATCAGCAGGAACGAGAACAGGCTCGTGAGCTCCCAGAACAGCACCATCTGGATGAGGTTGCCCGAGAGCACCACGCCCATCATCGCGCCCATGAACGCGAGGAAGAACGAGAAGAAGCGCGGCACCGGGTCGGAGGCCGACATGTAGTAGCGCGCGTAGAGCACCACCAGTGCGCCGATGCCGAGCACCAGCATGCAGAACAGCCAGGCGAAGCCGTCGAGGCGGAACACAAGGTTCAGGCCCAGGGCCGGCAGCCATTCGATTTCCTGGCGCAGCACGTTGCCGTTCGCGAGCTGCGGAAAAAGCCAGGCCGCCTGGACGGCGCAACCCAGTGCGACCAGCCCTGCCAGCGTCGACTCCCGGTTGCGCGCGTTGGACGGCATCAACGCGGCCAGCACGCTGGCGATGAATGGGAGTGCGACGAGAAAGACCAGGGGCATTGGGGTCGATTCTATCGGCCGACCTATGGAATGCCTTATCTATAACCGCAAGACATAAGGCTGTTTTCAGCCTGTTCAAGCGGAGAAGGCCTGCACGGTGCGAATGCCGAGCCAGGTGAGGAAGAGCGAGCCGCCCAGGTGGGCTGCGGCCGTGAGCATGGCCACACCCAACCGTCCTTCGAGCAGCATGGTCGTGACCTCGGCGGAGAAGCTCGAGAAGGTGGTGAGGCCGCCGAGAAAGCCGGTCACCAGCGCGAGCCGCCAGACCGGGTCGAGGTCCGGCAGCAGCTGAAAGGTGGCAATGGCCACGCCGATGAGGTAGCCGCCGATCAGGTTGGCAGCCAGCGTGCCCCAAGGCATGAGGCCGCCGGCGCCGAACCAGAGGGCGAGGCCCCAGCGGGCCAGTGCGCCCACGGAGGCGCCGATGCAGATAGCGAGAACAGGAAGCAGCATCCCTCGATTGTCAGGGGGCCATCTGCTGCGGCAACCACGTCACCAACTGCGGCACGAAGTAGATGATGAGCACGGCTGCGACCATCAGGAAGAACATCGGCAGCGTCACACGCGCGATGTAGAGCAGATCCTTGCCGGTCATGCCCTGCAGCACGAACAGGTTGAAGCCCACCGGCGGTGTGATCTGCGCCATCTCGACCACCAGCACGATGAAGATGCCGAACCACACCGGATCGATGCCGGCCGCGGTGACGGTCGGCATGATCACGCCCATGGTCAGGACCACCATCGAGATGCCGTCCAGGAAACAGCCGAGCACGACGTAGAACGCCGCCAGCATCAGGATGAGCTGGAACTTCGACAGCCCGAGCGAGCCGATCCATTCGGCCAGGTGCCGTGGCAGTCCGATGTAGCCCATGGCCAATGTGAGGAACGCCGCGCCCGCGAGGATCAGCGCCATCATGCAGTACAGGCGCGTGGCGCCCAGCAGCGCTTCCTTGAAGCTGTGCCAGGTCAGCGACCCCTGCGCGCCGGAGATGACCATCGCGCCGACCACGCCCACGGCGGCTGCTTCGGTCGCGGTGGCGATGCCCGCGTAGATCGATCCGAGCACCGACACGATCAGCAACGCCACTGGAATCAGCGACATCGAAGCCTTGAGCTTCTCCGTGAAGGGCAGCTTTGCATCGGCGGGCGGCACGCGGTCGGGGTGGCGCAGCGCCCAGAACACGATGTAGCCCGAGAACAGCAGCGCCAGCAGGATGCCCGGGATGACGCCTGCGATGAAGAGGCGCGCAATCGATACGTCCGCACTCACGCCGTAGACGATCATGATGATCGATGGCGGAATCAGGAGCCCGAGCGTGCCGGCGCCAGCCAGCGTGCCGATGACCATGTCGTCGGGATAGCCACGGCGCTTGAGTTCGGGCAGGCTCATCTTGCCGATGGTGGCGCAGGTCGCCGCGCTCGAGCCCGAGACGGCGGCGAACACCGCGCAGCCCACCACGTTGGTGTGCAGCAAGCGGCCCGGCAGGCTTTGCATCCAGGGCGCGAGGCCCTTGAACATGTCCTGCGAGAGTCGTGTGCGGAACAGGATCTCGCCCATCCAGACGAACAGTGGCAACGCGGTGAGCGTCCAGCTCGAGGCCGACCCCCAGATTGTCACGGCCATGGCGTCGCCGGCAGGGCGGGACGAGAAGATCTGCATGGCGATCCAGGCCACGCCCGAAAGCGTGAGGCCGATCCAGACGCCGCTGCCCAGGATAAGGAACAGCGCGGCAATCAGAAGACCCGCAATGGCGATGTCATTCATGGCGAAGCGCCTCCGTCTCGGCGGCCTTGGCCGGGCGGCCGCGCCACTCGATCACGAACTCGTCGAGCGATGCAATCGCAAAGACGGCTGTGCCGAGTGCCATCGACAACTGGGGAATCCACAACGGCGTGGCGTCGTTGCTGGTGGAAATGTCATGGTAGTCGAGCGATTGCCACACCAGGCGGATGCTGTACCAGGCGAACAGCAGCGCGAGCAGCGCCCCGGCGCCCGTGGCCCAGCGCTCGAGCCAGCGTTGCGCCGCGGGCGGCAGGTTCTGCAGCACCAGGCTGACGCGGATGTGCTCGCTGCGCTTGAGGGTGTGCGCCAGCGCCAGGAAGCCCGCGCCCGCCATCAGGTAGCCGGCGTAGGCGTCGATGCCCGGGATGTTGAAGTGAAGCTGGCGGCCGACGATGGACAGGAGCACCATCACAAGCAGGCCGACCATGAAAAGCGCCGCCAGTGCGGCGGCGCTCATGTAGAGAAGATCAAGCGACTTGCGCATCGGATGCAGTGGAAGTCCGACTCACATCTTCTTGTAGGCATCGACGACGGCCTGGCCTTCGGGGCCGGCCTTCTCGGTCCACTCCTTGATCATGGTGTCGCCGACCTTCTTCATGTCGGCCTTGAGCTGCGCCGACGGCACGTGCACCGTCATGCCGTTCTTCTTGAGGAGGTCCAGGTATTCGACATTCTTCTTCTTGGAGAGGTCCCAGCCGCGCTTCTCGGCGTCGGCCGCGGCCTTGAGCACCGCCTCCTGCGTCGGCTTGTCGAGCGCGTCGAACGCTTTCTTGTTCATGAGCACCGCGTTCTTCGGAAGCCACGCCTGGGTGTCGTAGAAGTTCTTGATGTACTCGTAGGTCTTGGTGTCGTAGCCGGTGGAGCCCGAGGACATGTACGACTCGATGACGCCGGTAGCCATGGCCTGCGACAGTTCGGCCTGCTGCACAGTAACGGGCTGCGCGCCGACGAGTTCGCCGATGCGCGCCGTGGCGGGGCTGTAGGCACGCCACTTCACGCCCTTGAGGTCGGCAGCCGAGGCGATCTCCTTCTTCACGAAGATGCCCTGCGGCGGCCAGGCCACCGTGTAGAGCAACTGGATGCCTTGCTCGGCCAGCTTCTTCTCCAACGCGGGTTTCTGTGCCTGGTAGAGCTTCCAGGCGGCGTCGTAGCTGTCGGCCAGGAACGGGATGCCGTCGGCACCGAACATCTGCCATTCGTTCTGGTAGTTCACGAGGAGGATTTCGCCCAGCTGCGCCTGACCGCCCTGAACCGCTCGCTTGATCTCGGGCGCCTTGAAGAGCGACGCGTTGGCGTGCACCGTGATCTTGAGCTTGCCGCTGCTGCCCTTTTCCACGTCGCTGGCAAATTGGGCGATGTTCTCCGTGTGGAAGTTGCTGGCCGGGTAGGCGGTGGGCATGTCCCACTTGGTCTGCGCGAAGGCTGCGGCGCCAAGGGTCAGACCCGCGAGGGCGATGCCGAACTTGTGATTCATGAGCTCTCCGGAACGTATGAAAGTGAAAAGGAAAATGAGCATACGTGCAAATTCCGGGCCATCTTCTGAGGCATTTCCCTGCCTTGTTGCGCGCATATAAAAAGCCGCCCGAAGGCGGCTTGGTGTCGTATCGATCCGGTGCGTGGATCAGGCGTGCGTCATGGCTTGGCCGGCTTGGCTTCCTTCACGTCCTTGGGATTGGCTGCGGCGCCGCCGAAGCTCTTGCCGTTCACCGTGAGGCCCTCGGCCGAGAGCTTCTCCGCGTTCTTTTCCTTCACGCCCTTCACGCGCTGCATGAGGTCGGGCCAGTCCTTGAACTCGCCTTCCTTGCGCGCCTCGAGGATGCGCTTGGACATCGACGGGCCGACGCCCTTGATGCCGTCCAGGTCGGCGGCAGTGCCCTTGTTGACGTCGACGGCTGCATGAGCGGCAACGGCGAACAACATGGCCGTGACCGCCAGCATTTTCTTGAACATGATTTTTTACTCCCTGATGTTGGTATGACTGACAGCCGACAAGAGCGTCGGCCCGCGATCAACGGGGGCAGGGAGCGGCGCGTTGACGCTCGAAAGCATGGCCGGTGCCGACGTGACCATTGTTCAAAAGCGTGATCAAAGCTCCTCGACGCGGCGCGGCGGATAGCTGTCCCAGGCCTGGCAGCCGGGGCAGTGCCAGAAGTACTGGTGTGCCTCGAAGCCGCAGGCTGCGCAGCGGTAGCGCATGAGCGGGCGCGTGGCCTGGTCGAGCGCGCGTTGCACCTGCGGGTGGAACTGCTCGTGCTCGAACTTCTCGCCGGACAGCCAGCGCGATGCGGCCACCAGCGAGGGCTGCTGCGCCAGGTGTGCGATGTAGCCGTCGCGCGGCGTCGGGTCGGGTGCCTCGGGCGTGGCGGTGGGCGTGCCGCCGAGCGCGATCATCGCCTCGAGCACGTCGATGGAAGGCGATTCGACATAGCGCCGCTGCAGCAGGGCGAGCGCGTCGGCCTCCCGGTGCGCCGCCACGGCCGCCTGCTGCAACGCGGCCGCGTAGAGCGGTAGCGCGAGCGGCGCGTTGTTGCTCAGGGCCACCAGGGTGTCGAAGGCTGCGCCGGGTTCGCCGTTGCGCAGCTGCAGGTTGGCCGTGTCGATGGCGGGGCGCGGCGCCTGCGGCGCCAGTTCGACGGCCGCTGCCAGCAGCTTCGCGGCACCGGGCAGGTCGCCGGCCGCAACGCGCTCGGTGGCCTGCTCGCACAGGTGATGCGCGCGCCGCGTGCCGTAGCTGGCCTGATCGGACTCGTCGAGCTTCTGCGCCACGTTGGCGGCCTGCGCCCATTCGCGCGAGCGCTCGTAGATGGCCAGCAGCGACAGGCGCGCCTCGTTCTCGTAGCGCGTGCCCTCGAGCTTCTGCAGCGCGGCCTCGGCGCGGTCGAGCAGGCCGGCGCGAAGGAAGTCCTGCGCCAGCGCATGCTGTGCGCGCTCGCGGTCGCTGCGACTCAGGTCGCCCCGTCCCAGCAGGTGCTCGTGCACGCGCACGGCGCGCTGGTATTCGCCGCGCCTGCGGAACAGGTTGCCGAGCGCGAAATGCAGCTCCTGGGTGTCAGGGTCGTTCTGCACGGCCTCGATGAAAGCGTCGATGGCCTGGTCCTGCTGCTCGTTGAGCAGGAAGTTGAGTCCGCGGAAGTAGGCCTTGGGTGCCTGCCGGTTCTCGAGCTTGAGTTGCCGGATGTCGAAGCGCGACGCGAGCCAGCCCAGCACGAAGGCGACGGGCAGGCTGATCAGCAGCCAGCTGGGATCAAAGTCCATGTTGACGTACGGCGGGAAGGTCGGTGGCAGAGATGGCCGGCGCGGCTGCGGGAGCCGGTGCTGCGGCCAGCGGCACGGATGGCTGGGCTTCGGTGGCGGCAGGCAGTTGTGCTGCGGCGGCGCGGTGTTTCCACCAGCCGGGCAGCATGCCCAGTGCACCCACCACCAGTCCGCCGGCGAAGGCCGCGAGCACCACGAGCACCAGGGGGGCACGCCAGTAGGTGCCGAAGAAGAAGTAGACGGTCGCGTCGTGCTGGTTGTTCAGCGCGAAGGCGAAGAGCGTAAAAAAAATGGCTGCCTTGAGCAGCCACAGGAGGTATTTCATGCACGTTCCCGTTGGAGGGACGATTCTACGTTTGCAACCGTCGGGACGGCCCGGCCATCAGGCCTTGCGCGCGCTGGCTTCCTTGCCTGCATCGAGCTCGGCCGTCTTTGCGTCGACCGCTTCGCGCAGCGCCTTGCCGGGCTTGAAGTGCGGCACGCGCTTCTCGGGAATCTGCACGCTCTCGCCCGAACGCGGGTTGCGGCCGATGCGCGGCGGGCGCCGGTTGACCGAGAAGCTGCCGAAGCCACGGATCTCGATGCGGTGTCCGCGCACCAATGCGTCGCTCATCGCGTCGAGGATGGTCTTGACGGCGTATTCGGCATCGCGGTGCGTGAGCTGCGCAAAGCGAGCTGCAAGTTCTTCGACGAGGTCTGAGCGGGTCATGGGCCAAACAAAAACGTGGACGAAAAAAAAGACAGAGCGGCCCCAGGGCCCACTCTGTCTTCGGACTCAGCTTACTTGTTGTCGCTGTTGTCGAGCTTGGCGCGCAACAGTGCGCCCAGGCTGGTCGTGCCCGCGTTCTCGCGTGCCGACTGCTGGCTCAGGCTGGCCATGGCGCCTTGCTCGTCGACCATGTCCTTCTGCTTGATCGACAGCTGGATGTTGCGGGTCTTGCGATCCACATTCACGACGATGGCGGTGACTTCGTCGCCTTCCTTCAGCACGTTGCGGGCATCTTCGACGCGGTCGCGCGAGATTTCCGAAGCACGGAGGTAGCCGATGATGTCTTCGCCGAGGTCGATCTCAGCGCCGCGGGCGTCCACGGTCTTGACCTTGCCGGTCACGATCTGGCCCTTGTCGTTCACGGTGGTGAACGTGGTGAACGGGTCGCTGTCGAGCTGCTTGATACCCAGCGAGATGCGCTCGCGGTCGACGTCCACAGCCAGCACGATCGCTTCGACTTCCTGGCCCTTCTTGTAGTTGCGAACGGCGGTTTCGCCGGCTTCGTTCCACGAGAGGTCCGAGAGGTGAACCAGGCCGTCGATGCCGGCAGCCAGACCCACGAACACGCCGAAGTCGGTGATCGACTTGATCGGACCCTTGACGCGGTCGCCGCGCTTGGTGTTTTGCGCGAACTCTTGCCACGGGTTGGCCTTGCACTGCTTCATGCCCAGGCTGATGCGGCGCTTGTCTTCGTCGATTTCCAGGACCATGACTTCGACTTCGTCGCCCAGCGAGACGATCTTGTTCGGAGCGATGTTCTTGTTGGTCCAGTCCATTTCGGAGACGTGCACCAGGCCTTCGATGCCGGGTTCGAGCTCGACAAACGCGCCGTAGTCGGCAATGTTCGTGACCTTGCCGAACAGGCGGGTGCCTTGCGGGTAGCGGCGCGAAACGCCCATCCACGGGTCGTCGCCCATCTGCTTGAGACCCAGCGAGACACGGTTCTTCTCGGTGTCGAACTTGAGGATCTTGGCGGTGATTTCCTGGCCGGCCTGAACGACTTCGCTCGGGTGGCGGACACGGCGCCATGCCATGTCGGTGATGTGCAGCAGGCCGTCGATGCCGCCGAGGTCCACGAACGCGCCGTATTCGGTGATGTTCTTGACCACACCGCGCACGACTGCGCCTTCCTTGAGCGTTTCCATCAGCTTGGCGCGTTCTTCGCCCATGCTGGCTTCGACCACGGCACGGCGCGACAGCACGACGTTGTTGCGCTTGCGGTCGAGCTTGATGACCTTGAATTCGAGGGTCTTGTTTTCGTACGGGGTCAGGTCCTTGATCGGACGCGTGTCGATCAGCGAGCCCGGCAGGAATGCACGGATGCCGTTGACCAGAACGGTCAGACCGCCCTTGACCTTGCCGCTGGTGGTACCGGTGACGAAGTCGCCCGATTCCAGTGCCTTCTCGAGGGCGAGCCACGAAGCGAGGCGCTTGGCGGTGTCGCGCGAGAGGATGGTGTCGCCGTAGCCGTTTTCAACGCTGCCGATGGCAACGGAAACGAAGTCGCCGGCCTGAACTTCGAGTTCGCCCTTGTCGTTCTTGAACTCTTCGATCGGCACATACGCTTCGGACTTCAGGCCGGCGTTGACGACGACGTGGTTGTGCTCGACACGCACGACTTCGGCCGTGATGACCTCGCCGGTGCGCATTTCAGAACGCTTCAGGGACTCTTCGAACAGATCGGCAAAAGATTCAGACATTGATGGTTCCTTCCGTCAGGCAGGGTTGGCAGGCGCTCTTGCGAAATTGCGTGCGACTGCTGTGGGTCTGGAGACGGCGGTTGGGTGGGCGTGAACCCGGTTGGTTGAACAACCAGCAGGCCGGTGCGCTGTCGCGCGAAGAGAGCCTGCTGGAGCGGTATGCGCCTTCAGATATTCCGTCGGGCGCCAGCTTTTCAAGCGGACTTGAAAGGCTGTACTTTCTGCCACCACTTCAGCACCTGGTCGATCGATTGCTCGATGGACAGCTGGGAGTTGTCGAGGTGGCGAGCGTCCTGCGCAGGCTTCAGAGGGGCGACGCTGCGGGAGGAGTCCCGGGCGTCACGTGCTTCCAAGTCGGAGCGCAGACTGTCGAGTGTAGTCGAAATACCCTTTGAAATCAACTGCTTATGGCGCCGTTCGGCCCGGCGCGCGGCGCTGGCCGTAAGGAAGACCTTGAGCTCCGCGTCGGGGAAGATCACGGTGCCCATGTCGCGCCCGTCGGCCACGAGGCCCGGCAGTTCGCGAAAGCGCTGCTGCAGGGCCAGGAGCGCCGCCCGCACTGCCGGCAACGTGGAGACACGGGACGCGTCCATGCCGGCGGCCTCGGTCCGGATGTCTTCGCTGACGTCCTCGCCGTCGAGCATGACCTTGCCCTCGGTGAACTGGAGGGGCAAGGCCGCTGCCATGGCGGCGATCTGCGCTTCGTGCTGCGCGTCGGCGCTCAGGCCGGCACGCCGCATGGCAAGGCCGGTGACGCGGTAGAGCGAGCCGGAGTCGAGGTAGTGGTAGCCCAGCAGCCGCGCCACCTCGGCCGCGAGCGTGCCCTTGCCGGACGCGGTCGGACCGTCGATGCAGATCACCGGCACCTCCGCGGCCTCGGCCACCGAGAACAGCGTCTCGAAGTAGTCGGGGAAGGTCTTGGCGACGCAGTGCGGATCGAGGATGCGCACCGGCATCCCCGCCGGGTTGAACGCCGCCAGCGAGAAGCACATGGCCACCCGGTGGTCGTCGTAGGTCTTGATGCTCGCCGGGCGCCAGCCGGCCTTGGCCAGCGGATGCACGCGGATGAAGTCGGGGCCGGCCTCTACCGTGGCGCCGAGCTTGCGCAGCTCGTTGGCCATGGCGTCGATGCGGTCGGTTTCCTTCACGCGCCAGCTCGCGATGTTGCGCAGGGTGGTCGGGCCGTCTGCGTACAGCGCCATCACCGCCAGCGTCATCGCGGCATCGGGGATGTGGTTGGCGTCGAGGTCGAGAGCCTTGAGCGGCCAGGCGCCGCGGCGGATCTCGAGCCAGTTCGGGCCGCTGTCGACCAGGGCGCCCATCTGGCGGGCGGCATCGATGAAGCGAATGTCGCCCTGGATCGAATCGGCTCCCACGCCTTCGATCCGGATGCCGTTCTTGCCCGATACGTCTGTCGCGATGGCGCCCAGCGCGATGAAATAGCTGGCAGAAGACGCATCGGCCTCGACATGGATGTCGCCCGGCGAGCTGTAGCGGCTACCGGCAGGAATGGTGAAGCGTTCCCAGCCGTCGCGTCGCACCTGGATGCCGAACCGCGCCAGCAGGTTCAGCGTGATTTCGATGTAGGGCTTGGAGATCAGCTCGCCGACCACCTCGATCACGATGTCGCTGGCGGCGGCCAGCGGCAGTGCCAGCAGCAGGGCCGTCAGGAATTGGCTCGACACGTCGCCGCGCACGCGGATCGGGGTGTCGAGCGACAGCTCGCCATGGGGCACCGGGTGGATGCGCAGCGGCGGGTAGCCGGGGTTGCCGAGATAGTCGATGCGGCAGCCGAGTTGCGTGAGCGCGTCGACGAGATCGCCGATCGGGCGTTCGTGCATGCGCGGCACGCCGCTCAGCTCGAACTCACCGCCCAGCAAGGAAAGCGCCGCGGTCAGCGGGCGCATCGCCGTGCCGGCGTTGCCGAGGAACAGCGGCATCAGCGTTTCGCTGGGCTTCAGCTGGCCGCCAAGGCCTGTCACGCGCAGCGTGCTGCCATCTGTTTCCACGCCGCAGCCGAGCGCGCGCAGGGCGTCGAGCATCACGCGGGTGTCGTCGGAGTCGAGCAGGTCGTGGATGGCGGTGGTGCCGCTCGCCAGCGCGGCAAGGAGCAAAACGCGGTTGGAGATGCTCTTGGAGCCCGGAAGCCGGACCGTGCCGGCGGCGCCAGCGAGCGCCGGCAGGTCGAGGAATGCCGTCGAGAACATGTCAGGCGTCCTGTTGCTGCGACGACGTGTCGGTGGCCGGCTTCCAGCCTGCGCGCGCCTTGCTGGCGGCGGCGATCGATTGCTCGATCGCCTGCAGGTCGCCCGCCTTCATCAGCGCCTCGAACTCGTCGAGCGCCTTGCGGAATGCCTGCGACTGCTCCAGCACCTGCTCGCGGTTGGCCAGCAGCACATCGCGCCACATGACCGGGTCGCTTGCGGCAATGCGCGAGAAGTCGCGAAAGCCCGGGCCGGCCAGGCTCAGGAAGCGCTGGCCCTGCGGCTGCGCGGCGAGGCCGTTGATGTAGGCGAAGGCCAGCAGGTGAGGGAGATGGCTCACTGCGGCGAAGGCGCCGTCGTGCTCCTCGTGCGTCATGGTGATCACGTGGGCGCCGATGCCGCTCCACACTTGCGAAGCGCGCTGCACGTTGGAGCGCAGCGTGGCCTTGACAGGCGTCAGCACGACCTGGCGGCCGGCGAAGAGCGACGCCTCGGCGTGCTCGATGCCCGACAGCTCCTTGCCCGCGATCGGGTGCGCCGGCACGAAATTGGCGAACTGGCGCTGCAGGCCGTTGCGCGCGGCTTCGATCACGTCGCCCTTGGTCGAGCCGACGTCCATCACGAGCGTGTCGGCCGAAATGCCGTGGCGGATGGCCTTGAACGTGGCTTCCGATGCGGCCACCGGCACGGCCAGCAGCACGATGTCGGCGCCCGAGACCGCCAGCAGCGCCGAAGGCGCCGCCACGTCGATCACGCCGAGCTGCCGCGCCCGTTCGGTGGTGGAGGGCGACTTGCTGTAGCCCACCACCCGTTTCACCAGCTTCGCGCGCTTCAGTGCGAGCGCGAACGAGCCGCCCATCAGGCCGCAGCCGATCAGTCCCAGTTGTTCGAACATGCTGTGCGTCTGCCTGCTGCTCAGGCCTTGACCGGGTAGGCGCCGAGCACCTTGTAGAACGCGCACAGGCCGCGCAGTTCGGCCAGGGCCGCGGCCACGTTGGGCTGCGAAGGATGGCCGTCGAGGTCGATGTAGAAGTAGTACTCCCACTGGCCGGTACGCGCAGGACGCGACTCGAAGCGCGTCATCGACACATTGTTGACCTTCAGCGGCACCAGCAGGTCGTGCACCGCGCCGGGACGGTTCGGCACCGAGACGATCAGGCTGGTGCAGTCGCGGCCCGAGGCCGGCGGCATGGCGAGCGTCTGCGGCAGGCAGATCACGGAGAAGCGGGTGCGGTTGTACGAGTCGTCCTGGATGGCATGCGCCACGATGTGCAGGCCGAAACGGGTGGCGGCGCGTTCGCCGGCCAGCGCGGCCCACGCGGGGTTGGTGGCCGCGAGGCGGGCGCCTTCTGCATTGCTCGACACGGCGCGCCGCTCGGCGTTGGGCAGGTGCTTGGACAGCCAGGTCTGGCACTGCGCCAGCGCCTGCGGGTGCGCCAGCACGGCCTCGATGCCTTCGAGCGAATTGCTGCTTCGCAGCAGGTGGTGGCGAACCAGCAGGCTGACCTCGCCGACCACATGGGTGGGCGAGTGCAGGAACAGGTCGAGCGAGCGGGTGACGACGCCTTCGGTCGAGTTCTCGACGCCGACCACGCCGTACTGGGCGCTGCCCGCCGCGGTGGCATGGAACACCTCGTCGAAGCTCGCGCAGTAGATCAGGTCCGCGGCGCCGCCGAAGTACTCGATCGCTGCCTGTTCGCAGAAGGTGCCTTCGGGGCCGAGAACGGCCACACGCTGGGGCGACTCGAGCGCCAGGCAGGCCGACATGATCTCGCGCCAGATGGCCGCGACGTGGAGGTCCTTGAGCGGACCGCCGTTCGTCTTCTGCATCTTGTCGATGACTTGTGCCACGCGGTCGGGGCGGAAGAACGGCGTGCCCTCGCGCTTCTTGACCTCGCCGACCAGCTCGGCCACGTGGGCGCGCTCGTTGAGCAGGCTGAGCAGTCGCTGGTCGAGCGAGTCGATCTGCACGCGCAGATCGGCCAGGCTCTCGGAATTGTCAGAAGAAGAGGAGGGTGGTGTGGAATCGGAGGCGGTCATCGGTGCGAGCAGCGGCTGGGCATGCGCCTAGGCATGCGATCGCTCGAATTCTCGCATGTAGGACACGAGGGCCTGCACCCCTTCCAGCGGCATGGCGTTGTAAATGCTGGCACGCATGCCGCCGACCGACTTGTGGCCCTTGAGCTGCAGCAGCCCGGTTTCGCGCGCACCCGCCAGGAAGGCCTCGTTGCGGCCTTCGTCGGCCAGGAAGAACGGCACGTTCATGCGCGAGCGGCAGCTCGCATCGATGCGGTTGGCGTAGAAGTCGGAACTGTCGATGAATTCGTACAGCAGCTTAGCCTTGGCGATGTTGCGCTGCTCCATGGCTGCCACGCCCGTGAGATCGCCTTCCCGCTGCTGCAGCAGCCACTGGAAGGTGAGTCCGGCCATGTAGATGCCCCACGTCGGCGGGGTGTTGTACATGGAATGGTTGTCGGCCACGGTCTTGTAGTTGAACGCGCTCGGGCAGATCTCGAGCGCGCGGCCCAGCAGGTCGTCGCGCACGACGACGATGGTCAGGCCTGCAGGGCCGAGATTCTTCTGGGCGCCGCCAAAGGCCAGGCCCACGCGGCTCCAGTCGACGCTGCGCGAGGCGACGTGCGAGGAGAAATCGATGACCAGCGGCACGTCGCTGCCGAGCGCGGCCAGGTCGGGCAACTGATGAAACTCGATGCCGTTGATGGTCTCGTTGGTGCATACGTGCACGTACGACGCATCCTTGGCGAGTTGCCAGCTGGCGGGGTCGGGAAGCTTGGTGTGCTGGTCGTCGGCGTTGCTCGCGGCCACGCGCGCCGTGCAGTAGCGTTGGGCTTCCTTGTGCGACTTGATGCTCCAGCTGCCGGTGATGACGAAGTCGGCGGCTTGCCCGCGCGACAGGTTCAACGGCACGATGGCGTTCTCGCCCAGTCCGCCGCCCTGCATGAACAGGACGTGAAAGTGAGAGGGAATGGCCAGCAGCGTTCGGATGTCGGCTTCGGCCTGGGTGCAGATCGCACCGAATTCCTTGCCGCGGTGGCTCATTTCCATCACGCTCATGCCGCTGCCCTGCCAGTCGAGCATTTCGGCGGCGGCGCGTTGCAGCACCGCCTCCGGCATGGCAGCCGGACCGGCCGAGAAGTTGTAAGGGCGCTTGCCGGCCGGCGTCTGCTGCTGCTGGGTCACGTTGGTCTTACTTCTTGGCTGGAGCCTTGGCGGGAGCCTTGCCTGCAGGGGCTTCGGTGGGAGCACCCAGGGCCTTGGCGACGTTCTCGTCGAGCGCGCGCATCTTGGGCTCGATGGTGCCGCGGGTTTCCGACACGAGCTTCTCGGTCAGTGCGGTCTGCATCTTCGGGTTCAGGTCCTGGTATTTCTTGCTCAGGGGCGAGTTGATCCAGGCGAGCAGCTGCTTGAGCTCGTCTTCGCTGAAGTTCTGCTCGAGCAGCGGGCTCAGGGCACCGGGAGCCAGTTGAACGGCCTTGTCGCGGACGATCGGATAGGCGTCGTCGAAGTACTTCTTCAGCTCTGCATCGGCTGCCTTGGCGGCCGATTCACGCTTGGCTTCGGGAACCTGCGTCTGCAGGTACTGCGAACCCGCCTGTGCGATCGGAGCGCTCGATTGCTCGACCAGACCGCGCGCCAGCGATTCGATGCCGGGGCGCTGGATGTCGATGAACTGCTTGATGAGCGCGGCCTTGTCCTGGGCCATTGCGGCCATCGAACTGCCAGCCAGGGCGACCGTCAGAAGTGCGAGTTTGATTTTTTTCACTGAGGATTCTCCGTTGAAGATGAGGATGCATCGTCCGCGTCCGGCTCGGATTCGCCGTTCGCGTCATTTTCGACAATGCGTTGAAGACCGCTGAGTTTGGCGCCTTCGTCGAGACCGATAAGCGTAACGCCTTGCGTTGCGCGGCCCAGTTCGCGAATTTCGGCAACCCGGGTGCGCACCAGCACACCCTTGTCAGTGATGAGCATGATCTCATCATCGGCATGAACGAGAGTGGCAGCCACGACCTTGCCGTTGCGTTCACTCTGTTGGATCGCGATCATGCCCTTGGTTCCGCGGCCATGGCGCGTGTATTCGGTAATGCTTGTGCGCTTTCCGTAACCATTTTCCGTGGCGGTGAGCACGCTCTGCTGCTCGTCTTCGGCCACCAGCATGGCGATGACGCCCTGTCCCGGGTCGAGCGACATGCCGCGCACGCCGCGGGCATTCCGGCCCAGCGGACGGACATCCTCCTCGTCGAAACGCACGGCCTTGCCACCGTCGCTGAACAGCATCACGTCATGCTTGCCGTCTGTCAGCGCCGCGCCGATCAGGTAGTCGCCCTCGTCGAGGTTCACGGCGATGATGCCGCCCTTGCGAGGGTTGCTGAACTCGTCGAGCGCAGTCTTCTTCACTGTGCCCATCGAGGTTGCCATGAACACGTACTGGTCCGCCGGGAAATTGCGCTTCTCGCCGGTCAGTGCAAGCACGACGTTGATCTTCTCGCCTTCCTGCAGCGGAAACATGTTGACGATGGGGCGCCCGCGCGATCCGCGCGAACCCGCCGGCACTTCCCACACCTTGAGCCAGTAGAGCCGGCCGCGGTTGGAGAAGCACAGGATGTAGTCGTGCGTGTTGGCGATGAAGAGCTGGTCGATCCAGTCGTCGTCCTTGGTGGCCGTGGCCTGCTTGCCGCGGCCGCCGCGCTTCTGTGCGCGGTATTCGCCCAGCGGCTGGCTCTTGATGTAGCCACTGTGCGAGAGCGTCACCACCATGTCGGTGGGCGTGATCAGGTCTTCGGTGGAGAGGTCGTAGGCGCTGTGCTCGACCTGGCTGCGGCGAGCCCCGATCTTCGACTGGCCGAACTCCTGCTTGATGGTGCCGAGCTCTTCGCCAATGATGGTCGAGACGCGTTCGGGCTTGGCGAGGATGTCGAGCAGGTCGTCGATCTCTGCCATGACATCCTTGTATTCGGCAACGATTTTGTCCTGCTCAAGGCCGGTCAGGCGCTGCAGACGCATCTGCAGGATTTCCTGGGCCTGCGTATCCGAGAGGCGGTAGAGTCCGTCGCCGCCCATGCCGAACTCGCGCTCCAGGCCTTCGGGACGGTAGTCGTCGGCGTTGACCACGCCGCCATCGGCGCGCGAACGCGTGAGCATCTCGCGCACCAGTTTGCTGTCCCAGGCGCGCGTCATGAGCTCGGCCTTGGCCACCGGCGGCGTCGGCGATTCGCGGATGATGCGAATGAACTCGTCGATGTTGGCGAGCGCCACCGCCAGGCCTTCGAGCACGTGGCCGCGTTCGCGGGCCTTGCGCAGCGTGAAGACGGTGCGGCGCGTGACCACTTCACGGCGATGCTGGAGAAAGACCTCGATCAGGTCCTTCAGATTGCACAGCTTCGGCTGGCCGTCGACCAGCGCCACCATGTTGATGCCGAAGGTGTCCTGCAGCTGCGTCTGCTTGTAGAGGTTGTTGAGCACGACCTCGGGCACTTCGCCGCGCTTGAGCTCGATGACCAGGCGCATGCCCGACTTGTCGGACTCGTCCTGGATGTGGCTGATGCCTTCGATCTTCTTCTCGTGCACCAGTTCGGCCATGCGCTCCTGCAACGTCTTCTTGTTGACCTGGTAGGGGAGCTCGTCGACGATGATCGCCTGGCGCTGGCCGCGGTCGATGTCTTCGAAGTGGCACTTGGCGCGCATCACCACCTTGCCGCGGCCGGTGCGGTAGCCGTCCTTCACGCCGTTGATGCCGTAGATGATGCCGGCGGTGGGGAAGTCGGGCGCGGGCACGATTTCCATCAGTTCGTCGATGCTGGCCTGCGGATTGCGCAGCAGGTGCAGGCAGGCATCGACCACTTCGTTCAGGTTGTGCGGCGGGATATTGGTGGCCATGCCGACCGCAATACCGCCGGAGCCATTGACCAGCAAATTCGGAAGCTGGCTCGGCAACACCTTCGGCTCTTTTTCGGAGCCGTCGTAATTGTCCTGAAAGTCGACAGTTTCCTTGTCGATATCAGCCAGCATTTCGTGAGCAATTTTCGCCAGCCGGATTTCCGTATAACGCATTGCGGCCGCGTTGTCTCCATCGACAGACCCGAAGTTGCCCTGGCCGTCCACCAGCATGTGGCGCATCGAGAAGTCCTGAGCCAGCCGCACAATCGTGTCGTAGACCGACTGGTCGCCGTGCGGATGGTATTTACCGATGACGTCGCCGACGATACGGGCCGACTTCTTGTAGGGCCGGTTCCAGTCGTTGTTGAGCTCGTGCATCGCGTAGAGCACCCGGCGGTGCACCGGCTTGAGGCCGTCGCGGGCATCGGGAAGCGCTCGGCCCACGATCACGCTCATGGCGTAATCGAGATAGCTGCTGCGCATTTCCTCTTCGAGACTGATGGGCAGGGTTTCTTTTGCGAAGGACGTCATGAGCAAGGGGCTGGCGGCAGGAACCTTAAATTTTACGCTGTGAGGGGTGTCGCACCGCCGCAACACAAGGCGTCTATTCCGCCTCCGTCCTACGTTTCCGGGGCGCCCGGCGGCCTGTTTGCCAAAGACCCTATGGCACAATCGCCTCAACGTTTTGGGTGGTGGTCACTTAAAGCGTCCTTGATTCGCAGCGCGGCTGCGGCTTTTTCCCCAAGAGGAGAACCATGAAGAAACTGAATAAAGTGGCGATGATGTTTGCAGTCGCTGCGCTCGCCACTGCCGCCGGCGCGCAGACCCGTGTCACCGCTGCGGACGGCGGTCCTACGATCGACAACTGGCAAAACGGCACCGGCGAACTGGTCTGGAAGAACGGCACGAACGAACTGTGCTGGCGCGATGCCAACTGGACGCCTGCTACGGCTGCCGCTGGTTGCGACGGTGCTCTGGTTCCTGCTGCTCCGGCTGCTGCTGCTCCGACCCCTGCTGCTCCGGCTGCCCCGGCTGCACCGCAAGTCGCTGCCAACAAGGTGACCTTCGCTGCCGACGCCTTCTTCGACTTCGACAAGTCGGTTCTGAAGCCCGAAGGTCGCGCCAAGCTGACCGACCTCGTCGAGAAGATTCGTGGTGTGAACCTCGAAGTCATCATCGCTGTGGGCCACACCGACTCGATCGGTACCGACGCCTACAACCAGCGTCTGTCGGTGCGTCGCGCCGAAGCCGTCAAGGCCTTCCTGGTCTCGAAGGGCATCGAACGCAACCGCGTCTACACCGAAGGCAAGGGCGAGAAGCAGCCAGTGGCTGACAACCGCACCAAGGAAGGCCGCGCCAAGAACCGTCGCGTGGAAATCGAAGTGGTCGGCACCCGCGCCAACTGATCGATCGATTCCATCGACCATGAAAACCCCGCTCAGGCGGGGTTTTTTTGTGCCTGTCAAATTGCCGATAGGTCTTTGCGGAAGCCTGTCCATCGTTTATCGGACATTGCTCGTTTCATAATCGCTGCATGACAGAAAACGTGAATGCAGATCCGGCCGAACTGGCCAAGTTTTCAGAACTTGCACATCGCTGGTGGGATTTGGACAGCGAATTTCGCCCTTTGCATGAGATCAATCCTCTGCGCCTCGAATGGATTGATGGAATTGCGCCTATTTCGCAGCAGCGTGTGCTCGATATCGGCTGTGGCGGCGGAATCCTTGCCGATTCGATGGCGCGCAAGGGGGCGGATGTGCTGGGCATCGACCTTGCCGGCAAGGCGCTCAAGGTCGCTCAATTGCACGCGCTGGAGGCCGGCACGCGTGGCGTGAAGTATCGGGAAATCAGCGCTGAGGCGCTGGCGGCCGAGCAGCCGGGCAGTTTCGACGTGGTCACCTGCATGGAAATGCTCGAGCACGTGCCGCAGCCGGACTCGGTCATCCGGGCTTGCGCCACGCTGGTCAAGCCTGGCGGCTGGGTATTCCTCTCGACCATCAACCGCAACCTGAAGGCCTTCATGCTGGCCATCGTCGGCGCCGAATACGTGTTGGGCATGCTGCCCAAAGGCACGCATGAATATGCCAAGCTGATCCGTCCCAGTGAATTGGCGGGGTACTGCCGTGCAGCGGGGCTGGATCTGCGGCACACCCGTGGCATGGAGCACAACCCGCTGACGCGACGTTATTGGCTCAGCGGCGATACCAGCGTCAACTACATGTTCGCCACGCAGAAGCCGTCCGAGTCGGTCAAGGAATCGCAAGGGTGATGGACATCGAAACCAAGGCTGTGCTGTTCGACCTCGACGGCACTTTGATCGACAGTGCTCCCGACCTCGGTGCTGCCGCCGACAAGATGCGAACCGACCGTGGCCTTGCATCTTATCCACTGGAGCGCTACCGGCCGATGGCCGGAGCGGGCGCCCGCGGCATGCTGGGCGTGGCGTTCGGCATCACGCCGGAGTCGCCCGAGTTCGACGTATTGCGTGAAGAATTCTTCGTCACCTACGAGCGCCGCATGCTGCTCAACACGCAGGTGTTCGATGGTGTTCAAGCGCTGATCGAGGGCCTGCGAGAGCAGGGTCTTCCGTGGGGCGTTGTCACCAACAAGTCGATGCGCTTCACCGATCCGCTGACGCGCGCGATCCCGTTGTTCGCCAGCGCGGGTGCCGTGGTGAGCGGCGATACGACGCCGTTCTCGAAGCCGCATCCGGAGCCGCTGCGGGAGGCTTCGCGCCGGCTCGGCGTGGCAGCGGAGGCCTGCATCTACGTCGGCGACGACGAGCGTGACATCATCGCGGGGCGTGCTGCCGGCATGCGGACCGTGGCCGCCACCTACGGCTACATGGGTTCGCAGGCTGATTCGGCGCTGTGGAACGCAGATGCCTCAATCTCTTCGCCCCTGGAGCTCTTGAAGTTGCTCAATAGCGCCTAAAATGAGCCTCTTGGGGCTGCACTGGTTTCGACGTGGGTTCGGAATCGCAGCGGGGCATGTCGAGCTGAATGCGCTCGTAAAACAGATTCAAACAAACTAACTGCAAACGACGAACGTTTCGCACTCGCTGCTTAATTGCCAGTGAGCCTTGCAACAGTTGGCCGATGGGCTGGGCAAGGGGGTCCGGAGCAATCCTGACCTCCCGGCTGCAAGGATAATTACATGGGCTGGCTTCGATCCGGGTACCTTGGGTCGGGGCGAGAAAATAGGGTGCTGGCGTCCGGTGTAGCGTGCGACTGCGCGACACCGGAAGCGAGACTTAAATCAGATCGCTAAACATGTAGAACTGCGCGATGAAGGCTTGCGGACGGGGGTTCAAATCCCCCCAGCTCCACCATCTTGAATGATCGACGCCGACGGCAAACGTCAGCGCTCAATCTGGAACCCACTCACTTTGCAGGTGGCGTTCTTTCTCACACGGCATTTCGTGCGCTGCCTCCGAAGGTCGGCAACACGGTCTCAAATTGCTTGGAGTTTGCTTCAGTCGCACTGGAACAGGACGCCCTGTTCCGCAGGGGCCTTGCCAAGCCAGCGTGGCGTCTTGCTTCTTGCGTCGCAGTAGTCCGAGGCTTGGACATAGGTCATGGCCCGCAGCACGCCTTCGCGCACTGGCGTCACTTCATTTGGGGGAGTCGAGCAGCCTGCGAGGATCAGCAGAGCGAGTGGAAGCAATGGGCGCCAGTTCATCGGGGCATTCTAAGACGGCACTTCATTCGTGCACCGGATGGGATGCACCTGATGCAATAGCCAGGTTGCTGGAAAGAAGCCTCGCAAGTTGCGCGGAATCTTCATGCTTGGCGGTCTGGGGGAGCATCGGCCTCCTGATGGGGGGCAGTCGGTGCTCGGGGCTTTAACGCAGTGGCTCAATGGCGTGTCAGGTCCGAGCAAATTTCGAGGTTCAGGCCGGCGCATCATGGCGCGCTCGATTGGAATCGAAGCCACATCCTTGTATTCCGTCACGCCACTTGAAATACTGTATGAAAATACAGTAAACTGAAGACATGGAACACATGCCTGCCCCTCTCTGGATAGCCGCTTGCGCGCATCGGCTGCGGCAGCGTTGGCACAGTGTCGACTTGCTTGAACTGGAAGAGGTCGCGCGCGGCCTGTGGCGCGATGAACGGTTGCGCGCCATGTGGCCGGAAGAAGCAGCAATGGACTGGCTTCGCCCCATCACATCCGGCAGTTCCGCCATGGTCCCGATTTCTCCTTGACGGGTAACCCGTCCCCCGCTGGTCAACCTGTGCGGGGGCCTTGACGCATTGCCACGCCGATAGGCTTTTCAAGCCCAGCCACCGTGCTGGGCTTTTTTTATGCGTCATCGATATGCAGCCCCGGCAATCCCGCGCAGGCCCGCTTCTTTTTGACGGGGCGCGAAGCTATAGTCGGCCAGCGCTGTCACATTGCAGTCACTGCAAGCCTCTCTCCGCTTACTCGCAGGCAACGCGTCCCGCTTGCCCAGATCCCGAACAAGGACCTTCGTGCCGGATTCCCTGACCTCCACGCTGACTCGCTACTACGACGCGGTGCCCTACGACTCGCACCCGTTTCCTCAGTCGGCCATGGAGCACCTGGAAGCGCTGGCCTATCTCTTCGGGCTCGACGCGCCTGCTCCATCGCGCGCACGCGTGCTCGAGCTCGGATGTGCCGCTGGCGGCAACCTGATTCCGTTCGCGGCGCGCCATCCCGATGCCCGCGCGATCGGCGTCGACCTGTCCACGGTGCAGGTGGCGCAGGGCGTGGCCGCCATCGAGCGTGCGGGCCTGTCGAACGTGGAGCTCAAGGCGTTCGATATCTCGCAGATCGACGCCTCGTTCGGCCAGTTCGACTACATCGTCTGCCACGGCGTGTACAGCTGGGTGCCGCAACCCGTGCAGGAGGCGATCCTGCGCATCTGTGCGCAGAACCTTGCGCCGAACGGCGTGGCGTATGTGAGCTACAACGTGTACCCGGGCTGGAAGGCGCGCGAGATCGTGCGCGACGCCATGATCCTGCGCGGCGGGCCGCGCGACACGCCGGACGAAAAGCTCTCGTATGCGCGCGGCATGCTCGAGTTTCTCGAGCAGTCGGCCCGTCCCGACAGTGTGCTGAAGAAGACGCTCGACGAGGCCATGCCGATCGTGCGCAGCGCCAACAGTTCGTACCTGCTGCACGAGTTCCTCGAGCCCTGCAACGCGCCGTGCTACTTCAAGGAGTTCGTGGCGCGTGCACAGGCGGAGGGCCTTGCCTACCTGTGCGACGCCGAGCCTTCGACCATGTTCGTGCAGAACTACGGCGACAAGGTACATGGCCCGCTCCTGCGCGAGTGCGGGGGCAGCCAGATCCTCATGGAGCAGTACCTCGATTTCCTGGTCAACCGCACGTTTCGCCAGACGCTGCTGGTCGGGCAGCAGAATGCCGACCGCATCCGCTACAGGCTCGATCCTGCGCGCCTGCGCGAACTCGAATTCGCGGGCCTTTTCGCTTCCGCAGACGGCACGGCGTTCACGCTGGACGCCCGCGAGCAACCGTGCAACGCGATCCGCGGCCTCAAGGTCACGCTGCGGCTCCCGGTGCACAAGGCCGTTGCCCAACTGCTCGATGCGGGCTATCCCACTTCGATATCGCCGCAGGCGCTGGTCGACGGAGTATCGCGGCTTGTCGACCAGCCGCCGGCTGCCGTCGAGCCCGCGGTGATGGCCATGCTCGAGGAACTGCTGATCCTGGGTGCCTTGCGGGTGCGTCGCACGACGGTGCCTGTGGTCGCCTCGGTGTCCGAGAGCCCCGTGGCGTTGCCTGCGATCCGTGCCCTCTCCGTTCTGCGCACTGGCGCCGGCGACACCTTCGGCTCCTGCAATCAATGGCACGAGCCGGTCGTGCTGTCGCTGCTCGAGCGCAGCCTGCTGCCGCTGCTCGACGGCAAGCATTCGCACGAGGCGCTCGCGCAGCACCTCGAGGCGGAAGTGCGCAGCGACCGGCTGCGCTTCGTCAAGGACGACAAGCCGCTGACAGAGCCGTCGGCGGTGAAAGAATTCGCCAGGCAGCAGGTCGCGCTGGCGCTGGCGAGCCTGCGGCGCAAGGCGCTGCTGACGGCCTGAGCCGCTCCACCCGGAGACGATCAGAGCCGCCATCCTTCTTCATCGCACTCAAAGAGGAGACTTCTACATGCAACACATCCACTGGACTCCAAAGCTGCGCGCCGCCGTGGCGGCGGTGCTCGCGCTGGCTGCCGCCGGCGCGTCGAATGCCGCGTCGCAGGCGCCGGTCGCGGCCGAGCACGGCATGGTCGTGAGCGCGCAGCACTTGGCCAGCAAAGTCGGCGTCGACGTACTCAAGCGCGGCGGCAATGCCGTCGACGCGGCGGTGGCCGTGGGCTATGCGCTGGCGGTGGTGTATCCCGCCGCGGGCAACCTCGGCGGCGGCGGCTTCATGACCGTGCAGCTGGCCGATGGCCGCAAGACCTTCCTCGATTTCCGCGAGAAGGCGCCGCTGGCCGCGACGGCCAACATGTACCTCGACAAGGACGGCAACGTCATCAAGGGCCTGAGCACCAATGGCCACCTTGCGGTGGGCGTGCCGGGCTCTGTCTCGGGCATGGAATACGCACGCGAGAAGTACGGCACCATGAAGCGCGCCGACCTGATCGCCCCCTCCATCCAACTGGCCGAAAAGGGCTTCGCGCTGGAACAGGGCGACATCGACATGCTCTGGACGTCCACCGCCGATTTCCAGAAGGATCCGGTCTCCGGTGCCATCTTCCTGAACAAGGGCCAGCCCTTCCAGGTCGGCCAGAAGCTGGTGCAGAAGGACCTCGGCAAGACGCTGCGCGCCATCAGCCAGAACGGCACCGACGGCTTCTACAAGGGCTGGGTGGGCCAGGCCATCGTGGCTTCGAGCCAGGCGGGCAAGGGCATCATCACCCAGGCCGACCTCGACCAGTACAAGACGCGCGAACTCGCGCCGGTGGAATGCGACTACCGCGGCTACCGCGTGGTGTCGGCGCCGCCGCCCAGCTCGGGCGGCGTGATCATCTGCGAGATGCTCAACATCCTCGAGGGCTACCCGCTGAAGGAGCTGGGTTTCCGTTCGGCCCAGTCGGTGCACTACCAGATCGAGGCCATGCGCCATGCCTACGTCGACCGCAACAGCTACCTGGGCGATCCAGACTTCGTGAAGAACCCGCTCGAGCGCCTGCTCGACAAGGGCTACGCCGAGAAGATCCGCGCGAGCATCGACCCGAAGAAGGCCGGTGTTTCCAAGGACATCAAGCCCGGCGTGGCGCCGCATGAAGGCAGCAACACCACCCACTACTCGATCACCGACCAATGGGGCAATGCCGTCTCGGTGACCTACACGCTGAACGACTGGTTCGGCGCCAAGGTCACGGCCGCCAAGACCGGCGTGCTGCTGAACAACGAGATGGACGACTTCACGTCGAAGGTCGGCGTGCCCAACCTCTACGGCTTGGTGCAGGGCGAGGCCAACAAGATCGAGCCGGGCAAGCGTCCGCTGAGCTCGATGAGCCCGACCATCGTCTCCAAGGACGGCAAGCCGGTGTTCGTGGTCGGCACGCCGGGCGGCAGCCGCATCATCACGGCGGTGCTGCACACCATCCTGAACGTGGTCGACTACGACATGAACGTGCAGGAAGCCGTCGATGCGCCGCGCTTCCACCAGCAGTGGCTGCCCGACGTCACCAACGTCGAGACCTTCGCGATCAGCCCCGACACGCGCAAGATCCTGACCGACATGGGCCACAACCTGGGCGTGCCGCAACCGGCCAACCACCTGGCGGCCATCATCGTCGGGGCGCCCACGCTGGGCGGCAAGCCGGTGGGCAGCAACCGCTTCTACGGCGCCAACGACCCGCGCCGCAACACCGGTTTGGCCGCAGGGTACTGATCCAGCAAACTCAGGGGCGGTCGTGCCATGCCGGCGCGGCCGCTTTTTTCATTTCCATGCATCTGCAAGACATCCTCTACACCCAGGGCTTCGGCACGCGCCGCGTGTGCGCGGGCCTGGTCCAGCAAGGCCACGTGGCCATCGACGGCAAGGCCGTGACCGACCCCTTCGCCGACCTTGATGCCGAGGGCCTGCTTTTCACCGTCCAGGGCACCCCGTGGGCCTACCACGAGAAGGCCTACCTGATGCTGCACAAGCCGGCAGGTACCGAGTGCTCGCAGAAGCCCTCGACCTATCCGAGCATCTATACGCTGCTGCCGTCGCCGCTGCGCCTGCGGCCCAACAAGGGCGCGGTGCAGGGCGTGCAGGCCATCGGCCGGCTCGACCAGGACACCACCGGCCTTCTGTTGCTGACCGACGACGGCCAGTTCATCCACAAGATGGGCTCGCCCAAGCACCACGTGCCCAAGGTCTACGAGGTGACGGCCAAGCATCCGGTGGACGAGGCCCAGATCGCGAAGCTGCTGGGCGGCGTGGTGCTCGACGACGACCCGAAGCCCGTGCGCGCCGCCGCCTGCGAATCGGACAGTCCGCTGCACCTGCGCCTGACGTTGACCGAAGGCAAGTACCACCAGGTCAAGCGCATGCTGGCCGCGGTCGGCAACCGGGTCGAAGGGCTGCACCGCTCGCGCATGGGCGATCTGGCGCTGCCGGCCGACCTGGCGCCGGGCCAATGGCGCTGGCTGACCGCCGACGAGGTGGCTGGCCTGCGTGCGCCGGCCAAAGCCGCCAAGACACCGAAATAAGCACAAGAAAGCGCCCCCGGACGGTCAGCCAGTCTTAAGGCTCGGCCGTTAATCTCGCCAAGCTCTCTCCCGGAACCTCCCCTTGCGACTTTCTGCCCGACCGAACGGCCGCCTCTCGGCCTTCCTGCTTGCCTGCCTTGCGGCCTTTTCGGTACATATGACGCCCGCCGCCGCTGCGGCCGAGCCTCCTCCGATCTTCGTGCTCAACTCGCTGGACGCCAGCGTGAGCGTGATCAATCCGGTCGACTGGACCGAGAAGCAGCGCATCGCGACCGGCAAGGAGCCGCACCACATCTACATGACGCCCGACGAGAAGTCGGTCATCGTGGCCAATTCGGCGGGCGACTCGCTGACCTTCCTCAATCCGAAGACGGCCGAAGTGCAGCGGGTGGTGTACGGCATCACCGATCCGTACCAACTGCAGTTCTCCCGCGACATGAAGTGGTTCGTCACCGCGGGCAACCGCCTGAACCACGTTGACGTGTACCGCTGGGACGGCAAGGATTTCAAGCTGGCCAAGCGCATCGCCACCGGCAAGACGCCCAGCCACATCTGGATCGACAACACCAGCACCATCGCCTACGTGACCATGCAGGACAGCGACGAGATGATCGCCGTCGACCTGCCCACGCAGGCCATCAAGTGGCGCACCGTCACCGGCCCGATGCCGGCCGACATCTTCGGCGTGCACAACGACAAGACGCTGCTGGTCGGCCTAACCGGCAGCGACGGCGTGCAGGTGTTCGACGTGGCCGGCGCCGAGCCCAAGCTGGTCGGCAAGATCCCCACCGGCAAGGGCGCCCATGCCTTCCGTTCGGCCGGCGACGGCAAGACCGTGTTCGTGAGCAACCGCGTGGCGAACACCATCAGCCGCATCGACCTGACCACGCTGAAGGTGATCGCCACCTATTCCGTGCCCGGCGGCCCCGACTGCATGGATGTCTCGGCCGACGGAAAGACGCTGTACGTGACCTCGCGCTGGGCCAAGAAGCTCACGGTGGTGGACCTCGTCGCCCAGAAGGTCGTGCGCCAGGTCAACGTCGGCCGTTCGCCGCACGGCGTCTGGACCCTGGACCATGGCAAGCGCACGTAGAAGCGCCGGCGTGGCGCTCGCGCTGCTGCTGGCCGGCAGCGTCATGCCCGGCGCCTGGGCGGCGCAGGGCACGGCCAGCTGCGAGAAGCCGGTCTACCTGACCTTCGACACAGGCCACATGGGCATTGCCCCGCTGGTGGCCGACGTGCTCAAGCGCCAGAACGTGAGAGTCACTTTCTTCGCCGCCGCCGAGCGCACCCAGACCGATGGCGACAGCCTCGACGACCACTGGGCGCCATGGTGGAAGGCGAGGGCGGCCGAGGGCAACGAGTTCGGCTCGCACACCTACGACCACGCTTACTGGCGCGCCGACGTGAAGGGCGCGCCGTCGAGCTTCCGCATCAAGCCGTCGGCCGGTCCGCAGAACGGCAAGGAATCGACCTGGAGCGCGGCCGAGTATTGCGCGAACATCCGCAAGTCGTCCGACCGGCTGGCTGCCATCACCGGCAAGAAGCCGCTGCCGCTGTACCGTGCGCCGGGCGGCAAGACCTCGCCCGCGCTGCTGGCCGCGGCCGAGGGCTGCGGCTACAAGTACGTCGGCTGGGCGCCCGCGGGCTTCCTGGGCGACGAATTGCCGAGCGAGAAGTTCAGCAATGCGAAGCTGCTCACGCAGGCGCTCGACACCATCCGCCCCGGCGACATCCTGCTGGCGCACCTGGGCATCTGGTCGCGCAAGGATCCCTGGGCGCCGGCCAACCTCGAGCCGCTGATCGTCGGCCTCAAGGCCAAGGGCTTCTGCTTCGAGACCCTGCGCCAGCACCCCGATTTCCGCGCCTGGATCGCATCCCATCCCTGAGGTCCGTGCCGTGATCGAGTGGTTGACCGACATGTTCTCCGCGCTGCAGGGCTGGTTCTTCGAAGCCGTCGTGCAGCCGCTGGTCTTCGCCGTCGGCCTCGGCGGATGGACCGAAGACGCCTTCGACGCCACCGGCTGGCTGCTGGTCGGCGTCATCCAGGTCGTTGTGCTGGTCGCGCTGATCGGCCCGCTGCAGCGCTGGCGCTCGGTGGAGCCCGTGACCGACCGCCATGCGATCCGCATCGACGTGCTCTACACGCTGATCCATCGGCTTGGCCTGTTCCGCCTGGCGATCTTCTTCACGCTGCAGCCCTTCTTCGACGACGCCATGGGCAGCCTGCGCACGGCGGGGTGGGGCACTTTCCACCTCGACGAGGTGTGGCCCGGCGTGACCGACGTGCCGGTGGTCGCCTTTGCCATCTATCTCGTGGTGCTCGACTTCGTCGGCTACTGGATCCACCGCGGTCAGCACCAGTTCAACTGGTGGTGGGGCCTGCATTCGCTGCACCACTCGCAGCGGCAGATGACCATGTGGAGCGACGACCGCAATCACCTGCTCGACGACATCGTGCACGACACGCTCATCGTCATCGTGGCGCAGCTGATCGGCGTGGCGCCGGGCCAGTTCATCGCCTTCGTCGCGTTCACCCAGCTCAGCGAGAGTCTGCAGCATGCCAACCTGCGGCTGAGCTTCGGCGCGATCGGCGAGCGGCTGTGGATCAGCCCGCGCTTCCACCGGCTGCACCACAGCATCGGCCTGGGCCACGAGTCGCACGGCAGGAGCACGCTCGGCGGCCACAACTTCGGCGTGCTGCTGCCGTGGTGGGACATGATGTTCGGCACCGCCAACTTCGAGAACCGCTACGACCCCACGGGCATCCGCGACCAGGTCGAACCCGGCGCCGACGGGCGCGTGCGCGAGTACGGACGCGGCTTCTGGGCGCAGCAGTGGCTCGGCCTGAAGCGAATGGTCGGGCGCGGCTGAGGGGCTCCGTCCCTTGAAGGCCTCGCCCGAGGCGTTATCCTCCCTGCCTCATGCGCCTGCTCCTCGACTCCTTCTGGCGCGCGGTCGCCTATTGCATGCTGCCGCGCGTGATCGTGCTGTCGCTGCTGCCGCTGGGCCTGATGGTGGTGCTGGCCGCGGGGCTCGGCTACTTCTTCTGGGATGCGGCGGTGGCCTGGACGCACGGCGCGCTCGACGCGTGGCCGCTGTTGTCGAGTTTCTGGGCCTGGATCGGCCGGCTGTTCTCGGGCGACGTCACCGGCATGCTCGCGCCGCTGGTCGTGGTGCTGGCAGCCACGCCGCTGATCGTGGTGATCTGCCTGCTCATCGTGGCCGGCTTCATGGCGCCGGCGCTCACCAGGCTGGTGGCCGAGCGGCGCTTTCCATCGCTCGAGCAGAAGAAGGGCGCTTCCTTCTTCGGCAGCGTGGCTCGTTCCCTCGGCGCCACCGTGCTGGCGCTGATCGCGCTGGTGGTGTCGATGCCGTTGTGGCTCATCCCGCCGCTGGTGCTGATTCTTCCGCCGCTCATCTGGGGCTGGCTGACCTACCGGGTGATGAGTTTCGACGCGCTGGCCGAGCATGCCAGCCCCGAGGAGCGCGCTGCGCTGATGCGCGCGCACCGCGTGCCGCTCCTGTGCGTCGGCGTGCTGTGCGGTTATCTGGGCGCCGCGCCGAGCATCGTCTGGGCTTCCGGGCTCCTGTTCGCGGCCGCCTTCTTCGTGCTGGTGCCGCTCGCCATCTGGATCTACACGCTGGTGTTCGCGTTCTCGGCGCTCTGGTTCGCCCACTACTGCCTCGATGCCCTGGCGCAGCTGCGCACCCAGCGCGCCGCGGCCGCGGCGTCGTCCGTGAATGCAACGCCGGCCCTCGAGGTCGCCGAGGCCAACCGCGCCGCTCTTTCTCAATGGGGTTCACCATGACACGCGCATTCGGTCTCATCGTCGTCGGCGACGAGATCCTTTCCGGCAAGCGGGCCGACAAGCACATGGCCAAGGTCATCGAGCTGCTCGCCGCGCGCGGCCTGCAGCTCAGCTGGGCCGAGTACGTCGGCGATGAGCCGGACCGCATCACCGCCGCACTCGCCCGCGCTTTCGCCTCGGGCGACGTCGTGTTCTCGACCGGCGGCATCGGCGCCACGCCCGACGACCACACGCGCCAGTGCGCCGCCAGGGCGCTGGGCGTGCCGCTCGAGCTGCATCCCGAGGCCGAATTGCTGATCCGCGAACGCATGCAGGACACCGCGCGCGAGCAGGGCGTGCCCTACGAGCCCGACCGCGCCGACAACATCCACCGGCTGAACATGGGCGTGTTCCCGCAGGGCGCCACGCTCATTTACAACCCGTACAACAAGATCCCCGGCTTCAGCGTCGGCGACGTGCATTTCGTGCCCGGTTTCCCGGTCATGGCCTGGCCCATGGTCGAGTCGGTGCTCGACGGCCGCTACAAGGACCTGTTCACCCGCAACGGCGTCGCCGAGAAATCCGTGATCGTTTTCGGTGCCATGGAAGCAACGCTGACCCCCCTGATGCAGGCCATCGAAAACCGGCACGCCGGCATCAAGGTGTTCAGCCTGCCGAGCGTCGATCACCCCCAGTACGGCCGGCATATCGAGCTGGGCGTCAAGGGCGACCCCGGTCTGCTCGATGCGGCCTATGCGCAGTTGATCGAGGGCCTGCACGGTTTCGATGCGAAGCTTGGCCCCGAATTGGTGCGTTGATTTTCAATGCACCAAATAAGTGAATTTCCGCCTTCATTTGGGGTCTGCAGCGTTCACCAAAGCCTCATCCGCTGAGGCGACAATGGCACAGAACCTGCAATCCCTCTTGCCTGTATTCCTAACCACCATCCAACTCAGGAGAAACTGATGGCAAAGACCGTCGCCGATGTACTCAAGCTCGTCAAGGAAAACGAGGTCAAGTTCGTCGACTTCCGCTTCACCGACACCCGCGGCAAAGAGCAGCACGTGACCGTGCCGGTCTCGGCTTTCGATGAAGACAAATTCACCTCGGGCCACGCATTCGACGGCTCGTCCATCGCCGGCTGGAAGGGAATCGAAGCCTCGGACATGCAGCTCATGCCCGACCCGAACACCGCCAACATCGACCCGTTCTTCGAAGAAACGACGCTGATCCTGACCTGCGACGTGATCGACCCCGCCGACGGCAAGGCCTACGAGCGCGACCCGCGCTCGCTCGCCAAGCGCGCCGAAGCCTACATGAAGGCATCGGGCCTGGGCGACACCGCCTTCTTCGGTCCGGAACCCGAATTCTTCGTGTTCGACGGCGTTCGCTGGAAGAACGACATGTCGGGCTGCTTCGTGAAGATCGAGTCCGAAGAAGCCTCGTGGAACACCGACAAGGAATACGAGCACGGCAACACCGGCCACCGTCCCGCAGTCAAGGGCGGCTACTTCCCGGTTCCCCCGGTCGACAGCTTCCAGGACATGCGCTCCGAAATGTGTCTGGTGCTCGAATCGCTGGGCATCCCGGTCGAAGTGCATCACCATGAAGTGGCCAACGCCGGCCAGATGGAACTCGGCACCAAGTTCAGCACGCTGGTCCAGCGCGCCGACTGGGTCCAGCTGCAGAAGTACGTGATCCACAACGTGGCGCACGCCTACGGCAAGACCGCCACCTTCATGCCCAAGCCCATCGTCGGCGACAACGGCTCCGGCATGCACGTGCACCAGTCGGTCTGGAAGGACGGCAAGAACCTGTTCGCAGGCGACGGCTATGCAGGCCTGAGCGATTTCGCGCTGCACTACATCGGCGGCATCATCAAGCACGCACGTGCCCTGAACGCCATCACGAACCCCGGCACCAACAGCTACAAGCGCCTGGTGCCCGGCTTCGAAGCCCCGGTGAAGCTGGCCTATTCGGCCAAGAACCGCTCGGCCTCGATCCGCATTCCGTTCGTGGCCAACCCGAAGGGCCGCCGCGTCGAAGCGCGCTTCCCCGATCCGCTGATGAACCCGTACCTGGGCTTCGCCGCGCTGCTGATGGCCGGCCTCGACGGCGTGGAGAACAAGATCCATCCGGGCGAAGCTGCCAGCAAGGACCTGTACCACCTGCCGCCGGAAGAAGACGCGCTGATCCCGACCGTCTGCCACAGCCTCGACCAGGCCCTGGAATACCTGGACAAGGACCGTGCGTTCCTGACCAAGGGCGGCGTGTTCACCGATGCCTACATCGATGCTTACATCGAACTGAAGATGCAGGAAGTCACGCGCTTCCGCATGGCGACGCACCCCGTCGAGTTCGACATGTACTACTCGCTGTAATTTGGCTCGCCTCCAGGCTGTGCGCACTTCGTGTCGCTTCGCCTTCCTACCGGGGGCGATACCTGCGGCCCGGCAAAGCCGGTTCCGCGGTATCCCTGGAAGGGGGCTTGGCGCAGCGCGGTGTGTAGGCCCGATGGGTTAAGAAAAGGACGGCTTGCCGTCCTTTTTCATTGGGGTGGAACATCTGGTCACCATTGGCGTCGAATTGCATGAAAATGCGCCTTTGTCGCGCTGTCCACCGCCAATAACCGATACACATGAAGACTGCTTCCCTCATTTTCCTGGCCGGTTCACTGCTCGCGCTGCCGGCGCTCGCGCAGGAGCGCGTCTGGCGTTGCGGCAATGAATACACCAACAACGCCTCCATCGCCCAGCAGAAGGGATGCAAGCCGCTCGAAGGCGGCAACGTCACGGTCGTGCAGGGCACGAGGCCTTCGGGCGGTGGCGGCGGTTCGACGTCGTCGTCCTCGGGTTCGTCTGCAGCGCGTGCGCCGGCGGGCAGCCCGCGCGTCGAAGGCGTCGACCAGCGCGCCCGCGATGGCGAGGCGCGTTCGGTGCTCGAGTCCGAGCTCAAGAAGGCCGAGGCGCGCCAGGCCGAGCTGCAGAAGGAATACAACAACGGCGAGCCCGAGAAGCAGGGCAGCGAAAGCAAGAACTATCAGAAGTACCTGGACCGCGTCGCCGAAATGAAGGCCGAGCTGGCGCGCAACGAGAGCGATATCGCCGGCATCCGCCGCGAGATCGGCCGTCTGCCCGTCAAGCAGCCCTGATCACATGGTGTTCGGGAAGAAGGCGAACGGCGCCAACCTGCGCTTCAAGTCCTTCGACCTGCTGTCCACGCTGATCGCGGTGGTCAACGGCAACGGCTCCGTGCTGTTTGCCAACGCAGGCCTCGAGGACGCACTGGGCACATCGCGACGCACGCTCGAGGGATCGCAGTTCGGTGCCTGTTTCCACGAGCCGCAGGTGCTGCGCACTGCCATCGACGGCGCCAGCAGCAACGACTTCGCAACGCTGCGCTACGAAGCCTTCCTGCGTCGCGTCAATCACGAGCTGATGCCGGTGCAGGTCACGCTGTCGCACGGCGACAGGAAGGGCGAGCTCATCATCGAGATGTCGCCGCTCGAGCAGCAGGTGCGCCAGGACCGCGAGGAGCGCCTCATCGACCAGGCGCAGGCCAACAAGGAACTCATCCGCAACCTCGCGCACGAGATCAAGAATCCGCTGGGCGGCATCCGCGGTGCGGCGCAGCTGCTGCAGATGGAGGTCGAGTCCCGCGACCTCATCGAATACACCCAGGTCATCATCCACGAGGCCGACCGGCTGCAGACGCTGGTCGACCGGCTGCTGGCGCCGCACCGGCGCCCGCACGTGGTGGGCGACGTGAACATCCACGAGGTGTGCGAGCGCGTGCGCTCGGTCATCCTGGCGGAATTTCCGCGCGACCTGCACATCGAGCGCGACTTCGACGTCTCGATCCCCGAGTTCCGCGGCGACCGCGAGCAACTCATCCAGGCCACGCTGAACATCGCGCACAACGCGGCGCAGGCGCTGGCCGAGCGTCGCGCCGCGGGCGATGCGCAGATCACTTTCAAGACGCGCGTGGCACGCCAGGTGATCTTCAACAAGCAGTGGTATCGACTGGCACTGGAATTGCATGTCATCGACAATGGACCGGGTGTGCCGGACACGATCAAGGACCGCATCTTCTATCCGCTCGTCTCGGGCAGGGAAGGCGGGACCGGGCTGGGGCTGACGCTCGCGCAAACCTTTGTGCAGCAGCATCACGGCGTGATCGAGTGCGACAGCGTCCCGGGCCGAACCGATTTCAAGATATTGATACCGCTGCCCTAGCGCAGCACCGGCAACAGAGGAGATGCATGAAGCCGATCTGGATAGTTGATGACGACCAATCGATTCGCTTCGTGCTCGAGAAGGCTCTGCTGCGCGAAGACCTGCCCACGCGCAGTTTCACGAATACCCGAGAGGTGCTGGCCGCCCTCGAGCAGGCCGGCGACGACGAGCAGCAGGCGCCCCAGGTCCTGGTGAGCGACATCCGGATGCCGGGCGGCTCCGGGCTCGACCTGCTCGACAAGATCAAGGCCCGGCACCCCGGCCTGCCCGTCATCATCATGACGGCGTTCTCCGACCTCGACAGCGCCGTCTCGGCCTTTCAAGGCGGTGCCTTCGAATACCTGCCCAAACCCTTCGACCTGCCGCGTGCGGTCGAGCTCATCCGCCGCGCGGTCGACGAAAGCCAGCGCGAGGAAGTCGCGGAAGAACGTATGGTCGCTGCGCCCGAGATGCTCGGCCAGGCGCCCGCGATGCAGGACGTGTTCCGCGCCATCGGCCGGCTCTCGCAGAGCAACGTCACGGTGCTCATCACCGGCGAATCGGGCTCGGGCAAGGAGCTGGTGGCGCGCGCGCTGCACAAGCACTCGCCGCGCGCCAACGGCCCGTTCGTGGCCATCAACACCGCCGCCATCCCGAAGGACCTGCTCGAGAGCGAGCTCTTCGGCCATGAGCGCGGCGCCTTCACCGGCGCGCAGACCATGCGCCGCGGCCGCTTCGAGCAGGCCGAGGGCGGCACGCTGTTCCTCGATGAAATCGGCGACATGCCCTTCGACCTGCAGACGCGCCTGCTGCGCGTACTCAGCGACGGCCACTTCTATCGCGTGGGCGGCCACAACTCGGTGAAGGCCAACGTGCGGGTCATCGCGGCCACCCACCAGGACCTGGAGCAGCGCGTCAAGCTCGGCGGCTTCCGCGAAGACCTGTTCCACCGTCTCAACGTGATCCGCCTGCGCCTGCCGGCCCTGCGCGAACGCGGCGAGGACGTGCCCGCGCTCACGCGCCACTTCCTGCAGGTCAGCGCGCGGCAACTCGGCGTGGAGCCCAAGCGCATTTCCGATGCCGCGCTGGCCAGGCTCGCGGCCTTCAGCTTCCCCGGCAACGTGCGGCAGCTCGAGAACATCTGCCACTGGCTGACCGTGATGGCGCCAGCCCAGCTGATCGAGGCCAAGGACCTGCCGCCCGAAGTGATGGCCGGCGGCGCCGCCGTCGATGCCCACGCCCATGCGGCGGAGAGCGCGGCCACGGCCCCTGCCGGAATGCCGCAGCAGGCCGTGGCGCCGCTGCCGGTGGCGGGCGTCGAGGCGCCATCGGCCACACACAGCGCACACGCCGCAGCCGACGCTCCGGAGGCTCCCGCCGCGGGCGGCGTCAGCAGCTGGGAAGGCGGCCTCGAGGCCGAGGCGCAGGCGCTGCTGGCGGCCGGGCGCACCGACGTGTGGGACGTGCTGTCGCGCCGCTTCGAGTCGCGCCTGATCCTCACGGCGCTGGCCAATACGCGCGGTCGCCGCATCGAGGCCGCGCAGAAGCTGGGCATCGGGCGCAACACCATCACCCGGAAGATCCAGGAACTCGGCATCGAATGAAAAAGGCCCCTCGGGGCCTTTTTTTATGCCGGTTCGCGGGTGTCTTCGCTATCGGCTGCGTTGTCCGAGGGTCAGCGAGTCCAGCTGGAAGTTGCCGCTCTTGTCCCAGAGCCACGTGTCCACGTAGGTGTGGGCGCCCAGCTTTCCGGGGTTGGGCAGCGGCGACGTGGCCTTGATCAGCTCCGCGATCTTCGGCGGCACCTCGGGTGCATGGCTCGGCGTGCGGCTGAAACCCACGCGCACCACCTTGCCGGTGGCATCGATGTCGGTCTCGACCACCACCACCGCGTAGACCAGCGGCGGGATCTTGCCCTTGTAGATGCGGCTGGCGTACTTGTTGTAGATGTGGCGCGCGCCGATCTTGCGGTAGGCCCGCACGGCCGGCGTCTGCGCCGTGATCAGCCGCACCGTGGCCACTTCGCGCCCGCTCGAGGAAGCCTCGTCCGCGGGCGATTCGGACGTGGACGAGGAGGCCCCTGCGCCGCCCTCCGCCTTGTCGGCGGACTTCAGCAGCGAACAGGCCGACAGTGCCAGTGCCGCCGCCAGCAGGGCGACGCGGCTGGCCGTGCGATGGAGCTTCGCCATGGTCTCAGGCTCCCTGGTCAAGATCGAGCACCACCGGTGCGTGATCGCTGGGCTTTTCCCATTTGCGCGGCACGCGGTCGATGACGCAGCCCTTCACGCGCGGCAGCAGCGGCTGGCTCACGAGGATGTGGTCGATGCGCAGGCCGCGGTTCTTCTGGTAGCCCAGCATGCGGTAGTCCCACCACGAGAAGCTCTTCTCGGGCTGCTCGAACATGCGGAAGCTGTCGGTCAGGCCCAGCTCGAGCAGCGCCTTGAAATGGTTGCGTTCCTCGGTCGTGTGGTGGATGGTTTCCTTCAGGCCCACAGGGTCGAAGCTGTCGCGGTCCTCGGGCGTGACGTTGAAGTCGCCCAGCAGCACCAGGTTCGGGTGTGCGGCCAGCTCTTGGCGCAGCTGGTCGTGCAGCGCCTCGAGCCACTTCATCTTGTAGGCGAACTTTTCCGAGCCCGGCGCCTGCCCGTTCACGAAGTAGCAGTTGACCACGCGCAGCGGACCGGAGGGCGTCTCGATGGTCGCCGCGATCACGCGCGACTGGTCGTCCGTGAAACCGCCGATGTTCTTCACCACGTCGCGGACCGGCGCGAGGCTCAGGATGGCGACGCCGTTGTAGGTCTTCTGGCCGAACACCGCGGCCTCGTAGCCCGCGGACTTCAGGACCTCGAGCGGAAACTTGTCGTCCGTCATCTTGAGCTCCTGCAGGCAGAGCACGTCGACCGGGTTGGCAATGAGCCAGTCGAGCACGTGCTGCAGGCGCGCGGTGAGGGAGTTGACGTTCCAGGTGGCGATTTTCATGTGGGCGGCGGTCTGTGCGAGGGCTGTCGGTGTGGCGCGGCGGCGTGGCATGGTTGCCCCGCCGGCCGTGCCGCGAAAGGAGTTCCGGCGCACATTCTGCCGCGCCCGCGGCCGGGCCCTGTATCAGACGGAGACGCGTACGTCTACGCGCCCCCAACCCCGGTCTACAGCGCGATCACGTCCGGAATGGCCTTGTTCGCCTTGAAGCAGGACAGCGCCTCCATCTGCTTCCACGCCTGCAGCTGCGTGAAGTTGGTCTGGTACTCGATGTAGCAGCCTGTCAGCGCCTCGTCGATGATCTTGTCGGCGCGCTCGAACAGGATCTGGTTGTCTTCCAGGTCGCGGAAGTAGGTGCGCCAGGTGTCGCGCTCGCTGGAGCGTCCGAGCAGCGTGAGGTAGCTGGAATAGAAGAGCGAGTTGAACGCGCGGCCCAGGTTGTCCTGATACACGGTGAACTCGCCGCCGCCGCCCATGCCCACGCCCACCGTCACGTCGGCCTCGATGCCGAGCTTGGAGCCCCCGAAGGCCGACGACTCGAACTCGAGCGCGAACGAGGCGCCGACGCCGACCGACAGCGAACCCTTGGCCGTGCCCTTGATGATGTCGTAGCCGCACATGCGCAGCGACAGCGAGGCCTCGCCCTTGATGCGCGCGCCGGCGAAGGCTTCGGCCTTGAGCTCGAGCTTCACGCCGTCCACCGTGGCGCTGAACTCGACCTCGGCCGTGGCCATGGCGCCCGCGAAAGCCTCGGCGCTGGCCTCGATCAGGAAGATGTCGGCCACGTCGATGTTCGCGTCCACCTTGATCTTCACGCCCACCATCGCCTCGACGCTGCCCTTGACCGTGACGCCCTTGCCCTTCTCGTACGTGGCCTCGCCCTCGGCGCTGAGCGACGCGCCAGCGAAGGCCTCGGCCTTGAACTCGGCACGCAGCCCGGTGATCTCGAGCACGCACTCGCCGGTAGCCTTCACGCCGTAGCCCACCGAGGCCTCGGCCTTCACCGCCTTCTTGAACTCGTCGTTGGTCCAGGTCACCTTGCTGAACTTGCCGTTCTCGCCGCCGCGCATCAGTCCGGTCTCGATCTGGCTGCTGGTCTGCAGCCAGGGACGCGGGTCGCCGACACCGATCTTGCTCAGGTCCTTGCACAGCACGTCGAGGAACAGGCGCACCTTCGCCGGCTCGTTGTTGCCCATGTACTGCATCGACATCGACACATCGTCGATGTGCTCGGGGAAGTCGCGCAGGCCGTCGATCCAGTATTTGACCAGCTGCTTCTTGCGCACGATCAGCTCGCGCCGCGCCGCATTGATGGCCATCTTGTCGCTGATGGTCGCCAGCTCGTTGGGCAGGCGCACGTTGGGCATGTCGAGCATGCTGCCGAACTGGCGCTTGTACTCGTTGCTGAAGTCGTTCATCTTCTGCAGCACCTGCGCCGGCTCGGCCGAGTTCGTCCCGCGCGTGAGCTTCTCCAGCATCTGCTTGTAGACGTAGAGGAACTGCAGGAACTCCTGCGCCAGCACCTTGCGCTCCTTGCTCGACACGCCGCCGATCAGCTTGTCGAGCGTCTTGAGCCAGGCCTTGGTCTTGATGTTGAACTCCGGCGTGGGCAGTTCAGCCCAGACGACTTCGTACTTGTGCGTGAACTTGGCACTCGAGAGCGCATTGAACAGTGGAATGGAAGTGGCCATGGCGTTGGATGCGTTGGGGTGGAACAGATGGCGTCAGGCGTCCTGCCGCACGCCGATGATCGAAAAGAAGCGGTTCAGGTCGCCGTCCTCGCGCAACACTTCCTGCATCAGTTGCGGCAGCGGCATGCGCCCCCATGCGACAGCACGGTTCACGAGGTAGGGCGTGGGGCTGTGCGGCTCTTCGCGCATCAGGTAGGCGGCGGCCAGCTCGAGCAGCTGGTAGGCCTCGGCGCGGCTGCCGATGCGGCCGTTCGCCGCGGCTTGCGGCAGTGCCGCCGGCGTGGGGGGGAGTGCGGGCGTGGCTTCGCTCATGTGGTGGTCGTCCATCGAGGTCGCGGAAGAAAGAAGGGACAGCGGCGCGGCAAGCGGCGCAGCCGGTGGCTCGGCGGCCCACGCCGGCGCGGGCTGGCCGCGCGGGTCGCGCTCCTGCAGCAGGCTGCGCAGGGCCTGGCGCATGCGTGCCAGCATCTCGGTGACCTTCGACAGGCTGGGCGCATCGGCGCCCAGGCGTTCATCGAGCAGCGCGCCCAGGCGGCGCCAGGCGTCGGCCGCCAGCGCCACGCGGTCGTCGAGCGCGGCCACCGCGTGCAGGTCACGCGCCGCGCGGTCGAGGATGTCCTGGCGCGACACCGTCTGTGCCGTCGGTTCCTCGGCTACTTCCTTGGCCTTCGACTTCGCATTGCCTGCGGGCGCGCTCGTACCGGCACCGAACTCGGTGGTCAGCGCGCGCTGCCAGTCGTTCAGGTTGATGAAGGGCGGCGAGAAGTCGGGCCACGCGAGCAGCGGCACCCGCATCAGCAGCACCTGCGCGAAGGTGTCGTTGGCCCACACGAAGGTGGCGGCGCGCATGTCGGCGTCGTTGTCCTCGATGCGCGGATGCACCTCGTCCCAGAACTCGCGCGCGAGCCCTTCGAGGAGCCGCGTGCCCGCGAGAAGACCGTCGATCGCGTGGCGATGCATCCAGGCCTCGGTGAGCCAGGCAGCCACCTGCAGGTCCTTGCTGCGCCGTTGCAGCAGCTCGGCACACAGCATCTCGCAGGCGCGCCAGTCGGCCTTCTTCAGCGGGCGGGTCCATTCGCCCATCGGCAGGCTGGCGTCTTCCTCCATGCGTGCGTCGCGGATGCGTCCGTACACGGCGTCGTAGCGCAGTGCCGGCCCGCCGGGGCCGTCGATGTCCAGCGGCGCGAGGAAGGCCGCGAGATCGGGCGCGAAGCCGTTGGCGGCCTCGGCGTTCAGGGGAGCGAGCAGGGCGGCCATCAGGGCGTGCTCCATTCAGGGGCGCGGGCGGGGAACGCCGCCGGCCAGATCAAGGCGTTCTTCTTGCCGGCGGGGCTCGCCGCGATGCGCAGGAACACGCGCGCGCGTCCACCGGCCGGCATCTGCGCCGTGTCGCCGGCCGACTGGGCCGCCAGCGGAAACTCGAACTTCAGCAGCTGCGAGCGGCCGTCCGGGCGTTGCAGCGACTCGCCTTCGCGCTGGCGCTGCGCCAGCGTGAGCAGCGCCCACGGGTCGGCGAAGCGGAAGGTCACGGTCTGGCCGTCGGTCAGCAGGGCAGGCTGCTGCGCGTCGGCACGTGGTACCAGCGGCGAGTCCTTCGCGACGCGCAGCACCAGCGCCACCGGCATGCCGTACTCCCAGCGCAGCGTGCGCGGGGCGTCGCGCAGGCGCAGCACCTGGTCGCCGACCTCGAAGGACCAGTCGATGATCTTGTTGCCTTCGATTTCCGCCGTGGTGTTCGCGCGGAAGTCCACGCTCAGGTCGAAGCCCGGCGTGGCGCCCTCCTCGGTGGGGAACAGCGGCTGCAGGAAGTCGCGCGCGCGGCCGAACTGCTCGGCGAAGCGGCGCGCGGCCGCGCCCGGCATCGCCGAGGTACGTGCACCGGCGTCGGTGCGGCTTTCCTTCAGCGCGCGTGCCAGCGGATCGAAGGCCCGCGCCAGGTCGTTCACATCGGCCGGGTCGGCCAGGTCGAAGGCGCGCGCGGTGGTGGCCGCGCCGAACGGGTGCCTGCCGGCCAGCGAGCGATTGAAGCGTGTGGAGAACTGGGTCCACAGCTCCTGCTGGTCGCCGAACTGCAGTTCGTAGCAGCGTGCGAGCAGCGCGCTGTAGATCTGCTGGTGGCGGTCCGCGAAGTAGTCGCCGATGCGCGTCGCCGGTGCCTTGCCGGCCAGCTTGGCCGAGCAGGTCTCGCGATCGATCTCGGCGCCGGTGGTCCCCAGGAACTGCTCGAGCAGCAGCAGGCTGCTGTTCGGGTTCTTCAGCCGGTAGCGTTCGAGGTCGCGGTTGATCGCCTGCCAGCGCTGTGCGAGCACCGAGCCCGCGCCTGCGCCGTCGAGCGCCGCGATGTAGCCGTCGGCGAGCTTGCCCAGCGTTTCGACGCGATTGAACTGCTGGCCCAGGTAGGCCGCGAGCGAGCCGGTGTCCGAGACGCCGAAGGTCACCAGCATCGGACCGCGCTCGCCGCGCCAGCCCTGGAAGTCGCGCCCGCGCATGGCGTAGAGCTCCGACTGATTGAAGGCCTCGTCCACGGCCTCCAGACGCTGCAGCGCATCGCGCGAGATCAGCGCGCGCAGGTCTTCGGCGCGCGGGCCCGCGCCCAGTTCGTACAGCAGCGCCTGCACCTTGGCCAGCCGCTGGCGCGAGGCTTCATAGGCCGCGGCCTGCGTGTCGGTGGCCATCAGCGTGCGCGGACCGTCGCCGGCGCCGGACGCGGCCTCGGCCACCTGGTCGACCACCAGCTGCGCGAAGTGCGCGTTCAGCGCGGCCTCGATGCCCGGGCGAACCGACGCGGGGAAGGCCGTCAGGCCATCGGTCATGTAGCGCTTGCGGACGTCGCCGACCGCCAGCGCCTGGTCGAGCCGCGGCAGGTCCCACGCGGCCATCGACCGCATGCCCGCGCCGGGCAGGTCGCGGTCGCGCGCGGCGGCCATGAAGGGCTGCGCCAGCAACGCGGAGAGCGCGTCGCGCAGCGCGATGCGCTCGGGTGCCAGCGCGAAGCGGCCTTCCTTGTCCTGCCACACCAGGCCGGGTTGCGCGCCGCCGAAGCGCAGGTTGAACTCCGCGCGGAATTTCTGGAACGCGTCCTGTGCGCGCGAACGCACGGCATCGGCCGATTCCTGCCCCAGCAGGCGGTTCTGCTCGATGCGCGCGATCGTGCGGTCGTACGAGCCGCCCAGCGCCAGCACCGGCTGGCGCATCCAGCCGCCCTTGCCGGACGCGACCAGGTCTTCCTGGTCCTTGATCGCGCCGATCACCTCGCGGTAGCTGGCGGTGGTGCGCGCGAAGCTGCCGGCACCGGCGAGCGACGGCGTGAGCCGGGCCAGCGCCTGTTCGGACACCAGCAGCTCGTTGTTGACGAACAGCCGTGCGTCGAGCTGCGCCGTGCCCTTGTCGAGCGCGCAGCGCAGCGCCGCCTGCACCGGCGCCAGCGGAATCGCCAGCGCGTTGCCTTCGGCGGCCTGGCGGAAGTAGCGCAGATTGCGGCTCAGGTCGGCCGGCAGCTCGGCGCCCAGCGCATAGCGCACGGCCACGCGCAGGTCTTCCGCATTGCCGGTGGACGGCTGGCGCAGCCGCTCCACGGCCTGCAGCGCGGTGTCGAGCTGTTCGGCCGAGCCGAGGTAGCGCTGCAGTGCGCCGAACTCCGGCTGGTCTTCCACCAGCAGGCCGTTCTTGCGAGGGGCGTCGCCGATGGTCCGGAAGCTCGGCGGCAGCGCGCAGTTCGCGCCGACGATGAATTCGCCTGTGGCCTCGTCCTGCTCCACGCCGCTCAGCTGGCTCACGCGGGCCATCAGCTCGCGCCGCAGGGTGCTCACTGCGATGTCGCCGAACTCGCGCTCGATGCGCTCGATCACGCGTTCGTTGAGGTCGTCGAAAGGCTGCCACGAGCCCGGCATGAAGAACGAGTAGGTGCCGTCGGTGCGCAGCCGTTCGTTCATGGCCAGCAGCGACAGCGCCTTGTTTCGGTACCAGGCCGTCGGAATGGTCTCGCCGCGCTGCTGTGCGCGCATGCGGTAGTGGGCGTCGTTCTGGAGCTGCGAGAGCGCCGACACCAGCGTGCCGTTGTGCCGGTGCAGCTGCCATGTGGCCACCACCAGGCCGATGCCCCAGCCGCCGAGGAACAGCACCGCCGTCCAGCGCAGCGCGCGGTGCAGCACCGGGCGTGCGAGCGTTTGCGTGCGCGACGGCCGGGTGAGGCCGTACTCGAGAAAGATCTTCTTCTCGAAAAGGTCGCGCAGGAACGCAGGCTGGCGCATCAGCTGCGCGATGAGGTCGCCGCCGGCGGGCTCCTGCCGGCCGTAGGCGTCGCGCTGGTTGTCGACGTCGGTGAAGCGCTCGGCGAAGCGCTCCGCGTCGATGGTCGCGATGGCCTGCGCCGATTCGCCGCTGTCGCCCGTCAGGTAGATGCCGCGGAAGAAGAAGGGCTCGTGGTAGGCGCTCGGGCGCATCAGTTCGTCGACGTACAGCTGCAGCTGGCCGCGCAGCGCCTCGATGCGCGAAGGCAGCAGCAGCTGAGGGCCGGCCCCCTGGGGCGCGGTGTCGGTCGCGAACAGCTCGGCCGACACGTCGGAGACCGAGCGCACCACGGTGCCCACCGCCTCGTCGACCCAGCCCGGCTGGTAGGTGGTCGACAGGTCGTACGGCGACGACCAGCCCAGCATGCTGGCGCGCAGCGGCTCGGGCAATGCGCGCGCGAAGGCGCTGAAGCCCTCGAGCTGCTCGGCGCCCGTGACGAGCACGTACACCGCGAAGCGCATCGCGAAGCGGTTCTGCGCGAGCCACAGCCGGCGATGCGCGAGCTTGGCGCGCTTGGACAGCTCCAGCCGTCCGTCGGTGCTGTCGTCCAGCAGCAGCGCTGCCGGAATGGTGATCACCACCGAGTCGAACGGGCGCTGCGGGCGGTAGGCCCGGCACATGCCGAGGAACTCGTCCCACGGCTTCTCGGAAGCGTCGTCGTCGTCGGGCGAGCCGAGGTAGGCGCCCTGGATGTCGATGACCACCCCGCGGTCGAAGAAGTGCCACGAGATGCCCTGCGTGGCCGCGGCCGAGGCCGACTCGGTGCTCAGCGCGCTGGCCACGCCCGACTGCTCGATCGGCAGCTGGCGGTGGTCGTCGCCCTCGTTGAGCAGCATGATCCACGGGATGCCGTAGCGGTCGGCGCGCGAGGCGATGTTGCCCTCGATCAGCTCGACCGCCTGGCGGAACGAGCTGCGCAGCGAGTCGAAGCGGATGCGCGCGACCTTCGGGTCGCTCGACGGCTTGGCGTGCGAACGGCGCGCGGCGAAGTACAGCACCATGCCGAGCACGAGCAGCACCACCAGCGTGAGCACCGCGATGGAGATCAGGAAGAGCTGGTCCGTCAGCATGGCGTGCTCCCGGTGGAGTGCGCGAGGCAAAGGTCGTTCATCGCGTGTAGCCTCCCGACGCCTCGATCGCGCCCGGCTGCAGCACCTGCCGCACCGGCCACGACTGCCACAGCCACAGCAGCTCCGACACCGCGAGCAGCGAGGCGGTGGCCAGCAGGAACAGCACCGTCCAGCGGCTCAGCGTCGGCAGCTTGCGCGGCGCGATGTGCGACAGCGTGCTCGCATACGCCCGTTCCGACACCACGCGGTCGCGGCCCGAGAAGTCGGCCTGGCGCTGGTAGACGAACTGGAACAGCTCCTCGCGGTAGCCGAGCAGGCGAGCCTCCTCGCCGCTGCCGCGGTACTTGCCCTGGAATCCCAGCGCCAGCGCGAACAGGTACAGCCGCGCGATGTCGCGGCGCGACGGCTCGCGGCCCGACAGCAGCTCCTCGATGCGGCGGAACACGAGGTCGCCCGCGATGTTGCTTCGGAACAGCGAGGACTCGAGCAGGTGCGCGGTCCAGCGCTCGCGCCCGACCCACGGCGTGTGCAGCAGGATCTCGTCGGCCAGCGCGGCCTTCAGGTAGCGCGCGTCGGCCACGTTCTCGAGTTCGAAGCGCGTGCTCTCGCGGCGCGACTCGAGCGACTGCAGCTCGAGCAGGTTCTCCAGATGGCGGGCCAGTGCCTGCGCCACCATGTCGGGGTCGGTCTCGCGCGATTCGGCGGTGCGGTCGCGCGCTTTCACGATCTCGTCGTAGAAAGCGCGGAACTGCTTGGTGATGTGGTCGTCGACCGCAAGGTCGGGAAGGTTGCGTGCCATGTGGGAAATCTCTGTGCGTGCCTCGTGCCGTTCGCGCCGTCAGTCCTTGACGAAGAGCACGATCTCCTGCGGAGGCTGTGCGGTGGCGCCTTCGTTGGCGTTGGCGATCACCAGCAGCTCGCCCGGCACGGTCAGCGCGGTATTCGTCTGGATGGCGAAGAGCAGGTACCCCGAACCCGGGCGCAGGCCGAGCTCGTCCGCCGATTCGATGGGCCGGCGCACCGCGCCCAGTACGCGGCGCTCGCGCAGCGACGGGTAGGCCGACTGCGAGCCGACGATGGCACTGTCCATCCAGGCCAGCAGGTCCCGGTCGGACTGGCCGCGCAGGCCGATCACGATGCGCGCGCCGTCCAGCCACTGCGGCTGCAGCGTGGTCTCGAAGGCGCCATGGCGGAACTCGAACTTGTGCTCGCGGTACTCCTGGCTCACCTCGGACACCGCATCGCGCAGCGCCAGCAGCAGCGGCTGGAACACGCGCGAGGGGTTCGCGTGGTCGTAGTCCATCGGCACCGGCGGCAGGCCGCCGGGGCGCAGCAGGCTCAGGGAGGCCAGCAGCGCGCACAGCGACCAGTACATCGGCAGCGGATGCAGGTGCGGCGTGCGCAGCACGGCCTCGGCGTGCGGCAGGCCCGACAGCAGGCTGCGAAGGCGGTCCTTCAGCTCGAGGTGCGCGAGGCGGTCGTCCACGCGCGAGGAAGGCACGGCCGTCTGCTTCGCGACGAAGGCGGCCTTGCCGCGCAGCTGGCCGAGCAGGCCGGCGGCGGCGGTCCACAACGGGTTGTCGTGCGCCACCTCGAGCAGCGGCGGCTGGGCGTCGCCGAGCTTCACCACTTCGTTGTCCTTGAACACCTGGCCCAGGCGCAGGTGCACGTGCGTGCCGGGCGGCACCGCACCGGCGCTCAGCGCCAGGCGCGGCAGCATGCGCGGGATGCTGGCTGGTTCGGCGTCGGACACCATGTCCTCCACCGGCGCGGCCGCCACCGAGCGGAAGCGCACCGTGGCCGAGCGATGGCGGTTCGCGCCGGTGACCGGCAGCGTCAGGTAGATGTCGAGCGGCCCGTTGGCCAGCTGTTCGGCATGCGGCGCGAGCGACAGCTCGAGCGTGCCGTGCGTGGGCTCGCCCGCCGCGTACTGCACGGCGGTGCCGTCGGGCAGGATGGCCTCGAGCGCCAGCACGCGCAGCAGGCCGGCCGGCAGCAGGCCCTGGTCGAACACCAGCCGGCGCACGCCCCAGCTGAAGGGCGCGGCGGCCAGCGTCTGCCAGGCGACGAGCGAATCCATGCGCGAGGAGAACTGCTGGAAGTGCTGCGGCGACAGCAGCATGCCTTCGTGCCACTCGACGCGGTCGGTGATGGGGGCGGCGCGGTGCACGTCAGACATGGCGGGCTCCCGTGCGGGCGGGGTGGAGGGCGGTGTTCACTGGTGGCGGTCCGGGTTGTTCAACGCGTGGTCGACACGTCGAAGCTTTGAATGTCGAAGCGGGCGACGACGGCGCCCTTGAGGTCTTCCACCCGCGCGCGGTTCGCGCCGGGCGTGTTGTAGTTCGCGAAGACGAGCACGGCGGCCACGCGCGGCGAGCCGAAGGTGCTGGCGGGTACGCGGATCGTCTGGCCCGGCACCAGCTCCCAGGAGTGGTACGCGAGGCTTTGCGGAAAGGTCTTCTGCAGGTCGGCGCGTGCGCCGAACCACTTGGAGGCGGGCAGCTCGGCCAGGCGCGCGAGCATCGCGTCGTCGAGGACCATCACGACGTCCACCGCGACCGGGCTGTTCTGGTTGGCGTTGGGCGCGGCAGAGAGCGTGAATTCGCTCCAGTCCACGCGCGTGCCCTTGGGCATCAGGCTGCCGCATGCGGCCAGCTGCAGCACGAGCAGCACGGCTGCGAGCCAGCCGAGGGAGGTCTTTGTCCGTTTCATCGAGAAATTCCGGTGTTCGCCGCGCCGGAGACGGCGTAGGCCGCGGCGGGCTGGGCTTGCCGTGCACCCACGGCAACGCCCATCAGGAGGATCAGCAGGGATGCCAGCACGCCGCAGCCGGCCAGCAGCGCGATGTGCCCGCGCGTGAGCACGAAGCGGATCGGCCGCGGCGGCGCCGCGTCGGCATGGGGCGCGGCCACGCGCTCCGACGGCAGTCCGGCCGAGACGATGGAGATCAGCGCGCAGCTCGCCAGCAGCGTCAGAAGGTTGCGCGGGCCTTCGCAGATCAGGTCGATCGCCAGGAACAGCGCCAGCGCGGCCTCGATGGGCAGCTGCAGCATCGACAGCACGATGCCCGCGTAGCCGACATTGGTCAGGCTGTTGTTGCCGGCCGAGGCGAAGGCCGCGATGGTCGCGCCGGTGCCGATCACGCCGATGTCGGCCGGGCTCAGCGTGCGGTCGTAGAGGTTGGCCACGAACAGCGCGAGCAGCACGTAGTAGAGCGCCGAGCCCGCGCGCAGGAACACCGAGGCCGTGGGCACCACCAGCTCGACGATGCCGCGGCTGAAGCCCAGGCGCGCGCTCATCGCCTCGATGGTGTGCGGGATGCTGGCCGTGGTGCTCGAAGACACCAGGCTCACCAGCATCGGCGTCTTCAGGTGCTGCAGCACTTCGGCCAGCGGCTGGTTGCCGCGCTGGTGGATCACCGCAATCGCCGCCGCGCCCAGCAGCGCCACCAGCACGATGAAGTGCAGCAGGAAGCCGCTCATGGCGCGGATGGTCACCGCATCGGTTTGCGAGAGTACGTGCGCGGACATGCCGAAGGCCACCACCGGCAGCAGGATGTTGGCGCGCGCGATGATGAGTTCGAGCGTGCGGTAGATGCCCTCGAACATGTGGTTGAGCGCGTTGTGCTGCGTGCGCGCCAGCGCGGCGAAGGCCAGGCCGAACAGCAGCGCGCACGACAGGATGCCGAGCGAGCGGCCCTCCACCAGCACGCGGAAGAAGTTGTCGGGCAGCAGCGTCGCGCGCGGCTGCTCCACCGGCGTGGCCTGCATGCCGCCGTCGTGCAGGCGCATCTCGATGTCGCCGCCGTCGCCGGCCTTCTGCACCAGTTCGCCGAGGTGCGCGCGCGATTCGGCGTCGAGCTGCGAGCCCGGCGCCTTCACCCAGCCCAGTGCCAGGCCGGCGCCTGCGCAGCTCACCACCAGCAGCAGCGCGAGGCCCGCGATCATCGCGATGCGGCGCCCCGGAAAGGGCAGTCCCATGGTCTGGCGCAGGCCGAAGAAGGTGGCGACCACCAGCAGCGGGATGGCCGCCATGCTCACGATCGACAGGTACACCTGCGCCGCGATGTACGCCACGTCGCCCACCGCGGGCGCGTACACGCCCGCGACGGCGCCTGCCGCCATGCACAGCAGCAGGGCGACGAGGCTGTGGGACGTGCGCGTCAGGAAATCCATGTCGGCTTGTTCCAGCCTTTGTCGAGCGCGAATGCGACCGTGGCGCGTGCCAGTTCGAGCGAGCTGTCGACCAGCGACATGGCGCCGTGCTCCGCCGCGATCGCGGCCTGCGCCGCCTGCGCTGCGATCGGCAGCTCGGTGCAGCCCATGATGACCGCGGTGGCGCCCGTGGCGGCCAGCGCCTGCAGCGCGCGCTCGAAGGCGGCCGCGCCGGCCGGCACGTCGCCGCCTTTCACGGCGCGGATGCAGGCGTCCACGTGGTCCTGGCCGGTGGCCGCGTCGGGCACGAGGAAGTCGATGCCGTGCTCGCGCAGCGACTGCTGGTAGAAGCCCGAGGCCAGCGCGCCGCGCGTGGCCAGGATCGCCACGCGCACGGGCCGTGCGGCCGTGGCGCGCGGTGCCGAGGCAATGGCCGAGACGCACGACTGCGCGATGTGGATCACCGGCGCGCGGCTGCGCGCGGCCATCTGCGCATACCAGTGGTGCGACGAGTTGCAGGGGATCGCGACCACGCCCACGCCGATGTCGTTCAGCACGTCGATGCCCGCCAGGAGTGCCGGCAACGGGTCGGGGCCGCTGCCCAGGATCGCGCTGGAACGGTCGGGCACGTGCGGCAGGTTCGCCACGATCACCGGCAGGTGCTCCTGGTCGCGGGTGGCGGGCGTGAGCCGGATGATCTTGTCCATGAAGTCCACCGTGGCCGATGGACCCATGCCGCCGAGTACGCCGATGCGTGACATGACGCCGACGTTCCCTAGATCTTCAATGGCCGCGGGCACACCACGGCAACGGCCGCGGTGTTGCCGATGACCAGCACCAGCGTGCGCAGCATGTCGCACACCGGATCGACCGCCAGGAACAGGATGAACGCCGCCTCGAAGGGCAGGCCCAGGTAGGTGCAGGTCATGCCGATCAGCGACACCGTCACCAGCCCGGTCATGCCGGCCGAGGCGAAGCCCGCGAGCACCGACGACGTGAGCACGATGCCGATTTCCACCGGCGACAGCGAGCGCCCGTAGATCTGCGCGATGAACAGCGTCGCGCACACGTAGTACACGACCGGGCCGATGCGCAGCAGCGACACGGTCAGCGGCACCAGCAGCTCGACCCGCGAGCGCGCGAAGCCCAGCCGCGTGACCAGGCTCTCGATCATGATCGGCATGCAGGTGGCGCTGCTGCGCGTGGCCAGCGCGAGCGCGAAGGGCCCGCGCAGTGCGTTGAGCGTCTGGCCCAGCGTGCCGTTGGAGCGCTTCCAGATGATGACCGCAGCCACCATCAGCAGCACCACCGAGACCACCAGGAACGCCACCACGAAGGCGCCCATGGCGCGCAGCGGCTCCATGCCTGTCTTGCCCAGCTGCGCCGCGCTCATGCAGAACAGCACCACCGGCAGCGGGAAGCTCAGCCAGCGCATCAGCGTCTGGCAGGCGTGGTAGACGGTCTCCAGCGCCTGCGTGAGGCCGTCGGAGATGCGCGTGGGCACGTGGCCCACCGCCAGGCCGAACAGCAGCGCGAACACCAGCGTCTTCAGCGTGTCGCCGTTGGCCAGTGCCGAGAAGATGTTGGCCGGGACCAGGCTCACCAGCATGTCGGCGAAGCTCGCGGTCTTCTTCACCTCGTCGGTGCCGCGCAGGTTCATGGCCGTGTCGCTGGCGCTCAGGTCGCCGCCCACGATCTGGCCGAAGGTCTGCATCGTGGTGCTCGGCAGGTTCTCGCCGGGACGCATGATCAGCAGCGTGGCCGCGCCGGCGATCGCCACGAAGGCAGAGAACGCCAGGAACACCAGCGCCACGCGGCCCAGCAGGCTGGCGGTGCCGCCGTCGCGGAACAGCCGCTGCAGGCTGAAGATCACGGCCGAGACCATGAAGGGCAGGGTGATCATCTTCAGCAGGTCGACGTAGATGTCGCCCACGAAGCCCAGCGTGGTCGCCATGGCGGGCGCGAGCATGCCGAAGGCGACGCCGGCGCCGAGGCTGATGATGACGACCCAGGGATTGAGTACGAAGGCGTAGAACTTGGAGGGAGTCATGGTGTCGGGATGTCCGGTGCCGTTCAGCGGTCGAGCGCCTGCAAGACTTTCTGGATGTCCAGCTTCTCGGTGCGCTGGGCGAGGAACTGGTTCACGTAGGCCAGAAGGGTGGTGTCGGTCACGGCCACGCCGATGCCCAGCGTGTCCTCGAGGTCCTTCAGCGTCACGGTGCGCAGCACGAGCGACACGGTGGGGTCGGCCTTGAGCACGCGCTTGACCTCGAACTCGTCGCGGTACGCGCTCACGATCTCGCCCTTGTGCAGGGCGACCAGCACTTCGTTCCACGTCGGGTATTCCTGCACCTTGGCGTGCGGGAAGTTGGTGCGCGCGTAGTCCGCGAAGGACGACTTGGCGATCACGCCGACGGTGCCGTTGAAGTTGCGGATGACTTCCGGCAGCGGACGCCCGTGCGCGAGCTGGGCGAACTTCACGCGGTTGAGGATCAGCGAATGGTTCAGCGTGAGGTACGCATCGCTGAACGCGATGGTCTGCGTGCGCGCGAGCGTGCGCGACAGCTTGCTGATGGCCAGGTCGGCCTGGCCGCTGGCGAGCAGGTCGACCACCGCGTTGAAGGTGCCGGCCTCGCGGTTGAAGCGCAGCTTGACGCCGAGTTCCTTGGCCAGCGACTGCGCCAGGCCGACCTCGAGCCCGGTCCACTGGCCCGCGTCGTCGAAGAAGAAGAACGGCGGCGTGTCGACCTTGAGCATGGCCACCACGAGCTCGCCGCGCATCACGATGCGCGCGATGTCGGGTGCGAGCAGCCGGCCGTCGGGCACGCGCACGAGGCCGTTGGTCAGCACCGGCGCGGCGGGCGCGGGGTTGGCCGGGTCGACCTGGAACGCGGCGGCCGGTGCGCCGGGCGTGGCGCTGGCCGCTGGGGCGGCGACCGCCACGACGGGCGCTGCAGTGGCAGCGGGCGCGGCGAGCGCCCCTGGGCCACGGGGCGTTCGCCGGCCGCGCCGGCGGGTCCGCCGGCGAGCAGGCCGGCCAGGGCCAGCAGGCCGGGAAGGGCAAGGCGCCGCAGCGCACTGTGCATGCCCTTGGGATGTCGTGTGTTGTTCGGCATGCGTGGGGTCACTTGGTTCATGAGGTGGAAGCAGGGAGGCCGGTGCGGCTGCGGGTGCAGGCGAGGCGGCCGGCGCGGGTGCCATGGAGGGCGAGGAGGGCTGCAGCGCGGCCGGTGCCGTGGCGGCGGGGGCCGCGGGGGCGGCCATCAGCTTGCCGATCTCGATGCCCATCAGGAACAGGAGAACGCACAGCAGCACCAGGCAGGCCGCGGTGATCGCGACCATGCGGGAAGTCATCGTGAAGACGTATTGCGACATGGAGAAAAGTGGTGTCCGGTTCAGGGAACCATGGAAGTGAACTGGCCCGGCACGACCACCTGGATCACGCCGCCCCAGCTGCACATCAGCTTGGAACTGTCCTGCAGCGCGGGCATGTTGCCCACCAGGACCGTGGGTGAGCCGGGCGCCCAGGGCGCGGACGTGACCGGGATGCACGGCATCGGCGTGAACGCGCCGAGCGCCGCGGCGGTGGCGGCCGCCACCATGGGGTTCGACATGCTGTTGCAGGTGCCGAAGGGCGCGATGTTGGCGATCGGCTTGTTGTCCATGATGGTGGCGGCCGGCACGCCGCCGGTGACCACCGCGTTGACGGGCAGCACCACCAGGCTCGAAGGCGCGGCGCCGAAGCTGCACTGCAGCGTGGCTCCCATGCAGACGTGCATGCCCATGTTCAGCTTCCCCTCACGAGCTTTTCGAGGCTCTTCATGAAGCCCGGCGCCGCGGCGCCGCCGGCGATCTCGCGGCCCGCCTCGTCGAAGCGGCGCGGCTGGCCGTGCGGCTTGCCCTGGCGGTAGACGATCTCTTCCATCGGCTGGCCGTTGGGCCAGTAGCGGCGCAGCGTGCCGTGCAGCAGGTTGGCCACGTAGGGCGCAGACTGCGCGACGCCGCCACCCGGCTGGTGGTCGACCACCTCGCCGTCGAGCAGGCCGGCGCGGTAGTGCTCGCGCCGGACGATGCGGCCCTCGTGGTAGTAGCTGGCCTCGCCTTCGAGGCGGCCGAGCACGTGGCGCAGGCGCGCGGTGACGTCGCCCGACTCCGCGTACACCACGGTCTCGCCGTGCAGCGCGCCGCGCACGTGCTGCTGCGTCTGCATCAGCCGGCCGCTCGGGTAGTAGGTGCGCGTCACGCCTTCGGCCGCACCGCCCAGCCGCTGCGTTTCCTGCAGCAGCTGGCCGCCTTCGCCGAACAGGCGCATGGCGCCATGCGGCAGTCCGGCCTGGTATGACGCTTCCATGGCGGGCTTGCCCGCGGCCGAGAACACCTGCATCGGCCCGTGCGCGACCTCGCCCAGGAACGAGGCGCGCACCACCGCCTGGCCGGCGCCGTCGAAGGCTTCGCGCACCACGGCGCCGGAAGCGGCTTCGGAAGGCAGCGCGGGAAGGGAGGCGGACAGGGGCAGGGCCATGGCGTTCAGTTGATCTTCACCAGCCCGCCCTTGAGCGTGACCATGCCGCCGCCTTCGACGGAGTTCATGCCCGAGGCCTTGCTGCTGATGGAGGCCGCCTCGGTCGACAGCGAGGCGCCGCCCTTGGCGGACAGCGCCACGCCGGCCTCGGCCTTGAAGTTGACGCCGGCGTTGGCGCCCAGGTCGGTGCCGGCCTTCAGGTCCAGCGTCTGCGCCGACTTGATGAGCAGCGTGCCCGTCACGTCGATCACCAGGTTGCCGGTGACCTTGAGTTCGTAGTTGCCGCTGACCGTCTGTGTGAAATTGGCCTTGTTGTCGTGCGTCTCGTTGCCGGTGACGTCGAGCGCGCGCGTGCCCTTGACCGAATGGGTCTCGTTGCCGGTGTCGACCTTGACGGTGCGATTGCCCTTGGACACGGTGTGAAGCTCGTCGCCTGCGATCACCTTGGTGGTCAGCTGGTTCTCCACTTCCACGCGCATGTCCTTCTGCGCGTGCAGGTAGAGCTCCTCGGCTTCCTGCTTGTCGTCGAAGCGGATCTCGTTGCCGGCCACGCCGTCGCGCAGCGAGCGCGACAGGATGGTGCTCTGCGACGACTTGCCCGGCAGCGCGACCGGCGTGGCGTGCGTGCCGTTGTAGACGCTGCCCGAGACCAGCGGCCGGTCGGGGTCGCCGTCGACGTAGCTCACCACCACCTCCTGCCCGATGCGCGGCACGAACAGCGCGCCCCAGCCTTCGCCGGCCCACATCTGCGACACGCGCACCCAGCACGAGCTCTTGTCGTCCTTCTTGCCCAGGCGATCCCACGGGAACTGCACCTTGATGCGGCCGTGCGCGTCGGTCCAGATCTCCTCGCCGGCCGGGCCGACCACGCGCGCCGTGTGGCTGCCTGCCACCACGGGGCGGGCGGTGCGGCGCAGCGGGCGGAACGGCACGTTGGGCGGCACGGTCTCGAAACTGTTGCTGTAGCGCTCCTGGTCGGCGTGGTGCTGCACGCTGTGGACCACGTGCTTGTCGTTGAGGTCCGCGCGCGGATGCTCTTCCAGCGTGAAGGTGGTGCCCGGCGTCAGGTAGTGGCAATGGCTGTCGCCACGGCCCGACTGGCTGCCGGCCTGGTGCGCCTCCAGGCGCATTCGTGCACGCGCCGCGCCGCTCGCGGCCGGCACGCGCGAGGGGAATTCGTAGTCGCAGCCGCGCCCGCTGCTGCCTTCGGATTCCTCGAGCAGGCTGGTGTCGGGCGTGAGGAAGTCGTAGTCGTCGACCGCGTGCGACCTGGCCACCAGCCGCGCGTGCGACTCGAAGCGGGTCACGGCATGCGCGTGGCCGAAGTGGACGTCGCTGCCGCGCACCACGAGCTTGTCCGCCTCCGGGCAGGCCGGCCAGGCGGAATTGCTGTCGGCCAGCACCATGGTGTGGGCGTCGCCCGAGAAGGTGAAGAAGTAGAAGATGCCTTCTTCTTCCATCAGCCGCGAGATGAAGTCGAAGGCCGTCTCGTCGTAGCGCACGCAGTAGTCGCGCGGCTGGTACGTGCCGTTGAGCTGCGCTTCGAAGCTCACGGCGAACTCCCCGAGCACCGCCTGCACGATCTCGGGCGCGGTCTTGTTCTGGTAGATGACGCGGTCGCGGCCCAGCGTGAGCAGCCACAGGCGCGGCACCAGTTCGAGCGTGTAGGTGGCGAAGTCGCGGTTGCTGCCCAGGTAGGTGAAGCGCGAGACGATGCCGTTGAAGTGGCGGGCCGCCTTGTCGGGCCGCTGCAGCGTGACCGTGGCCGAGGTGCCGATCAGGTCGGCGGCGGCCAGGGCGTTCGAGTCGGAGCGCATGGTAAGCGTGCACGCGAACGGCTGCGAGATGGCCTCGGTGGCCTGGAAGGCGTCGAGCAGCAGCGCATCGGGGCCGAGCGCGGTCTGCACCGTCAGGAAGGCGGCGGTCTGGGTGAAGCCTTCGCGCATGTTCATCAGTTCAGCGCGGCTGCTTCGAAGCTGAAGACGAACGCGCCATCGGCGTCCACGCCCATGTGCACCGCGCTGAACGCGGCGGCCATCGAGATGCGCTCGAGCACCTGGCGCGAGAGCTCCGGCAGCACCGCGTGCGCCAGGATGTGGTCGATGTTGCGTGCGCCGCTGTCGACCTCGGTGCAGCGCGCGGTGATGGCGTCGTCCACCTGCGCATCCCAGGTGAAGGTGGCGTGGTGGTTCAGCGCGAAGCGCTTCGCCAGCTTGCCGAGCTTGAGGTTCACGATGGATCGGATCTGCCCGTCGCCCAGGTGGTGGTAGGGCACCAGCGCCAGCCGGCCCAGGAAGGCGGGGCTGAACTGCTTGAGCAGCTCGGGGCGCAGGCGCTCGACCAGTTCCTCGGGATCGGGGCGGCGTCCGCCCTGCGAAGCCTGCGTGATCACGTCCTGCGCGGCATTGGAGGTCAGCAGGATCAGCGTGTTCTTGAAGTCGATCTGCACGCCTTCGCCGTCTTCCATGATGCCCTTGTCGAACACCTGGAAGAACAGCTCCAGCACGTCGGGGTGCGCCTTCTCCATCTCGTCGAGCAGCACCACGCTGTAGGGACGGCGGCGCACGGCCTCGGTCAGCACGCCGCCGCGCCCGTAGCCCACGTAGCCCGGCGGTGCGCCCTTCAGGCTGGAGACGGTGTGGGCCTCCTGGAATTCCGACATGTTCACAGTGATGACGTTGCGCTCGCCGCCGTACAGCAGGTCGGCCAGCGCGAAGGCGGTCTCGGTCTTGCCGACGCCGCTCGGGCCCACCAGCATGAACACGCCCACCGGCTTGCCGGGGTCGTCCAGGTCGGCGCGGAAGGTGCGCACGCGACGCGCGATGGCGTCGAGCGCGTCGTCCTGGCCGACCACGCGCTCGGCCAGCTTCTCCTTCAGGTGGAGCACCGTGTGCAGCTCGTCGGTCATCATCTTGCCGACCGGGATGCCGGTCCAGCCGGAGATCACCTCCGCCACCATCGTGCCGTCGACGCACACCGGCACCATCGGCTCGTCGCTCTGCAGCGCCTCCAGGCCCTTCTCGAGGCGGCGCAGCGCGGCGGTGAGCAGCGCGGGGTCATTCTCCTCGTCGGGCGGCGGCGCGCCGTCGCGCAGGCTGTCGGCGATGCGGCGGCGCAGCGCGACGATCTCCATCACCGCGCGCTTTTCCTCGTCGACCTTGTCGGCCAGGCGCTTGTGCTTCTGGCGCAGCGTGTCCAGCCGCGTGGTGAGCGCGGCGATGGCGTCCTGGTGGTCGCCGCCGGTGGCGGCCTCGTGGCGCAGCACGCGCAGCTCGCTCTCGGCCGAGGCGATGTCGCGCGCCGCCGATTCCAGCTCGGCCGGCAGTCCGTTCTGTCCGATGGCCACGCGCGCGCAGGCGGTGTCGAGCACGCTGATGGCCTTGTCGGGCAGCTGGCGGCCGGTGATGTAGCGGTGCGAAAGCTTGACGGCCTCGCGCACCGCGTCGTCGACGATCTCCACGCCGTGGTGCTTCTCCAGCGTCTCGACCATGCCGCGCAGCATGTCGATGGCGACCTCTTCGCTCGGCTCCTCGACCTTCACCACCTGGAAGCGCCGCGCCAGCGCGGGGTCGCGTTCCACGTACTTCTTGTATTCGGCCCAGGTGGTGGCCGCGATGGTGCGCAGCTCGCCGCGCGCCAGTGCCGGCTTGAGCAGGTTGGCCGCGTCGCCCTGGCCCTCGGCGCCGCCGGCGCCGATGAGCTGGTGCGCTTCGTCGATGAACAGGATCACCGGCGTGGGCGAGGCCTTGACCTCGGCGATGACCGACTTGAGCCGGTTCTCGAACTCGCCCTTCACGCCGGCACCGGCCTGCAGCAGCGCAAGGTCGAGCGAGCGCACCGACACCTGGCGCAGCGCGGGCGGAACGTCGCCCTGCACCACGCGCTGCGCGAAGCCTTCGACCACGGCGGTCTTGCCGACGCCGGCCTCGCCGGTCAGGATCGGATTGTTCTGGCGGCGGCGCAGCAGCACGTCGATGATCTGGCGGATCTCGGCGTCGCGCCCGCGTATCGGGTCGATCGCGCCGTCGCGCGCGAGCTGCGTCATGTCGACGGTGTACTGGTCGAGCGAGGGCGTCGACGAATTGCCGCGGCGCGCGGTGGGCATCTGCAGCGGCGCGGCGCCGGCGTTGTCGGCCGCAGCACTGGCGTGCGCCGTGCTCGCGGCCGGCGCGGCAGCCACCGGCGCGGCGGCCAGCGCGGAAGCGGCGGCATCCTCGGGCGAGGACTGCAGCAATCCGGCGAGCTCGTCGCGCAGCGCGCCGCGCGGGATCTGCAGCAGCGCGGGCGCGGCATCGACCAGCCGGCCGCGCAGGCGGTCCACCTCGAGCAGCGCCAGCATCAGCGTGCCCGAGCGGATGTGCTGCTGGCCCAGCAGCATCGAGCTCATGAGCCAGGCTTCCTGGAACAGCGGCGCGAAGTCGGGCGCCAGGCTCGGCGTGCGGCCGTTGCCGCGCTTGAAGGTGTCGAGCGACTTCTGCAGCTGCGCCTGCACGGTGTCGGGGCGCAGGCCGAAGCGGCCGAACACCAGGCGCAGGTCGGGCGCCTCGTTGTCCACCAGCTTCAGCAGCAGGTGCTCGAGGTCGACGTTGTAGTGCGTCTGCTGCACGCACAGCTCGGCGGCCTGCTCCATGGCGCGCTTGCATTCCGGGTTGAGCCGGCCGAGCAGGGTGCGGATGTCGATGTCCATAAGGAAATGTGGGCTCAGGCGGCGCTCGCGCCGTCGGGGGCGCGGGCGTCGCTGGTCAGGGTGTGTTGAACGGGCGGCAGGCTGCCGCGGAAGGACGGTCCGGCGATCCACGAGGTCCAGCCCAGCCGCATCGGGTTCGCGGCCCCGAGCACGCTGCTGCGCGATTCGGCGGGCGCGAGGCTCAGTTCCATCTCGACCTTCAGTTCCTGGGGCACGAAGCGACGCACCAGCCATTTCGCCAGTGCATGGTCGGCACCGCCCGGAAGCAGTTCGCGCAGGCGCCGCTGGCTCAGTTCGGTGAACGACAGCCGGATGCCGGCGCCCTGGTCCCAGACGCGCTGGCCGAGCACGGCGCCGCCGCCCAGCGGCGTGCGCATGTCGAGCCGGGCCGAGGCATCGGGCTCCAGCGCGAGCCAGCCGCCGCGGAACTGCGCACCCTGCACGCGCACGCCGAGGCGGTCTCGCAGCAGCGCCAGCAGTGCGGTCATGCCGCGCGGCGCACCGCCCAGCAGGCCGGCGTGGCGCAGCCACAGGGCCGAGCCGTCGGGCGCGCGTACACCCGCGCGCAGGCCGAGTGCGCTGGCGGCGTCCAGCGTCGAAGCCAGCGTGGAGCGCGACGGCGACTGCGGATTGAGCGCCACATGGTGCTTGCGGCGGCTGCGATACAGGAACGCCAGGAAGCGGTGGTTGAAGATGTCGAGAAAGTCGGCCGTGGCGTGATCGCGCTGCTGGCGGCGCTCCAGCAGCATCTCGGTGAAGGGGATCGGCAGCGGGCCGCCGCTGCCGCCCAGCGAGAGCGCCGGCGTGGTGAGCGCAAAGGGCTCGCCGGTGGCCGCGCCGGCGCTGACCTCGCGCACGTCGCTGGCTTCGAACGCCAGCGACACGAAGGCGTGCAGCCGCACGGCCTCGCGCTCGCGCGGGCCCTGCGAGCGGCCCACCGGCACCGCCTCGGGCGCGGCGCGCTCGAGCAGGCTGATGGCCTGGAACAGGTTGAATTCCTGCGGGCGGGCGGTGAGCCGTTCGATCACAGCACGACCTGACGGCCCGTCATGGGGGCCCATTGCTTGCGGATCTCGTCGCCGCTGCGCACCGCGAGGCGCACGAAGGAGTTCACCGAGGTGTACATCGCGAAGAAGCGCGCGAGCACCGCCGACATCATGAGCGGCGAGCCGCCGACGAAGGCGTCGTCCTCGAATTCGAGCGTGACCTGCGTGCCGCGGCAGTAGCCGCGCCAGGCGTCGGTGCCCACGTGCGCGGTGACGCCGCGCGCCGAGAGCCCGGCGATGCCGCGGATCTGCGCATGGTCGCGCCGGCTGTCGGAGGCGAACAGCAGCAGCATCTCGCGCAGCTGCTCGCGGCCGGTGGAACCGTCCACCAGCGACTGGTGGTTGAGCGTGAGCAGCGACACCAGCCGCCAGAGCGTCTCGCTGCCCAGCGGCGGGTCGCGCTGCGCGGTGGGCTCGTACAGGCAGCGCACGTGCGTGGGCTGCGGCGGGCCTTCGGCCACCAGCCGGGCACCCACCGGCACCTGTTCGGCCAGCCGGCGGTTGGTGCACAGCAGGTGCGCATAGACCACCGGCTGTGCCGGACGGCTGTGCGCCTTGCCGCGGTCGACGAAGGACAGGAAGACGTCGGTGCCCGGGATGTTGTGGCGCAGGCAGGGCTCGCGCCGCGCGGCCCAGAACACCGCGCCGCGCGCGTCGTTCGCGCCCTGGTCGTTGTCCACGTGGCCCAGTGCGGCGAAGCCCGGCACGTCGACCGGCGCGTCGGCGTCCGGGTCGGAGGCGACCACCGAGAGGATCGAGTGCACCTCGATGGTGGCGTCGCGCTGGCGGTCGGGCACCAGCATGTATTCGTAGTGGCGCTGGTCCATCACCAGCGGTTCGCTCACGCGAGGGAACAGGTTGACGATGGGCGTGCAGCCGAGCTGGAAGTTGTCGGCGTCGAGGTGACGCAGCGCGCGCGTCGCGCGGTCGAGCTGGAACACCAGCTCGCAGCGGCGCCCGCGACCCAGGCGCGAGCGCAGGTGGTGCAGGTCGAAGAAGTGGAACTTGCGCGGGAAGGCGAAGTATTCCTGCAGCAGGCCGTAGGCCGGCTGCGCATTGGCGGGCTGGGGCAGCACTTCCTCGCCCTCGGCGAAGCCGACCTCGCGCCAGGCGTCGGCCGGCAGCATCTGCAGCATGCCGCCCTCGGGGATCGTGCCGACCGACTTCAGGCCGGAGACCAGCGCGTCGTACAGCGGCATCGTGGTCATCCAGTCGCCCTGCAGGTGGATGCGCAGGCTGTCGATCTCGAGTTCGGAGAAGTCGGCCTCGGCATCGCACTCGAGCGTGAGCCGCAGCACGGCGTCGGCGTCGACGGCGGCGTGCGAGATGCGCAGCGGCCACAGCACGGTGTCCCACGCGGTGCGGAAGCGGCATTCCTGCGGCTGCGCGCGCGCGGTGCGCGCATGCAGCATCGTGTGGCGCGGCACGCGAAAACCCGCCGTGACCTTGCCCTGCGCCGGGTCGAGCGCGAACTGCGCCACCGACATCGAGGGCAGCGGCTGCACGAGCGAAGGGCAGAGGTTGTCGAGCAGCGCGTAGGCGACGTCCGGGAATTCCTGGTCGAGGTCGCGATGCACGCGCGCGGAGAGAAAGGCCACCGATTCGATGAGCCGTTCGGTATGGGGGTCGAGCGATTCGCCGCCGTGCAGCGAAAGCCGGGAGGCGACCTTGGGGTAGCGCTGGGCGAAATCCGCCCCCTGTCCTCGCAGGTAGGACAGCTCGCGCTTGTAGTACTGCAGCAGGTCGCTGTGCTGGATATCGGACACGTCAGGCGACTTTCATCAGGCTGTCCGGCGTTCCGAGCAGCATCTCGAAGTCGACGCGGCGCAGCGCGAGGCCGGCGCGGGCCTGGGCGCCGATGCGCACCAGTGCCACCTCGTGGCGGTTGGGCGTGGCGCTCACCTGCACGCTCACGTCCGACAGGCGCGGCTCGTAGCGCTGCACCGCCTGGCGCAGCGTGGCCGAGAGCTGCTGCAGGTCGGCGGCGTTCTGCGTGCTGAGCGCGGAAAAGTCGGGAATGCCGTACTCGAGCACGGTTCCGTTGCCCTGCGCGTATTCGGCGGCGGACAATGGAGAGCGCGTGTTGAAAAGCCGCCTCAGCTCGCGGCCGATGGAATCCTGCAGGGACTCCATCGTCTCGAGATGGGCGGCACGGGCGTGCTCGGACGGCGCCGACGCCAGCCGGTCGAACAGGGGCACGACGCCCCCCTTGACAAGTTCGGACACGGTAAGCGCCGGACGTCAGCCCCGGTCCATCAGGCGACCGCGATGTTCTTCGAGAGATCCCAGCCGAACGGAGCGATGCCTTCCTGGCCGCCTTCTTCCTTCTGCTTGGTGTACTCGACCTTGATCGCCGCGAAGTTCAGCGAGATGCTTTCGTGCGGGATGTCGCCGCCGCTGGACACCGAGAAGCTGCTCAGGATCACGTCGGTCAGGGTGACGACCATCAGGGGCAGCAGGCCGCTCTTGTCTTCACGCGGGAAGCTGATGATGGTGTCGCCTGCGAACACTTCGCCGCCGGCCAGCTTCTGCAGCAGCTGCGGCGTGGCCGAGTCGCTGGAGCGGGTGACGGTGATTTCGGAGAAGCTGGGCTTGCCCGAGGTGCGTTCCTGGTTGGACGTGCCCGCGGTCACCGCGAGGCCGGCGCCGAACTGGAAGCTCTGGACTTCCAGTTCGTCTTTGTGGCCCTCGATCTGGGTTTGACCGGTGACACCTGGGAGCTTGAGATAGATAGGCATGTGAAGTTTCTTTCAATCAGTCTGTCTGTCGACTTGAACGATGGATCTGGACGTTGGACCGGAGCGGCGACGATCAGGCCGCTGCCGCGGGCAGGTCTGCCACGAGGCGGATCGATGCCGAGAGTTCCTCGAGCTGGAAGTGCGGCTTCAGGAAGGCGATGGCGCGGTACGAACCCGGCTTGCCCGGCACTTCGGTCACGTCCACGCGCGCCTGGCTCAGCGGGTACTTGGCCTTCATGGCCTGCGGCGCCGAGGGGCTCACCAGCACGTAGTTGGCCACCCAGTTGTTCAGGTGCTTCTGCATGTCGGCCTGGGTCTGGAAGCTGCCGATCTTGTCGCGCACGATCACCTTCAGGTAATGCGCGAAACGCGAAGCCGCCAGGATGTAGGGCAGGCGCGCCGAGACGGCTGCGTTGGCGTTGGCCGCGTCCTTGTCGTACACCTTGGGCTTGTTCACGGTCTGGCCGCCGAAGAAGGCTGCCGAATTCGAACCCTTGGAGTTGACGATGGCGATGAAGCCGAGGTCGCTCAGTTCCTTCTCGCGGCGGTCGGTGATGGTCACTTCCGTCGGCGGCTTCAGGGCGATGTCGCCTTCGTCCGTCTTGTAGGCGTGGGCCACCATGCCGTCGACCTTGCCGCCGCCTTCGACGCCGCGGATGGCCGTGGTCCAGCCGTAGGTCGAGTGCGCCTGCGTGATGCGCAGGCCGAGCTGGTAGGCCGCATTGGCCCACAGGTACTTGCCGTGGTCGCTGCCGTCCACGTCTTCTTCGTAGTTGAAGTTCTCGACGGGGATGGTCTTGGCGCCGTAGGGCAGGCGGGCTGCGTAGCTCGGCAGCACCAGCGACACGTAGCGCGAGTCTTCCGATTCGCGGAAGCCGCGCCACGAGGCGAGCTCGGCGCTTTCGAAGGTCTTCGACAGGTCGCGCGGAACGCCCAGCTCGGTGAACGACTTGAAGTCGAACAGCGCAGGTGCGGCGGCGGCGATGAAGGGTGCGTGCGCGGCGGCGGCCACGCGGGAGATGCGCTCCAGCAGCGCGATGTCCTGCGGGTGGCGGCCGAAGTAGTAGTCGCCGATCAGCAGCGAGTAGGGGTGGCCGCCGTAGGTGCCGTATTCCTCTTCGTAGATCTTCTTGAAGAGCACGCTGGTGTCGTGGTCGACGGCGGTCTCCAGGTCCTTCAGCAGGTCCTTCTTGCTCACGTTGAGCAGGCGCAGCTTCAGGTTGCTGCCGGTCTCGGTGCCGAACACCATGTCGCGCAGGCCGCGCCAGGAGCCTTCGAGGGCCTGGAATTCGGGGGCGTGCAGGATCGCGTTGAGCTGGTCGGTCAGCAGGCGGTCGATTTCGGCGACGCGCTCGTTGATCAGCGTGACGACACCCTTGTCGGGGCTGGTCTTCATGCCTTCGTCGAGGATCTGCGAGGCCAGCTGGCCGATCAGCTTCTTCGCGTAGGCGCCCTGCGAAGGCTCGGTCGTCATCTTGCCTTCGTAGACGATCTTGTCAAGCAGGCTCATGTCACTGGTCGTGACGGTGGTTGCTGCGCTGCCTTCAGCGGCTTTGGATTTGTTGGCCATGTCTATCACCATTCAATATGTGCCGGACCGCGCCAGTGGGGACTGCGTCCGGCGTGGTTGATCACGCTGCCGGTGCCTCGGCTTCGGCTTCGGGGGACGATTGGGTGGGGGCTGCTGCGGCGGCCTGCGGGGCTGCTGCCGCGGCGGGAGCGCTGCCGGCTTCGGCCTTGGCCTGGCTGTGGACCGTCTTGAGGTCTTCGCTGTTCTGCAGGACGCGCTCGAGCAGGTCGTCGAGTTCGTCGTTGCCGTCGAGCTTGGCGAGCAGGTCGCGCAGTTGCTGGCGGGCTTCGAGCAGCTTGGCCAGGCGGGGCACCTGGCTCACGATGGCTTCGGGATGGAAGTCGCCGAATTCCTTGAAGTTCAGTTCGATCTTCAGGTTGCCGTCGCCCTTCATGGTGTCGGGCACCGACAGGTCGAGGCGGGGGGTGATGTTGCCGAGCACTTCATCGAAGTTGTCCCGGTCGATCTCGACGAAGCGGCGCTCCTTGAGCTTGGGCAGCGGCTGCTCGGGCTGGCCCGACAGGTCGGCCAGAAGGCCCACGACCAGCGGCAGCTCCTTCTTTTCGACGGCGTCGCCGATCTCGACGTCGTAGGTGATCTGGACGCGCGGAGGACGATTGCGTCCCACCCATTTTTGCAAGCTATTCGACATTTTTCGCTCTCAGAAAAGGTTGAGTTGACAAGAACACACGGTGAAGTTTTGGGCGCTGTTGCCCGGTCTGGCGCTGCGCGGTCGAAGGGCCACGGCAGTTCCGGCACATGCATCAATGGCGCACGAAAGATACAAATCGAGATATTTACTAACAATCCCCAGAATTGGGTATGGGGCCTCGCTCCAGAGAGAAAACTCCAATAAAAACAAGCATGTGGCGGTTTAAAAGTTACATCTGTGCGGTGTTTGTCACAGAAATAAGTAACACGATGCTAATGATAGGCACCGTGGAGCGCATCGGACCAAAGTCCAATGACGGAACGAAGGCATCCCGCTATATCGCGCGAACATGTCGCTCTGTAGCAACAAAGTATCCAAATGACCGTTTCTGGTGCGGGGCTTAACCGGCCTGTGCGGTTTGCACCTTTCCGAGGCGAAGTGGCGTCTGATCAATCCCAAAGTGGTGCGCAATGTAAGATTTGCATAACGTCATGCACCAATTTGAGTAAAGGATAGGAATGAAGCACGCATCCGTCGGAGGTTTTCTGGCGCAGGTCGCCCAACGCAATCCCGGACAGCCCGAGTACCTGCAGGCCGTGACCGAAGTGATGGAAAGCCTCTGGCCGTACATCGAGCAGCACCCGAAGTACGTCGCCCACAGCCTGCTCGAGCGCCTGGTCGAGCCCGAGCGGGTGGTGATGTTCCGCGTGTCCTGGGTGGACGACCACGGCGAGGTGCAGGTCAACCGCGGGTTCCGCATCCAGCACAGCCTGGCCATCGGGCCGTACAAGGGCGGGCTGCGCTTCCATCCGTCGGTCAACCTGTCGATCCTGAAATTCCTGGCCTTCGAGCAGACCTTCAAGAACGCGCTCACCACCTTGCCGATGGGGGGCGGCAAGGGCGGCGCCGACTTCGATCCCAAGGGCAAGAGCCAGGGCGAAGTGATGCGCTTCTGCCAGGCCTTCGTGAGCGAGCTGTTCCGCCACATCGGCTCGGACACCGACGTGCCCGCAGGCGACGTGGGTGTGGGCGGGCGCGAGGTCGGCTTCATGGCCGGCATGGTCAAGAAGCTCACCAACCGCGCCGACTGCGTGTTCACCGGCAAGGGCCTGAGCTTCGGCGGTTCGCTGATCCGGCCCGAGGCCACGGGCTACGGCAACGTCTACTTCGCCCAGGAAATGCTCAAGCGCAAGGGTCGCAGCTTCGACGGCCTGCGGGTGAGCGTGTCCGGCGCCGGCAACGTGGCGCAGTACACCGTCGAGAAGGCGATGGCGCTGGGCGCCAAGGTGGTGACGGTGTCGGACTCCAGCGGCACCGTGGTCGACGAGGACGGCTTCACGCCCGAAAAGCTCGCCGTGCTGATGGACGTCAAGAACCACCTCTACGGCCGCGTGAGCGACTATGCAGAGCGCACCGGTACGCGCTTCGTGGCCGGCGCGACGCCGTGGCACGTGAAGGTCGACGTGGCGCTGCCCAGCGCAACGCAGAACGAGCTCAACGAGGAAGACGCTCGCACGCTGGTGAAGAACGGCGTGGTCTGCGTGGCCGAAGGCGCCAACATGCCGTCGACCATCGAGGCCGTGAAAGTGTTCGAGGCGAATGGCGTGCTCTACGCGCCGGGCAAGGCGAGCAACGCAGGTGGCGTTGCCACCTCGGGGCTGGAGATGAGCCAGAACGCGGCGCGCCTGTCATGGACGCGCGACGAGGTCGACGCACGCCTGCTCCAGATCATGCAGGGCATCCACGCATCGTGCCTGCACTACGGCACGCGCAAGGACGGCAGCGTGAGCTACGTCGACGGCGCGAACATCGCGGGCTTCGTGCGCGTGGCCGACGCCATGCTGGCGCAGGGCGTCGTCTGACGACACGCCGGGGCGGCTGCGCTCAGAGTTCGATGAATGCCGAAGTGGCCTTGTTCAAGGCCAGCTGGCCTTTCACGGTGATCGATTCGACCTGGGCCAGCTGACGGATCGCGCGCGAATCGCTTGCGCGTTCCGACGGCGGAATGAAGGCTGTCACAAGCTCCGCCGCACGCAGCACGCGCAGCCTGTCGATGTCTGCCGGCGTGTGCACGACGTAGGGCAATCTCTGCTCGGCGATGGTCCGAAGGAACTCCATGGACATGGGCCGTCTCCTTGGGGTTGAGGGTGTTGCGGCCATTTTGCGCACAAACAATTAGCCCTGTTTAAACCCTTTCGGAGCGCATGCCTTTGCGCTTGTACCGAAGTGTTCTTCTGCCGACCGGTCGGGCGTCGAAGCAGCTGTTCGTTTGCGGCTCAGTTGCGTGGCGCGGCCGGCCAGGCGGTGGTGTCGGGCGTCACGACATGCCAGTACACCGGGTCGATGCCTTCGAAGGTCGCGCGGTAGCGATCGGACAGCCGGCCTTCGCCCGTCACGTCGCGGATCACGATGGCATCGATGCGCTGCGGGTGCGTGCGAAACGTTTGCGCGTACAGCTCCGGGTCGGCTTCGCCCGAGTCGCCCACCAGCACGAAGCGGCGCTGCGGAAACTCCGCGATGAGCCTGTCGATCACGCCGAGCTTGTGCGCGCGCGAGTCCTCGGCGGCCGGAACCAGCGTGCGCCAGGTTGTGCTCTCGCGCAGGTGCATGCTGCCGGCGGGAAAGTCGGCGTTGCGGATGAAGTCCGACAGCGCCGGATACAGCTGGATCGGGCTGGCCGACAGGTAGTGAAAGCGCGTGCCGGGCGTCTTCGCCAGCGCGCGATACCAGGCCGCCATGCGCGGCGCGGCCTCGAAGCGGCGTGAGAAGGTGTTGAGCAGCATCTCGCGCCGGTCGCGCACTTGCGTGTGCTTGATGGTGTCGTCGATGTCCGAGATGACCGACAGGCCCTCTGCGGGAACGATCTGCGCCTGGCCCCTGAACCGGTGCAGCAGTTCGCCCGGCCCGGTGACCCCGTGGAACTGCACCCACTGCGGCGGTGCGGCAGGCGTTACCGACAGCAGCGGCGCGCGCGGCATGTCGACCACCACGCGCAGGTTGGTGCGGCCGTCCGCGCCCGAAGGCGGCATCGTCACCCGCGCGTCGCTGTTGTCGAAATCGATGCCGATGACCTTGCCTTCTTCCGACTCGGTGTGGAACAGGGCGGTGCGCTGGTTGAAGCGAAGCCGCGCGGCGGGCGAGAGCTTCTTCAGGTTCAGCCCGAGGTAGCGTGCGAGCGCGGTGTTCAGGCCCCAGACGCGCTCGCGCTCGAAGATCCATGCGTGGATGTCGACCTCGAGCCGGCCGTCGTCCGTGGGGCGCGCGGTGCCGGTCATGAAGAGCGCCTCCTCGTCGGGCTCCAGCGGTTCGGGCGCCGCCTGCACGGCGCTCAGCGGCGACAGGCCCGCCAGCGCCGCCGCGCCCATCACCAGGGATCGGCGCCGCAGTTGCGGGACGGCGGGTTGCCGGCGATCGGTGGGGCTCATTCGTCCCGCGGTGCCTGCCTGGACGCGATGCGTTCGCAGGTCACGAAGCTGAAGGCCAGGCCTTCCTTGGCCGAGACATGCGACTCGCGCTGCGTCTCGCGCCATTCGGCAGGGTCGAGCACGGGTGCGTAGGCATCGCCTTCGTAGTCGCGCTCCAGCACGGTGACGACCGCGCGATGCGCGAGCGGCTCGGCCTCGGCATAGATCTGCGCGCCGCCGATGACCCACACTTCCGGCGGCTCCTGCCCGGCGCACGATGCCAGGGCCTCCTGCAGGCTGCCCACGCGCTGCGCGCCCTCGGCCTGCCAGCCGGCCTGCCGCGTCACCACGATGTTCTGCCGGCCCGGCAGCGGCCGGAAGCGCGGCGGCAGCGAGTCCCAGGTCTTGCGTCCCATGATCACCGGCGCGCCTGCCGTCTGCTGCTTGAAGTGGGCCATGTCCTCGGGCAGGTGCCAGGGGATCGTGTTGTTCGCGCCGATCACGCCGTTGGCGGCGCGCGCGAAGATGAGGTTGATGCGTGGCGTGGTCATCGGCTGCTCAGACCGCCACCGGTGCCTTGATCGGGTCGCCGTGCCGGTAGTCGAGCACCTCGAAGTCCTCGTACCGGTAGTCGAAGATCGATTCGGGTTTGCGCTTGATGTTCAGCGTGGGGTAGGGGTACGGCGTGCGGCTGAGCTGCAGCGCCACCTGCTCGGCATGGTTGCTGTAGATGTGGCAGTCGCCGCCGGTCCAGATGAAGTCGCCCACGTCGAGGTCGCACTGCTGCGCCACCATGTGCGTGAGCAGCGCGTAGCTCGCGATGTTGAACGGCACGCCCAGGAAGATGTCGGCGCTGCGCTGGTAGAGCTGGCAGCTCAGCTTGCCGCGTTCGCCTTCGGCCTGCGGCGGCGCCACGTAGAACTGGAAGAACGCATGGCAGGGCATTAGCGCCATCTTCGACAGCTCGGCCACGTTCCATGCGCTCACGATGATGCGGCGCGAATCGGGGTTGCTCTTCAGGGTCTTGATGACGTCGGCGATCTGGTCGATGTGCCCGCCCTCGGGCGTGGGCCAGCTGCGCCACTGCACGCCGTACACCGGGCCCAGGTCGCCGTCCTCGCGCGCCCACTCGTCCCAGATGGTGACGCCGCGTTCCTTGAGCCAGTTGTTGTTGCTCGAGCCGGTCAGAAACCACAGCAGCTCCTGGATGATGGACTTCAGGTGCACCTTCTTCGTGGTGACCAGCGGGAAGCCCTCGTTCAGGTCGAAGCGCATCTGGTGGCCGAACACGCTCTTCGTGCCGGTGCCCGTGCGGTCGCTCTTGAACACGCCGTGCGTGTCGACGTGGCGCATGAAGTCTTCGTACTGGGAGCGGATGGGGCGGGTGGGCGTGGAGGTCATGGCGGAAGGGGACTGGACGGAGGACGGTGAAGGGATGAGCGCGAAAACCTAGACGCGGATCACGCGGCCCGGATTCAGGATGTTCTTCGGGTCGAGCCCGCGCTTGATGGCGCGCATCATTTCCAGTGCCACCGGAGACTTGTGCTTCTCGAGCTTGTCGACCTTCAGCGAACCCACGCCGTGCTCGGCCGAGAACGAGCCGCCGAACTTCTCGACCGCGTCGTACACCAGCGTGTTGATGCGCTCTTCCTCGTTCTTCAGGAAGGCCTTGGTGTCGATGTTCTCGGGCGCCTGCACGTTGTAGTGCAGGTTGCCGTCGCCCAGGTGGCCGAAGTTCACGAGCCGCACGCCTTCGATCTCGCGCTTCAGCATCGCATCGGTCTCTTCGACGAAGGCCGGGATGCGCGACACCGGGATCGAGATGTCGTGCTTGATGTTCAGCCCTTCCTCGGCCTGCGCGAGCGGGATGTTCTCGCGGATGTGCCACAGCTGATGCGCCTGCGTGAGGTTCTCCGCCACCACCGCGTCGGTCACGCAGCCGTCCTCGAACGCGGTCTCGAGCAGCGCCTCGAAGCGCGCGCGGGCGTGGTCCTCGGATTCGCTGTCGGAGTTCTCCAGCAGCACGCAGTAAGGCACCGCCTCGTCCTGAATGAAGGGCACGCGCAGTTGCGGCATGTGCTTGTCGACCAGGCTCAGTGCGAACTTGCCCATCACCTCGAAGCCGGTAAGGCCCGAGCCGAGGTGCTTGTGCGCGAGGCCCAGCAGCGTGACCGCGTGGTCGAGCGAAGGCACGGCGGCCCAGGCGGTGAGCTGCGCCGCGGGCAGCGGGTAGAGCTTCATGGTCGCGGCGGTGATGATGCCCAGCGTGCCTTCGCTGCCCACGATCAGGTCGCGCAGGTCGTAGCCGGTGTTGTCCTTGCGCAGGCCGCTGGTGCCTTCCCAGATCTCGCCCTGCGGCGTGACCACTTCGAGGCCCAGGCACAGCTCGCGCGTGTTGCCGTAGCGCACCACCTGCGTGCCGCCCGCGTTGGTGGCAAGGTTGCCGCCGATGGTGCAGCTGCCTTCGGCGGCCAGGCTCAGCGGGAACAGGTAGCCGGCCTTTTCTGCGGCCTCCTGCAGCGTCTGCAGGATGCAGCCGGCCTCGACCGTCATCGTGAGGTTGGCGCCGTCGATGGTGCGGATCGCGTTCAGCCGCTGCAGGCTCAGGACCACCTGCGTGCCGCTGTCGTCCGGAATCGAGCCGACGGCCAGGCCGGTGTTGCCGCCTTGCGGAATCACCGGCGCGCCGGCTGCCGCGCAGGCCTTGACCACGTCGGCCACCTGCTGCGTGGTGCCGGGGCGCACCACGGCCAGCGACTTGCCGCGCGCACGCTTGCGCCAGTCCTGCTCGTAGGCCGTGAGGTCGCCCTCGTTCAATACATGCTGGGCGCCGACGATGGCGCGCAGCTGGTCGATCAGTTCGGAAGGTTGGGTCATTGGGTGGAAGCCTCCAGTTGTCGGGCGGCGGCAGCGGCCGCCCTGGCGTGGCGCAGCCGAAGCCGCACATGCCAGGCGCAGGCCGCGAAGAGCACGAGGCACAGCAGCACCTCGGCCAGCGCGAGCGCTTGGCTCATGCGGTCGATGTCGCTCCAGGCGCGGACCACGCCCTCGGTGAAATAGAGCCAGACCATCAGGCTGACCCAGCGGTAGGTGTACATGCGGTTCTTCCACAGGCCCGCGAGCGGAATCACCAGCGGCAGCACCTTCAGCGCCAGCAGCGAGCCGCCGGGGCGCAGCGGCGCAAGCCACAGTTCCCAGGCCAGGCCGAGCACGACGAGGCCGAGCACGCTGCCCACGGCGGCCCAGCGGGTCGCGCGAACGGAAGAGGGCGGCAGCGGCTGATTGGCATTCATGAGCGGGATACCGCGGAACCGGCTTCGCCGGGCCGCCGGTATCGCCCCGTCGAAAGGGGGATCGTGCAGCGACGCGAAGTGCGCGGAGGCTGGGGGAAAGTTCAACTCCTATGATACCGGCCATGAATCGAAGGCAGCTTTGGAGGGATCTTTCGCGCTTTCCGTGGCGCAACACCGCGGCGGTGCTGGGCGAGCGCTTTCGCGAGGACAAGCTCGGCCTCACGGCCAGCAGCCTGACGTTCACGACGACCATCGCGATGGTGCCGTTCTTCACGGTGGCGCTGGCGCTGTTCACGGTGTTCCCGATGTTCGCCAAGATGCAGGGCCGCCTGCAGCGCTGGCTCATCGAGAGCCTGATTCCCGAGAACATTTCGCGCCAGGTGCTCGGCTACCTCAACCAGTTCGCGAGCAAGGCCAGCGGCCTGGGCATCGCAGGCCTGATCGTGCTGGTGATCACGGCCATCGCGCTGATCCTCACGATCGACAAGACGCTCAACAACATCTGGCGCGTGCGCTCGCCGCGGCCCTTCGCGCAGCGGGTGCTCATCTACTGGGCCGCCATCACTCTGGGGCCGGTGATCCTGGCGGTGAGCCTGTCGACCACCTCGTACGTGGTCTCGGCCACCAGCGACGTGGTGGGGCGCGGCATGGTGAAGCTGTTCTTCGACACCTTCGAGTTCGCGCTGCTGGCGGTGGGGATGGCCTCGCTGTACCACTACGTGCCCAACACCAACGTGCGCTGGTCGCATGCTTGGGCGGGCGGCATCTTCGTGGCGGCCGCCATCGAGATCGCCAAGCGGGTGCTGGGCTACTACCTGAGCCTCGTGCCGACCTATTCGGTGCTGTACGGCGCATTCGCCACCTTCCCGATCCTGCTGGTCTGGATCTACGTGGCCTGGGTGATCGTGCTGCTCGGCGCGGTGATCGCGGCGTACCTGCCGAGCCTGCTGACGGGCGTGGCCCGGCGCGGCGGCACCGCCGGCTGGCCGCTCCAGCTCGCCATGGAGGCCTTGCAGCATCTGGCGCGCGCGCAGGCCACGCCGCACAAGGGCATGGGCGCGACCGAACTGGTGACGCGCATGCGGGTCGATGCGCTGCAGCTCGCGCCGGTGCTCGAAACCCTCGTCGCGCTCGACTGGATCGCGCCGCTGGCCGAGGAGCCGGCCAATGAGGACCCGCGATACGTGCTGCTGGCGGACCCGTCGACGCCCATCGAGCCGCTGCTCAAGGAACTGATGATGCCCCGCGCGGAACCGCTCGAGGACCTGTGGCAGAAAGGCCCGTTGCGCTCGCTGCGCCTGGGCGATGTGCTGCTGATCTAGGCTCTCCCCCAGGCTGCGCGCACTTCATGCCGCTGCGCCAACCCCCTTCCGGGGGCGACACCTGCGGCCCGGCGGAGCCGGTTCCGCGGTGTCTCGCGAACCGGAGCCCGCGATCCCGCGCGCATGAAGCGCTCTGGCGCGGTGCTCAGAGCTTGAATGGTCCGATGTGCAAGCTCCCTTCGAGGGTGACCCCCGGGCGACACGAAGTGCGCGCAGGTTCGGGGGCGGGCTAGATCTTCACGCGCCCGAGCCAGATGTCGCGGTACATCGCCCAGTCGCCCATGAAGGAGTAGAGCGGCCGCTTGAAGGAGGCCGGCCTGTTCTTCTCGAAGCCGAAGTGGCCGACCCAGGCGAAGCCGTAGCCCGCCACCAGTCCGGCCAGCAGCCACCAGGGGTTGAACGTGACGACCAGCGCCACCAGGCACAGGAGCGAGATCGTCGAGCCCGCGAAATGCAGGCGCCGGCAGGCGAGGTTGGCGTGCTCGGTCAGGTAGAACGGATAGAACTCGGCAAAGCTCTCGAAACGGCGCGGATCGACGGCAGATCCGGGGGCGGTCGTGGTGTTCATCGGACGGATCTCCTTGCTGTGTGCTGCGGGAGGGCTTTGTCCATAATAGCCACGGCCTTGCGATGGCACCATCCGGTCATTCCTTCCCACCTTAGACGCATCGACCTTGAGCGCACTACCCGACGCCTCCAGCACCCCCGAATCGGCCGGACCGGCCGGCGATGCGCCGTGGGTCGTGTGCCTGTGCGCCGAGTGGTGCGGCACCTGCCGCGACTACCGGCCCCTGCTCGAGCAGGTGGCGCGCGCGCACCCGCAGATGCGCTTTGCCTGGGTCGACATCGAGGACCACGCCGACATCGCCGACGCCTTCGACGTCGAGACCTTCCCCACGCTGCTCGTGGCAGGCGCCGACGGCACGCGCTTTCTGGGCCCGCTGCTGCCGCACGCCGAAACGCTCTCGCGCATGCTTTCCGCGCTGCAGCCGCCCAAGCCGTCGAGCCTCGACGTCGACCTGCTGCTGGCGGTGTTGAACAGAAAGCCGGCCGCCTTCACGGTCTGACCCCCAACCTTTCCCGCGGACTCCCATGAAGATCCTGATTTTTGGCGCCACCGGCATGGTGGGGCAGGGCGTGCTGCGCGAGTGCCTGCTGGCGCCCGACGTGGAAAGTGTGGTCGCCGTCGGCCGCAACCCGACGGGACAGCAGCACGCGAAACTGCACGACCTGGTCCACAAGGACATGTACGACTACGGCGCCATCGAGGCGCAGTTGCAGGGCTTCGACGCCTGCTTCTTCTGCCTGGGCGTGTCGTCGGTCGGCATGAAGGAGCCCGAGTACAGGCGCATCACCTACGACCTGACGCTGGCCGCGGCCACGGTGCTGGCGCGGCTCAACCCCGGCATGACCTTCACCTACGTGACCGGTGCCGGCACCGACAGCAGCGAACGCGGCACCAGCATGTGGGCGCGCGTGAAGGGCGCCACCGAGAACGCGTTGCTGCGCCTGCCCTTCAAGGCGGCATTCATGTTCCGCCCCGGCATGATCCAGCCCCTGCATGGCATCCGCTCGAAGACGCCGCTGTACGACGCGGCCATCGTCGTGCTCAAGCCCGTGCTGGGACTGGCGTTCAGGCTGTGGCCGAACCGGGTGACGACAACCGAGAAGCTCGGGCGCGCCATGCTCGCCGTCGCGCGCAAGGGCGCGCCGAAGGCGGTGCTCGACCCGGCGGACATCAACGCGCTGGGCTGAGTTGCGTCCTCGGGCCAAGCTCCTGCGCGCGCTGGGCAGCCTGCTGCTGTCGGGCACCTGCGTGGTGCCGGGCGCACATGCCCAGCCCCATGCGCCGCCGAAAGACACCTGGCCGCAGCGCCCCATCCGCATCGTCGTGCCGTTCTCGGCCGGCGGCGGCAGCGACATGGTGGCCCGCGCGTTCGCACAGAGCCTCGCGGCGCAGCTCGGGCAGCCGATCGTGGTGGAGAACAAGCCCGGCGCGGCCACTGTCATCGGCACCGAATCGGTCGTGCGGGCCGCGCCCGACGGCTACACGCTGCTGCTGTCGAGTTCGACCAGCTTCAGCATCAACCCCGCGCTGCGCAAGCGCCTGCCGTACGACCCGTTGCGCGACCTGGCGCCCATCGCCATCGTCGCGCGCACTTCGCTCGCGCTGGTGGTGGGGCGGGAGGCGCCGTGGCATTCGCTGCACGAGGTGATCGCCGCGGCCAGGGCCGAACCCGGGCGCATCCGCTACGGCACATTCGGCGCGGGCTCGGGGCCGCACCTGGCGGGCGAGATGATTTCGAGGGCGGCGGGCATCCGGCTGCAGGCCATTCCGTACCGCACCACCGGCCAGCTCATGGTGGCGCTGAACAACAACGAGGTCGACCTGGGCATCGAGGTGGCCGGCGCAGTGGCATCGCAGGTGCAGGCGGGCACGATGCGCGCGATCGCCGTGCTGGGCCGCGAGCGCTCCCGCACCTTCCCCGAGGTGCGCACGCTCGCCGAGCAGGGGCTGCGCCAGGCCACCTTCGAGGCCTGGTTCGGTCTGGCTGCGCCAGTGCGCACGCCGGCGGCGGTGATCGGTAGGCTCTCGCGCGCCGTCACCGTGGCCGCAGGCGATGTAGAAGTTCAGGCGACGTTGCGCGCGCAGGGCATGGAGCCGATATCGCTCGGCGCGGCGGCCTTCCGCACCGAGGCGGAAGACGAGATTGCGCGCTACCGCGTCGAGGCGGAGCGCGCGGGCCTTTCGCTGGACTGAGGCGCCGGGGCTTCCGGCACCTCGAGGCTCAGGACAGGAAGTCGCGCAGCACGAACAGCACCTCGTCGGGCGCCTCGCTCATCAGCGAGTGGCCGGCGTGCACCGTGACCACCTTGCCGTTGCGCGCCTTGCCCACCAGGGCCTTGGTGGCGCGCGGCGGCGTCATCTGGTCGGCGTCGCCCAGCAGGAACAGCACCGGGCATTGCACCTTCTCGATGGCCGATTCGCCGTTGGCGTAGTCGTTGCACGCCTTGAAGCCGATGTGGAACACGTTGGCCTCTCGGTTGCTGGCCAGCACGCGGCGCATCAGCGCGCGGGAGCTGCCGTAGAGCCAGGTGCCCGGTCCGAGCGAGGAGGGCGGCGGCGCCAACAGCGAATGCGAGAAGGTGTTGACCATGGCGATGGCCCGCTGCGGGTCGCTCACCGAGCTTTCGAGCAGCGCGGGCGACACCACCATCGGATACGCGGTGCCGACCATCGCGAGCTGCGTGATGCGTTCCGGCGCGCGCGCGGCGGCCTCGAGCGCAATGAGCGAGCCGAAGCTGTGGCCGACCAGCGCCGCTTTCTGCACGCCCGCCGCGTCGAGCAGCGCGATCACGAACTGCGCTGCCTCTTCCACGCTGGCCGGCGGTGCGCCCGCGCTCTTGCAGTGGCCGGGCAGGTCGACCGCGAGCACGTTCCAGCCGTGGTTGGCGAACCAGCGGCTCTGCAGGATCCAGACGCTGTGGTCGTTCAGCACGCCGTGGATGAACACAACTGTGGGCTTGGCCGCATCGAAGGGCTTGCCGCCGGTGTAGCAGTAGGTGGCGTGGCCGTTGACGGTGTAGTCCATGTCAGGCACCTGCCTTTTCCGCGGCCTTCAGCGCACGCTTCAGGTCGTCGATCAGGTCGGACGGGTCTTCGAGCCCGATCGACAGGCGGATCGTGCCCTGGGAGATGCCCGCGCCCGCCAGCGCCTCGTCCGTCATGCGGAAGTGCGTGGTGCTCGCCGGGTGGATCACCAGGCTGCGGCAGTCGCCCACGTTGGCCAGGTGGCTGAACAGCTTGAGCGTCTCGATGAAGGCCTTGCCCTGCGCGCGGCTGCCCTTGATGTCGAAGCTGAACACCGCGCCGGCGCCGCGCGCGCCGTGGCGCAGCAGCTTCTGCGCGAGCGCATGGCTCGGGTGCGATTCGATCAGCGGATGGCCCACGCGCGAGACGAATGGGTGCGTGGCGAGGAACTCGACCACCTTCTGCGTGTTGTCGATGTGGCGCTCCATGCGCAGCGGCAGCGTCTCGATGCCCTGCAGGATCAGCCACGCGGTGTGCGGGCTCATCGAGGCACCGAAGTCGCGCAGCCCTTCGCGGCGCGCGCGCAGCAGGAAGGCGCCCACGGTGCTTTCCTCGCTGAAGACCATGTTGTGGAAGCCGTCGTAGGCCTGTGTCAGTTCGGCGAACTTGCCCGACTTCTCCCAGTCGAAGCTGCCGCCGTCGACCACCACGCCGCCGATGACGGTGCCGTGGCCCGACAGGAACTTGGTGGCCGAGTGATAGACCAGGTCGGCGCCCCAGTCGAAGGGCTTGATGAGGTAGGGCGAGGTCAGGGTGGAGTCGACCAGCAGCGGCACGCCGGCCTCGTGCGCGATGTCGCTCACCGCAGGGATGTCGAGCACGTCCAGCCCGGGGTTGCCCACGGTCTCGCCGAAGAAGAGCTTGGTCTCGGGGCGTACCGCGGCGCGCCAGCCGTCGAGGTCGCCCGGCTTCACGAAGGTGGTCTCGATGCCGAAGCGGCGCATCGTGTAGTGCAGCAGGTTCTGCGAGCCGCCGTACAGGGCGGTGCTGGCCACGATGTGCGAGCCCGAGCCCATGAGCGTGGCCACCGACAGGTGCAGCGCGGCCTGGCCGCTGGCCGTGGCGATGGCGCCGATGCCGCCCTCGAGCGCCGACACGCGCTGTTCCAGCACCGCGTTGGTCGGGTTGCTGATGCGCGAATACACGTGGCCGGCACGCTCCAGGTTGAAGAGCGCGGCCGCATGGTCGCTCGACTCGAACACGAAGGAGGTGGTCAGGTGAATGGGCACAGCCCGCGCGCCGGTGGCGGGGTCGGGCGCGGCGCCGGCATGCAGCGCGAGGGTATCGAAACCGGGGTCGGAATATCCGGGCATTGGGGCCTTTCTCAGTGTGCGCGGTTGTCTCTGGGGTCGCTTCGCAATGCTCCGTTACGTCTGCGATTCATGCGTTCGCGACAGGGGCGTGCGGGTCGGCGTCGATTGTGGGCTATATTCAAAAAAGGCACCCCGCCGACACCGCTTCATGCATACCCCAGAGATTGCTCACACCGAGCCGAGATTGAGTCCCGAGAGGAGCACACGATGAAAGTCAGCGACATCCTTCGCGTCAAGGGCAATACGCTCTTCACCATCACGCCAGACGACAGGCTGGCAGAAGCCGCCAACACGATGGCGGAAAAGGACATCGGTTCGCTGGTGGTCATGGAGCACGGCGACCTTGTCGGCATGCTCACCTTCCGCGAGGTGATCGTCGCCATCGTCAACAACGGCGGCCAGGTTGGCACCACGCTCGTGCGCAAGGCCATGGACGACGCGCCCGTCACCTGCACCCTCGAAACCGACCTCGACGAGATCCGTCGGATCATGCTCGAGCGCCATGCACGCTACATGCCGGTCATGGACAAGCGCATGCTCATGGGCGTCATCAGCTTCTACGACGTCGCCAAGGCCGTCGTCGACAGCCAGAACTTCGAGAACAAGATGCTCAAGGCCTACATCCGCGACTGGCCGGCCGAAGACGAAAGCAAGACCGGCTGAGCCCGGCACCCGGCAAGCCCCGCCAGTCCAGAGCCAGGAACACCGCGGAACCGGCTCCACTGGTCCTAAGCTGTCGCCCCCGGTAGAGGGAAGGCGAAGCGGACACGAAGTGCCGCGCAGCCTGGGGGCGAGCCGTGAACACCGCGGAACCGGCTTTGCCGGGCCGCAGGTGTTGCCCCCGGTAGGGGGAAGGAGAAGCGACACGAAGTGCGCGCATCCTGGGGGCGAGCCCAGGAACACCGCGGAACCGGCTTTGCCGGGCCGCAGGTGTTGCCCCCGGTCGGGGGAAGGAGAAGCGACACGAAGTGCGCGCATCCTGGGGGCGAGCCAAGAACACCGCGGAACCGGCTTTGCCGGGCCGCAGGTGTTGCCCCCGGTCGGGGGAAGGAGAAGCGACACGAAGTGCGCGAAGCCTGGGGGCGAGCCTAGCTACTCTTTGATGTTGGCGGTCTGCACGATCTTCTGGTTGCGCGCGTACTCCGCGTGCACAAACTTCCCGAACGACTCCGCCGTGCCGCTGCCCGGCAGCGCGCCTTGCTCCATCAGCTTGGCGCGCACACCCTCTTCCTGAAGCACCGCGTTCAGTTCCTGGTTGATCTGGGCGACCACGGCCGGCGGCGTCTTCGCGGGCGCGAAGATGCCGGTCCAGCTCACCATGTCGAAGCCCTTGAGGCCGGGCATCTCGTCGAAGGTCGGCACGTTGGGCAGCGCGGCCAGCCGCTTGCTGCTGGTGGTGCCCAGTGCCTTCAGGCGCTTGCCGTTCACATGCGGAATCGCGCTCGTGCTCACCAGCATCGCCAGGTCGACCTGGTCGCCGATGACGTCGGTAGCGATCTGGGCGCCACCGCGATAGGGCACGTGCGTCACGAAGATGCCGCTGCGCTCCTTCAGCAGTTCCATCGACAGCTGCAGCACGGTGCCCACGCCCGAGGTGGCGTAGTTGAACTTGCCGGGCCTGGCCTTGGCGAGCTTCACGAAGTCGCCGAAGGTCTGCGCCTCAAGGCCGGGGCGTGCCACCAGGACCATGGGCGCGGTGTTGAGCAGGCCGACCGGCGCCAGGTCCTTCAGCGGGTCGAAGCGGAAGGCCGTCGGATTCACCAGCTTGCCGATGGCGATGGCGCTGTCCGGGCCCACCACCAGCGTGTAGCCGTCGGGCGTCGCATTCACTGCCTTGGCCACGCCGATGGCGCCGCCTGCGCCGCTCACGTTCTCGATCACCACCGACTGCTTGAGCCGCTCGCCGAGTCGCTGCGCAACGAGCCGCGCATTGACGTCCACGCTGCCGCCGGCAGTGAACGGCACGATCAGCGTGATGGGCTTCGCGGCAGGCCATGCCTGGGCAAGGGCCATGGAGGGCAGCGCCGCGCAGAGTGCGGCGGCGAGAAGCAGACGGCGAGGCGTGTGCATGGCGTGGGTCATCCTTGGTGGTCGGGGGAAGGGGCGGGCTCGTCGGCGAGGCGGGCGCGCAGCGAGTCGTAGGCGTCGCTCCACTGCGTGCGCCATTCGCGGCGCTGCGTGTCGTCGATCCACGCACCATCGAGGCCGTTGTGCATGAAGCCGCGCAGGTCGTCGAGACCGAAGCCGAAGTCGCGCACCATCATCAGCCAGGCCTGCGTGGGCGTGACCTTGTGCAGCGTCGGGTCGTCGGTGTTGGGATGGATGCGGAGGCCCAGGCCGGGCATGCGGCGGATCGGGTGGTCCAGGGCCCAGCGGTCGGCGGGCAGCGTGCGCAGGTAGTAGGAATTGGTCGGCACCACGGTGAAGATCACGCCGCGTTCGGCGCACTGGCGCGCGAAGTCGGGCTCGTCGACCACCGTATAGCCGTGGTCGATGCGGTCGACCTGCAGCACGTCGAGCGCCGTGCGCACGTTGGTCCACGGCATGCCGAACTCGCCCGCGTGCGCGGTGGTCTTCAGGCCGGCTTTCTTCGCATTCGCATAGGCCTGGGTGAACAGCTCCGGCGGCCGGTCGTTCTCGCGGTAGTCGATGCCGATGCCGATCACCTCGTCGCAGCGGTGCGACGTGACCCACTCGACCATTTCCACCGCCGCCTCGGCGCTGGCCTCGCGGTCGATGGCGGCAATGAGGCGCCCGACGATGCCGAACTCCTGCTGCGCATCGTGGATCGCGCGCACGATCGCACCTTGCGCCATGGCGTAGGGAATGCCGGACGCGTGCACCGTGCCGGTCGGGTTCCAGAAGAACTCGGCATAGCGAACGTTGTGCGATGCCGCGTCCTGCAGGTATTCCAGCGCGAGCTGGTAGAGATCGCCGGCGCTTCGCACCAGCTGGGCGTCGAGCGCGCGGAGCACCCGCAGCACGCCGACCGGCTTTTCGCCCCGTGTGTAGAAGCCCTCGATCTCGTCGGCCGCCAGCGGCGCGCCGGCGCGCAGGTTGAGTTGCTTGAAGGTGTCGTGGCGCACCGTGCCGAACAGGTGGCAATGCAGCTCCACCTTGGGGATCGCACGCAGGAAGGGCTCCAGCGTGAAGGGGACAGGCGTGGGGCTGGTCATCGAAGCAGTCTAGTCAGGGCGACCTCATAAGGAAAATTTTGAATTTCTATAATTTGATTCACCCGATCAATAACCGATGCAACCAGGAGTGACCATGGCCGCCTTGCCCCTGCGTGCGCTCACGATGCGCCAGTTGCAGTTCTTCTCGGTCCTGGTGGAAGAAGGCCAGTTCGGCCGTGCTGCAAAACGGCTGGCCATCACGCAGCCGGCGCTCAGCAATGCGATCAAGCAGATGGAAAAGCTGCTGGGCGTCGAACTGCTCACGCGCTCGACCCATCGGCTGGAGCTCACGCCCGTGGGCGCCGAGGTGCTTGCACGCACCGACTTCCTGGTCAACACCTTCGAAGTGGCGCTGCGCGACATCGAAAGCACGGTACAGCGCGGCCGGGCCTTCGTGCGCATCGGTGTCATTCCGTCGGCCGCAGCGCGGGTGGCTGCTGCGGCCGGCGAGTTCACGCAGGGCGCGCAGAGGGACCTGGAGCTGGCCTGGCGCGACGCGCCGTCCAACACGCTGCTGGCCGAGGTGCGCAGCGGCCAGCTCGACATGGCGGTGGCCGCCATCACCGAGCCGCCGGGCGGGCTGGCCTGCATCGACCTGTTCCGCGACCCGCTGGTGCTGGTGGTGCGGCGCGACCATGCGCTGGCCGCGGCGGGCGACGCGGACTGGGAGGTCATCGGCAAGGAACGGCTGGTGCTGTTCGAGACCGGCAGCATGCCGGCGCTGGGCAATCCGGCGCGCGCACAGTTCGCGCAGGGCGCCGAGTCATACCGCGTGAGCTACTCCGAAACGCTCTATGCGCTGGTGCGCAGCGGCCAGGCGCTGGGGCTGATGCCGCGCCTGTACACCTCGTCGCTGCGCGACCCCGAACTGGCCGTGGTGCCGCTGCTGAAACCGCGCATCGAGCGCCGCGTGGTGCTGGCCTACCTGCCGGGCCCGATGCGCAACGTGGTGGCGCAGGAGCTCATCGCATTCCTGCGCGAACGGCTGCCGCAGGCCGCCGAACCGGCCGTGCGGCGTATGAAGGCCCCGCGGGTGCGCCGCTGAAAGTCATTCCATCCGCACCTCGCGCCTGAAGCGCTCGAGCGTCCAGCCATCGCCGAGCAGGAACATGCGCGTGTGGAGCTCGGTCAACGTGCGGGCTTCGATCTCCTTGCCGAGATAGCGCAACCGCCTGGCGCGCAGATCGACGAAGCCTGCCTCGTGCTGCCGCGACAGGCACTGCCAGAGCGCATGCGCGCCCGGCGACTGGCGCGCGCCGCTCATGAGGCAGATGCCCTGAGCCAGTGCCCAGCCATACACCGCCGAGGCCAGGCCGCGGCGCTGGAACGCCGGGTCGTACTGCGAATGCGGCGCGCGGATGTGGCGGTCGGCGCGGCGGTCGAGTTCGATGAGGCGGTTGAACACGGTGTAGCCCACGAGGCGGTCGCGGCGCGTGTCCTCGATGTAGACGTACAGCTCGCCGTCGGCCTCGCGACAACGTGCCCGCAGGCCCGGGTCGCCGAGCACGAGATGCGGCATGTCCTGCAGGCGGTCGCCGAGTGCGCGCATGCGTTCGTGCACCGGCAGGAGCGTGTCCGCGGGCTTCGCCCTGCGCGGGTCGACGTCGATCCGCAGCTCGGCAGGGCGCAGCAGCCAGCGGGGCGGCAGGGCGAGAAAACGTGGCAGAAGAGGCAGCAGAAAGGGCGACAGCAAAGGCGGCGCCAGCGCCAGGCCGGGCGTCATTGCGCCGGCGCCGCGGCGCGGCGTCCCTGCCATTGCGCGAGCGCGCCGTGCGGCACCACCAGCACATCGCTCGTGGACCATCGCAGCACGCGCAGCGCCACACTGCCGAACAGGAAGTCCATCAGCGCCGTGCCGCGCCGCTTGCCGACCACCAGCAGGTCGGCGTTCGTGTACTGCTGCTGCACCGCGGCCTGCCGCGCGGGGTCGCCGCGCCCGATCGACGACACCACGCGGTTGCGGCGCGCGGTCGTCGCGTCGGACAGCCACAGCATCCGGTCTCGCGCGTGGCGTGCACAGGCGTGGCGGTAGGCGTCGATGACGTGCACCGACACATCGGCCTGCCGCAGCTTGCCTTCGTGCATGGCGTTGAAGGCGTGGAACAGTTCGATATCGGCCGCGCTGTCGAACGCGCAGGCGAGGTCGACCAGCGGACGCGATTCGTCCATGAGGTCGACGGCGACGAGCACGCGCCGGTAGCCGTTCGCACGCGCATCGAGCCGTACGACCAGCACCGGCTTGCGCGCCTTGCGCAGCAGCCGTTCGGCGGGCTGGCCCAGGAAGAAGCCGGTGGCGGAGCGGTCGGGATCGTCGGCGATCACGACGAGATCGCACCAGCCCGCCTCCTCGGCGGCGCCCTCGAGGCCGCCATGCGTGGTGTCGACCTTCTTCACGAGGATGCCGAAGCGCTCGGCCGCGTCGACGCACACCGCGCCGAGGCCCGCTGCCGCATTGGCATCCGCAGGGCCTGCGAAGCCCGGCGGGGCGTACATGATCTTCAGCAGCGCGCCGTGCGCCGAAGCGATGGAAGCCGCGCGCACGACGGTTCGCAGGCCCGGCGCGGACAGGTCCGTCACCGCCAGGATGGATTGGATGTTCATCGGTGTTCTTTCCGCATGACGAAGCCGGCCGCCGCAGCAGCGACGTGCGGCGACAGGCAAGGAAATCAGCTGGGGAAAGCGCGGCGTGCCCGTGCGGGCGCGCTACCGCGCGGGTGGGGCCCGGCGGTCGATGAAAGGTGCTGAAGGAGGGAGAGGGAGGCTGACCGCCGGGCTCAGAGATCTGCGAGGGTCTGGTGCGACCCCGCAGTCATCCGCGCAGTGAAGACTGCGCGCGACCTGTTGCGGATGAAAGCCTGGCGTTGCATGGGTCGGAGTGTAGGAAGCCGCGGGCACCGGGGCAAACAATGGCCTCACGGTGCTTGCCGGATTGCAGGCACCGGCGCGGAATGTGGAGCGCCGAGTGCCGAGCGTCCAGCGCCGCGTGTTTCGCATCGAGGCTCAGTCGCTCGCAGGCGGCAGGCCCAGGCCGGCCTGCGCGAGCTTGCGCTCGATGTTCTGCGCGGCGAGTTGCAGGTCGCCGAGGTGCGCCGAGACGATCTCGCGCTCGCTCTTCACCGCCGGCAGCCAGGCGCAACTGAGGCAACCGACCACCGCGCCTTCGTGCCGCAACGGCACCGATACCGCGCCGAAGCGGTCGGGCGAATCGAGGCTGGTCGCGGTCGGGTCGCGCGCCACGTAGCCGAGGTCGCGTGCGTGGGCCACCATGCGGCGGATGTGCTCGGGCCGCCGCGCGCTGCGGTCGAAGTCGTTGGGCGAACGCGCGAGCGCCGCCAGGATTTCGCGCCGCTCTTCCTCGGGGCAGAACGACAGGTAGCAGCGGCCCAGCGACGACAGCAGCATCGGCGGCCGGAAGCCGAGCGCGCGGTAGTTGACGGCGAGGCCGTTGCGCGGCCGGTCGGTGTCGAGGATGAGCATCGCCGTGCCGTCGCGCACGCCGAGGTCGATGGGCCATGGCACCACGCGCTGCAGGGTGGCGCGCGCGCTGGCCGCCAGCGCCGAGAGGCGCGTACGCCATGCCACCACCGGGCCCGATTGCCCGATGGCCGAGGTGGGCACGTAGCGCCTGTCGTGCTCGCTGCGCTCGACCCAGCCCGCGTGCTGCAGCGTCTTGAGGATGCGCAGCAGCGTGGCCTTCGACAGGCCGGTCTGCCGGTGCAACTCCTGCAGGGTGACTGCGGACGAGCGCTGGATGGCCAGCATCACGTCGAGTCCGCGGCGCAGCGCGTCGATCGACTTCACGCTGTTCGCGCCGGCGGTATCGGACATGTGCTTACCCTCAATTGGTTCACTGAGTGAAACTATATCTTCTGGCTGCGCGACCGCGTTCCTACAGTCCGATCGACCTCCAACGTCGTTCCCACTGAAGGAAAAGAGCATGATGTTTCACCACCGAAACGCGGTCCGTGCGGCTGCAGGAGCCATTCTTTCGCTATGTGCCGCGACAGCGGCCCTGGCGCAGGCCTGGCCTTCGAAACCGATCACCATCGTCGTCGCGTATCCCGCGGGCGGCGACACCGATGCCATCGCGCGCACCTATGCCGAGAAGCTCTCGCAGCGCGTCGGGCAGCCGGTGCTGGTCGACAACCGGCCCGGCGCGAGCGGCATGATCGGCAACGTGTGGGTCGCGAAGGCACCTGCCGACGGCTACACGCTGCTGTTCACGCCCAGCACCTTTCCCATTGCTCAGCACGTGATGAAGGCCGGCCCCGGCGTGGCGCACGACGTGGTGAAGGACTTCACGCCCGTCGTGAAGACCGGGAACATTCCGCTGCTGCTGGTGACCGCACCGTCCACCGGCATCCAGACCGTGGCGCAGTTCGTGGCCGGTGCCAAGGCCGGCAAGACCACCACCTACGGCACGCCCGGCGCGGGTTCGCCGATGCACATCGCGGGCGAGTTGCTCAACAAGGACGCGGGCATCTCGGCCACGCATGCGCCGTACCGGGGCGTGGCGCCGGTGGTGAACGATGCGCTGGGCGGCCACATCAGCGTGGGCTGGATCACGCCCGGCGCCGTGGCCGGACACATCACCGCGGGCAAGCTCATTCCGCTCGCGGTGGCGGAGCGCCAGCGCACGCGGCTGATGCCCGGCGTGCCGACCTTCGTGGAGCTGGGCTACAAGGACGTCGACGTGAGCGCTTGGATGGGCCTGCTCGGCCCCAAGGCGATGCCGGCCGACGTGGTGCAGGCGCTCAACAGGCACTTCAACGAGATCCTGCGCATGCCCGACGTGCAGGCCAAGATGGCCGCGCTCGGCATCGAGCCCGTGGGCGGCGCGCCCGCCGTGCTGGCGCAACAGATCTCGGACGACGACCAGCGCTTCGGCAAGCTGGTGCGCGATTTCGGCATTCGTGCCGACTGAAAAACCCACAAGGAGACGAAACATGCTGAGCGAAGAAAAGAACCGCCTGCTGACCGAGGTCGGCCCCGGCAAGCCGATGGGCGACTACCTGCGCCGCTACTGGCACCCGATCGCGGGCGCGAGCGAGTTCGAGGACAAGGCAGTGAAGCCGCTGCGCATCCTGGGCGAAGACCTGGTGCTCTACAAGGACCTGAGCGGCAACTATGGCCTGGTCGACCGGCGCTGCCCGCACCGCAATGCCGACATGTCGTACGGCTACGTCGAGAAGTGCGGCCTGCGCTGCAGCTACCACGGCTGGCAGTACGACCAGGAAGGCCAGTGCATCCACCAGCCCTTCGAGGAGACGCTGGACCCGGGCGCGCGCATGCGCAGGAACACGAAGATCAAGGCCTATCCGGTGCAGGAGAAGGCCGGCCTGCTGTGGGCCTACATGGGCCCGCAGCCCGCACCGCTGCTGCCCGACTGGGAGCTGTTCAACTACAGGAACGGCTTTGCGCAGGCGGTGTTCGCGGAGATTCCGTGCAACTGGTTCCAGTGCCAGGAGAACTCCATCGACCCGGTGCACTTCGAGTGGACCCACAACAACTGGACCACGCGGCTGCAGGGCGACGAAGGGCCTTATGTGCCCACGCACCTGAAGCTGGCCTTCGAGGAGTTCGAGCACGGCTTCGTCTACAAGCGCCTGCGCGGCGGCGAGCGCGAGGACAACGTGATGTGGACCACCGGCCGCGTCACGCTGTGGCCCAACGGCTTCTTCCTGGGCCATCACTTCGAATGGCGCGTGCCCATCGACGACCACCACACGCTGAGCGTGCTGTGGGTGCTGAGCCGCCTTCCGGCCGAGCAGGAGCCCTACGTCCAGGAACGCATTCCCTCGTGGTACGGTCCCATCAAGGACCCGGTGACCAACCGTTGGATCACCAGTCACGTCGCCAACCAGGACTTCGTCGTGTGGGTGGGACAGGGTGCCATCACCGACCGCACGCGCGAGAAGCTGGGCCAGAGCGACAAGGGCATCGTGATGATGCGCCGCCGCTTCTTCGAGGAGATCGAGGCGATGCAGGCCGACCCGGCGCACGAGCCGAAAGGACTGATCCGCGACCCGGAGAAGAACCGCGACCTGTTCCTGCCGTCGGCCTGCCGCGAGGAGATGCTCAACGGCCTGCCGCGCAAGGAGCTGGCCGCGCATCCGCTGCTGGGGCCGTACCTGAAGGACTTCTTCGGACAGGCGGGGCAGCCCGACGATGTGCGCGCGGCTTACGAGAAGGCCATCGGCCAGAAGGTGCAGGGCGCGACCTTCTTCAAGGTGCACGGCGCCGGAAGCGAGGAGGCCGACGAGGTCGGAGAGGCGGCCGAGGGCGCCGCCAGGGCCTAGTGCCGGAACATCCGCAGGTCGAGTGCGCTTTCCTCGCCGAGCCACATGGCGTGCGCCGTGTGATCGGCGAAGCCGTCGCCCGTCACGCCGTGCACGAACACGTCGAGGCCATCGCGGTTGGCTTCGAGCCAGCCGATGACCTGGTCGAACTCGGCTGCGTCGAAGGCCAGCTGGCAGCTCCAGTGCGGGTGCGGGCCGACCAGCCGTTCGTGCAGGCGCCCGACCACCACCATCAGTTCCCGGCCCGCGCGCTCGCACAGGGTGCGAGCCTGCGCGAGCGTGTCGGGCGCGAAGTAGACGTGGGCGTGGTATTGGGCGTAGAGGTTTTCGGGGCGGCGCGGCATGGTGCGCTCATTGTGGCGGCAACAGGAATCGCCCGCTGTAGCGGAAGACATCGCCGAACCAGCGGTGCTGCAGCCGCATCTTCATGGTGAAGTGGTCGGGGTCGTCGGCGTCGGGGCGCTCCTCGACGTAGGCGGTGCCCAGGAACAGGCCCAGCGGCAGCGGAATGCGCAGGCCTGCGACGCGCCAGACGTAGCCGAGGTCGCGGAACACCAGCGCGCCTTGCTCGGCGCTCACGGCCAGGCGCATGCCGATGCCGAAGCGCACGTACTCGATCACTTCGGCGCCCTGGCTCGCGTCGTGTTCCATGTGCGAGCGGAAATGAAAGGGCGGCCTGCCGGGAAAGTGGAAGACGCGGTCCCAGAGGAGATGCGCGTTGTCGGGGCGGCAGCTGTAGTGCACCTCGATCGGCACGTTGCTGCCGGTGTGCGGCACCAGCGCGCCGAAGAGGCGTCCGAAGGGCATCAGCAGTGCCGCCCAGCGTGCATGCCACACCTCGCTCATCGTGCCGCGCACGCACACCTGGTCGTCGGAGAACGGTGCCATGGCGTAGTGCCGGCGGATGACGTCGCCGAGCTGTTCCCACGCGGGGCCGAGCGCCTGCTGGAAGACCGGTGTGTGCCTCATCCGGCCGCCGTGGCAACGGCCTCGCTGCGGGCCTTGTAGAAGCGCAGGATGTTCTCGGAGCCCTTGCCCAGCAATGCCTGCAGCACGCGGTCGGCGTACCAGTTGAAGCGCGTGCTCAGGCGCCACGACACGTCGATGCGCAGCTCGGTGCCGCCGTCGCGCGGGGTCAGCGTGTAGGCGGTGTCGCGCAGGTCGAAGTACTGGCCGCCGATCATCACGTGGTCGTCGAGCGAGCCGGCGGGGAACGAGTCGGGCGTGAAGCGGTACTGCCACCTGAGCAGTCGACCGGGCTGCCAGTCGGTGATGATTTCGTCGAAGCGCACGTTCTTCTGCCAATGCACTTGCCGCACGCGGCCCTCGGGCGTTTCGACCGTGACGCCCGACACGGGCATCGGCACGCCGATGCGGTAGGCCCAGGCGTCGCCGATCTCGCCGGGGCGGATGTCGCGTGCATCGTTGAGCTCGCGCCACACGCGCTCCGCGGGCGCCGCGATGAAGAGCGTGCGCGAGGTGTGCGAGAACCGGTCGGGGTTGGGCAGCTGGGGCTCGACGGCGCCGAGCACCAGCGGCAGCACTGCGAAGCCGTAGACGGCGTGCTTCGGCCAGTTGGTGATGCGGCACACGATGCCCATCGCCAGTCCGCCGACGCTGCCCATCACCGCGAACAGCGGCACGATGACGATGGCGCAGATGATCCCCTCGATGAACACCACCAGCGTGCCGATGACGAACAGGGCGGTGGCCACCCACGGCGCCCAGAGGTAGTAGCCCCAGCTGCGCCGCTCGATGCGTTCGGCCAGGTACACCGTGACCGCCCCGCACACGGCGGGCACGAAGTACACGAAGGAACCGAGCATTGCCGAGAAGCGCTGGCCCGGGCCGCCGCTGAAGACGATGCGCAGCACCAGCGCGATGGCGGCGCCCGCGAGGATCGGCCAGAACCATGCGAAGGGCATGCGGCGCGGGGGCGCTTCAAGGGTGTCGCTGGTCGCCGGCATGGCGGGATCGCCGAGCCTGCTGTCTTCTCCGGAATCGTTGTGCATCGAAATTCTTCTCCTCGTCGTTTGATTCGTTCTGTCGGCCCGGCAGGTTCAGATGGCGCGGCGCCGGGCGGTGACCATGCAGTAGTCGAAGTCGCGCCAGAACATGCCCAGCGCGAGCGCGCAGTAGCTGGCCACGATGTGCTTGCGGCGCCACGGGCTGAGCCTGCCGCGCGCCTTCCAGAGTTCGGCCAGCGTGAAGCGCGTGGCCAGCACCGGAATGTGCAGCGCGCTCGGCGCCACGCGCCAGCGCAGCGACTTCACCTCGATGTCCTCGAAGCCGCTGCGTTCCAGCGCGGCGACGAACTCGTCGCGCACCGCCAGCGTGGGCACGGCCCAGCTGTCGGCCCACAGGCGGTGCAGCCATTGCGCCACGCGGCCGGGCGTGCGCCGCAACAGGAAGCCGTCGACCACCGCGAGCCGCGCGCCGGGCTTCAGCAGGCGCGCGGCCTCGCGGATGAAGTCCGCCTTGTCGGTGCCGCTGGCATAGCAGGCGCTCTCCACGGCCCAGGCCCCGTCGGCCTGCGCCGCGGGCAGGCCGGTGCGGGTGTAGTCGGCCTCGATGTGCGCCATGCGGTCTGCAACGCCGGCGGCTGCATCGAGCCTGGCGGCGATGCGGTTCTGCACGGCGACGTTGGTCACGGTGATGGCGCAGAGCGAGGGGTCGTCGCCGACCAGGGTGCGCGCGGTGGCGCCGGCGCCGCAGCCCAGGTCGAGCACGCATCGGCGCTGTGCGGCATCGGCCGGCGCCTTGCCGAGTTGCAGCGCGCGGCCGATCGCGCGGTTCATCTCGACCAGCATGCCTTCGCGGCGCAGCGGGTTCAGGCCCGCGCGCCAGAACCCGAAGTGCATGTTGTAGCTGGGGCTCCAGGCGCTGTAGTCGGCTGCGACCTCGGTGAAGTAGTGCCGGGTGTCTTCGGCCGTGATCGGTGCGGACGAAGTGCCGGCAGCGGTGTGGGCCGCGCCTTCGTGCGGCATGCGGACATCGGGCTGAAAAACGGTGGGCATGGGGGTTCCCTCGGTTGCTTGTTCTTAGGCGTGCGGCGTTCAGAGGCGGCAGTTGCCTTGGCTGCAGGAAGGCGCCGTGCGCCCGGCCAGCCGGGTCGCGAGCCAGCGTGGAATGCGATAACGATTGCGCGCCAGCAACGCGTACGCGCGGTCGGCCAGCGGCGCGACGAGAGGCAGGTCGAGCAGCAAGCTGCCGCTCGGCAAGCCCACGGCCGTGCGGCAGATGCGGATCGCCGGCACGCCGACGAACACCAGGCCCTGCGCATCCGTCACGTGGATGGCCGCCATCAGCGCGTCGCGCGATGCCGGGCCGTCGACGAAGTCCTGCGGCGAGCAGTCGACCAGTTGCAGCCGGCCGGCCGCATCGCGCGCCTTCATGCTGCCCATCTCGGCGGAACAGATCGCGCAGCTGGCGTCGAAATAGACAGTCATCGGGTAGGTAGTGTGGGTGATGGAGGTCATGCTGTTCTTGGTTCTCGATATTTCTGTTGAAACAGAAATTGATGCGCAAAAAAAGGGGGGAAGTCAGATCATCGGAAGGCTGGCGTGGTGTGCGTCCGGGTCTTCGCCCTTGCCCGCGGGTGCCCCATCGCCGCGCACGAATCGCTGCACGCTCGCGCCCAATGTGAGCACCTTGTCGAGCGTGCCGGGCGACAGCCGCAGCATCTCGTCGGCCCAGGTGGCGAGCTTCTCCATCAGTTCCATGGTCGAGCGGATCCGGTCTTGGGCGTCGGCCGGTTCCTTCTGGAAGTCGGGGCTGGAGACCAGCTCGCGCAGCACGCGCACGGTGGGATCGAACTCGCGTTCCTTGCGCTCGCGCACCACGGTACGGAACAGCTCCCACACGTCGACACTGGTCTCGAAGTAGTCACGGCGGTCGCCCAGCGTATGGGTGATGCGCACGAGGTTCCAGGCCTGCAGTTCCTTCAGGCTGTTGCTGATGTTGGAGCGCGCCACGCCCAGCGTGTCCGACAGCTCCTCGGCGTTCATCGGTTTGCCGTGGGCGAAGAGCAGGGCGTGGATCTGCGAAACGGTGCGGTTCACGCCCCACATGGAGCCCATTTCGCCCCAGTGAAGGACGAATTTGCGTTGAATGTCGGTGAGTTCCATGGGTTGCAGTTTAGGTTTTACGAAATTTCTGTCAATAGAGAAATTAAAAACCGTGGACAACCAGGATGCATTGGAATACTGTATGAATAAACAGTAATTGCCGTTGCAAGGAAGCCGTCATGTCGTCCGTCTCGATTCCCATCCACGCCATCAAGGGCCGCGGCGCGGCCACGCGGTTGGCGCACCGTTTCACCAGCGACGAACGCAGCGCCTACGACGACGGCTGGGGCACCCTCGAGGAAGGCGCGGCCGAGGCCGCAGAACTCCAGCCCCTCGCCACCGAGGTGCGCTTCGAGGATGTGAAGTCGGCGCTCAACGGCAACGATTCGCCCGACATCTCCTTCGACCGTTCGATCAACCCGTATCGCGGCTGCGAGCATGGTTGCATCTACTGCTTTGCGCGGCCCACCCACAGCTACCTGAACCTATCGCCAGGGCTCGACTTCGAGACCAAGCTGATCGCCAAGCGCAACATCGTCGAGGTGCTGCGCACCGAGCTTGGCCGCAAGAGCTATCGGCCGAATTACATCGCCATCGGCACCGCCACCGACTGTTATCAGCCGATCGAGCGCGAACTGCGGCTCACCCGTTCGGTGATCGAGCTGCTCAAAGAAACGCGGCATCCGTTCGCGCTGGTCACCAAGTCGAGCGCCATCGAGCGCGACCTCGACCTGATCGCTCCCATGGCCGCAGAGCGGCTGGCCGCGGTGTACGTCACCGTGACCACGCTCGACGGCGAGCTCGCGCGCAAGCTGGAGCCGCGCGCCGCCGCACCGCAACGCCGGCTGCGCACCATCCGCACGCTGACCGAGGCGGGGGTGCCGGTCGGCGTGAGCGTGGCGCCGCAGATCCCGTTCGTCACCGAGGACATGGAACAGGTGCTCAACGCCGCGTGGGAAGCCGGTGCGCGCAGCGCCTTCTATACGGTGGTGCGCCTGCCGTGGGAGGTGGCGCCGCTCTTCAAGGAATGGCTGGCGCTGCACTATCCGCAACGCGCCGATCGCATCATGGCGCGCATCCACGAAATGCGCGGCGGCAAGGACTACGACGCCGACTTCGCCACGCGCATGAAGGGCTCCGGCCTGTGGGCCGACCTGATCCACCAGCGCTTCATGAAGGCGACGAACCGGCTGGGCTACAACCGCGAACGCATCCCGATGGACATCGATGCGTTCCGGCCGCCAGGTGCTGCGGGGCAGGGCAGCCTGTTCTAGTTGCTGTCGCCGGCGGGCCTGAGCAACGCGGGAACGGACGCAAGAGACGGGTGTTCCTAACTGCCTTGCGCCTGCCCGACCACCGCCTGCGGCCTGCAACCGGCCGTGGCATCGTCGGCGCCGCACCAGTCGCCGCCCAGCGCCTTCACGAGAAACACCGCGGTCAGGAGTCGCTGACCCTGCAGCTGCGCCGCTTGCCGCTCGACCGTGAGCAGCGACTGCTGCGCGGTGATGACGTCGAGGTAGGTCGAGGCGCCACCTTCGTAGCGGCTGGTCGCCATGTCGAGCACGCGGCGCGCGGCCGCCACGGCCGACTGCGCCTGCGTGGTCGCGCTGTCGAGCGCCGACAGGCCGGTGATGCCGTCCTCGACCTCCTGGACGGCGGTGAGCACGGTGCGGCGGTAGCTGCCCACCGTGGCGTCGTAGCCGGCCTTGGCGAAATCGACGTTGGCGCGGATGCGCCCGCCGTCGAACAGCACCTGCGTGGCCGAGACGCCCACCGACCACAGCAGGCTGGGGCCGTTGAACAACGTCTCGATCATGCGGCTGTCGACTCCCACGGTCGGCGAGATGACGAAGCTCGGGTAGAAGGCCGCGGTGGCCACGCCGATCTGCGCATTGGCCGCGGCCATGGCGCGCTCGGCGGAGGCCACGTCCGGGCGGCGCTGCAGGATCTCCGAGGGCACGCCCAGCGGCACCGCCGGCGGCCGGATCTCGCGCAGGTCCACCGGCAGCGTGAAGTTCGGAGCGGGCGTGCCGGTGAGGGTGGCCAGCGCATGCTCGTATTGCGCGCGCTGCTTCTTCAGCACGTCGACCTGGGTCAGCGTGGTCTCGAGCAGCGCCTGCTGCTGCGCCACGTCGAGACCCGACACCGCGCCCAGGTCGTGGCGCGCCGTGACCAGCTCGAGCGCGCGTCGCTGCAGGCCGATCGAGCGCGAGAGCACGTCGAGCTCGATGTCGGTCGAGCGCAGGTTGAAGTAATTGTTGGCCACGTCCGCGCTCAGCAGCAGGCGCGTGTTGGCGAGGTCGGCGGCCGATTGCTCGGCCGAGGCCGACGCGCCCTCGACGCTGCGCTGCACGCGGCCGGCCAGGTCGAGCTCGTAGCTGGCGTTGAGCGACAGCGCGAAGTCGTTCTGCACGGTCGACGCGTTGGCGCTCGCATAGTTGGTGAGAGGGCGGTTGGCCGAGATCTTCAGGCGCGAGGCGCGCGTGCCCAGGCCCAGCTGTGGGTACTGGGCGGCGGTGCTGGCCGACAGCGTGGCCCGGGCCTGCGCGAGTCGCGCATTGGCGATCGCCAGTGTCGGGCTGCCAGCCAGCGCCTGCGCCTGCAGGGTGTCGAGCGTGGCGTCGTCGAAGCGCTTCCACCACGGGCCCTTGTCGATGCTGTCGCTCGGCGCGCTCACACGCCACGGCTCCTCGAGCTTCCAGCTCACGGGCAGCGGCGCGTCGGGCGCCTTGTAATCGGGGCCGACGGCGCAGCCTGAGACGAGCGCGACCATCGCGAGCACGGCGGCGGCCGCGGCGGCAACCGGCGGTCGCAGCTTCACGCGGGTTCCTTCTTGGCGGCAGCCGGCGCGGCGGGCGCACCCGGGCCGGCATTGCCGGCGGCCGGCGGCGCCTCGGGCGCAACCGCCACCACGTCGCCTTCCGCCAGCGAGTCGGAGGGGTTGAGCACCATGCGGTCGGTGCCTTCGAGCCCGTCGATCACCTCGACGTTCTCACCGTAGTTGCGTCCCAGCGTCACGGGCCGCAGGTTGATGCGGCCTTGCGCGCCGACCACCGCGATGCGCGTGCCCTCGGCGCGGAACAGCAGCGCATTCGACGGCACGGTGAGCGTGCGGCTGGCCGCCAGCGGCAGCGACACCTGCACATAGGCGCCAGGCAGCAAAGCGCCGTCCTTGTTGGGCAACGACACTTCCACCTGCATCATCCGCGTGGTCGTGTCGATGGCGCCCGAGGTGCGCGCCACTTCGCCCTTGAAGGTCTGGCCGCGCAACTCGGCCTGCGTCACCACCACCGGCTGGCCGGTCTTCACGAGCTGGGCATAGGCCTGCGGCACGTTGATGTACACGCGCAGCGGATCGGTCTGCGCCAGCATGAAGAGCGCCCGCCCGGCGCCGCCGCCCGCGCCGGCATCGATCAGGTCGCCGGTGTCGACGTTGCGCCGCGTGATCACGCCCGCGAACGGCGCCACCACGCGCTTGAAGCCCTCGGTCTGTTTGAGCCGCTGCACGTTGGCGTCGGCGGCGGCCACGTTGGAGGTGGCTTGCGCCACCGCGCTGCGGCGCTCGTCGAGGTCCTGCTGCGAAACCACGTCTTTCTTGCGCAGCGCCTCCCAGCGCTCGGCGGTGCTCTGCGCCAGCGCCAGGCCCGATGCCGCCTGCGCGCGCGCGGCCACGGCCTGCGACAGTTGCTGGTCGATCTCCGGCGTCTCGATCTCTGCAAGCAGCTCGCCCTTCTCGACGCGGCTGCCGATGTCCTTGGTCCAGCGCTTGAGGTAGCCGCTGGCGCGCGCCGAGATGGGCGATTGCACGAAGCCCTGCAGCGTGCCCGGCAGCGACAGCGTCTGGCCGGCCGTGGGCGTGCGGGGCAGGGCGGTCTGCACGTACTGCTTTGCGCGCTCGCTGGTGCCCGCCTCGAGCGCACGGGCGTTGGCCATGCGCACGAACACGGTGCGCGCGGCGCCCAGCGCCAGCACCGCCAGAACGATCAGCACCAGCCAGCGCGTGCGCCGCACGATCTGGCGGCGGCGCAGCAGTTCGCCGTCTCCCTCTTCGGCCGCGATCGGGTGGATGCCCAGTGCGGAATGGCGTTGCTCCGTCATGGCCGGCTCGGCACGGGGCCGTTCCCGATGCGAGCTGCGGCCGCGGCGGCCGGCAGCGAATGCACGAAGTGAATGAGCGTGGGAGTCAAGACTTCAATTCTCCTGGGGCGCCGCGCCGGTGGGCGGCTGTTGCGCGTGTTGCTGCTGCCCGGCTTCGCGCGCCGCCCGGCGATGCGCAAGCCGACTGTGCACCCCCGCGAAGACCGCGGGAACGAAAAACAATGTCGACACCGTGGCAAAGACCAGGCCACCGATCACCGCGCGGCCCAGCGGTGCGTTCTGCTCGGCGCCTTCGCCCAGGCCCAGCGCCATGGGGATCATGCCGATGATCATGGCCAGCGCCGTCATCAGCACCGGACGGATGCGGGTGGCGCCGGCTTCCAGCGCGGCCGACAGCGGCGGAATGCCCGCCTGCAGCCGCTCGCGTGCGAAAGACACCAGAAGAATGGAGTTGGCGGTGGCCACCCCCATGGTCATGATCGCGCCCGTGAGCGCCGGCACGCTCAGCGTGGTGCCGGTGATGAACAGCATCCATGCGATGCCCGCCAGCGCGGCCGGCAGCGCGGTGATGATGATCGCGGCGTCGAGCCACGACTGGAACGTGACCACGATCAGCAGGTACACCAGCACGATGGCCATCGCCAGGCCCACGCCCAGGCCGATGAACGACGACTGCATGGTCTGCACCTGCCCGCGGATCTCGACCCGGCTGCCACGGGAGAGATTGGGCCGCATCTCGTCGACCAGCTTCTGCACCTTCGAGGCCACGCTGGCCAGGTCGGTGCCCTGCACGCTCACGTAGACGTCGATGACGGGGGCGATGTTGTAGCGCGACATCACGGCCGGCTGGCGCGCCGCCTGTGCATCGACGAGGTTGCCCAGAAGCTGCTGCGAGCCCGTGGTGCCCGCCGCGGCGCCCGCGCCGACCGGGATGTTCAGCAGCGAGTCGAGCGAATCGACCACGTACTGCGGCGACTGCACCGCGATGCTGTAGACCACGCCGTTGACCGGGTTGAGCCAGAAGGCCGGCGCTGTCTGCGAGCTGCCCGACAGCGCGATGAGCACGTTCTGCCCCACGTTGGAGGCGGTGAGCCCGTACTGCTGCAGCCGCGTGCGGTCCATCTGAAGGCTGAGCGCGGGGCCGTCGAGGCGCTGGTGCACGTGAGCGTCGACCGCACCCGGGATCTGCCGGATCGCCTTGGTCAGCTCGGCCGCGCGGGCGGCGTTGCCGGCCAGGTCGTTGCCGCTGAACTGCACGTCGATGGCCGCGGGCAGGCCGAAGTTCAGGATCTGCGTGACGATGTCCGCCGGCTGGAAGAAGAACTCGGTGCCCGGAAAGCGCCTGGGCAGCTCCGCACGCAGGATCGACACGAAATGCTCGGTCGGCTTGTGCCCTTCCTTCAGCGACAGCAGCAGTTCGCCGTCGAAGGTGCCGATGGTGCCGGCGTTGCTGTAGGAGAGGTTGATGCCGCTGTTGGGCACGCCGAGGTTGTCGAGGATGGTCTCGAGCTGGTCGGGCGGCACCAGCTCGCGGATGGCCGCTTCCACCCGGTCGGTGAGGCGGGCGGTTTCCTCGATGCGGGTGCCGGTGGGCGCGCGCAGGTGCAGGCGGATCTGGCCGGCATCCACGGTGGGGAAGAAGTCGCGCCCCAGCGCGGGGTGCAGCAGGCACGAGAGCAGGCAGAAGCCCAGGAACAGGCCGATGAAGCCGGCCCGCTTGGACAGCACCGCCGACAGCACCAGCGTGTAGGCGCGGCGCACCCGCTCGAAGCGGCGGTCGAAGGCGCGGTACACGCGCTGCAGCGCGCTCTGCTTCGCGCCTTCGGCGGGCGCGTGCTGGCCGTGCGAGCCGCCCATCAGCAGCATCACCAGCGTGGGAACCAGCGTGCGCGACAGCAGGTAGGAGGCCAGCATCGCGAACACCACCGCCTCGGCCAGCGGCACGAACAGGAAGCGCGCCACGCCCGAGAGGAAGAACATCGGCACGAACACGATGCAGATGCACAGCGTCGAGACGAAGGCGGCCGAGCCGATCTCGCCCGCGCCGACCTCGATGGCTTCCTTCAGCGGCGTGCCCAGGTGCAGGTGGCGCTCGATGTTCTCGATGGTCACGATCGCCTGGTCCACCAGGATGCCGACCGACAGCGCCAGTCCGCCCAGCGTCATGAGGTTGAGGGTTTCGCCCAGCGAATACAGCACCAGGATCGACGCCAGGATCGACAGCGGGATCGTCAGCGCGATGATGAGCGTGCTGCGCCAGTTGCCCAGGAACAGCAGCACCATGGCGGCGGTGAGCGCGGCGGCCAGGATGGCTTCGAACACCACGCCCTTCACCGCCGCCTTCACGAACACCGACTGGTCGAACAGCGGCGTGATCTTGATGTCCTCGGGCATCGTCTGCGCGGCGATGGGCAGCATGGCGCGGATGTTGGAGACGATGTCCAGCGTGGACGCGCCGCCGTTCTTCAGCACCGACAGCAGCACCCCCCGCACGCCGTCCTGGCGCACCACGTTGGTCTGCGGCGAGAAGCCGTCGCGCACGTAGGCCACGTCGCGCAGGTAGGTGGTGGCGCCGTTCACCGTGCGGATCGGCAGGTCGTTCAGGCCCGAGATGGCGTCGGGCGAGCCGTTCATGCGCACGTTGTACTCGGTGGCGCCGAACTTGGCCGTGCCCGAGGGAAGGATCAGGTTCTGCGTGTTCACCGCGTTCACCACATCGGCCGGCGAGAGGCCGCGCGCCTGCAGCGCCTGGGTGTCGAGGTCGACCGAGATCAGCCGGTTCTTGCCGCCGTAGGGAAACGGAATCGCCGCGCCCGGCACTGTGATGAGCTGCGGGCGCAGCTGGTTGACGGTGGCGTCGAACAGCGAGTTTTCAGAGCGCGTGGGGCTCGACAGCGCCAGCTGGATCACCGGCACGCTGGACGCCGAATACTTGATGACCAGCGGCGGCGTGATGCCCGGCGGCAGCTGCCGCACCTGCGCCTGCATCGAGGCCACCACCTGCGAGATCGCCATCTCGATGTTGGCGGTCGGCTGGAAGAACACCTTGATGATCGACACGCCCGCCAGCGACTGCGACTCGATGTGCTCGATGTCGCTCACCGTGGTGGTCAGTCCGCGCTCCACCTGGCCCGAGATGCGCTGGCCCATCTCCTGGGCCGGCAGGCCGGTGTAGTTCCAGATGACGCTGACCACCGGGATGTTGATTTCCGGGAAGATGTCGGTCGCCATGCGCGCCAGTACAAAAGGCGTGGCCAGCACGATCAGCATCGCCATGACGATGAAGGTGTAGGGGCGACGCAACGCAAGCTGGACCATGGACAGGACTCTCTGCTTCCGACGGAAAAAGGTTTCGCATCATAAGGAAGTAGATTTAAGTTTGCTGACACTGTGAAACAGGTGTGGCGCTTTACCAAAAGGGTGAATATGAGCAGCGTCTGGCTGGTAGTGATGGGGGTGTCCGGTTGCGGCAAATCGAGCCTGGGAGCGGCGCTGGCCACGGCCCTCGGCCTTCCGCTGATAGAAGGCGACGACCACCACCCGAAGGCGAACGTCGAGAAGATGAGCCAGGGCATCGCGCTCACCGACGCCGACCGCGCCGGCTGGCTGGCCACGCTGGGCCAAGCGCTGGCCGATGCGCCGCAGGGCGCCGTGCTGACCTGCTCGGCACTCAAGCGCATCTACCGCGACCAGCTGCGCGCGGCCGTGCCCGGATTGCGCTTCGTCTTCATGGCCATCGAGCGGGCCGAATCCGAACGCAGGGTGGCCGCGCGTGCCGGCGCCGGAGAGCACATGTTCCCGGCCAGCCTCGTGGCCAACCAGTTCGCCACCCTGGAGTCGCCCGTGGGCGAGCCGCTCGTGCTGGCGGTGGACGCGACCGCTCCGCTGGCGCGGACGGTGGCGGAGACCACGGCCTGGCTGAACGCCGGTTCCGAATAATCTAGCAAGGCTCAATTATTTTTAGTTAGGAGAATTCGAAAAGGTCGATCTATGATTGAGCAAGGCTCAAGAAAAATTCGTCCATGTCCGATACCGACACGCTTCCTGCGCGCCGCACCCCGCGCGGCGAAAAATCCGGCCGCCGCATCGAAAGCCTGCTCGCGATAGCCAGAGAGCTCTTCGCCGAAAAGGGCTTCGAGCGCACCACCACGCTGGAGATCGCGCAGCGCCTCGGCGTTTCCGAGGCCACCGTCTTCACCTACTTCGGCAGCAAGCGCGAGCTGTGCCTGGAAGTCATCCGCCGCTGGTACGACCAGATCTCCGGCGAACTCGAGCGCGAGCTGCCGCCGATCAACGGCCTGCGGCCCAAGCTGGCCTTCGTGGTCCGCAAGCATCTCGTGAACCTGATGGGCGAGGGCGCCGGCCTCTGCGCGCTGGTCCTGAGCGAAGGGCGCACCGCGGATGCCGCCTTCGGCAACGTCATCGCCGACCTCAAGCGCAGGTACACCGCGCCGCTGATGCACGCGCTCGGCGCCGCGCGGGAGGCCGGCGAACTGCGCGAGGGCGTGCCCCTGCGGCTTCTGCGCGACATGGTCTACGGCGCCATGGAGCACGTGCTGTGGGACTACGTCGTCTCCGGCAGGAAGCCCGATATCGAGCAGACCGCCGCCCAGCTCACCGACATGCTGTGGAGCGCCTTCATGCCCGCCGATGCCTCGCTGGACGCGCTGTCGCAGTTCCGCGCCGAGGTCGGCGATGCGCTGCGGCGGCTCGACGCGCCGGTTCCAACACTCCAGCCGAACACCGCATCCTCATGAACGAATCCTTCACTCCTTCCGGCTTTTCCTCCCCGGCATCCGTGCCCGCGCTGCCGGAGCGCTGCGTCATCGTCGTCGACAACGCGCTGCCCGCGGGGCTGGCGGCCAACGCCGCGGCCGTTGTCGCGCTCACCGTGGGCCAGCGGCATCCGGGGCTGGTCGGCGCACCGCTGGTCGATGCCTCGGGCGGCGTGCATCCGGGGCTGATCCCGATCGGGATCGCGGTGCTCGGCGCCAGCCAGGACGAACTGGCGGCCGTGCGGCACAAGGCCATGGCCACCACCGAATGCGATGTGGTCGATTTCCCGGTGCAGGGCCAGCAGACCACCAACTACGCGGCCTTCGGCCAGGCCGTCGCCGCCGTGCCCGCGACCGACCTGCGCTATGTGGCGGTGGCGCTCATCGGCGAACGCAAGCCGCTGGGCAAGGTCGTGTCGAAGCTGGGCCTGCTGGGCTGAGCTGAGCCTGCGGGCGGACGGCTTCAGTCCGGGGCCGGGTCCAGCGTCAACCGCAGCCGCGTGACGTTCGGGTTGCCTGCGTCGCGCCGGAGCCTGAACCCCAGCTTGCGCGCGAGCGCCAGCATGGCGATGTTGTCGTAGAGCGTGATGTCCGCCAGCTGCTTTACGCCCGCCTGCGCGGCGGCGTCGATCAGCTTTCGCATCAGTCTGGCCGCCAGCCCATGGCGCTGCCATGCGTCCGCGATGACCACGGCGAACTCTGCGATGTGCACTGTCTCGGGCGTATCGCCGCGCACATAGCGCACCACGCCCATCTGCTGTTCCATGCCGTCGACTTCGGTCGTCGCGATCAGCGCCAGTTCGTGGTCGTAGTCGATGTGCGTCCAGCGCCAGAGTTCGTCGGGCTGCGGCTTGCGCGGTGACAGCAGCCGGTGATAGGCCGTTTCGCTCGACAGGCCCGCGACGAAGGCCGTGTGCATCTCGAGATCGTCGGCGAGAATCGGGCGGATGCGCACCGGTGTGCCGTCGCGCAGTTGCCAGTCCTCGACCAGATGGCTGGGGTAGTCGAGGGCTGGCATGGCATCAGCCGATCACTTCGGGCCAGTCTGTGTGGAAGAACTGGCCTTCCGGCTTGTCGGTGCGCTCGTAGGTGTGCGCGCCGAAGAAGTCGCGCTGCGCCTGCAGCAGGTTGGCCGGCAGGCGCTCGGTGCGGTAGCTGTCGTAGTAGGCCAGCGAGGCGCTGAACGCCGGCACCGGGATGCCGTTGCTCACCGCCAGCGCCACCACTTCGCGCCAGTTCTGCTGCGTGCGGTTCAGCAGGTCCTTGAAGAAGGGGTCGAGCATCAGGTTGCCCAGCGCCGGGTCGGTGCGGAACGCGTCGGTGATGCGGTTGAGGAAGCGCGCGCGAATGATGCAGCCGCCGCGCCAGATCGACGCGATGCCGCCCAGGTCGAGCTTCCATTCCTTCTTGTCGCCCATCGTCTTGATGAGGTCGAAGCCCTGCGTGTAGCTGATGACCTTGGAGGCATACAGCGCGTCGTGCACCTTGGCCACCAGCGCCTTCTTCTCGAGCGACAGCTCGATCTTCGGCCCCTGCAGCAGCTTGCTGGCACCCACGCGCGCCTTCTTCTGCGAGGACAGCACGCGCGCCTCGACGGCCGCGTTGATGGTGCTGATGACCACCGCGTTCTCGGCCGCGTTGATCAGCGTCCACTGGCCCGTGCCCTTCTGGCCGGCCTTGTCGAGGATCACGTCGACGATCGGCTTGCCGGTTTCCGGGTCCTTCTGCTCGAGCGCCTTCGCGGTGATCTGAATGAGGTAGCTCTGCAGTTCGCCGTCGTTCCACTCGTTGAAGATCGCGGCCATCTCGTCGGTGGTGAAGCCGGCTGCCTTGAACAGGCTGTAGGCCTCGCAGATGAGCTGCATGTCGCCGTACTCGATGCCGTTGTGCACCATCTTCACGTAGTGGCCGGCGCCGCCCGGGCCGATGTGGATGACGCAAGGATCGCCGTCCACCTTGGCCGCGATGCTCTCGAAGATCGGCTTCATCACCTCCCAGGTCGACAGCGGGCCGCCCGGCATGATCGACGGGCCCTTGCGCGCGCCTTCCTCGCCGCCCGACACGCCCGCGCCGATGAAGCGCAGGCCCTTGCTCGAGAGGTAGGCGTCGCGGCGCTCGGTGTCGGTGTAGAGGCTGTTGCCGCCGTCGATGACGATGTCGTCCTTCTCTAGCAGCGGAATGAGCTGCTCGATCACCTGGTCGACCGGCGCGCCGGCCTTCACCATGATCTGGATCTTGCGCGGCTTGGCCAGGCTCTGGACGAACTCCTCGAGCGTCTTGGCACCGACCAGTTTCTTGCCGGGGTTCTCGGCAATGAAGGCTTCGGTGGTGGCTTCGGTGCGGTTGTACACGCTCACCTGGAAGCCGCGGCTCTCCACGTTCAGCACGAGGTTCTGGCCCATCACGGCCAGGCCGATCAATCCGAAATCGCTTTTGTTGCTCATGACCCGTCTTGCCCTTCTTTCATGTGCGTGCGCCGGACTGCCCCGCGCACGGGTTGGTTCGCGGCACATTTTGCCGGTGTCGGGCAGTGCGCGCCGTGGGATACGGTCTATTCCCGCTTGGCAAGCAGGTGAGGCTTGGGTATGTTGGCGCGCATGAGCGACGCGCCCCCGTCCATCCACCGCTGGTCCACCGACGCCGTGCCGCCCGCGCAGCGCATGGATTACTGGGTAGGCGCGGTCTGCGAAGGGTTCCTCGAGATGGACATCACCAGCCGCGCCGGCGCCGGTTTCGGCGCCAGCCTCGAGTCGGCGCCGCTCGGCCCCATCGTGGTCAACCAGGTCCGCGGCAGCGCGCAGGCCGTGTACCGCACGCGCCGCGCCATCGCGCAGAGCCGGCACAACTACTACTACCTGCTGTGCAAGACCGACTCGGCCTGGGTCACCGTGCAGGACGGCCGTTCCGCGCGTCTGCTGCCCGGCGACGCGGTGCTGGTCGATTCGCGCCGCCTGTATGAATTCCATCTGCTGCAGTCGGCCGACACGCTGTCGCTGGAACTGCCGACCGCCTGGGTCGACGCCTGGCTGCCCGATGCCGGCGACCGCGTCGCGTGCCGCATCGACGGCCAGGCCGGCTGGGGAAGCGTGCTGAGCGGCTTCATCCGCCAGCTGTCGCCCCAGATGGCCGCCCGGCCCCCAGTGCCGGCAGGGTTGCTGGCCGACCAGCTGGGCGGCCTGCTGGCATTGGCGCTGGGGCAGGGCGCTCCGGCCGAGGCATCGGGCGACGGCCGCGCCGCGCTGCGCCGCCGCGTGTTCGATGCGACCCGCGAGCGCCTGGCGGAACCGGGCCTGACCGCCTTGGCGGTGGCGCGCGGGCTGGGCATCTCGGAGCGCAGCCTGCACCGCTGCCTCTGCGAAGGCGGCACCACCTTCGCGACCGCGCTGACCGGCTTCCGCATGCAGGTGGCGCGCCGCATGCTGGGCGACGCGCGCTTCGACCGCCTGGGCATCGCGGAGATCGGCTTCCGCGTCGGGCTGGCGGACGCCTCGCATTTCGTGCGCCTGTGCCGCCGGCACCTGGGAGCGACACCGGGCGCGCTGCGGGCCGGGCGCTGAGCCCCGGCCTGGCGCGAACCGGCCATCGGGCTGGCGCGCTTCGGCCATTTGCGGCGCGCTGCCGTTCCTACAGTCTTCCTCCGTCACAACCTAGGAGACTCCCATGTCCGACACCTATGTCATCGTCCATGGCGCCTGGCACACCGGCGCCGAGATCGAAGCCGTCGCCGACGGCGTGCGCGCGGCCGGCCACACCGTGCACTGCCCGACGCTCGCGGGCAACAACCCCGCCGACGACCGCGCGACCACCACGCTCGAAGATGCCATCGCTTCGGCCGTACGCTTCATCGAGGACCGGAACCTCACGCAGGTGCGCCTCGTGGGCCACAGCTACGGCGGCATGGTGATCTCGGGCGCGGCCGACCGCATCGCGCAGCGGCTGAAGCGGCTGGTGTACATCAACGCCTTCGTGCCGCTGGATGGCGAGTCGCTCAACGACATGGTGCCGCCGCATTACGTGACGATGTTCGACGCCGTGGCCGCGGCCAATGCCAACGCGGTGACGCTGCCCTTCGAGATCTGGCGCGAGGCCTTCATCAACGACGCCGACCTGGCGACCGCGCAGGCGGCCTACGACAAGCTGAATCCGCACCCGTACCGCACCTTCACCGACAAGATCAGGCTGAGCCAGCCGCTCGCGGCGCTGGCGCTCGGCAAGTCGTACGTCAACTGCCTGCAGGACACCGCGTTGCCGCACGGCCTGCCGTGGCATCCGCGGCTGTCGGAGCGGCTGGGGCTGTTCCGGCTGGTCGAGTGCCCGGGCAGCCACGAGATGTTCTTCTCGAACCCGCAGCGCCTGGCGCAGGCGATCGTGGAGGCCGGGCGCGACTGAGCGGCGCGTTCAGTTGCGGCCGAAGAGCGCGTCGTACACGCGGATCGACGCGTAGGCATCGTTCGCTGCGTAGCGGACCTGCGCCTCGGTAAGTTGCCTGTTGGCCCAGTTCGAGGTGGTCGCCTTGCGCGACTTGATGAAGCGGCGGTTGAACACCAGCGCCACCGCGGCCTTCACGCCCACCGACTTGCGGTAGCCGCGGTGGCGGAATTCGTTGTCGATGTCGAACACCGCGCCCGGCTCGATGTTCAGGCGGTTGCGGATCAGCGTGAGGTCGCCCGACAGGCCGAAGCCGACCTTGCGCAATTCGGTGGAGGCGATCAGCGCCGCCACCACCGGGTTGCATTCGGTGCGGTGAAGCTGGAACAGCCAGGCCGTATCTCGCGTGGAGAACTGAACCACGTGCGGACCGCCCGAGACTTCGTTCTTCGCGAAGGTGGGCTTGGACTCGGTGTCGAAGCCTGCGATGCCGGCCGCCAGCAGCGTGGCGGCGGCGCGCTCGGCATCCTGCAATGTGGCCACGACCACGATGTCCTTCAGGCCCAGGCCTTCGAAGGGTTCGAGCAGCGCGATCTGCTCGCGCTCGGGCAAGGGCGGGAGCGCGCGGATTTGCTCGCTCACCGGGAGGCTGCTTTCGTCGTCTTTTTCTTCACTGTGGTTTTCTTCACGGCGGTTTTCTTTGGGGGCGCTTTTTTGGCGGGCGCCTTCTTGGCCGCCGCCTTCCTGGCAGCGGGCGGTTTCCTGGGTTTGGGCGGCTGGCCCGAGCGCAGTGCCGACTCGTAGGCCAGCCGGCCCCAGCGCGCGGCTTCCTCGCGGTCCTCGAACAGGTCGGCCGGTGCCTGCCGGTACGACATCGGCATCGACTTGCCCTGGCGGCGCATGTACGTGAAGGGCGGCAGGTTCAGCCGGTCGAAATGCGGCGCGCTTTCGGCGTCGGACTTCAGATACAGCGTGTCGCCGGTGACCAGCGCGAACATGCGGCCCTCGTGATAGATGCCGTAACCGCCGAACATGCGGCGGGCCTCGATGCGGCCCAGCCGCTCGAAGGTCTCGTGGAGGCTGTCGACGAACGCGCTCATCCAACAACCTCCGTGCTTCGCACTGCGGTGCGAGCTTGCTCGGGGCGGCCCTGCGCTGCGCTCATGCGGTGATCTCGATGCGGTTGCCGTCCGGGTCGAGCACCACGCTCTCGTAGTAGCCGTCGCCTGTGCGGCGCGGGCCGTCGAGCAGGGGATAGCCGTCGGCCTTCAGGCGCTGCGTGAGGGTGTCCACGGCTTCGTCGGAGCCCACGCTGATCGCGAGGTGCGTCCAGCCCATGCGTTGCGCGCCGGCCTCCGCCGTGACGGGCTGCAGCGTGCTCGTGGTCATGGCCTCGATGCGCGCGCCGTCGCCCAGGCTCAGGAAGCAAGAGGCGAACCCCTTGGCCGGGTTGGCATAGCCCGCGCCTGCGGTGGCGCCGAAGTAGTCGACGTAGAAGCGCTTGCAGCGTTCGAGGTCGGTGGTCCAGAGTGCGATGTGGTCGATGCGCATGGCAGATGAGAAAGGGTGCGCGAGGAAGCGGCTCAGCCCAGGCGCCACGGCGGGCGCGAGGGCGACCAATGGTAGGCGATGCGTTCGCGGCCGCTGGTGGGATGCCGGTCGACCGAACCGCGCTCGAGGCCATAGCGTTCGTAGAAGCGCTGCGCGCTCGTGTTGGTGGTGGCCACGTGCAGGCGCCAGCCGGAGGGCATGCGCACGCAGGCCTCGTCGAGCAGCGCCTTGCCCAGTCCCTGGTTGCGCAGGTGCGGTTCCACGAACAGCTGCGCCACGTACTCGCGCCGTGCCAGCAGCACCATGAAGGCCAGCACCTGACCGTCGCGCTCCGCCAGGACCACGTCGGCAGGCGGGCCGAATTCGGTGTGCACGCGATGCAGCCAGTGGTCCACGGGCTCGACGAAGGCGGCGCCGCGGTTGGCCGAGATCCAGGCGCGGCGCCAGATGCCGGCCAGCACCATGCTCTCCTCGGCGGAGCCATCGCGCGACCGCAACTGGAAGGCAGGAATCTGGGCGGCGGACATGCGAACCATGATACGGCTCGCGAAGGCCCCGTGCAGGTCAGGCTTGCCCGAATGCCGACCAGTCCTTGCCGCCCATTCCGCGGTCGATGGCGGCGTGCATGCGCTGCTGCACGATGCGCGCGGCGGGTAGCGCGACCTGCCTTGCCGCCGCCGCGTCGAGCGCAAGGTCCACGTCCTTGAGCCCCAGGGTGAGCTTGAAGCCCGCCTCGTAGGCGCCGGTGGCGATGCGCTTGCCGTAGCGCTGGTAGCTCGGGCTCGCGAACAGCGTGGTGGTCACGATGTCGAGAAAGTCGGCCCCCGCCAGCCCGTAGGACTCACCCAGCGCCACGGCCTCGGACATGGCCTCGATGGCCAGCGAGATCATCATGTTGCCCGCGATCTTGGCCACGTTGGCGCGCAGCGGATCGTCGCCGAGCGGCCAGACGCGCTGGCCCATGGCGTCGAACAGCGGGCGCACGGTGGCCAGGGCCTGCGCGGGTCCGGCGGCGACGATGTTGAGCTTCGCCGCGGCGGCAACAGCCGGTATGCCGAACACCGGTGCGGCGACGTAGGCCACGCCCGCCTCGGCGTGCAGCGCGACCAGCTCCGCGGCCAGCGCGGGCGAGATCGTTGCCATCATCACGTGCACGCAGCCGGGCCTCGCCGAGCGCAGCGCGCCCGAGTCGACGACCACGCTGCGCACCGCTGCGTCGTCGGCCAGCATGGTGAGCACGACATCCCGCTGGAAGGCCTCGGCCGGCGACCCGAGCACCGTGACGCCCTGCAACGCCCTGGCGGGTTCAGGATTGCGGTTCCACACCCCCACGTCGTGGCCCGCCGCGACGAGGTTCGGCACCATCGCCGCGCCCATGCTGCCGATGCCGATGAATGCTGTGTCCATTGATTCGATCTCCGAGATGAAAGCCGGGCAGTCTGCCGTCGCGCACGCTGCGCGGGTAGTGCGTGCGAATGCAAAAACGCTATACGCTCGCCGCATGCAAAAGACCCCGGCCACCGCAGCCGCAGACCGCATCGAGCTGCTGCAGACCTTCGTTCGCATCGTCGAGGCGGGCAGCCTGTCGGCGGCGGCGCAGCAGATCGGCGCGACGCAGCCCACGGTGAGCCGGCGGCTCCAGGCGCTCGAGCGCTCGCTCGGCGCGAAGCTGCTTCAGCGTTCCACCCACGCGATGAACCTCACCGAGGACGGCGAGCGCTGCTACGAGCGGGCGAAGGACATGGTGACCCACTGGGACGCCCTGCAGTCCGACCTGCGGGGTTCGCACGACGACCCCGAAGGCACGTTGCGCGTGGTGGCGCCGCACGCCTTCGGCCAGCACCAGCTGCTGGGCCCGCTCGCGGCCTTCCTGCGGCGCCATCCGCGCGTGCGCGTCGAATGGATGCTGCGCGACGGCACGCCCGACTTCATCACCGAGAACATCGACTGCGCGATCCAGGTCGGCGAGGTGACCGACCCTTCGGTCATCGCGATCAAGCTGGCCGACGTTCCGCGCATCGTGGCCGCGGCACCGTCGGTGTTCGGCGGTGCCGAACCGCCGGCGAGCGTCGAGGCGCTGGGCGCTTTGCCGTGGGTGGCGCTCAGCATGTACTACCGCGAGGAGATCGAGCTGCGCTGCCTTCACAGCGGTGAGCAGCGCCGCATCGCCATTCGCCCCCAGATGACGACCGACAGCCTCTATGCGCTTCGCAACGCTGCCCTGATGGGGCTCGGCGTGTGCGCGGCTTCGGCGTGGGTGCTGCGCGAGGACATCGCACGCGGCGACCTCGTGCACCTGCTGCCGACCTGGCAAGCCTCGCCGCTGCCGATGTACCTGGTCTATCCGCCCGCGCGCTTCTATCCGGTGCGGTTGCGCCGCTTCCTGGACATGGTGCGCGAGGCGATGCCGGACACCGTCGGCGAGCGCGGGCTCATCGGGCCCTGAGCTCGCCGCTCAGGCGCGCAGCGTCTGCGCGTGGTGCGCGATGTGGTCGGCCATGAAGCTCTGGATGAAGTAGTAGCCGTGGTCGTAGCCCGCGTGGCGCCGCAGCGTGAGCGGCTGGCCGGCCGCGAAGCATGCGGCCTCGAACGCTTCGGGGTGCAGCTGCTCGGCCAGGAATTTGTCGTCCAGCCCCTGGTCGATGAGGATGCCCTGCGGGTAGGGCGCGCTCACCTGCGACTTCATGAGCGCGCTGGCGTCGTGTGCCAGCCACTGCGCACGGTCGGCGCCGGGCTCTCCCAGGTAGCCGCCGAACGCCTTCTCGCCCCACGGGCATTGCGTGGGTGCGCAGATCGGTGCAAAGGCCGAGAGCGACCTGAAACGCCCCGGATGCCGCAGCGCGAGAGTGAGCGCGCCGTGGCCGCCCATCGAATGGCCGAAGATGCCGATGCGCTCGCCGTCGACGGCGAAGCGCTGCGCCACCAGCGGCAGCAGCTCGTGCACGATCCAGCTCTCCATGCGCCAGCGCCCGGCCCACGGTTCGGCCAGCGCGTCGAGGTAGAAGCCGGCACCGATGCCGAAGTCCCAGTGGTCCTTGGCGCCGGGAATGGCTTCGACCTCTGCGCCGCGCGGGCTGGTGTCGGGCGCGATCAGCGCGATGCCCAGGCTGGCCGCCATGCGCTGTGCGCCGGCCTTCACCGCGAAGGTCTCCTCGTTGCAGGTCAGGCCTGCGAGGTAGAGCAGGGCGGGCACGCGCTCATGCGCGGCCTGCGGCGGCAGGTAGAGCGAGAAACGCATCGGCAGGCCGATCTCGTGCGACGCATGCTCGTGAAAGCTCTGCACGCCGCCGAAGGCCTGGTGCGAGGAGAGGGTCTTGGGGCTGTTGTCGGTCATGGGGAGTCAGTTCTTGCGCAGTGCGGGCACCAGCTCGAGCACCGCGTCGGCAAAGATGCGCGGCGCCTCCTGGGGCATGTTGTGGCCGGTGCCGGGCACGAGACGGTGGGAGCGCGGTCCGCCGAAGCGGTGCGCGTGGGCCGACGCCTCGGCGGGCGGGCGAACACCGTCGTCGATGCCGTCGAAGGTGATGGCGGGCACGCCGATGACGGGCTGGGCCGCCAGGCGGCGTTCGATGTCGGCATAGGCCGGATCGCCCGGCACGAGGCCGAAGCGGTGCCGGTACGAATGGATCACCACGTCCACGAAGTCGGGGTGGTCGAACGCTGCGGCGCTGCGCTCGAAGGTGGCATCGTCGAATTTCCAGGTCGGCGACCACAGCTTCCACAGCAGCTTCGTGAGCGCCTTGCGGTCCTTCTGGAGACCAGCGCGGCCGCGCTCGCTGTGGAAGTAGTACTGGTACCAGAGGCTGTGCTCGTTGTCCGGCGTGTCCGGCTCCATCGACTTCGCGATGTTCTGGATGTTGTAGCTGTTCAGGGACACCAGCCCCGCGCAGCGTTCGGGCCACAGCGCCGCGACCACGCACGCGGCACGGCCGCCCCAGTCGTAGCCGGCCAGCACCGCGCGATCGATCTTCAGCGCGTCGAGCAGCGCCAGCAGGTCGGCGCCGAAGGCGGCCTGTTCGCCCGAGCGCGGCGTGGCCTCGCTCAGGAAGCGCGTCCCGCCATAGCCGCGCATGTACGGCACGATCACGCGGCAGCCCGCGTCGGCCAGCATGGGAGCGACCTCGGCGTACGTGTGGATGTCGTACGGGAAGCCGTGCATCAGCAGCACCGGCGGCCCGTCCGCCGGGCCGGCTTCGAAGTAGGCGACCTCGAGCACGCCGGCCTCGATGCTTCGCAAGGGTTCCATTCTTTCGATCACGAGATCACCTCCACGGAGAGAGCCGGTATTGGTCCAGGAACACCGCGGAACCGGCTTCGCCGGGCCGCAGGTGTTGCCCCCTGAAAGGGGGAAGGAGAAGCGACACGAAGTGCGCGAAGCCTGGGGGTCAGTAGATGACGACGCCGCGGATCGACTCGCCGCGCTTCATGAGGTCGAAGCCCTTGTTGATGTCCTCGAGCGGCATGGTGTGCGTGATGAGGTCGTCGATGTTGATCTTGTTTTCCATGTACCAGTCGACGATCTTCGGCACGTCGGTGCGTCCGCGTGCGCCGCCGAAGGCCGAGCCTTCCCACTTGCGACCCGTGACCAGCTGGAACGGGCGCGTGCTGATTTCCGCGCCGGCCTCGGCCACGCCGATGATGATGCTGCGGCCCCAGCCCTTGTGCGTGCATTCGAGCGCCTGACGCATCACCTTCGTGTTGCCGATGCACTCGAAGCTGTAGTCGGCACCGCCGTCGGTCAGCTGCACGATGGCGTCGACCACGTTCTCGGTGTCCTTGGGATTGATGAAGTGAGTCATGCCGAACTTGCGGGCCATGGCTTCGCGCTCGGGGTTCAGGTCGATGCCGATGATCTTGTCGGCGCCCACCATCTTGGCGCCCTGGATCACGTTCAGGCCGATGCCGCCGAGGCCGAACACCACCACGTTGGCGCCGGCTTCCACCTTGGCCGTGAAGATCACCGCGCCGATGCCGGTGGTCACGCCGCAGCCGATGTAGCAGACCTTGTCGAACGGAGCGTCCTCGCGGATCTTGGCCAGCGAGATCTCGGGTGCGACCGTGTAGTTGCTGAACGTGCTCGTGCCCATGTAGTGGAAGATGGGCTTGCCGTCGAGGCTGAAGCGCGAGGTGGCGTCCGGCATCAAGCCCTTGCCCTGCGTGCCGCGGATCAGCTGGCACAGGTTGGTCTTGCGGCTCAGGCAGAACTTGCACTGGCGGCATTCGGGCGTGTACAGCGGAATGACGTGGTCGCCCTTCTTGAGCGTGGTCACGCCGGGGCCGACATCGACCACGATGCCCGCGCCTTCGTGGCCGAGGATGGCGGGGAAGATGCCTTCGGGGTCGGCGCCCGAGAGCGTGTAGTAGTCGGTGTGGCAGATCCCCGTGGCCTTGATCTCGACCAGAACTTCGCCGAACTTCGGGCCTTCGAGGTCCACGGTTTCGATGGTGAGCGGGGCTCCGGATTTCCACGCGACGGCGGCTTTGGTTTTCATGGTGTTGGGTTCTTCAGAAAGCGGAAGGGATGAGGATACTCAGGCAGGGCCAGCAGGGAAGATACCCGACATGCCGATGAACCCGTGCAGGTGGCGGAAATCCCAGACCCAGTTGCGCAGTGCGGGAAATTCGTCGAGCGCGATGCCGCCTTCGCCGGCCAGCGCGACATAGGGGAAGCAGGCGAGGTCGGCAATCGTCGGCCCGGTCGCCGGGGCCAGCCAGCGCAGGCCGTTGGCCGCCTGTTCCGCGAGGTGGTCGTCGAGCACCCGGAATACCGCGCGGGCGCCCGCGCGGCAGGCTTCGATGTCGAGGTGGTCGTAGCCCAGCGCGTCGTGCAGCCGCGCGGCCGAGGCGGTGCGGGTGATCTCGTCGGCGGTGGCCAGCCACATCGCGACCTGGCCGCGCAGCTTCGGGTCGGCGGGATGCCACCGGCCTTGCGTGTCGTAGCGGCTGGCGAGGTACACGAGGATGGCTTGCGCGTCGCGCAGCACGAAGCCGTCGTCGTCGATCACCGGCAACTGGCCGAGCGGATTCACGTGGGCCAGGAACGCCGCGGACTTGTGCTCGCGGCCCGGGTGGAAATCGACCGGCACCGTCTCGAACGCCACGCCGAGCCATGCCAGCATCTGGCGCACCTTGAAGCAGTTGCCAGACAGCGGGTAGTCGTACAGCTTCATCGTCATGCGGCGGCCCTCGTGCCGAAGCGCATGCCGCGTTCGCGCAGCCAGCGCCGGTAGGTGACAGACGAGGTGTCGCCGCGCGTCGGCGTCTCGGCGCGGCCCTCGAGCGGCATGCGCTTGAAGGCATGGTTCTCGAGGATCGGCTTGTCCTGCCCGAAGATGGTTTGCTGGAAGGCGATGAGTTCGGCGTCGGTCGAGACGTCGTCGTAGCAGGCCAGCAGCGTGTGGGCGATGACGCGTTCCTCGTCGACTGGCTGCAGGAAGATGCCTATCGCGTCGAGTTCGCCCGCGCGGGAGCTCGACTTGTAGAGCATGGCCGAGAAGGGCTGCATCACGCGGTACTTGTAGAACACCTCGCTGCCCGAATCGTGTGCGGCCGACGCGCGCGGCTGCCAGAAGCGGCAGTCGGTGGCCCAGATCTCGCCGGTGGCGGGCTCGATGTTCACCTGGTACTGCGCGACTTCGGTGTGCGGCACCTTGCCGAGGTAGTCGGCGTGAACGAACGGGAAATGCGCCATGTCCAGAAAGTTCTCGATCACGCGCAGGCCCGACACCGCGACGCCGATGCCACCGCAATCGATGGCGCGGCGGCCCGGTTCGCCGTACTCGGGGAAGTCGAACAACGGCCGCGCAGGACGGCCGCTGGGGCAGACCCAGAAATGACCGTAGCGCGATTGCACGGCCAGGGGCCGCTCGCCCAGGCGGCATTGCGGCGTGCCGTCCGCGTCGCTCCAGAGCCGCACGGTTTCGCCGAGCAGGCGGGTGGTGCGTGGCTCGGGCGTGGCAGAGCCGGCCACGAGCCAGTCGTCGAGCATGTTGGGATCGTCGGTGGCGAAGGGCATGGTGTCTTTCATTCCGGTGTCGGCAAGGCTTCGATGTCGCCGCGCAGGCTGCGCGCGGCGGCGTGCAGGTTCTTCATGGCGTCGGAACCGGGGGCGGCGTCGCTCCACAGGTGAACGAAGGCGAGGGCGGGTTGCGCGTCGAGGACGAGGGCGGCTGCCCGCGTGCCGCCGAGTCGGCCGGTCCAGGCGCCGGTGGCATCGTCGAAGGAGAGTCCGCGCCGCTGCATCGCGGCGCGCACGGCGCCGGCGGAGGCGCGCGCCGTCAGCGTGCGGCAGAAGTGCCATCCGGCGGGGATGGCATCGGCCAGTGCGGACGGCGCCGGCGGGGCCTCGGGCGACAGATGGACCCACAGCATGCCCGCAGCTTCGGCCACCGCGAAGGTCTTCGCGCAGACATTGCGCGGCGCCTGCATGGCCGGGTGCGCCGGAATGCTCGTGCACTGGCCGCTGCCGGCAGCGTATTGCCAGCCGTGGTACGCGCAGGACAGCCGGTTACCGACGACCTGGCCCAGGGTGAAGCGCACGCTGCGGTGCGGGCAGCGGTTCTCCCAGGCCTGGGGCGTGCCGTCGGCGGCGCGCCAGAGCGCGAGTTCCTGGCCTTCGGCGAAGCCGGCGACGATGTTGGCGCCGGGGCGCAGGTCGGCCGCGCGCGCAACCGGATGCCATCGGGCAGTGTCTTGTATGTCGTTCATTGGATCGTGGAGTGGCCGTGGGGTGCGCCATGCGGGGCTGGCGCCGGTGATACCGTACCGCTTCCACCGCACCGATGAAAGCCACATGAAGAGACGCAACTTTTCATTCATGAAACGCCGGGCGCCATGAGCCGCATCGACCTCGCCCTGGTCGAGGCGTTCGCACTGGTGGCCAGGAGCGGCAGCCTCACCCGGGCCGAAAGCCTCTCGGGAACTTCCAAGGCCACGCTGAGCCGGCAGCTCACGCGGCTCGAGGAACTGCTGGGCGCGCAGCTGCTGATGCGCAGCCCGCGAAGCATCACGCCCACCGAGGCGGGCCGCGCCTTTCTGCTGCGGGCGGAGGGCCTGCTCGACGAAGTGACCGGCCGGCTCGAAGCGGCGAGCACCGAGATCCACGAGCTGACGACGGGTGTCTCGGGCGGCCTGTCCTTGCTTTCGGACACGCAGTTCAGCACCTCCTTCGTCTGCCACGTGGTCAAGCTCTTCCTGGAATCGCACCCGAACGTGCGCTGCCAGCTCGACGTGGCCAGCGGCTTCCACGCGCCGCGCGTGGGCGACGTCGACTGTTATGTGTGCTCCGAGCCGCCGGATGCACCGAACCTCGTGGCCAAGCTGCTGGGGCGGCTGAACTACGGCCTCTACGCGAGCCCGCAGTACCTGTCGCGCCACGGCGTGCCGTCGACGCCGGAAGACCTGGCGCGGCACCAGTCGATCGTGATGAAGGAGCCATCCGTGGAACGCGCGCAGGTGTTGCTGGTGTCTGGCGCGTCGAGCTTCGCCTTCCGGCCTGAGGCCGCCTTCGAGACCAACGACCACTGGGTGATGAAGACCTTCTGCATCGATGGCCTCGGCATCGCGCTGCTGCCGGCCTTCTTCGTGCGCCCCGAAGCGGAGCAGGGCGTGCTCGTGCCGGTGCTGCCCGCATGGCAGCCCGAGCCGCGCCGCATCTATTGCGCCTACCAGCGCCAGCGCTACATGGGCCAGAAGCTGCGCGCCTTCGTCGACCTGATGGCGCGCTGCGTGGTGGACATCGACTCTTACAACTACTACGTGGGTTCGTCGGCCGGCCGGCGCCGCAAGGCGGCTGCAAGACCATAATCGTCGTCCGGCAGACAGACCCGACCCTCATCCATCATGAAGAAAATCCTCGTCCTCAACGGCCCCAACCTCAACCTGCTCGGCACGCGCGAGCCCGAACAGTATGGGCGCGACACCCTGGCCGACGTCGAACGCCTGTGCAAGGAAACCGGCGCGAAGCACGGCGTCGACATCGAATGCCGCCAGTCGAACCACGAGGGCGTGCTGATCGACTGGATCCAGGAAGCGGGCCGCGAAGTGGCCGCGGGCAACCTGCTCGGCGTGGTCATGAACCCCGGCGCCTACACGCACACTTCCATCGCGCTGCACGACGCCATCAAGGGCGCGAGCGTGCCGCTGATCGAACTGCACATCTCGAACGTGCATGCGCGCGAAGAGTTCCGCCACCACTCCTACATCTCGCCCGCGGCGAAGGGCATCATCGTGGGGCTCGGCGTGAAGGGCTACACCCTCGCCATCGCGGCCCTGGTCCCCTGAGAGCGATTTTTCGCGAACACCACGCGACGGCCCAGGGGGCCGCGGGTGTCGGGGCCAAAGCCAGAAACACCGCGGAACCGGCTTCGCCGGGCCGCAGGTGTTGCCCCCGGTAGGGGGAAGGAGTAGCGACACGAAGTGCGCGCATCCTGGGGGCGAGCTCAGGAACACCGAGGAACCGGCTTTGCCGGGCCTCTGGTGTTGCCCCCGGTAGGGGGAAGGAGAAGCGACACGAAGTGCGCGCATCCTGGGGGCGAGCCCAGAAACACCGCGGAACCGGCTTCGCCTGGCCGCAGGTGTTGCCCCCGGTAGGGGGAAGGAGAAGCGACACGAAGTGCGCGCATCCTGGGGGCGAGCCCAGGAACACCGCGGAACCGGCTTCGCCGGGCCGCAGGTGTTGCCCCCGGTAGGGGGTAGGAGTAGCGACACGAAGTGCGCGAATCCTGGGGGCGAGCCTAATACTGCTGCTTCGGTGCCGACGCCTTCCAGCTGCGGCTCACGCGGCCCTGGCTGTCGATGCTTTCCAGGTGCACGTCGAAGCCCCAGAGCCGGGCGACGTGCTTGAGCACTTCCTCGGCGCCGTCGTGCAGCGGCAGGTTGTTGCGCTGCGTGTGGCGCAGCGTCAGCGAACGGTCGCCGCGCGTGGCCACGTTCCACACCTGGATGTCGGGCTCGCGGCTGCTGATGTCGTACTGGCGCGACAGCGACTCGCGCAGCGAGTGATAACCGCTGTCGTCGTGGATCGCCGACACCTCGAGCTCCGACTCGCTCTGGAAATCGCGGATGGCGAAGAGCCGGAAGTCGCGCATCGTCTTCGGGCTCAGGAACTGGCCGATGAAGCTCTCGTCCTTGAAGTTGCGCATCGCGTAGTCGAGCGTCTTGAGCCAGTCGGTGCCGGCGAAGTCGGGGAACCAGCGGCGGTCCTCGGCGGTGGGCTTCTCGCAGATGCGGCGCAGCTCGGTGTACATCGCAAAGCCCAGCGCATAAGGGTTGATGCCGCTGTAGGCGCGATGGCCCACCGGCGGCTGGAAGATCACGCCGGTGTGCGAGCTGAGCCACTCCATCATGAAGCCGTCCGCCAGCTGGCCGCGGTCGTACATGGTGTTGAGCAGCGTGTAGTGCCAGAACGTCGCCCATCCTTCGTTCATGACCTGCGTCTGGCGCTGCGGATAGAAATACTGCGCGATCTTGCGCACGATGCGCACCACCTCGCGCTGCCAGGGCTCCAGCAGCGCGGCGTTCTTCTCGATGAAGTACAGCAGGTTCTCCTGCGGTTCCGACGGGAAGCGGCGCGCCGAGTCGGACTCGGCCACCTGCTCGCTGCGCCGCGGCAGCGTGCGCCACAGGTCGTTGACCTGCTGCTGCATGTGGCGCTCGCGCTCGGCGCGCTGCGCGCTCTCCTGCGCCAGCGAGCGCTTCTGCGGGCGGCGGTAGCGGTCGACGCCGTAGTTCATCAGCGCATGGCAGGAATCGAGCAGCTGCTCGACCGCGTCGAGGCCATGGCGTTCCTCGCACTCTGCGATGTAGTGGCGCGCGTAGACCAGGTAGTCGATGATCGACGACGCATCGGTCCACATGCGGAACAGGTAGTTGCCCTTGAAGAAGCTGTTGTGGCCGTAGGCCGCATGCGCGATCACCAGGGCCTGCATGGCCATGGTGTTCTCCTCCATCAGGTAGGCGATGCACGGATCGGAGTTGATGACGATCTCGTACGCCAGCCCCATGTGGCCGCGCTTGTAGTTCTTCTCGGTGGCGATGAACTGCTTGCCGTACGACCAGTGCCTGTAGATCATGGGCATGCCCACGCTGGCGTAGGCGTCCATCATCTGCTCGGCCGTGATCACCTCGAGCTGGTTAGGGTAGGTGTCGAGCCCGTAGCCCTTGGCGGTGCGCTCGATCTCGGTGTGGTAGGTCTCGATGAGTTCGAAGGTCCAGTCGGAGGGGCTGGGCAGGCGCTCGAGCCGGGGACGCTCGGGGGTGAGGATGGTGCTCATGACGTGACCCCTTCCTTCTTGAACAGGTCGCGGAAAACAGGGTAGATGTCCTGTGCGTCGGACACCTTGCGCATCGCGAAGTTGGGCTGCACGCCTTCGAGCTGCTTGTACTCCTGCCACAGGTTCTGCTCGGTCTCGGCGACCTGCACATAGGCGTAGTAGCGCACCACCGGCAGGATGTCGTTGACCAGCAACTCGCGGCAGCGGCCGCTGTCCTGGTGCCAGTTGTCGCCGTCGCTGGCCTGCGCGCCGTACACGTTCCATTCGCCGCTGGGATAGCGCGCCTTGATGATCTCGTCCATCAGCACCAGGGCGCTCGACACCACCGTGCCGCCTGTCTCGGTGGCGTGGAAGAACTCTTCCTCGCTCACTTCCTGCGCCTGCGTGTGGTGGCGCAGGAACACCAGGTCGATGGTTTCGTAGTGCCGCGTGAGGAACATGTACAGCAGCATGAAGAAGCGCTTGGCCATGTCCTTGCGCGCCTCGTCCATCGAGCCCGAAACGTCCATGAGGCAGAACATGACGGCCTTGGCGCTGGGCACCGGCGTTTTCACGCGGTTGCGGTAGCGCAGGTCGATCGGGTCGATGTAGGGCACGTGCCGCATGGTGCGGCGCAGCTCGGCGATGCGCTCCTCGGTCTCGACGATTTCCTTGCGCACCAGCGGCTGGTCGGCCTGCGGATGCTTCTTCAGCGTCTCGAGCAGCGCCTCGAGGCGCTTGAGTTCCTTGCGGGCATCGCCGCCCAGCGCGATGCGGCGTGCCAGCGCACCGCGCATCGAACGCACCACGTGCAGGTTGTTGGGCGAGCCGTCGCTCGTGAAGCCAGCCCGGTGGCTCTTCCACTCGGGCACGTCGGCGATCTGCGTGCGGATGAGGTGCGGCAGCGCGAGGTCGTCGAAGAACACGCGCATGAACTCCTCGCGCGTCAAGCGGAAGACGAAGTCGTCCTCGCCTTCGCCGCTGTCGCTGGCCTCGCCGCTGCCCGAACCTCCGCCGCCCCCGCCTTCGGGGCGCTTGATGCGGTCGCCCTTCAGGTATTCCTGGTTGCCGGGGTGCACGTACTCGCGATCGCCGCCGCGGGCGTGGCCGAAGACCGGCTCGGACACGTCGTGGCGCGGCAAGGTCACGTCTTCGCCTTGCTCCAGTTCGCGGATGTTGCGTCCGCTCACCGCGCGCCGCACCGCCTCCTGGATCTGCCCCTTGTAGCGCCGCAAAAAGCGCTCGCGGTTGCCAATGGACTTGTTCTTGCCCGAAAGCCGCCGGTCGATGATCTGCTGCAGGATGGCCACGGTGTCAAACCTCCATTCAAAGACGGGTCACGACGCATTTCTTCGTGGAACACCGAGGAACCGGCTTTGCCGGGCCTCTGGTGTTGCCCCCGGTAGGGGGTTGGCGAAGCGACACGAAGTGCGCGTAGCCTGGGGGCGAGCCATAGCTACGAACTCTTGCGCACCCGCAGGTACCACTCGCAGAGCAGGCGAACCTGCTTGGCGGTGTAGCCCTTCTCGACCATGCGCGTGACGAAGTCCTCGTGCTTCTTCTGCTCGTCGGCGCTGCTCTTGGTGTTGAAGCTGATCACCGGGAGCAGCTCCTCGGTGTTGGAGAACATCTTCTTCTCGATCACCGAACGCAGCTTCTCGTAGCTGGTCCATGCCGGGTTGCGGCCGTTGTTGCCGGCCCGCGCGCGCAGCACGAAGTTGACGATCTCGTTGCGGAAGTCCTTCGGATTGCCGATGCCGGCAGGCCGTTCGATCTTCTCGAGCTCGGCGTTCAGCGAGGCCCTGTCGAAGACTTCGCCCGTGTCGACGTCGCGGAACTCCTGGTCCTGGATCCAGTAGTCGGCGTAGGTCACGTAGCGGTCGAAGATGTTCTGGCCGTACTCGCTGTAGCTCTCGAGGTAGGCGGTCTGGATCTCCTTGCCGATGAACTCGGCATAGCGCGGCGCCAGCAGCTCCTTGATGTAGCTGATGTACTTCTGCTCGACCTCGGGCGCGAACTGCTCGCGCTCGATCTGCTGCTCGAGCACGTACATCAGGTGCACCGGGTTGGCGGCCACCTCGGAGCTGTCGAAGTTGAAGACCTTCGAGATGATCTTGAAGGCGAAGCGGGTGGACACGCCGCTCATGCCTTCGTCGACGCCCGCGTAGTCGCGGTACTCCTGGATCGACTTGGCCTTGGGGTCGGTGTCCTTCAGGTTCTCGCCGTCGTACACCTGCATCTTGCTGAAGGTGCTGGAGTTCTCCGGCTCCTTCAGGCGCGTGAGCACCGAGAGCTGGGCCATCATGCGCAGCGTTCCGGGAGCACACGGCGCCTGGGCCAGCGACGAGTTGCGCACCAGCTTCTCGTAGATCTTGATCTCTTCCGAGGCGCGCAGGCAGTAGGGCACCTTGACGATGTAGATGCGGTCCAGGAATGCTTCGTTGTTCTTGTTGTTGCGGAAGGCCTTCCACTCGCTCTCGTTGCTGTGCGCCAGCACGATGCCGTCGAAGGGGATGGCGCCGAAGCCTTCGGTGCCCTTGAAGTTGCCTTCCTGCGTGGCCGTGAGCAGCGGGTGCAGCACCTTGATGGGCGCCTTGAACATTTCCACGAACTCCAGCAGGCCTTGGTTGGCCAGGCACAGGCCACCGGAATAGGCGTAGGCGTCCGGGTCGTCCTGCGCATAGGTCTCGAGCTTGCGGATGTCGACCTTGCCGACCAGGGAAGAGATGTCCTGGTTGTTCTCGTCGCCGGGCTCGGTCTTGGCCACCGCGATCTGCCGCAACACCGACGGGAAGCGCTTGACGACCTTGAACTGGCGGATGTCGCCGCCGTACTCCTCCAGCCGTTTGACGGCCCAGGGCGAGAGGATCCGGTTCAGGTAGCGGCGGGGAATGCCGTATTCCTTTTCTAGGATCTCGCCGTCCTCGACCGTGTCGAACAGGCCGAGCGGCGATTCGTTCACCGGCGAGCCCTGGATGGCGTAGAAGGGCACATGCTCCATGAGCTGCTTGAGCCGCTCGGCGATGGAGCTCTTGCCACCGCCCACCGGGCCCAGCAAGTAAAGGATTTGCTTCTTTTCTTCCAGGCCCTGCGCGGCGTGGCGGAAATAGGACACCACCTGTTCTATGGCGTCTTCCATGCCATAGAACTCCTTGAACGCCGGATAGATCTTGATGACCTTGTTCGCGAAGATGCGAGAAAGGCGGGGGTCGTTGCGCGTGTCGACCAGCTCCGGCTCGCCGATGGCCTTGAGCATGCGCTCGGAAGCCGTGGCATACGCCGTGGGGTCGCGCTTGCAGATATCCAGGTAATCCTGCAGCGAGATGACTTCCTCGCGGGTGCGCTCGTAGCGGGCGGCAAAGTTGCTGATCACATCCATGGTCACGCCTCCATCAAGTCGGTGGGCTTTTGGCCCGATTGCCTGCAGCAACGGCACGCTCAACTTTCGAGGTGTGCCTGCCCTTGGCTGCATGCCGCGGAAAACTCCCCTTACAACATTCTGCTAACAATCAGCATAAAGCAAAGACTGAACCGGACAAATCTCTTTTTAATTGGGGACCACGCTGTCAAGTAAAGTTCCTCGAAAAATCCGGAACAATTTTTCAAATTCGGCTAAATTCAAAAGCTCGTTGTCTTAATAAACTCCGGGTGAAATGGCTATGCCGAATGGCCATCCCCCATTTCAGTGTTTCGCCGAAAAAAGCGGTACCTATTGAGCATGCATGCTCAATAAAAATCGGCCACCTTTGTGCAATAACGCGCCAGCGCTCGTTTGGTTTATTGCATATCCAAAAAAATAAAAAGCAATCCTCGCGCCACTTCCAGATGGGTGGCTTGCGCTTGTACGCGTGGGGAAGCGGCCCGGATGCGGGTCAGCGTGGTCCGAGACGGTGCGCGCGCACCGCATTGATGCCGCGGGCATGAAAAAGGGCCGCGTGTGCGGCCCTTGCTGGAAGTCGAGGGGTCTGCTTCAGCCTCAGCTGAAGAATTCCTTCGCCTTGTCGAACCAGCCCTTGTCGGTCGGGCTGTGCTTCTCGCCGCCCTTCTTGAGAGAGTCGTCCAGGTCCTTCAGCAGCTTGCGCTGGAACTCGGTGAGCTTCACCGGCGTCTCGACGCGCACGTGGCAGTACAGGTCGCCCGGGTAGCTCGAGTTCACGCCCTTGATGCCCTTGCCGCGCAGGCGGAACTGCTTGCCGCTCTGCGTGCCTTCGGGAATGTCGATGGCGGCTGCACCCTTGAGCGTCGGCACGTTGATCTCTCCGCCCAGCGCCGCAGTGGTCATGCTGACCGGCACCACGCAGTGGAGGTTGTCGCCGTCGCGCTCGAAGATGTCGTGCTTCTTCAGCCGGATCTCGATGTACAGGTCGCCCGGCGGGCCGCCGTTGACGCCGGGCTCGCCACTGCCCGTGACGCGCATGCGCTGGCCGTCGTCGATGCCGGCGCGGATCTTCACTTCGAGCGTCTTGTTGCGCTTGATCTTGCCCTGGCCATGGCACGCGGTGCAGGGCTCGGGAATGATCTTGCCGCTGCCGTGGCAGGTCGGGCAGGTCTGCTGGACGCTGAAGAAGCCCTGGCGCATCTGAACAGCGCCTGCACCGTGGCAGGTCGTGCAGGTGATGGGCTTGGTGCCGGGCTTGGCGCCCGAGCCGTGGCAGGTCTCGCATTCGTCCCACGTGGGAATGCGGATCTCGGTGGTCTTGCCTTCCGCGGCTTCCTCGAGCGTGATCTCCATCGCGTAGCTCAGGTCGCTGCCGCGGAACACCTGGCGTCCGCTGCTGGTGCGGCCGCGGCCGCCGCCGAACACGTCGCCGAAGATGTCGCCGAAGGCTTCCGCGAACCCGCCGAAACCTTCAGCCCCAGGACCGCCGCGCATGTTGGGGTCGACGCCGGCGTGCCCATACTGGTCGTAGGCCGCGCGCTTCTGTCCGTCGGACAGCATTTCGTAGGCTTCCTTCACCTCCTTGAACTTGGCCTCGGCATCCTTTGCGGTGTCGCCGTGGTTGCGGTCGGGGTGGTGCTTCATCGCGAGCTTGCGATAAGCCTTCTTGATTTCATCCTCGCTGGCGTTCTTGGGGACGCCGAGGGTTTCGTAATAGTCGCGTTTGGTGGCCATGACAGGTCGATCGGAGGATCAGGGGAGGCAGCGGGAACTCGGGTAACTCGGAAGCGAGAAAGGCTGGAGCACCTCTGCAGGTGTTCCAGCCTTGTGCAAGGGGCCGGCGATCAGCCCTTCTTGACTTCCTTCACTTCGGCGTCGACCACGTTGTCGTCTGCCTGTGCGCTTGCAGCAGCTTCCGCGCCAGCCGGGCCGGAGGTTGCCGAGGCGCCCGCTGCGGCTTGCGATTCGGCATACATCTTCTCGCCGAGCTTCTGGCTTGCCGTCATCAGCGTGTTGGTCTTTTCCTCGATCGCGTCCTTGCTGTCGCCCTTGAGGGCTTCTTCCAGGTCCTTGATCGCGGCTTCGATCGCGTCCTTCTCGCCAGCTTCCAGGCTCGCACCATGTTCGCCCAGCGACTTCTTCACGCTGTGCACCATGGCCTCGCCCTGGTTGCGGGCCTGCACGATCTCGAGCTTCTTCTTGTCGTCTTCGGCGTTGAGCTCGGCGTCCTTGACCATCTTCTGGATCTCGTCCTCGCTCAGTCCCGAGTTCGCCTTGATCGTGATCTTGTTTTCCTTGCCGGTGCCCTTGTCCTTCGCGCCGACGTGCAGGATGCCGTTGGCGTCGATGTCGAAGCTCACTTCGATCTGCGGCGTGCCGCGGGCTGCCGGCGGAATGCCTTCGAGATTGAATTCGCCGAGTGCCTTGTTGCCCGAAGCGATCTCGCGCTCGCCCTGGAACACCTTGATGGTCACGGCAGGCTGGTTGTCTTCGGCCGTCGAGAAGGTCTGCGCGAACTTCGTCGGAATGGTCGTGTTCTTCGTGATCATCTTCGTCATCACGCCGCCCATCGTCTCGATGCCGAGCGACAGCGGGGTAACGTCCAGCAGCAGCACGTCCTTGCGGTCGCCCGAGAGCACCTGGCCCTGGATGGCGGCGCCGACAGCCACGGCTTCGTCGGGGTTCACGTCCTTGCGCGGTTCCTTGCCGAAGAAGGCCTTCACCTTTTCCTGCACCTTGGGCATGCGGGTCATGCCGCCGACCAGGATCACGTCGTTGATGTCGCTCACGCTGATGCCGGCGTCCTTGATGGCCAGGCGGCAGGGGGCGATCGTGCGCTCGACCAACTCGTCGACCAGGCTTTCCAGCTTGGCGCGGGTGAGCTTGATGTTCAGGTGCTTCGGACCCGTGGCATCGGCCGTGATGTAGGGCAGGTTGATGTCGGTCTGCGCGCTGTTCGACAGCTCGATCTTGGCCTTCTCGGCGGCTTCCTTCAGGCGCTGCAGCGCCAGCACGTCCTTGCTCAGGTCGACGCCTTGCTCTTTCTTGAACTCGGCAATGATGTAGTCGATGATGCGCTGGTCGAAGTCTTCGCCGCCCAGGAAGGTGTCGCCGTTGGTCGACAGCACTTCGAACTGCTTCTCGCCGTCGACGTCCGCGATCTCGATGATCGACACGTCGAAGGTACCGCCGCCGAGGTCATACACGGCGATCTTGCGGTCGGCCTTGTCCTGCTTGTCGAGGCCGAAGGCCAGGGCAGCAGCGGTGGGCTCGTTGATGATGCGCTTCACGTCGAGGCCGGCGATGCGGCCGGCGTCCTTGGTGGCCTGGCGCTGTGCGTCGTTGAAGTAGGCCGGCACCGTGATCACGGCTTCGGACACGGTTTCGCCGAGATAGTCTTCAGCGGTTTTCTTCATCTTGCGCAGGATGTCGGCGCTGACCTGCTGCGGGGCGATCTTCTTGCCGCGCACTTCCACCCATGCGTCGCCGTTGTCGGCCTTGGCGATGGTGTAGGGCATCAGGTCGATGTCCTTCTGGACTTCCTTTTCCTCGAACTTGCGGCCGATCAGGCGCTTGATCGCGTACAGCGTGTTCTTGGGGTTGGTGACGGCCTGGCGCTTGGCCGAGGCACCGACCAGCACTTCACCGTCTTCCTGGTACGCGACGATCGACGGCGTGGTGCGCGCACCTTCCGAGTTCTCGATCACACGCGTGGTGTTGCCTTCCATGATCGACACGCACGAGTTGGTGGTGCCGAGGTCGATGCCGATGATCTTTGCCATGTTCTTACTCCTGAAAGCCTGAAAAATATGTTGTTATGAACTTGTGGATAACCCGTCGCGATTCAAGGGAAGACGCGTGGATTTCCTGTGCGAATCTTGTGTGCCGAAGTGTTGGCGCGGGCCGCTTACTTCGGTGCGCTCACCGTGACCAGCGCGGGGCGCAGCACGCGGTCGGCGATGGTGTAGCCCTTCTGCAGCACGGTCACGACCGTGTTGGGCTCCTGGTCGGCGGGCACCACCGAGATGGCCTGGTGCTGGTGCGGGTCGAACTTCGTGCCGGCGGCCGGTGCCACCTCGATCACCTTGTGGCGTTCGAGCGCGCTCTTGAGCTGACGCAGCGTGGCCTCGGCGCCTTCTCGGATCTGCTCGGGCGTGGCGTCCTTGACGGCCAGGCCGGCTTCCAGGCTGTCGGTCACCGGCAGCAGGCTTTCGGCAAACGCCTCGACGGCGAACTTGCGGGCCTTGCTGACTTCCTCGTCGGCGCGGCGGCGGGCGTTCTGCACGTCGGCCTGCGCACGCAGGTACTGGTCGGCCAGTTCGGCGTTCTTGGCCTGCAGCGCAGCGAGTTCGCCTTGGGCAGTTGCCAGTGCGGCAAGCGCATCGGCTTCGTTGGCTGCTTGCGCGGCCTCCAGTTCTTCGGGGCTTGGCTCGCCTTGCAGCATTTGAGAATTCTGTGCGGATTGTTGCGGGTCAGACATTTTTCAAAGAACCGGCGCAAGCCGGAAAACAAACGATAGCCAGCCACTTGGGGCTGGCCTGAAGCATTTCAAGCGAAAAAATGCGGCCGAAAGGGCCGCAGGAGCACTGGATTCGGGCGATCCAGCCGGGGACACACGAAACCGGCTCTTGCCGGGGACCGCATGTCGCCTGGTCCGGGGCGGCGCGGCACGAAGTGCGCGAAGCCCCGGGGAGCGGCCTCTGTCAGTGGGCGTCCAGCAGTTCGACGTCGAACTTCAGCGTGGCGTTCGGGGGGATCACGCCGCCGGCGCCGCGGGCACCGTAGCCCAGCGATGCCGGGATGATCAGCGTGCGCTTGCCGCCGATCTTCATGCCGGCCACGCCTTCGTCCCAACCCTTGATGACCTGGCCCGCGCCCAGCGAGAAGGCGAAGGGGTCGTTGCGGTCGCGGCTGGAGTCGAACTTGGCGCCTTGCACGCCGTCGTTGTAGAGCCAGCCGGTGTAGTGCACGTGCACGTGCTGGCCGGCCTTGGCTTCAGCGCCGGTGCCGACTTCGGTGTCTTCGTATTGCAGGCCGGAGGGAGTGGTAGGCATGGGAAAACGCTCCTTGCGTCGATGAGTGAAATGGAATCGAAGGCGCGGAGTTTACCGAGGCCGGACCCGGCGGCCTGTCGTCGCTCAGGCGTTGCTGCTGTCGTCCGGGGGCGTGGCCGGCGGAACGGGCGTTGCAGCAGGTGCGGCAACCGGAGCCGGCGACGGGGCCGGAACGGGCGCGGCGGCGGGTGCCTCTGCCGGGGGCAGCCGGCTGCACCGCGGGGGCGCCGCCTTCTTGAGCTGCCCCAGCTGCCACTTGCCGGCGAAGGCCTGCAGGTCGGACAGCCGCTTGAGCAGGTCCTGCCCGCTCAGCGTGAGGCTGTAGCCGTCGCTGCCATGGCCGACCAGGCCGGCCTCGCGCAGCTCCTTGATCCGGGTGTTGAGCGTGTTGGGAGTGATGCCGCCCACGCTGTCCTGCAGCAGGCGGAAGGTCTGGGCATGGCCGTCGCGCAGGGCCCAGAGCACGCGCAGTGCGTAGCGGGCTTCGAGCAGGGCGAGCAACTGGCCGATGGCTGCGTTTTCCTTGGTACTCATCGACATCATCTCCTCGAAGCTGGGCGGGTGCTGGGCCTGGGGACGGCCGGTGCACCCGCGTTCCTGTGGTTGGTCATGGACCGGTTCGTTGGCCGGCGACTATAGCGCAAAGGATGAGGATGCTACTAGTTTTATAGCTGTCAAGGTATGCTGCATGCGGGTTGTGAGACAAAGCCTCACAAATTCGAATCAGGCGCCGATGTAATCGGCCATGGCTTCGCCCAGCCGGATCGCGCGACCGGGCGTCCATTCGGGATTGAACGCCAACGGCGGCTTGGGAAACAGCATGACGACGGTCGAGCCAAGCAGGAACCGGCCCATCTCGTCGCCCTTGCGGATGTCGATCTGCTGGTCGTTGTAGTGCCATTCGCGCAGTTCGCCCACGCGCGGCGGATTGACCACGCCATGCCACACCGTGGCCATGCTGCCGACGATGGTGGCGCCCACCAGCACCAGCACGAACGGCCCGCGCGCGGACTCGAAGACGCACACCACTCGCTCGTTGCGCGCGAACAGCCCCGGCACGCCGCGCGCGGTGGTGGGGTTCACCGAGAACAGGTCGCCGGGCACATGGATCATGCGCACCAGGCGTCCGTCGCAAGGCATGTGGATGCGGTGGTAGTCCTTCGGGCTCAGGTAGAGCGTGGCGAAGCTGCCGTGCGCGAACCTGGCGGCCAGCGCGGCGTCGCCGCCGACCAGCGCGGTGGTGGTGTAGTTGTGGCCCTTGGCCTGGAAGATCTGGTCGCCCTCGATGGGGCCGAATTGGCTGATCGCGCCGTCGACGGGGCAGATGAGGTCGGCCTGCGCCAGCGGCCGCGCGCCGGGCTTGAGCGCCCGCGTGAAGAACTGGTTGAAGCTCTTGTAGTAGCCGATGTCCGACTCCAGCGCCTCGCCCATGTTCACGTCGTACTTGGCCACGAAGCGCCGGATGATCCACGTCGTGACGGCGCCCCGTTCCTTGCCCGCGACCCAGCCGGCGAAATTGGTCAGAGCCTGTTTCGGGAACAGGTATTGGGGCAGTACGGCGGAGCGGTCGGACACGTGGGAAGGGCCTGGAATTCTGGATCGGAGGGGCATTCTATAAAGCGCCCCTCCGGCCCCGCGTAGGAAGCTTCCCTTGGTTTTCCAGCCGCGGCCCCGCGCCTGCGCCGAACTATTCCGCCTTGATGCCGGCCGCCTTGATCACCTGCGCCCACTTCTCCACCTCGGCCTTCTGGAAGGCCGCGATCTGCGTCGTGCTCAGGTCGGTCGGCTCCATGCCGAAGCCCTTGAGCTTGTCCTGCATCTCGGGCGTGGCGAGGATCTTGCGGATCTCGGTGTGCAGCCTGTCGACCACAGGGGCCGGCGTGCCGGCGGGCACGAAGATCGCCTGCCACGACACCACTTCGAAGTCCTGCAGACCCGGCACGCCGGATTCGGCCACCGTCGGCACGTCGGGCATCGAGGCCAGCCGCTTCGACGACGTGACCGCGATCGCGCGCAGCTTGCCGCTCTGGATGTGCGGGCCCGCCACCACGGTGGTGTCGAACATCATGTCGACCTGGCCGCCGATCGCGTCCTGGATGGCCGGGCCGCTGCCCTTGTACGGGATGTGCGTGAATTTCACGCCCGACTTGTAGGCCAGCAGTTCCAGCGCCAGGTGCTGCGACGTGCCCGTGCCCGCGGAGGCCGACGAAAGCCCGCCCGGCTTCGCCTTGCTCGCCGCGATCACGTCCTTCAGCGTCTTGTACGGACTCGACTGGCTCACCACCAGCACCACCGGGTTGGTGCCGATGAGCGTCACTGGCGCGAACGACTTGATCGGGTCGTAGCCGATCTTCGGGTAAAGGCTCACGTTGATCGCATGCGAGCTGATGGTGCCGCCCACCAGCGTGAAGCCGTCCGGCGCCGCACGCGCGCCCACTTCGGAGCCCACGCTGCCGCCCGCGCCCCCCTTGTTGTCGATGATCACGCTGGTGCCCAGCACCGGCCCGAGCTTCTGCGCGATCAGCCGGCCGAGCACGTCGGTGGTGCCGCCGGCGGGGAAGGGCACGAGGTAGGTGATGGGATTGCCCGTGGGCCAGTTGCCGCCGCCCTGCGCGAACGCGGCGGGCAGGCCGGTGGCGAGCGAAGAGGCGAGGGCGGTGCGGATGAGTGTGCGGCGTTGCATGTGATGTCTCCTGGTTCTGTTCGATGGCGATGTGGTGCGTTGCGTTGCGTTGCGTTGCGGCGTCAGGGCAGATCGACGATCTCGATCCAGTTCGGGTTCTTGCCCACGTCCAGGTGCTGGGGCTTGCCCAGCGCGCCGGTCGCGCCGTCGATGGCGTACAGCGAGATGCCGTTCGATTCCTGGCCTGCGGCGATCAGGTAGCGCCCGGTCGAGTCGATGGCGAAGCCGCGCGGGCCCTTCTCGGTCGGTGTCTGGCCCAGCGGCTGCAGCTGTCCGGTAGCGGCATCGACCTTGAAGGCCGACAGCGTGCTCGATGTGCGCTCCGACGCGTACAGGTAGCGCCCGTCGGGCGTGAGGTGAAGGTCCGCGGCCCACGGCTTGCCGGTGAAGCCAGCGGGCAGCGCGGTGGTGCTCTGCGCGAGCTTCAGCGTGCCGCGGCTGGCGTCCCACGCGAACACATGCAGCGCTGCGTCGAGTTCGTCGAGCAGGTAGACGTGGCGCTGGGCCTTGTCCCAGACGAAATGGCGCGGTCCCGATTTGGCCGCGGTGGCGGTCAGCGGCGGATCGTTGGGCGACAGCAGACCCTTCTCGGCGTCGAAGCGCCAGCTGGACACGTTGTCGCCACCCAGGCTGGTGGCCAGCACGAAGCGGTTGCTTGCGTCTGCATGGATGGCGTGCGCATTGGGCTCGGTCTGGATCAGCTGGTGGATGGGCCCCACGGCACCGTCCTTGCCGATGCCGTTGACCGTGATCTTCCCGCCCTGATACGAAGCCGCGAACAGCCACCTGCCGCTCACGTCCAGGTCGATGTTGGCCATGCTATCGGCCAGCGGCGCCTCGGCCAGCTTCTGCAGCTTTCCGCTGGCACCGTCGATGGACAGCGCCGTCACGCGAAACGGCTGCGAGCGCAGCGCGGCGTACAGCACGCGCTTGTCGCGGCTCACTACCATCGGCATCACCGTGCCGCCGACGTTCAGCGTCTGCACCGGCTTCAGCGTGCCCTGGCCGCGGTCGAGCTCCAGGACCGAGATGTCCTGGCTGTCCGCATTCGACACGTAGACCCAGGTTGCGGCCGATGCGTGCGCCGCCGCCATGGAAAGCAGCAGCAAGAAACCGACGCGGACTGTTCGGAAAACGCCGCAGAACCGGCTTGGCCGGGCCGCAGGTGTTGCCCCCGGCGAGGGGGTGTGCGTAGCGACACGAAGTGCGCGGAGCATGGGGGAGTGCCTCTGTTAGGGCTTGATGCCGAGCTTGGTGATCAGCGCCTTGAAGTACTCGTTGTCCTTGGCCAGCGTCTCCTTGAAGGCGGCGCCGTCGGTGTAGACGTAGCCGAGGTTCTGCTTGTCCATCACTTCGCGCATCAGCGGTTCCTTGGCCGTCTTGGCGGCGATGTCGCGCAGCTTGGCCATCACTTCGGGCGGCGTGTTCTTCGGCGCGCCGAGGCCGCGCCAGGTGCCGATCGAGATGTCGATGCCGCGTTCCTTGGCGGTGGGCACCTTGTCGAAGGCGGCCAGGCGCTTGTCGGCCATCACCATCAGCATCTTGAGCTTGCCGGCCTGCACATAGGTCGACACCTCGGCCGGGCTCACGGCCACCGCGTCGACGTGGCCGCCGAGCAGCGCCAGCACGGCCGGGTTCGCGCCCTGGAACGGGATGTGGTTGAACTTGGCGCCGGTCTTGTCCTCCAGCGCGGAGGCCGCCAGGTGCCAGATCGAGCCGGTGCCCGAGTTGCCCACGCCCATCTCGCCAGGCTTCTTCTTGGCCGCGGCCAGGAATTCCTCGATCGTGTTGTAGGGCGAGTCGGCCTTCACCGTGATGGCCGCGGGGTCGGCGTTGAGCTGCGCGATCGGCTGGAAGTCGTCGTAGTTGAACTTGGCCAGGCCCAGGTGCGGCAGCGTCAGCAGCTCGACCGTGAGCACCGCCAGCTTGTAGCCGTCGGGGCGCGAGTGGATCACTTCGTTCCAGCCGATGGCGCCGCCCGCGCCGGGGCGGTTCACGATCACGATGCTCTCGGACATGTGCTTGCGGCTCGCGTCGGCGAAGGCGCGAGCCAGCGCGTCGGTGCCGCCGCCGGGCTGGTAGGGCACGATCAGTTCGACCGTGTGGTTCGGGTAGTCGTTGCCGGCAGCTTGCGCGGCGGGTGCCGCGATGCCGAAGGCGATGCAGGCCGCGCCTGCGAGGGTCGCGAACTTGCGCAGGAATCTTGTCGTCATCTTCTTGTCTCCGTTGTTGATTCGTTTCTGAAAATTTTTGGGCCCAGGGCGTGTCCAGGGCGTATCCAGGGCCTGCTCAGGGCATGTACTGGCCGCCGTTCACCTCGATCACCTGCCCGGTCACATAGCCCGAGAGCTGGTCCGAGGCCAGGTACAGGAAAGCGCCCACGCATTCCTCGGGCTCGCCCAGGCGGCCCATGGGGATGCCGGCGCGGAAGTTCTCCAGCATCGCGGGCGTCGAGAAGCGGTCCTGGAACGGCGTCTGGATGACGCCCGGCGCCACCGCGTTCACGCGGATGCGGTCGCCCACCAGCTCCTTGGCGAGCCCGTGCGTAGCCGTGCTCACGAAGCCCTTCGAGCCTGCGTAGAGGTAGGCGGCCGGTCCGCCGCCGGTGCGCGCCGCCACCGAGGTCACGTTGATGATGTTGCCGCCGCCCTGCGCGCGCATCAGTGGCACGACCTCGCGGCAGTAGGCGAGCACCGAACGCGCATTGATGTGCAGCACCTCGTCGAAGAGGGCGTCGTCGAACTCGGCGATCGGCACGCGCTTGACGAGGCTGCCGGCGTTGTTCACCAGCACGTCGATGCGGCCGAACTCGTCCACAGTGCGCTTCACGCAGTCGCGGATCGCGCCGGTGTCGCGCACGTCGGCCTTCACGGCAATGGCCGCACCGCCGGCCGCGCGGATGGTCTCGACCACTTCGTTGGCCGCAGCCGCCGAGCTGTTGTAGTGCACCGCCACGCGCATGCCGCGCGCGGCGAACGCGATGGCCACCGCCGCGCCGATGCCGGTGCTGGCTCCGGTGACGAGCGCGATCCTGTCCTTGAGGTCTTCCATGTGTTTGCTCCGTCTTGCTTCGTGTGAAGGGTTCAGGTCACGGGTGCCGGGTTGAACAGCACCAGCGCGTTGTGCAGCTTCCAGTGCTCGGCCCAGGTCTTCCTGCGGCCGCTGGCCACGTCGAGCATGAGGCGGAACATCTCCCAGCCGATGTCCTCGATGCTCGCCTCGCCGTCGGCGATCCGGCCTGCGTTCACGTCCATCAGGTCGTGCCAGCGGCGCGCGAGGTCGCTGCGCGTGGCCACCTTGATCACCGGCACCTCGGCCAGTCCGTAGGGCGTGCCGCGACCGGTGGTGAACACATGCAGGTTGATGCCCGCGGCCAGCTGAAGCGTGCCGCAGATGAAGTCGCTGGCCGGCGTGGCGGCGTAGATCAGGCCCTTCTGCGTGGCCTTCTCGCCGGGTGCGAGCACGCCGGTGATGGGCGCCGAGCCCGACTTCACGATCGAGCCCATCGCCTTCTCGACGATGTTCGACAGGCCGCCCTTCTTGTTGCCGGGCGTGGTGTTGGCGCTGCGGTCGACGCGGCCCTTCTGCAGGTAGGCGTCGTACCAGGCCATCTCGCGGATCATGGCCTCGGCCACTTCGGGCGAAGACGCGCGCGAGGTGAGCTGGTCGATGCCGTCGCGCACCTCGGTCACTTCCGAGAACATCACCGTGGCGCCCGCGCGCACCAGCAGGTCGGTGCAGAAGCCCACGGCGGGGTTGGCGGTGACGCCCGAGAAGGCATCGCTGCCGCCGCACTGCACGCCCACCACCAACTCGCTGGCGGGCACGGTTTCGCGCCGGCGCCGGTTCAGGCGCGCGAGGTGCTCGTCGGCCTGGCGCATGACCGAGTCGACCATCGACATGAAACCGACGTGCTCGTCGTCCTGCAGGCAGACCACGTCGAGTTCGGCCTCGCCGCCGGCGTCGCCGCGCGTGTCGACGATGGGGATGCTGCCCGGCGGCAGCAGCCGCTCCGGCTGCAGCTTCTCGCAGCCCAGGCTCACCACCATCACCTCGCCGCCGAAGTTCGGGTTGAGGCTGATGTTGCGCAGCGTGCGGATCGGCACGATGGCATCGGGCGCGTCGATGGCCACGCCGCAGCCGTAGGTGTGCTCCAGTGCCACCACGTCGTCGACGTTCGGATACCTGGGCAGCAGCTCGGCCTTGATGCGCTGCACCGCGAAGTCGGTCACGCCGGCCACGCACTGGACCGTCTGCGTGATCGCCAGGATGTTGCGCGTGCCCACCGAGCCGTCGGCGTTGCGGTAGCCCTCGAAGGTGTAGCCCTCCAGCGGCGGCAGGGCAGGGGGCCTGACGGTGGCGATGGGCAGGCCGTCGAGCTCGGGCGCGGTCGGCATGCGCATCACGCGCTCGTGCACCCAGCTGCCGCGCGGCAGCGCCTTCAGCGCGTAGCCGATGACCACGTCGTAGCGGCGGATCGCGTCGCCCTCGGCCAGGTCGACCAGCGCGACCTTGTGGCCCTGCGGCACGTTGTCCACCAGCTTCAGGCCGTCGGCGAACTCCGCGCCGGCCTTCAGGCCGCCGTCGTTCGCGACGATGGCCACGTTGTCCGCGGCGTGGATGCGGATGTAGAGCGGAGGTCTTGCAACTTCGGACATATCAGCCCCTTTCAGAGCGACCCAACAGCGACGGCCCTTCGCGGAACACCGCGGAACCGGCTTTGCCGGGCCGCAGGTGTTGCCCCCTGCAAGGGGGAAGGAGCAGCGACACGAAGTGCGCGAAGCCTGGGGGTTTGCTTCATTTCACGACCATGAACAGGCTTGGCAGCCAAGTGGAGAAGGCAGGAACGAATGTGACCACGCCCAGCGCAAAGATCAAGGCTCCGTAGAACGGCCAGATCGTGCGCATCACCGTGCCCACCGACACCCCGCCGATCGCGCAGCCGACGAACTGGGTGGTGCCCACGGGCGGCGTGTTCAGGCCGAGCGCGCAATTGATCAGCATCACGATGCCGAACTGCACCGACGTCATGCCGTACTGCTGCGCGATGGGCAGGAAGATCGGCGTGCACAGCAGGATGGTGGCTGCCATGTCCAGGAACGTGCCCAGCACGAACAGGATGATGTTGATGAGCAGGAAGATCATCCACGGCGTGGTCGTCACCTGCGACAGCATCTGGCCGGTGAGCTCGGCCACGCCGTACAGGCTGATGAGATAGCCGAAGGTGCTCGAGATGCCGATCAGCAGCAGGATCACGCCGGTCGTGCGCACCGCCTTCGAGGCCGCCTTGATGAAGTGCTCCCACTTCAGCGTGCGGTACACGAAGATCGTGAGCGCCAGCGCATACAGCACCGCCACCGCCGCCGATTCGGTCGCGGTGAACACGCCCGACAGGATGCCGCCGAGGATGAGCACCACGATGAACAGGCCCGGCAGCGCCGCTGCGAAGGAGCGCGCCACGATGGACCAGCCCGGGAAGCTGCCCGCGGGATAGCCGCGCTTCACCGCCACCAGGTAGGCCGCCGCCAGGTTGCTGATGGTCAGCACCGCCGCCGGCAGCAGCGCCGCCAGGATCAGCGCCGCGATCGACACCTTGCCGCCTGCAGCCAGCGAATAGATGATCAGGTTGTGGCTGGTCGGCATCAGCGCGCCCACCAGGGCCGCGTGGGTCGTCACGTTGACCGCGTAGTCGGCGTGATAGCCCTCCTTCTTCATCATCGGGATCATCACGGCGCCCATGGCCGAGACGTCCGCCACGGGCGAGCCCGAGACGCCGCCGAACAGCGTGCACGCCACCACGTTCGACATGCCGAGTCCGCCGCGCACGTGGCCCACGAGGTCGCGCGCCAGGTTGACGATGCGGTCCGCGATGCCGCCGTAGAGCATCAGCTCGCCCGCGAAGATGAAGAACGGAATCGCCAGGAACGAGAAGATGCCCATGCCCGAGGTCATCTGCTGGAAGCCGACCGCCAGCGGCAGGCCTTCATAGAGCAGTGTGGCCAGGGCCGACAGGCCGATGGAAAAAGCCACCGGCACGCCCAGCAAAAGGAAGAGCGTGAACGAGAGGCAGAGAATCAACAGGGGAATGGTCATGATCTGGCCGCCTCGCCTTGAATGGGGTCGCTATGGACTGTTCGGGGAATGCCGCGGAACCGGCTTTGCCGGGCCGCAGGCATTGCCCCCTGCGAGAGGGATGGAGAGGCGGCACGAAGTGCACGAAGCATGGGGGTGTGCACGTTCAACCCCAGGCCGGTTCGACTTCGCGGCCCTGTGCGAGCGCGATGATGTGTTCGATGGAGAAGAGCACGATCAGCACGCCCGAGACGGCGGCCGGCACGTACTTCCAGCCCTCGGAGATCCACAGTGTCGGCAGCCGGTATTCCCAGACCGAATCGGCCAGCTCCGCGCAGTTCCAGGCCATGGCCAGGCCGAAGAGCAGGATCAGCGCGTGGATCAGGTATTCCATCTTCAGGCGCAGCCAGTCGGGCGCGAGAACGAGGAACGACTCCAGGCCGATGTGGCCCGCGTCGCGCACGCCCACGGCCACGCCGAGCATGGTGACGTAGAGCACCAGCAGCAACGCCAGGCTTTCGGCCCAAGTGGGCGTGTTGTTGAGCACATAGCGGCCGAACACCTGCCAACTCACGGCGCAGATCACCGCGACGAGGCCGAGGATGCCCAACCACATGCAGGCACGGGCGAGCGTGCGGCAAAGTTTGGTGTACATGAAGGTTCTTCTCTGTCTTACTCCCTCCCCTCTGGGGGAGGGTTGGGGTGGGGGCACCGGGCGGTGTAACGCCCGCAGGCGGTGGATGCGCCGCTTGCCCCCATCCCTGCCTTCCCCCAGAAGGGGGAAGGAGCCGATCCGCTTACTTCGTGTCCTGCACGCGCTTCACGAGGTCTTTCAGCTTCGCGTCGGTGATGAACTTGTCGTACACCGGCTTCATCGCGGCCTGGAACGGGGCCTTGTCGACTTCGATGATCTCGGCGCCGCCGGCCTTCACCGTGGCCAGCGACTTCACTTCGCGCTCTTCCCACTGCTTGCGCATGTAGGGCACCGACTCCTTGGCGGCCTGGCGGATCCAGCCCTGCTCCTCGGCAGAGAGCTTGTCCCACACGCGTTTGGAGAACAGCAGCATCTCGGGGGCCATCGAGTGCTCGGTCTTGCTGTAGTACTTGGCCACTTCGAAGGCGCGCGCGCTTTCGTAGGTGGGGTAGTTGTTTTCGGCGGCGTCGATCAGGCCGGTCTTCAGGCCGGTGTAGACCTCGCCCATGGGCATCGGCGTGGCGTTGGCACCCATGGCCTCGAGCATCGACACCCACAGGTCGGACTGCTGCACGCGGACCTTCAGGCCCTTCATGTCGGCGAAGGTGCGCACCGGCTTCTTGGCCGTGAACATCGAGCGCGCGCCGCTGTCGTAGTAGGCCAGGCCGATGAAGCCCTGCTTCTCGCACGACTTCAGGATTTCTTCGCCGATCGGGCCGTCCAGCACCTTGTGCAGATGGTCCACCGAGCGGAACAGGAAGGGCATGGTCGGCACCTGCGTCTCGGCACAGATGTTGTTCATGGGCGCGATGTTCACGCGCACCATCTGCAGCGCGCCGATCTTGGTCTGCTCGATCGTGTCCTTCTCGCTGCCGAGCGAACTGTTGTTGAACACCTTGATGCTGTGCTTGCCGCCCGACAGCGCCTTCAGGCGCTCGCTCATGAACTTCACCGCGGTCACGGTGGGGTAGTCGTCGGGGTGGATGTCGGCCGAACGGAACTCGGTGGCGTGTGCAGCCAATGTGGTCAGCGCGGCTGCGGCGCACGCCGAAATTGCGATCAGTGTCTTCGTGAATTTCATTTGTCTCATCCTCTGCTTTGGTGGTTGTCGAAAGTCTTCATGTGCCGAACGCGGTTTCGGGCACGCCCGCAATGCCGCTGCCGGGCCGCAGCGCGAACACGCCGCCGGCCAGCGGCTGGTCCGACAGGTCGATGCCGCCGGGCCGGATCGAGGTGACGAACAGGGTGTCGAGTCCCGCGCCGCCGAAGGCGCACATGGCGGGTTTCTTCACCGGCACCTCGAGGGAGCGGTCCAGGCGGCCATCGGGCGTGAAGCGGTGCACCAGCCCCGCGTCGTTGCCGCAGATCCAGTAGCAGCCGTCGGTGTCCATGGCCGCGCCGTCGGGGCGGCCGGGCAGGGGTTTCATGTCGACGAACAGGCGGCGGTTGCCCGGAATGCCGCTGGCAGTGTCGTAGTCGAAGGCCCACACGGCCTGCACCGTGGGGTGCGAATCCGAGAGGTACATCGTGCGGCCATCGGGGCTGAAGGCCAGGCCGTTGGGCACGATGAAGTCGTCCATGCGCAGGGCCGCGTCCGCGTCGCCCCTGCCGTAGCTGTAGAGGCGACCGACGCGGGCGCCCGCCGCCATGTCCAGCAGGATGGTGCCGGCCCAGAAGCGGCCCTGCCGGTCGCACCGGCCGTCGTTGAAGCGCATGGCCGCGGCTGCGTGTTCAACAGGCGCCAGCGACGCGGCAGCGAGCGTGCCGTCGGCTTGCGGCTTCAGCGAGAACAGGCCGCTTTCCATGCCGGCGATCCATTCGCCCGGCATGTCGGCGCGCGGTGCGATGCAGGCGATCATCTCGTTCGCCGTCCATTGCGCATGACCTTCGCCCGCATGCCAGCGATTCAGCGTGCGGGCCGGAATGTCGACCCAGTACAGTGCCTGCTCGGCGGCATGCCACACCGGGCTTTCACCGGTGCCGTTGCGTGCGTCGAGAACGAGTTCGGCTTGCATCGCGAGCGCCGTGCTCAATCGCCGAAGGGGCCCTGGGCCGTGAAGGCACCGCCCTGGTAGATGGCGTTCGGATCGGTCGGTGCCACCGGCGGCTGCTGTTCGACCTTGTCGCGGAACACCTCCGAGCCGTCCTGCGGCACGAAGCCCAGGTGGGCGGCGGCGCTGTTGTCCCACCACACGTCGCGGTTGTCGGACATGCCGTAGACCACCGTGTGCTTCACGTCGGGCGTGAACAGCGACTTCTCGATCAGCGTGGTGAGGTCGCGGTAGCTGAGCCAGGTGTGCATCATCCGGCGGTTGGCCGGCTCGGGGAACGACGAGCCGATGCGGATGCTCACCGTCTCGATGCCCCAGCGGTCGAAGTAGAACTGCGCCATGTCCTCGCCGAAGGACTTCGACAGGCCGTAGTAGCCGTCGGGCCGGCGCGCGGCGTGCGCGTCGATGTGCTCGCTCTGCTTGTAGAAGCCGATCACGTGGTTCGAGCTGGCGAACACCACGCGCTTCACGCCGTGGCGGCGCGCGGCCTCGTAGACGTTGAAGATGCCTTTGATGTTGGCCTCGAGGATTTCCTCGAAAGGCCGCTCCACCGACACGCCGCCCAGGTGGACGATGGCGTCGCAGCCTTCCAGCAGTGCATGCACCGCTGCCTTGTCCGACAGGTCGCAGGGCACCACTTCCTCGCTCGCGTCGGCGGCCGGGGCCAGCGAAGCGATGTCCGAGAGGCGCAGCACCTTCGCGTACGGCTTGAGCCTTTCGCGAAGCACCTTGCCGAGGCCGCCGGCCGCGCCTGTCAGAAGAAGCCGGTTGAGTTTCTTGTCGTCTTGCATCTATGCGTGTCCGTTCGGTTGTCAGTTCGGGTTGCGCCCCGCGATATCACTCGGCCTGTTCGTGAAACACCGCGGAACCGGCTTCGCCGGGCCGCAGGTGTTGCCCCCGGGCGGGGGAAGGAGAAGCGACACGCAGTGCGCGAAGCCTGGGGGCGTTCAAAGCTTCGTGATGCGCTCGGGCAGGTCGCGCCCGTGGTACTTCTTGTAGATGGCGTTCAGCTTGCCGTTCTTCTGGTTCGTGACCACCCAGTTGTTGACCCATTCCTTGAGCTTGGGCTGCTCCTTGTTCAGCGCGATGCCGAGGTCGAAGTCCTTCTGCGAGAACTTGAGTTCCAGGTTCTTGGCCGGGGCCTGCTTGATCATTTCGCTGAGGTTCGACGGCGTGCTGGAGAACAGGTCGATCTGGCCCGTGACCATCGAGGTGATCAGCGTGGCGTCGTCCTCGTAGCGCACGATCTCGGCGCCCTTGGCCTGCTGCGTGGTGAGCGTGTCGTTCACGGTGGCGCGCGTGAGGCCGATGCGCTTGCCGTTCAGGTCGGCGTAGTCGGCCACCTTGATGCTCTTGGGGCCGCCCACGATGATGCTGATGACCGCGTAGGGCACGGAGAAGTCGACGACCTTCTCGCGCTCGGGCGTGATCGAGAGGTCGGCAATGACCAGGTCGGCGCGCTGGGCCTGCAGCGTGGGCACGCGGGCGGCGTTGGTGATCGACACGATCTCCAGCTTCACGCCCAGGTCCTTGGCCAGCTGCGTGGCGGTGTCCACGTCGGAGCCGGTCGGTTGCAGGTTGGCGTCGGCGAACGAGAACAGGGGCGTGCCCATGGCGATGGCCACGCGCACCTTGCCGGCCTTCTTGATGTCGTCGAGCTGGTCGGCCAGCGCGGCGTGTGCAAGGCCGCCTGCGAGGGCCAGTGCGATGCACGTGCGGGTGAAGAGGTTGCCGAGTTTCATGAATATCTCCTGGTGTAAGTTGGTATGGGAGGAATTGCAGGTGAGGGGACCCGGGCTGCCTGCCTACAGCCCGTTGTTCAGGAAGGTGCGCAGCTCCTGCGTCTTGGGCGCGTCGAGCATCTCGCCGGGGCCGGTCTCCCACACGGTGCCCTGGTGCATGTAGATGATCCGGTCGGCCACGCGCTTGGCGAAGGCCATCTCGTGCGTGACCAGCAGCATGGTCATGCCGCCGGCTGCCAGGTCTTCCATCACGCGCAGCACTTCGCCGGTGAGCTGGGGGTCGAGCGCGGAGGTGACCTCGTCGAACAGCATGACCTTGGGCGACATCGCGAGCGATCGCGCAATGGCCACGCGCTGCTGCTGGCCGCCCGAGAGCTGCTCGGGGTAGGCGTCGGCCTTGGCCTTCAGGCCGACCTGGTCGAGCACGCGCACGGCCACTTCGGCCGCTTCGCCGCGCGACTGCTTCTTCACGTGGCGCAGCGCCAGCATGATGTTCTCCTGCACCGTGAGGTGGGGGAACAGGTTGTAGCTCTGGAACACGATGCCCACTTCGAGCCGCAGCTGCTTCAGATCGACCTGGGGGCTGTCGACGCGGATGCCGCAGACCTCGATGGTGCCCTTGTCGATCACCTCGAGCCGGTCGATGCAGCGCAGCGCGGTGCTCTTGCCCGAGCCGCTGGCGCCGATGATCGCGATCATCTCGCCCTTGGCGACTTCGAACGAAACGCCCTTCAGGACCTGGTTGGCTCCGAAGCTCTTGTAGACGTGGTCCAGCTTAACGATTGGCGACATTGAGTTTGTTCTCCATCGCTTCGCTCCAACGCGACAGCGGATAGCACAGGGCGAAATAGAAAGCACCGACCAGGAAGAAGACCAGGAAGGGCTGGAAGATGGTGTTGTTGATGATCTGGCCGGCTCGCGTGAGCTCGACGAAGCCGATCACCGAAGCCAGCGAAGTCATCTTGATGATCTGCACCAGGAAGCCGACCGTGGGCGGCAGCGACAGGCGCACGGCCTGCGGGATGATCACCAGCCGCAGCGTCTGCCAGCGCGAGAAGGCCAGGCACTCGGAGGCTTCCCATTGCGGCTTGGGCATGGCCTCGATGCAGCCGCGCCAGATGTCGCCGAGGTAGGCGCTGACGTAGATCATCATCGCGATGCCCGCCGCCACCAGCGAGGGCAGCGACAGGCCGTACACCGACAGGCCGAAGTACACGATGAACAGCAGGATCAGCAGCGGGATGCCCTGGATGCACTCGATGTAGACCACCGCGAACCAGCGCAGCCACGACCGCGGCGAGATGCGCGCGAGCATCAGCCCGAAGCCGCCGATGGCACCCAGCACGAAGGCGACGGCCGAGAGCAGCAGCGTCCAGCCGATCGACTGCACCAGGTACATCAGGTGCGTGAATGTGAAGTGGCCGATGCTCATGCGGCGCTCCCGTGAACGGCAACGGTGGCGGCCGAGGCGTCGGCACCCGTGCCCGGCTGCACCTTGCCGGCCGCCGCGGCGGCGCGGCGGATGACGCGGCGGCGGCGGAACATGTACTCGCCCAGCGCCCACGTCACCAGCTTGATGAACAGCGACAGCACGAGGTACAGCGCCGCGACCACGATGTAGGTTTCGAGCGAGCGGAAGGTGTCCGACTGCACCGTGTTGGCGATGGCGGTGAGTTCCTCGGCGGAGATCTGCGAGGCCATGGCCGAGGCCTGCATCATCAGCAGGAACTGGCTCGTGAGGGCGGGGTACACGTTCTCGATGGACGGCTGCAGCATCACGTGCCACCCGATGCGCCACTTCGAGAGGCCCAGGCACTCGGCGGCCTCGATCTGCCCGCGCGGCACCGACTCGAGGCCGGCGCGGATGATTTCCGCGGCATAGGCCGCGATGTTGATGACCATCGCGAGCACGGCGGCCGCGAAGGTCGGCATGCGCACGCCGAAGCTGGCGAGGCCGAAGTACAGCAGGAAGATCTGCACCAGGAACGGCGTGTTGCGCACGATCTCGATGTAGATGGTGCAGGCGCGCGAGAGCGGCCGGATGTTGCTGCGCTTGGCGAAGGCCACCAGCGTGCCGACGCACACGCCGATCAGCACGGCCAGCGCGGTCATCTTGAGCGTCAGCCAGGCACCGTTCACGAAAACGGGCCAGTACGATGCCAACGGAGCGAAGTCGAGGGAATACTTCATGAGAGTGCCGTGCGGGAGCTCGGTGCCTCTTCAGAGGCGAAAGTCACCTGGTGGCGCGGCTTCCAGCGGTTTTGAGTGATAAGTTATCTGTTGTCGTACAACTAGTTTGGGGATTATCATCGTGACCATGGTTCAGTCGATTGCGGGTAATCCCTTGGTATCAGAAGCCCCGGCAGAAGCTGCTGCGGGCGGCGGTGCCTTCGTGGGGCGCCCGCGCCAGCGAGCGCGCGGCCTGGCGCACGGGCTGGTGGAAGACCTGGGTGAGAAGATCCGCAACCAGTCGCTGCGGCCCGGCGACAAGCTGCCGACCGAGTCGGCCATCATGCAGGCCTATGGCGTGAGCCGCACCGTGGTGCGCGAGGCGCTGTCGAAGCTGCAGGCCGGCGGGCTGGTCGAGACGCTGCACGGCGTGGGCACCTTCGTGCTGCAGCCGCGCGCGAGCGGGGTGTTCCGACTCGATCCGGGCGAGATCGCCGCGTCCGTCGACGTGCTGGCCGTTCTCGAGCTGCGCATCAGCCTCGAGACCGAATCCGCGGGTCTGGCCGCGAGCCGCCGCACCGACGAGCAACTGGTTGCAATGCGCCACGCGCTCGACGACTTCGAGAAGAACGTGACTGTTGCGGGCGATACGGTCGGTCCTGATTTCCGGTTCCACCTGCAGATCGCGCAGTCCACCGGCAACCCGTATTTCGCGGACATCATGCGGCACCTGGGCACCACGCTCATCCCGCGCACGCGCATCAGCGCCATCCGCAACCATGAGGGCGGCGGGGCGCCGTACCTGAGCCGCGTGAACCGCGAGCACGAAGAGATCTATGCAGCCATCGCGCGTCGCGACCCGGAGTCGGCGCGGGCCGCCATGCGCATCCACCTGACCAACAGCCGCGAGCGGCTTCGCATGGCGCAGGAAGCCGCACAGCAGAAGGCGAAGGCCGACGCTGCCGCCGGCGGGCAGGGCGCGCCTGCAGCCTCGTCGCCCGACAACACTCCCCAGCGCTGACTTTTCTTGCGTGATCCGGGTCGCCCCGGCTGGACAAGTTGTTTTTTGAGTTGTACGATGACTGATAACTCGTGCGGTGGTCCCGTCGCGAGGGCATGACGATCATCGAACAACTGGAGGCAGCATGACCATCAACCGACGCGGCGCACTCGGCGCCGCACTGGCCACGACCCTGGCCGCAACATTGCCGGTGCGCGCGCTGGCGCAGGGCGCGGCCGGCAACTGGCCCTCGAAGCCGATCAAGATCATCGTTCCGTACCCCGCGGGCGGCTCGTCGGACATCATCGCGCGGGCCATCAGCCAGCCGTTGTCCGAAGCGCTGGGCCAACCGGTCATCATCGACAACCGCGCGGGTGCCAACGGCAACCTCGGCGCCGATCTGCTGGCCAAGGCGCCGGCCGACGGCTACACCTTCATGCTGTGCGACCTGGGCGCGCTGGCCATCAGCCCTTCGCTCTATCCCAAGCTGCCGTTCGATCCGTCGAAGGACCTTCGCAGCGTCGCGATGCTGGCCTACTCGCCGCACCTGCTGGTGGTGCATCCCTCGGTGCAGGCCAACACGCTGAAGGAGCTGGTCGAGCTGTCGAAGAAGAGCGATCTCAATTTCGCGGTGACCGCCAGCGGCAGCACCGCGCACCTCGCCGGCATCGAGCTGCAGCGCAAGATCGGCGCCAAGTGGGAATACGTGCCCTACAAGGGCGGCGTGCAGGCCGTGCTCGATACCGTCGCAGGCCAGACCCAGGTGCTCATGAACGGCATGCTCGCCACCTATCCGCAGGTGCAGGCCGGCAAGCTGAAGCTGATCGCCGTGTCCAAGGCAACCCGCATGCCGCTCATCGGCAGCGTGCCGACCATCGCGGAGCAGGGCGCGCCCGGCTACGAGTCGGGTACGTGGCAGGGCGTGGTCGCCGCGCGCGGCGTGCCCGACGCCGTGATCGCCCGCGTGAACCGCGAGCTGGTGCGCATCATCCGCACCGCCGACATCCGCGCCCGCCTCGCCGGCCAGGGCGCCGAGGTCGTGACCATGACCGCTGCCGAGCAGGACCAGTTCTTCGCCAAGGAGCGCGCGCGCTGGGCACAGGTCATCAAGGAATCCAACGTCAAGCTCGACTGAGCCGCCGTCCCGAACCCCTTTTTCTTTTCTCTCAAATCTTCACTGGACTCATCCCCATGAACCCGCAAGAACTCAAGACCATCATGGGCTCCGGCCTGCTCTCGTTCCCGCTGACCGACTTCGACAGCAACGGCGATTTCAACAAGAAGGGCTACATCGAACGCCTCGAGTGGCTCGCACCCTACGGCGCGAGCGCGCTGTTCGCCGCCGGCGGCACCGGCGAGTTCTTCTCGCTGACCGGCGAGGAGTACCCGGAGATCATCAAGACGGCGGTCGATACCTGCCGTGGCGTGGTGCCGATCATCGCGGGCGCCGGCGGTCCCACGCGCTTCGCCATCCAGTGCGCGCAAGCCGCCGAGAAGGCCGGTGCGCACGGCATCCTGCTGCTGCCGCACTACCTCACCGAAGCCGGCCAGGAAGGCCTGGCCGCGCACGTGGAAGCCGTGTGCAAGAGCGTGAAGTTCGGCGTGATCGTCTACAACCGCGCAACCAGCCGCCTCAAGCCCGAAACCCTGGCCGGCCTGGCCGAACGCAACCCCAACCTGGTGGGCTTCAAGGACGGCATCGGCGACATCGAGGCCATGGTCGCCATCTACCAGCGCATGGGCGACCGCTTCGCCTACCTGGGCGGCCTGCCCACGGCCGAGGTCTACGCCGCCGCCTACAAGGCGATGGGCACGCCGGTGTATTCGTCCGCCGTCTTCAACTTCATCCCGAAGACCGCGATGGACTTCTACAAGGCCGTCGCCGCCGACGACCTGAAGACGCAGCACCACCTGCTGAAGAACTTCTTCATGCCCTACCTCGAACTGCGCAACCGCGTGCCGGGCTACGCCGTGAGCATCGTCAAGGCCGGCGCCAGGATCGTCGGCCACGACGCCGGCCCCGTGCGCGCACCGCTCACCGACCTGAAGCCCGCCGAGATGGAACAGCTCAAGGCGCTGATCGACGCGCTCGGCCCGCAGTAAGCGGCCGGCGCCACCAGACGACAACACCACAACGGAGACAAGACGACATGCTCATCAAGAAGTTCTTCCTCATGGCCGCCGCAGCCGCGATGTTCACCGGCTGCGCCATGGTGCCCGCGGGCGGCGGCGCATCGGCACAGGCCGACGTGGCCGCCGCGGCCGAGCGCCTGCGCATCGCCATGATCGACCCCACCGCCGCTTCGCTCGGCGCGCTGGTGGCCGACGACCTGAGCTACGGCCATTCGGGCGGCAAGGTGGACACCAAGGCCAGCTTCATCGCCGACCTCATGGACGGCAAGTCCGACTTTGTGACCATCGTCATCACCGACCAGACCGTCAAGGTGGTCGACGCCAACACCGCCATCGTGCGCCACTCGCTGGCGGCCGACACCAACGACTCGGGCAAGCCCGGCAAGGTCGCGCTGAAGATCCTCGGCGTCTGGCAGAAGCAGGGCGGCAACTGGAAGCTGCTGGCCCGCCAGGCGGTAAGGACGTCCTGATACTCCCCCCAGGCTTCACGCACTGCGTGTCGCTTCGCCAACCCCCTCGCAGGGTGCAACGCCTGCGGCCCGGCAAAGCCGGTTCCGCGGTGTTTCGCGAAGAAAACCGCAGGCGTGCGAGGCCGGCCGAACATCGGATGTGCGTATGAAAAAACGAGTGCTTCTCGCGGCGAGCCTCGCGCTCGCCGCTACCGCGATGCTGCCGCTTCAGGCCTCGGCGCAAGCCGATGCGTGGCCGCAGCAGAAGCCGGTGACCATCATCGTGCCGTTCCCGGCCGGCGGCTCCACCGACATGGTGGCGCGCGCCCTGGCACTGCAGCTGCAGGCAAGGCTCGGCGGCAGCTTCGTGGTCGACAACAGGCCCGGTGCCACCGGCACCATCGGCACCGGCCAGGTGAAGCGCGCGGCGCCCGACGGCTACACGCTGCTCGTGTCTTCGCTCGGCGCCTTCGTCGTCACGCCGCACATGCAGAAGAGCGTGCCGTACGACGCGACCAAGGACTTCGACTACATCAGCGTGCCGGTGCAGGCTCCCAACGTGCTCGTCGCCAACGTGGCGCGTCCGGAGCGCACGGTGGCCGACGTGCTGGCGCTGCTGCGCAAGACGCCGGGCAAGGTGTCGTTCGCGAGTTCCGGCAACGGCTCGTCCGACCACCTGTCGGCCGAGCTGTTCTGGCAGCAGACGAAGACCGAGGGCGTGCACGTGCCCTTCAAGGGCGGTGCGCCGGCCGTCAACGACCTGCTGGGCAACCAGGTCGACTTCTCGTTCCAGAACGTGAATGCCGTGCTGCCGCACATCCGCGCGGGCAAGCTGCGCGCCATTGCCGTCACAGGCGACAAGCGATCTCCGGTGCTCCCCGACGTGCCCACGCTGGCGGAAGCCGGCGTGAGGGGCGCGGAGGTCTACTCGTGGCAGGGCATGGCCGCGCCGAAGGGCTTGCCGCCCGCCGTCCGGAGCAAGCTGGGCGAGGCGGTCGTGGCCGCGATGCAGGACCCCGAGACGAAGAAGCGCATGCTCGACCAGGGCCTGGAGATCGTTGCAAGCACGCCCGAGGAATTCACCGCCTTCCAGTTGCGCGAATGGGCGCGATGGAAGACGCTGATCGAAACCCGTCGCATCACGGCGGATTAGTGCACTCCCCCAGGCTTCGCGCACTTCGTGTCGCTTCTCCTTCCCCCTCGCCGGGGGCAACACCTGTGGCCCGGCAAAGCCGGTTCCACGGTGTTTCCCGAAGGGGGCCGGTCGGTTTCTGGATTGATTGACTGATTGATTGAAATGACATCTTCAAACGCTGCATCCCCCATCTCCGGCGCGCCGGTGGTCACCGGCATGCGCGTGGTCCCGGTCGCGGGCCACGACAGCATGCTGATGAACCTGAGCGGCGCGCACGGCCCGTTCTTCACGCGCAACCTGCTGATCCTCACCGACAGCGCCGGCCGCACCGGCGTGGGCGAAGTGCCCGGCGGCGAGAAGATCCGCCAGACGCTGGAAGACGCGCGCGACCTCATCGTCGGCCAGCCCATCGGCCGCCACAACGCGATCCTCAACAGCATGCGCAACGCCTTCGCCGGGCGCGACAGCGGAGGGCGCGGCCTGCAGACCTTCGACCTGCGCGTGACCATCCACGCAGTCACCGCCGTCGAGGCTGCGCTGCTCGACCTGCTGGGCCAGTTCCTCGAAGTGCCCGTGGCGGCCCTGCTCGGCGAGGGCCAGCAGCGCGACGCCGTGCAGATGCTCGGCTACCTCTTCTATGTGGGCGACCGCAACAAGACCGACCTGCCGTACGAGAGCGACCCGGAGGCCGGCAACGACTGGTTCCGCCTTCGCCATGAAGAAGCCATGACGCCCGAAGCCATCGTGCGCCTGGCCGAGGCCACGCATGCGCGCTACGGCTTCACCGACTTCAAGCTCAAGGGCGGCGTGCTGCGCGGCGAGGAAGAGGTCGAGGCGATCCGCGCGCTGCACGAGCGCTTTCCGCAGGCCCGCGTCACCCTCGATCCCAACGGCGGCTGGCTGCTGGCCGACGCGATCCGCCTGTGCCGCGACCTGCACGGTGTGATGGCGTATGCCGAAGACCCCTGCGGCGCCGAAGGCGTGTTCTCGGGCCGCGAGGTCATGGCCGAGTTTCGCCGCGCCACCGGCCTGCCCACCGCCACCAACATGGTCGCCACCGACTGGCGCGAGATGGTGCACAGCCTGTCGCTGCAGTCGGTCGACATCCCGCTGGCCGACCCGCACTTCTGGACGATGCAGGGCTCGGTGCGCGTGGCGCAGCTGTGCCAGGCCTGGGGGCTGACCTGGGGTTCGCATTCGAACAACCACTTCGACGTGTCGCTGGCCATGTTCACGCACGTGGCCGCCGCCGCGCCCGGCAAGGTCACGGCCATCGACACGCACTGGATCTGGCAGGACGGCCAGCGCCTGACGAAGGCGCCGCTGCAGATCGAGGGCGGCTTCGTGAAGGTGCCCACGCGCGGCGGCCTGGGCGTCGAGCTCGACATGGACGAAGTCGAGAAGGCGCACCAGCTGTACCTGAAGCACGGCCTGGGCGCGCGCAACGATGCGCAGGCGATGCAATACCTGATCCCGAACTGGACCTTCGACAACAAGAAGCCGTGCATGGTCCGCTGAAGGTTCAGACTCCCGTTTTTTCCCTTTCCGCGGCCGGAGCCCTCACGCTCCGGCTTCTTTCTTTCCATCGAGCAGCAAGGAACACAACATGCAGAACTTCGACAACCTGATCGCCGGCGAATGGCGTGCCGGCGCCAGCTACAGCGCCAACGTCAACCCGAGCAACCTGTCCGACGTGCTCGGCCAATACACGCAGGGCGACGCATCGCACGTGGAGGCCGCCGTGGCCGCTGCCACCGCGGCCTTCCCCGCATGGGCCACCGGCAGCATCCAGGCGCGCTCCGACGCGCTCGACAAGATCGGCAACGAGATCCTCGCGCGCAAGGAAGAGCTGGGCACGCTGCTGGCGCGCGAAGAAGGCAAGACCAAGGCCGAAGGCATCGGCGAGGCCACGCGCGCGGGCCAGATCTTCAAGTTCTTCGCGGGCGAATGCCTGCGCCTGTCGGGCGAGGTGCTGCCGTCGGTGCGGCCGAACATCGGCGTGGAGATCACGCGCGAGCCGGTCGGCGTGGTGGGCCTCATCACGCCGTGGAACTTCCCGATCGCCATTCCCGCGTGGAAGATCGCGCCCGCGCTGGCCTTCGGCAACTGCGTGGTGCTCAAGCCCGCCGACCTGGTGCCGGGCAGCGCCTGGGCGCTGAGCGAGATCATCAGCCGCTCGGGAATTCCGGCCGGCGTGTTCAACCTGGTGATGGGCCGCGGCAGCGTGATCGGCGACGCGCTGGTCAAGCACCCCGGCATCCATGCGATCAGCTTCACCGGCTCGGTGGGCGTGGGCCGCAACATCGCGATCCAGTGCGTGACCAATCACAAGAAGGTGCAGCTCGAGATGGGCGGCAAGAACCCGCAGATCATCCTGGATGACGCCGACCTCGCGCAGGCCGTCGAGCTCAGCGTGCAGAGCGCGTTCTATTCCACCGGCCAGCGCTGCACCGCGTCGAGCCGCCTGATCGTCACCGAAGGCATCTACCCGAAGTTCATCGCCGCCATGAAGGAACGCATGGCGAAGATCAAGGTGGGCGACGCGCTGGCGCAGGGCACCGACGTGGGGCCGGTGTCGTCGAAGTCGCAGCTCGATCAGGACATGGAATACATCGCCATCGGCAAGGGCGAGGGCGCAACGCTCGCGGCCGGCGGCGAGCTGCTGAAGCTGGAGACCGATGGCTACTACATGTCGCCGGCCCTCTTCAGCGAATCGGCCGCCGCGATGCGCATCAACAAGGAAGAGATCTTCGGCCCGGTAGCGAGCGTGATCCGCGTGAAGAATTACGAGGAAGCATTGGCCACCGCCAACGACACCGACTTCGGTTTGTCCGCGGGCATCGCCACCACGTCGCTGAAGTACGCCACTCACTTCAAGCGCCACAGCCAGGCCGGCATGGTGATGGTCAACCTGCCGACGGCGGGTGTGGACTATCACGTGCCGTTCGGCGGCCGCAAGGGTTCGAGCTACGGTCCGCGCGAGCAGGGCAAGTACGCGCAGGAGTTCTTCACTACCGTGAAGACTGCCTATACGCTGGCCTGATTCGTTCGGTCTGCTGTTTTCTCAAGCCCCCGGTTGGGGGCTTTTTTGTGGACGCTTCTGGGCGAGTGCACAGGCCGCCGCATACCTGCTCCCTCCGCGAATGTCCCCCGGCCTGCGGCCTCCTCCTTGATTTCGCTGCGGGAAGCACCCGACGCCTTGCGCACTGGGAGTGCGGTTGCAGCGTTCGGGGGATCAACCGCTGCGGCGAATTGCCGGCCTTGCGACCCAGCCGGTACGTTCGAGACGTCTGCACGTTTGCTGACCTTCGCCAATTTGCCGTGAACCTGCTTGCGGCTCAAAGAACCCGCAGCACCTCGAACTGCTGCCGGATGGGAGCGCCCTGTATCGACACCTCATCACCCTCGCATTTGCCCAGCATGGCCCTGCCCAAAGGGGCTTCGCTGCTGATGACCTGAACAAGCAGATCGCCGCTGACCAATTTCATGCTGCCCCCAGCCGGACCGAGAAAGATTTGTTGCTGCTGGTCGTCGGAATCAACCAGGCTGACCAGCGAACCGAGCTCTATGCCTTTGCCGGCATCGTAGGGACGCGGGCGGAATCGGCGCCAATCGGCCATCGCCTCGCGTATGGCTTCGGCGCGCCGAGATTGGCCGGTGGCCAGGTAGGCGGCTTCGAGTCCCAATGTGTCGTACTTGTTTTCGGCGATGTTCTCTTCGTGCGTCGCCGTTTCATGCGCTTCCCGCGCTGCCTGTTCGGCTTGCAACAGGTCTTCGGCGAGCCGTTGCAGCACCTGCTGTTGCAGAAAGAATTTATCCATGGCGAAGGTCGGTGTCTCAAAAAAGCGAGAGGAGATTTTGATCACGAAGCGCTTCAGAACCTTCGACATTTCTGTTGGCGGCAGGTTGACTTCAGCGATGCGCCCGTGGCCGACATATGCGGTTTTCGAAAGCGGACGCTCGCGGAAGGTCCGTATCAGAGCACGACGTACAGCTGCTTCGGGCCGTTGCAGTCGTCCGCATTTCTGAACAGCTTTCCGCAAACCTGTCGCTCGTGCCTGAGAGTGCAGGGCTGCCATCATTAGTTCAATAATCGTTGTATAGTCGAATGATGGAAGAAATCGACGCCGTCCGATCCCTTGCTGCCCTGGCACAAGCGTTGCGCCTGCGCTTGTTCCGCGCACTGGTCGTCGCCGGCCCCGAAGGCCACACCCCGGGCGCGCTTGCCGAATACCTGGGAGTGGCCGGCAACACATTGTCTTTCCACCTCAAGGAGTTGACGCATGCCGGTCTGGTCACGCAGGAGCGGCAGGGTCGCAACCTGGTCTACCGCGCTTCCTTCACCACGATGACCGAGTTGCTGGGCTACCTCACCGAGAACTGCTGCGAAGGCGCGGCGTGCTCGGCCACTGATGCGGCAGCGTCCTGCCGCTGCTGACCCTCACGCGGCCCGCCTGGGCCGTGTTCTCCTCTTCCCATAGAAGGCCCACGCCATGCTCGCGGCCATCCTGATCTTCCTGTTCACACTTGTGCTGGTCATCTGGCAACCTCGTGGCCTCGGCATCGGCTGGAGCGCTTCGCTCGGCGCCGTGCTGGCCCTGGTCTTCGGCGTTGTGCACCTGGCCGACATCGCCGTGGTTTGGGGCATCGTCTGGAACGCGACCGCCACGTTCGTGGCCGTCATCATCATCAGCCTGCTGCTGGACGAAGCCGGCTTCTTCGAATGGGCCGCGCTGCACGTGGCTCGCTGGGGCGGCGGCAACGGCCGCCGGCTGTTCGCTTTCATCGTGCTGCTGGGCGCGGCCGCGGCGGCCCTGTTCGCCAACGATGGCGCGGCGCTGATCCTCACGCCAATCGTGATGGCGATGCTGGTCGCACTAGGCTTTTCGCCGGCCGCTACGCTGGCCTTCGTGATGGCCGCCGGCTTCATCGCCGACACGGCCAGCCTGCCGCTGGTCGTGTCCAACCTGGTCAACATCGTGTCGGCCGACTTCTTCGGCATCGGCTTCAACCAGTACGCGGCCGTGATGGTGCCGGTCAACATCGCCGCCGTGCTGGCCAGCCTGCTGGTGCTGCTGCTGTACTTCGGCCGGGGCGTACCGGCGCGCTACGACCTGGCCCAACTCAAGACGCCGGCCCAGGCTATCCGCGAGCCAGCCACCTTCCGCGCGGGCTGGGTGGTGCTGGTTCTGCTGTTGGTCGGCTTCTTCGGACTGGAGCCGCTGGGCGTGCCAGTCAGCGCAGTCGCGGCCGTGGCCGCCGCGGTGCTGCTGGCCGTCGCGGCCCGGGGACACGTCATCAGCACACGCAAGGTGCTGCACGGCGCGCCCTGGCAGATCGTGGTCTTCTCGCTGGGCATGTATCTGGTGGTCTACGGCTTGCGCAATTCCGGCCTGACCGACCGCATCGCCGCGCTGCTGGATCTGTTCGCGCAGGGCGGCATCTGGGGTGCGACGCTGGGCACGGGCGTCCTCACGGCCTTGCTGTCCTCGGTCATGAACAACATGCCCACGGTGCTCATCGGCGCGCTGTCCATCGACGCATCGCAGGCCAGCGGCGTGGTCAAAGAGGCCATGGTCTACGCCAACGTGATCGGCTGCGACCTCGGCCCAAAGATCACGCCCATCGGCAGCCTGGCCACGCTGCTGTGGCTGCACGTGCTCCAGAAGAAGGGGACCACCATCGCCTGGGGCTACTACTTCCGCGCAGGCATCGTGCTGACGCTGCCCGTGCTGCTGGTGACGCTGGCGGCCCTGGCCCTGCGGCTCAGCCTGGCCTGAGCGTGCACACCGTCCAACTAGGAACCGACCATGAGCGACATCACGATTTACCACAACCCCGCCTGCGGCACGTCGCGCAACACGCTGGCGATGATCCGCAACAGCGGCGAGGAACCCCAGGTCATCGAGTACCTGAAGACGCCGCCCGACCGGGCCACGCTGCAAGGGCTGATCGCCGCCATGGGCATCACGCCGCGCGCGCTGCTGCGCAAGAAGGGCACGCCCTACGAAGCACTCGGCCTGGACAGTGACTCATGGACCGACGCGCAGTTGATCGACTTCATGCTGCAGGAACCCATCCTCATCAACCGACCCATCGTCATCACGCCGCTGGGCACGCGGCTGTGCCGGCCTTCGGAAGCCGTGCTGGACCTGCTGCCGCAGCCGCAGCGAGGCGCCTTCACCAAGGAAGACGGCGAGGCCGTCATCGACGACAAGGGGGGCCGCATTGCAAAGCCCTGAACTGCCCAACATCGACGTCGACCACTTCCGCCAGCCCGACCTGGCGCGGCTGCTGCCGGCCGAGCGCGCAACCCATCCGCCGCGCATCCTGCTGCTCTATGGGTCCGTGCGTGAGCGCTCGTACAGCCGGCTCGTGACCGAGGAAGCGGCGCGGCTTCTGCAGGCCATGGGCGCCGAGCCGCGCATCTTCGATCCACGCGGCCTGCCGCAACCCGATGGTGCGCCCGAAGACCATCCCAAAGTGCAGGAGCTGCGCGACCTGGCGCAGTGGTCCGAGGGCATGGTGTGGTGCTCGCCCGAGCGGCACGGGGCCATGACCGGCATCATGAAGTCGCAGATCGACTGGATACCGCTGTCGGTCGGATCGGTGCGGCCCACGCAGGGCAAGACGCTGGCCGTCATGGAGGTGTCTGGCGGCTCGCAGTCCTTCAACGCGGTGAACCAACTGCGCGTGCTGGGCCGCTGGATGCGCATGCTGACCATCCCTAACCAGTCGTCGGTGGCCAAGGCCTTCGCCGAGTTCGAGGAAGACGGCCGCATGAAGCCCTCGCCCTACTACGAGCGCGTGGTGGACGTGATGGAAGAACTGGTGAAGTTCACGCTGCTGACGCGTGACTGCGCGGGCTACCTGGTAGACCGCTACAGCGAGCGGCGCGAAAGCGCCGAGGCGCTGTCCACGCGGGTCAGCCTGCGCAGCATCTGAAGCCTGGGACAGAACTCAAAAGCGGCCGCTTGCGACTGGCGGCTGATGGCCGATGCCGGCCGGTCAGTCTCGGAGGACGAATTCGACAGGAAATTCTGTCCACATCGCGCTTGGCGCGCCATGGACGGTTCCGTGGTTGTAGCGTTCGCACCCTGCCGCCTCGATCGCCGCACGATCTAAGGCCGGGAAACCGCTTGTTTGCTTCCGCGTTGCCAGGGGCTTTACGGATCGCAGAAGAAGACCTGAATGTCCATGAAGATCGTGAAACGCCTGTGCGCGGCCATCTCCTTGCCTCGATCCCAGGTCAATGACTTGTAGAGTTCCTGAGGCAGCTTTCGCGCATTCTTGATCAGTGCATCGACGACCGTCTCGGTGTCCTTGCCAGCCACCTTCGCCAACATCAGGTAGTGCGTCGTTCGCTCGACCAGAGCCGCGATCTGGCCGTTGCCGCTACCGAAGACCAAGTCGCCTTCCCAGTGACCAGGCACTGCTCGATCTTCGACAGACGCCGGCCGCTCGCTGATGGAGACCGCATCAACAATCTGGCCATTACCTGGGGTCTTCTGCGTGTAGTAACGCGAGCGGTGCATGCCTCCTATACCGCATCGCGCTCGCGCGATGGGCGGACGGCGTACGCCCGGACACGCGATCGCCGCGCAGTCCGGAGGACGCCTCCGGGTTACCACACCGCGCGCACGCCCACGGCCCCCGGATCGAGGACTTCACAAACAGCGGCGCCGCAGACCAACCAATACCTAAGCCGAAGGCGCCCGGCGACTGCGCCGCATCAGGAGCTCGATCAGCTCGAACACACCTTCGCTGATCAGCGCCAACGCAGCAGCCGGGAGCGCCCCCGCCATCAAAAGCTCGCGGTCGTTCAATGCCAGCCCCGTCACGATGCGCTCACCGAAGCCGCCCGCGCCGATGAAGGCCGCGATGGTGGCGGTGCCGATGGCAATCGCCGTGGCCGTTCGCACGCCTGCCAGCAAGGTCGGCAATGCGAGCGGCAACAGCACCAGCTGCAGGCTCTGCGGTGGCGTCATGCCCAGCGCCGTGCCGGCCAACCGCAGGCCGGCCGGCACCTCGGCCAACCCCGTGACCGTGTTGCGCATGATCGGCAGCAGCGAGTACAGCGTGAGCGCGATCAACGCGGGCAGGGCGCCGATGGCGCCGAGCATCGAGATCAGCACCGCCAGCAACGCCAGCGACGGCACAGTCTGCATCAGGCTCGCGATGCCCAGCACGACAGCGCGCAGCCGCACGTGCGGAAACACCAGGATCGCGATCGGCACGCCGATGAGGATGGCGATGCCCACCGACAGCGCCACCAGCAGCAGGTGCTGGCGCGCGAGCTTCCACAGGTCGGGTCCGAACAGCTTCGCCATGAAGCCGCGGCGCTCTTCGCCGGGTTGCGCCTTCGCGTCCTTGCCGGTGCTCGCGAGAAAGTCGCGCGCGATCGCGTCGAAAGGCACGCTCTGCAGTTCGGCGCGCGCGTTCATCGCGATCATGGCGTGCTCGTCGATGCGGCCTTCGAGCGTCTTCAGCGCGGTCCAGGCCTTTGGCAGGCGCGTGGGCAGGTCGAGCCTGTAGAGCACGACGGCGTCGTAGCGCGGAAAGTACTTCCTGTCGTCTTCCAGCACGCGCAGCCCGAGGTGGTCGATCTTGGCGTCGGTGGTGTAGATGTCGATCACGTCGATCTGCTTCGCGGCCACCGCGTCGTAGGCCAGCCCGTGGTCGAGCCCGGTGGGCGCCTGCGTGAAGCCGTAGCGCCCGGCCAGGCCCTTCCAGCCGTCGGCGCGGCCGATGAATTCGTTCGACAGGCCCAGCTTGAGTTCGGGGTGCTTCGCCAGGTCGCTCAGCGTGCGCAGGCCCAGCCGGTCGGCGTCGGCCGCGCGCACCGCGAGCGCATAGCCGTCGTTGAAGCCCAGCGGGATCGCCACGCCCAGGCCAAGGTGCGCGAGCGCCGCGTTCATGGCCTCGCGCGTGTCGGCCGGCGTACCCTTGAGAATCTCGAGGGCGATGGTGCCGGTGTATTCGGCATAGAGGTCGATGGCGCCCGAGCGCAGCGCCTCGTACACGATGGCGGTGTTGCCCAGCCCCTGCCGCACGACCGGCGGCGACGCAGTGTGCGGCGCGGCCGTCTGCGCCAGCAGCTCGGCCAGGATGTACGACTCGGTGAAGCGTTTGGAGCCCACGCGCAAGGTCTCGTCCGCGGCCTGCGCGGCCGGGGCCATGCCGAACCATGCGACGCAGAGCAGCAGGGCAATTCGCCACAGGCGACGGGGCAGGTGATGCATCGCGGGCAGTTTAAAGACAACGCGGCATTCGGCGTACCCGCCAATCTCCTACACGCCGTCGTGCGCGCAACCGATGCGCCGGGCCGCCTGCCGGGCGCACTATCGCTCCATGAAGTCTTCTCCCCCCAAGGCCTCGATGCCCGGCACCGACCAGCCCGATTCCCTGCCCAGCACCGACGTGCACGGATTGCGCGATCTTCCCGGTGTGCACGTCGAGGGCTACAGCCTTCAGCTGCGCGACAAGGACGGCTTCGTCGGCGACCAGGCCAGCCAGACAGCGTTCAGGGAACTGCTCGAGCGCTGGCGCAAGCGGCGCCGCAAGAAGGGCAAGGACCCGCTGGGCGACCTGCATTCGCGCGACCTGAGCAAGAAGGAACTCGACCGCGTGCTCGGCGCCAAGAAGGCCTCGGAGGCCGGCGACGTGATGCACGGCGTGATCGAGGAGTTCACCGAGGAACTGGCCTCGGTGATCCAGCGCTTCCTGCGCCAGCCTTCATGGAACAAGGTCGAACGCATCGTCATCGGTGGAGGTTTCCCGGAAAGCGACGTGGGCGAGCGCGCGGTGCTGCAGACGGCCGCGATTCTGGAAGAGCAGGGCCTGCACGTTCAAATGGGCCGGCTCTCGCACAACGTGGACGACGGTGGGCTGATCGGCTGGGTGCACCTCACGCCGCCCGCCTTGCTGCGCAAGTACGACGCCATCCTGGCGGTCGACATCGGCGGCACCAACGTGCGCTGCGGCATCGTGAAGACGCGCTTCCGCAAGGCCAGCGACTTCTCGCGCGCGGAGGTGGTGCGCCGCGAGAAATGGCGCCACGCCGACGAAGGCCCCAACCGCAGCCTGATGGTCGAGCACATCGCCGACATGCTGATGGACATGGTGCGTTACAGCGAGCGCAAGCAGATCCGGCTCGCGCCCTTCATCGGCATCGGCTGCCCGGGGCTGATCCGTCCCGATGGGTCCATCGCGCGCGGCGCGCAGAACCTGCCGGGCGACTGGGAGAGCCATGCCTTCCACCTGCCGACGGCCGTGTGGCGGCGCATGCTCACGCTTGGCGCCGATCCGATGCTGGTGCTGATGCACAACGACGCGGTGGTCCAAGGCCTGAGCGAACTGCCCTTCATGCGTGACGTGAAGCACTGGGGCGTCCTCACCATCGGCACCGGGCTGGGCAACGTCAGCTTCACGAACACGCCGACGCCGCAGGAACTCAAAGCGGTGAAGAAGAAGACGGAGAAGCCGGCGGAGCTGAAGAAACCGAAAGCTGGGGCGTCACGCGGGTGAGCGCGGACACGCTGGCGGTGTTGCCTGCCGCATCCACGGCGCGCGCCTCGATGTTCGCGTAGCCCGCGGCCGCAGGCGTCCAGCTGCAGGAGTAGGGCGCTGCCTGCAGGCTGCACACGGTCTTGCCGTCGACGATGAAGCTCAGGCGCGCCACGCTGCCCGAGGCGTTGGCCTCGAGTTGCGCAGGCGCCTTCGCGGCGGCGGCAGGCGGAGCCGTCAGTGCGATGGCCGGCGGCGTGGCGATCGAAGGCGGCTGCACCAGCACGTTGGCTGATGCCTGCGCGGTGTTGCCCGCCGCATCCATGCCGATGACGCGGATCGTCTGCATGCCCGCGCTCGTGGGCGTCCAGCTGCACGTGTAGGGCGGCGCGGTGAAGGTGCAGATCGGAAAGCTGTCGCTGCCCACCACCTTGACGCCCCACACGCCCACGTTGTCCACCACCGCAGGTGCGATCACCGTGGGCTGGCCGACCGTGGCGGTGGCCGGCGCGGCGAGCGACACGGTGGGCGGCGTCAGGTCGATGCCGCCGAGCGCCAGGTCGATGGAGAACATCGCGCGGCCCTGGACCGCCTTCTGCTCGAAGGCATCGAAGATGGTGAACCAGCTCGCGCCCGGTGCGCGGTTGGCCGCGTGCGCCTTCACCAGCAGCGTGGTCTTGCCGACGGCGAAGCAGCTGAAGCCGCATTCCCAGTCGAACACGAAGCGGCCCGATGCGTCGGCCGCGCCCGTCACCAGCATCACCAGCGGCTTGCCGGCGCCCGGGTTGCGCCACACCGACACCAGCGCGCCGGGCAGGGCGGCGCCGGTGTCCCGGTCGGTCACGCGGACCTGCGTGGCCGTGGTGCCGGCCATGAACTTCGAGCTGCCGAGCTTGGGCCAGTCGGTCCAGTCGGTGTCGATGTTGGCCTTGGTGCCGGGCGTGAAGCGGATCATCTCCAGCGTCGCGATGCGGTTGGCGGCCGGGTCTCGCCGCGGCTCGAACACCGTGCCGAGCAGCGGGTCGAGGCGCCAGTCCTGGCGCGTCCACCAGTAGCGGTCGCCTTCATTGGCCAGGGCCAGGTCGACGATGGGCGCGACGCCGGTGGTGTCGGTCACGGCGATCCCGTTGTAGTACTCGCCCGCGCCGGCGCCGAACACATGCTCGAGTTCGTGCAGCAGCGTCTTCAGCTGGCGGCCCAGGTAGTCCTTCTCGGTCGATTCGGGCACGCCGGGGCTGGGCGCGCGCGAGAGGCGCAGCGGGTCGTGGATGGCCACCCAGTTCAGGTTCCAGGCCACGCCCTTCTGCGGAAAGGTCCAGCTGGTCGAGAGGCCGCTGTGGCTGTAGCCGCGCGTGGACTTGTCGATGCACACGACCACTTCGCCGTTGACCAGGCCGTTGTGGACGCACTGCGGCGCTGCCGCGGGCGGCACCAGTTGCAGGTCGGTGGCGGGATCGAAGACGAAGCTGCGCACCGTCTCGCGCGTGAACACCGTGTTGACGTCGGCCACGTATTGCGCGAGGCGGCGGCCTGTTTCCGCTGCGCCGATGTCGGCGGCCAGCGCGGGGTCGACGATGAGCTTCAGGCGGTGCACGCTGGGCGCGGCACGGCCGATGTCGTCCATGGCGGCGTGCGCGAACGTGGGAGCGGCCGTCATTCCACAGACCGCGAGCAATGTTGGAAGCGCGGCGCTTGCCAGCGCACGCAGCGAGAGCAGGGCTCTCATGGGTCATACCCCGGGGCCGGGGTCAACTACCGGAACCGGTGGAATTCTAGTGGCGGCGTTCCGTTTGTTTCACAAACGTTGCATTTGTGCACCAGGATTACAGCTGGAAGGCTACCGTGAGCAGCAGCCCTTCGGCCAGGTCGCGCATCAGCCCCGGGCGCCGCGCGCGATAGGGCTCGCCGGCCGAGGCGGTGGTCTCGATCCATTCGGCCAGCCATTCGATTTCCGTTGCGCCGTAGAACACCACCGCTGCCTCGTGGTTCAGCAGCAGGCTGCGCAAATCGAGGTTGATCGATCCGCACATGGCCAGTTCGTCGTCGACCACCACCGCCTTGGCGTGCGCCATGAACGGCAGCATGCGAAAGCTCACGCCCGCGCGCGCCAGGTCGCGCATGGCGCGTGCGCGCACGAAGTCGGCCAGCCGGTGGTTGGACACGGCCGGCATCGCGATGGTCACCTGCACGCCGCGCCGTGCCGCCAGCCGCAGCGCGTCGCGCAGGCCGTCGCCGGGCACGAAGTAGGGCGTGATCGCCAGGATGCGGTGCTCGGCACGGAAGCACGCGTCGATGAGCAGCGCATGCGCCGTGTCTTCCGTCTGGTCGGGGCCGCTCGGCAGGAACTGCGCCATGGCCGAGCCCTGTCCTTCGGGCACGTCGTCGCAGGTGATGGCGCGCGCCTTGCGGCTGCGCACGGAACTCCAGTCGTGGTCGAACTGGCGCGCCGCCGCCGCGGCCACGCTGCCGCGCAGGTCGAAGGACAGGTCGTGCCAGGCCTCGGGATGTTTCTCGTTGCCGGTGAAGTACTCGCCCGCCAGGTTGCGTCCGCCCGACCACAGCCAGCTGTCGTCCGCGATGGTGAACTTGCGGTGGTTGCGCAGGTTGCGCGGGCCGATGCGGCGCAGGCTGAAGAAGGGGCGGAACACCGCCACCTCGCCGCCGGCCGCGCGCAGCCGGTCGAAGTGATGGCGCGGCAGCGACAGCGCACCGAAGCCGTCGAGCAGCACGCGCACCTTGATGCCTTCGCGCGCGCGCTGGGCGAGGCGCTCGAGCACCGCGTGGCCGAGTGCGTCGTTGCCGATGATGAAGGTGCACACGTCGATGCGCTCGCGCGCGCCGTCGATCACCTGCCAGAGCGCCTCGCGCGCGCCCGCGCCGTCGGCATGCATGCGGATCGCGCACCTCCCCGGCGGCGCGAGGCCGAAGCTCTCGATCAGGTCGGCCGCCCAGTGGCCCGGCGGCACCGAGCGCGGCGGCCGCGGCGAGCCCGCCGGGCGCAGCTTGCGCTGCCCGAACAACAGGTACATCGGCAGGATGAAGTAGGGCATGAGCACCAGCCCCATCACCCAGGCGATGGCGGTGGTGGGGGCGCGCTGTTCGCGGCGCGCGCGCGTGGTCAGCACGTAGACCAGCAGCGCGAAGGTGACGACGAGGAAATGCTGCGAGGGAGTCGGCAGCCAGTCGAAGCGTGAGAACCCTGTCATAGGCATGAGTCGATGATGCCTCAGCGTCGCGCGGCCGCGCCGCCGAACCCCTTCACCGCCGAAGGAAGGCCGGCACGCCGCGCCCGTGCGAAGCCAGGAACCGCATCATCGGGTCGACCACCGCGCGCACCGCAGGCCGATCGCCCACGCGCGTGCGCCAGGCCAGCAGGCGCGGCGTGGCCTCGGTCATGCCGGCGCCCTTGCGGTCGGCGAACACGCAGGCCATGTAGAAGGCGATGTCGGCGAAGGAATAGGGGCCCGCGAGGTATTCGCTCGTTTCGAGCAGGCCTTCCATCTCCTCGTAGAAGCGCGCGCAGCCGGCGCAGGCCGCGACGGCCGGTGCACTATGCATCGCGTGCTGCAGGCCGAAGAGCTTGATGACGTGGGGAAAGAAGACCTCGTCGGACTTCTGTTCGAGCTGCCGCGCGCGGGCCCGCTCGGCAATGCCCGCCGGCCACAGCGCGAGGTGCGCGGGCGCGGGGTAGCGGTCTTCGAAGTACTCGAGGATCTGCGTCGAGTCGAACAGCGCGACGCCGCCGTCGATGTCGTCGGTCAGCACGGGCACCTGTTGCTTGACCGGGTTCACCCGCAGCACCTCGGGGTGCTTGGGCTCGTAGGCGTCGTCGGTGGTGAAGGGCACCATGGTCAGCTCGAAGGGCACGCCTTTCTCGCGTGCCGCGATCTCGACCTTGGCGCCGAACATGCTGAGGGGGCCGGAATAGATGTGAGTCGTCATGGGGTCCGACTTCACCAGAATCCGCCCCTCACTGCATCAGGTGGAGCCCCAGACTTCCTGTGCGGTCTCGACCACGAGGCGCAGCTTGGCGCGCTGTGCTTCCACCGCGATGTTGTTGCCGTGCACGGTGCTCGAGAAGCCGCACTGCGGCGACAGCGCGAGCTGGTCGAGAGAGGCGTACTTGGCGGCATCCTCGATGCGGCGCTTGAGTTCGTCCTTGTCTTCCATCTCGCCGAATTTGGTGGTCACGAGGCCCAGCACCACGGTTTTGCCCTTGGGCAGGTAGCGCAGCGGCTTGAAGTCGCCAGAGCGTGCGTCGTCGTACTCCATGAAGTAGGCGTCGAGGTCCATTTCCTTGAGCAGCGCCTCGGCCACCGGCTCGTAGTTGCCGGCCGCGGCGTGCGTGCTCTTGAAGTTGCCGCGGCACAGGTGCATGGCCAGCAGCATGCCCGGCGGCTTCTGCGCGACCACCTTGTTGATGAACGCGGCGTAGCGGTGCGGCAGCTCGTTCGGGTCGTCGCCTCGCTTGCGGGCGGCCTCGCGCATGTGCTCGTCGCACAGGTAGGCCAGGTTGGTGTCGTCCATCTGCACGTAGGTGCAGCCGGCCGCGGCGAGCGAGCGCAGTTCGTCGCCATAGGCCTTGGCCACGTCGTCGTAGAAGGCCGGGTCGAGTTCGGGGTAGGCGTCCTTGCTGATGCCGGCGCGGCCGCCGCGGAAGTGCAGCATGGTCGGCGAAGGAATGGTCACCTTCGGCGTGTTGCCGGCGGAGACCTGGCTCTTGAGGTACTGGAAGTCGGCGAGCTGGATGTCCTTCACGTGTCGGACCTTGTCGATCACACGCATCGCGGGCGGCGCCAGTTCCTCGGTGCCGTCGGGCTTGCGGATGGTGACCGGAATGTCGGTCTTCACGCCACCGAGCTGGTCGAGAAAGTCGATGTGGAAATAGGTGCGGCGGAACTCGCCGTCGGTGATGCTCTTCAGGCCGATGTCTTCCTGGAACTTCACGATCTCGGTGATGGCCTTGTCTTCGACGAGGCGAAGCTGCTCGGGCGTGATCTCGCCCTTGGCCTTCTGCTCGCGCGCCTCGAGCAGGTACTTCGGGCGCAGGAAACTGCCCACGTGGTCGTAGCGGGCGGGCAATGCGGCGTGCTGTGACATGGATGACTCCGTCGGTATTGGGGTGAACGATCGGGCATCGTATCGCCATCGCATCGTCGGTAGATGTATACAGAAATGTCGGTGTTTACCCTTGAATGACGCCTATGCGCTGGAAATTTCGGCATTTATGTATACATTGAGTATTCATGAAGACGCCCACGACCGCCTTTCCATTGAACGCCTGGTACGCCGCCGCCTACGACGTCGAAGTGCGCCACGCGCTGCTGCCGCGCACCATCTGCAACCAGAAAGTGGTGCTGTTCCGCCGCACCGACGGCCAGGTGGCCGTGCTTGAAGACGCCTGCTGGCACCGGCTGATGCCGCTGTCGCTCGGCCGTCTCGAGGGCGACGAGCTGGTCTGCGGCTACCACGGGCTGGTCTACAACAGCCAGGGCCGCTGCACCCACATGCCGAGCCAGGAAACGCTGAACCCCTCGGCCTGCGTGCGCAGCTTTCCGGCGGTGGAGAGGCATCGCTTCGTGTGGATCTGGCCCGGCGACCCGGCCAAGGCCGACCCGGCGCTCATTCCCGACATGCACTGGAACGACGACCCGGCCTGGGCCGGCGACGGCAAGATGATTCGCGTCAACTGCGACTACCGCCTGGTGGTCGACAACCTGATGGACCTCACGCACGAGACCTTCGTGCACGGTTCGTCCATCGGCAACCGCGAAGTGGCGGAGGCGCCCTTCGTGGCCACGCACGGCGACCGCTCGGCCACCGTCACGCGGTGGATGGAGAACATCGATCCGCCGCCGTTCTGGGGCAACCAGATCCGCCATGCGCGCGGCTACACGGGCAAGGTCGACCGCTGGCAGATCATCCGTTTCGAAGGCCCGTGCACCGTCAACATCGACGTCGGCGTGGCCGAGGCCGGAAGCGGTGCCGTGCCCACGAGCGGCAACGCCGGCGACCGCAGCAAGGGCGTCAACGGCTACGTGCTCAACACCATCACGCCCGAGACCGACAAGACCTGCCTGTATTTCTGGGCGTTCGCGCGCAACTACTGCCTGGGCGAGCAGCGCCTCACGCACGAGCTGCGCGAGGGCGTCTCGGGCATCTTCCGCGAGGACGAGCTGGTGCTCGAGGCGCAGCAGAAGGCCATGGACGACCATCCCGACCACCAGTTCTACAACCTCAACATCGACGCCGGCTCGATGTGGGCGCGGCGGCTGATCGACCGCATGGTCGAGAAGGAAAAGCCCGCGCGCGCGCCGATCCCGATCCGGCCGCTGGACACCGTCCGGAAGCAGGCCGCATGAAGGTCGCTGCCGTTTCCAGCGCGGGCGAGTCCGGCGACAGCGGCAGCTCGCAGGCCGTCAAGGCCCAGCTTCGGCTGCGCGAGATGATCCTGGCGGGCGAACTGCCCGGTGGCGCACGCATTGCCGAGGTGGCCGTCTCCGAGCAGCTCGGCGTGTCGCGCACGCCGGTGCGCACCGCCCTCATGCGGCTGGAGCAGGAAGGCCTGCTCGAAGCGCTGCCCAACGGCGGTTACGCGGTGCGCACGTTCTCCGAGCGCGACGTGGCCGATGCCATCGAGCTGCGTGGCACGCTCGAAGGCCTGGTCGCACGCCTGGCGGCCGAACGCGGCGCGGCGCCGGTGGTGCTGCGCGAGGCGCGCGCCTGCCTGCAGCGCATCGACGAGCTGCTGCGCGAACCCGCGCTCGACGACGCGGCCTTCTCGCGCTACGTGACGCACAACGAGCGCTTCCACTCGCTGCTGTGCGAGATGGCGGCCAGCCCCGTCATCGCGCAGCAACTGGAGCGCGTGGTCAACCTGCCGTTCGCCTCGCCCTCGGGCTTCGTCATCGTGCAGGCCAACTCGCCCGCCGCGCGCGACATGCTCGTCATCGCGCAAGACCAGCACCTGCAGGTGCTCGACGCGATCGAGTCCGGAGAAGGCTCGCGCGCCGAGGCGCTGATGCGCGAGCACAGCCGCATCGCGCGCCGCAACCTGCGCGAGGCACTGCATGGCACGCCCACCGCCGAGCAGCGTCCACTGCCGGGCGTGCAGCTGATCCGCCGCCGCGGCTGAGCCGTTTTCCTTTTCCGTCCCTGATGTCCTCCCGATGAAAAGCGATCTCCAATGGATGCAGGCGCAGGTCGTTGCGCTGCGCGACGTGACGCCGACCGTGCGCGAATTCGAACTGTGCCCCGACGGAGGCTTTGCCTCGGGCTATGACGCCGGCGCCCACCTGCAGGTGCAGGTGATGACAGCGCAGGGCAGGGTGCAGACCCGCTCGTACTCGCTGGTGGGCGAGGGCGACGGCAGCTGTTGGCGCATTGCCGTCAAGCGGCTCGACGACGGCCGCGGAGGCTCGCTCGCCATGTGGCGGCTGGCCGAGGGCGATCGGCTCCAGGTGAGCGCGCCGCAGAACCACTTCGCGCTCGACCTGTCCGCGCCCGGCTACCTGCTGGTGGCGGGCGGCATCGGCATCACGCCGCTGGTGCTGATGGCGCAGCGGCTGGCAGCCCACGCGAAGCGCACCGGCGTGCCGGTGAAGATGCTCTACGGCGCGCGCAATGCAGAGGAATTCGGCTACCTGCCACACCTCCGGGAAGCCCTGGGCGACAGGGTCGTTGCGCATGAAGGCTCGGCGCCCATCGACTTCGAAGCCGCCATTGCCGAGCTGCCGGCGGGCGGCCAGCTCTACACCTGCGGCCCGGTGCCGATGCTCGAGGCCGTCAAGCGCGCCTGGCATGCGGCCGGCCGCCCGCTTGCGGACCTGCGCTTCGAGACCTTCGGCAGCAGCGGGCGCCTGGCCACGCAGCCGTTCACGGTGCGCATACCGCGGCACGACCTGGCCATCACCGTGCCGGCCGACTGCACGCTGCTCGACGCGCTCGAGGCCGCCGGCGTGCAGACCCTGTGGGACTGCAAGCGCGGCGAGTGCGGCCTGTGCGCCATGGACGTGCTGGCCGTGGACGGCGAGGTCGACCACCGCGACGTGTTCCTCAGTGAGCACGAAAAGCAGGCCACCACGCGCATCTGCGCGTGCGTGTCACGCGCGGTGGGTACGCTCACGCTCGACTCCGCGTACCGCGCCGACAGCTGAAGCCGCAACGCGGGCGCAGCCCACCTTGCGCGATCATCGCGCAGTTCATTTGTTGATCGCGCAACAATGGCCCGGGAGGGGCCCGGGGTAGGTGATTGCCTGCTCCGCCGAATGTTGCAAAGTGTTGAAAATAGCCCCGGTTTCGAGTTCCGTCCCTGAAGGAAAAATCATGCAAAGACGCCATCTCATCCAGACCGCAGCCCTGTCGGCGCTTGCGGTTTCCACGGTTCTTTCGGTTCCGCTCGCCAGCGCCCAGGACAACAAGTTCAAGATCGGCCTCATCCTGCCGATGACGGGCCAGTCGGCTTCCACCGGCCGCCAGATCGAAGCCGCCGCGCGCCTGTACATGGCCCAGAACGGCGACACCGTGGCCGGCAAGAAGGTCGAGCTGATCGTGAAGGACGACACCGGCCTGCCCGACGTGACCAAGCGCCTCGCGCAGGAACTGGTGGTGAACGACAAGGTCAACGTGCTGGCCGGCTTCGGCCTCACGCCGCTGGCGCTGGCCGTGGCGCCCATCGCCACGCAGTCGAAGACGCCCCAGCTCGTGATGGCCGCGGCCACCTCGAGCATCACCGAGGCTTCGCCGTACATCATCCGCTCGGGCTTCACGCTGCCGCAGGTGTCGGTGCCCATGGGCGACTGGGCGCCCAAGAACGGCATCAAGACGGTGGTGACGCTGGTGGCCGACTACGGCCCGGGCAACGACGCCGAGAAGTTCTTCAGCGAGCGCTTCCAGCTCAACGGCGGCAAGGTCATCGACAAGCTGCGCGTGCCGCTGCGCAACCCCGACTTCGCGCCGTTCCTGCAGAAGGTGCGCGACGCCAAGCCCGACGCGCTGTTTGTCTTCGTGCCCTCGGGCGCAGGCGCGGCGGTGATGAAGCAGTTCCTCGAGCGCGGCATGGACAAGGCCGGCATCAAGCTGATCGCCACCGGCGACGTGACCGACGACGACCAGCTCAACGACATGGGCGACGGCGCGCTGGGCGTGGTCACCTCGCACCACTACTCGGCGGCGCATCCCTCGGCCATGAACAAGAAGTTCGTGGAAGCCTTCGAGAAGGCCAACCCCAAGCTGCGCCCCAACTTCATGGCCGTGGGCGGCTATGACGGCATGCGCGTGATCTATGAAGCGCTCAAGACCACCAAGGGCGCGGGCGGCGGCGAGGCGCTGCTGGCCGCCATGAAGGGCCAGGTCTTCGAGAGCCCGCGCGGCCAGATGATGATCGACGCGCAGACGCGCGACGTGGTGCAGGACGTGTACCTGCGCAAGGTCGAGAAGAAGGACGGCCAGCTCTACAACGTCGAGTTCGACGTGATCAAGAGCGTGAAGGACCCGGGCAAGACAAAGTAAGGCTCGAGTAAGGCTCGCCCCCAGGCTGCGCGCACTTCGTGTCGCTTCGCCTACCCCCTACCGGGGGCAACACCTGAGGCCCGGCAAAGCCGGTTCCTCGGTGTTCCTGGCTCACCCCTTCCCCTTACGGGGGAGACACGGAGGTTCGGCGAGGCCGATCCCCGGTGCTTACCGAAGAGACCGCGATGCGCGGCAAGTGTTGAGTAGCTGACATGTTGACCATTCTTTTCGACGGCATCGCCTACGGCATGCTGCTCTTCGTGCTGGCGGTGGGCCTGGCCGTGACGCTGGGGCTGATGAACTTCATCAACCTCGCGCACGGCGCCTTCGCCATGGCCGGCGGATACCTCACGGTGTTCGCGATGCAGAAGCTCGGCCTGCCTTTCCTGGCCTGCCTGCCGCTGGCGTTCATCGTCGTCGCGCTCGCCGGCGCGCTGCTGGAGCGCACGCTCTACCGGCCGATGTACGGCAAGCCGCACCTCGACCAGGTGCTCTTTTCCATCGGCCTGGCCTTCATGGCCGTGGCCGCCATCGACTATTTCGTGGGCTCCTCGCAGCAGAACGTGCAACTGCCCGAGTGGCTGCGCGGACGCACCGAGATCGGCGACGGCGCGCTGCTGCTGGGCATGGGGCACTACCGCCTGTTCATCATCGGCGTGTGCGCGGTGCTCACCGTGGTGCTGCAGCTGATCCTGTCGAAGACCCGCTTCGGCAGCCGCCTGCGCGCAGCGGTCGACGACCCGCGCGTGGCCGCGGGCCTGGGCATCAACGTGAACGTGGTGTTCCTGCTGACCTTCGCGGTGGGCTCCGGCCTTGCGGGGCTGGGCGGCGCGCTGGGCGCGGAGATCCTCGGGCTCGACCCGACCTTTCCGCTCAAGTACATGATCTATTTCCTGATCGTGGTCTCCGTCGGCGGCACCTCGTCGATCACCGGGCCGCTCGCGGCGGCGCTGCTGCTGGGCATCGCCGACGTGGCGGGCAAGTACTTCATTCCGAAGATGGGTGCATTCACCGTCTACCTGCTGATGATCCTGATCCTGATGTGGCGGCCCCAGGGCCTGTTCACGCGCAAAGGGGGCCGTTGAATGAGCGCGCCTTCTTCTTCGGTCGATTTCCAGTCGGCCCTGCTGCGCAAGGCCCGCTGGCGGCCGCTGGAGTTCGTGGTCTGGGCGGTGGCCTTCGCGCTGCCGCTGGCCATGCCCTCGCACTCGCTGTTGGTCAACGAGATCGCGATCGTCGCGCTGTTCGCGATGTCGCTCGACCTGATCCTGGGCTACACCGGCATCGTGTCGCTGGGCCATGCGGCCTTCTTCGGCTTCGGTGCCTACGCCGCGGCGCTGTTCGCCAAGCTGGTCATGCCCGACCCGACCGTGGGGCTGGTGTTCGCGACGGTGCTGTCGGCCGTGTTGGGGCTGGTGGCGAGCGTGACCATCCTGCGCGGCAGCGACCTCACGCGGCTGATGGTCACGCTGGGCACGGCGCTGCTGCTGCTCGAACTGGCGAACAAGCTCGACTGGCTGACCGGCGGCGCCGATGGCCTGCAGGGCGTGGTGATGGGGCCGGTGCTCGGCCTGTTCGAATTCGACCTGTACGGCCGCACCGCGGCCTGGTATTCGCTGGCCGTCATGCTGGTGCTGTTCCTGCTGATGCGCCGGCTGGTGCATTCGCCGTTCGGCGCCACGCTGAAGGCCATCCGCGACAACCGGCTGCGCGCCATGGCCATCGGCATTCCGGTGGTGGGGCGCCTTGCCACGGTCTACACCATCGCGGCCGGCGTGGCCGGTGCCGCGGGCGCGCTGCTGGCGCAGACCACCGGCTTCGCCTCGCTCGACGTGCTGGCCTTCGACCGTTCGGCCGACGTGCTGCTGATGCTGGTCATCGGCGGCGTGGGCTGGCTCTATGGCGGGGTGGCGGGCGCGATCGTGTTCAAGCTGCTGCAGACCTGGCTGTCGGCCGTGACGCCGCAGTACTGGATGTTCTGGATCGGCCTGATCCTGGTGCTGCTGGTGCTGGTGGGACGCGACCGGCTGCTGAAACCGTGGACCTGGTTCGGCGCTGCGAAGAACAAGGGCCAGAAAGGGGGTGCGGCATGACCGACACCGTGCTGTCGACCCACGGCCTCGTGATGCGCTTCGGCGGCATCACCGCCACCAACAACGTGACGATGGAGCTCAAGCGCGGCGCACGCCATGCACTGATCGGCCCCAACGGCGCGGGCAAGACCACGCTCATCAACCAGCTCACGGGCGTGCTCACGCCCACCGAAGGCCGCATCACGCTGCTGGGCGAGGACATCACCACGCTGGCGCCGCACAAGCGCGTGGCGCGCGGGCTGGTGCGCACCTTCCAGATCAACCAGCTGTTCGATTCGATGACGCCACTGGAAACGCTGGCGCTCGTCGTCTCGCAGCACCAGGGCATCGGCGCGCAGTGGTGGAGGCCGCTCGGTTCGAGCAAGGCGATTGCCGAGCGCTCGGCGCAGCTGCTGGAGCAGTTCCACCTGGGCGACGTGGCGCAACAGCAGGTGAAGCACCTGGCCTACGGCAAGCGCCGGCTGCTGGAGATCGCGATCGCGCTGGCCTGCGAGCCGCGCGTGCTGCTGCTCGACGAGCCGGTGGCGGGCGTGCCCGCCGGCGAGCGCGAGGAGCTGCTGCAGACCGTGGCCGCGCTGCCGGCCGATGTGTCGGTGCTGCTCATCGAGCACGACATGGACCTGGTGTTCAGCTTTGCCGACCGCATGACGGTGCTGGTCAACGGCACGCTGCTGACCGAGGGCGACCCCGAAACCATCGCCAACGATCCGAAAGTGAAAGAGGTCTATCTGGGCCATGGAGAAGCTGCCCATGTCTGAGCTGCTGCGCATAGAGAACCTGAGTGCCGGCTACGGCGAGGCCGTGGTACTGCACGACGTGGCTTTCGCGCTTGGCGAAGGACAGACGCTGGCGCTGCTGGGCCGCAACGGCACCGGCAAGACCACGCTGATCAACACGCTGGCGGGCGCGACGCGCCAGCACGGCGGCAGCATCGCGCTCGGTGGGCAGGCGCTGCACAAGCTGGCGCCGCACCAGCGCGCGGCGGCCGGCATCGGCTGGGTGCCGCAGGAGCGCAACATCTTCAAGTCGCTCACCGTGCACGAGAACCTGACGGCCGTGGAGCGCGCAGGAAAGTGGAACGCGCAGCGCGTCTACGAGATGTTCCCGCGCCTGGCCGAGCGCAAGACCAACCTCGGCACGCAGCTCTCGGGTGGTGAGCAGCAGATGCTGGCCGTGGGCCGCGCGCTGGTGCTCAACCCCAGGCTGCTGTTGCTCGACGAGCCGCTCGAGGGGCTCGCACCCATCATCGTGGAAGAGCTGCTGCGCGCCATCCGCCGCATCACGCAGGACGAGGGCCTGGCCGCGATCATCGTGGAGCAGCATCCGCAGGCGATCCTCGCGATTTCCGACGAAGCCGTGGTGCTCGACCACGGCACCATCGTGCACACCGCCAAGGCCGCGACCCTGCGCACGCAGCCGGAGGTGCTCGACCGGCTGCTGGGCGTCGCGCGCTAGATCAGTTCGGCCAGGCGCGCCTTCCAGTCGTCGGCGCGGCCCAGCCACGGGCCGGCATCGAGGCGGCTGGCGCGGCCGTCGGACTGCGCCAGCACGAAGGTCGGGAAGCCCTGGCCGCCTGCGCGTTGCAGGAACTGGCGGCTCGCGGCGATGTGCTGCGCCGTCGCCGCACCGCCGAGGCTCGCATAGGCGGTGCCGAAGGCGCCTGCGTCGAAGCCGAGTTCGGCGGCCAGCGCCGTCAGCACTTGTGCGTCGGCGATCCGCCGGCCTTCGACATAGTGCGCGCGCTGCAGCCGGTGGATCATGTCCAGTCCGCCGCCCGCGCGCAGCGCTTCCGCCGCGAGGATGGCGGTGATCGGCGGCTCGGAATCCATCACCGCGCCGGTGTCGCGCAGCAATCCCTCGAAGTAGCCTTCGCCGAAAGGCTGGCCGGTCATCTCGGCGATGCGGCGATCGTGCGGCAGCACGTACTCGCGCCACTGCGGCGTGATCGGACGGCGGTTGGCGCCGGTCATCATCCCGCCGCCATGAAAGGCCACGCGCAGGCCGGGCACGTTGCGCGCCGCGTCCACCAGCGGCGCGGCGGCGTAGCACCAGCCGCACAGCGGGTCGAAGATGTAGTGCAGCGTGGCGCCACGGCTTTCGCCCTGGCCCTGCGCCTCGGTCTCGTTCATTGCGGCCATTTCATTTCTCCCTTGACGACCTTCGCGCCGAGTTCCAGCGACGAGACGTCCTCCAGTTTCGGATAGCGCCTCTTCATCGCGGCGATGAGTTCGCCCGAGTCCCTGGTCTTCGCCGCCTCGATTTCGAAGGCCTGCAGGTAGCCGCGCGTGAACTTCACCGACGCCAGCGTGTACGGTGAAGCGCCGTTGGCGTTCGGCAGGTAATGGCCGGGCACCACGGTCTTCGGATGCAGCGCGGCAATGCTGTCCAGCGCCTTGATCCAGTCGCGGCGCGACTGCGGGGTTTGGGTATCGGCCACCCACACATGGATGTTGGCGGACACCGGAATGCCGCCGACCACGGCCTTCAGCGAGGAAATCCACGCGAAGCTGCGCTCGGGCGTGGGGCCGTCGAGGCCCACGATCTGGATCTTGCGGCCTTCGAGCTCGATGCTGTCGCCGGCCAGCGGCTGCGGCACGACCAGCTCCCTGGGTGCCTTGTCCTTCAGGACCGGGCCCCAGTGCGCGAGCTTGCCGTCCTTCGAGGCCCGGATGGCGGCCACGGTCTGCGGCGTGGCGACGATCTTCGCGTCGGGAAAGGCGGCCTGGATCACGTCGAGGCCGAAGTAGTAGTCGGGGTCGCTGTGGCTGATGTAGACCGTGGTGAGCTTCCGGCCCGTGGCCTTGATCTTCTGCACCAGCGCCTCGGCATCGTTGCGCTGGAACTGCGCGTCGATCAGCACCGCCTCGGCCCGTCCGATGACGATTTCGGAGGAAACCGGGAACATCGACTTCGCGCCCGGGTTGTACACCTCGAGCCTGAGCGGCGGTTCGGGTTGCGAGGCCAGCGCGGCGAAAGGGGCGAGGGCGAGCGCGGGAGCGAGGGCGCAAGCGCAGAGGAGGGCTCTTCGGAACAAGTCGATTCCTTCGGGGGTGACAGCACGATCCGGTCGACTGTAGGTTGTGCAAATCGAAGCAGAAACCCGATCCTTCGCAATGAACAGTTGCGCATTCCGTTCGAATGCGGCGGGTGTCTTTCTCAGTCGGTGGCGCACCGCTCGAGGTGCGCCACCAGCAGCTGCGCCGATGGCGAGAGCGACGCGCCGCCGCGAAAGCAGATCGCAAAGCGGCGCCGTGCCCATGCATCGGTCAGCGGCATGAGCCGCAATCCGTACGCATCGGTGAAAGGCCGTGCCACTTCGGCCGGCACCACGCTGATGGCCAGCCCCGCCCGCACCACGCGCAGCGCGGCGTCGAAGTTGGACACCAGCACGCGGTGCACCAGCGGCTTGCCCGCCACGACGGCCTCGCGCGCAAGCATGAGCTGCACCGCACTGAGCGCCGGCATGCCGACGAACTCGTGGTCGAGCGCCTGCTCGAAGCGCACGCTATCGTGCTGCGCCACCGGGTGCGAAGGGTGCGCGACGATGGCGAGGTGGTCCGAGCGGTAGCTGCGGCGCTCCAGGCCATCGAGCTCGGCGGCGTCCCAGCACAGGCCGATGGACGCCACGCCTTCGCGGATGCCGCGCACGATCTCGGGGCTCACGCGCTCTTCCATGTCGACGCGGATGTTGCGGTGGGCCGGGTCCTGCAGGAAGCCGGCCACGTCCTCCGCCAGCGATTCGGCCATGACGGACGCCGAGGCCAGGATGCGCACGTGCCCGCGCGCGCCGCCTGCGTAGGCCGCCATGTCGCGCTCGATGCGGTGCGCGCTGCCCAGCATGGCGCGGGCGTGTTCGAGCAGGGTTTCGCCGGCGGGCGTCGGCACCACGCCGCGGCGCTTGCGCAGCAGAAGCGGCGTGCCGACCGTGTCTTCGAGCTGCGCCAGCCGCTTGCTGATGGCCGAGCCGACGAGGCTGGCCTGCTCGCCGGCGCGCGCGATGCTGCGGGTTTCGCAGACGGAGACGAAAAGGCGCAGGGTGGTCAGGTCGAGGTCGCGCATGGTGTGTTTTTGATGTTCCGCTTTGGAATCGAATGGCTTCCAAAATATACCTTCTGGATCAATTCGGAACTTCTAAGATTCCGCCGTACCCCCTCGACGGAGACAAAGTCTTGATTCACGCCTTCCTGCCGCCACGTGCGGTCGTCCGAGAAGTGGGCCTGCGCGACGGCCTGCAGAGCATCGCCCGCGTGCTGCCCACCGCCCGCAAGCTCGAATGGATCCGCGATGCGCATGCGGCCGGCCAGCGCGAGATCGAAGTGGGCTCCTTCGTGCCTGCGCACCTTCTGCCGCAACTGGCCGACACGGCCGAGCTGCTCGCCTTCGCGAAGACGCTGCCGGGGCTCTTCGCCTCGGTGCTGGTGCCGAACCTGAAGGGCGCGGAGCGTGCCATCGCAGGCGAGGCGGACCTGATGGTCGTGCCGCTGTCGGCCAGCCACGCCCACAGCCTGGCCAACCTGCGCAAGACCCCCGACGAGGTGGTGGCCGAGGTCGGCCGCATCCGCGCGGCGCGCGACGCAGCGGGCTCGAAGACGCTCATCGACGGTGGCGTGGGCACGGCCTTCGGTTGCACGCTGCAGGGCCATGTCGATCCCGACGAGGTGCTGCGGCTGATGCAGGCGCTGCTCGACGCCGGTGCCGACCGGGTGAGCCTGGCCGACACCGTGGGCTATGCCGACCCGGCGATGGTGCGCAGCCTGTTCGAGCGCGCGCTGCGCATCGCGGGCGACCGCCTGTGGTGCGGGCACTTCCACGACACGCGCGGCATGGGGCTGGCCAATGCCTATGCGGCGCTCGAAGTGGGCATCACCCGCTTCGACGCCTGCCTGGCCGGCATCGGCGGCTGCCCGCATGCGCCGGGCGCCAGCGGCAACGTCGACACCGAAGACCTGGTCTTCATGCTCGAGAGCATGGGCGTGGCCACTGGCGTCGACCTGCCGAAGCTGCTGGCCCTGCGCCGGCGCGTGGCGGACTGGCTCGACGGCGAGACGCTGCAGGGCACGGTGTGGCGCGCGGGCTTTCCGAAGACCTTTGCCGCTTCGCAAGAGGCAATGCAAGGGGTGGCGGCATGAGCGCGATGAACAGCGAAACGAACAGCCAGACGAAGCGCCTGCCGCTGGCCGGCATCCGCGTGGTCGAGTTCACGCACATGGTCATGGGTCCGACCTGCGGCATGGTGCTGGCCGACCTGGGCGCCGAGGTCATCAAGGTCGAGCCCATCGACGGCGACCGCACGCGGCACCTGCTGGGCGCGGGCGCGGGTTTCTTCCCCATGTTCAACCGCAACAAGAAGAGCATCGCGCTCGACCTGAAGAAGCCCGAGGGCCTGGAGGCCGCGCTGCGCCTGTGCGCCACGGCCGACGTGGTGGCGCAGAACTTCAAGCCCGGCACCATGGACAAGTACGGCCTGGGGTACGCGGCGCTCGGAAAGCTCAATCCGCGCCTGGTGTACGTGAACCACACGGGCTTCCTGCCCGGCCCCTACGAGCACCGCACCGCGCTCGACGAGGTGGTGCAGATGATGGGCGGGCTGGCCTACATGACCGGGCGCCCCGGCGACCCGCTGCGTGCGGGCACCAGCGTGAACGACATCATGGGCGGCATGTTCGGTGCCATCGGCGCCATCGCCGCGCTGATGCAGCGCGGCGAAACCGGCAAGGGGCAGGAGGTGCAGTCGGCGCTGTTCGAGAACAACGTGTTCCTGGTCGGCCAGCACATGCTGCAGTACGCCATCACCGGGCAGGCGGCGGCGCCGATGCCCGAGCGCATCTCGGCCTGGGCGCTGTACGACGTGTTCACGGTGAAGGACGGGGAGCAGATCTTCCTGGCCGCGGTGAGCGACGCGCAGTGGAACACGTTCTGCGACGCGCTGGGCTTCGACGACCTGAAGGCCGACCCCGCGCTGCGCACCAACAACGACCGCGTGCGGCTGCGGCCCACGCTGCTGGCCGGGCTGCGGCAGCGGCTGGCGGACCGGTCGGCGGCGGAGCTGTCGGCGATCTTCGAGGCCAGAGGCCTGCCGTTCGCGCCGATCACGCGACCTGAAGACCTCTACGCCGATCCGCACCTGAAGGCCACCGGCGGTCTCGCGGACATCCGCCTGCCCGACGGCGAGCGTGCCGGCGAAACCGCGCAGACCACGCTGTTCCCGATCACGCTGGGCGGCGACCGCCTCGGCGTGCGCCTGGATCCGCCGACCCTCGGCGAACACACGCGCGAACTGCTGGCCGAACTGGGCTACGGGCGCGCGCAGGTCGATGCGCTGCACGCGGATGCCGCGGTGGCCTGAACGGCGCTCCGGAATTTTTCAAAACAAAGAGAGACAAGACCATGACGAAGACATTTCCATCGATGGGCCGGCTGAATCGCCGCGCGGTGCTCGGCCTCGGCGCGTGCGCCGCGGCGGTGGCGGCGTTTCCCGCGATCGCGCAGGGCTCGGACAAGCCGATTCGCTTCATCCTGCCGATCAGTGCGGGCTCGGGCGTCGACACCATCGTGCGCGCTGCCTCGGTGGCGCTCGGCAAGGCCTTCGGGCAGCCGGTGGTCATCGAGAACCTGCCGGGCGCCGGCGGCATCACCGGCACCGCGGCCGTGGTCAAGGCCGCGCCCGACGGGCTCACGCTGGGCATGGTGTCGAACAACCACGTCATCAATCCGGCCGTGTTCAAGAAGATGCCGTTCGATGCGATCAACGACGTCACGCCCATCAGCGTGGTGGGCGCGACGCCGCTCGTGCTGCTGGTGAACCCGAAGGTGCCCGCGAAGAACGTGAAGGAACTGGTGGCGCTGCTGCGCGCCAGGCCGGAGGGCTACAACTACGCGTCGTCGGGCAACGGCACCATCATCCACCTGGCGGGCGAGATGTTCATGGACGAGGCCGGCGTGAAGGCGCGGCACATTCCCTACAAGGGCACCGGCCCGATGGTCACTGACATGATCGCGGGGCAGGTCGAGATGGGTGTGGTCGCGCTGCCGGCCGTGCAGCCGCACATCAGGAGCGGCGCGCTGCGCGCCATCGGGCTGTGCGGCGCCGCGCGCTCGCCGGCCGCGCCCGACATGCCGACGATCGCGGAACAGGGCCTGCCGAACTATGCCGTCGAAGGGTGGTTCGCGGTGATCGGCCCGCCGAAGATGCAGGCCGCCGACATCGCGCGCGTGCACGACGCAGTGGCGGCGGCGTTCACCAGCGCCGAGGTGCGCGACGCCATGGACAAGCAGGGCAACATCGTGAAGCCCACCACGCCGGAGCAGGCCGCGAGTTACTTCCGCACCGAGGCTGCGCGCTACGCGGCGCTGGTGAAGAAGGCGAACGTGGTGCTGGAGTAAAGAAGGCCCGGCGCTTGCTCTTTCCTTCCCGGGGAACGATCGGGGTGGGGGCAAGCGGCCTTCGACGAGGCGCTGCGCTGCCGTTGACACCGTCGTGTCCCGACCCTCTCCGGGAGGGAGGAGGAATTCGATCCAGGCCTACGCCGGCCCGACCGCCCGGTACAGCGCCCGCACGAAATCCGACTGCGTGATCATCCCGGTGAGGCGTTTCTCCTCGTCGATGATCGGGATGTGGTGGTGCCCGCCCTCGGAGAACAGCGGCACCAGGTCGACCACCGGCCGGTCGGCGCTGGCCACGCGCACCTGCCGCGTCATGATCTGCCCGACCACCTCCGGCTTGTTCGACATCACCGTGCGCGTGGCACGGATCAGGTCGCGCAGCTTGCCGGCGATGCCTTCGTGGTGCTGCAGGTCGAGCTGGCGGAAGAAGTCGGCCTGCGTCACGATGCCCACCACCCGTCGCGTGCGGTCGGTGACGGGCAGCGCCTTGATGCGGCGTTCGTGCATCAGCGCCCAGGCCTCCTGCAGCGGGGTGCCGAACTCCACCGAAATCGGCGTGCGCGACATGATGTCGGCGCAATGCAGCGTGCCAAGGCGCCGCTTGTACGACTCGAGCTCGGTCTGCTGGATCAGCGATTCGAGGTCGTCGCGGCTGATGTCCAGCACCTGGTTGTAGCGGGCCAGCACCGCATCGATGTCGGCCTGGCTGAAGCGCGCGTCGGCCGCTGGCGGCCGCGCGACCTGCACATGCGGATAGCGTCGCCCCGTCAGCGTGTTGTAGGCCACGCCGGCCAGCACCAGCAGCAGCGAGTTGGTGAAGAAGGGGAAGAGGGCGGACGAAAAGTGCGTGGTGTTCGTCAGCACCGCCAGCAGCGCAGCGGCGCCGCCCGGCGGATGCAGGCAGCGCGCACCGAACATGACGGCGATGGCCAGGGCCACCGCCACGGCGGCAGCGACGGTCGGCTCCGGGATCCAGCTGACGCAGGCGATGCCCACCGCCGCCGACAGCGTGTTGCCGCCGACCACCGACCAGGGCTGCGCGAGCGGGCTCGCCGGCACCGCGAACACCAGCACCGCGCTGGCGCCCAGTGGCGCGACCAGCCAGACGTTGGCGTGCAGCGGAGCCGCCAGCCAGTGCGACAGCAGGGCCGCGACCAGCAGTCCGAGGCCGGCGCCGCCGACAGCGCGCAGGCGTTCGCGCGCATCGACCGCGGTGCGCCCCGGCATCCAGGCGCGCGCATGAGTCAGGAAAGCGTCGAATCGCATGGCGCCGTACGCTTCAGCCTTCGTGCGCCACCATGCGGCCGATCTCGGGCCAGCGGCCGTGCAGCCAGACCCAGGCGACCAGCCCGATGGCGAGCATGCCCAGCGAGGTCAGCGCGAGCGCGAGCGTGGAATGCATCACCAGCGGTGCCACCGCGCCCGCCACGATGCCATTGGCGGTGGAGCCAATCACCGCCTGCAGCGACGAAGCCATGCCGCGGCGCTCGGGGTGCAGGTCGAGCACCAGCAGCGTGACCACCGGCACCATCAGCGCCCAGCCGAAGGCGAACACCGCCAGCGGCCACAGCGCCCAGGCCACGTGTGCCTGGAAGAAGAAATTGGCCGTCACGTTGACCACCGAGGTCACCAGCATGATCAGGAAGCCGTCGCGGATCTGCCGCTTGGGCGCCACCTTGCCGGCCATGCGGCCGCTGGCGCGCGCGCCGAGCATGATGCCGCCGATGGTCAGCAGGAAGAACCAGAAGAACTGCTGCGGCTGCAGCGCGAGGTGGTCGCCCAGGAACGCGGGCGCGGCCAGCACGTACAGGAACATGCCGTTGAACGGCACGCCGCTGGCGAATGCCAGCAGCAGGAAGCGCGGGTCGGAGCACAGGTCCCAGTAGCCCCGCAGCAGGTGACGCACGTGGAACGACTGGCGGTGCGAGGGATGCAGGGTCTCGGGGAGCAGCTTGTAGTTGGCCGTGAACAGCACCACGCCCACTGCCACCAGGAACCAGAACACCGCATGCCAGCCCGCATGCACGAACAGGAATCCGCCCACGATGGGCGCGATGGCCGGCGCCACGCCGAAGTAGATCGTCACCTGGCTCATGACCCGCTGCGCCTCGGCGGGAGGGAACATGTCGCGGATCACCGCGCGCGACACCACGATGCCCGCGCCGGTCGACAGGCCCTGCAGCCCGCGGAACAGCACCAGTTGCGTGATGTTCTGCGACAGCGCGCAGCCCAGCGAGGCCAGCGTGAACACCGCCAGGCCCCAGAGCACCACGGGGCGCCGCCCGAAGCTGTCCGACAGCGCGCCGTGGAACAGGTTCATGAACGCGAAGCCGAACAGGTAGGCCGAGAGCGTCTGCTGCATCTCCGCCGGCGTCGCGCCGATGGACTGCGCGATGCCCGAGAACGCCGGGATGTAGGTGTCGATGGAGAAGGGACCGAGCATGCCCAGCACGGCGAGCAGCACGGCAAGCGCCCAGCGCGGAGCCTGCCAGAGTTTGTCTGCATCGGGATTCATGGGGTCGGCGCCTCCGTGGGGATCTTGTCGTTGTCGGGAGCAAAAAAAGAGAACGCCCGCCGCCCGGGCAAGGGGCAAGGCGGGCGCTTCGGCTTCAGCGAACCCGGATTACAGGGTGTCGATGAAGCTGCGCAGCTTGTCGGAACGTGACGGGTGCTTCAGCTTGCGCAGCGCCTTCGCTTCGATCTGGCGGATGCGCTCGCGGGTCACGTCGAACTGCTTGCCGACCTCTTCCAGCGTGTGATCGGTCGACATCTCGATGCCGAAGCGCATGCGCAGCACCTTGGCTTCGCGCGGCGTGAGCGAGTCGAGGATGTCCTTGACCACGTCGCGCAGGCCGGCCTGCATCGCGGCCTCGATGGGGGCCGTGTTGCTGCTGTCCTCGATGAAGTCGCCCAGGTGCGAATCGTCGTCGTCGCCGATCGGCGTTTCCATGGAGATCGGCTCCTTGGCGATCTTCATGATCTTGCGGATCTTGTCTTCCGGGATCTCCATCTTCGCGGCCAGGATGCCGGCGTCGGGCTCGAAGCCGAACTCCTGCAAGTGCTGGCGCGAGATGCGGTTCATCTTGTTGATCGTCTCGATCATGTGCACCGGGATGCGGATGGTGCGCGCCTGGTCGGCGATCGAGCGGGTGATGGCCTGGCGGATCCACCACGTGGCGTAGGTCGAGAACTTGTAGCCGCGGCGGTATTCGAACTTGTCGACCGCCTTCATCAGGCCGATGTTGCCTTCCTGGATCAGGTCGAGGAACTGGAGGCCGCGGTTGGTGTACTTCTTCGCGATGGAGATCACGAGGCGCAGGTTGGCCTCGATCATTTCCTTCTTCGCATCGCGCGAAGACGATTCGCCTTCGTTCATGCGCTTGTTGATGTCCTTGAGCTCGGACAGCGGCACCACCACGCGCGACTGGATGTCGGCGAGCTTCTGCTGCAGTTCCTGCACCGGCGGGATGTTGCGCGAGAGCACCATGCTCCAGGGCTTGCCGGCGGCGGCCTGCTTCTCGACCCACTTGAGGTTCAGCAGGTTGGAGGCGATGCGGTTGCCGTTCTTGTCGTAGCCGCTGAAGTCGCGGATGAACTCGTCCTGCGGGAAGCCGCACTTGTCCACGATGATGCGGCGCAGTTCGCGTTCCTTCTTGCGCACGTCGTCCACCTGCGTGCGCACCAGATCGCACAGCTTCTCGATGGTCTTGGCCGTGAAGCGGATGGTCATCAGCTCTTCGGACAGGGATTCCTGCGCCTTGGCGTACGACGGGGTGCCGTAGCCTTCCTTGTCGTAGATCTTGTGGACCTTCTCGAACATGCCGGCGATGCGGTCGAAGCGCGACAGCGCCTCGTTCTTGAGTTCCTCGAGCTTCTTCGTCAGGGCCTTGGAGCCGCCCTTGCCGTCGTCGTCGTCTTCCTCGTCGAACTCGTCGAAGTCTTCTTCGGCCACGTAGTCGTCGGCCTCGTTGGGGTTCGAGAAGCCGTCGACGATGGTCGAGATGACGACCTTGCCTTCACGGATCTCGGCGGCCAGGCGCAGGATCTCGGCGATGGTGGCGGGGGAGGCCGAAATGGCTTCCATCATGGCCATCAGGCCGCCTTCGATGCGCTTGGCGATTTCGATTTCGCCTTCGCGCGTCAGCAGCTCGACCGTGCCCATTTCGCGCATGTACATGCGCACCGGGTCGGTGGTGCGGCCGAATTCGCTGTCCACCGTGGACAGGGCCGCTTCGGCTTCTTCCTCGGCTTCTTCCACCGTGGTGGCGGTGGGCGCGGTGTTGTTCAGCAGCAGGGTCTCTGCATCGGGCGTCTGTTCGTAGACGGCCACGCCCATGTCATTGAGCATGGTGACCACGACTTCCATGGTCTCGGCGTCGACCAGCTTGTCGGGCAGGTGGTCGGAGATTTCGCCGTGCGTGAGGTAGCCGCGGGTCTTGCCCAGCGTGATCAGGGTCTTCAGGCGCGAGCGGCGCTTGGCCAGGTCTTCCTCGGAGAGCACGGTCTCGTCGAGGCCGAACTCCTTCATCAAGGCGCGTTCCTTCGCCTTGCTGATCTTCATGCGCAGCGGCTTGACCTTCTCTTCGGTGGCCGTGGCAGCCGCAGGTTCGTCGCCGGCCAGATCGTCCTCGATGTCCGACAGGTCGATGTCGCTCTCGGGCGCTTCCTTGTCAGCCTTGGGCTTGCGGCCGCGCTTGGCGCCGGTGGCGGGCGTGGCGGCACCGGCGGCCTTGGGCGGACGGCCAACCTTCTTGGCTGCGGGAGCGGCTGCTTTTTTTGGATCGTCGAGAGAAGTCGATTTCGTGGGCACGGTTTTCACTTTCGTTGCGGCTGCCGCCTTCGATGCGGCGGCACCCGTCTTAGTTGCCGGCATCGCGCCGGCTTTCAACGGTTTTTCTGCTGCGGGCTTGGTGGCAACGCTTTTTGCGTTTTTTGCAAGTGAAGGAGCAGGCTTCTTTGAACTGGGCATACGACCTCGTTACGACAAGAAAAGACAAGCGGGATCACAGGCGCGCCGCCATACACGGACGGCGCCACCAGCCCGTGCACAGGCACGGACAAAAAAACAATTGGGAAAGAGGAAGAAATTCCTCAACAGGCAAGATGTCGGGCGATCATTTGGTGTGCAGTCCTTGCGGTTATTGACCCTTTCCGCCGGAATTTACCGTTGGAGTGCGTTGCGCTAGGGGTCGGCCCGGAGGTGCTGCTGTCGCTCTTGCCTAATTTCGCCAGTTGCGAAGCCCTACATTATAGCGTGTTGCGCAAATTTCAAGCAGTTTCTGCACCGGAAGAGCGCAATCGTGCCCTCAATTCGAGCCGCCGGGTCTCCAGCGCCTTGTAGCGCTCCAGGGCCTTCGGGTCTTTACCTACGGCCGCGATGGCCTCGCTTTGCTGGGCCTTGAGGCGGTCGTCGAGCATGAAGTCGAGCACGCTGGCCAGTTCGCGCGCTGCGCCCGCGAGGTGCTGCGCCTCTTCGCCCTCGGGCGTCGGCCCGGCTTCGGACACCGACATGAGCCGCTCGGCGAGCGGCTCGAAGTCGAGCCCGCGCATGCCTTCGCGCAAGGCTGCCCATGGCTGCACGCCGTGCTCGTGCAGTTGGCTGTCGAGCCATGTGAAAAGCGCGCCGTGATGCCCTTGCAGATCGCACAGCATCATGTGCAGCTCGTGCGACATCGCTTCCCACTGCGCCATGTTCGACAGCAGCAGCCGCACGGCCACGTCGGGCCGGCTCGGCGGGGCGCCGCGTCCGCGAAGCGGCTCGATGGGTTCTTCGAACTTGCCGCCCCAGCGCTTGCCCTTGACGAACTTGCGCGGCTGGAATTTCGGTTTGCTATCTATTTCGTAGCGCTGCGATTCATAGTCCGGCGGCGGCATGCCGGGGTCGTAGTCGTCCCCGCCCGCATATCCCCCCGGCTCGCCGTATCGCTGAGACTGTGCGGACGTACCGGCCTTGCGAGGTCCGGGCGTGGACGCCCACAGGTCCGACAGCGCCGGCGCGTCGAGCTGGACCAGCGTCGCGATCTCGCTCAGCAGCTGCCGCTTGAGTGCGCCGTCGGGCATGGCGCTCCAGAGCGGGCGCACGTTGCTGGTCATGTGGGCGCGGCCTTCGGCGGTCGTCAGGTCGCAGCCTTCGCGGGCAGCCTCGATCATGAAGCGCGACAGCGGCGTGGCCTCGTTGACGAAACGGGCGAACGCTTCGGCGCCATGTTCGCGGATGAAGCTGTCCGGATCGTGCTCGGCCGGCAGGAACAGGAACTTGATGCTGCGCACGTCGGTGGCGTAGGGCAGGGCGCCGTCGAGCGCCTTGCGCGCGGCGCGGCGGCCGGCGGCATCGCCATCGAAGCTGAACACCACCGATTCGGTGAATCGGAAGAGCTTCTGCACGTGCTCCGTGGTGCAGGCGGTGCCGAGCGTGGCCACGGCGTTGGGAAAGCCCAGTTGCGCCAGCGCCACCACGTCCATGTAGCCCTCGGTGACGAGCGCGTAGCCGCGGTCGCGGAAGGCGGCGCGGGCTTCGTACAGGCCGTAGAGCTCGCGCCCCTTGCTGAAGACAGGCGTTTCCGGCGAGTTCAGGTATTTCGGTTTCTCGTCGCCCAGCACCCGGCCCCCGAAACCGATGCATTCCCCCTTCACATTGCGGATCGGGAACATCACGCGGTCGCGGAAGCGGTCGTAGCGCTTGGCGTCGGCCTCGCTGAGCTGGCCTTCTTCGTTGTTGACGATCACCAGGCCGCTTTCGGCAAGCAATGGGTCGTCGTAGTCGGGGAACACGCTGGCCAGCGAGCGCCAGCCGGCCGGCGCGTAGCCGATGCCGAACTGCTTGGCCACCTCGCCGGAAACGCCGCGGCCCTTCAGGTATTCGATGGCGCCGGGCGCCTGGCGCAGTTGCTTGCGGTAAGCGTCGCCGGCCTTTTCGAGCACGTCGGTCAATGTGGCCTGCTTCTGGCGCTGGCTGGCGGCGCGTGCGCGCTCCGCGGGCGAGGCGTCGTCCTCCGGCACCTGCAGGCCGTACTGGCCCGCCAGGTCATGCACCGCTTCCACGAAGCCCATGCCCGCGTGTTCCATGAGGAAGCCGATGGCGTTGCCGTGCACCCCGCAGCCGAAGCAGTGATAGAACTGCTTGGTCGGGCTGACGGAGAAGGATGGCGACTTCTCGCCGTGGAACGGGCACAGCCCCATGAAATTGGCGCCGGCCTTCTTGAGCTGCACGTAACGGCCGACGATCTCGACCACATCGGCGCGCGCGATGAGTTCCTGGATGAATGAAGCGGGGATGGTCATGTAGGCGAAGAGCGGCAAATCATACGCAAGCGGCGGAGTGCGTGCGGGCCGGCGGCATACTGAAAGCGACTGGAATCCACGCATGACCACGCCCAACACCTTGCGGCACGCCGCGCCGCTGCTGCGCCACCCCCTGCGATTCGCCTGGGACGCGCTCAAGGAATTTCGCGCCAACCAGGGGCTGCTGCTCGCCGGCGCCGTGGCGTACTACGCCCTGTTGTCGATCGTGCCGCTGCTGATCGTCAGCGTGATCGCGCTGTCGCACGTCATCGAGCAGTCCGAGCTGCTGCGGACCATCGGCCGCTATCTCGAATGGCTGCTGCCAGGGCAATCGAAGGCCATCGTGACCGAACTGTCGAGCTTCCTGGACCACCGCGACGTGCTCGGGCCGGTGCTGCTGGTGACGATGATCTTCTTCAGCTCGCTCGCCTTCAGCGTGCTCGAAAGCGCGATGGCGGTGATCTTCCATCACCGCAAGGCCGACCATCGGCGCCACTTCCTGATGTCGGTGGCCATGCCCTACATCTACATCCTCTGCCTGTGCGTGGGCCTGCTGCTGGTGACGCTGGTGTCGGGCGCGTTGCAGCTGGTGGGGCAGGAAAGCGTCGACCTGCTGGGGCGCAGCTGGTCGCTGTCCGGCATTTCGGGCCTGCTGCTGTACCTGCTGGGGCTCGCCGGCGAGATCTGCATGCTGACCTCGCTCTACCTGGTGATGCCCGCCGGTCGCATGTCGCTGCGGCACGCGTTGCTCGGGGGCGTGACGGCTGCGCTGCTGTGGGAGGCCACTCGGCGGGTGCTGATCTGGTATTTCTCGACCTTGTCGCAGGTGAATGTGGTCTACGGCTCGCTCACCACGGCCATCGTGGTGCTGCTGAGCCTGGAAATCGCCGCCACGCTGGTGCTGCTGGGGGCCCAGGTGATCTCGAACTACGAGCGCCTGGATCGAACCGGCAGCACCGGGGTGCCGAAGTCCGAGGTCAGCGGGGAGCCAGTCGAATCGCTCCGTCCAGACGAATCACTTCGCCGTTGAGCATGTCGTTCTCGATGATGTGCTTGGCCAGCTTCGCGTAGTCCTCGGGCGTGCCCAGGCGCGACGGGAAGGGCACGCTGGCGGCCAGGGCGTCCTGCACTTCCTGGGGCATGCCGAACAGCATGGGCGTGCCGAAGATGCCGGGGGCGATGGTCATGTTGCGGATGCCGCTGCGCGCCAGGTCGCGTGCGATCGGCAGCGTCATGCCGACCACGCCGCCCTTCGAGGCGCTGTAGGCGGCCTGGCCGATCTGGCCGTCGTAGGCCGCGACCGAGGCGGTGGAGATCAGCACGCCGCGCTCGCCGGTGGATTCGGGCTCGTTCTTGCCCATGGCGTCGGCGGCGAGCCGGATCATGTTGAAGCTGCCGATCAGGTTGACCGTGACGGTCTTGCTGAACACCGCCAGCGCGTGCGGGCCGTTCTTGCCCACGGTTTTCTCGGCTGGCGCGATGCCGGCGCAATTGACGAGGCCCACCAGCTTGCCGAGCTTGAGCGCGGCGGCCACCACGGATTGACCGTCTGCCTCCTGGCTCACGTCGCATTTGACGAACACGCCGCCGATTTCCTTCGCCACGGCTTCGCCCTTGTCGGCCTGCATGTCGGCAATGACCACCTTGGCGCCATTGGCCGCGAGCATGCGCGCCGTGCCTTCGCCGAGGCCCGAAGCGCCACCGGTCACGATAAATACCTTGCCGTCGATCTGCATTGAAAGTCTCCTGAGATGAGCCTCGCATTATCAAAGACGTGAGGCCAATGCCAGGAACGCCGAGGAACCGGCTTGGCCGGGCCTCCGGTGTTGCCCCGGTGGGGGGTACGCGAAGCGACACGAAACGTAGGCAGCCTCGGGGGCGAGCAAAAAAAAGGCCTCATCCGAGGATGAGGCCCTGAATTGGATCCGTGAGGACCCAAGGAGACAACTGGTGGTGGTCGGCGGCTCAGCGCTTGCGCGAAGCGGTCGCGGTCTTTGCGGCGGCGACGGCTTGCGACGACACGGCGTTGAAGTTGGCTTCGGCCACGTCCGACGCTTGCTTGACGGCCTTCTGGACCGATTCGAACGCGTTGTTGGCGGCGGCAACGGCGCTTTTCATGACGGCAACGGCAGTTTCCGAGCCGGCCGGGGCGTTCTTGGAAGCACTGTCGACCAGACCGACGAAGGCTTGCTGGGCTTCAGAAGCCTTGGCTTCGAAGGCCTTGGTGAACTCAGCGCCGGTGCCTTGAGCGATGTCGTACAGGTGGCGGCTGTAGGCTGCGGTCTTCTCGGCCAGGGGCTGGAACAGGCTGGCTTGCAGCGTCAGCAGTTCCTGGGCGTCCTTGACGCTGAGCGCGGCTTGCGCGGTGCTCTGGGCTTCGACCAGGGCTGCCTTCGACGCCGTCACGTTCAGCTCGACGAGCTTTTCGACGCCTTCGAACGCCTTGGTGGTCAGGCCGAACAGGGTTTCGAGGTTGGCTTTTTGGGCGGCGAGGATTTGGTCAGCGGTCAGGGCCATTTGAGATCTCCAGAAGGGATTGAGTGGTCGGGTCACGTTGCGCTGTGTCGCCGTCTATGTTGCGCTGCAGCATGGCCTCAAGTATAGGCAGCTGAGTTTTGCGATCAAGGGGTTTTTGCTGCTCTGCAGCAATTTAGAAGCCGCCATCTAAATTCCGGGATCTGGCTGTCGCACGCGCGATCGAGCGGGATGGGCATAGCGGAGGCCGCTGGCACAATGCCGCGCGATGAGCGCCCCCACCAAACCCACCCCGAACACGCGCACCGGATACCGCGCCTTCCGCAGCATTCCGACCCGCTGGGCCGACAACGACATGTACGGCCACGTCAACAACGTCGTGTACTACAGCTGGTTCGACACCGCGGTGAACGCGCTGCTCATCGAACGTGGGGCGCTCGACATCCATCAAGGGCAGACCATCGGATTCGTGGTGGAGACCCAATGCAATTACTTTGCCCCGATCGCCTTTCCACAGACGGTGGAGGCGGGCATTCGCGTTGCGCAGGCAGGGCGCTCGAGCGTGCGTTACGAGATCGCGCTGTTCGCCGAAGGCTCCGATGTGGCCGCGGCACAGGGCCATTTCGTCCATGTGTACGTCGACCGTGCGACACAGCGCCCGGTGGCGCTGCCGGCCACCCTCCAGCAGGTGGTCGACTCGCTCAGGACCTGACCCGTTCGTGCCACAAAAAAAGCGCCCATGGGGGCGCCTTTTTCGTGGCACGGCCTCGGCCGTAGCCGAAAGACTTACATGGTCTTCTTCATGGCCTTGATCTCGGCCTTGCCTTGGGCTTCGTCAGCCTTGGCTTGCTTCTGGCATGCAGACTTCGCGTCGCCCTTCTGGTCGTCGCACTTTTCCTTCGCGACTTCGTAGGTGGCCTTCACCTTTTCTTCAGCGACCTTGCGTGCATGGCTGTCGCTCGGCTGGTACTGCTGTTCGAGTTCGGCCTTGGCAACGTCTTCCTTGCCCTTGGCTTCCTTCATGCAGACGTCCTTGGCGTTGTCCTTCATGGTGTCGCACTGCGTCTTCGCGACCTTGTAGTCGGCCTCGATCTTTTCCTTGGCGACCTTGTACTCGTCCTTGGTCATTGCGCTGGCCTGCGTGGCCACGAAGCAGGTGGATGCAAGCGCCAGCATGAGGAGATGTTTTTTCATGGGTTTTTCCCTTCGAGGAGTTGACGGAATCCGGTGATCGAAAAAGGGCGGCGGTTCGGGGTGCGGGTCAGTACCGTTCGAACCACAGCGCGTCCGGCGTACGGCCGTCGCGGCTTTCCCAGTCCTTGACCTGCTTCTCGGCTTCGTCGCGGCTGATGCCGTGGCGCTCCTGGATGCGGCCGAGCAGCTGGTCGCGCTTGCCGGCGATGACATCGAAGTCGTCGTCGGTGAGCTTTCCCCATTGCTCCTTGACCTTACCCTTCAGCTGTTTCCAGTTGCCTTCGATGGTGTCCTTGTTCATGCGAATCTCCTTTGAGACAGTGGATGCGGCGAGCTTTTTCGCCGCCGTGAAGCCACTGTGGTTCGCGCCATTGGCCCCCTCGGTAGGACGTGCTGTTCAGGCCCCGTAGGCAGATGCCGACGCGCCCCGTGATAATCGAACGGACGCCGAAAGTTTGAGACAACGAACGCACTGCATCGAAACGCGCACCGCACCATGATCATTCACAGCCTGCTCGACACCGACCTCTACAAGTTCACGATGATGCAGGTGGTCCTGCACCACTTTCCGGGGGCGCGGGTCGAGTACCGCTTCAAGTGCCGCAACCCGGGCGTCAACCTCGCGCAGTTCGCGGGGCAGATCCGCGACGAGGTGCGCAGCCTCTGCTCGCTGCAGTTCCGCGACGCCGAGCTTGCCTACCTGCGCTCGATGCGCTTCATCAAGAGCGACTTCGTCGACTTTCTCGGGCTCTTCCGGCTCAACGAGAAGTACATCAACATCATTCCCCAGCCCTCGGGTGAGCTCGAGATCCGCATCAAGGGTCCGTGGCTGCACACCATTCTGTTCGAGATCCCCGTGTTGGCGATCGTCAACGAGGTCTACTTCCGCAACACGCAGAAGCGGCCCGACTTCGACGAGGGCCGGCGCCGCCTCGAGACAAAGATCACGCAGCTGCAGGAAGCCGGCCTGGGCGACCTGAAGATCGCCGACTACGGCACGCGCCGGCGCTTCTCCAAGGACTGGCACGAAGAAGTGCTGCGCACGCTCACGGCCCGCCTCGGCGCCGTGACCTCGCCGCAGGTGCAGGCGTCGCCCGGCACGCGACTGCCGCAGCTGGCCGGCACAAGCAACGTGCTGTACGCCATGAAGCTCGGCCTGATCCCGCTGGGGACCATGGCCCATGAGTACCTGCAGGCCTGCCAGGCCCTCGGCCCGCGGCTGCGCGACAGCCAGATCTTCGGCTTCGAGAGCTGGGCGCGCGAGTACCGCGGCGACCTCGGCATCGCGCTGTCCGACGTCTACGGCATGAGCGCTTTCCTGCGCGACTTCGACCTGTACTTCTGCAAGCTCTTCGACGGTGCACGCCATGACAGCGGCGATCCGTTCCAGTGGGGCGAACGCATGTTGGCGCACTACATCGCCAACCGCGTCGATCCGCTCACCAAGACGCTGATCTTCAGCGACGGCCTCACGGTGCCGCGCACCATCGAGCTCTATCAGCAGTTCCGCGGTCGCTGCCAGCTGGCCTTCGGCATCGGCACCAACCTCACCAACGACCTGGGCTACGAGCCGCTTCAGATCGTCATCAAGATGATCCATTGCAACGACCAGCCGGTGGCCAAGCTCTCTGACACGCCGTCGAAGAACATGTGCGAGGACGAGAAGTACCTGGCCTACCTGCGGCAGGTCTTCGAGATCGAGCAGCCCCCCGCTTGAAGGCTGTACTGGCCAGTCTGGTACGGTACGGCCGCATGCAAAAGAAGACCCCACCCAAGGCGGCTGCGCTGCCATTCCTCCTCCTGTTTCCCGCACTGGCCTCGGCTGCCGAGTTCGACGGCGGCAGCCTGTCGCCGCTGTGGGGCGTGCCCTTCGCGGGCATCCTGCTGTCGATCGCGCTGTTTCCGCTGCTGGCGCCCGCGTTCTGGCATCACCACTACGGCAAGATCTCGGCAGCCTGGGCACTGGCTTTCCTGTTGCCTTTCGCGATGGTCTTCGGTGGCGGATTCGCGGGCACGCAGCTCGTGCATGCGCTGGTGGCCGAGTACATCCCGTTCATCGTCCTTCTGACGGCGCTGTTCACCGTGGCGGGCGGCATCCACATCCGCGGCAATCTGCACGGCGCGCCGGGGCTGAATACGGCGATCCTTGCCATCGGGGCGGTGCTTGCGAGCTTCATGGGGACCACCGGCGCCTCGATGCTGCTGATCCGGCCGCTGATCCGCGCCAACGACAACCGTGCGCACAAGGCGCACGTGATCGTGTTCTTCATCTTCATCGTCTCCAACGCGGGCGGCTCGCTCACGCCGCTGGGCGACCCGCCGCTGTTCTTGGGCTTCCTGAAAGGGGTCAGCTTCTTCTGGACGTTGCAGAACATCCTGCCCGACACGTTGTTCCTGCTGGCCGTGCTGCTGGTGCTGTTCTATTTCATCGACCGCCATTACTACCGCAAGGAAGGCGTACTCCCGGTCGACCCCACGCCCGACACGCCCGGCATTCGTTTCGACGGTGCCGCCAACTTCTGGCTGCTGGGCGGCGTGGTCGCACTTGTGCTGCTGAGCGGCTTCTGGAAGTCGCCGGTGGTCTTAGACGTCTTCGGCACCGAGGTCGGTCTGCCGGGGTTGGTGCGCGACGTCGGGCTGATCGCCATCGCGGTGGTCTCGTACAAGCTGACCTCTCCCAAGGTGCACGCCGACAACCAGTTCGAATGGGGCCCGATGCTCGAGGTCGCCAAGCTGTTCGCAGGCATCTTCCTGACGATCATCCCGGTGATCGCGATGCTCAAGGCCGGCACGCAGGGCCCGTTCGGCGCCATTGTCTCGGCCGTGACCCGCGCCGACGGCCAGCCCGATCCGGCCATGTACTTCTGGGCCACCGGCATCCTGAGCTCGTTCCTGGACAACGCGCCGACCTACCTGGTGTTCTTCAACACCGCGGGCGGCGATCCGGCGACGCTGATGACCACCCATGCCGGCACGCTGGCTGCCATCTCGGCCGGCGCAGTCTTCATGGGTGCCAACACATACATCGGAAACGCACCCAACCTGATGGTCAAGGCGATCGCCGAGAGCCGCGGCGTGCGCATGCCGAGCTTCTTCGGCTACATGGCGTGGTCGGGGCTCATCCTGGTCCCGCTGTTCGTGCTTTTGACCTTCATCTTCTTCCGCTGACCTTCTTCCGACCCATCGACAAGAGACAACACCATGAGCAAGCCCAAGATCCTGGTCGCGCGCGCGATCTTTCCCGAGACCATCGAGCGCTTGTCGCAGCATTTCGATGTCGAGTCGAACCAGTCCGACGAAAGCTGGAGCAAGGAACAGCTGATCGCGAAGCTTCAAGGCAAGCAGGGCGCGTTTACTACCGGCAGCGAGCGCATCGACGCTGCGGTGCTCGACGCGTGCCCCGACCTGAAGATGTGCGCCAACATGGCCGTGGGCTACAACAACTTCGACGTCGATGCGATGGCCGCGCGCGGCGTGCTCGGTACCAACGCGCCCGACGTGCTGACCGAGACCACGGCCGACTTCGGCTTCGCGCTGCTAATGGCCACCGCACGCCGCATCACCGAGAGCGAGCATTTCCTGCGTGCCGGGAAGTGGCAGAAGTGGAGCTACGACATGTTCGCCGGCTCCGACATCCATGGATCGACGCTCGGCATCATCGGCATGGGACGCATCGGGCAGGGCATTGCCAGGCGCGGCGCGCACGGTTTCGGCATGAAGGTGGTCTATCACAACCGATCGCGGCTCGACGCCGCGCTCGAGGCCGAATGCAAGGCCAGCTACCTGGGCAAGGAAGAACTGCTGAAGACGTCCGATCACGTGGTGCTGGTGGTGCCGTATTCGGCGGCCTCGCACCACACCATCGGCGCGGCGGAGATCGCGCTGATGAAGCCGACCGCCACGCTGGTCAACATCGCGCGCGGAGGCATCGTCGACGACGCCGCACTGGCCGTGGCGTTGCGCGAGAAACGCATCGCTGCCGCCGGCCTCGATGTGTTCGAAGGCGAGCCGAAGGTGCATCCAGACCTGCTGACCGTGCCCAACGTGGTGCTCACGCCGCACATCGCGAGCGCCACCGTGCCCACGCGCCGGGCCATGGCCGACCTGGCGGCCGACAACCTGATTGCGTACTTCGGCGGCAAGGGCCCCTTGACCCCCGTCACGCCCGTTCCGCCGGCAGGCAAGTAAGGCGCGACGAGCACACCGGCCGGCGCTGAAGAAGCGCGCAGCGTGCGCCATGAAAAACAAAGCAAGCAGCGGCACCGCCCCACGACCTTGGATTCCTACTCAGACCTGATTCTTGTCGGACTGGCCGTGCTCGCGGTCATCCATCTCGTGCTGGCGATCTGGCTGCTCGCACGCCGGCAACAGCCGGCCGATCACAGCGAACTGTTGCGTGCGCTGTCCACGATGAGCGCAGGCAACGAGCGTACCGAGCGCGAATTGCGCCGCGAAATCGCCGACAGTTCGCGCGGCGCCCGGCAGGAAACCGCACAGGCCTTCGCCACCTTCCAGCGTTCGCTGGTGCAGCAGGGCGCGGAAGCCACTCGCACGCAGAATGCGCAGCTCGACGCGTTCTCGCTGCAGCTCGCATCGCTGCAGAAGACGCTGGCCGACACGCTCAACACGCAGCTGCAGGGCCTCAGCGATGCGAACGCGCGGCGCCTGTCTGAGGTGCGCGCGACCATGGAAAGCCAGCTCGCGCAACTGCAGCAGACCAATGCAGCCAAGCTCGACGAGATGCGCAGGACGGTCGACGAGAAGCTGCAGAGCACCCTCGAAGCACGCCTCGGGGAGAGCTTCAAGCAGGTGGCCGACCGGCTCGAGCAGGTGCACAAGGGGCTCGGCGAAATGCAGACGCTGGCCGTCGGCGTCGGCAGCCTGCAGCGCGTGCTGACCAACGTGAAGACGCGCGGCGTGTTCGGCGAGGTGCAGCTCGAAGCCCTGCTCGAGCAGGTGCTCACGCCCGATCAGTTCGCGCGGCAGGTCGAAACCAGGCCGCGCAGCGGCCAGCGCGTGGACTTCGCCATCCGCTTTCCGGGCCGCGGCGAAGACGGAGCGCCCGTGTGGCTGCCCATCGATGCCAAGTTTCCGCGTGACGACTACGAACGGCTGATCGACGCACATGAACGCGCCGACGCGGCGGGTGCCGACCTCGCCGCCAAGGCGCTCGAGGCGCGCATCCGAACCGAAGCGAAATCGATTGCCGACAACTACCTGGCCGCGCCGCACACCACCGATTTCGCCATCCTCTTCCTGCCGGTCGAGAGCCTGTATGCCGAGGTGCTGCGCCGTCCTGGCCTGATGGACGCCATCCAGCGCCAGCATCGCGTGACGCTGGCCGGCCCGACCACCTTGCTCGCGATGCTCAACAGCCTGCACATGGGCTTTCGCACGCTCGCGCTGGAGCGCCAGGCCTCCGAGGTGTGGAAGGTGCTGGGCGCCGTCAAGACCGAGTTCGAGCGCTACGGCGAATGGGTCTCGCGCATCAAGGAGCAGGTGGCGAAGGCCTCCGACACGCTCGACAAGGCCGACACGCGTGCCCGGCAGATGCGCCTCGCGCTGCGCAAGGTCGAGGCGCTGCCCGACGCGCAGGCCCAGGCGCTGCTGCCGTCCGCATCGGATGCCGACACGGACAGCGAAGGCGAGGGCGCCCGATGAAAGGCACCGAACTGCTGCGTGTGATTGGCGCGCAGGTGTGCCTGCACGCCACCATGGCCGGCATGCGGCTCGCCACGCCGCTGCTGGCGCTGCAACAGGGCTACAGCGCCGCAGCGGTGGGCGTCCTGATCTCCCTGTTCGCCTTGACGCAGGTCTTCCTGGCCTTGCCTGCTGGACGCTTCGCCGACCGCCATGGCTTCAAGCGGCCGCTGTGGCTGTCGGTGATCGCCGCGGTCACGGGCGCGGGACTTGTGGTCATCTTTCCGGTCTTCCCGGTGATGTGCCTGGCGGCCTTGCTGACCGGCGGTGCCACCGGCGCAACGGTGATCGCGCTGCAGCGGCATGTCGGCCGATCGGCCACCAATCCGACCGATCTCAAGCGCGTGTTCAGCTGGCTGGCGATCGCGCCTGCGGTGGCGAACTTCGTCGGGCCCTTCGTTGCCGGCATGCTGATCGACCACGCCGGGCGCATCCCGGCGGACATGCTCGCCTTTCGCATCTGCTTCGCAGCGATGGCCGCATTGCCGCTCGTATGCTGGCTGATGGCGCGCGGTGCCCACGAGCCACCGCCGACCGCGCCGCTGGCGGGCACCGTGCCCACGCGCGCCTGGGACCTGCTGCGCGAACCGATGTTCCGCCGCCTGCTGTTCGTGAACTGGCTGCAGTCGTCGAGCTGGGACGTGCACGCCTTCGTGCTGCCCGTGCTGGGCCACGACCGCGGCATCAGCGCGTCGGTGATCGGCTCGATCCTCGGCGCCTTCGCCATCGCCGCGGCCGCCATTCGCGTGGTGCTGCCGGTGCTGGCTTCGCGCGCTTCCGAGCGCAGCGTCATCCTGATCTCCACGCTGGTCACGGCACTGGTGTTCGCAGCCTATCCTCTGCTCGATTCAGCCTGGACCATGGGCCTGTGCTCCGTGGTGCTGGGCTTCGCGCTGGGAGCGGTGCAGCCGATGGTGATGAGCATGCTGCACCAGATCACGCCGCACACGCGCCATGGCGAGGCGCTGGGCCTGCGGCTCATGACCATCAATGCGTCGAGCGTGGCCATGCCGATGATCTTCGGCTCCCTCGGTGCGCTGATCGGCATTGCAGGCGTGTTCTGGGTGGTGGGCGGCGTGGTCGCGCTCGGGGCGCGCGCAACTTGGGGGTTGAAGGCCTGACGGGGCAGCGTCCGAAATGCATGCCAAAGATGAGCGAAATTCTCATTTGATTGACCCTCGACTGACTCGTAGTCAGTCCGTATCGACGCCTTCTCCAGCGACCTTGAAGGCGTTCGTGCATTCCCCCATTCCCATCGCGATCCCGGCCGTGGCCGATCAGCGCCGCCACCTTGCGCTCGTTGCTGCAGACCTTGCTGGCAGGCCGGGCTGTACAGTGCGCGGCCAGGGTGCTGCTGATTCCGGGCGCGCTGTGGCTGCTGGCGCATGCGTTCCCCGAGCCCGCGAGCCGGGCGCGCGTGATCGGCGATGGTCGTCGTTCACGGCGCTGCCGCTGGTGCTCGGGCCGATGCAGGGCGGGCTGCTGGTGGACCACGCGGGCTGGCAGAGCATCCTGCTCATCAACATCCCGATCGGGCTGCTGACCGTGGGGCTCGGGCTCTGGGAACGGCTTTCATCTTCAAGGGCATCGCCGCCACCGGCATCGATGACATCGCGGCCGGTGCACAGGTGGCCGAAGGTACGTTCTATCTGTACTTTCCATCGAGGGAGGCATTGCTCGGCGCATTGCAGCAGCGTGTCGTCGACAACTTCCGCGGCCGCCTGCAGGAAGGGATGGGCCGCTATTGCCCCGACAACCACCGGGCCCGGCTCAAGGCGTGGATCGACACTGGCCTGCAGATGTACCTGGACAACGTTGCGTTGCACGACGTGGTCTTCCACGAGTACCGGACCGGCCCGCAGACCGCCGCATGCGCAACGACAACACGGTGATCACGCAACTCGCCGTGCCGCTGGGGCAAGGCGCCGCCGCAGGCACGTGGTCGGTGGACGACGCGACCATGACCGCGGTGATCCTCTTCAATGCGCTGCACGGTGTGGCCGACGACGCGGTGGCCATGGGGCAGACCAGCGATGCGCAGCGCAAGCGCCGTGCGCGCTCGCTCGCGAACTTCTTCGGAAAGGCGCTGCGCCCTGCCGAACCGGCAGGGGACGGCAGGGCCGGCTGATTTCGTTCTGCTTCAGAGCTTGTAGAAGCGCTTGATCGCGCTCCAGGCGTCGTCGGGCGCGTCGACGTACTCGAACAGCTTCAGGTCGCCGGGCGAGATCACGCCTTCGTCCACCAGGAAGTCGAAGTCGATCATCCGCTTCCAGTAGTCGGAGCCGAACAGCACGATCGGCACCGGCTTCGACTTCTTCGTCTGCACCAGCGTGATGACCTCGAACAGCTCGTCGAGCGTGCCGAAGCCGCCGGGGAACGCCACCAGTGCCTTCGCGCGCATCATGAAATGCATCTTGCGGATGGCGAAGTAGTGGAACTTGAAGCTGAGCGCCGGCGTGACGTACGGGTTGGCTTCCTCTTCCATCGGCAACGCGATGGCCAGGCCGACAGACAGGCCGCCGCCTTCGTGCGCGCCACGGTTGGCGGCCTGCATGATGCCGGGGCCGCCGCCGGTGCACACGAAGAGCTTGTCCTGCGGCTCCTTGTCATTGCTGTACTGCGCCACGAGCTTGCCGAAGGCGCGCGCCTTCTCGTAGTAGTGCGAGTTGCGCGCCAGCCGGCGCCAGCGCTCGGAGGCCACCGTGTCGCCGGCTGCGTCGGCCTGGGCGATCATGGCGGCGGCATCTTCCTCGCTGCGGAAGCGCGCGCTGCCGAACACCACCACGGTGTTCTCGATGCCGTGGGCGCGCTGCTCGAGGTCGGGCTTCATCAGCTCGAGCTGCATGCGGATGCCCCGGGTTTCGCGGCGCAGAAGGAATTCGGGGTCGGCGAAGGCGATGCGCGAAGGATCGGGGTCGAGCGGCAGGCCTTGGTCGGCATGGGATTGCAGCGTGGCCCAGGCATCGGCCAGGCGCTTGTCGTGAAGATCGTGCGTGTTGTTCATGGGAAAAGCAGGCGGAAGTGGCCGAGTGATTGTGCAGCGTCGCAACAGGCGTGCCCAGTCAACGAAAAAAGGCTCCTTGCGGAGCCTTTTCGGGGGAGTGGCGGTCAGCCCCGGGAGCCGGGGGAAGGGCTCAGACGCGCTTGCGGTATTCGCCGGTGCGCGTGTCGATTTCGATCTTGTCGCCTTGCGACACGAAGAGCGGCACGCCAATTTCGAAGCCGGTGGCGATCTTGGCGGGCTTCATGACCTTGCCCGAGGTGTCGCCCTTGACGGCCGGCTCGGTCCAGGTGATTTCGCGTTCGACGCTGGTCGGCAGTTCGACCGAGATGGCCTTGCCGTCGTAGAACACCACTTCGACGGCCATGCCGTCTTCGAGGTAGTTCAGGGCGTCGCCCATGTTTTCGGCTTCGACTTCGTACTGGTTGTACTCCGCGTCCATGCAGACGTACATCGGGTCGGCGAAGTAGGAGTAGGTGCACTCCTTCTTGTCGAGCACGATCTGGTCGATCTTGTCGTCGGCCTTGAAGACCACTTCGGTATTGAAGTTGGCGATCAGGCTCTTCATCTTCATGCGCACGGTGGCGGAGTTGCGGCCGCCGCGGCTGTATTCGGTCTTCAGGACGACCATCGGGTCCTTGCCGTGCATGATGACGTTGCCGGCGCGGATTTCTTGAGCGATTTTCATAACAGGGTCTCTGGATGTTGGCCGCTCGGTGCACGGGACCACCGGCGACTTTTTGACGTTTGCCGGAGTGATTGGCCCCGCGGTACATGTCCCGCGGCAGGTTTAGCGGAGAGCATCTCGGATCGATGAGATCCGGGCCGAAATCCGCAAAGCCCGCTATTTTAGCTTTGTTGGGCGATCATTTTCTGCAGTTGGGTCAGCAGATCGTCCTGCGCCAGCAGTCGCATGCGGGCGTTCCGGACGGTTTCGCACCACGGGCCCTGCGTTTCCAGCACGGGCAGCGCGCCGTCTCCGAAGCCGTTCCACGCGTGGTGGAAAAGCCTCAGCGAGGGCGGGGCGCCGAGCCAGTCGAGCCAGGCACCGAGCTTGACGTGGTGCGCGTCGTCGTCCTGCGGGTAGATCTGCCAGACGAACGGAGCGCCCGCCCAGAGCGCACGCACCCACGAGTCTTCCCCACGCACGAAATTCAGGTCGCACGACCAGAGCAGGTGGTCGTAGTCGGTCTGAGTCAGGTAGGGGAGGTATGAAATTGATAGCGAACCACGCACGGCTGACGCGGGCAAGGCTGGGTTTTGATCCGAAAGGACCGCCCGCACGGCCTGGGCGGCCCGACCCGCCGTCACCAGCAGGCGCACAGGCTCCGGGCCCTGTTCCAGCTGGGCGAGCAAGCCCGCCAGCGCCGGCGGCTCGTAGCAGAAGAGCGACACCAAGCGTTCGCCATCGCGCCACGGTATCTGCTGTGCCGCCAGCCAAGCCGCACGGTCGAAGGCCTCGCGCCGCGCCATCAGGCCGGGTTCGCGCAGCAGCCCGCCGGTGGCCGGCGTGAAGCCCGGATAGAAGAAGCGCTTGGTGAGGCCGGCGCCCGGTCCCTTGAACACCGGCGAGGGCAGGCCGTGCAGCCGCTCGACATACGGCTCGGCCGACAGGTATTCCAGGTTGATCCACGCTTTCCCCGCTCCTTCGGCGAAGCGCGCGACGAGTTCAGGGGCCGGATCGCAGCCGAAGCCCTCGATCAGCACGTCGGGCGCGGGCCCCGACACGGCTGCCTGAAGCGCGCCGGAATCGAGCCAGTCGATCACTTCGACGCCAGCGTGGCCCGAAGGGGCCATCCAGCGCAGCGCCGCCGCATCGTCGACCCACAGCCGCACCCTCGCGCCGCTCGTGGCCAGCTGGCTGGCCAGCCGCCAGCAGACGCCGAGGTCGCCGTGGTTGTCGATGACCTTGCAGAAGATATCCCACCTCGGGTCTCGCATGCTTTCCATGCCGCGAGTGTGCCCGTCTTGACGGTGCTGCCTGCCGTCCTGGCTGCGTGGGCGGGGCGAACATGCCGAGATCCGGCGTCTGTACGATGGCCGCCAGTTCTTCTGCCGGTTCGGTGCGCCGGCTGAGCAGGCGCGCAGTAGTCCCACGGCGCGCCCGCAACGCGCGGCGCGCCACAATAGCCGCCATGTCAGACGTGCATTCCGATCAACTGCTCAGCGAAGTCGCGGCCCTGCCGCAGCTGCCGGGCGTCTACCGTTACTTCGACGCGGCGGGCGCTGTGCTCTACGTGGGCAAGGCGCGCAACCTCAAGAGGCGGGTTGCCAACTACTTCCAGAAGAGTCACGGCGGCACGCGCATCGGCCACATGATCTCGAAGATCGCGCGCATGGAGACCACGGTGGTGCGCTCCGAGGCCGAGGCGCTGCTGCTCGAGAACAACCTCATCAAGACGCTCAAGCCGCGCTACAACATCCTGTTTCGCGACGACAAGAGCTACCCCTACCTCAAGATCGCGTCGCACCAGTTCCCGAGGCTGGCCTACTACCGCGGCGCGACCGACAAGAAGCATCGCTACTTCGGGCCGTACCCGAGCGCCTGGGCGGTAAAGGAATCGATCCAGCTGCTGCAGAAGGTGTTTCGCCTGCGCACCTGCGAGGACACCGTATACGCCAACCGCACGCGGCCTTGCCTGCTCTACCAGATCAAGCGATGCAGCGGGCCATGCGTCGGTCACATCGCGCCCGATGCCTACGCACAGGACGTAGCGAGCGCCGAAGCCTTCCTGATGGGCGACACGCAGCTCGTGCTCTCCAAGCTCGAGCAGCGCATGACCACGCACGCCGAGAAGCTCGAGTTCGAGCAGGCGGCCGAGCTGCGCAACCAGATGTCGGCCATCTCGCGCGTGCTGCATCAGCAGTCGATCGAGATCGCTTCCGACAAGGATGTGGACATCCTGGCCGTGAAGGTGCAGGGCGGCAAGGCCTGCGTGAACCTGGCCATGGTGCGCGGCGGCCGGCACCTGGGCGACCGCGCCTACTTTCCGGTGCACGTGGAAGACGCCGCGCAGATCCACCACAACGAACTCGACGCGGAAGAGGGCGCGGCGCCGGTGCTGGCCGACCCGATCGAGGTGCAGGTGCTCGAGGCCTTCATCGCCCAGCACTACATCGACGTGCCGGTCCCGGCCACGCTGGTGCTGAGCGAACAGGTGAGCCGTGAGCTGATCGAGGCGATCTCGCAGCAGGCGGGCGCGCGCGTGACGGCCGTGTTCCAGCCGCGCGAGCAGCGCCGCCACTGGCTCGAGATGGCCGAGACCAACGCCAAGCTGCAGCTGGCGCGGCTGCTGGCCGAAGAAGGATCGCAGCAGGCCCGCACCCGTGCGCTGGCCGATGCACTGGAACTGGCGTCGGAAGACCTCGACGAATTCCGCGTGGAATGCTTCGACATCTCGCACACCGCGGGCGAGGCCACGCAGGCCTCTTGCGTGGTGTTCGAGCACCACACCATGCAGAACCGCGAATACCGCCGCTACAACATCGAGGGCATCACGCCCGGCGATGACTACGCCGCCATGCGCCAGGTGCTGCACCGCCGATACGGCAAGCTCGCCGAGGCCATGGCCGCCGAGACCGACGAGCTTCCCCCGGGCGACGCGGAAAGCGACGACAGCGAAGCCCCCGCCAAGTCCCGGACCGCGCGCATGCCCGACCTTGTGCTGGTCGACGGCGGCAAGGGCCAGGTCTCGATGGCGCGCGAGGTGTTCAGCGAGCTGGGGCTGCCGCTGTCGCTGATCGTCGGCGTCGAGAAGGGCGAGGGCCGCAAGGTCGGCCTCGAGGAACTGGTGTTCGCGGACGGCCGCGAGAAGGTCTATCTCGGCAAGGACTCTGCCGCGCTGATGCTGGTGGCGCAGATCCGCGACGAAGCGCACCGCTTCGCGATCACCGGCATGCGAGCCAAGCGCGCCAAGGTGCGCGTGGGCGGCAGCCAGCTCGAGGACATCCCGGGCATCGGCCCCAAGCGGCGGGCGCGGCTGCTCCAGCGCTTCGGCGGCATCCGCGGCGTGGCCGCCGCGAGCGTGGAAGACATCGCCTCGGTAGAGGGCATCGCGTCCGACCTGGCCGAAGAGATCTACAAGGCGCTGCACTGACGGCGACGAGGCAAGACCCTCCCGGAGGGTTAACGCCGCCATGACACAATCAAGAGATGTTCTGGACCCTGCCGACCATCATGACCTGGACGCGCATCGTCGCGATCCCTTTGATCGTCGGCGTGTTCTACCTGCCGATCAGCGAGCCGATGCGCAACCTGATCGCCACGGTGATGTTCATCGTGTTCGCCGCCACCGACTGGCTCGACGGCTACCTGGCGCGCAAGCTCAATCAGACCTCGGCATTCGGGGCCTTCCTCGATCCGGTCGCCGACAAGTTCCTGGTGTGCGCCTCGCTGCTGGTGCTGGTGCACCTGAACCGGGCCGACGTGTTCGTGGCGCTCATCATCATCGGCCGCGAGATCGCGATCTCGGCATTGCGCGAATGGATGGCGCAGATCGGCGCCAGCAAGAGCGTGGCGGTCCACATGATCGGCAAGGTCAAGACCACCGTGCAGATGGTGGCCATTCCGTTCCTGCTCTTCGACGGCCAGCTGTTCCGCGTGATCGACACCGGCATCTGGGGCCAGTGGCTGATCTGGATCTCGGCGGTGCTCACCATCTGGTCGATGGTGTATTACCTGCAGAAGGCCATTCCGGAAATCCGGGCCCGCACCAAATGACCCCGGCGGCCACGGTCCGCAACGCAGGCTGGCTGCGGGCGATGCCGGCGGTCTTCGTGCTGATCTGGAGCACGGGCTTCATCGTCGCGCGCTACGGCATGCCGTATGCGCCTCCCCTCAAGTTTCTGGCGGTGCGCTATGCGCTGTCCCTTGTGTGCTTCGGTGCGTGGGTCGCGCTGGCGCGTGTCGCGTGGCCGGCGGCGCGCGCGCAATGGGGGCACCTGGCCGTCACGGGCGTGCTGATGCAGGCGGGCTATCTGGGCGGGGTGTGGGCCGCAGTGCACGCGGGCATGGGAGCGGGACTCGTGGCGTTGCTGGTCGGCATCCAGCCGGTGCTGACGGCGGTGTGGATGTCGTTCAACGGCGGGCGCATCTCGGGTCGGCAATGGGCCGGGCTGGTGCTGGGTTTCGCGGGGCTGGTGCTGGTGGTGTCGCGCAAGCTGGGACAGGGCGCCGAGGTCAACGCGCTGACCATGGGGCTGGCGGTGATGGCGCTGCTGTCCATCACCGCGGGCACGCTCTATCAGAAGCGCTTCGTCGCGCCTTGCGACGTGCGCAGCGCCAGCGCGGTGCAGATGGCCGCGGCGCTGCTGGTCACGCTGCCGTTCGCAGCCATGGAGACGCAGGCCATCGAGTGGAACGCGTATTCCGGCGGCGCAATGGCCTGGTCGGTGCTGGCGCTGTCGCTGGGCGGCAGTTCGCTCCTCTATATGTTGATACAGCGCGGCACGGCCACCGCGGTGACCAGCCTGCTGTACCTGGTGCCGCCATGCACGGCGGTGATGGCATGGCTGCTGTTCTCGGAGCCGATCACGCTGGTGACGGTGCTGGGCATCGCGCTGACCGCGGCCGGCGTGAGCCTGGTGGTGCGCAGCACGCGCTGAGCGTCCGGCACGCTTCCTTCCTTCGTCCCCTTATTCAGTCAGCGCGCGCCGGCCTTGCCCGGTTTCCATGGCTCGCCGCGGAAGTGTTCCGCCAGATGGTCCACCAGAAGCCGCACGCGGCGCGGCGTCTTGGATCGCCAGGGCGCGACCCAGTGGATATCGGCGTCGGGCATCGCGTATTGCGGGAGCAAGCGCACCAGTTGCCCGGTCGCAAGTTGCGGTGCGATGTCCCAGAGGCTGCGCAGCACGATCCCGTGGCCGCCAAGGCACCAGTCGCGCACCATCTCGCCGGAGTTGCTGGCCAGCGGGCCTTGAACGCGAACACGGGCCGTGCTTCCGTCTCGCGCATGGCGCAGCGTCCACAGCGCGTGCTGGCGCTGGCTGGCGTCGCCGTTCTCGCGCGCGACCAGGCAGTCGTGCGCGGATAGCGCCTCGACCGTGGCCGGCAAGCCTCGACGTTCCAGGTAGTCCGGCGAGGCGGCGAGCACGCGCTGGTTGCGCGCAATGCGCCGCGATACCCAGTCGGCCGCGTGGCGCTGTTGCACGGCCCACAGCCAGACCGCGCCGTCGTAGCTTTCAGCGCGGAGGTCGGGCAGTTGCTCGGTCAGCATCAGGTCGATCTGCAGGCCGGGATGCCGTTGCTGGAACGTGGCCAGCGCCGGCCCGAGCCAGCGGCGGCCGAAGCCGAAGGTGGCGGCCAGGCGGATGGTGCCGGTCAGTTCGTTCTGGCGTTCGCCCAGTTCGCTTTCGAGTGCCGCGAAGCCCTCGAGCAGCGCACGCGCATGCACGCAGATCGCCTCGCCCTCGGCCGTGACGCTCAGGCGCCGCGTGGTGCGGTCGAACAGGCGCTGGCCCAGCCGGGCCTCCAGCGCCCCGAGCCGCTTGGTCACGACCGAAGGCACCACGTCGAGCACGCCGGCCGCGCCGGCCAGGCTGCCGGCGTCGCGGATGGCCAGCACCAGCGACAGGTCGCCTCGGTCCATCGAAGAAGAATTCATGCCGAAACGGAAAGTATGAATTGGCCGATTGTTGCTTGATGATCGGAAGGGCGCAACGCACAATCGCCGACGTGACGGCCTCCTTACTTTCTCTTCCGACCTTCGACATCGAGCGCAATGGCGTGCGCATCCATGGCCGCGTCGGCGGCAACGGGGCACCATTGCTCCTGCTGCATGGCCATCCGCAGACCCATGCGATCTGGCATCGCGTGGCGCCGGCCCTGGCCGAGCGCTTCACGCTGGTGGCGGTCGACCTGCGCGGCTACGGAGATTCGGGCCGGCCAGCGGCCGATGCCGAGCACGCCGTCTACAGCAAGCGCGAGATGGCGCTCGATGCGCTCGCCGCCATGCAGCACCACGGCTTCGAGCGTTTCGGCGTGCTGGCGCACGACCGCGGCGCCCGCGTGGCGCACCGGCTCGCGGCGGACCATCCGGACGCCGTCGAGCGGATGCTGCTGCTCGACATCGCGCCCACGCTCGCGATGTACGAGAACACGTCGGAGGCTTTCGCCAAGGCGTACTGGCACTGGTTCTTCCTGATCCAGCCGCCGCCGCTGCCGGAGGCGCTGATCGCTTCCGACCCGGTGCGTTACATCCGCAGCGTGATGGGCGGGCGGCATGCCGGGCTCGCGCCGTTCGCCCCCGAGGTGCTGGCCGAATACGAGCGCTGCGCCGCCATCGCGGGCACCGCCGAATCCATCTGCGAGGACTATCGCGCCTCCGCTACCATCGACCTGACGCACGACCGCGCGGATATCGCCGCCGGCCTGCGCCTGGCGCAGCCGCTGCGCGTGCTGTGGGGCGAGCACGGCGCGGTGGGCAAAGCCTTCGACGTGCTGGCGCTGTGGCGCGAACGCGCCGCCGAAGCCTCCGGCCGTGCACTGCCGTGCGGCCACTACATTCCCGAAGAAGCGCCCGACGCGTTGGTTGCCGAGGCGCTGGCTTTCTTTCTTCCCTCCGGACATCCCCATCCGCACCCAAGCGCAGGAGCCACACCATGAGCACCCAGAGAATCGCAGTCATCGCCGGCGACGGCATCGGCAAGGAAACCACGCCCGAGGGCTTGCGCGTGCTCGAGGCGGCCGCCACCCGGTTCGGCATCGACCTGAAGTTCGACCACTTCGACTTCTCGAGCTGGGACTACTACGAGAAGCACGGCAAGATGCTGCCCGACGACTGGAAGGACAAGATCGGCGGGCACGACGCCATCTTCTTCGGCGCGGTCGGCTGGCCCGAGAAAATCGCCGACCACGTGTCGCTGTGGGGCTCGCTGCTCATGTTCCGGCGCGAGTTCGACCAGTACATCAACCTGCGTCCCGCGCGCCTCATGCCCGGCATCATCGCGCCCGTGGTGCGCCGCGACGGCACGCCCCGCGAGCCGGGCGAGATCGACATGTACATCGTGCGCGAGAACACCGAGGGCGAGTACTCCAGCATCGGCGGGCGGATGTACCAGGGCACGCCGCGCGAGATCGTGGTGCAGGAAACCGTGATGTCGCGCCTGGGCGTCGACCGCGTGCTGAAGTTCGCGTTCGAACTCGCGCAGTCGCGCCCGAAGAAGCACCTCACCAGCGCCACCAAGTCGAACGGCATCTCGATCACCATGCCCTACTGGGACGAGCGCGTGGCCGAGATGGGCAAGAGCTACCCGGGCGTGACGCTCGACAAGTTCCACATCGACATCCTCACCGCGCACTTCGTGCAGCGGCCCGACTTCTTCGACGTGGTGGTGGCGAGCAATTTGTTCGGTGACATCCTGTCCGACCTGGGGCCGGCCTGCACCGGCACCATCGGCATCGCACCCAGCGCCAACCTCAATCCGGAGCGCACCACGCCGTCGTTGTTCGAGCCGGTCCACGGCTCGGCGCCGGACATCGCGGGCAAGGGCATCGCCAACCCGATCGGTCAGATCTGGTGCGGCGCGATGATGCTGGAGTTCCTCGGCCACAAGCAGGCGCACGACGCCATCCTGTCGACCATCGAGAAGGTGCTCGCGCCCCAAAGCGGAGCACCGCGCACCCCGGATATCGGTGGAAACGCGAGCACCAGCGACCTCGGAAAAGCGATCGCGCAGGCCCTCTGAATCGCTTTGCGCACCACGGAAAAAGTCCTTCGCGAAACGCCTCTAGAATCGCGCGCTCCGCTGCTCGGCATGGCTCCGTGTCTTATTGACACCCTGCAGACCAGTGGTTGTAATCCTCGCTGGCAGTGCGCTGCCGAGGCGTCAGGCCTGCCAAGCTCTTGCGTCGCACGTTCCGCGGCCAGGTCGCAGCTGACGAAAGCCGACCAACTTTTTCTCTACAAGGGGCCCTTGTGAACAAGACCGAACTGATTGAGCACATCGCAAAGAACGCCGATATTTCCAAAGCTGCAGCAACGCGTGCGCTCGAGTCCACCATCGGCGCCATTCGTACCACGCTCAAGAAGGGCGGCTCGGTTTCGCTCGTCGGTTTCGGCACTTTCGCAGTAGGCAAGCGCGCGGCCCGCACCGGCCGAAATCCCCGCACCGGCGACGCGATTAAAATCAAGGCCGCCAAGATCCCGAAGTTCCGTCCGGGCAAGGCGCTCAAAGACGCGCTGAACTAAGACGGTAGACTCGGAGAGTTTTCCGGTGGGGTGCTTAGCTCAGTTGGTAGAGCGGCGCCCTTACAAGGCGTAGGTCGGGGGTTCGAGCCCCTCAGCACCCACCACCACCAGATGCAAAGGCGAACCGCAAGTTCGCCTTTTTTATTGCCGTCCGACAGCCGTCGAAAAAGAGTGTCCAAGCATGTTTGATTTCTTCCGCAAGTACAACAAGATCGTCATGATTTTCTTGTTCTTGCTGATCATTCCCTCGTTCGTGCTCTTCGGCGTCGAGCGCTACCAGGGCGGCAGCGACGAGAAGGTGGCCCGCGTCGACGGCCAGCCGATCACCAAGCCCGAGTGGGATCAGCAGCATCGCGTGGAGACGGATCGCATCCGCCAGCAGTCGCCCAACGTCGATCCGACGGTGCTCGACTCCGACGCGCTGCGCTATGCGACGCTGGAGCGCATGGTGCGCGATCGCGTGCTGGCCGCCGCTGCCACGAAGGCGAACATGACGGTGTCCGAAGAACGCCTCTCGCGCATGTTCGCGCAGGACCCGGGCCTGGCTTCCTTCCGCACGCCCGAAGGCAAATTCGACAGTGACGCCTTCACGCGCGTGACCGGCCGCACGCCCGAGCAGTACGTAGCATCGGTGCGATCGGACATGGCGACGCAGCAGGTTCTGCTGGGCGTGTCGGGCACGGCGTTCACGCCGCCTGCGCTGGCGTCCACCACGATCAACGCGTTCTACGACAGCCGGGAGATCCAGGTCGCCCGCTTCAACCCGGACAGCTTCGCGTCGAAGGTCACGGTGAGCGACGCCGACATCGAGACCTACTACAAGGATCACACCGCGCAGTTCCAGGCGCCGGAACGCGCTGACATCGAGTACCTGGTGCTCGACATCGAAGCGGCCAAGAAGAACATCGTCCTGAGCGACGCCGACCTGAAGACCTATTACCAGGAAAACACCGCGCGCTTCGGCACGAAGGAAGAGCGCCGCGCAAGCCACATCCTGATCACTGCGCCGGCCAGCATGGCCGCCGGCGACCGCGAGAAGGCCAAGGCCAAGGCAGAGCAACTTCTGGCCGAGGTGAAGAAGGCGCCCAACACCTTTGCCGACGTGGCGCGCAAGAATTCTGATGATGATTTGACTGCCAAGAGCGGTGGTCAACTGGATATGGGGCCGAAGGGAAGTCTTGTCGCCAAACCTCTGGACGACGCTGTGTTCGCGCTCAAGAAGGGCGAAATCAGTAGCCTGATCGAAACCGAATTCGGCTTTCACATTGTTCAGCTCAATGACATCAAGCCTGCTCAGGTGACCCCCTTTGAACAGGTGCGCGCCACCATCGAGAACGAAGCGCGCGCCCAACAGGCCACGCAGGAATTCGCGAAGGCGGCCGAGGCTTTCACCGATGCCGTCTACCAGACGCCCGACAGCCTCAAGCCCGCTGCCGAGAAGCTGAAGCTCACGATCCAGACAGCCAGCAATGTCGCGCGCACGCCTGCACCAGGTGCGACCGGCCCGCTCGCCAGCCGCAACTTCCTGAGTGCACTGTTTGCGCCTGACTCGCTCGAGCGCAAGCAGAACACCGAGGCTATCGAGGTTGGTTCGAGCCAGCTTGCTGCAGGCCGAATCACGCAATACACGGCAGCGCATGCCGTGCCGCTTGCCGAGGTGAAGGACAAGATCCGCGCCCAACTCGTCACCGAGCGTGCCGCCGTGCTCGCCAAGACCGAGGGTGAAGCCAAGCTCGCTGCATGGACCGCGAAGGCCGACGGTGCGACCTTCGGTGCGCCGATGACCGTTTCGCGTCGCGACGCGCAATCGCAGCCGCTGCCGGTCATCGATGCCGCGCTGCGCGCCGACGCCGCCAAGCTGCCGGCACTCGTGGGCGTGGACCTCGGTGCGCAGGGCTATGCCGTGGTTCGCGTGACCAAGGTCGTGCCGCGCACGCCGCCGGCACCGGAGCTCGCGAAACAGGAGCAGGCGCAGGTCGGGCAGTCGATCGCAGCAGCGGAAGATGCCGCCTACTACAACCTGTTGAAGGAACGCTTCAAGGCGGAAATTCTGGTGCCGAAGCCGGCGGACACGCTGCCTGTCGCGGGTCGCTGACGCGGCGGCCGCGAGGCCCGCAGACACGAAAGCCCGAACCCGCTGGTTCGGGCTTTTTTCATGGTGACGGCCGGGCGGCCCGTCGCACGAGGGACAAGTGGCGGCTGCGCTTCTTGCCAGAATCCCGGGCATGGGAACCCTCTATCTCGTGCGTCACGGACAAGCCAGCTTCGGCGCTGCCGACTATGACAACCTGAGCGAACTCGGGCGCCGACAGTCCGTGCGCCTGGGCGAATACTGGCGCGAGCGCGGCATGAAGTTCGACGCGGTCATCACCGGGACGCTGAAGCGCCATCGCCAGACCTGGGAGGGCATCGCCAAGGGATTGGGCCTGACGCGCGATGACGTCCTGCCGTGGCCCGGACTGAACGAATACGACAGCGAGGCGGTCATTGCCACCATCCACGAAGGCAAGCTCGAGAAGCCCGATTCGCCCGAGATGTATCGCCATCACTTCCGTTTGCTGCGCGAAGGACTCGGTGCGTGGATGCAAGGCAAGACGGCGCCCGTAGGCATGCCGAGCTATGTGGATTTTCTCGCCGGCGTGACGACGGCGCTGGACCATGTGCGTGACAAGCACCATGGCGCCAAGGTGCTGGTGGTGTCGAGCGGTGGACCGATCAGCACGGCTGTAGGCCATGTGCTCGGCACGAGCGCGGAGACGACGATCGAGCTCAACCTGCGCATTCGCAATACCTCGGTCACGGAATTCGCATTCACACCGAAGCGGCACATGCTCGTGACCTACAACACACTGCCCCATCTGGATGGGCCGGCGTACGAGGGGTGGGTGACCTACGCCTGATGCCCTGAATGCAGGGCTCAGGCCTGCCAGACGCCGCAGCCGGCCTGGCGCAATGCGATGCCGAGGTCCACTTCCAGCAGCCGTGCGTCTTCATAGGTCAGCGGGTTGTAGCGCTCGTAGAGCGCGGGCAGCAGGTGCAGGCCGTATTCCTGGACGAAGCTGTTGGCCTGGATGCCGGCCTTGTGCTTGTCGAAACGGATGTCCGGATCCAGTCCGGTCATGCCGACATAGACGAAGGGTTTGCCAAGTTGGTAGTCGGGATTGGCTCGCCTGAAGCGCCCGTTGTTCCAGACACGATCGTCGAGCTCGACGACATAGACGTAGTGCCTCGCGCGCGGCTTGCGTGGCGTGGCGCCCGGCGTGGCCGCGCGCGCAATGCGGCGCGGGCGTGTGGCCATCAGCTCTTGCGCTTGATCAGGCCGTAAAGGATCAGCAGCACGATCGCGCCGAGCACCGAAGCGATGAAGCCTGCGCCCTGGCCGGCCGTGTACCAGCCGAGCGACTGGCCGACGTAGGTGACGATCAGCGAGCCTGCGATGCCGATGATCGTGGTGACGATGAAGCCGGCGGAGTCATCGCCCGGCTTGACGGCCCGCGCCACGAGACCCACGACGAACCCGATCAGAATAGTCCAGACGATGCTCATGAAGAAATTCCTTTGGTGGTGAATGGGACAAGGGAGCGGCCGATGCCGTACCCGCTTGGCGGGCCGCATTCATGATAGCGGAGCGACCTGGAGGCGAGCTGCGTCGAGTGCGGCTGTGATGGTGATGCGGGAGTTTTTGGCCGGCGCCGTGACATGGAGCTTGCACGGCGTCCTACAGGCTTGCACCGCTCATCGCGGTACACCTTACGCATGCTGGAAAAACTGCCTGATGTCATTGGCCACGCGTTGCAAGGGGTGCGCGCGGGTCTGGAGCAGATCGTCTTCAACAACCTCGGGATGCGCGAGGGGTTGGCGTCGATCCAACTCACCAGCATGGCATTTGCCGACCACTCGCCACTGCCGCTCCGCTGTACCGCGGACGGCGAGGGCGTTTCTCCGCCGTTGCAGTGGGCGGGTGTACCGGCAGCCGCTTCGCTGGTCCTGATCGTCGAGGACGCCGATTCGCCGACGCCCAATCCACTGGTGCATGCGATAGTGGTGAATCTGCCGACGGCCAGTGCTTCAATGGCCGAGGCCGCGATGCCGAGCCAGGACAACGAAGGAGCGGGCCTGCACGTCGGACGCAATTCCGCGCTGCAGCCGACATGGCTGCCGCCAGATCCGCCGCCGGGTCATGGGACGCACCGGTATGCGTTCCAGCTCTTCGCTCTGGCGGAGGCGCCACAGTTTTCAGATTCGCCCGGTCGGGATGAAGTCATGGACGCGCTTCGTGCGCATGCAGTTGCCAGCGGGTTGCTCATCGGGACCTATGAGCGACCGGACGGGTCGATCACGATCCAGGCGGATGCGACCAGCGTTGGACCGCTTGCGGCGGGCTGATGTGACTGCTTCGTGCTCTTTTTGTTGGAGTTGCTGAAAACGGCGATTTTTAACGCTACAATCTGAGGCTCTGCGGTGGCTGTAGCTCAGCTGGTAGAGTCCCAGATTGTGATTCTGGTCGTCGTGGGTTCGAGTCCCATCAGCCACCCCAAAAACATCTCCTTTGCGCTATTGCTCAAATAGCATTTGAAGGATTCCATCGCCGGGCTTGCCCCGGCGATGTCATTTCCGGACCGGCACTTCGTTGTTGCGTTCCTCTCCTTTTGCTGGTTTTCTTCCCGCGATAAACATTGCGGGCAGTGCTTCGTGTTGCGAGTTGTTGCATTAACGCAATCGGCCGCGACTTTTTTCGAGGCAGCGCCAGCTTGTGGCAAATGTAAACTGAATTAAAATCCGCACGTTTTCAATTTCTGGAGTCCAACAATGGCTTCGACCCTCGCCGATATCAATTCTCAGATCAAGAAGCACGACGAGCAGATTGCGCAATTGCGCAGGCAGGCCGAGGAGCTGCGTAACCAGGAACGCTCCAGCGTGATCGACGAGGTGCGAAAGAAGATCGCGGAATATGGGCTGACCGCCACCGATCTCAAACTGACGGGACGGGTGGCTGCCGTCAAGCGCGCTGCAGGTGGTGCTCAGTCGAAGGCGGCTGCCAAATACCGCGGTCCTACCGGCGAAACCTGGTCTGGCGGCCGCGGCCGCAAGCCCCGTTGGGTCACCGAGGCATTGGCCGCCGGCAAGTCACTTTCTGATTACGAGATCAAGTAAGTTCCGTCGGTTTCTGGGCAGCTGCCCAATAAAAAAGCCCGCATGCGCGGGCTTTTTTATTTGGAGGGCGGCCTCAGAGGTGCTCAGTTCACCATCACCAGTTTTCCTTTGACGCCGCGTGACCCCATGTGGGCGTATGCAGCCTTCAATTCAGACATCGGCATCGTACTGTCGATCACCGGCTTGATCTTTCCTTGTCCGTACCATTGAGCCAATTCGGCCATCATCGCCCCGTTGGCCTTCGGTTCGCGCTTGGCGAAATCGCCCCAGAACACGCCAACGAGCGACGCGCCTTTCAGCAGCGTGAGATTCAACGGCAGTGATGGAATCGGGCCCGACGCAAAACCCACGACCAAATAGCGACCGCGCCATCCGATCGAGCGAAAGGCCGGTTCTGCAAAATCGCCGCCGACGGGGTCGTAAATGACATCAGGGCCTTTGCCGTCGGTCGCCGCCTTGATCGCATCGCGAAAGCCATTGGGCAGTGCATGCGTGGTGTAGTTGATGGTTGCGTCAGCACCAATGGAGCGGCAAAGTTCGCATTTCTCGTCGGTCGAGGCTGCTGCAATTACCTTGGCGCCTGCAGCCTTGGCAATCTGGATTGCTGCAGTGCCTACGCCGCCCGCCGCGCCAAGAACGAGCACCGTCTCGCCGGGTTTGAGTTGTGCTCGGTCCATCAGCGCGTGCCACGACGTCGCGTAGATCATGATGAACGCTGCCGCATCCACGTGGCCGAATCCCTCGGGCAACGGCATGCACAGGGCCGCAGGTGCCAGCGTGTGGGTGCCGAAACCGCCGGTGCCCGACAGGCAGGCAACGTTCTGGCCCACCTTGAGATGCGTGACGCCATCGCCCACGGCCTGCACGACGCCTGCATATTCGGAGCCCGGCACGAAGGGCAGCGGCGGCTTCATCTGGTACTTGTTCTGCACGATCAGCAAGTCGGGAAAATTCAGGCTCGCCGCCCTGATCTCGATCAGCACCTGGCCCGGGCCCGGTGCCGGTGTCGGCAATTCCTTCCAGGTCAGCGCGTCGACGCCGGTGGGGTTTTCGCAAAGCCATGCGTGCATGCTCGAGTCTCCTTCGTGTGAGTCGGGTGGGGCAATCAATGCGGGCGATGATAGGCGGCGCGGCAAGGCGGGCTTGTCCCTGCTGCGACGCACCTGCGGCCTACAATCCGAGGGCATTCAGGACACCATGAAGATACTCATTTCCAATGACGACGGCTTTCAGGCGCCGGGCATCGTCGCATTGCACGACGCGCTCAAGGACATTGCCGATGTCGAGGTGGTCGCACCCGAGCACAACAACAGCGCGAAGTCGAACGCGCTAACCCTTGCGGCACCGCTCTACGTGCACCAGGCGCACAACGGCTTCCGCTACGTCACGGGTACGCCGGCCGATTGCGTGCACATCGCTCTCAAGGGATTGCTGGGCTACCGGCCTGACCTGGTCGTTTCCGGCATCAACAACGGCGCCAACATGGGCGACGACACCATCTACTCGGGCACCGTCGGTGCCGCCATGGAGGCGTACCTGTTCGGCATTCCCGCCATCGCGTTCTCGCAGATCGAAAAAGGCTGGGCGCATGTCGATGCTGCTGCCCAGGTGGCGCGCCGACTGGTCCAGCAGATCGAACGCGAGCGCATGCTGGAAGGCAATGCGTTCCTGCTCAACGTGAATGTGCCCAACCTGCCTTTCGACCAGTTGAAGCCGGTGAAGGTCTGCAGGCTTGGCCGCAGGCATGCGGCAGAGAAGGTGATCACGCAAGACAGCCCGCGCGGCGAGACCATGTACTGGATCGCCGGTGCAGGCAGCGCCAAGGACAGCGGCGAGGGCACAGACTTCCATGCCACGGCGGCTGGTCATATCGCCTTGACGCCGTTGCAGATCGACCTGACCGACCACGCCAACCTGGGCCAATGGCGCGAGACGGTGACTCGTCTCAGCAACTGACATGGCCACCCAGCGGCCCAGTTTTCCCGTTCGCCTGACACCCACCGCTTCGGCAGCCACGCGCGGGCGAATGCCCGCGGTGCCTGTCAAGCCGATGGTTCCGTCCACGCCTTCGATGGCGTCCAACGCAGTGCGTGCACGGATGGTGCAGAAGCTTGCGGCACAGGGCGTTTCCGATCCGCGCGTGTTGCGCGCGATGGGCGCCGTCGACCGGCATCTTTTCGTGGACAGCGCACTGGTCAATCAGGCCTATGAAGATACGAGCCTGCCGATCGGACTGGGGCAGACCATCTCCAAGCCCAGCGTGGTCGCCCGCATGATCGAGCTGCTGCTGGGTGCTCCCGCGCTCATCGGCAAACCACAGGACAAGCTTGGACGCGTGCTCGAGATCGGCACGGGCTGCGGCTACCAGGCCGCAGTCCTGAACCATGTCGCTTCCGAGGTCTACAGCATCGAGCGCCTTCGTGGTCTTCACGAGCGCGCGCGTACCAACCTGCGGCCGTTCCGGCTGGCCACCGTGCACCTGATGCTGGGCGACGGAATGATCGGCTACGCAAAGGGCGCGCCCTATGCGGGCATCATCGCGGCGGCAGGCGGCGAGGCCGTGCCGCAGGCGTGGGTCGACCAGCTCGCGGTAGGTGGCCGCATCGTCGCGCCGACGCATTCGGCCAGCGGTGGCCAGGCCCTTGTCGTCATCGACAAGACCGCCCGTGGACTGGAGCGGCTCGTTCTTGAGGCGGTTCACTTTGTCCCCCTAAAATCAGGTATCGCTTGAAGGAATAACAAATGCAGGGTTTAGGCAATCGGAGTTGGTTCGCTGGCATCACGTTGGCCTTTGTGCTCGTGATCGCAGGCTGTTCCACGCCGCGCGGGCCGGCACCGGTCGAAGACCGCGGCACGATGACTCGCGCACCGAGCCCCACAGTGCCCGGCGGTCCGCCCATCACCACCGATGCCAACGGCAAGCCGCTCGCGGGCATCGAAAACTACGGCAAGCCCGGCTACTACGCCGTGCGTCCCGGTGACACCATTCGCCGCATCGGCGCAGACACGGGCCAGCGCTGGCAAGACCTTGTTCGCTGGAACAACCTCGAGAATCCCGACCTGATCGAAGTGGGGCAGGTGCTGCGCGTGATCCCGCCGAGCGGAACCGCGGTGGCTGTTGCGCCGCCATCAAGCGCGTCTTCTTCGCCATCGGAAGGCGCCACCACAAAGCCGGTGACGCCGCCCGCCGCCATTGCACCTGCGGCGCCTGCGAGCAGTGCGGCCAAGCCACCCACGCCAGTCACGGCATCGCCGTCGGCGCCTGGCAGCAGCAACTCGGGCGACGACGACCTCGGCTGGATCTGGCCAGCGAGCGGGTCGCTCATCGCAGGCTTCGACGAAGCCAAGAACAAGGGCTACGACATCAGCGGCAAGGCGGGCGACCCGGTGCTGGCCGCGGCCGACGGGCGCGTGGTGTATGCAGGTGCCGGCCTGCGCGGATACGGCAACCTGATCATCCTGAAGCACAACAACACCTACCTCACGGCATATGCGCACAACCAGACGCTGCTTGTGAAGGAGGACCAGTCGGTTCAGAAGGGCCAGAAGATCGCCGAGATGGGCAACAGCGACGCCGACCGCGTCAAACTCCATTTCGAGATCCGCCGCCAGGGCAAGCCCGTCGATCCCTCGCGCTACCTGCCCAACCGGTGATGCCACATGGCTGCCTCCCGCCCCCGTCGCACGCTGCCTGTGCGCGGCTTGGCGGGCAAGGCAAGCCCGCCATTGCCGTCTCTGCCAGACGCTGCTGCTGACGAGACCGGAGACTTCAATCCCCAAAGGGTGGCAGATCCCAAGGCCATGACGGCCAACGGTGCATCGCCGCAGGGCGTCGTCGGCGAATTGCCCGGCGGCGAAGGCGCAGACGCACTGACCATCTACCTGCGGCAGGTCCGCCGCACCGAACTTTTCACGCCTGCCGAGGAATACCAGACCGCCTGCGCCGCACGAGCCGGCGATTTCGAGGCACGGCAATCGATGATCGAGCACAACCTGCGGCTCGTGGTCAATATCGCGAAGAGCTACCTGGGACGCGGCGTGCCGCTGCCGGACCTCATCGAAGAGGGCAACCTCGGCCTGATGCACGCGATCACGAAGTTCGAGCCCGAACGCGGATTCCGCTTCTCGACCTATGCCACCTGGTGGATACGGCAGTCCGTCGAGCGAGCGGTCATGACACAGGCCCGTGCAATTCGGCTTCCGGTCCACGTGGTGCGTGAGTTGCAACAGGTGCTGCGCGCGCGTCGCACTCTGGAAGGCGACGCTGAATTCGTGGCGCAGCGGCCGGAGGGCGTGCGCGTGGAAGACATCGCCGCATTGCTTGAACGCGATGTGCAGTCCGTGGCCGATTTGCTGGCGTTGTCCGAGGCCCCACGCTCTCTTGATGCCGGCGATTCACGCGGCGACGAAGGCTTTACGCTGGCGGACACCGTCGCTTCCGACGACGAGCAGGGAAGCCCTACCGAAGTGGCGCACACGCACGAGGTGGAGCGGCTGCTCGACCAGTGGGTGCATGCCCTCGATGCGCGCGAGCGGGAGGTGCTGGAAGGGCGCTACGGCCTTCACGACCGCGAGCCGGAAACCCTCGAGGTGCTCAGCGTGCGATTGGGCCTCACACGGGAGCGCGTGCGCCAGATCCAGAACGAGGCACTGGCGAAGATGCGCCGCCAGCTGGCCCGTTCGGGCGTCGGCCGGGATGCACTTTTCTAGGGCCCACGCCGCGCTGAGACAATCGGGGTATGACGGAAATCATCGAAGAAAAGAAATCCCCCGCGAACGAACCTGCGAAACCCCAAGTGAAGGACGCAGCGAATCCTGGCGAAACGTGGCTCAACGTCGAGTCGCTCGACCTCGACGCGCAGGGCGTGGCCCACAAGGCCGACGGCATGGTCGTGTTCATCGAGGGCGCGCTGCCCTTCGAGGAGGTGCAGTTCAACGTCCATCGCCGCAAGAACAACTGGGAACAGGGCACGGTCACGGCCATCCGCCGAGAGTCGTCACAGCGCGTGCGTCCCGGCTGTCCTCATTTCGGCCTGCACACTGGGGCGTGCGGCGGCTGCAAGATGCAGCACCTCGACGCTGCGGCCCAGGTGGCCGTGAAGCAGCGCGCACTCGAAGACAACCTCTGGCACCTCGGCAAGGTGCGCCCCGAGAACCTGCTGCGTCCGCTGGAAGGTCCGGCATGGCACTACCGCTATCGCGCGCGCCTGTCGGTGCGTCATGTCGTCAAGAAAGGCACGGTCCTGATCGGGTTTCATGAGCGCAAGAGCCGCTATCTGGCAGACATGCAGGTCTGCCCTGTGCTGCCCAGGCAGGTCAGCGAAATGCTGATGCCGCTGCGCGCGCTGATCGGCTCGATGGATGCGCGCGAGACCTGTCCGCAGATCGAACTGGCATGCGGCGACGCTCCGGACTCCACGAAGCTCGGCACCATCGCGCTGGTGCTGCGGCACCTCGAGCCGTTGACGCGGCGGGATATCGACCGGCTGAAGGCTTTCGCCGCCGAGAACGAGGGCGTTCAATGGTGGTTGCAGGCCAAGGGCCCCGAGACGGTGAAGCTGCTGGAGGAGGGCGGCACGCCGCTGGCCTACCGGTTGCCCGAGTTCGGGGTGACCATGCCGTTCAAGCCGACCGATTTCACGCAGGTCAATCCGCACATCAATCGCGCGCTGGTCGGCAAGGCGCTGCGACTGCTCGATGTTCAGCCCGACGAACGTGTAATCGACTGGTTCTGCGGCTTGGGCAACTTCACCTTGCCGCTGGCAAGCCAGGCGCGCGAGGTGTTGGGCATCGAGGGCAGCGACACGCTGGTGGCGCGCGCGACCGATAACTTCAAGCGGAATCAGCCCGCAACGTCCGCACGGCGTGCGCTGTCACCTGCCAATTTTGTAGCACGGAACCTGTTCGACATGACGCCTGCCATGCTCGTCGCCGACGGCAGCGCTGACAAGTGGTTGGTCGATCCGCCGCGTGAAGGCGCCTTCGCGCTCGCCAAGGCGATGGCCGACCTACATCAGCAACCGGAACTGCGCACCGATGGCTGGACGCCGCCGAAGCGCATCGTCTATGTGAGCTGCAACCCTTCCACGCTGGCGCGCGATGCCGGCCTGCTGGTGCATCAGGCCGGCTACCGCTGCACGTATGCAGGTGTGGTCAACATGTTCCCGCACACGGCGCACGTCGAATCGATTGCGGTCTTCGAACTGGAATGAAAAAAGGGCCCCGTGGGGCCCTTCTTGTTTGTGCGCGCGAACCGCTTGCTCAGTCGCGCTCGCCGCCGAAGATGCCAAGCAGTGCCAGCAGGCTCTGGAACACGTTGAACAGGTCGAGGTAAAGCGCGAGCGTGGCGCTGATGTAGTTCGTTTCGCCGCCGTCCATGATCTGCTTCAGGTCGTAGAGCATGTAAGCAGAGAAGATACCGATGGCGGCCACCGAGATCACCAGCATGCCGGTGGTCGAGCCGACGAATACGTTGATGACGGCACCGACCATCAGCACCATCGCGCCGACGAACAGGAACTTGCCCATGCCCGACAGGTCGCGCTTGATGATCGTGGCCAGCGAGGCCATCACGAAGAACACGCCGGCGGTGCCGCCGAAGGCCGTCATGATGAGCTCGGAGCCGTTCTTGAAGCCCAGCACCATCGCGATCAGGCGAGACAGCATCAGACCCATGAAGAAGGTGAAGGCCAGCAGCACCGGCACGCCGGCCGCGGAGTTCTTCGTTTTCTCGATGGCGAACATGAAGCCGAATGCGCCGCCGAGGAAAACGATGAGGCCAAGGCCGCCCGTGAGCGAGCGGGTGATCCCGGTGCTCACGCCGACCCACGCGCCCAGCACGGTGGGCAGCAGGCTCAGTGCGAGCAGCCAGTAGGTATTGCGCAGAACGCGTTGGCGTTCGGCTTGCGCCAGTGGCTGGCCGTAGCCAGCGGAGGTATCGAGGGTGGTAACGCGGTCGTTCATGGCCGGAGCTCCTGTGGTTGCTGCGAAGACGCAGTTGGGGCGCATTCTAGGGGGCTGCAAGAGCAGCGGAAACAAAGACCGTATGCGAGATGATCCTAAGCCTGCCAAGGCACTTGGCAGGTTCATTGGGTGCCAAAGACACTCTGTTCGGCATGGCCGTTATGCTTTCGGGTTTTACGCAACCTGAGCACATCATGAAGACCAAGTCCTTCCTCGAACTCGCCGACGTCAAGGCCGTTGCCGCTGCAGCAGAAGCAGAGGCCATCAAGAACAACTGGGCGGTGACGATCGCCATTTCGGACGACGCGGGCAATCTGCTCTGGCTGCAACGGCTGGACGGTGCCGTAGCGCTGTCGTCGCACATTGCCCCCGCCAAGGCGCATACGGCAGCCATGGGCCGTCGCGAAAGCAAGGTATACGAGGACATCATCAACGGTGGCCGTACCGCATTTCTGACTGCGCCGGAAGTGCAGGGCCTGCTCGAGGGCGGCGTGCCGATCGTGAAGGACGGCCACGTGATCGGTGCCGTGGGCGTGAGCGGAGTGAAATCGAATGAAGACGCGCAGATCGCCAAGGCGGGTATCGCAGCACTCGGCCTTTGAGGGCTTCCTGTTCCCATAAAGCAGAACGCCGACTTCGAGGTCGGCGTTTCTTTTGAGCGGTTCAGCGTGAAAAAAAGCTTGGCTAGTCGGCGAACCGTTGGCTAGCAAAAAACGACCCTTCGGAGATGAATCTCCTTGAGTCGCCCCACGATGAAACTTGCGCGAAGGGCGGGCTGGTTGACGTTACTTGGTCAGGATCAGCTTGCCGAGTTTGGTTGCTTGAAGCCGATAGAGGGAGCCGTTGTGCATGATGGCGACGGTCTTGCTTCCTTTCAGAAGGTCCGTGCTTTCGAGCATCTGCACCGGACGCGTTGCCTGGACGGACGCATGACCACCACCCGATTGGTCGAGCGAAGGATGGTTCAGGACAGTAAAGGCATTCGGTGTGGCTGGCATTTGGAGTTCCCTTATCGAAGCGATGACTGAATGATAATGATTCGCAATAAAAAGTCAATCGACGCGATGAAGATTTTTTTGATCGCGACGCATGCGAATTCAGATCACTTCGAATCGGGCTCCGTGATGAAGCCGATCTTGCGCACGCCGGCTTCACGGGCTTCCGACATGGCCTTGGCCACGCGCTCGTAGCGCACGGCCTTGTCACCGCGAATGTGCAGCTCAGGCTGGGGCTCCTTGGCGGCCTCGGCAGCCAGGCGGCCAGGAAGTTCACTGTCCTCGATCTTCGATTCGTTCCAGTAGTACGTGCCGTCGGCCGTCACGCTGAACAGGATGTTCTGCGGCTTGGGCTGCTCGGGCTCGCTGGTGGCGCGCGGCAGGTCGATGTTGACTGCATGTTTCATCACCGGCACGGTGATGATGAAGATGATGAGAAGCACCAGCATGACGTCGACCAGCGGCGTCATGTTGATCTCGTTCATCACCTCATCGGGTTCGTCTTGCGTTCCGAAAGCCATGATGTTCAGCCCTTCTTGAGCGGAACCACGATCGATTCACCGCCGCTCTGGACCCGGGCGCCGGTCACGAAGTAGGCGTGCAGGTCATGGGCGAAGGCGTTGAGCTTGGTCAGCACGAACTTGTTTCCGCGGACCAGCGCGTTGTAGCCCAGCACCGCAGGAATGGCGACGGCCAGGCCGAGGGCCGTCATGATCAGCGCTTCGCCGATCGGGCCGGCCACCTTGTCGATGGTTGCCTGGCCGGCCGAGCCGATGCTCATGAGCGCGTGGTAGATGCCCCAGACGGTACCGAACAGGCCGATGAACGGTGCGGTGGAACCGACCGAAGCAAGGATGGCGAGGCCTGTCTGCAGGCGCGCGGTGAACGCGTCGATGCCATTGCGCAGCGAGCGCGTGATCCAGTCGCTCACGTCCAGCGAATCGTGCAGGTGCGCTTTGGTGTTGCGATGGTGGGCGGCGGCTTCACGGCCTTCGAGGGCCAGTGCGCGGAAGGGGTTGCTGTCGTCGGTGCCGAGCTTGTTCAGCGCGGTCGCGAAGTCTTCGCTGTGCCAGAAGTCTTGCGAGTGCTTGGCCAGGCGCTTGTAGCGAATGACGTCGAGGGCCTTGACGATGATCACGATCCAGGACGCGAGCGACATGCCGATCAACAGCACTGCCACGGCCTTGGTGACGAAGTCGCCCTGGTTCCAGACGTTCATCAAGCCAAAATGGGAATCCATACGAAGTTGCTCCAGAGAAAATTAGTTCAGGACGTAGTTGACGGGGGCGTCGTAGGACATGGCTTGGACCACGCCGTTGACCTTGCCGGGCACGAACCGGCATTTCATGATGTATTCCACGGCGGCTTCGTCGAGCCGATCGAAGCCGCTGGATCGCTTGACCTCTGCGCTCTTCGGCAGCCCGTCGACGCCGACGAGCACCCGCACGACGACCTTGCCCTGCTCGCCAAGGCGCTTGCTCATGGCGGGGTAGACCGGCTTCGGATTCTGCAGATAGTCGGCGTTGCTTGACGGCAGCGACACCGCAGGCGGTGCTGGCGGCGCCGGCGGTGGTGCTGGAGGGGCCGGCGGTGCGGGCGGAGCGGGCGGCGCGGCCGGCGGCGGAGGTTCCGGGGTGCCGACCGGCGCCATCGGGGCCGGCGTGGGCTTGGGCTCGCGGATGGCCTGCGGTCGAGGCGGCGGCGGCGCCTTCGTCACTTTGGGCTGCGGTGGGGGAGGCGGCGGGGAGGCGGATCGGCCTTGGGCTTCGGCGGTTCGACGAACTGGCTCAGGATCTCGACCGGAATCACCACTTCGGCAGCGCGGCGCAACAGTCCGCTCTGCAACGCCCAGAGGGCGGCCGCGTGAAAGAGGATGACGCCACCCGCAATGACGACATTGCGGGACAGGCCGAGGACGGAAGGGGGAGGGGCAAAGCGGTCAGACACGATCAACCATTCGAATGCGGGCACCGTGAAAGGTGCCCCGATTGCAGCAAAACCGCTACGAGGACGCGAGGCGCGTCGCTTGCGTTACTTGCGAAAAATCCACCAGACCGAACCTGCCACCAGGATCAGGCTGCCGCCGAGTGCCGAGACGAGTTCCATGCCTTGCTTTCCTTGATGGAGTTGGCAAGCTGGATCGCCCTTGCACCCGATTCGCAGTTCAGTGCGGCGACCGGGTGAGAAGCGCTGCATTGCGCGACGATGTCGCGCGCACAACTTTCACACTGGCCACATTGTGTGGCCACACCAAGTTCGAACTGGACCTCGTCGAAGGTCATGCCGGCGCGCACATGGCGTGCGATTTCGCGGTCAGAGACTCGGCGGCAGACGCAAACGATCATGGCGGTGAAAGCGGCAGTTAGCTGGCTGTTGGAAGTGACTGATTATAAATAAGAATCCATCGCATTTGCAACAACCATGGTGTTACCGAATCGTCCAATGGATCGGGGCACCTGCAAACAGCGCAGGCTCAGACTTCAGACCAGAGTCGTAACAGGTTGTGGTAGTGACCTGTGAGCGCCACCGTTTCCTCGCATTCGGCCACGCGGGAGCGCAGCTTCTGGATGTTTTGGTCGAGTTCGAACAGCATGCCGCGCTGCTGGTCGTTGCGCACCATGCTCTGCAGCCAGAAAAACGAGCAGACCCGCGTGCCGCTGGTCACCGGGTGAACACGATGCAGGCTGCTCGCGGGGTAAAGAATCAGGTCGCCGGCCGGCAGCTTGACTTCGTGCGAGCCGTAGGTGTCGATCACTTCCAGCTCGCCGCCTTCGTAGTCCTCCGGTTCGCACAGGAAAAGCGTGCACGACAGGTCGGTGCGCAACTGCTGCGCGCTGCCGGGCAATGCCCGCACGGCGCCGTCGACATGCACGCCGTAATGCTCGCCACCCTCATAGCGATTGAAGAGCGGCGGCACGAACCGCAACGGCAATGCCGCGGAGAAAAAGAGGGCGTTGCGGGCCAGCGCGGCGAGCACTGCGGCGCCGAGTTCGCGGCCCACCTGCGACTGCTCCGGCAGCTGGCGATTGCGCTTCACCTGGGCTCCCTGGTCGCCGACGGTCTGCCGTCCGTCGATCCAGTTCGTCGCGTCCAGCGCCGTACGCATGGCGCGTACCTGGTCGGGGCTCAGAACGTCGGGCACATGCAGCATCATTTTTCAGAGACTCCGCAAAGAGAAAAGCCCCGGCGAAGGGCCGGGGCTCGAGTTTCGCACCGCGTGCCCGGCGAGCGGGGCACGGCGGCTGGAACGATCAGAACGCGAAGTTCGCGGTGACCTTGTACGAGCGCGGCGTGCCCGGGGTGTAGCGGTAGCCGCTCTTGTTGATGGCCGACACGTAGTCCTTGTCGAACACGTTGTACACGTTGAACTGGATGTCCACGTTCTTGTTGATCCGGTAGGTCGCCATGGCATCGAACACCCAGTACGAGTCGACGAAGGCCGGCGTTCCCACGGCGCCGTCGGTGCCGCGCGAGAGCTTGCCGTTGTAGCGCGCGCCGCCGCCGATGGTCAGGCCGAACGGCAGCTGGTACGTGGTCCAGAGCGTGAAGGCCTTCTTCGGCGTGTAGGCGAGGGCGGTGGAGCCGTCGGCCAGCACCGAAGGCCCGCTCAGCACGCGGGTGTTCATGGTGGTGAAGCCCGAGGTGACGCCCCAGTTGTCGGTGATTGCGCCCGACACGCCCAGCTCGACGCCCTGCACGCGCTTCTTGCCGGTCTGGTAGTACTGCTGCGACACCGTGTCCTGCACCACGTCGTTGCTCACGTCGGTGCGGTACAGAGCGGCCGTCAGTGCCACGCGCTTGTTCAGCACGTCCCACTTGGTGCCGAGCTCGTAGGTCTTGGCCTTCTGCGGCAGGAAGTCGGTGCGACCGGCGCTGTTGCCTGTGCCGCTCGCGGCCAGCTGGAAGTTCGCGCCGCCCGGCGGCTGGGCTGCCGTGCCGTAGGCGGCGTAGATGCTGCTGTTCTCGGTCGGCTTGTAGACCAGGCCGATCTTGCCCGAGAGCAGGTTGTCCGACAGCTTCAGATTGGTCGGCGCGATCGTGGCGGTCTGCGGGCCATTGCCGGTGCGTGCCAGCGTCAGCGCGGTCGCGTTGTACGTGGTCGAGTAGTGGTCATAGCGCAGGCCGCCCGTCAGCTGCCACTGCTCGTTGAACTTCAGCGTGTCGAAGGCGTACAGGCCGATGGTGTCGGTGCTGCCGTCGGAGCCCGTGCCGTTGGAGACGCGGTTGTAGCCGCTCACGTACGGGTTCGGGTTGTACAGGTTGGCTGCAGGCCACGAACCGATCGCGGCCAGCGTGGTGCCCACGCTCGCGAAGCCCGGCGCGTAGAAGTTGTTGGCGCGCTGCGTCTCGCGAACGAACTCGAGGCCGCCGTTGAACGAGTGGCTGATGCTGCCCGTGTTGAACTTGGCCGACACGCTCGTCTGGTTGGTGAAGATCGTGTTTTCCTGGTCCTTGTTGGTGGGCAGGTTGCGCGTGACTGTCCAACTGGCCGGCAGTGTCGGGATCACGGTGTTCAGGAAGCCCGAGTTCGCGGCCGGAAGCTGGCCCACGCCGCTGGTCGAAGCCGTGAGGCCGCCGCCCATGAACGACGTCAGCATGTAGTCCTGCGAGGTCTTGCCATAGCGCGTGGTGTTGCGCAGCGTGATGTCGGGCGTCAGGTCGTGCTCGATGCGTGCCGTGAACATGTCGGCGGTCACGTTGTCGAAGTCCGAGCTGGTGCCGTAGAAGTTGCTCGAGTCGACGCGCGGCGCGAAATTCAGGAAGGTGCGACGTGCCAGGCCACTGCGGATCGCGGTGGCGTCGGGCGTCGTGTAGCCGGGCAGGCCGATGGTGGGCACGCCGCCGTCGGGAACGTTGTTCTGCTTGACGTGCAGGTAGTCGAAGTACAGGCGGGTCGGGCTGTTCAGGCCGAGCGCGATCGACGGTGCGATGGCTTCGCGCTTGTTCTTCACGAAGTCGCGGCCGGCCACGCCGGCGTCTTCGACCACCGCATTGAGGCGGAACGCCGCCCCGATCCCGTTGGCGCTGCTGAGCGACTTGTTCCAGTCGACGCTGCCGCGCTTGAAGTCGGCGCTGCCGAAACCGATCGAACCCGTGAAGCTGTCTTCGAGCTTCGGCTTCTTGGTCACGAGGTTGATGTAGCCGGTGGGCGACGTGCGGCCCACGTCGGTGCCCGATGGCCCCTTCACTACTTCGACCTGTTCGATGTTGAAGATGTCGCGCGACACCGAGCCCAGGTCGCGAATGCCGTCGACGAAGATGGCGCTGGAGCTGTCGAAGCCGCGCATGAACACGGCGTCGCCGGTGTTCGTGTTGCCGTTCTCACCGAGGAAGAACGTGCCCACGCCGGGCGTGTTGCGCAGCGCCTCGGTCAGCGTGGTCGCGCCCTGGTCGCGAATGACCTGTTCCTTGATGACCTGGATCGTCTGCGGTGTGTTCAGCAGCGGCGCGGTGAACTTGGGGTTGGCGGACGTGTCGGCCTTGTAGTCGACGCTCGACGAGTCCTGCACGCGCACTTCCGGCAGCGCGTTGCTGGATTGGGCGAACGCGGAAGGCGCCGCGATGGCCATCAGGGTGGCGGCAGCAGCGCCGGAAAGATGAGGAACGGCGCGCGCGACGGCGTGTTTGCGGCTCTTGATGTAGGCCATGAAGTTTTTTTCTCCGAAAGAGGCGGCGGCAGGAACTCGACTGGCTGATGTCCGTGCAGCCGGCTTTCAGAAGAAGCGGGGCGGACTGGCTGGGTGAGTCGCCTTACATGCGTGTAAAGCGTGTGAATGATATTGCTTCTCAATTGCAAAGTAAGCAAAAGACTACGTGAAGATGCCAATAGTTCTCATTGGCTGTTGTGCTCGCACAACTTGCGGCATCAGAAAGTTCAGTAGACGTCGCGTCGATAGCGCCCGCTGGCGATGAGGTCGCGCACGAATTCATCGCCAGTGATCTGCCTCAGTGCGCCATCCACGCCGGAAGCCATGCCCTGCAAGCTCCCGCACACGTAGATTGCCGCGCCGCCTTGCAGCCATTGCAGAAGCGTGTCGGCCGATTGCAGCAGCCGGTGCTGCACATAGAGACGCTCCGCCTGGTCGCGCGAGAACACCATGTCGAGCCGTTGCAGCACGCCGTTGGCCTGCCATGTCTCGATTTCGCTGCGGTACAGGAAATCGTGCGCGGCCTGGCGCTCGCCGAACACCAGCCAGTTCTCGTGCCGGCTGGCGGCGACGCGTGCGCGCAGGTGCGCTCGCAGTCCGGCCAGCCCGGTGCCGTTGCCGATGAGGATCAGCGGGCGCCGATCGTTGCCGTCCAGGCGGAACGCGGTGTGCGGGCGCAGGCGCAATGCGACGGTATCGCCGACCGTGAGCGTAGACGTGAGCAGGCCCGACGCCGCGCCGAGCGTGCCATCGGGGTGCTGTTCCTGCCGCACGAGAAGCTGCAGCTCGCCGTCGCCGGGCAGTGACGCGATCGAGTAATCGCGCGGACGGTTCGGGTCGCTTGCGACAGTGATCTGAACCAGGTCGCCGGAAGACCACTGCGGCATCGCGTCCGCCTGCGGCTTCAGTCCGAGGTGGAAGACCGGCGCGCCGGCACTGCCCGGGTTGAGCAGTTCGCGCGCGACGAGCCGCCACGGCGTGAATGCAGCCTCTGCGGCTTGGTCGCCAGTGGCGGCGGCATCGCCCCAATGCGCGTGCCATCGGGCGAGCGATTCCGAGTCGCTGTTGTCGACGTCGATGCGCTCGAACTCGCGCGTCGCGCCGGCTGCATGCAGCCAGTCGTCGAGCGTGCGTCCGAAGCCGCAGAAGTGGGCGTACTGACGGTCTCCCAGCGCGAGCACGGCATAGCGAAGCGACGGCAATGCAGGCACAGACGCCATCACCCGCTCGGCGAACACGCTCGCGCCGTCAGGGGCATCGCCTTCGCCGTAGGTGCTCGCGATGAAGAGTGCGCGGCCGGTTGCGGACAACGTCGGCGCGTCGAGCGCATTCAGTTCCATCACGCGCGCTGGAGTGCCGGACGCGCTCAGTTGCCGGGCGGTCTGCCAGGCGATGGCCTCGGCCTGGCCGGTCTGGCTGGCGAACAGCACCAGCACGGGTGCTGCGTTGCCGTCACCGCGGGAGAGCGCTGCGGCATCGCGCGCCGTGGCGGCGTGCCGATGCCGTTCGCGCAGGTAGATCGACGCGCACAGCGCCGCGTAGGCCACCACGGTGGAACCGGCGCCCATTGCGCGCCATGCCAACTCGCTCATGTCGGGGGCGCGGCGGACCAGGCGGGCGTGCAGCGCACGATGGGAGACGCTGCGTTGGACCCGTGGCTCGCGAATAGCGCGGCAATGTCGTGCCGCTCTGCAAAGGCGAAGCCTTCGTCAGGGCCGAGCACCGTCAGCACAGTGGCCAGTGCATCGGCCTGCATGCATTCCGCATGCAGCACCGTGACGCTGGCCAGTGCGTGCGCAGCGGGCTCGCCCGTGCGCGGATCGATGGTGTGGGACCAGCTGCGTCCCGCGTCGGTGTGCCGGTGCCAGCGGTCGCCCGAAGTGGCCACGGCCATGCCGGCGAGCGCGACGCGGCGTCTCGAGTCCGCTTCGCCGTCGACGAGCACCTGCCAGGGCTGGCCGTCCGGCCGCCGGCCGATGCCGCGCAGTTCGCCGCCCACTTCGAACAGCAGGTCATCGAGGCCGAGTGCGCGCAGAGCGTCCACCCCGTGGTCCACGGCAAAGCCCTTGGCAATGCCCGACAGGTCGAGCGTCACGCCGCCCGGCTGCGTCAGCGAGCCTTCTGCGGCATCGAAAGCCAGCCGCTGCCACCCGGCGCGCGCGCGGGCCTCCGCCAGCGCCGCTTCGCTTGGCAGCCGGTGTTCCTTCGCTTCGGGGCCGAAGCCCCAGCAGGCGACCAGCGGTCCGACGGTCGGGTCGACCGCGCCGCCGCTGGCATCGGCCCAGTGCAAGGCGCACCGCATCACTGCGGCGAACTCGGCGGGCAGCACATGACGCGACCCGGCTGCCGCCCGGTTGAACCGGCCGATGTCGGAGTCCGGCTCCCAGTGGCTCATCTGCGCAATCACCCGTTGCAGCGCGGCGTCGATCGCGGCGCGCACCGTGGGCAGCGGCAGCATGCGCGGATTGTCGAAGCGCAGCGACCACGTCGTGCCCATCGTCTGCCCGCCGAGCTGTTGCAGCCTGGCGGGATCGGCGGGACGCGGGACCGCGGCGTTGGCGTAGCCGCCAGCGCGCCAGGTGCTGAAGGAAATGCCCAAGATGCCTCGTGGCTCCGGCGTCAGGGCATCACTTCGAGGGTGGCGGCGTAGCTCAGGCGGCGTTCCTTGGCTTGCGGCACCGAGGTCTTGTTGTCCTTGGTGCTGGCGTCGAGCCAATACATGCCGGCGGCCGGCCAGGTCACGCTGAACTGGCCCTTGTCGTCGGTCTTCATCTTGAGTTCCTCGAGCTTGTCGCGGTATTGCGTATTGCCGGCGGTCACGGTCACGTCGAGGTCCTTGGCCGGCTGGCCGTCGATGTGCAGCGTGAAGGTGGCCTTCTCGCCCTTGGCGAGGTCGGTCGGGCTGCCGCTGGTGATCAGCTCGAGGCCCTGCCCGGTCGGCTTGAGCGCGGAGGGCTTGCCGACGGTCACGAAGGTCTCGATGCGGCCGGACGATTGGGTGATCGTCACGTCCTGCGCGTCTGCCGGGATGTCCTTGGCGATGGTTTCGGCCGAGCCGCGCGCGCGCTTGGTCTGGCCGGTGGCCTTGTCCTTCCAGCTTGCGAAGGCGCCTGAGTTGATCACGGCGATGCGGTAGGTGCCTTGCTGGGCAACGCTGACGTCGAACACGTTGCGCAGCTTGAGCTTCGCTTCGCTTTCCGGCTTGACGCTGCTGCCGTCGGGCGCGGTGATCTGCAGGCCGTCGAGACGCAGCGGGGCATGGTTGGCGACGAAGAGATCGTTCGATACCGCGGCATCGACGCTCACGGTGTCGGCCTTCGAGAACACGGTGGACGAGGGCAGCAGCCACGCGTTATGGGCCTGGGCCAGCGAAGCGGCCGACAGGGCGATGGCGAGGGCGGCGGTGCGCAGCGTGAAGTGGGTCATGACAGTTCCTTGAGGTGGCGGGCGGTGGTCGATGGGGATCAGGGCTTGAGCTCGAGCTTGATCTCGCCCAGTTCTTCCTTGCCGATCCCTGTCGGCTGCGCCGCCGTCGTGGGTGGCCATTGGAAGGAGATGCTCACGACTTCGCGGCCGCCGACCTCGCGGGCGGCTTCCACCACCAGCTTGTACGCGCCCGGCGCGAGCTTGGGCATGGCGCCCGTGCCTTCAGTGAAGCTCAGCTGGTGCTTGCCCGCGGGCTTGGTCGCGCCCGTCACGCCGTCGACCGGCACGGCGAGCTCGCGGCCGCCGCGGCGCCACCACTGGCGCAGGTCCTTCAGCCACTTCGTGCCTTCACCCTCAGGGTTGTTGGTCTTGGTGCGCACGTCATACCAGACGGCCAGCGTGCCGGCCACCGAGTTGTCCGCACGCTCGATCCATGCAGCGACGTAGGGTCGGTGGTACTCCGAGACGTTCAGCCGCGGGATCTCGACATTGACGGCCAAGCCGGCCGCAAAGGCCGGGGCCGAGAACAGCGCCGATATGGCAAGCGGCGCGAGGGAATAGCGAACGTGCACGGGAAACCTCTTTTCCTGGATCGATGAAGAGACAAGTCAATGAATGAACAGCAGCGCGAGCAGCACCGGCACGACCAGCCCCATGCCCACCATCGGCCAGGTGAAGGGGCGGTTGCCCGCGTGCATCTTGAGAATGAACAGGCCGGTGATCGAGAAGACCAGCGCGGCGCCCGCGAAGATGTCGATGAACCAGCTCCACGCGGCGCCGGTGTTGCGGCCCTTGTGGAGGTCATTGAAGTAGGAGAGCCAGCCGCGGTCGGTGCGCTCGTATTCGATCTCGCCATCGGCCAGGTTCAGCCGCAGCCATGCGTCGCCGCCGGGGCGGGGGAGCGAAAGGTAGATTTCGTCGTCGGACCACTCGGCGTCGCGTCCGGCGGTGCCGATGTCCCATTGCTTCTGCACCCACGCCTGCAATTCGGCGGGAAGAGGGGCCTTGCCCTTCAGGGCCTTGGCATCGGGCAACTGCTTTTCGAGCTGTGCGCGAAGCGATTCGCCGACCGAGCCGCTCCGTTTGGTGACCGCCGGCCTGGCCTCGATCTGCCCCGCGTGGTTGAGCGTGAAGCCCGTGATGCTGAACAGGATCATCCCGATCAGGCAAATCGCCGAGCTGACCCAGTGCCATTCGTGCAGGGTCTTGAGCCAGTAGGCGCGGCGGCGATTGTCGGTACGGGGGGCAGTCATCGAAGGCGCGGATTTTATCCGCGCAAATGAGAATGACTGTTATTCGTGCGAAGTTAAGTTACGTAAAGCAATAAAAAACGGGGCCGAGGCCCCGTGATCTGTCTGCGTGCCGGACCGGCAACCTCGCGATTTACTCGAGCTCGCCCATCTGCGACTGCAGGTAGTTCTGCAGGCCGACGCGATCGATCAGGTCGATCTGCGTTTCGAGGAAGTCGATGTGCTCTTCGGTGTCGTCCAGGATTTCCTGGAGCAGGTCGCGCGAGACGTAGTCGCGAACCGACTCGCAATGCGCAATGCCGTCCTTGATGGTGGCCTGCGCGCCGGTTTCCGCGCCGAGGTCGCAACGCAGCAGTTCGGGCACGTCTTCGCCGATGTTCAGCTTGCCCAGGTCCTGCAGGTTCGGCAGTCCGTCGAGCATGAAGATGCGGTCCATGAGCTTGTCGGCATGCTTCATTTCGCCGATCGACTCTTCGTATTCCTTCTTCGCCAGCTTGTCCAGACCCCAGTGCTTGAGCATGCGGTAATGGAGAAAGTACTGGTTGATCGCGGTGAGCTCGTTCTTGAGCTGCGCCTGCAGATGTTCGATGACCTTGGGGTCGCCCTTCATGATCGTTTTCCTTGTTCTGAAAGCGGTGATTGTCAGAGCGGTGGACAAGCACTTGCAAGCAATCCCATGCTGCGCCGGTCTGCATGCGTTTGATCGTGATACACGTTCGTATTGCGCAGTGGGATCTACGGTTGACCGTGATCGCGAACATAGCAAGCCCCAATACTTTTAATAGACGATGACTATTGAATTGAAGTAATTGGTAGTTATACTGATGGCTCGCCTTTTTCATCAGCCACCACAAGGAATCACCATGTCCCTGATCAACACCCAAGTCCAACCCTTCAAGACCCAGGCTTACCTCAACGGCAAGTTCATCGACGTGTCCGACGAGACGCTGAAGGGCAAATGGTCCGTGCTGATCTTCATGCCGGCGGCCTTCACCTTCAACTGCCCGACCGAAGTCGAAGACGCGGCCGACAACTACCCCGAGTTCCAGAAGCTGGGTGCCGAGGTCTACATCGTGACCACCGACACGCACTTCTCGCACAAGGTCTGGCACGACACCTCGCCCGCTGTCGGCAAGGCCAAGTTCCCTCTGGTCGGCGACCCGACCCACACGCTGACCAACGCGTTCGGCGTGCACATCCCCGAAGAAGGCCTGGCACTGCGCGGCACCTTCGTGATCAACCCCGAAGGCATCATCAAGACCGCCGAAGTGCACTCCAACGAAATCGCACGCGACGTGAAGGAAACCCTGCGCAAGCTCAAGGCAGCGGTCTACACCGCCGCGCACCCGAACGAAGTCTGCCCGGCCAAGTGGAATGAAGGCGACAAGACCATCGCTCCGTCGTTCGACCTCGTCGGCAAGATCTAAGCTTCACCCGAGCGCAAGCCCGGGCGCTCACGAGGCCCCGGGCTTTTTTGTCCCCAGTTGATAGTTTCCAGTTATCGAAAGAGAGTCTCTCATGCTCGACGCCAACACCAAAGCCCAATTGAAGAGTTACCTCGATCGCGCCACGCAGCCGATCGAGATCGTCGCCTCGCTCGACGACAGCCAGGCCTCGGGCGAGGTGCTGTCGCTGCTGAAGGACGTGGCGGAATCGTCCCCGCTGGTCAAGCTGACCGAAAGCCGCGACGACAACCACCGCAAGCCGTCGTTCTCGGTCAACCGTCCGAGCGAAAACCACGGCCCGCGCTTTGCCGGCCTGCCGATGGGCCATGAATTCACGTCGCTGATCCTCGCGCTGCTGCAGATCGGCGGCTACCCCCCGAAGGTCGAGCAGGCCGTGCTCGACCAGATCAAGGCGCTCGACGGCGATTTCGAATTCGAGATCTACGTTTCGCTCACCTGCCACAACTGCCCCGACGTGGTCCAGGCGCTCAACCTCATGGCAGTCCAGAACCCGCGCATCCGTGCCACGATGATCGAGGGCGGCACCTTCCAGGAGGAAGTGAAGGAACGCCAGGTGATGGCCGTGCCCACCGTGTTCCTCAACGGCACCGAGTTCGGCCAGGGCCGCATGAGCCTGGAAGAAATCCTCGCCAAGATCGACAACAGCGGTGTCGAGCGCGAAGCGAAGAAGATCGCCGCCAAGGACCCGTTCGATGTGCTGATCGTCGGCGGTGGCCCTGCAGGTGCCGCTGCCGCCGTGTACGCAGCGCGCAAGGGCATCCGCACCGGCGTGGCTTCCGAACGCTTCGGCGGCCAGGTGCTCGACACCATGGGCATCGAGAACTTCATCTCGATCAAGGAAACCGAAGGACCGAAGTTCGCCCATGCGCTCGAGGAGCACGTGCGCGACTACGAAGTCGACATCATGAATCTGCAGCGTGCCAAGGCACTGGTGCCGAGCGGCGATCTGATCGAGGTGCAGCTCGAGAGCGGCGCTTCGCTCAAGAGCAAGTCGGTCATCATTTCGACCGGCGCACGCTGGCGCAACATCAACGTGCCCGGCGAGCACGAGTTCAAGAACAAGGGCGTGGCCTATTGCCCGCACTGCGACGGTCCGTTGTTCAAGGGCAAGCGTGTCGCCGTGATCGGCGGCGGCAACTCGGGCGTCGAAGCGGCGATCGACCTGGCCGGCATCGTGGGCCACGTGACGCTGATCGAGTTCGACACGCAACTGCGCGCCGATGCCGTGCTGCAGCGCAAGCTGCACAGCCTGAAAAACGTCGACGTGTTCACCAACGCGCAGACCACCGAGATCACCGGCGACCAGAAGGTCAACGGGCTGGTCTACAAGGACCGCGCGACGGGCGAGTCGAAGCGTGTCGATCTCGAGGGTGTGTTCATCCAGATCGGCCTCGTGCCCAACACCGACTGGCTGAAAGGCACGGTCGAGCTGTCGAAGCACGGCGAGATCATCGTGGACGCACGTGGCCAGACTTCCGTGCCCGGCGTGTTCGCAGCGGGCGATGCGACGACGGTGCCGTTCAAGCAGATCATCATCGCGGCGGGTGATGGCGCGAAGGCGGCGCTGGGCGCGTTCGACCATTTGATCCGTACATCGGCCCCAGCATAAGTAAGCCTTAAGTTGTTTAGATGAGAATTATTCTCATAAAATGAAAGGCCCGGACCGAATCCGTTTTCGGTCCCTCACCGCCAGCCAGGTCAGTTCGCGCAGGCTCCTGCGCTCGAAGGTCCAGCAAGCAGTTTCTCAACTGTTTCCTGGACCTTTTCGTGGCCGCCCAAAACAACCCTCATCCCGCTTTCCGCCTTGCTCTCCTGCCGTTCCTGATCGTCTCGGGCCTCGGCATTGCGGCCCCCTCGTGGGCACAGCGCGTCGCGGCACTCAACGAAGTGGTGGTGAGCGGATCGCGCTCCGAGCAGTCCAGGGACGACCTGGCGGTGAGCACCGAGGTCATCACCCGCGACGAGATCGAGTCGAAGCAGATCACCGAAATCCGCGACGCGGTGCGCGATCTGCCCAACGTATCGGTCAAGCGCGCGCCCGCGCGCTTCGGCCTGGCGCAAGGCAGCACAGGCCGTGACGGCAACGCGGGCTTCAACATCCGCGGCCTCGACGGCAACCGGGTGCTGATGCTGACCGACGGCATCCGCACGCCGCGCAGCTACGTCTTCAACGCCAACGCCTTCGGCCGCGACTACTTCGACATCAGCCTGATCGAGCGCATCGAGATCATCAAGGGCCCGGCGTCGGCACTCTACGGCTCCGACGGCCTCGCGGGCCTGGTCAACTTCATCACCCGCGACCCGCAGTCGTTCCTGCGCGACGGCAAGACCTTCGGCGGCAGCGCGAACATCGGCTACAGCGGCGACGACAACGGCACGCACGGCGGCGTGACGCTCGCCGGCAAGGCCAACGACACGCTGCAGTGGCTCATCTCGGCCAACATGGGCCGTTCCAGCGCGCTCGAGAACATGGGCACCAACTACGCGGCCAACGTCGACCGCACGGCGCCCAACCCCGAGCGCGACCGCAACAAGGCGCTCCTGGCCAAGGTCATCCTCACGCCCAATGCCGGCCAGCGTCACGGCTTCACCTTCGAGCATGTCGACAAGACCGCGCGCTACAACCTGCTGTCGGGCGTGGCGAAGCCGCCGTACGCTTCCACCTCGGTCATCGGCCTGAACGCCAATACCGACCTGCAGCGCCATCGCTTCACCTACGACGGCCGCCTGCGCCTCGATTCCGTCATGGCCGACAGCCTGCTCGCCGTGGTGAGCTACCAGCAGGCGAAGTCGCGCGAGTTCATCTATGAAGACCGCTACACCGCCGCCGACCGCACGCGCGACGTCACCTACGACGAAAGCACCTGGCAACTGGGCCTGCAGGCCGACAAGACGGTGCGCATGGGCGACTGGGCGCAGAAGATCACCTACGGCCTCGACTACACGCGCACCAATGTCGAGAACCTGCAGACGGGCCTGGTGCCGCCGGCCGGCGAGAGCTATCCGCTCAAGCGCTTCCCGGACACGCGCGAGACCTCGTATGCGTTCTACATCCAGGACGAGTTCATCCATGACCGCTGGAGCATCACGCCGGGCATCCGCTTCGACCACTTCTCGCTCGACGCCAAGCAGGCGGGCTTCGGCGCACAGGCCGTGTCGCTCTCGGGTTCCGCGGTGTCGCCCAAGCTGGGCGTGCTGTTCCGCGCCACGCCGCAATGGAGCGTGTACGGCAACTACGCCTCGGGCTTCAAGGCGCCGAACGCGTTCCAGGTGAACAACTTCTTCGAGAACGTGATCTCGGGCTACAGGACCATTCCCAACCCGAACCTCAAGCCCGAGAAGAGCCAGAACGTCGAGCTCGGCCTGCGCGGCCGAACCGGCATCCTGAGCTTCGACGTGGCCGCCTTCTCCGGCGACTACAAGGACCTGATCGAGAACGACCGCCAGGTGGGCGGCGTGTTCGGCTCGCGCACCAACCCGGCGACCTTCCAGTCGGTGAACATCGGCCGTGCGCGCATCAGCGGCTTCGAGATCAAGGGCGAGCTCGACTTCACCGACAACGGCAACGGCTTCTCCGTGCCCTTCGCCTACGGCCGGACGCGCGGACGCGACCGCACCAACAACCGGCCGCTGAACTCGATCGACCCGACGAAAGCCAGCGTGGGCATCAAGTACCAGGCGCCGGTGTGGAACGTGAGCCTGAGCGCGGTGAACCACTCGCGCAAGAAGTGGTCCGACATCGACGCCACAGAGGTCACCGGCGGCACCCAGTTCCAGACGCCCGCGGCCACCACCTTCGACCTGAGCGCACAGTGGCGCATCCGCAAGGACCTGCGCCTGAATGCCTCGGTGACCAACCTGACCAACAAGCGCTACTGGATGTGGAGCGACGTGCGCGGCCTGACCTCGGCCTCGACCCTTCGCGATGCCTACTCCCAGCCGGGCCGCAGTTTCAACGTGTCGCTCGTGGCGGACTTCTGACGCCGCGCGCATTGCCAACTTCACGACAAGGAATCCCGATGACCGCCGAAGACATCCGCGACCGATTCGCCGCATTGCGTGCCAAGGGCATGCGCCACAAGGACGCCGCTGCGGCAATGGGCCTGTCCGAGGGCGCGGCCGTGGCCGCGCATTCCGGCACGCACGACAAGGCCCTGCGCGCCACGCGGCTGCGCGGTCCCTGGGTCGAATTGCTGCAGGCACTCGAGCTGTGCGGCCCGGTGCTCGCGCTCACGCGCAACGAGACCACGGTGCACGAGAAGACCGGGGTCTACGAGAAGGTCTCGGGCAGCGAGATGATGGGGCTCGCATTGGGCGAGGCCATCGACCTGCGCCTGTTCTTCAGCCGCTGGCACGCGGGCTTCGCGGTCAGCGAGGCAGCGGCCAATGCGGGCGTGCCGCCGTCGTTGAGCCTGCAGTTCTTCAACGCCCAGGGAGTGGCGGTGCACAAGATCTTCGTGCGCGACGCCACTGACCGCGATGCGTTCCAGTCGGTCATCGACACCTACACGGCCGCGGACGAGCCGGTGCAGTTCCTGCCGCCGGAAGACAAGGCGGCCCCCCGCGACGACGGCGCCATCGACACCGCAGGCCTCGCCGAAGCCTGGCGCGCCATGCAGGACACGCACGAATTCTTCGGCTTGCTCAACAAGTTCGGCGTAGAGCGCCAGCAGAGCTTTCGCCTGACCGAGGGCGAATTCACGCAGCGCGCCGAAATCGGAGCGGTCCAGGGCCTGCTGCAGGAAGCCGCTTTCGACGGCACGCCGATCATGGTGTTCGTCGGCAGCCCGGGCTGCATCCAGATCCACTCCGGCCCGGTGGTGCGCATCGAGCCGATGGAAATGAAGGGCCATGGCGACAACGCCGTGCCGATGCGCTGGCTCAACGTGCTCGACCCCGGCTTCAACCTGCACATGCGGGAAGACCGCATCGCCGGCGTGTGGATCGTGGAGAAGCCGACCAGCGACGGCGTGGTGACCTCGGTCGAGGCCTTCGACCAGACCGGCGAACTGATGGCGATGTTCTTCGGCGCGCGCAAGCCTGGCACGCCCGAACGCGAGGAATGGCGCAACATCGTGGGCCAGCTGCCGCGCCTGCAGCCTGCGGCGGGCAAGGCATGAACGGACGCCGCGCCATGCACATCCGTTTTCACCGGCGCGACGTGCTGCGCCTGCTGGGCGCCTCGTCGTTGGGCGCTGCCGCGCTGCCGCTGTTCGCGCAGGAGCCGAAGCTGCCGAAGCTCGTGACCGTGAGCGGCGCGATCACCGAGGTGGTCTACCTGCTGGACGCCGAAGGGCAACTGGTGGGCACCGACACCACCAGCCTGTATCCGGCCGCCGCGCGTGCCACGCCCAAGGTGGGCTACATGCGTCAGCTGTCGGCTGAAGGCCTGCTGTCGCTCAAGCCCGACGCGATCATCGCCACCAACGAGTCGGGCCCGTCCGTGGTGCTCGACCAGGTCCGCAGCGCCGGCGTGAAGGTCGAGATCATCGAAGCCGACCATAGCTGGGGCGAAGTGCAGCGCAAGGTGCAGGCCGTGGGCCGCGCCGCCGCGCGCGAGGCGCAGGCGCGCGAGCTGCAGGCGAAGCTCGATGCCGAATGGGCGCAGGTGCAGCAGCGCGTGGCGGCGTTCAAGGGGCGCAAGCCGCGCGTGCTGTTCGTGCTGTCGCACAGTGCGAGCCCGCAGGTTTCGGGCGAGAAGACCGCCGCGCACGCGGTGATCGGCTTTGCCGGCGGCATCAACGCGCTCGGCGGCTTCCAGGGCTACCGACCCATGACGGCGGAAGCCATGGCGAGCGCCGCGCCCGACATCATCCTCACGAGCACGCAGAGCATCGAGGCCCACGGCGGCGGCGACAGGTTCTGGCAGCGCCCCGAACTGGCGCTCACGCCGGCGTTCAGGAAGCGCAGCCTGATCACGCAGGACGCGTTGCTGCTGCTGGGCTTCGGCCCGCGCACGCCGGCTTCCATTGCCGACCTGCACGAGAAATTCGCGGCAGCATTGGCATGAGCCAGCGGTTTTCCGCACGCGCCGTGCTGGGCGGCAGCGCGCTGCTGCTCGTCGCGGCCATCGTGCTCGGCGCGGTGTCGGGCGCCTATGCCATCAGCCTGTCGCAGCTCTGGAACGTACTGACCACGCTGGGGCAGGGGGCCGACAAGTCGCCCGAGCACCTCGTGTTCCTCAACATCCGGCTGCCGCGCCTGCTACTGGGGTGGCGGCCGGGGCAGGGTTGGGCATGGCGGGCACGCTGATGCAGGGCTCTTTCGCAATCCACTGGCCGATCCGGGGCTGGTGGGGATCAGCAGCGGCGCCGCGCTGGCGGCGGGCGTGACGATCGTCCTGGGCGCCTCGCTCTGGCCGTCGCTTCCGCGCACGCTCGGCAGCTGGACGCTGGTGCTGATGGCCTTCGGCGGCGGGCTGTGTGTGACCTTGTTGATCTACGGCCTGTCGCGCAGCGAAGGCGGCACGCGCATGGCGCTGATGCTGTTGGCGGGCATCGCCGTCAACGCGCTGGCGGGCGCTGGGCTCGGCTTTCTCAGCGTGATGGCCACCGACGAACAACTGCGCAGCCTGCAGTTCTGGCTGCTCGGCAGCCTGGGCGGTGCGCGCTGGAGCGCCGTGCTGCTGGTGGCCGCGGCCGTTCTGGCGGCCTGCGTGGCGGCGCGCTCGCTGGCCGCGCCGCTCAACGCCATCGCGCTGGGCGAGGCGCAGGCGGCGCTGCTCGGCGTGGACGTCGAACGCATCAAGCGCCGGGCCATCGTCGTCACGGCCGTGGCCGTGGGGGCGGTGACGGCGACGACCGGGATCATCGGCTTCATCGGGCTGATCGCGCCGCACTGGGTGCGGATGGTGGCAGGGCCCGATCACCGCGTGGTGTTGCCGGCTTCCGCGCTGCTGGGCGCGGCACTGGTGCTCTGTGCCGATACCGTGGCGCGCACGGCGATGGCGCCTGCCGAATTGCCGTTGGGCGTGCTCACGGCCTTCATCGGCGTGCCGATGTTCCTGTGGATGCTGCGGCGGTTCAGGGGGCGCATATGACGGCCAGTGCGATGAGCACGCCGCGCGATCCGATGGCGTTGTCGTGCGCCGGTGTCGCGGTGCGCATCGGCGAGAAGACGCTGCTCGCCGACGCGACGGTCGAGCTCGCCGCCGGCCGCGTGACGGCCATCCTCGGGCCGAACGGGGCCGGCAAGTCGACGCTGCTGTCGGTGCTGGCCGGCCAGCGCGCGCCGACGCAGGGCAGGGTGACGCTCGACGGCCGCCCGCTCGAGGCGCACGGCATGCCCGCGCTGGCGCTGCGCCGCGCGCTGATGCCGCAGGAAAGCGCGGTCGCCTTCGACTTCACGGCGCAGGAGATCGTGGCGCTGGGCCGCTATCCGCACCGCCGCGCGCCGGGGCGCGACGAGGACGCGATCGTCGAGGAGGCCATGGCGCTCACCGACGTGTCGGCGCTGGCGGGGCGCGTGCTCAACACGCTGTCGGGGGGCGAGAAATCGCGCGCCCACATGGCGCGGGCGCTGGCCCAGCTCTGGCATTCCCGGCCCGATGGCGCAAGCCGCTGGCTGCTGCTCGACGAACCCACCGCGGCGCTCGACCTCGCGCACCAGCATTCCGCCATGCGCCTGCTGCGCGAGTGGGCGGGGCGGGGCGTGGGCGTGGTGGCCGTGCTGCACGACCTGAACCTGGCGCGGCGCTATGCCGACGAGGTGGTCGTGCTGGGCGGCGATGCCGGCGGCCCGGTGCAAGGGCCGGCGGCCGAGGTGCTGCAGCCGGCGTTGATCGAGCGGGTGTGGCGCACGCCATGCCAACCCGTGACCAGCGCGGACGGCACGGTGCAGTACCTGTTCGGGTAATTTCGACGCACTACGCACGTCCGGCGTGCGTGGTGTGCTATCGAAAAAGTAGCGACTTCAGTAGTTCAGCCGCTCCGGGCGCAGTTCCTGCAGGATCGTCGTCGCGATTTCCTCGATCGACTTCGTGGTGGTCGAGAGCCAGCGGATGCCTGCGCGCCGCATCATCGCTTCGGCCTCGCTCACCTCGTGGCGGCAGTTCTCGAGGCTGGCATAGCGCGAGTTCGGCCGGCGCTCGTTGCGGATCTCGCTGAGCCGCTCGGGCTGGATGGTCAGGCCGAAGATCTTCTTGCGGTGCGGGCTGAGCGCCGGCGGCAGCTGCCGGCGGTCGAAGTCTTCCGGAATCAGCGGATAGTTGGCTGCCTTCAGGCCGTGCTGCATCGCTAGGTAGAGCGACGTCGGCGTCTTGCCGCTGCGGCTGACGCCCACCAGGATCACGTCGGCGCCCTCGAGGTCGCGGTTGCTTTGGCCGTCGTCGTGCTGCAGGCTGAAGTCGATCGCGGCGATGCGGTCGTTGTATTCCTTGCTCTTGCTGACGTCGCTGAAACGGCCGATGCGATGGTTGGACTTCATGGCCAACTCGATCTCGAGCGGCCGCACGAACGTGCCGAACATGTCCAGCAGCATGCCCTTGCAGCCAGTCTCGATCACCTCCAGCACGTCCATGTTGGCCAGCGTGGTGAAGACGATGGGGCGCACGCCCTCGAGTTCCGCGATGTGGTTGATCTGCCGCACGGCCTGGTGGGCCTTGTCGACCGTGTCCGTGAAGGGCAGGCGCACATGGCGCGGCTTCATCTCGAACTGGGCGAGTACGGCGTTGCCGAATGTTTCGGCGGTGATGCCGGTGCCGTCGGAAATGAAGAAAACGGTGCGTGTGTGCATGGTCTGGGTTCTTGCGGCCTTGTCCTGCGGCGCGTGCGGGCCTGCCACGCCTACAATCCGGCCCATTATCGGGAATCCGCTTTCCCACCTCCCATTCTTTCCATGCACACCGCGCCCGCACCCAAAGCAACGACAACGATCGTGCCGCGCCGTCTGCATGCAGCACCGGTTTCAACTTCTGGAGCTTTCCCATGTCTGCACTTTTCGACGCGACCGCCCTGGTCGTACCGTTTGAAAACCTGAGGATGACCGACGTCGAGTCGGTCGGCGGCAAGAACGCCAGCCTCGGCGAAATGATTTCGCAGCTGCCGCAGGGCGTGCGGGTGCCCACCGGTTTCGCAACCACGGCCCACGCATTCCGCCAGTTCCTGGCGCACGACGGCCTGGCCGACAAGATCAGCAAGCGCCTGGCCGCGCTCGACACCGAAGACGTGCGCGCGCTGGCCGCCGCCGGCGCCGAAATCCGGGCCATGGTCGAGGCTCAGCCTTTCCCCGCCGACCTGCAGAAGGCCATCGCCGACGCTTTCGCCACGCTCAGCGCCGGCAACCCCGCCGCTTCGTTCGCCGTGCGTTCCTCGGCCACCGCCGAAGACCTGCCCGACGCTTCCTTCGCCGGCCAGCAGGAGACCTTCCTGAACGTCGTCGGCATCGAAGACGTGCTGCACAAGATGAAGGAGGTCTTCGCCTCCCTGTACAACGACCGCGCCATCAGCTACCGCGTGCACAAGGGCTTCGCGCACGACGTGGTCGCGCTGTCGGCCGGCGTGCAGCGCATGGTGCGCTCCGACCTCGGCGCGGCCGGCGTGATGTTCACCATCGACACCGAGTCGGGCTTCGAGGACGTGGTGTTCATCACCTCGAGCTACGGCCTCGGCGAAACGGTGGTGCAGGGCGCCGTCAATCCCGACGAGTTCTACGTGCACAAGCCGACGCTGAAGGCCGGCAAGAAGGCCGTGATCCGCCGCAACCTCGGCTCCAAGCTGATCCAGATGGAATTCGCCACGCCTGAAGAGAAAAAGGCGAGCGGGAAGCTGGTGAAAACCACCGACGTCAAGGCCGAGCAGCGCAACCGCTACTCGCTGACCGACGCCGACGTCGAGCAACTCGCCAAGTACGCGCTGGTGATCGAGGAGCACTACGGCCGCCCGATGGACATCGAGTGGGGCAAGGACGGCACCGACGGCCATCTGTACATCCTCCAGGCGCGTCCCGAGACCGTGAAGAGCCAGCAGCAGGGCAAGGCCGAACAGCGCTACAAGCTGCTGGGCAAGGGAGCCGTGCTGGCCGAAGGCCGCGCCATCGGCCAGAAGATCGGCACCGGCCCCGTGCGCCTGGTGCACAGCATCAGCGAAATGGACAAGGTGCAGGCCGGCGACGTGCTCGTCACCGACATGACCGACCCCAACTGGGAACCGGTGATGAAGCGCGCCGCCGCCATCGTCACCAACCGCGGCGGGCGCACCTGCCACGCGGCCATCATCGCGCGTGAGCTCGGCATTCCGGCCGTGGTCGGCTGCGGCGACGCCACCGACCTCCTGAAGGACGGCACGCTGGTGACGGTGAGCTGCGCAGAGGGCGACACCGGCTTCATCTACGACGGCCTGCTCGAGACAGAAGTCACCGAAGTGCAGCGCGGCGTGATGCCCGAGATCGACCTCAAGATCATGATGAACGTGGGCAACCCGCAGCTGGCGTTCGACTTCGCGCAGCTGCCGAACCACGGCGTAGGCCTGGCCCGGCTGGAGTTCATCATCAACAACAACATCGGCGTGCACCCGAAGGCGATCCTCGACTATCCGAACGTCGACAACGACCTGAAGAAGGCCGTCGAATCGGTGGCCCGTGGCCATGCGTCGCCGCGCGCGTTCTACGTCGACAAGGTGGCCGAGGGCATCGCGACCATCGCCGCCGCGTTCTGGCCCAAGCCGGTGATCGTGCGCCTGTCGGACTTCAAGTCGAACGAATACCGCAAGCTGATCGGCGGCAGCCGCTACGAGCCGGAAGAAGAGAACCCGATGCTCGGCTTCCGCGGTGCGGCGCGCTACCTGAGCGCCGACTTCGGCGAGGCCTTCGCCATGGAATGCGAGGCGCTCAAGCGCGTGCGCAACGACATGGGCCTGACCAATGTGCAGATCATGGTGCCCTTCGTGCGCACGCTGGGCCAGGCCGAGCGCGTGACCGGACTGCTCGGCGAGCACGGCCTGAAGCGCGGCGAGAACGAACTCAAGCTGATCATGATGTGCGAGGTGCCGAGCAACGCCATCCTGGCGGACGAGTTCCTGCAGTACTTCGACGGCTTCTCGATCGGCTCGAACGATCTGACCCAGCTCACGCTGGGCCTGGACCGCGACTCGGGTCTCGAGCTGCTGGCGGCCGACTTCGACGAGCGCGACCCGGCCGTGAAGGCCATGCTCAGCCGCGCCATCAAGGCTTGCAAGTCGCAGGGCAAGTACGTCGGCATCTGCGGCCAGGGCCCCAGCGACCACCCGGACTTCGCGCTGTGGCTGGCGGAACAGGGCATCGAATCGATCTCACTGAACCCCGACAGCGTGATCGACACCTGGCAGCAGCTCGCCAAGCGCTGAGCCTGAAGGTCCAGGCGGGCGATGTGCCCGCCGCGCGACAGATTGCGGGAATCCCCACGGGGGGATTTCCCGCGTCAGGCTGGTGTCAATGAAACAAAATGCGTTTCCGGTGTCAAACTTGTGTCTTAACGGGGCACATCCCGGCAGCTCGCGGGGGACACCATCATGATTCTCGTCAAGACAGACGTCGGCCAGCAGGTCCTCAAGGACCGTTCGGTGCCGCTCACGCCTCGGCAACGCTCGGCGTTCATCCTGTTCGACGGCAAGCGTTCGGTCGATGACGTGATTGCGGCGGGCACGGGCATCACCGCGGAAGAGGTCGGGCAGATGGTGGAGTCGGGCTTGCTGGCGCCGTTGGGTGGACAGCCTGTCGCGCCGGAGACGCCGCCCGTTACCGACGCCGCCAAGCCGGTTCCAAGCACGGGGGCGCCAGCGGGGTCCGCCCGCAGCAAGCAGCAGCGCTACAAGGACGCATATCCCATCGCCACGCAACTCACCGGCAGCCTCGGCCTGATGGGCTTCCGGCTCAACCTGCAGGTCGAAGGCACCGCCAGCTTCGAGGACCTCGTGGCGCTGGCGCCGAAAATCCGTGCCGCCGTCGGCCCGGAAAAGGCCGCGGCGCTCGACAAGGCACTCAACGACTGACTGCTTGCCGGGCAGGCAAATACAGGGCTATAATCGCCGGCTTTGCCTTGCCACACTGCGCCCGACGCTGCAGGTGGCTTTTCCTCTTCTTCGGAAGAATCCACAAGGAGTGCCATGCGTCACTACGAAATCATTTTGCTGATCCACCCGGATCAGAGCGAACAAGTTCCGGCCATGCTGGAGCGCTACAAGGGCCTGATCACGGCCGGCGGCGGCAAGATCCACCGCGTTGAAGACTGGGGCCGCCGTCAGCTGGCCTATCAGATCAACAAGCTCAACAAGGCTCACTACCTGTGCGTCAACATCGAAGCTGAACAAGCCGTGATGGGCGAGCTGGAACACGCGTTCAAGTTCAACGACGCCGTGCTGCGCCACCTGACCGTCCAGAAGAAGAAGGCCGACACCGGTCCTTCGTCGATGATGAAGACGGTCGAGCGCGAAGAAGCCCGCAAGGCTCAGCAGGCCGAATACGCCGCCAACAACAACTGATGATGTGAGTGCCGCCGCTGCGGCAACCGGGGTCAACCAGCTGCTGCTGACAGCCTCCGTTGCCGAACTCGGGGTCCTGCGATACACGCCAGCCGGCTTGCCCGCCATCGACCTGAAGCTCGAACACGAGTCGACGCTGCAGGAGGCGGGTAAACCAAGGCAGGTGAAGACGGCCCTCAAGGCCGTTGCCTTCGGCGCCATCGCCGAACGGCTCGCGAGGCAGTCGATGGGAAGTCTCTGGCGATTTCAGGGTTTTCTCGCGACACCGGGCAACGGCAAGCATCCGGTCCTGCATGTGCAGGACTTTCAGCAAGATTAATTTTTCGAGAGGTCCATCATGGCCACGTTCAAGAAATTCAACAAAGACAAGCGCCCGAAGCGCAACACCCAGTCGCTGCTGTTCAAGCGCAAGCGTTTCTGCCGCTTCACCGTCGCCGGCGTCGAAGAGATCGACTACAAGGACATCGACACGCTGCGTGACTTCATCAGCGAAAACGGCAAGATCATTCCCGCGCGCCTGACCGGCACGCGCGCGATCTACCAGCGTCAGCTGAACACCGCCATCAAGCGCGCGCGCTTCCTGGCCATGGTGCCGTACAGCGACCAGCACCGCGTCTAAGGAGCCGACAGCATGCAAATCATTCTTCTGGACAAGGTTCTCAACGTCGGCGCCCTGGGCGATATCGTCAAGGTCAAGGACGGCTACGCACGCAACTTCCTGATCCCCTCGGGCCGCGCCCGCCGCGCTACCGCTGCCAACAAGGCCGAGTTCGAAGCCAAGCGCGCCGAACTCGAAAAGGCTGCGGCCGCCAAGCTGGCCGAGTCGCAAGCGCAAGGCGAAAAGCTCGGTGGCACGACCATCAAGCTGACGCAAAAGGCTGGCGTCGACGGTCGTCTGTTCGGCTCGGTCACCAACGGCGACATCTCCGAAGAACTGGGCAAGCAAGGCTACAAGGTTGCCAAGTCGCAAGTGCGCCTGCCGAACGGTCCGATCAAGGTCGTTGGCGACAGCACCGTGAGCGTGGCCCTGCACACCGACGTGGTGGTCGACATCACCGTGACGGTCTACGGCGAAACCGCCTGATCGTTCTCGGCGCTTCGATGCGCTGCAGCAAAAGCCGCCTTCGGGCGGCTTTTCTTTTTTCTTTCCCGATGCATGGGTTGTTCAGCCGATTGCACCGGAAGATCACTGTTTATTCACAGCCTTGTCCACACACGCGCGCGCGTGCGCGGCTTAGCATGCAGGGTTGCAAGGGAAGTCCATGTCCGCCGTTTTTTCCTATGCCGACAATGACCCGTCGGCCGATCGCCAGGTTGCCCAACTCCGCATTCCGCCTCACTCCATCGAGGCCGAATCGAGCGTGCTCGGTGGCCTGCTGCTCGACAACGGCGCCTGGGACCGCATGGGCGACCTGCTGGTCGATGGCGACTTCTACCGGCACGAACACAAGCTGATCTACGCGGCCATCGGCGGGCTGATCAATGCCAGCAAGCCGGCCGACGTGATCACGGTCTACGAGCAGTTGCAGAACCTTGGCAAGGCCGACGAGATCGGCGGCCTGGTCTACCTGAACTCGCTGGCGCAGTACGTGCCCAGCGCGAGCAACATCCGGCGCTACGCGGAAATCGTGCGCGAGCGTTCGATCCTGCGCAAGCTGGTGTCCGCGAGCGACGAGATCGCCACCAACGCCTTCAATCCGCAGGGCAAGGCCGTTGACAAGATCCTGGACGAGGCTGAACAGAAGATCTTCAACATCGGCGAGGAAGGCACGCGGATGAAGCAGGGCTTCCAGAGCATGGACGCCCTGGTGGTCGAGCTGCTCGACCGCGTGACCGAAATGGCCGAGAACCCGAACGACATCACGGGGGTGCGCACCGGCTTCCACGACTTCGACAAGATGACCTCGGGCCTGCAGCCCGGCGACATGATCGTGCTGGCCGCGCGTCCTTCGATGGGGAAGACCTCGCTCGCGATCAACATCGCCGAGCACGTGGCACTCGACGAGGGCCTGCCGGTGGCGGTGTTCTCGATGGAAATGGGTGCCGCCCAGCTGGCGGTGCGTATCGTGGGCTCTATCGGCCGCATCGACCAAGGCCACCTGCGGACCGGCAAGCTCAGCGACGAGGAGTGGCCGCGCCTGACCGAGGCGATCGAGAAGCTGCGCACGGTGTCGCTGCACATCGACGAGACGCCAGGCCTCTCGACCAGCGAGCTGCGCGCCAATGCGCGCCGTCTTGCGCGCCAATATGGCCGGCTCGGCCTGATCGTGGTCGACTACCTGCAGCTCATGTCGACCAGCACCTCGGGGGACGAGAACCGCGCCACGGCCGTGGGCGAGATATCCCGCGGCCTGAAGATGCTGGCGAAGGAGCTGAAGTGCCCGGTGATCGCGCTGTCGCAGCTCAGCCGTGGCGTCGAGAGCCGCACCGACAAGCGCCCCATGATGAGCGACCTGCGCGAGTCCGGCGCCATCGAGCAGGACGCGGACATCATCATGTTCATCTACCGCGACGATTACTACAACAAGGAGTCGAAGGAGCCGGGCGTGGCCGAGGTTATCATCAGCAAGCACCGTAACGGCCCCACCGGCACCATCAAGCTGGCCTTCCTGAAGCCGCTCACCAAGTTCGAGAACCTGGTCGGCTACAGCAACAACGACGAATACTGAGCCGTCTCAGCTGGCGCTGCCGCCGGACCACGGCGGCGTGTCGCCAGGGTTCTGCGGCACGACCTTGCCATTGGCCGTCTCGGCCTTCAACTGTCGAAGCATGTCGGCCAGCGTCTTGCCGGCTTCGTCGCGGAACCGCTCCGGCAGCACCTCGATCGCTTCCATGCGGTCGAGGCGAAAGCCCCTGAAGTCGTTGCGCAGCTCGCACCATGTCGACAGCGTCCAGACCTTGCCCCAATAGAAGCATCCGAGGGGCCGCACCGTGCGCTCGCTGGCGTCGCCCGACACGTCTCGGTATTGCAGCCGCAGCTTGTTGTGCGACTGCACGGACTCGCGCAACGCCTGCAATCGCGTGCGCAGCGCATGGTCCAGGCCCAGTGCCGGCGCATACAGCGCCAGTGCCTCGGCCGACACGCGCGCTGCCGGCGGCAGCACCGAGAGGATCTTGCCGAGCCCGGTCTCGATGTCGCGCGCCAGAGCGGGGTCGACCCAGCTCTGCGCCAGCCGCGCCGCGGCCACGAGCGCCGAGGCCTCGTCCTGCGTGAACATCAGCGGCGGCAATTCGAAGCCCGCGCCCAACCGGTAGCCCACGCCGGCTTCGCCTTCGATCGGCACGCCCTGGTGCTGGAGGTCGGCGACGTCGCGGTACACCGTTCGCTCGGACACCTCGAGACGCTGTGCCAGGAACGCCGCCGTGGTCAGCCGGCGGCCGCGGATGAGCTGCACGAGCTGGAAGAGGCGGTCGGCGCGGCGCATCAGCGGATTTTCGCGAGCTTCTTGTTCGCGAAATCTTCGACGAAGTAGCGTTTGCCGCGTTGCACGACCGTATGTCCCTCGGCCTCGAGCCTCGACATCTGTGCCTCGATGCCGCCTGGATAGTTCGCGTTGAGTTCGCCGCCGATCTTGAGCGTGCGCCACCAGGGCGTCCTGCCGCCTGGCGGCGCCGGCGTTTCCTCGGCGGCATGCGCGATCAAGTGCGCGAATATCGCCGTGGTCACTGTGCAGCCGATGGTGGCGTGGTGGCGCTCGGCAATGTCTGCACCGATGCCCATCACGGTGGCGAGCCGGCCTTCGGAAATGCTGCGCATCGCCGCTTCCACTTCGCGCGGCGACGGCGTGGCGATCGTGCCTTCGCCATGCTTCGGCCGCATGGCCAGGGGAATCTCCTTGACGTCGGGCAGGTGAGGGTAGCCGGCCAGCCTGTCGCGCCAGCTCTTCTTTGGGCTCATGCGACTCCGATGTGGATCGCCACCTTGTCCGGGCCCTCGTAGGCCTCGAAATCGCTGCGGTAGCGGCGCGCGACTTCCGGATGCGCCTCGAAATACTGCCAGATGCGTTGCCAGGTGGCGATGACCATGTGCGGCATTTCTCCCTGGCCGTCGAAGACCAGGTAGTCGCCGGCCTCGATGGCCACGCAATCCTCGCCGCTCGACACGGCAACGCCGGCCGTCACGTCGAAAGCACCGGAGGCGTCGGACTCGTAGGCCGAATAGACGCCGTAGATGCGGGTATCGCCGTTGCGATGCGGCGTCGATGCGTAGACCTGCTCATCGAAGAAGCGGTTCCACAGCGAGCCGAGGCGCGCCGTGGCGGGCGTGTTTTCTTCCAGATTGGTGGTGCGGACCGTGAGGCCCGCGACGTGGAAGGCGTCCCGGTGCTGGCGAATGGGTTCCATGGGTCGAGTGTCCTTCTGTTCAGAGTTCGAGTGTCTTCAAATCCGCCGACATGGCCTGGGCGATCAATTTCAAGTCGTCGTTGCCGATGTCGAACATGCCGAAGCGGAACCTGTAGCCCCATTGCTTCGGGTTCTCGATGAAGGCGAGGCGTTCGATCAGCGGCGCGATCGGTGTTTCGTGCGCTGCCAGGTAGGCCACGTCGCGCCGCCACGCCACGAAGCCATTGCCCATCTCGGCCTCATAGGGCGCGCCTGGCTGCACGATGCCGATCGAGACGAAACTGCGCAGCTTGTCGGTGCCGCTGAACACGATGGCGGGCGAGTAGTAGATCACCCGGTCGCCGCTCGAGAGCCGCTTGAGCGGCGAATGCTTGCCATGGCCCACCTGCATGAAGCCGAGCGGCCGGTGGTCGCGGCCGCGCCGCGCATGTTCGGCGCTGGCCACGGCGATCCAGTTGCGCTGCGTCATGGCGATGGCGTCAGTCGAGCGCGTGCAGACCGACCTCATTGCCTTCGGTGTCGCGCATGTGGGCGATGAAGCCCATGCCGGGCGGCAACGCCGACTTCGGCGCCACGATCCGGCCGCCGGCTCCTTCGATGCGTGCGAGCACGGCGTCGATGCTGGGCATGCAATCGAGGTAGATGCGGATGCCCGTGCCGGAAGGCGCGCTGGCTTTCGCGCCAGCCTGCAGCGCACCGCCCGTGGCGGGATCGTCGTAGGGAAAAATGGCGAGCGCGTCGCCGCCGAGGGTCTCGCGGCGCAGCTTGCGGCCGAGCACGGTTTCGTAGAAAGCCTGGGCTCGGTCGAGGTCGGCGACCGGAATCTCGAACCAGCTGATGGCGTTCTGCTTGTACATGGAAGCTCTCTTTCTTTGCGTCGTTGAAGGAGCCTCGATGGTGCGAGCCGGCTCCTGACAACGTCTTGTCAGGAGCCTGTCAACGCATGCGAAAAAAAGCCCGCGCTGCTCCGGAGAGCGCGCGGGCTTCTTGCCATCTTGTTGCCGGGCCAGGCCGGCAGGCGTCAGAGCACGTCGCTGGCGAAGTCGGCGAGCCGCGAGCGTTCGCCGCGTGCGAGCGTGATGTGGCCGCCGTGCGGCCAGCCCTTGAACTTGTCGACCGCGAAGGTGAGGCCCGACGAGCCTTCCGTGAGGTACGGCGTATCGATCTGCGCGAGGTTGCCCATGCAGATGATCTTGGTGCCGGGGCCGGCACGGGTGATCAGCGTCTTCATCTGCTTGGGCGTGAGGTTCTGCGCCTCGTCGATGATCACGTACTTGTTGAGGAAGGTGCGCCCGCGCATGAAGTTCATGCTCTTGACCTTGATGCGGCTGCGGATGAGCTCGTTGGTGGCCGCGCGGCCCCACTCGCCGGCGCCGCCGCCATCGCCCTTGGCCAGGAACTCGAGGTTGTCGTCGAGCGCGCCCATCCACGGGCCCATCTTTTCCTCCTCGGTACCGGGCAGGAAGCCGATGTCTTCACCGACGCTCACGGTGGCGCGGGTCATGATGATCTCGGTGTAGCGCCGGTCGTCGAGCACCTGCGTGAGACCCGAAGCCAGCGCCATGAGCGTCTTGCCGGTGCCGGCAGTGCCGGTCAGCGTGACGAAGTCGATCTCCGGATCCATCAGCAGGTTCATCGCGAAGTTCTGCTCGCGGTTGCGGGTGTTCACGCCCCACACGGCGTTCTTGCCCGAGCTGTAGTCCTTGAGCGTCTTGAGCACCGCGGTCTTGTCGCGGATCTCGGTGACGCGCGCATACATGCTCGGTTCGCCGGGTGCTTCGAAGTACACGAACTGGTTGATGTACAGGTTGGGCACCAGCGGCCCGCTGATCCGGTAGAAGGTGTTGCTGCCGCTCTGCCAGCTTTCGACGGTCTTGCTCTGGCGCGTCCAGAAGTCGGCGGGCAGCGCGAGCGAGCCGGCGTAGAGCAGGTCGCCGTCTTCCAGCGTCTTGTCGTTCTGGTAATCGTCGGCAGCAAGGCCCAGCGCGCGCGCCTTGACGCGCATGTTGATGTCCTTCGACACCAGCACCACCTCGCGCCTGGCGCGACCCGGCTTGTCCTTGGCGTATTCGTCGCGCAGCGCCTGCACCACGCCGAGGATCTGGTTGTCGGCCTTGCCCTGGGGCAGGCTGACCGGCAGCGAGTAGTCGAGCGGGGCGGTCTGAAAGAACAGCCGGCCGCCGGCTTCGCGGTGACCGGTGGTGTCGAGCTTCAGGCCCTTGTCGATGTCGGCGTCCTGCGCGGCGGCCAGTGCGTCGAGCGTGCGGCTGGTCTGCCGGCCGTTGCGCGCGACTTCGGTCGTGCCTTTCTTGTGGCCGTCGAGCTCTTCCAGCACGATCATCGGCAGGAAGATGTCGTGTTCCTCGAAGCGGAACAGACACATCGGATCATGCAGCAGCACGTTGGTGTCGAGCACGAACAGCTTGGCGGGGCCGCCGGACTTGCTGCGCTTCGGTCGTGCGGGTGGCTGCGGTGCCGCGGCAGGTTCCGGGATGTACGGAGCAGGGGAGGCTGCGGGAACCCGCGTCTCGATTTGAATGGCAGCAGGTTGTTGCTGCGGCGCGCTTACCGGCGCCGGGGCCGGAGCAGGTTTCGCCTTGGTCCGGCGCGCCGTACGTGCCGGTTCGCCACCGCCTTCGGTGCCAAGGTTGTCGAACAGTTCCAGCGGCTGCGGGCCACGCGAATCGGCTTCGCCGGACCGCTGTTCGCCGGACCGGCGCGAGCCCCTCTGCGAGGACCGGGCTGGCGCGTCGAGCGCGTCCGGCGAGAGCAATGCAGCGCGTTTCGTAGGGGCGGGAGGCAATGGCATGTGTCAGATCGCTCGCAGAAAGTAGGAACCAGAAAACGAAAAAGCCGCCTGAAGACCAAGGCGGCTTTGTTCGGGGAATGCGGTCGTGGAGCTCAACGGCATGAGGCCATTATGCACACCCCGGATGACGGGCCGTCTGCTCTTTACGCGCTGCGTTGGGCATTCCCCACGCGGCGCAGAAGCAGGGCTGACCCTGCGGCGAGCACAACGCCCACCGTGGCCGTCAGGCGGCCCTCTTGAGGGCCTTGACGGCCTTGAGCACGTCGTCGACATGGCCGGGGACCTTGAGTCCACGCCACTCAGCCTTCAGGATGCCGTCCGCGCCAATGAGGAAGGTGCTGCGCTCGATGCCCTTGACCTTCTTGCCGTACATGATCTTGTTCTTGACCACGCCGAACATGTGGCACATCTTTTCTTCTGTGTCGGCGATGAGTTCGAAGGGAAGTTCGAGCTTGGCCTTGAACTCGTCGTGCGACTTCATGTTGTCGCGCGACACGCCGAAGACGGTGGCGCCTGCCTTTTCGAAGTCCTTGTAGCGATCACGGAATTGCATCGCTTCGGTGGTGCAGCCCGGAGTGTTATCTTTCGGGTAAAAGTACATGACCAGCACGTGGCCGAGATGCGAGGTATTCGAGACCTTGAGGCCGCCCGTGGCGTTGGCGTCGAATTCAGGAATGGGTTTGTTGACAACGATCGCCATGAAACTTGTTTTCTCCGTTAGATTCCGTTCTACGAGCCCTCTCGCTCCGTTTTCCGACGGGGCTTGCTCGAAGAATGAAGGATTGGTCGTTGCTAACTTTGGGGTAGCGGGCCTGTTCGCAACCTGCTATTTTACCCCGAAAACGACCTCCCGCGCCCTCAGCCTGCCGGACTCTCGACGAGCAGGGCTGCGATGACGTGGCGGCCTTCGCCGGCCAGAATGTTGTAGGTCCGGCACGCGGCAGCGGTGTCCATGGTTTCCACGCCGGTGCGTTGGGCCATCAGTGGCCTGATCCACGCGGGTTGTGGAAAGCGGATGCGGCTTCCGCTACCGAAGATGATCAATTCGGCGCCCAGTGAGGCCAACTGTGCGAAATGTTCGGCGCCGAGCTGATCGAAGCTCGAACAATCCCAGGAAAAACGCTCGCCGCGCGAGCCGACGACCACGCTGCCTTCGACCTTTTCGTTGTTGATCGCTACCCATCCCGGGCCGTGCGCGGTGAGTGATTGAGCGTCGGATTTGTCGGGCTGGAGCTTCATCTGTGCACTGGGAACTGTGGTCAAATTATAGGTTTTCCCTAGTGGCACGAGGCCCGCAAGGGCTTTCTGCAGGCGCTGCAAGCGCAGCATGCAGGGCCTGTAACTCCGAGTAAGCAACCCGTTAACCCGAGCCCGGGAGGGCCCTTTGAAGCAGCTCAAGAAATCGGCCAAGCTGGCCAACGTCCTCTACGACATCCGCGGTCCCATCATGGACGCCGCCAAGCAGATGGAAGAGGACGGCCAGAAGATCATCAAGCTCAACATCGGCAACCTCGCCGTGTTCGGTTTCGATGCCCCCGAGGAAATCCAGCAGGACATGATCCGCAACCTGCCCACCTCGGCCGGTTACTCCGACAGCAAGGGCGTCTTCGCCGCGCGCAAGGCGGTGATGCACGAGACGCAGAAGCAGGGTGTGGTGGGCGTCACGCTCGACGACATCTACCTCGGCAACGGCGCCAGCGAACTCATCGCCATGTCGACCAACGCGCTGCTCAACGACGGCGACGAACTGCTGCTCCCCGCGCCCGACTACCCGCTGTGGACGGCCTCCACCAGCCTGTCGGGCGGCACGCCGGTGCACTACCTGTGCGACGAGGCCAACGGCTGGATGCCAAACCTCGACGACATCCGCGCCAAGATCACTCCGCGCACCAAGGGCATCGTGGTCATCAACCCGAACAACCCGACCGGCGCGCTCTATTCCGACGAGTTGCTCAAGAGCATCGTGGCCATCGCGCGCGAGCACGGCCTGGTGATCTTCGCCGACGAGGTCTACGACAAGGTGCTGTACGACGGCGTCAAGCACACCGCCATTGCCAGCCTGTCGACCGACGTGCTCACGCTGACGTTCAACTCGCTCTCCAAGAGCTACCGCTCGTGCGGCTACCGTGCCGGCTGGCTCGTGGTGTCGGGCGACAAGCGCAGTGCGCAGGACTACATCGAGGGCCTGAACATGCTCTCGAACATGCGCCTGTGCGCGAACGTGCCGGGGCAGTGGGCCATCCAGACTGCGCTTGGCGGCTACCAGAGCATCAACGACCTGGTCTGCGATGGCGGTCGCCTGCGTCGCCAGCGCGACCTGGCCTACGAACTCATCACGGCGATTCCCGGCGTGAGTTGCGTCAAGCCCAGCGCCGCGCTGTACATGTTCCCCAGGCTGGACCCGGAGGTCTACCCGATCGAGGACGACCGCCAGTTCTTCCTCGAGCTGCTGAAGGAAACCCGCGTGATGCTGGTGCAGGGAACCGGCTTCAACTGGGCCACGCCCGATCACTTCCGCATCGTGTTCCTGCCTCATGAGGATGATCTGCGCGAGGCCATCAACCGCATCGCCAGGTTCCTCGAGCAGTACCGCTTGCGCCGCAAGACGCGTCCATGAAGCCTGCATCCGTCGCCGCCGCGTTCTCGCTGGTCTTTCTTTCGGCGCTGTCCGCCGCGCCTGCAGCCGCAGCCGACAAGGATTCGGTCTCCTTTTCCCACAACGACTGGGAACTGGCCTGCGACAACACGCGCACCTGCCGCGCCGCGGGCTACCAGGCCGAGAGCGGCGAAGGCGAGCCGGTGTCGATGCTCATCACCCGCAAGGCCGGCCCCGGCACCACGGTCGATATCGAGCTGCAGACCGGCGGCGAAGAAGACGCCAAGGGCCCGCTGCGCTTCAAGGTCGGAAAGGCGACCCTGCCGGGTCTCGAGGGCGGCTCCGCCAGCCTTGAAGACAATCAGGTCCGCATCGTGCTGCCCGAGCTGCTCAAGGGCGACGAAGCCACGCTCGCCGACAGCGGCAAGCGCAAGTGGACGCTGTCGCTCTCGGGCCTCAATGCCGTGCTGCTGAAGATGGACGAAGTCCAGGGCCGCGTCGGCACGCCGGGCGCGCTGGTGCGCCGCGGAAGCAAGGCCGAGTCGTCCGTGCCGGCAGCAGTGCCGCTGCCGGTCGTGAATGCCGTGCGGCCCGCCAAGGCGCGCCCCGGCGACGACGCTCTCGCCGCGCGCATCTTTCCCTCGCTGAAGCTGGACGAGATCAAGGAGCAGTGCAACAACGGCGACGACGTGAGCGCCAAGTCGCTGGAAGTCCATCGCCTGACCGACAGGAAGGTGTTGCTGTCCCTCGGCTGCGGCATGGGCGCCTACAACTACTCGAGCCTGCTCTGGATCGCCAACGACAAGCCGCCGTATGCGCCAGCGTCGATCGAAGCCAACGGCGAGTTCGACGACAAGGACGGCAGCGTCACTTCCGGCTTCAAGGGCCGCGGCATCGGCGACTGCTGGTCGAGCGAGACCTGGCACTTCGACGGCAAGGGCTTCGTGCGCACGGCGGCTTCGGCCGACGGCATGTGCCGCGGCTTTCCCGGCGGCGCCTGGACGCTGCCGCGCTACGTGAGCCGCGTCGTGGCCGCGCCGCCCGCCACCCCATCCAAACCATGAACGCAACGAGTGCGACTTTCCCAATGAAATCCATCCAAGTAGGCCTGCTCGGTGCAGGCACGGTCGGCAGCGGCACCTTCAAGGTGCTTCAACGCAATCAGGAAGAAATCAAGCGCCGTGCCGGCCGCGGCATCGAGATCACGATGGTGGCCGACCTCGACACCGCCCGTGCCCGCGAAGTGGCCGGCGAGGGCGTCAAGGTGGTTGCCGATGCGCGCGAGATCATCGCCAACCCCGACATCGACATCGTCATCGAGCTCATCGGCGGCTACGGCATCGCGAAGCAGCTCGTGCTCGAGGCCATTGCAGCCGGCAAGCACGTGGTCACCGCCAACAAGGCGCTGCTCGCAGTGCACGGCACCGAGATCTTCGCTGCCGCGCATGCCAAGGGCGTGATGGTGGCCTTCGAGGCCGCGGTGGCCGGCGGCATCCCGATCATCAAGGCGCTGCGCGAAGGCCTCACGGCCAACAGCATCCAGTGGCTGGCCGGCATCATCAACGGCACCACCAACTTCATCCTGTCCGAGATGCGCGACAAGGGCCTGGACTTCGCGACCGTGCTGAAGGAGGCGCAACGCCTCGGCTATGCCGAAGCAGACCCGACCTTCGACATCGAAGGCGTGGATGCCGGGCACAAGGTCACGCTGATGAGCGCCATCGCCTTCGGCATTCCGGTGCAGTTCGACAAGGCCCATATCGAGGGCATCACCAAGCTCGCCGCGCAGGACATCAGGTATGCCGAGCAGCTCGGCTACCGCATCAAGCTGCTGGGCGTCACCAAGCGCACTGCCAAGGGCATCGAGCTGCGCGTGCATCCGTCGCTGGTGCCGTCCAAGCGCCTGCTGGCCAACGTCGAAGGCGCGATGAACGCGGTGGTGGTGCACGGCGATGCCGTGGGCACCACGCTGTACTACGGCAAGGGCGCCGGCAGCGAGCCGACCGCCAGCGCCGTGATCGCCGACCTGGTCGACATCACCCGCCTGCACACGGCCGACGCCGCGCACCGCGTGCCGCACCTGGCGTTCCACCCGGACGCGATGAGCGACCTGAAGGTGCTGCCGATGGCCGAGGTCGTCACCAGCTACTACCTGCGCCTGCGCGTGGCCGACCAGGCCGGCGTGCTTGCCAAGGTCACGGGCCTGCTCGCCACCGCCGGCATCAGCATCGACGCCGTGCTGCAGCGCGAAGCCGATGAAGTCGGCGGCGAAGGCTCCACGCAGACCGACCTCATCATCCTCACGCACGACGCGCGCGAAGGCACCGTCGACGACGTCATGGCCGAACTGCAGGCACTGCCCACCGTGCTCGAACCCATCGTGCGCATCCGCAAGGAAGAGCTGAAGTGAACTACCTGAGCACCCGCGGCCACCCCGACCGCAAGCGCTTCTGCGAAATCCTCCTCGAAGGCCTCGCGCCCGATGGCGGCCTCTACCTGCCCGAGCAGTACCCGCAGGTCGATACCGCCACGCTCGCGAAGTGGCGTGCGCTGCCGTACGCCGAGCTGGCGTTCGAGATTCTTTCGCTCTACATCGACGACATTCCCGCCGCCGACCTGAAGGCGATCTGCGCGAAGACCTACACGGCCGACGTGTTCGGCACCGACGAGATCGTGCCGTTGCGCGAGCTCGAAGACGGCGTGTACCTTGAAGCCCTGTCCAACGGCCCGACGCTGGCCTTCAAGGACATGGCGATGCAGCTGCTGGGCAACCTGTTCGAGTACGAACTGGCCCGTCGCGGCTCCGAGCTCAACATCCTCGGCGCGACCAGCGGCGACACCGGCAGCGCGGCCGAGTACGCCATGCGCGGCAAGAAGGGCGTGCGTGTCTTCATGACCTCGCCCGACGGCCGCATGAGCCCGTTCCAGCAGGCGCAGATGTTCAGCCTGCAGGATGCCAACATCCACAACATCGCCATTACCGGCGTGTTCGACGATTGCCAGGACATCGTCAAGGCCGTGTCGAACGACCTCGCGTTCAAGCGCAAGTACCGCATCGGCACGGTCAACTCGATCAACTGGGCACGCCTGCTGGCGCAGGTCGTCTACTACTTCGCCGGCTACTTCCAGGCCACCGCGAGCAACGACAAGCCCGTGAGCTTCACCGTGCCGTCGGGCAACTTCGGCAATGTCTGCGCGGGCCACGTGGCACGCATGATGGGCCTGCCGATCCGCACGCTGGTGGTTGCCACCAACGAGAACGACGTGCTCGACGAGTTCTTCCGCACTGGCGTGTACCGTGTGCGCGTTGCGGCCGATACGCACGAGACGTCGAGTCCGTCGATGGACATCAGCAAGGCCAGCAACTTCGAGCGCTTCGTGTTCGACCTGGTCGGGCGCGACGCCGCCCGGCTGCGCCAGCTGTTCGTGGACGACCTGGGCCTGAACGGCAGCTTCGACCTGAGCGCCGACCCCGCGTTCGCGCAGGCCGCCGGTCGCTTCGGCTTCCGAAGCGGCCGCAGCACCCATGCCGACCGCCTGGCCACCATCCGCGACACCGACAAGCGCTTTGCCACGCTGGTCGATCCGCACACCGCCGACGGCCTCAAGGCCGCGCGCGAGCAGCTCGAACCCGGCGTGCCGATGGTGGTGCTCGAAACCGCGCTGCCGATCAAGTTCGCCGCCACGCTGGTCGAGGCGCTGGGCGAGGAGCCTGCGCGGCCGAAGAAGTTCGAAGGCATCGAGGCGCTGCCCAAGCGCGTCGTCAAGCTGCCGGCCGACGCCGAGGCGGTCAAGGCCTACATCGCCGAGAACTGTGACTAGCCAAGGGCTCGCTCCCAGGCTTCGCACACCGCGGCCCGGCAAGGCCGGTTCCGTGGTGGTTTGGTGGAGGGGCCCTGGCGGTGCATCCTGCATCGGATTCGGGAGAGGTTGACATGAAGGTCGTCGGTTTCGCCGGTTACTCCGGCGCGGGCAAGACCACGCTGCTGGAGCGCCTCATCCCGGCGCTCAAGCAGCTCGGCCAGCGGGTGTCGGTGGTCAAGCACGCACACCACAGGTTCGACATCGACCATCCCGGCAAGGACACCTACCGTCATCGCGAGGCCGGTGCCTTCGAGGTGGTGGTGGCGTCCGACCAGCGGCTCGCGATCATGCGCGAGTTCGAGGTGCCGGGCGAGCCCAGCGTGCACCAGTTGCTCGCCGAGGTGCATCCGGCCGCCGACTGGGTGCTGGTCGAGGGCTTCCGGCACAGCGATGTGCTCAAGATCGAGATCTGGCGCGAGCCGGGGGGCAGCGAGCCGTCGCGGCCGGTGCTCTATACCGACGATCCGTTCGTCACCGCCGTGGCCACGGACGACCCGGCCGCACTGCCGTCGCCCACCGAACGCCCGGTGTTCGACCTCAACGACGCCGCGGCCATTGCGAAGTGGTTGATCGACAGCGGCGAGCGCTTCGAATACAACCCCGAACACCATGGCTGAAACACCCGTTCCCTTCGCCGCTTCCTCGTTGCGTCCTCCGCTGATGCCGCTCGACGAGGCCATCGCCGTGCTGCTCGCGAAAGCGAAGCCGACGCTGCCCGCCGAAAGCGTCGGCACCTTCGACGCCGACGGCCGCGTGCTGGCGCAGGACCTCGTCTCCGGCCTCACCGTGCCGCCCCGCGACAACAGCGCGATGGACGGCTATGCGGTGCGGGTGGCCGACTGCGCCGCGCCGGGCGCCGAGTTGACCGTGGCGCAGCGCATTCCCGCCGGCACTGTCGGCACGGCACTCGCGGCAGGTACCGCGGCGCGCATCTTCACCGGTGCGCAGATTCCCGATGGCGCCGATGCCGTGGTGATGCAGGAAGACACGGCCGCCACACCCCGGGAAGGAAGCCTGGGTTCGGTGCGCATCGCGATCGTGCCGGCGAGCGGCCAGTGGATCCGCCGCGCGGGCGAGGACGTGGCCTCGGGCGATATCGTGCTCGGGCAGGGCGAGCGCCTCACGCCTGCCGCCCTGGGCCTTGCGGCCAGCGTGGGCTTCGACTGCCTGCAGGTCGCGCGCAGGCCGCGCGTGGCCATGCTTTCGACCGGCGACGAGCTGGTGATGCCTGGCGAAGTCGCACCCGACGCCATGAAGCCGGGTGCGATCTACAACTCCAACCGCTTCTTCATGCGGGCTTTGCTGCACCGCCTGGGCTGCGAGGTGAACGACTTGGGCATCGTGCCCGACAACCGCGAAGCCACCATTGCGGCGCTGCGCGACGCGGCCGAGGCCAGCGACCTGATCATCACGACCGGCGGTGTCTCCGTCGGCGAGGAAGACCACATCCGTGCGGCGCTGCAGTCGCTCGGCGAGCTGCAGCTGTGGTCGTTGTCGATGAAGCCCGGCAAGCCGTTTGCCTATGGCTCCATCGCGCGCAGACACGGGCAGGGCGCCTGCCACGTGACGGGGCTGCCCGGCAACCCGGTGTCGAGCTTCCTGACCTTCCTGATGCTGGTGCGCCCGTTCCTGCTGACGCTGCAGGGCGCCACGCGTGTCGCGCCCGAGGCGGTGCAGATGCGCGCCGATTTCGACTGGCCGCGCGCCGACAAGCGGCGCGAGTTCCTGCGCGTGCGGCGCAACGCGGCGGGCGGGCTCGAGCTGTTCGGCAACCAGAGCTCGGGCGTGCTGACGTCGATGGTCTGGGGCGACGGCGTGGTCGACAACCCCGCAGGCCACACGATCAGGTCGGGCGACACCGTGAGCTTCATTCCCTTCGCGTTGCTGCTCGGCTGAATCGCGCCATGAAAGTCCGGATCCGTTATTTCGCCTCGGTGCGCGAGGCACTCTCCAGCAGCGGCGAAACCGTCGACACGCAGGCCGCCACGCTGGCGGCGCTGCGCGACGAACTCATTGCGCGCGGCGGCGCCTATGCCACCGCACTCGCACGCGGCAAGGCCGTGCGCATGGCGCTCGACCAGCTCATGAGCGACGAAGCCGCCACGCTCGGCGACGACTGCGAAGTGGCTTTCTTTCCGCCCGTCACCGGCGGCTGAGGCGGGCGTCGAGCGCCACCAGGCGCTCGCGCAGCCCGTCGGACGCGCGCGTCATCGGCGAACGCAGTTCGTCCTGCATTTCGCCCCCATGCGCGAGCAGCGCCTTCAGCGGGCCGGGATTGGGTTCGGCGAACAGCATCTCCACCAGCGGCTGCAGCGCCTGCCACTCGGGGCGGGCCTCGGCGAGGCGGTTGTCCGCCAGCAGGCGCACCAGCTGCACGAAGCGGCGGGCGTGCACGTTCCCGCTGGCTGCGATGGCGCCCGCGCCGCCTTCGGCCATGGTGCCGAAGATCTGGTGGTCTTCGCCCGTCAGCACCTGGAGCCGGCCGTCGGCAATCACCGCGCGCGTCTTGGCCATGTCGCCGCCGCAGTCCTTGATGCCGTGGATGCGCGGGTGCGCGGCCAGCGCCAGCAGCGTGTCGCGGGCGATGGTGACGCCGGTGCGGTAGGGAATGTCGTAGACCAGCACCGGCACCGTGCTGGCGTCGGCGATGGCGCCGAACCATTCGAGCAGGCCCGCCTGCGAGGGGCGAACGTAGTGCGGCGCGGCCACCAGCAGGCCTGCGATGGGGCGTTCCGAGAGCTTTCGGGCCCAGGCCGTGGCCTTGCCCAGGTGGTAGCCCGACATGCCCATGACGACCGGCAGCCCGTCGGCGGCGGCCAGTACCGTGTCGAGCACGGCCAGTTGCTCGGCCTCGTCGAGCGCTGCGGCTTCGCCGGTCGAGCCGCAGGGCACGAAGCCCGTCACGCCTTCGCCGGCCAGCCTGCGGGTCAGCGAGGACAGCGCGACATGATCGACCGCGCCATCGCGGAACGGGGTGACGAGGGCCACCCAGAAGCCGGAGAAATCGGGTGTGGAGGTACGGGATAGTCGAGGCACGCGGGCTTCCTTTCAGGAATCGACCGATGGAAAGAACCATCGTCGGATGCGCGCGCAACCCATGAGAGGCCAAGGCCTTGCCTTCCGGCAGGTTCCGTCGCTCATCCGACGACGGAACCTCGGCTCCGGTCAGACGAGCTTTGGTTTTTTGGCTTTGCTGTTGCCCTGGCACGCACCGAGGCCTTCGGGGTGCGAGTGCACCGGGAAGGACGTGGCGAGGCAAGGCATCGCGGCAGTTTATCGCGGTGCCACAATCCCGGCATGAGCGGCGCACGTGTTTCCATCCGGACGGCAGATTTCGACCTGGCACAGGAGGTCGCCGCGTTGCGTGCCGACGACATGCGCGTCGGGGCGGTCTGCAGTTTTGTGGGCACGGTGCGCGACCGCAACGACGGCAGCAGCGTGTCGTCGATGGAGCTGGAACACTACCCGGGCATGACCGAGAAGGCCATCGAGGCCATGATCGACGAGGCGCACCGGCGCTTCGACATCCTGGGGGCGCGCGTGATCCATCGCGTGGGGCTGCTGCAGCCCCTCGACCAGATCATGATGGTGGCCGTGGTGTCGGCGCACCGCGGCCAGAGCTTCGAGGCCTGCGAGTTCCTGATGGACTACCTCAAGACCCAGGCGCCGTTCTGGAAGAAAGAGCAGACGCCCGAAGGTGCCCGCTGGGTCGATGCGCGCGTGGCCGACGATGCGGCCCTGGCGCGCTGGGGCATCAGCGCTCCCAACGCCTGACCTGCGTTGTTCCCTCTCCCTTTGGGAGAGGGCCAGGGTGAGGGCCGCAGCGCTCATCTGACAAGCTGCTCTTGCGAAGGCTACCGGCCCTCGCCCCAACCCTTTCCCCGATGGGAGAGTGAGCCACACATCAAAGCGGTTTGAAGCCGCTGGCCTGGATGATCTTTTCCCACGCCTGCGTATAGGTGCGCACGCGGCCAGCGAACTGGCCCTGCGGCTCGTAGCCCACCGTCAGCCCCATCGCCGTGAGCTTCTGCTTCACGTCGGGCATGGCCAGCACCTTCTGCAGCGCGTCGCCGTACCTGTCGATGATCGGCTGCGGCGTGCCCACCGGCGCGAAGATGCCGTAGTAGGGCAGGTCGTCGAGGTTGGCGAAGCCCAGCTCGGTGAAGGTCGGCACGTTCGGGATCACCGCCTGGCGCTTGGCGCCGATGGAGGCCACGATGCGCACCTTGCCCGCCTTGTGGTTCTCGATGAAGTCCGGCACCGAGGCGATGCCCGCCGTGATCTGGTTGCCCAGCATGTCGGCCGTCATGGGCGCGCTGCCGCGGTAGGGCGCGGGCTGCACATCGATCTTGTACTTGTCGGAAATCATCTTCACCAGAAACTCGGGGATCGAGGCCGGCGCCGGGATGCCGATGGTCTCCTTGCCGCCCTTCTGCGTGCGGACCCACTTCACGTACTCGTCCATCGTCTTGGCCGGCGTGCCGCCCGACACGGCCAGCACGTTGGCGAAGGTCGCGAAGCCGGCCACGGGCACGAAGTCGGTGGCAGGGTTGAAGCCCGGATTCTTGATCACCTGCGGCAGGATCGAGATGGTGTGGTCATGCGACAGGAACAGCGTGTGGCCGTCGGCAGGGGACGACTTCAGCACGGTGGCCGCGATCTGGCCTCCCGCGCCGGCGCGGTTCTCCACCACCACGGGAACGCCCAGCACGTCCTTGAGCTTCTCGCCCAGGGTGCGCGCAATCGCGTCGGTGCCCGCGCCGGCCGGAAAGCCGACCAGCAGGCGCACGGGGGTGCCGCTCTGTGCCTGCGCAAGGCCCGAGAGGCCCAAGGCCGCCACGAGGAGGCCAGCGCTGATCGCACGGCGCTGCATTGAAAAAACCATGATCGACTCCATTCGAGAAGAGAGAAATGCCTACGGGAAAACAGAAACGGGTCTTGTGCAATACCCGTGCCCGGACGCCGCAATCCGCCGGGCCATGCGCCGGGATTGGCCGGCAGGCTTGAATCGTGCCCGAACAGCCCTATTTTGGATGCAGGAATACCACCATGCGACAAGACAAACTCACCACCAAATTTCAGGAAGCCCTGGGCGATGCCCAGTCGCTCGCGCTGGGCAACGACAACGCCTATATCGAACCGGCTCACCTGCTGGTCGCGATGCTGCGCCAGGACGATGGCCCGCGCGCCCTGCTGGAGCGTGCCGGCGTCAACGTCCCCGGCCTCACGCAGGCCGCCGAGGCCGCCATCAAGAAGCTGCCACAGGTGCAGGGCCACGACATCGTGCAGGTCGGCCCCGAGCTGAGCAAGCTGCTGCAGGCCACCGAGAAGGAATCCATCAAGCGCAACGACCAGTTCATCGCGGGCGAACTCTTTCTGCTCGCACTGGCCGACAGCAAGGCCGACATCGGCAAGACCGCCCGTGAGAACGGCCTGAGCCGCAAGTCGCTCGAGGCGGCCATCGACGCCGTGCGCGGCGGGCAGGGCGTGAACAGCGCCGATGCCGAAGGCCAGCGCGAGGCTCTCAAGAAGTACACCCTCGACCTCACCGAGCGCGCCCGCCTCGGCAAGCTCGACCCGGTGATCGGCCGCGACGAGGAAATCCGCCGCGCCATCCAGGTGCTGCAGCGCCGCACCAAGAACAACCCCGTGCTCATCGGCGAACCCGGCGTGGGCAAGACCGCCATCGTCGAAGGCCTGGCGCAGCGCATCGTGTCGGGCGAGGTGCCCGATTCGCTCAAGGGCAAGCGCGTGCTGTCGCTCGACATGGCCGCGCTGCTCGCCGGCGCCAAGTTCCGCGGCGAGTTCGAGGAGCGCCTGAAGACCGTGCTCAACGAGCTCGCGAAGGACGAAGGCCAGACCATCGTCTTCATCGACGAACTGCACACCATGGTCGGCGCCGGCAAGGCCGAGGGCGCGATGGACGCGGGCAACATGCTCAAGCCGGCGCTCGCGCGCGGCGAGCTGCACTGCGTCGGTGCCACCACGCTCGACGAATACCGCAAGTACATCGAGAAAGATGCTGCCCTGGAGCGCCGCTTCCAGAAGATCATCGTCGGCGAGCCAAGTGTCGAAGCCACCATCGCCATCCTGCGCGGCCTGCAGGAGAAGTACGAAGTGCACCACGGCGTGCAGATCACCGACCCGGCCATCGTGGCCGCGGCCGAGCTGTCCGACCGCTACATCACCGACCGCTTCCTGCCCGACAAGGCCATCGACCTGATCGACGAGGCTGCGGCCAAGATCAAGATCGAGATGGACTCCAAGCCCGAGGTCATGGACCGCCTCGACCGCCGCCTGATCCAGCTGCAGATCGAGCGCGAAGCCGTGCGCCGCGAAAAGGACGAGGCGTCGCAGAAGCGCCTCGGCCTGATCGAGGGTGAGATCGAGAAGCTGCAGAAGGAAATCGCCGACTACGACGAGATCTGGCAGGCCGAGAAGGCCCAGGCCCAGGGCAGCGCGCAGGTGCGCGAAGACGTCGACAAGATCAAGTTCCAGATCGAGGAATGGAAGCGCAAGGGCGACTTCAACAAGGTTGCCGAGCTGCAGTACGGCCAGTTGCCCGCGCTCGAGAAGCGCCTGAAGGAGGCCGAGGCCAGCGAGGCCACCAAGGGCAAGTCGAGCGCGCCCACGCTGCTGCGCACGCAGGTCGGCGCCGAGGAAATCGCCGAGGTCGTGGCGCGTGCCACCGGCATCCCGGTTGCCAAGCTGATGCAGGGCGAGCGCGACAAGCTGCTCGTGATGGAGGACAAGCTGCACGAACGCGTGGTGGGCCAGGACGAGGCCATCGGTGCGGTCGCCAATGCGATCCGCCGCTCGCGCTCGGGCCTGTCCGACCCGAACCGCCCCACGGGTTCTTTCCTGTTCCTCGGCCCGACGGGCGTGGGCAAGACCGAGCTGTGCAAGGCGCTCGCGGGCTTCCTGTTCGACAGCGAAGACCACCTGATCCGCATCGACATGAGCGAGTTCATGGAGAAGCATTCTGTCGCCCGCCTCATCGGCGCGCCGCCGGGCTACGTGGGTTATGAAGAGGGCGGCTACCTCACGGAAGCCGTGCGCCGCAAGCCCTACAGCGTGGTGCTGCTCGACGAGGTCGAGAAGGCCCATCCCGACGTGTTCAACGTGCTGCTGCAGGTGCTCGACGATGGTCGCCTGACCGACGGCCAGGGCCGCACCGTGGACTTCAAGAACACCGTGATCGTGATGACGAGCAACATCGGCTCGCCCATCATCCAGGCCATGGTGGGCAAGCCTTCGGAAGAGATCAAGGAAGCGGTGTGGGACGAGCTGAAGAACTACTTCCGCCCCGAGTTTCTGAACCGCATCGACGAGACGGTCGTGTTCCATGCGCTCGACGCGAAGAACATCGAATCGATCGCCGCGATCCAGCTGAAGGTGCTCACCGCGCGCCTCGCGAAGATGGACCTGGGCCTGCAGGTGTCGCCCGCGGCGCTGGCCGAGATCGCCAAGGTCGGCTTCGACCCGGTGTTCGGCGCGCGTCCGCTCAAGCGTGCGATCCAGCAGCGCATCGAGAACCCGCTGTCGAAGCTGCTGCTCGACGGGAGCTTCGGGCCGAAGGACACGATCGAGGTCACGACCGACCCGATTCAGTCGCCGGGCAAGTTCTCGTTCGGCAAGGCCGGGGAACCAACGGCGGCGGCATCGGCCTAAAGTCGGATGATGAACTTCATTCTTCGGGTCATTCTTCTGCTCCTGGGGCTGGTCTTCGCGGCCAGCCTGACCGTCGCCGTGATGCTGCTGGCTGTGGTGTGGGGCGTGCGCTACGCCTGGGGGCGTCTTACGGGCAAGCCCGTGACGCCCTGGGTCATGCGATTCAATCCACGCTCGGGCTTCGACAGATTCCGCCATGCGGCACAGCCGACGGAGCCGCAGGCCGCCGATGTCGTCAATGCCAGGGCACGCGGTGAATCCGTGCGCAGCCCCGTCGCCATCGGCCCCGCCGATGACGTGACCGACGTGCGGGCCCGCCCCGTGCGCGGCGACTGAACCCTTCGGCAGTCTTTTCCCCGGAACATTTACTGGCCCGTAGAATTTCTACCGGCCAGTAAATTCGTCTCTCGCCGCGCCGTGCGGCGTCGATTTGCGGCCAAGTCGTGTTGAACCGTGGTCCGCACCGTTTCCCCTTCGTCCGTTTCCGATCCGGCTTCTCCGTGGGAGCCCGCGGGCAAGCGTGCCAGGCAGCGCGAACTCAAGCGCCAGGCCGTGCTTCAGACGGCCGCCCGGCTCTTCAACGAACGCGGTTTCCATGCGACCTCGCTCGACGACATCGCCGAGCGGCTGAACGTCAGCAAGCCCACGCTCTACTACTACGTCGAGAACAAGGACCAGATCCTGCTGGAGTGCGTGAAGATCGCGCTCGACCTCATGCAGGAAGGCATCGGCGAGGTGCGCGCCGCAGGCGGCAGTGCCGTCGACCAGCTCCGGGCCTGCATGCGCATCTACTCGGGCGTGGTCATGCAGGACTTCGGCATGTGCGTGATCCGCATCGGCGAAGACCCGCTGCCGGAGCCGCTGAAGACCGAGCTGCGCCGCCTCAAGGCCACCATCGATGGCCAGTTCCGCAGCCTTGTCGAAGAGGGCGTTGCCGAAGGCTCGCTGGCGCCGTGCAACCCGAAGATGGCCGCCTTCGTTCTCGCCGGCGCGCTGAGCTGGATCGGCCGCTGGTACCGCCCCGATGGCGACCTCACGCCCGACCAGATCGCCGACCAGGCCATCGAGCTGCTGCTCGGTGGCGTGATTCGAAGACCGGCCCCGGCTGCCGAAGCCCCGGAAGCCGCCGCCACGAAAGGAAAGACCGCATGACGATGACGACGACAGACGCTCCCTTGCTGCTGGGACGGGATGGCGCGGTGGCCACGATCCGCTTCAACCGGCCGGCTGCCCTGAACGCCATCGACGTGCCGATGGCCAACGCCTTCCTCGCCGCCGCCCGCGAACTGGCAGCCGACAGGAGCGTGCGCGCGGTGCTCATGAGCGGCGCGGGCAAGGGCTTCATGGCCGGCGGCGATCTCGGCGTGCTGAGCGCCGATCCGCAGCAGGGCGCGGCCGACCTGATCGACCCGCTGCACGAGGCGATGACCGTGCTCGACCGCATGGACGCGCCGCTGGTCGCACAGGTGCACGGCGTGGCCGCCGGTGCCGGCCTGAGCATGATGCTGCAGGCCGACTTCGTGCTGGCGGCCGAAGGCACGCGCTTCAACCTCGCCTACGTGAACATCGGCACCAGCTGCGACGTGGGCGCCTCGTGGGCGCTGCCGCGGCTGGTCGGCCTTCGCCGCGCGCTCGAGATCGCGATGCTCGGCGACACCTACGACGCGGCAGCTGCCGAACGCATGGGCCTGGTCAACCGCGTGGTGCCCGTTGCCGAGCTCGAAGCCGAGGCGATGGCGCTTGCGCAGCGGCTGGCGAAGGGGCCGACCGTGGCGCTGGGCAACCTGCGCCGGCTGATGCGCGGATCGCTCGGCCGCGACCTGCCTGCGCAGCTCGACGCCGAATCGGCCGCTTTCCAGGACTGCGCCGCGACCGATGATTTCAGGATCGGCCTCGACGCCTTCTTCGCCAGGAAGCCCGCCGCCTTCACCGGGCGCTGAACCGATTTTTTTCAATCCCAGGAGACAGAGACACCATGACCTCACGCGACATCTTCGTGGTCGGCACCGCCCGCACCGCCATCGGCACCTTCGGCGGCGCGCTGAAGGACGTGCCCAACACGCAGCTGGCCACCACGGCCGTGAAGGCTGCCATCGAGCGCAGCGGCCTGGCGGGCGACGCCATCGGCCATGTGGTCATGGGCAACGTGATCCCCACCGACGTGAAGGACGCCTACCTGAGCCGCGTGGCGGCCATCGACGCGGGATGCCCGATCGAGACGCCGGCCTTCAACGTGAACCGCCTGTGCGGCTCGGGCCTGCAGGCCATCGTGTCCGCGGCGCAGGCGATCGCGCTGGGCGACTGCGAGATCGCCATCGGCGGCGGCTCTGAATCGATGAGCCGCGGCCCGTATTTCGACACTTCGGCACGCTACGGCGCGCGCATGGGCGACGCGGTGCTGGTCGACTACATGCTGGGCATCCTGCACGACCCGTGGGAGAAGATCCACATGGGCATCACCGCCGAGAACGTGGCCGCGCGCTACGGCATCACGCGCGAGCAGATGGACGAGCTGGCCGTCGCCAGCCAGCAGCGCGCGGCCGCCGCCATTGCCGCCGGCCGCTTCAAGGAGCAGATCGTTCCGGTCGAGGTGAAGACCCGCAAGGGCGTCGTTCTGTTCGACACCGACGAGCACGTGCGCGCCGACACCAGCGTGGAGACGCTTTCGAAGATGAAGCCCGCGTTCAAGAAGGACGGCCTCGTCACCGCCGGCAATGCCTCGGGCATCAACGACGGCGCCGCCGCGGTGGTGCTGGCCAGCGGCGAGAGCGTGAAGGCGCGCGGCCTCAAGCCGCTCGCGCGGCTGGTGGGCTACGCGCACGCCGGCGTCGAGCCTGCGTACATGGGCATCGGCCCCGTGCCGGCCACGCGCAAGGTGCTGGAGCGCACCGGGCTGAAGGTGAGCGACTTCGACGTGATCGAGTCGAACGAAGCCTTCGCGGCGCAGGCCTGCGCGGTCATCAAGGAACTGGGCTTCGATCCGGCCCGGGTGAATCCGAACGGCTCGGGCATTTCGCTGGGCCATCCGGTGGGCGCGACCGGCGCGATCATCACCACCAAGGCCATTGCCGAGCTGCACCGCACGGGCGGCCGCCATGCGCTGGTGACGATGTGCATCGGCGGCGGCCAGGGCATTGCGGCCGTGTTCGAGCGCGTCTGAACGCCATGCTGCGCCCGCCGCTCCTGATCGACCCCGACGAGGTCGACTTCAGCGCCATCCGGGCGCAGGGCGCGGGCGGGCAGAACGTCAACAAGGTGTCGAGCGCGGTGCACCTGCGCTACGACATCCACGCCAGTTCGCTGCCGCCCGACGTGAAGGAACGGCTGCTCGCGCTGCGCGACAGCCGCATCACGCAGGAAGGCGTTTTCGTGCTCAAGGCGCAGCAGCACCGCACGCAGGAGATGAACCGCGCAGATGCGCTGGCGCGCCTGCAGGCGGTGGTCGACAGCGTGGCCACGCCGCCGCGCGTGCGCCGCGCCACCAAGCCCACCTACGGTTCGAAGCAGCGCCGGCTCGAGGGCAAGAGCCAGCGTTCGCAGATCAAGAGCCTGCGTGGGCGGGTGCAGGACTGAGCGGGGCACCGCCGCCGCCGCGCAGCCGGCGGATCTGCAGCCCGACGCCGACCAGGTACAGCACGAACAGCACGCCGGTGATCGCCTTGAGCGCAGGGGCGTCGGCGTTCGGCAGCAGCGGCGCGCCCAGCGGCAGGCGCGTCAGCGTCTCGGTGAATGCCGGGATCCAGTGGAAGAGAAAGCTGGCCGAGAACGCGATGGCCTCGACGTAGCGCGAGAACTTGCCGAAGAGCGCGCCGCGCCCCGCCAGCACACCCGCCGCGAGCGCCACCAGCGTGATGATGCCCAGCGCATGCGGCTTGCCGAAGCCGCCGTGCTGGAAGATGCCGAAGCCGGTGAGGCAGGTGAGCACCGTGGTCCAGAAGAACACCCGGCCCAGGCCGGTGCGCATCGTGATCTCCCGGTAGCGGAACAGGGCCCAGATTCCGGCGGCAACCGCGACCAGGCTGATTGCCGTGTGAACCGTGCCGAGGGACGTGAGTCCCAGCCATCCAGTGGGTGCCATGCAGAGCTCCTCGTGTCGTGGTGCGGCATTCTGGCGCTGTGCAATGCGTTTGTGCGATCTGGGAGGAAATGAGTGCCAAAGACCCTGCTTTGCAGGCTTGACACACTCGCCAAGCACAATCGGGGTCATGAGAAGGTTCTTTTCGCGTGTTCTGCTGTCCGCGCTTTTCCTGGCGCCGGCCGCGGCGCTCCTGGGCGGCTGCGGGCCCGAATCGGCGCACGGCGCGAACGCGTCGACGGGCGGTCCGGTGGCCGAGCTCAAGTGGGAAGAGCTGATTCCCAAGAACTGGGACCCGACCAAGCGCTACCGCAACATCAGCCTGGAGGCGCTGCGGGACAACGATCCGCGTGCGATCCAGATGCTCGAAGAGATGCGTGCCGTCTGGGACAACGCGCCGGTGAACGTGGCGCTCGATGGCCGGCCGGGCAAGCTCGCGGGCTTCGTGGTGCCGCTGGACGCCGCGCAGGACGGCATCCGCGAGTTCCTGCTGGTGCCGTACTTCGGCGCCTGCATCCACACCCCGCCGCCGCCGGCCAACCAGATCGTTCATGTGATCGCGCCCGCGCCCCTGAGGGGCCTGCACGCGATGGACACGGTGTACGTCAGCGGCACGCTGAAGGCGGCGCGCTACGCGTCGGCGGACATGGGCGTGAGCGGCTACGAGATCGCCTCGGCCGCGGTCGAGCGCTTCACGCCGAAGCAGCCGCAGTAGGCGCAACGGGCAGCAAGCGCCGCAGGTCGGCGCCCGCCGCTCAACCCATGCGCTGCGACAGGAAATCCAGGAACGAGGTGATGCGCGCTGACAGCTGCGTGTTGCGGTAGTACACCGCGTTCACCGGCTGGCGCACGTCCACGGTCTCCTTCGCCAGCACCTGCACCAGGGCGCCGCTCGCGCGGTCCGCGCCCGTCATGAAATCCGACAGGCACACGATACCCACGCCGGCCAGCGCGAGCTGGCGCAGCGTCTCGCCGCTCGACGCCATCAGCGCCGGCGCGATGGCCCATTCGTCGCCGTGCACGCCGCGCAGCGGCCAGCGGTTGAGCGACTCGGGTTGCGTGAAGCCCAGCAGCGCATGCCCGGCCAGGTCGTCCACCTTGCGTGGCTTGCCGTGCGTCTCGAGGTAGGCGGGGCTGGCGAGCACGCGCAGGCGATGCGTACCGAGCGGGCGCGCATGCAGCGTGGAGTCGCGCAGCGCGCCGATGCGGATGGCGATGTCGGTGCGGCGCTCCAGCAGGTCGATGGGCAGGTCGTCGGTGTCGAGCTCGAGGCTGATCTGCGGAAAGAGGCGGCGGAACTCCGGCACCAGCGGCACGATGGCATGCAGCATGAAGGGCGAGGCCGCGTTCACGCGCAGCCGCCCGGCGGGCTGCTGGCGGCGCGCGGCCATCTGCTCCTCGGCGTCGTCGATGGCATCGAGGATCGCGCGCGTGCGCTGCAGGAAGGCGGCGCCTTCCTCGGTGAGTTCGAGCCGGCGCGTGGTCCGGCGCAGCAGCGTGGTGTCGAGCTTCTGCTCGAGGCGGCTCAGCGCACGGCTGATGCCGGAGACCGTCTGTGCGAGCTGTTCGGACGCGGCGGTGATCGAGCCGGTGTCGACCACCGTGCGGAACGCGACCAGTTCTTCGATGGTGGTTTTCATCGGCCGGCCGGGCTCAGGCGGCGGTGGGCTCGTCCACCGGCACGTCGATGCGCGGCATCAGCGCCGCGAGCGCCTCGCCGTCGGTGCGGTAGCTGAAGAGCATCGGGCCCGGTGCCAGCAGGCCGGCGCGTTCCAGCACCTGCATCGCCGGCAGCTTCAGGCCGCTCAGGTGCAGGCGCACGCCCTTGGCTTCCATCAGGCGGCGGATCGAGCCGAACACTTCGGCGCCGGTGATGTCGATGCGGTTGATGGGCTGCGCGAACAGGCACACGTCGGTGAGTTCGGGCCGCTCGGCCAGCGCCACGGTGAGCGCGCGCTCGAGTGTGGAGGCCGAGGCGAAGTCGAGTTCCGCGTCCATGCGCACCGCATAGAGTTGCGGCGCCAGCGGCGGCAGCTTCCACAGGTGGCGGTCGCGCAGGCTGCCGTCCGGGTGCAGGCCCACTTCGATGATGCGCGGATGCAGGTGCCGGTACATGTAGTGCGCCATGCTGGCCAGCAGGCCGCCCAGCACGCCCCAGTAGATGCTGGGCGCGGTTGCGATGGTCAGCACGAAGGTGCCGAAGGCGATGCCGGCTTCGATGCGCGACACGCGCCACAGCGCTTTGAAGCTCGCCGGCTTCACCAGCCCCAGGATGGCCGTGACCACCACCGCCGCCAGCACCGCCTGCGGCACGTGGTACAGCAGCGGCATCAGCCACAGCAGGGCACCGGCGACCACCACCACGCTGAACAGCGTCGCCCACCCGGTCTGCGCGCCGGCGTAGAGCGTGATCGCCGAGCGCGAGAACGACGAGCTGGTCGGAAACGCGCCCGTGAAGCCCGAAGCCAGCTTGGCCAGTCCCTGGCCGATCAGGTCCTGGTTTTCGTTCCACAGCGTGCCGGCGCGCGCGTTGTCGACCTTGGCGCTCGACGCGGTCTCGAGGAAGCTCACCAGCGTGATCATCAGGGCGGGCAGCACCAGCGCGCTGAAGGTGCCCAGCGGCAGCAGGCCGGGCCAGTAGAAGGATGGCAGGCCCGACGGCAGCGTGCCCACCACCGCGCCCCCCCGCAGCGCGTAGTCGACGATCCAGCTGATGGCTGCGGCGCCGGCCACCAGCGCCATGGTCGTCGGGAAGCGCGGCAGCAGGCGCTTGCCCAGCCACAGCACCGCGATGCTGCCCAGGCCGAAGGCAATGGCCACGAGGTCGGGCAGCGGCCCGCCCTGCAGCACCTGCGGGATGGTTCGCCCGGTGAAGCCCAGCAGTGCGGGCAGTTGCGAGATGGCGATCAGCACGGCCGCGCCCTGTGTGAAGCCGATGAGCACCGGCGAGTTGACCAGCCGCAGCAGCCAGCCGAAGCGCCCCGCACCCAGCACGATCTGGATCGTGCCGGACATCAGCGTGAGCCACACCGCCATGGCCACCCATTCGTCGCTGCCCGCCACCGCCAGCGGCGCGAGCGACGCGCCGACCAGCAGGCTCGTGAGGGCCGTGGGCCCGACCGACAGCCTCTGCGACGAGCTGAACATCACCGCGATGAGCGCCGGGAACAGTGCCGCGTACACGCCCGTGACCAGCGGCATGCCGGCCAGCGCCGCATACGCCACGCCCTGCGGGATGACCATCAGCGCCACGGTGATGCCGGCCATCGCCTCGTTGCGCAGCAGTGCGGCGGAGGGACGTGGCCATGCGAGGCAGGGAACCCAGCGTGCGAGGCGCTGGCGAAGGGAAGGGGAGTTTGCGGCCGGATTCATGGATGACGGATGGCGCTCACGACGGCGTTGGAACGCTGCGAGCCTGGAACTTATGCGGCCAGTCGGGGAATGCCGCGGAACCGGCCTTGCCGGGCCGCAGGCGTTGCCCCCGGGGAGGGAGAGTGCGAAGCGACACGCAACGCGCGAAGCATGGGGCGCGTCTAGATCAGCGAGGTGGCGTTCTTCAGCACGTAGTCGCAGGCCTTGGTCTTGACCTTGGAAGACAGCAGCTTGAAGTTCAGTGTCTGGCCGTCACCGCCCTTGAGCAGGCCCTTGGCGCCGCTGGCGAAGCCGGTTTCCTGAGGTTTCTGGCCGGTGATCTTGGCGAGCAGCTTGTCCTTCACCGAGTTCGCGTCGCCGCCGAGGTAGTTGTTCTTGACGCAGTACTGCAGCACGCCGGCCGCATTGCCCACGGTGCTGGAGCCGATCGCCGGCATCTTGAAGCCGAGGTTGCCGAGCGCCGAGCCGGCGCCACCGCTTTGCGAGCCTTGCGAATTCGCGCTGGCGGCCTCGCCGGCCTTTTCCTTCAGCTGGTCGAGCAGGTTGTTGGCCTGCGCCGAAGCGCCTGCGGCGAGCAGCGCCAGGGCGATGAGGGTGGAGCGAGCATGCATGGTGGTCTCCTGTGGGAAGCGGCCACCAGCATAACGGAGACAGGACCGCGCGCTGCGCTTCGCCAGCGCAGCTTGTCCCGGCGAGAACACCGCGGAACTGGCTTTGCCAGGCCGCAGGTGTTGCCCCCGGTAGGGGGTAGGAGAAGCGACACGAAGTGCGCGCAGCCTGGGGGCGAGCCTTACCTCTTGCGCTTTTCGAGCAGCGGCGCGCTAGTGCCCTGCACGCCGACCAGGCCCAGCACCGTCACCAGCGAGTTCTGCGCACCCTTCCAGCCGTCGGTCACGTCGATCCATTCGCTGAGCGCATGGAAGCCGCCCGTCTTGCCGCCGCCGCCGATGATGATGGCCGGGATGCCGAGCGACATCGGCACGTTGGCGTCGGTGCTCGCGCCCGTGAGCAGCGTCTTGTGGCCGAAGGCCGCGTTCGAGCGCGTGGCGGCCTCGACGATCACCGTGTCCGACTGTGTGCGGCCGCCAGGCCGGTCGCCGATGAGCTTGGTGCTCACGCTCAGCGTGGTCACGCCCCAGCGCTTGTTCTCCTCGACCACGGCTTCGTCGATGGCGGCCAGGATCTTCTTCTCGGTCTCGAGCAGCGGTGCCATCTCGTCGGAGCGAATGTCCACGGCCATGCGCGCGTCCGGCGCGATGGTGTTCACCGAGGTGCCGCCGCCCACGGTGCCGACCGTGAAGGTGGTCTTGGGGAAGGTCGGCGTGCGCACGTCGGCGATCTTGGCAATGGCGCGGCCCATGCCGTGGATCGCGCTGGGCACCTGGCCGAACGCGCCGAAGCTGTGGCCGCCCGGGCCCTTGAAGGTCACTTCGTAGCGGTGCGAACCGGTGCCCAGCATCAGCACGGTGCCATCGGGTGCCGGCTCGAGCCCGACCATGCCGTCGATGTCGAGGTGGTCTCGGAAGATCGCCTTCATGCCGCGCAGGTTGCCCAGTTCTTCCTCGCCCACGTTGCCCACGAACATCAGGTCACCCACGGTCTGCACCTTGTTGTCGTTGAGCACCTTGAGCCACGACAGCAGCACCGACAGGCCGCGCGTGTCGTCGGAGATGCCCGGCGCATACAGCTTGCCGTCGCGTTCCTTCACCTTCACGTCGGTGCCGGCCGGGAACACGGTGTCGAGGTGGGCGGACACGAGCAGCTTCGGCCCGCTGCCTGTGCCCTTGCGCAGGCCGACCACGTTGCCTTCGGCGTCGATCTTCGCGTCGGTGAGGCCCAGGGCCTTCATGCGGGCGAGGAAGGCCTCGGCGCGCTTCTGTTCCTTGAAGGGCGGCGCCTCGATCTCGGTGAGCATCTTCAGGTCTTCGACCGAGCGCTCGTGGTCGGCCTTGACCGCATCAAGCAGCTTCTGGATGGCGGGCGAGGCCATCAATTGCGTGTAGGCCTTGTCGACCTCGGGGCGCACCTGTGCGGGCGTGGACGCGACAGCGCCGGTCTGGGCGTGGGCGATGCAGGCGGTGGCCGATGCCAGGGCGAGGACGAGCGGAGCAAGACGGAGGGACGCGGGGCGAGGCATGGTGGGCAGGTGTCCTTGGAGTGGGAGAAAAAAGGACGCCGCCGGCGCGGCGTCGTCAGCAATTCTTGCGAGTGTGCTAAGGGCCTGCTCTCGTTTAATCTTGGGCGCCGTCAGTTTTTCTGACCAACCGCCCGTTCAAGGGTTCGATGCCTTCCACTTCTCCCCGACCGCCATGCGCCGCCACATTCCCAGCACCCGCGCACTGATGATCTTCGACGCCGTCGCGCGGCACCACGCCGTGGGCAAGGCCGCCGAGGAACTCTGCCTCACGCACAGCGCGGTGAGCCAGCAGCTGCGGCTGCTCGAATCGCAGATCGGCGTGCGGCTGGTGCAGCGCACGGCGCGTGGCAGCGAACTCACCGAGGCCGGGCAGCGGTATCACGGACAGATCGCCGGCGACCTGCTGCGCCTGCAGAACCACACGCTCGAGGCCATGGCGCAGCGCACAGACGGCCTGCGCCTGCTGGTGGGCGCGGTGCCGGTGCTGGCCGAAGGCTGGCTCACGCCGCGGCTGCCGGAGTTCATCGCGCAGCACCCGGGCTGCAGCCTGCACCTGCAGGTGTTCCCGACCCATCTCTACATGGAAGACATGCCCTTCGACGTGGGCGTGCAGTACGACGACGCGGTATGGCCCGGCGCGAATGCGCGGCCCCTGATGGGCGAGTCGTGCGTGGCGGTGTGCTCGCCGAAGGCGAAAGGCCGCGCGGCCATGGCGCGTTGCGACTTCCGCGCCGCGCCGCTGCTGCAGTTGCGCACGCGCATGGGCGCATGGGAGGAGTGGTTTGCCCAAACGGCGCATGCGCGCGCGCCAGAGAACCTCGTGGCCGGGCACCGCTTCGATCTGTTCTCGTCGCTGGTGGCCGCGGTGCGCGCGGACCTGGGCGTGGGGCTGGTGCCCGAGTATTTCGTCGAACGTGAACTGCGCTCGGGCGAACTGGTGCTTGCCTGCCCGCACCGCGCGCCGTCGAGCCGGGGATACAGCCTGTTCGTTGCGCCGAGCCGCACCGACGACGCGCTGGTCGGCGCCTTCGTGGCGTGGTTGCGCGCAGCGGCCGCTGCGCCGCAGGCCGTGTCGGCCTAGGCCGGCTGGCGGAACAGCAGCACGGAATTCGTGCCGCCGAAGGCAAAGGAATTGCTGATGGCCGCTTCGAGCGCCGGGGCCGCGGTGTCGCCGGGCCTCACCAGGTTCATCTGGCATGCCGGATCGATCTCGTTGCAGTTCGCGTTCGGAGGCAGTTGCCGGCGGTGCAGCGCCATCACGGTGATGAGCGCCTCGATGGCACCGGCCGCGCCGAGCAGGTGGCCGTGCAGGGCCTTGGTCGAGCTGACGCGCAGCGAGTCGAAGTCGTCGCCCCACACGTCGGCCAGCGCATTGCGCTCGACCACGTCGCCGATGCGCGTGGCCGTGCCATGCGCGTTGCAGTAGCCCACGTCGCGCGGCTGGAGCCCGGCCTGCCGCAGGGCCGCGCGCAACGCACGCGCCTGGCCCGGTGCATCGGGCTTCGTGAGGTGGGTGGCGTCGCTGCTCAGGCCCCAGCCGGCCAGCGTGGCGTAGCTGCGGGCGCCGCGCGCGCGGGCGCGTTCGGCGGATTCGAGAACGAGGAAAGCCGCGCCTTCACCCAGCGCGAAGCCGGTGCGGTCGGCCGCGAACGGACGCACCGCGCTGCCCGCCTCGCCGGGTTGGAAGCCGGCCAGCGTCTGCATGGCCTGCCAGGCCACGACCACGCCGGGCACGATCAGCGCTTCGCTGCCGCCGGCAATGGCGATGTCGACTTCACCGCGCTGAACGGCCTTGGCCGCTTCGGCGATCGCGGCGGACGACGACGCGCAGGCCACGGAATAGGTGAGCACCGGACCCTGCACGCCCTGGCGCATCGCCACATGGGCGGCTGGTGCGTTGGGCATGAAGGCCGGGATGGTGAGCGGCGACACGCGACCGTTGCCGCGGTAGGCCGCCTCGAGCGCCGCCGCGCCGCCCATGCCGCAGCCGGCGAAGACGCCGATGCGCTCGGGATCGGCATCGCCGGCGGCCAGGCCCGCGTCGCGCATGGCCAGGTCGGCGGCGGCCACGGCCAGCTGGCTCACGCGGTCGACGCCCGCGAGCTGCAGCTTGGTGAACCAGCGGGTTTCGTCGAAGGCGACGGTGGCCGCGGCGGCCGGCTTGGGAAGGTCGGGGAAAACGGGCTGGATGGCCGGAAGGCCCTGCAGCAGCGCGTCGAAAAGAGCGCCGGGCTCGTCCCCGTGGGGCGCCATGGCGCCCAGTCCGGTGACTGCGACCTCGTGGTTCACGCTGTCTTCGCGGCCCGGACCTTGTCGACCAGTTCCGCGAGTTCGGCCAGGGTGTCGATGTTCGCGTCTTCGTCGGGCATGGTGATGCCGAAATGATCTTCGATGGCGAAGAGAAACTCCGCAAGGGCGAGCGAGTCGAGGCCGCCGGTTTCACGCATCGAGGCATGGGGGTCGAGCTTCGACGGTTCGATGCCGTACTTCTCGTGAATCAGGTCCTGCAATTCCTTCAGCGAACTCATCGTGCAATGCCTGTCGTCGTCATGTGCCGCTGATCGATTGCCACCCGTGCGGGGTGCGCCATTGAATCGATCCCTTCCTCGTTCGGCCAGTGGTAAGTGTGTTCAATGATTACCAATGATATCCGCTCTCAACTGAGGGACATCCCTTGGCGACGCTTTCCCGGCCGCCAGCGCAGCGAGGGGAATGCAAAGGCCATGCCCAGCAGCGCGCCGGCCACCACGTCGAGCGCCACGTGCTGCTTGACGGCCAGCGTCGAATAGGCAATGGCGGCGAACCAGAGCCAGTTCAGCACGCGCCACGGCACAGGCGTGCGCGACTCGCGCAGCACGTGCTCGACGCGGATGGCCGTGAAGATGGCCACGGCCACGTGCATCGACGGGCAGGCATTGCCCGCGGCGTCCACGCCCTGCAGCATCGCGAAGCCCGGGTAGCCCGACACGTCGATGCTCAGCGGCGGTATCTGCGTCGGCCAGAAGTAGAAGAGGCCGAGTCCCGTGATGCACAGTCCGCCGATCCAGAGGCCGTAGACCACCAGCTCCCTGAACGTCAGCTGCAGCCCCGGCGCGATGCCCACGTAGAGCCAGAGCGACAGGTAGGCGCCGAGCGTGTAGGGCTGGAACGGAATCAGGTGGTCGAGCGGCGTCAGCGGCATCACCTCGACCGGAAAGGACGGGTTGCGCAGCAGGTGGAAGTAGCCGATGAAGAACAGCCACGTGAAAACCGTGGTGCCCACCGCCTTCAGCAGGAAATGCCGCCGCATGCGCAGCCAGATGTCGGCGGTCCACGTCGGCGGCGCGGCCTCGGGTGCCATGTGCAGGGGAATCGGTGTGTGCATGGTGTCGCTGCCGATCTTGCCAGACCGGCATGACGCATCCGCCCGGTGTGCCCGCGCACGCGCGACGCTTCAGGCGGTTGCGGGGCGCTTGCGGTGCTGGAACGACGTGGGCGACCGGCCCGTGGCTGCCTTGAACATCGCGCAGAAGGCGCTGTCCGTGGCATAGCCGCTGGCGGCGGCCACCTGGCTCACGGCCATGCCGCGTGCCAGCAGCGGCAATGCATGTGCCATCACGGCCTGCTGCCGCCATTGCTGCCAGCTCATGCCGAGCTGGTCGCGGAACAGGCGCGCCACCGTGCGTTCGCTGGCGCCGATGGTGGCCGCGCGTTCGGCCAGCGTCGCGCGGTCGGCCGGGTTGCGCAGCAGCGCCTCGCACAACTGGCGCAGGCGTTTGTCGGTGGGCAGCGGCACGTCGATGCGGATCTGCGTGGCGCGCTCCACCTCGTCGACCAGCAGCGGCGCGATCATGCGTTCGCGCTGCGGTGCGTGCGGATCGGCCGGAGGCAGGCCGTCGGGCGTGGTGTCGAGCGCGAGCATGAGCGCGCGCAGCAGCGGGCTGATCTCGAGAACCTCGCACTTCTCCCAGGTCGGCGCGATCCAGGCGTGCAGGTAGACGGTGCGCAGTTCCGCGTCCTCGATCAGCGTGATGCTGTGCGGCATGTTGGCCGGCACCCACAGCGCGCGCGAGGGCGGCACGATGTAGCTGCCGTCCTGCGTGCTCAGGCGGATCACGCCGCGGGTGGAAAAAGTGAGCTGCGGCCATGGGTGCTCGTGCAGTTCGACGAGCGTGTCGGCGCTCAGGAAGTGTTCCTTGGCACGCAGCGGCCGCACCGCGTCGGGGGCGTAGAGGTGCGGCGTGAGCGGACCGACGCTGTTGGCGGGAGCCGCAACCGCGACGCGCGGACGGGCGGGGTTGGACGCTCTGTCGGCAGTCGGCGAAGAAGGGGAGGCGTCGCTTGGCATGGTTTCGACAAATGTTGTCGCTGTATCGCCATTCTGCCGTGCCCGTGCCACATAGCATCGGAGCCCGCACCGGTTTTTTGTAGCAATCCATGTCCTCCACTTCTTCCGCCGCCGTTCCGCCCACCACCTTGGCCACCGATGCCAAGCTGATAGGGCTGGTCGGCCTGGCGCACGCGGTCAGCCATTTCAGCCAGCTGATCCTGGCGCCGCTCTTTCCATGGCTCAAGGACGCGTTCAACGTGAGCTACGTCGAGCTGGGCGCGGTGCTCACCGTGTTCTTCGTGGTCTCGTGCATCGTGCAGGCCGCCTCGGGCTTCATCGTCGACAAGCTGGGTCCGCGGCCGGTGCTGTTCGTGGGGCTCGGCGCACTGGGGCTGGCGGCCTTCGGCTATGCGGCGGCGCAGAGCTATTGGATGCTGCTGTTGTGCGCGGTGGTCGGCGGCATCGGCAATGGGGTGTTCCATCCGGTGGACTACACGCTGTTCAATCGCAAGGTCGCGCCCACCCGCCTGGGCCACGCCTACAGCGTGCACGGCATCACCGGCAGCCTCGGCTGGGCGCTGGCGCCGGCCTTCGTGGTGCCGATCGCCATTGCCTATTCGTGGCGCGTCGCGCTGGCTTCGGCCGGCGCGGTGGCCATCGTGGTGCTGCTGGTGCTGTGGGTCTACCGCAGCGTGCTGTCGCTCGACGCTGCCGCGGTGCACAAGGCCACGGGGCAGGGCGAGGCTGCTGCAGCCGGCGGAGAGTTCGACTTCCTGCGAATCCCCGCCGTGTGGATGTGCTTCGGTTTCTTCTTCTTCTACGCCGCGGTGATCAGCGTGGTGCAGACCTTCGCGCCCGTGGCCGCCGGGCATCTGCATGCGGTGCCGGTGGCGCTGGTGGCGGTGTGCCTCACGGTCTACATGGTGGCCAGCGCGGCCGGCATGGTGGTGGGCGGCTTCCTGGCGTCGGACCCGTCGCGCTGCGAGCGCATCGTGGGTGCCGGCTTCGGGGTGGCGGCGGCGCTGGCACTGGTGCTGGCATTCGCCGACTTCCCGCCGATCGTGGTGCCGGTTCTGTTCGGTGCCATGGGCTTCGTCTCGGGCGTGGCCGGACCTTCGCGCGACCTGCTGGTGAAGAAGTCCACGCCGCCGAACGCGACCGGCCGCGTGTATGGCGTGGTCTATGCGGGGCTCGACATCGGGCAGGCCGTGGCGCCGCTGGTGTTCGGTCGACTGATGGACCACGGCCAGTACACGAGCGTGATCGTCGGCCTGGCGCTGGTGCAGGGCGTGCTGATCGCCAGCGCCTTCAACGTGCGCCGCGTGCGCCGCACGGCACTCGTGCCCGCCTCGGCCTGACGCTGCTCGGCGTTCCTGGCTGAAATGCCGCCGATATCATCGGCCGCATGCAAGCCTTGTATGTCCATGTGATCGTCGGCGCGGTGCTGGCAGGCTTCGTGCAGGGCCTGTCGGGCTTCGCGTTCGGCCTGGTGGCCATGTCGGTCTGGGCCTGGACGCTGGAGCCCCAGCTGGCCGCCGTGCTCGCGCTGTTCGGCGCGTTGACCGGGCAGGTGATCGCTGCGGTCACGGTCCGGCGCCCGTTCGACAAGAGCGTTCTCTGGCCCTTCGTGCTTGGCGGGTTGGTGGGGGTGCCGTTCGGCGTCTGGCTCCTGCCGCATCTCGATCTCGTCGTCTTCAAGCTGTGCCTTGGCGTACTTCTGGTGCTCTGGTGCCCTGCGATGCTGATGTCGCAGCATCTGCCGAAGGTGGCGTTCGGCGGACGGGTCGCCGACGGGGTGGCCGGGGCCATCGGCGGTGCGATGGCCGGCATCGGCGGGTTCTCGGGGACCATTCCCACGCTCTGGTGCACCCTGCGCGGGTTTCAGCGCGACACGCAGCGGGCGGTGATCCAGAACTTCAATCTCTCCATGCTGGTGGTGGCCTTTGGCATCCATCTGTTCAGCGGGAATATCGGGCGGGCTGTCCTGCCTCTGCTTGGGCTTGTTGCTTTGGCGGTTGCCGTGCCTGTGCTGCTCGGGGCCCGGATGTATATCGGGATCAGTGAAGCGGTGTTTCGGAAGATTGTGTTGGGGTTGTTGACTGCTTCTGGAGTGGCTGTGCTGGCTTCTGCTGTTCCTGCTTTGTTGGCTCGTGGTTGAGTTTCGGTTGATGCTCTCCTGGCGGAGGGCTGAGGCCGGGACTCGCCCCGGCAGGCGACCTACTTTCTTTTGCTTCGCCAAAAGAAAGTAGGCAAAGAAAAGGCGACCCCACTGTCTGCGACCCCTTCGCTGTGCGAAGGGGCAACCTGCGGTGCTCGCGTTTCGCGGGGTCCCGCAGAACTCGCTTCGCTCAGACAGCTGCGGGCCCTGATCCGCGAAACGCTGCGCTCCTCGGCGCAGCCAGAGGGGGTGGGGGCGGGAACCACACGGGCCTTTGCTTCGCTCGGCCTCAGGCCACTGCAGGCGCCTGGCGCCTGCAGTGTTGGGCGCGGGCTGAATAGTTTTGCTGATACCGGTGCTGGGGTTCGAGTTACGTTGAAATCGATGCTGATGCTGATGCTGATGCTGATGCTGATGCTGATGCTGATGCTGGTGGCCTGAGCCAGAGTCAGCTTGAGCAGTAGCAGGTAGCTAGCAGGCCAAGGCCAAGGCCAAGGCCAAGGCCAAGGCCAAGGCCAAGGCCAAGGCCAAGGCCAAGGCCAAGGCCAAGGCCAAGGCGCGAGAACGAAGTTCGAGCCGTCAGTTCCCAGCCGAGCGAAGCGATGGCGTGTCGGTTCCCAAAACCCTTCTGGCTGCGCCGAGGAGCGCAGACGTAGGAGGGATCAGGGCCGCAGCTGTTTGAGCGAAGCGAGTTCTGCGGACCCCCTCCTACGTCGAGCACCGCAGGTTGCCCGTAGCGAAGCGGAGGGACGCAGACAGCAGGGTCGCCTTTTCTTTGCTTACTTTCTTTTGGCGAAGCAAAAGAAAGTAAGTCGGCCGCCGGGCCGAGACCCGGCCCCGGAAAGCAAACTTCCCCAAGACAAGATTTCCCTTTGTCCCAAGAGTCGCCAGAAGCGAACCGAACGAACCGCAGCCTCAGGACCCCCTATCGAGGCAACGCCAAGGCAAACGGCAAACTGACAACCCCCAACAGAGTCGAGAGAGTCACAAGCCCAGCCACATAAGGCCCGTTGTACCCCATCCGCGCAGCCAACACATAAGCACTCGAAGCCGTAGGCACGGCAGAAAACGCCATCAGCACAGCCCCCTGCATCGCATCCAGCCGCAGCCCATGCGCAAGTCCCCAGGCGACCAGCGGCAGGAACAGGTGCCGTATCGAGAGCACCGACACCGCCAGCACCTTGCCCGTGCCCAGCGTCGAGAACTTCATCCCAGCTCCCGCAGCCAGCAGTCCCAGCGCCAGCGAGGCAGCCCCGATCCGCGTCAGCGTCGGCGTGGCCCACGCAGGCACCGTGAGCCCGAGCACATTGGCGAGCAGGCCGGCCAAGGTCGCGACGATCAGCGGATTGCGCACCAGCTGGCGCACGAATCCGGTCTGCGCATGCCGCGTCATCGGCCACACGGCAGCAATGTTGAAGATCGGCACGCACACGCCGATCAGCACCGCGATCAGCAGCAGCCCTTCGGCGCCTGCCAGCCGCTCGGCCAATGCCAGGCAGATGAACGAGTTGAAGCGGAACGCGATCTGCGTGCTGGCGGCGTGGTCGCGCCGGTCGATGTGGCTGCGCAGTCCCGGGATGAAGGGCAGGGCATAGGCCATTGCGATGCCGCAGGCGCCGATGCACAGGCCCGCCGTCAGCAGGTTCGACGTTGCACCGAAATCGAGCGGGCTTCGCACGATCGAATGGAACAGCAGGACGGGAAAGAGAAAGTAGTAGACCAGGCTCTCGACCTGGTCCCACACGCGGCGGTCGAGGGCGGTGTAGCGGCACAGGAGCCAACCGATGGCGATGAGGGAGAAGTCGGGAAAAAGCAGCTGAGCGTAGTTCACCGCTTCGAGGATAAACCGGCCAGACCATGGGTAATCCACAGCACGGAACGGCGGCGCAAGCCGCTAGCATCCTGGCTTCGTTTTTTTCGACATCAGTCAGAACAAGGAGTTATCGATGCAACGTCGTCAATGGAGCGCGCTGGTGGGGGCTGCGGCACTGGTCGCAGTGGCGGGCCAGAGCTTTGCACAGGGCTATCCCAACAAGCCCGTGGAGCTCAGCGTGCCGTTCGCACCGGGGGGCACGACCGACATCGTGGCGCGGGTGATCTCCGATCCGCTGGGCAAGGTGCTCGGCCAGCCGGTGGTAGTGATCAACCGCGCGGGCGGCGGCGGCATCGTGGGCGCGGCGGAAACCGCACGCGCGACGCCCGACGGCTACAAGCTGGGCATTGCCACCGTGTCGAGCACGGCGGCCAACCCGGCCATCAACCCGAAGACGCCGTACGACCCGATCAACGACTTCACGCCGATCATCAACATCGCGGCCACGCCGAACATCATCGCGGTCAACCCGAGCTTCCCGGCGAAGAACTACGCCGAGTTCGTGGCCGAGCTGAAGAAGAACCCCGGCAAGTACTCGTACGCCTCGTCGGGCACGGGCGGCATCGGCCACCTGCTGATGGAGCTCTACAAGAGCCTGACCAACACCTTCGTCACGCACATCCCGTACCGCGGCGCGGGTCCGGCGCTCAACGACGTGGTGGCCGGCCAGGTGCCGATCATGTTCGACAACATTCCCTCGGCGATGCCTTTCATCACCAGCGGACGGCTGGTCCCGATCGTGGTGTCGGCGCCCCAGCGCCTGGCCGCGCTGCCCAACGTGCCGACCTTCAAGGAAGTGGGCCTGGAGCCGGTGAACCGCATGGCCTACTACGGCATCCTCGGCCCGAAGGGCCTGCCGAAGGAAGTGGTCGACAAGATCAGCGCGGGCGTGAAGAAGGCGGTGGAGGAACCGGCGGTGCGCAAGCGCATCGAGGACACCGGCTCGCTCATCGTCGCCAACACGCCGGAGCAGTTCAGCGCGCAGATCAAGGCCGAGTTCGAGGTCTACAAGGGCGTGGTGAAGAAGCAGAACCTGAAGCTCGACTGAGCCTCTTTCCCGCGACTCCATACCGCGAAAAGCCGCCCGCCTGCCGGGCGGCTTTTTCTTTTGTTATCTTGCGAGGCATGACCGAGGCCGCCACGCAGACCCCCGAAATCGACGACTTCATCGACGCGCTCTGGCTCGAGGACGGGCTGTCCAAGAACACGCTCGCGGCCTACCGCCGCGACCTCGCGCTGTTTGCGCAATGGCTGCGGCAGCAGCGCGACGGCACCGAACTGGGCGCGGCGCGCGAGACCGACGTGCAGGCCTACATGGGCGCGCGCCTGTCGACCAAGGGCAAGGCCACCTCGGCCAACCGCCGGCTCACGGTGTTCAAGCGCTACTACCGCTGGGCGCTGCGCGAGCGGCGCATCGCGGCAGACCCGACCATCCGCCTCATGCCCGCGCGCCAGATGCCGCGCACCGTGAAGACGCTGTCGGAGAAACAGGTCGACGACCTGCTGGCCGCACCCGACGTCGGGACGCCGCTCGGCCTGCGCGACCGCGCGATGCTGGAGCTGATGTATGCGAGCGGCCTGCGCGTGAGCGAACTGGTGGCGCTCAAGGCCATCGACCTGAGCCTCAACGATGGCGTGCTGCGTGTGCTGGGCAAGGGCAACAAGGAGCGGCTGGTGCCCTTCGGCGGGGAGGCGCGGCGCTGGATCGAGCGCTACATCGACGACTCGCGTCCCGCCATCCTCGACGGCCAGCAGACGCCCGACCTGTTCGTGACCGCGCGCGGCGCGGGAATGACGCGCGTGATGTTCTGGATCATCGTGAAGAAGCACGCGGCCACTGCCGGCATCCATGTGCCGCTGTCGCCGCACACGCTGCGCCACGCCTTCGCCACGCACCTGCTGAACCACGGCGTCGACCTGCGTGCGGTGCAACTGCTGCTGGGTCACGCCGACATCTCGACCACCACCATCTACACGCACGTGGCGCGCGAGCGCCTGAAACAGCTGCATGCCAGCCACCATCCTCGCGGATGAGCACCTGACGCCGTGGCGCATCGGCTGCGCCGGCTGGAGCCTGCCGCGTGCGCTGTGGAACGAGTTCCCGCCCGAGGGCTCGCACCTCGAGCGGTACGCGCAGGTCTTCGACGCCGTCGAGATCGACACATCGTTCCATCGGCCGCACCGGCGCGAGACCTACGAACGGTGGGCGGCCGGCACGCCCGCGTCGTTCCGCTTCGCGGTCAAGCTGCCGAAGACAGTGACGCACGAGCGCCGGCTGGTCGATGCCATGCCGCCTCTCGATTCATTCCTTGCACAGGCCGGCGGGCTGGGCGACAGACTCGGCTGCCTCGTGGTGCAGTTGCCGCCGAGTCTGGCGTTCGATGCCGACGCGGCCGGGCGCTTTCTTTCGGATCTGAGGCAACGCCATGCGGGCGCTGTTGCGCTCGAGCCGCGCCACCGCAGCTGGTTCGTGCCGCAGGCCGACGCGATGCTCGCGCGCTTCGAGGTGGGCGCGTGCTGGCGGACCCGGTGCTGTTCGACGAGGCCGCCGCGCCCGGCGGGTGGTCCGGGCTCGTCTATCTGCGCCTGCACGGTTCGCCGCGGCGCTATTGGTCGGCCTACGACGACGCATTGCTTGCGCGGCTCGCGCTGCGGCTGCGTCTTGCGAGGGAGGAGGGCGCGCGGTGCTGGTGCATCCTGGACAACACGGCCGGAGGCGAAGCGGCCGGCAACGCGCTGACGCTGCGCCGCCTGCTGCAGAATCGAAAGCCGATCCGAGGAGACACAACATGAACATCAACTTCAACATCACCAGAATCTGCGCGGGCGTCGCGCTGGCTGCGGCCGCAGGCCTCGTGGCTGCCCAGGGTTTCCCCAGTGCCAAGCCCATCCGCCTGATCGTCGGCTATCCGCCCGGCGGCGGCATCGACTTCGCCGCGCGCACAGTGCAGGTGCCGCTGCAGGAAGCGCTCAAGCAGCAGCTGGTGGTCGACTACAAGCCGGGCGCGAGCGGCATGATCGCCGCCACCGAACTCACGCGCCAGCCCGCCGACGGCTACACGCTGCTGCTCGCCAACACCGGGCCGTTCGCCATCGCGCCCTACCTGCAGAGCAAGCCGCCGTACGACCCGATCAGGCAGTTCACCTACATCGGCCAGATCAGCCAGGGCAGCTACATCGCGGTGACGCGGCCCGATCATCCGGCGAAGAACCTCAAGGAGTTTGTGGCCTGGGCCAAGGGCCAGCCCGGCAAGGTCAATTTCGCCTCGGGCGGCAACGGCACTTCGACGCACCTCAACGGCGAGCTGATGAACCAGGTCACCGGCCTCGACATGACGCACGTGCCGTACAAGGGCAGCGCGCCCGCGGTGCAGGACCTGATCGGCGGGCAGACGCAGATCCTCATCGACGCGGGCAGCGTGCTGCTGCCGCAGGTCAAGGGCGGCAAGCTGAAGGCGCTGGCCGTCACCGGACCGGTGCGCGATCCGCAACTGCCCGACGTGCCGACGGTGAAGGAACTGGGCCTGGCGGGCATGGAGTCGGTCGGATTCCAGGGCCTGGTGGGGCCGGCCAACATGCCGAAGGACGTCGTCGACAGGCTGGCGGCCGAACTCGCCAGGGCGCTCGCGCTACCCGACGTGAAGGCGAAGTTCGCCACCGCCGGCGCCGAAGTGCACTCGCTCGGCCCGGCCGAGTTCGCGGCTTTCGTCAAGGCGGACAATGAGAAGTGGTCCAGGCTGATTCGCGAGCGCAAGCTGCAGCTGGACTGATGCAAACAGGTAACCGACAGACATGAATTTCCTCGCTTCCTCGAAGCCCTCGCGCCGCCTGGCGACCCGGCTCCTGGCCACCGCCGCGCTGTGCGCCGCATCCGGCGCCCATGCGCAGGCCGTTCCCAAGACCGTGCGGCTCATCGTCGCCTACCCTGCAGGCGGCGTCAGCGACGTGGTCGCGCGCGCACTGGGCGACCGGCTCGCCGCGCAACTGGGCACCACGGTGATCGTGGACAACCGCGCGGGCGCCAGCGGGGCCATCGGCATGGACGCCGTCGCCAAGGCCGCACCCGACGGCGCGACGCTGGGCTTCTCGGCCATCAGCCCGCTGGTGCTGAGCCCGCACCTCGGCAAGCTGCCCTTCGACCCGATGAAGGACGTGACGCCGGTGGCCAGCGTGATGTATTCGCCCGTGCTGCTGATCGCCACGCCGGCCAGCAAGGCGAAGGACTTCAAGGCGCTGATCGAAGACGCCAAGGCGCGCCCTGGCGCAGTGCGCTGGGCCACCTCGGGCTCGGCCTCGCTTGGCCACATCGTGCTCGAGCAGCTGCATGCGGCGGCCGGCGTGGACATCACGCACGTACCCTACAAGGGCGGCGGCCAGCAGCTCAACGATGCGATCGGCGGGCAGTTCGAGATCCTGTCGACCAACGCCAGCCCGACGCTGTCGTCGCACATCCAGTCGGGCAAGCTGCGCCCGCTGGCCGTGGGCGCGCCGGCGCGGCTCGAAAGCCTGCCGCAGGTGCCCACGCTGGGCGAGCTGGGCTACAAGGCGGCCAACATCAATTCGCTGTTCGGCGTGTTCGCGCCAGCCGCCACGCCGGCGGCGCTGGTCGCGCGCTACAACGCCGAGATCAACAAGGCGCTCGCAAGCCCAGAACTGCGCGCCAAGCTCACCGCCACCGACAACGTTCCCACCGGCGGCACCTCGGAAGCGTTCGCGAAGGAGATCGCGAGCGAGTTCGAGGCCAATGGCCGGATCGTCAAGGCGGCGGGCATCAAGGCCGATTGACCCTGAGGCTTGCGGTTCGAATTTGCCTACCTTATAGTAGGTAGATGTCCAGCACGACCGCATCCCTGGCCCCAGGCAACACCCGCGAGCAGATCCTCGCGGTGGCGCGCAGCTTCATCGAGACGCGCTCGTACCTGGGCTTCAGCTTCCAGGACGTGGCCGACGCCGTCGGCATCCGCAAGGCCAGCCTGTACCACCACTTCCCGACCAAGGAGGCGCTGGGCATTGCGGTGATTCACGCGGCCACGCAAGGCTTCAAGGACTGGGATGCCGCCCGTTCGCGCGAGCCGAAGGACGCGCTCGAATCGTATTTCCGCATGTACCGCAACACCTTGAGAGCCGGTTCGGGCATGTGCCCCGCGGGCGCGCTCACGCCGGGCTGGGACGTCATCAACGACGACCTGCGCCAGGCCGTGCGGGAATTGCGCAACACGCAGGTAACGTGGCTCACCGGCGTTCTGGGTGCGCTGATGCCCGTGCCCGGGAAGGGCACGTCGGTTGCGGCGCTCGCCGCCTATGTGTTTTCCGTCTGTCAGGGCGCGCTGCTTTCGGCGCGCATGACGGGCCGTGTGGACGACTTCGACGAAGCCGTCGCGCAACTGAGGAGTTCATTGCCCGGCTGAATGCCGGGCCGGACACGGGCACGCCGCGGCGTGCCTATTTTTTGCCGTTTCAGCCTACCGATTGGATGGTAGTCAACCTGTTGGAGTCTTCCATGAAAGCCGTCATTTCCGCCTACGCCCGTTCTCCCTTCCACTTCGCGAAGAAGGGCGCCCTTGCCGAAGTCCGTCCCGACACGCTCGCCGCCGGCGTGGTGCGCGGGCTGCTGCAGCGTACCGACCTCGACCCCGCGCTGCTCGAGGACATCATCCTGGGCTGTGCCTACCCCGAGGCCTCGCAGGGCAACAACCTCGCGCGCATCGTCGGGCTGCTGGCCGGCCTGCCGCACGAGGTGGGCGGGATGACGGTCAACCGCTTCTGCGGTTCGTCGATGCAGGCCGTGCACATCGCCGCCGCGCAGATCGAGGCAGGGATGGGCGAGGCCTTCCTGTGCGTTGGCGTGGAGTCGATGTCGATGGTGCCGCAGGGCGGCTTCAACTTCTCGCCGAATCCCGAGCTCAAGGAGACCACCGACGCCTACATCTCGATGGGCGAGACGGCCGAGAACGTGGCGCAACGCTGGAACGTGAGCCGCGCCGACCAGGAGGCGCTGGCCGTCGAGTCGCACCGCAAGGCGGCGGAGGCACGCGCGCAAGGCCGGCTGGCCGGCGAGATCGTGCCGGTGCGCCTCGCCTCGGGTGACATCGTCGATGCCGACGGCTGCATCCGCCCGACCACCTCGGCCGAGGCGCTGGCCAACCTGAAGCCCGCCTTCCGCCCCGATGGCGTGGTCACGGCAGGCACCTCGTCGCCGTTGACCGACGGCGCGGCCGCGGTGCTGGTGACCAGCGATGCGTTCGCCGCGAAGCACGGCCTGAAGGCGCTGGCGCGCATCAGGTCGTTCGCGACCGTCGGCGTCGACCCGGCCATCATGGGCATCGGCCCGATTCCCGCGACCCGCAAGGCGCTGGCGCGCGCCGGCCTGAGCGCGGCCGACCTCGACGTGATCGAGATCAACGAGGCCTTCTCGTCGCAGGCGCTGGCCTGCATCCGCGACCTCGGGCTCGATCCCGCGAAGATCAACCTCGACGGCGGCGGCCTCTCGATCGGCCACCCGCTGGGCGCGACCGGCGCGCGCATCACCGGCAAGGCGGCGTCGCTGCTGGCGCGCGAGAACGGCCGCTATGCGCTGGCCACCCAGTGCATCGGCGGCGGGCAGGGCATCGCGACGATCCTCGAGCGCGTCTGACGCCCGAGAATGGCGCTCGTCACAACAAGGAGACCCCCATGGCCAAGCTGTACCTCGAAGACCTGAAGGTCGGCGACCGTTTCCAGAGCGCCGAACACGCGCTCGACGCGGCGCAGATCAAGGCCTTCGCGCAGCAGTTCGATCCTCAGCCCTTCCACACCGACGAGGAAGCGGCCGAAGGCACCTTCTTCGCGGGCCTCGCGGCGAGCGGCTGGCACACGGCCGCGCTCACCATGAAGCTGCTGGTGGAAAGCGGCATTCCGCTGGCCGACGGCATCATCGGTTCGGGCGGGGAACTGCAATGGCCCAAGCCGACGCGGCCCGGCGACGTGCTGCACGTGGTGGCCGAGGTGATCGACATCACGCCGTCGCGCTCCAAGCCCGGCCGGGCGATGGTGACGATGCGCTGCCAGACGCGCAACCAGCGCGGCGAGGTGCTCCAGTACTTCTCGCCGAAGCTGGTGGTGCACGCACGGCCCGCTTAGGGGGCGCTTCAGCCTTTGTCCGCAGGGGCAGCCTGCGTGGCTGCGAGCTGGCGCAATTCCTCCGCGCTGAAGCCCGCGCGGCCGCGCGCCTCGAAGTTGAACGGCGGCTTGTGGCGGGGCGCGTCATAGCGCGCCACCAGGGTGGGATAGGTCGCCTCGGCATCGAGCCCCGCGCCGTCGCACAGCCATCGGTACCAATGGTTGCCGATGGCGACATGGCCGACTTCGTCGCGCAGGATGATGTCCAGGATCTCGACCGCGCGCAGCGCATCCGGTGTGTTCACGCGCTTGAGCTTGCCCTGGATCAACGGCGTGGCATCGAGCCCGCGCGCCTCGAGCGTGCGCGGCACCAGCGCCATGCGCGCGAGCACGTCGTCCTTGGTCTTCTCGCACATGTTCCACAGGCCGTCGTGGCCGGGGAAGTCGCCGTAGCGCCAGCCCATGTCCTGCAGGTGCGCGTGCAGCAGCGTGAAATGCAGCGCTTCCTCGTCGGCCACGCGCAGCCAGTCGCGGTAGTAGGCCTCGGGCATGCCGTCGTAGCGCCATACCGCGTCGAGCGCGAGATTGATCGCGTTGAACTCGATGTGGCAGATCGAATGGATCAGCGCGGCGCGGCCTTCCGGCGTGAACGGCGAGCGCTTCTGCACCGCGGTCGCGGCCACGCGCAGCGGCCTGTCGGGGCGGCCCGGAACGCCGGTGTCGTCGCCTGGCGTGCGAATGGGATCGATTGCTATGGAATCGGTAGCGCCTTGCGCAGCAGCAGCGCGCGTGGCGGCCACTTTTTCATCTGGATCTGTCAGGCGCAGCGCGGCAAGCGCGCTCAAACGGGGGTGCATCCCTACAATTCTAGTTTTGACCTTCTTTGACATTTCCGGAGACAAGAACAATGGCGCTCTACGAACTCGACGGTGTGGCCCCGCAGCTGGGTGAAGGTGCCTGGGTGGCCGACAGCGCGCAGGTCATGGGCAACGTCAGGCTGGCGGAGAACGCCAGCGTGTGGTTCGGCGCCGTGCTGCGCGGCGACACCGAGACGCTGAGCATCGGTCGCAACAGCAACATCCAGGACCTCTCGGTGCTGCACGCCGACGTCGGCTGCCCGCTGACCATCGGCGAGAACGTCACCGTGGGCCACCAGGTGATGCTGCACGGCTGCACCGTGGGCGACAACTCGCTGATCGGCATCCAGGCGGTGGTCTTGAATAACGCGAAGATCGGCCGCAATTCGATCGTTGGCGCCGGCAGCGTCGTGACAGAGGGCAAGGAGTTTCCCGACAACTCCCTCATCATCGGCTCGCCGGCCAAGGTGGTGCGCACCCTCGACGACGCAGCGGCCGCCCGCCTTCGCCAGAGTGCGGAGCACTATGTGGAAAACGCCCATCGCTTCGCGAAGGGCCTCAAGAAGATCGCCTGAGCCCCGGCGCTGCAGGCACCTGAAGAAAGAAAACGTTGTGAGCGAGCTGCACAAATTCCTGTTCGATGGCCTGCCGGTGCGCGGCATGATCGTGCGCCTGACGGATGCGTGGCAGGAGATCCTTGCTCGGCGCGCCTCAAACACCGCCACCGGCGCCTACCCGCCGCCCGTGGCCGAACTGCTCGGCGAGATGACGGCCGCGGCCACGCTGATGCAGGCCAACATCAAGTTCAACGGCGCGCTGATCCTGCAGATCTTCGGCGACGGTCCGGTGAAGGTGGCGGTGGCCGAGGCCAAGCCTGACCTGAGCCTGCGCGCCACGGCCAAGGTCATCGGCGACCTGCCGGCCGACGCACGCCTGCCCGACATGGTCAACGTGAACAACAAGGGCCGCTGCGCCATCACGCTCGACCCCAAGGACAAGCTGCCGGGCACGACGCCGTACCAGGGCGTGGTGCCGCTCTTCGGCGACAACGGCGAGAAGCTCGGCAAGCTCAGCGACGTGCTCCAGCACTACATGCTGCAGAGCGAGCAGCTCGACACCACGCTGGTGCTGGCCGCCGACGACAAGGTGGCCGCAGGGCTGCTGATCCAGCGCCTGCCGGTGAAGGGCGAGGGCAATCTCGAAGGCACGGCGGACAAGGACCACGACCAGGCCAATGAAGACCAGATCGGCCGCAACGAGGACTACAACCGCATCTCGATCCTCGCATCGAGCCTGAAGCGCGATGAGCTGCTGACGCTCGACGTCGAGACCATCCTGCGTCGCCTGTTCTGGGAAGAGAAGCTGCTGCGCTTCGAGCCGCAGACCGGTGCGGCAGGGCCGCACTTCGCCTGCACCTGCGGACGCGAGCGCGTGGCGCAGATGATCCGCGGCCTCGGCGTGGAAGAAGCGGAGAGCATCCTCGCCGAGCGCGGCGACATCGAGGTCGGCTGCGATTTCTGCGGCAAGCAGTACCGCTTCGACGCAGTCGATGCGGCGCAGCTGTTCACGCCGCTGGGCGACCAGATTCCGGGCAGCCCGGTCGTTCAGTAAGGGCGGGCGCTGCGCTCGCGCGCAGCTTGCCGCTGCTAGCGGGCAGCGTCGTCGAACCCGCTGAACGCGATGTCCGGCGCGCTGGTGTTGTGCTTCGACGGCAGGCTGCGGCCGAAGCGCACCTGCGTGGCCTGCAGCGACTTCACCTCGGGCAGCGGCAGCACCTGCTGTGCGGCCTGCGGCGACACCTGCCAACGCACCTCGCTCACGTCGGCGTTGTCGGGCGTCACGTACATCGAGCGCAGCACCGCGAAGGGCTGCGCACCGGTGGTGGGCTTGGAAAGCGTCACGTCGAGCGCGGTGCGCTGGCGGCTGATCTCGTCGACGCGCGCCACTGCGCTGCCGCCATCCGTGAAGCGCACGTGGATCGCCAGCGGACGCGGCACGATGCGGATCGACGCGATGTTCACCACGGGCCGCGCAGCCGCCTCGACCGGACCGAGCAAAAAGGACGAGCCGTACACGCCGTCGCCGAAGCGCGCATCGGGCAGCGGCTTGAGGCGCCAGTAGCCGTCGGACGGATAGAGCACGATCGCCTCGAGCGTCTTGCCGTTCTCCTTCCTGAATACCTGCAGCAGATGGAAGCCTCGGTCCTTGCGCTTGCCGACCTGCACCGGCACGCGCTGCGGGCGCCAGAAGGTCGGCAGCGTCATGCCGACGATGCGCCACTGCGCGTTGTCCATCAGCACCACGGTGCGCTTGCGGAAGCGGTGCGCCGGATCGGTCGGGTGCTCGCCGCCGTCGAAGTTGCAATCCGAGAAGTCGGGCTTGGTGACGTCGTTGCCGATCTTGTCGAGGTAGTCGGGCTGCAGGGCTTCGATGCGCATGTGGCGGATGCCGTCGCCGCGCAGGGTCAGCGAGACGTTGTCCTCCTCGGCGCACGCCGTGGTGGTGGTGCCGTTCTCGACGGTGGCGGCCACGGGGGCCGCAAAGGCAGGCGCGGCGGCGAGCAGCAGGGCGGCGAAGGCGGCAGGAAGCAGTGCGACGGTCGGCAGGGGCATCGGGTCTCCGGTGAAGGGGAAGCGACGGGGCGCGCTGGCCGCTAGTCGCGGCGCGCGATCAGGTCGCTGAAGAGCTTATGTTCGCATTCCGGATCGGAGCATTTCTCGCAAGGCCATGACCACGAGACGGGCTTCAATTCGGACAGGCCGCGCGAGCCGCGCGTGCGGCCTTCGTTGCTCGCGATGGAATTGATGGCGTTCCAGGCGCTGGCCAGGCGTTCGCCGCCGGTGCCGTGCACCACGGCGTACGAGAGCCTGGCGCCAGTGAGTGCGGCGCGCAGCAGCGTGTCGGTCGGCTGGCGTGCGTGCGGGCCGTCGCGCATGTCGTCGGCCACCCAGGGCAGGTCGAGCGCGGTCAGCAACGTGATGGCGTAGCGGCGTTGCGCGGCCAGCGCGTCGTCGTAGAGCGAGGTGTCGGCGAAGAGCTGCTCGCTGTAGACCGCGGTCATCAGCGCGGTGGTGTCGGCCACCACCACGCCCGAGCGCGCTGCGGCGTCGATGCGGCGGGTCTGCTCGTCGGCGATGGCCTGCTGTTCGTCGGGACGCGGCGTACGGCGTTCTCGCTCGCACCATTCGCGCAGGTACTCGCTCACCAACGTGGCCGGTGTGCCGCGGTCCTGCAGGCGTTGCGCGATGGCGCGCGCGAGCTCGGTCTTGCCGGTGCTCTCGGCGCCCACGAGCGCGATCACGCAGCCGGTGGGCAGGGTGGGCGTCATGCGCGCACCGCCTTGGCCGCATCGGACGCATCCGCCGGCTTCGGCATGCGCTGCCGCCAAGCCAGGTAGCCCGCGACGCTCAGCACCGCGAACACCGCGTACAGGCCTACCGTGAGCCACAGGCCCTTGTGGATGAAGAGGCTCACGCTCACCACGTTCACCGCCAGCCAGATCAACCAGTTTTCGATGAACTTGCGCCCGAGCAGGAACTGCCCGACCAGGCTCAGCCCGGTGGCGAAACCGTCCCACCACGGCACGTCGGTGTCGGTGAAGCGCCGCAGGAAGAGAGCGACGGCCGGCCATGCGAAGGCGCAGGCTGCCAGCGTGAGTGCAAGGCCGCGCGGCGAGAGCCGGCTGACCTGCAGCGCGCTGCCATCGGCGCGATGGCCGCGAAGCCATTGCGCCCAGCCCCACAGGGCGACGCAGGCAAAGAAGACTTGGAGCGAGGCATCGCCATAGATGCGCGCCTTGGCGAACACCGCCACATAGAGCAGCGAGCTGACGATGGCCAGCGGCCATCCCCAGTGGATCTCGCGCATGTTGCAGCCGACCATGGCGAGCGCCAGCAGCGCGGCGACGAATTCGAGCCAGCTCACAGGAGAGCCCCAGAGCAGGAATGCCGGGGCCGAGAGAAGTTCCAGGATCAGACTCGCCCCCGGAGGGCACCGCCGCAGTCTGTTCGTGGGACACCGCAGAACCGGCGTTGCCGGGCTGCAGGCATCGCCCCCTGCAAGGGGGTTGGCGAAGCGACACGAAGTGCGCGAAGACGGGGGGTCATCCTAATGAGCGATCTGCACGAACACTTCGTTCGGCTTGACCATGCCGAGCTCCGCGCGGGCGCGTTCCTCGACCATCTCGAGGCCGTCCTTGAGGTCGTTGACCTCGGAAGTCAGGCGCTCGTTGGTCAGCGCGGCCTTGGCGTTGGCATCCTTCTGGTCGGCCAGCTTGGTCCGCAGCTGTGCCACGTCGCGCACGCTGCCGCGCCCGTTCCACAACTGCCACTGCAGGATGGCCAGCAGGAGCAGCAGGATGATCGGTGGAACGAGACGGGCGCGCATGACGCGGGCGTTCGACGCGCGTTACTTCAGGTTGTAGAACGCGCCGCGGCCGGGGTACACGGCGATGTCGCCGAGGTCTTCTTCGATGCGCAGCAGCTGGTTGTACTTGGCGATGCGGTCCGAACGCGACAGCGAGCCGGTCTTGATCTGGCCGGCGTTGGTGCCCACGGCGATGTCGGCGATGGTGCTGTCCTCGGTTTCGCCCGAACGGTGCGAAATGACGGCGGTGTAGCCCGCGCGCTTCGCCATCTCGATGGCGGCGAAGGTCTCGGTCAGCGTGCCGATCTGGTTGATCTTGATCAGGATCGAGTTGGCGATGCCCTTGTCGATGCCTTCCTGCAGGATCTTGGTGTTCGTGACGAACAGGTCGTCGCCCACCAGCTGCACGCGCTTGCCCAGGCGGTCGGTGAGCAGCTTCCAGCCGTCCCAGTCGCCTTCGTGCATGCCGTCCTCGATGCTGATGATCGGGTACTTGTCGACCCAGGTCGCCAGCATGTCGGCCCAGTTGCCGGCCGACAGTGTGAGGTTCTCGCCGGACAGCACGTAGTTGCCGTCCTTGTAGAACTCGCTGGCCGCACAGTCCAGGCCCAGGGCGATCTGTTCGCCGGCGGTGTAGCCGGCCTTGTCGATGGCTTCCAGGATCAGCTGGATGGCCGCCTCGTGGCTCTCGACACTGGGAGCGAAGCCGCCTTCGTCGCCCACCGCGGTGCTGATGCCGCGGTCGCCCAGGATCTTCTTGAGCGCGTGGAACACTTCGGCGCCGTAGCGCACGGCCTCGCGGAAGCTCTTGGCGCCCACGGGGATGATCATGAATTCCTGCAGGTCCAGGCTGTTGTTGGCGTGTGCGCCGCCGTTGATGACGTTCATCATCGGCACCGGCAGCTGCATGCCGCCCATGCCGCCGAAGTAGCGGTACAGCGGCAGGCCCGATTCCTCGGCGGCGGCGCGGGCCACGGCCATCGAGACGGCGAGGGTGGCGTTGGCGCCCAGGCGGCCCTTGTTGTCGGTGCCGTCCAGGTCGATCATCGTGCGATCGAGGAAGGCCTGCTCGCTGGCATCCAGGCCGAGCACGGCTTCCGAGATCTCGGTGTTGATGTTCTCGACGGCCTTCAGCACGCCCTTGCCGAGGTAGCGGCCCTTGTCGCCGTCGCGCAGCTCGATGGCTTCGCGCGAGCCGGTCGACGCACCCGAAGGCACGGCCGCGCGGCCCATGGTGCCCGACTCGAGCAGCACGTCGCACTCGACGGTGGGATTGCCTCGGCTGTCGAGAATTTCGCGGCCGACGATGTCAACGATTGCACTCATCTTTTGTCTTTCTCTTTCGGTTCTCTTTGGCGGATGAATAAAAAATGGGGCAGGGGGCTCAGAGCCCTTCGACGGCGATCATGTTCATGATCGCGGCGCCGGCACGCGCTTCGCGAGCCTTGAGGTATTCGGGCGTCTCGTAGAAGGCCTTGGCCTGCTCGAAGCTCGCGAACTTGAGCACGACCACGCGGGTGGGCTTCCAGTCGCCCTCGAGCGGCTGCACCTGGCCGCCGCGCACGCACACCTCGGCGCCGTGCGCCTGCATGGCGGCGCTCGACCACTTCTTGTATTCCTCGTACTGCGTCGGGTTGGTCACCTCGACGTGAGCGATGACGTAGCCGCTCATGCGACCGCCTTCAATGCCTTGGTGTTGCCCGTACCCTTTTCCTTGTGGTCGAGCGCGGCCTTGATGAACGCATTGAACAGCGGGTGGCCGCCCCACGGGGTCGACTTGAACTCGGGGTGGAACTGCACGCCCATGAACCACGGGTGCACGTTCTGCGGCAGCTCGACGATCTCGGTCAGATGCTCGCGCTGGGTGAGCGCCGAGATCACGAGGCCGGCACTGCGCAGCTGGTCGAGGTAGTTCACGTTGGCTTCGTAGCGGTGGCGGTGGCGCTCGGTGACCACGTCGCCGTAGATGCTGTGCGCCAGCGTGCCGGGAGACACGTCGGAGCTTTGCGCGCCCAGGCGCATGGTGCCGCCGAGGTCGGACTTCTCGTCCCGCGTCTTCACGGTGCCGTCGGCATCCTTCCACTCGGTGATCAGCGCGATCACGGGGGTGGGCGTCTCGGGGTCGAACTCGGTGCTGTTGGCGTTCTTCAGTCCGGCCACATGCCGGGCGTACTCGATGGTGGCGACCTGCATGCCCAGGCAGATGCCGAGGTAGGGCACCTTGCCTTCGCGGGCGAAGCGGGCGGCCGAGATCTTGCCTTCGACGCCGCGCTGGCCGAAGCCGCCGGGCACCAGGATGGCGTCGTACTTGGCCAGGCGCGAAACGTCCTGCGCCGAGATGGTCTCGGAATCGATGTAGTCGATCTTCACGCGGGCATGGTTCTTCATGCCGGCGTGGCGCAGTGCTTCGTTCAGCGACTTGTAGCTGTCCGACAGGTCGACGTACTTGCCGACCATGGCGATCGACACTTCCTTTTGCGGATGCTCGACCTCGTACACCAGCTCGTCCCAGCGCTGCAGCTTGGCAGGCGGCGTGTTGATGCGCAGCTTGTCGCAGATGAGGCCGTCGAGGCCCTGCTCGTGCAGCATGCGGGGCACCTTGTAGATGGTGTCCACGTCCCACATGGAGATCACGCCCCATTCGGGCACGTTGGAGAACAGCGAGATCTTGGCGCGCTCGTCGTCGGGGATCGGGCGGTCGGCGCGGCACAGCAGCGCGTCGGCCTGGATGCCGATCTCGCGCAGCTTCTGCGCGGTGTGCTGGGTGGGCTTGGTCTTGAGTTCGCCGGCGGCGGCGATCCAGGGCACGTAGCTCAGGTGCACAAAGGCGGAGTTGTTCGGACCCATGCGCAGGCTCATCTGGCGCACGGCTTCGAGGAAGGGCAGCGACTCGATGTCGCCCACCGTGCCGCCGATCTCGACGATGGCCACGTCAACCTCGTGCGCCGTGCCGATGCCGGCACCGCGCTTGATGTATTCCTGGATCTCGTTGGTGATGTGCGGGATCACCTGCACCGTCTTGCCGAGGTAGTCGCCGCGGCGTTCCTTCTCGAGCACGGTCTTGTAGATCTGGCCGGTCGTGAAGTTGTTGGCCTTGCGCATCCGCGTGTTGATGAAGCGCTCGTAGTGGCCGAGGTCGAGGTCCGTTTCTGCGCCGTCGTCGGTGACGAACACCTCGCCGTGCTGGAAGGGCGACATCGTGCCGGGGTCGACATTGATGTACGGATCGAGCTTGATGAGGGTGACTTGGAGGCCGCGCGATTCGAGGATCGCGGCGAGCGAGGCGGAGGCGATTCCCTTGCCAAGGGAAGATACGACACCACCGGTGACGAAGACAAATTTGGTCATGCCAGTTCCGGACGCTGTGAATCCGGGCAGTGGGAAATTGCGATTATAGGTGTGCCCTTCGCGACACCTTCCGCCAAGGGCTTGTTGCCTTGGGGCCGATGGCATGTGAGCAACAATACGCCCTATGCAAGACCTCGCCGGAAAACACATTGTCCTGGGCCTTACCGGCGGTATCGCCTGCTACAAGTCGGCCGAACTCTGCCGGCTTTTCGTCAAGGCGGGCGCGACCGTCCAGGTCGTGATGACCGAGGCTGCCGAGCAGTTCATCACGCCGGTCACCATGCAGGCGCTTTCGGGGCGCACCGTATACACCTCGCAGTGGGATACCCGCGAACCCAACAACATGCCTCACATCAACCTCAGCCGGGAGGCCGATGCGATTGTGCTGGCACCCTGCAGCGCCGACTTCGTCGCGCGGCTGGTGCAGGGGCGCTCCGACGACCTGTTGAGCCTCATGTGCCTGGCCCGTCCGATGGACCGTGTTCCGCTGTTGATCGCGCCGGCCATGAACCGTGAGATGTGGGCCCATCCGGCCACCCAGCGCAACCTGATGCAGGTCGCGGACGACGGCGCGATCGTGCTCGGCGTCGGCAGCGGCTGGCAGGCCTGCGGCGAGACCGGCGACGGCCGCATGCTCGAGCCGGCGCAACTGCTGGAGGACATCACCGCCTTCTTCAGCCCCAAGCTGCTGGCGGGGCAGAAGGTGCTGGTCACCGCCGGTCCGACCTTCGAGGCACTCGATCCGATCCGCGGCATCACCAACCATTCGTCCGGGAAGATGGGCTTCGCCATCGCCCGCGCGGCCCGCGAGGCGGGCGCGGAGGTCACGCTGGTGGCCGGTCCGGTGCACCTGCCGACGCCGCGGGGTGTCAACCGCATCGATGTGCTTTCCGCGCAGGACATGCTCGAGGCGACCACCCGGGCTGCGGAATCTGCTAGCGTTTTCGTAGCAACTGCCGCAGTGGCAGACTGGCGCCCCGCGACCCAGAGCGATCAGAAGATCAAGAAGGACGGCAGTGGCAAGACACCGGTGCTCGAGTTCGTCGAGAACGCCGACATCCTTCTGACCGTGGCGCGCAGCGAACGCGCACAGTCGAAGAAGCTTTTCTGCGTGGGCTTCGCCGCCGAGAGCGAGAACCTCGTCGAGCATGCCAAGGCCAAGCGCCAGCGCAAAGGGATTCCGCTGCTGGTCGGCAACATCGGCCCGCTGACGTTCGGGCAGGACGACAACGCGCTGTTGCTGGTGGATGCCAATGGCGTGCGTGAGCTCCCGCGCGCGTCCAAGCTCACGCTCGCGCGCGAGCTCATGACCGAGATCGCCGCACGACTTCCCGACTGGAGGGTCTGATGAATCCGCAATGGAACACGCCGCCCAACGGCGACTTCGCCCGCTATGTCGAGAGGCTGTCCGCCCAGGCCGCACTGCCGAAACGCGGGGCGAACCAGGGCGAGCCCGGCCTGGACGTCGGCATGACGCCGTCCCCCGGTCAACAGGGACCGGTGTCGGCCGCCATGCAGCGCGCCGAACAGATTTCCCTGCCCAACGGCGAAGTTCCGAAGCGTGAGCCCGGCTCCTTCGATCCGGTGCTGCTCAAGGTCATGGGTGCCGTGGGCGCAGTGGTCTTCCTGGTCCTGTGGGCGGCCGGCGTGCCTTTCGGCGTGCTGGCGCTGCTCGCGGGCGTGGCCGTCTGGTTCGGCAGGAAACTGAAGGGCGTGAAGCTCACTCCGGGCATCGCCAAATGGCAGCAGGTGCTCGAGGACGCGGCACGCAGGCAAAGAGAACAGCAACAGAAGCAAGGCAGCAAATAAGTGAAAGTCGACGTCCGTATCCTCGATCCGCGCATGGTGGATCAATTGCCCGCATATGCCACCCCCGGAAGCGCCGGCCTCGATCTGCGGGCGTGTCTCGACGCCCCCATCACGCTGGAGCCCAACGGCTGGCAACTGGTGGGCACAGGCATCGCGATCCACCTCGCGGACCCTGCCTATGCAGCGATGATCCTTCCGCGCTCGGGCCTGGGCCACAAGCATGGCATCGTGCTTGGCAACCTGGTGGGCCTGATCGACAGCGACTACCAGGGCGAACTCAAGATCAGTGCCTGGAACCGCAGCGACACGCCTTTCGTGCTGAATCCGATGGAGCGTCTGGCGCAATTGGTGATCGTGCCGGTGGTGCAGGCGCAGTTTCGTGTGGTCACAGAATTTGCACCCACGCAACGAGGCGAGGGTGGCTACGGCTCGACCGGCAAGCACTAAGCCTTTTATGACTGCGAGCCTGAGGAGAACCTGAGTTTCCAGGCGGTAAAGATCGGAACTGCGGGCCGGCTGGAAGCCTCGAAGGTTTCAGTGTGTGTTTTGCGTCATCGCGGCGAGTGCTGCCGCGTTAGGCACACGCGGGTGCACTCTTCTGCACCGTTCTATCCGAGGAGCCTCTCAACATGAAGATCTCAATGCGCTTCGTTTCCGTCACCGCGTCCGTGCTGGCCGTGGCCACGCTCACGGCCTGCGTGGCGCCGGCGCCGGTCTACCAGACATCGCGCTATCCATACCAGGCGCCGCCGCAGGCCATTCAGTACCAGGAAGCTTCCTACGTCGAATACGGCCATGTGGCCAACATCGAGGTCCTGCGCAGCGAAACGGCCGGCACCGGCACGACCGGCGGCGGTGCCGTTGCCGGTGGCGTCATCGGTGGCGTGGTCGGCAATCAGTTCGGCCGAGGCAACGGCCGGGCGGCAGCCACTGCACTGGGCATCGTGGGCGGTGCCTTGCTGGGCAACACCATCGAGGCGCAGCAGAATGGACCGCGCGCCTACGAAATCTATCGAGTGTCGGTGCAGACCGACCGCGGCGGCTACCGTGCGTTCGACGTGCAGAGCCCCGGCGACCTGCGCATCGGCGACCGCGTGCGCATCGACAACGGCCAGATCTCTCGCATGTAAGCCGACCTTGGATGCATGAAAAAGCCGGGCACTGCCCGGCTTTTTGTTTGGAAGGCACAGCGCGTTTCAGTGCAGCGTCTGGTTGCCGGGCGCCATCGGCGCCACCTTGAAGAATCCCGTGCCGGCCGAGCCGCGGCCCACTTCCTCTTCGGTCGCCTCGCGCACCGAACGCACCGTGATGTCGAGCCGGATCGCGATGCCCGCGAGCGGGTGATTGCCGTCGAGCACGAGGTGGTCCGGATAGATTTCGGCCACCGTGTAGATCGTGTCCTTGGGGATCGTGTCGCTCACGCCTTTGGGCAGGGCAGAACCATCGAAGGTCATGCCTTCCTCGGTGCCTTCGGGGAAGAGCGAGCGAGGTTCGAGAAAAAGCAGCTGGTCGTTGAAGTCGCCGAAGCCTTGCTCGGGTTCGATCTGCAGTTGCACGCGGGCGCCGGGCTCGTGGCCACGCAGGGCAGCCTCGATCACCTCGAAGAGATCGTCGCCGCCGATCAGGAATTCAACGGGTTCGTCGAGCACGTCCAGCACATCGCCGAGCGTGTCTTTCATCGTCCAGGTCAAGCCGACCACGCATTGTTCAGAGATTTCCATTGCAGAATTCTCCCATGGAGATTACACAACCGCTGCCGTTGCTCGGCGGCCTGAGTGCCGCGCAGTTCATGCGGCGGTACTGGCAGAAGAAACCCTTGCTCGTCCGCCAGGCGATACCCGACATGGTGCCACCGATCGAACGCAGTGAGTTGTTCGCGCTGGCCGAACGCGAGGATGTCGAGTCGCGCTTGATTCGCCACGGCAAGTCCGGGTGGTCGCTCAGGCACGGCCCATTGGTGCGCCGCGCCTTGCCCTCGTTGAAGCAGCCTGCGTGGACGCTGCTGGTGCAGGGCGTCGACCTGCACCACGAGGGCGTTCACGAACTGATGCGGCAGTTCCGCTTCCTGCCTGACGCGCGTCTCGACGATCTCATGATCAGCTATGCGAGCGACACCGGCGGGGTCGGCGCGCATTTCGACAGTTACGACGTGTTTCTGCTGCAGGCGCATGGGCGCCGCCGCTGGTCGATCGGCAAGCAGAGCGACTTGCGCCTGCAGCCTGGCGTGCCCTTGAAGATTCTCGAGAACTTCGAGCCCGAGCAGACGTTCGTGCTAGAGCCCGGCGACATGCTCTACCTGCCGCCGCGTTATGCACACGACGGCGTGGCCGTGGGCGACGACTGCATGACGTATTCCATCGGCCTGCGCTCTTCGGCACTGGGCGAGCTCGGTGCCGATCTGCTCGCGCGCATGGCACAGGCCTATTCGGAGGACCTCGAGGACGCGGGCCCGGCCGAACTCGCACGCTATCGCGATCCGACGCAGCCGGCCGTCGATGCGCCGGCCCGAATGCCCGATGCATTGCAAGGCTTTGCACGCAAGGCCATCGAGGCCGCGTTGCGCGACGCCGATGCGGTCGATCGTGCGCTCGGCGAATCCCTGACCGAACCCAAGGCCAACGTGTGGTTCGGCGAGGGCGGCGAAATGCCCGGCACGGCACAACACGTGGCGCTGGACCGCCGCACGCGCATGCTCTACGACGCGCGCCACATTTTCATCAACGGCGAGAGCTTCCGCGCGGGCGGTGCCGACGCCACCTTGATGCGCAAGCTGGCCGACCGGCGCGCGCTGGGTGCGCGCGAACTGGCACGCGCGAGCGAGGGTGCGCTCGCGCTGTTGGCCGAGTGGTGCGAAGCAGGGTGGCTCCATGCCCGATGACGTGCGACCCGCGTCGCTGAGCGAAGGCCGTTTCGACGGTCGCGCGGAGTTCGATGCCATCCTTCGCGCCGCGCTGTCGGCTGCGGCGCAGCACGGTTGGAAGGAGATCGTCTTCAGCGACCCCGATTTCGCCGACTGGCCGCTGGGCGAGCGCGCGAGCATCGAAGCATTGCAGGCCTGGTCCGCAAGCGGCCGGCGGCTTGTGCTGCTGGCACAGCGCTTCGACGTGCTGGAGCGCGCGCATGCGCGCTTCGTGCCGTGGCGCCGCATGTGGGACCACATCATCGAGTGTCGCGCCACCGGCAAGGCCGCGGGTGCCGAAGTGCCCAGCGCGATCTGGACGCCCGCGTGGTTCGTGCATCGCATCGATCCCGAACGAAGCAGGGGCGTGAGCGGCACCGATGCTGCCTCGCGCCGCGCGTTGCGCGAGGCCATCGACGAGTGCTGGCGCCTGGCGCGACCGGCCTTTCCGGCATCGACGCTCGGCTTGTAAGCCAATGCCGCGAATGCGGCGCGCAGACACATTCCTCCCTGGATGCAGGTCTAGAATTTTTTCATTCCAGACCTTCATTGCCAAAGGAGATTCCATGAAGAAGTCATCGTCCGTCCTGGTCGCCTCGCTGATTGCCGCTGCAGCGCTCGTCGCTTGCGGAAAGAAGGAGGATGCCGCGCCGGCGGTTGTGACGCCGCCTCCTGCGCCCGTGACCGAGCCCGCGCCACCCGCTGCAGCGCCGGCACCCGCACCCTCTACCGATTCGGGCGCTGCAGCGCCCGCACCGGGCGCCTCGTCGGCGCTCGATGCCGCGAACGCTGCGACCGAAGCCGCAAAGAAGAACGAAGCGCCCAAGCAGTAAACCGCAGCTCGGCATTCGCCATGAAAAAGCCGCCCCGAGGCGGCTTTTTTTTGGGCGCAGATCAGCTGTTCAGACGTCGAGCCAGGGCGAACCTTCGGCGGCCGTCGCGGTGATCATCTCGGCTTCCTGGCCGCCGAGCGCCTCGGCCATCAGGCGGCGCACGATCTCGGGCCGGTTGTTCTGCTCGCTGAGATGGGCTGCAACCACATGGCGCAAGCCGTCATGCAGAACGGCGCGCGCGATCTCGGCTGCCGCCGCGTTCGACAGGTGCCCGTAGTTGCCGCCAACGCGGTGCTTCAGGAACGCCGGGTAAGCGGAGTTGGCCAGCAGGTCGCTGTCGTGGTTGAACTCGAGCAGCAGCGCGTGCACCCCTTGAAGGCGGGACAGCACATGGGCCGTGGCGTGGCCCAGGTCGGTGAGCACGCCGAGCGTGCGGTTGCCGTCGGTGCAGCGCAGTTGAAGGGGTTCTCGCGCATCGTGCGGCACGGTGAAGGGCTTCACGCCGATGTCTCGGACCGCGAACTCCGCATCGTCGCGCGCGAGGTTCAGCATGCCTTCGAAATCGCGCCCGCCGGTGGCAAGCCATGTGCCTTCGCTCATCCAGACGGGAACGCGGTTGCGGCGTGCGAGCGAATGGGCACAGCCGATGTGGTCGCCATGCTCGTGGGTCACGAAGACCGCATCGATGTCACCGGCGACGAGGCCCGCTTGTGCGAGCCGCAGGTCGAGCTGCTTGAGGCCGAAGCCGCAGTCGACCAGGAGGCGGGAGGTGCGGCCGGCGCTGGTCGCTTCGACCAGCGCGGCATTGCCCGTGCTGCCGCTACCGAGGCTTCGGAAGCGGAGCATGCGGGTTACTTCAGGTCGTCGGCAATGACCTTGACGATGCGCTCGGCGTTGGCCGATGCGACAGGCGCGCCAGCCTCGTTGAGCACCGACACCGTCGTCGCTTCGCCCTGGCTCTTGACCGAGATGCGGAACTTGAGCGGCGCTTCATCCTTGTTCGAGCTGCTGAACAGCTTGCCGAAGAAGCCGGGCTCCTTCTTGTCGGGGTTCGGCGTCACGTAGCGCACGTAGTACAGACCGGCGCTGCGGTCGCGGTCTTCCACGGTGAAGCCGGTGCGGTCGAGCGCCAGGCCGACACGGCGCCATGCACGGTCGAAGCCTTCGCTGATCTGCACGACCGGCTGGCCGCCGACGTTGGCCACGGTGGCGGTCTTGGTCGGGGCGGTGGTGGCCGCGAGGATCTTCGACTGCTCTTGCGACACGCCGAGCTTGACCATCAGGCGACGCAGGAATTCGGTCTCGAGTTCGGGATCGCTCGGGCGGGGCTGCCACACGGTCTGGTCCTGGCGCGAGTTGTTGTAGACCTCCTGCATACCGCGATGGCTGATGAAGATCTCGGTGCCGGTGGAGGTGCGTTCCAGGCGGGTGCGGAAGCGGTCGAGTTCGCCGGTCGAGTAGACCGAATCGACCAGCTTGCCGAGGGTGCCGCGGATGATGTCCTGCGGCAGCTTGGCGCGGTTCTCGGCCCAGTCGGTTTCCATGATGCCCAGGTTGCGCTGCTCGGTGGTCAGCAGGAAGCCGCTTTCCTGCCAGAAGTCCTTCACCGGATCCCAGAGCTGGTCGGGCGAACGGTTGACGACGATCCAGCGCTGCGTACCGGAGCGCTCCATGCGCACGTCGCCGAGATTGCTCACGGCAGTGGGCACGCCCGGTGCGTTGGCGACGCCGGCCTGGTAGGCGTTCGCGGTCACGGCACCGCCGGGAACGGCGTAGCGGTTGTCGCGCGACAGCTGGGACAGGTCGGGCGGGACCTCGAGCGTCGGGGCCTTGCCCGCGCTCTTGTAGTCGATCTTGTCGCCCTCGAGGACGGAGCAGGCGGCGAGGCTGGCAACGAGGGCCAGCAGTGCAAGTCGCGAAAGGTTCTTCAACGTCTTCTTCCTTGTTGGAATGGTTCGGTCAATCAGAGGGGCCGCAGTGCCCGCCATCTCTGAGCACGGTTCTGTCAAAAGGTTGCTTAACCTTGCTGCGGCCAGGGAAATGGCAGTCCGGAGCGGGAAGCCCGTGCGTTCAGCCCTTGAGCAGGCCGGTGGCGCGCAGGGCGCCTTCGACTGCGGGACGGCTTGCTTCGCCGAGTTCGGTCAGGGGCAGGCGCAGGGCGCCACCGCACAGTCCGAGCCGCGCCATTGCCCACTTCAGCGGGATCGGGTTGGGCTCGACGAACAGGTTGCGGTGCAGCGGCATGAGTTCGAACTGGATCTCCATGGCCCGCTTCACGTCGCCTGCGAGCGCGGCAACGCACAGCTCGTGCATCTTGCGCGGCGCGATGTTGGCCGTGACGCTGATGTTGCCCTGACCGCCGCAGAGCATGAGCGCGACCGCGGTCGGGTCGTCGCCGGAGTAGACGGCAAAGTTCTTCGGCACGTCGCGGATGAGCCACTGGGCCCGCTCGATGTTGCCGGTGGCTTCCTTGATGCCGATGATGCCGGGCACCTGTGCCAGGCGCAGCACGGTGTCGTGCGCCATATCGGCGACGGTGCGGCCGGGCACGTTGTACAGCACGATGGGCAGGTCGCCCACGGCCTCGGCGATGGCCTTGAAGTGCTGGTACTGGCCTTCCTGCGTCGGCTTGTTGTAGTAGGGCACGACCTGCAGCTGCGAGTCGGCACCCACGCCCTTGGCGAACTTGGCGAGCTCGATGGCTTCCTTGGTCGAGTTCGCGCCGCAGCCGGCCATCACCGGCACGCGGCCCTTGGCCTGCTCGACGGATACGCGGATGATTTCGCAGTGCTCTTCGACATCGACCGTCGGCGATTCGCCGGTGGTCCCTACCACGCCGAGGCAGTCGGTGCCTTCCTCGATGTGCCAGTCGATGAGACGCCGCAAGGCGGGGTAGTCGACACTGCCGTCGTCGTGCATCGGCGTGACGAGCGCGACGATGCTGCCTGTCAGTTGCTCCAAGGGGAATCTCTTTGTCGGTGGACGAAAGCGCCGATTCTACTTACTCCGGCGCCCCGCCAGACAGCGTCCCCAGCCCCCTCAGTTTCCCTTAAGCAGGTGGCGCCGCGGCGCGCCGGCGGAGCCCGGGGCGGGCCGGACGGCGGCGATGCGCTGGACGAAACGCTCCGGCGCAGGCTCGAAACCGTCCTCGTACGCCACCACCCGCAGGTCGGCGCAGGCCGCGAGCAGCTCGCCGGGTTGCAGAAGGAAGTCGGGCCGAGAAGGCTTGCCGACGGTCTCGTTGCCCGCCGCGAAGGTCTCGTAAAGCAGCACGCCGCCGGGCGCCACTGCGGACACGATGTCGGCCAGGCGCGGCCGCCAGAGGTAGTTGGTGACGATCACCGCCCCGAAGGCCCGGCCGCCAAATGGCCAGGACCCGGACTCGATGTCCGCCTCGAGCGTGCGCCCGAAGGCGCCCGCCGTTGCCAGCGCCTCTGCCGACCGGTCCACCCCCGTCACTTCGTGGCCCTGCGCGGCGAACCACTGCATGTGGCGGCCGGCACCGCAGGCCACGTCGAGTACCGTCGTGCGGGGCGCCAGAAGGTGCGACCAGCGGACCACCCATAGGGAGGGGGCGGACAGGCCATGCATCGGCGCAGGTTCTTTCATTCCGGACGGACCTCGGGGCTCGGGCTTTAGAAACACGACCAGATCTGGTCGACCAGCGTCACCAGGAACGCCGGGTGCACGTACATCGCGAACACCCCGCCCAGCACCACTGCCGCCGCGGCAAGCCAGCCGGCATGGACCATGTATCGGCGTCGTTGCGGCGACATGGGGCCTGTGACCTCGGTCAGCCCGCCGCGCCCAGCGGGCGGGGGGCGCGCACGATGGCGCTTTCCTTCACCGGCAGGTTGATCAGCGCCGCGAACACGCCCAGCGCGATCGAGATGTACCAGACGATGTCGTAGCTGCCCGTGGTGTCGTACAGGTAGCCGCCCAGCCACACGCCCAGGAACGAGCCCACCTGGTGGCTCAGGAACACGAAGCCGCTGAGCATCGACAGGTGCGCCACGCCGAAGATGCCCGCCACGATGGCATTGGTGGCAGGCACCGTCGACAGCCACAGGAAGCCCATGGCGGCGGAGAACACGTACACGCTCATCGGGGAGAGCGGTGCCAGCAGGAACAGGGCGATCGACACCGCCCGCGCGAAATAGATCGCCGCCAGTATCTTGCGCTTGGCCAGCTTCTGCCCCAGCAGCCCGACCGTGTACGTGCCGAACACGTTGAACAAACCGATCAGCGCCAGCGCATAGCCCGCCACTTCGGCCGGAAGCGCGCGGTCGCGCAGGTAGGTGGGCATGTGGATGCCAATGAAGGCCAGTTGGAAGCCGCACACGAAGTAACCCGCCATCAGCAGCCCGAAGCTGGGGTAGCGGAATGCCTCGCCCACTGCCTGCAGCACCGACTGCTCACGGTGTCCGGCCAGTGCCGCGGTCCTGGGTTCGCGCAGGCCGAACGCGAGCGGGACGATCACCAGCACGAGCACCGCGACCACGGCCAGCGCGGTCTGCCAGCCGAGATGGCCGATCAGCCGGCCTTCGATCGGTGCCATCAGGAACTGGCCGAACGAGCCCGCGGCGGCAGCCACGCCCATTGCCCAGGAACGCCGCTCGGCCGGAATCTGGCGCCCGATCACGCCGTAGATCACCGCGTAGGTCGTGCCTGCCTGCGCCGCGCCGATCAGGATGCCTGCGCTCAGCGTGAAGAGCAGCGGCGTCGGCGAGTGCGCCATGCCGAAGAGTCCGAGCGCATAGAAGACCGAGCCGCCGATCAGTACCCGGAACGCGCCGAACCGGTCGGCCAGCATGCCCGCGAACACGCCGAAGATGCCCCAGGACAGGTTCTGGATCGCCAGCGCGAACGAGAAAGTCTGCCTGCTCCAGTCCTGCGCCTGGGTGATGGGCTGCAGCCAGAGGCCGAAGCCGTGGCGGATGCCCATGGACAGCGTGACGATCATTGCCCCGCAGAACAGGACTTGCTTGATCGAGAGGGCGGGCGCGGAGGCGGGAGCTTGCATGGCGTCGAATGTAGCGACTTGCGTGCTGCGGCAACCGGCGCAGCGGCCAAAGCCATTGATGATTTATAGGCGGTGCTTCGATGCGCCGAACGCATCAACGCCGCAGGATGGGCCGCTCCTGTATGGGTATCCAGTTGTTTGGCCGCGACTGACTACAATCCGCCCCCATGGCGACTCCCCCCAAGACTCCCCCCAGTTCATCGTCCGCTGCTTCCGGCTATTCGGAAGGCTCCATCCGCGTGCTCAAGGGCCTCGAGCCCGTCAAGCAGCGCCCGGGCATGTACACCCGCACGGACAACCCGCTGCACATCATCCAGGAAGTGCTCGACAACGCCGCCGACGAGGCGCTCGCGGGCTACGGCAAGAAGATCAAGGTCACGCTGCACGCCGACGGCTCGGTCAGCGTCGAGGACGACGGCCGCGGCATCCCGTTCGGGCTGCATCCCGAAGAGAAGGCGCCCGTGATCGAGCTCGTGTACACCCGGCTGCACGCGGGCGGCAAGTTCGACAAGGGCTCCGGCGGCGCCTACAGCTTCTCGGGCGGCCTGCACGGCGTGGGCGTGTCGGTGACCAATGCGCTGTCGAAGCGGCTCGAAGTCGCTTCGCACCGAGAAGGCTCCATCGCCAGGCTCGCCTTCGGCGGCGGCGACGTGATCGAAGCGCTCGAGGTGCGCAAGCTCGAGGCCGGCGAGCGCAAGCAGGGCACCACGGTGCGCGCTTGGCCCGATGCCAAATACTTCGAGACCGCCGCGCTCCCCATGGCCGAACTCACCCACCTGCTGCGCAGCAAGGCGGTGCTGATGCCCGGCGTGAGCGTCACGCTGGTGAACGAAAAGACCAAGGACACGCAGCAGTGGCTCTACAAGGGCGGCCTGAGCGACTACCTGATGCAGACGCTCAACGGGGATCCCGTGATCCCGTTGTTCGAAGGCAGCGGCCATGCCGACAAGAATGCCGACAACTTCGCCGAAGGCGAGGGCGCCGACTGGGCGGTGGCCTTCACCGAGGACGGCCAGCCGGTGCGCGAAAGCTACGTCAACCTGATTCCCACCAGCGCCGGCGGCACGCACGAAAGCGGCCTGCGCGACGGCCTGTTCACTGCGGTGAAGGGTTTCATCGAGCTGCATTCACTGCTGCCCAAGGGGGTGAAGCTGCTGCCGGAAGACGTGTTCGCGCGTGCTTCCTACGTGCTCAGCGCCAAGGTGCTCGACCCGCAGTTCCAGGGCCAGATCAAGGAGCGCCTGAACTCGCGCGACGCCGTGCGCCTGGTGTCGAGCTTCGTGCGCCCTGCGCTCGAACTGTGGCTCAACCAGCACGTCGACTACGGCAGGAAGCTCGCCGAACTCGCCATCAAGGCCGCGCAGACGCGCCAGCGCGCCGGCCAGAAGGTCGAGAAGCGCAAGGGCTCCGGCGTGGCCGTGCTGCCCGGCAAGCTGACCGACTGCGAGAGCAAGGACATCAGCCACAACGAGGTGTTCCTGGTCGAGGGCGATTCCGCCGGCGGCAGCGCCAAGATGGGCCGCGACAAGGAAAGCCAGGCCATCCTGCCGCTGCGCGGCAAGGTGCTCAACACCTGGGAGGTCGAGCGCGACCGGCTGTTCGCCAACACCGAAATCCACGACATCTCGGTGGCCGTGGGGGTCGATCCGCACGGCCCCGGCGACACGCCCGACATGAGCGGCCTGCGCTACGGCAAGATCTGCATCCTGTCCGACGCCGACGTGGACGGCTCGCACATCCAGGTGCTGCTGCTTACGCTGTTCTTCCGGCACTTCCCGAAATTGATCGAAGCCGGCCACGTGTATGTCGCAAAGCCGCCATTGTTCCGGGTCGACGCGCCCGCGCGCGGCAAGAAGCCGGCCTCCAAGGTCTATGCGCTGGACGAGGGCGAACTGACCGCCACGCTCGACAAACTGCGCAAGGACGGCGTGCGCGAAGGCGCCTGGAGCATCAGCCGCTTCAAGGGTCTGGGCGAAATGAGCGCGGAACAATTGTGGGAAACCACGCTCAATCCGGACACCCGTCGCCTGATGCAGGTCCAATTGGGACGGTTCGACTTCACGTCCACCCAGGGCGAGATCACCAAGCTCATGGGCAAGGGCGAAGCGGCGGCGCGCCGCGAACTGATGGAGCTTCGCGCCGACGACGTCGACATCGATGTCTGACCCCCTTCACGCCACGCATGTCAGTTTTCAAGCGTTCGTTGCTATTTGCCTTCCTGCTGTGTACGCAGCAGGGGCTGGCGCACGCCGCTGACATCTACGGCTACGTCGACAGCAAGGGCGTCGCGCACTTCGCTTCCGAGAAGATCGACGAGCGCTACCAGATCTTCTTTCGCGGCGGACAGAGCTTCGACACGGCACAGGGCCTGTCGCCGCTGGGCCGGGGTGGCCGCAAGCTCGACGGCAAGGTGCCGCCGGCCTCGCAGACCCTGCTGGCCATGTTCGAGGCCTCGCCCAGCTACAAGACCGCCAAGGCGGCGCTGCGCGATGCGTCGAGCAAGCATTCGATCGACTACGAGCTGCTGCAGGCGCTGATTGCCACCGAGTCCGGTTTCGACGCGCAGGCCGTCTCGCCCAAGGGCGCCATGGGACTGATGCAGCTCATGCCCGCCACCGCACAGCGCTACGGCGTGGCGGCGGACAAGCGCGCCACCATCGAGAAGAAGCTGTTCGACCCGCGCATCAACATCGCCGCCGGCTCCCGCTACCTGCGCGACCTGATCGCGATGTTCCCGGGCCAGATCGAACTGGCGCTGGCCGCCTACAACGCGGGCGAGGGCGCGGTGCAGCGCGCGGGCAACAAGATCCCGAACTACAAGGAAACGCAGAACTACGTGCAGACCGTGCTGCAGCTCTACGCGTACCTGAAGCCTTCGGTCGCGGCCACGGGCGGGCGCAGCGGCGGAGCGCGTGGCGGCAAGGTGCCGGGGCGCATCCGCATGGAGCTCACGGTGCCGCAGGGCGGTGCGATCGGCCGGGGCAACATGCCTTCCGACGGCCCGCGCAGCCTGCCGGCGATGCCCGAGATCCCCGAAGAGTCTGCCGATCCCGCCACGCCGGTGGGGGCCGGCGGCGCTTCGTCGGCCGCACCGCTGTCCTGATGGAGGCCGCCGCCATGCACCGCCGAAGATTCGTCCTCGCGACCGCCGCCTGCGCCATGACGGGCGCGGCGCGCGCGCAGCACGCGGCCACGCACGACACCCTGCCGGCCGTGCCGTTGTCGGCCGAACCCTATGCGCGCCTGCAGGGCGGCGTGCCGCACCACATGACGCCCGAGCAGGAGTCGCAGCGCTTCACCGACAGCCCCGCGCCGGCCGGACCCCAGGGCCGCTGGGTGCCGCGCGCGGCGTTGCCGATCCCGCGCAGCGAGATGGCCTGGGCCACCGCTGCGCAAGGACGCATGCACGTCGTCGGCGGCTACGGCGAAGGCAAGGTCAACCGCGACTACCACCACATCTACGATCCGAAGGCCGACCGCTGGCTCGACGGCGCACCGTTGCCGCGCGGCGCCAACCACGTGGCCGTGACGGCCGATGGCGGCCGGGTCTACGCGCTGGGCGGCTTCGTCGAGCAGAACCGCCGCTCCGACACCCACGCCTACGTCTACGACATCGCGGCCAACCGCTGGAGCGCCATCGCGCCGCTGCCGCGCCCGCGCGGCGCCGCGGCGGCAGTGATGCTCGACGGCGCGCTGCACCTGATCGGCGGCGCGTCCGAGCCCGCGGCGGAACGCGCGAGCGTCGGCTGGCATGAGGTCTACGACCCCAAGGCCGACCGCTGGTCGCCACGCAAGCCGCTGCCCGGCGCGCGCGACCATGTCGGCTGCGTGTCGCACGGCGGCCAGATCCACGTAATCGGCGGGCGCTTCAACACCTTCGAATACAACACCGACCTGCACCACGTCTACCTGAGCGCGCGCGACACCTGGGAGCTGCGCTCGCCGCTGCCCACCGCGCGCTCGGGGCATGGCCTCGTGGTGTACCGCGGCCGCTTCTTCGCCATGGGCGGGGAGGGCGGCATCCTCGTGGGCGGCGTGCCGCGCCAGGCCCGGGTGTTCGGCCAGATGGAAAGCTACGATCCCGTGGGCGACACCTGGCAACGCCATGCACCGATGACAACGCCGCGCCACGCCGTGGGCGCGGCCGTCATCGGCGACTGGATCTACGTCGCGGGCGGCGGCGCGGTGCTTGGCGGCGCGGTGCAGTCCGCGGTGCACGAGGCCTTCACGCTGGAAGGATGACGCTCACTCCCAGTCTTTGCGCACTTCGCGCCGATCCGCCGGCTCCCTTCCGGGGCGCTGCGCCAGGGGACCGCCGACGCCGGTTCCACGGCGGCTTCAGAAGCGAACGCGGCCACGCGCAGGATTGAGCCGGCATCCCATTTTTTTCTTTCTTCTATTGCTTATGGACGACTCCCAACCCCCGCTCGATCTCCAGGGTCCCACCGACGGCGACACGACGCTGACGCTGGCCGACTACGCGCAGACCGCCTACCTCGAGTACGCGCTCAGCGTGGTCAAGGGCCGCGCGCTGCCCGATGTGTCCGACGGCCAGAAGCCTGTGCAGCGCCGCATCCTTTACTCGATGTCGCGCATGGGCCTGGGCTTCGGCGGCACCAACGGCACCGTGGGCGCCAAGCCGGTCAAGAGCGCGCGCGTGGTCGGCGACGTGCTCGGCCGCTTCCATCCGCACAGCGACCAGGCCGCCTACGACGCGCTGGTGCGCATGGCGCAGGACTTCTCGCAGCGCTATCCGCTGGTCGACGGCCAGGGCAACTTCGGTTCGCGCGACGGCGACGGCGCCGCGGCCATGCGCTACACCGAGGCGCGCCTGGCGCGCATCACCAGCCTGCTGCTCGACGAGATCGACGAAGGCACGGTCGACTTCATTCCCAACTACGACGGCAGCACCGAAGAACCGCGCCTGTTGCCCGCGCGGCTGCCGTTCACGCTGCTCAACGGCGCAAGCGGCATCGCGGTGGGCCTGGCCACTGAAATCCCGAGCCACAACCTGCGCGAGATCGCCGATGCCTGCGTGGCGCTGATCAAGTCGAACGGCCAGCTCAGCGAAGAAGAACTCTTCGCCATCGTGCCCGGCCCCGACTACCCGGGGGGCGCGCAGATCATCAGCAGCGCCACCGACATCGCGGACGCCTACCGCACCGGCCGCGGCTCGCTCAAGGCGCGTGCGCGCTGGAAGATCGAGGAACTGGCGCGCGGGCAGTGGCAGCTGGTGGTCAACGAGCTGCCGCCGGGCGTGAGCACGCAGAAGGTGCTCGAGGAAATCGAGGAAATCACCAACCCCAAGGTCAAGGCCGGCAAGAAGGCGCTCTCCGCCGACCAGACCCAGCTGAAGGCCGCGATGCTGTCGGTGCTCGACGTGGTACGCGACGAGTCCAGCAAGGACGCCGCGGTGCGCCTGGTGTTCGAGCCCAAGACCTCGCGCATCAGCCAGGAAGAATTCATTACCACGCTGCTCGCGCAGACCTCGCTGGAAACCTCGTCGCCGATCAACCTGACGATGGTGGGCATCGACGGCAAGCCCACGCAGAAGTCGCTGCGGCAGATGCTCAACGAATGGATCGCGTTCCGCGCCGTCACCGTCGAGAAGCGCTCGCAGCACCGCCTGGGCAAGGTGATGGACCGCATCCACATCCTCGAGGGCCGGCAGCTGGTGCTGCTGAACATCGACGAGGTGATCGCGATCATCCGTGCCGCTGAAGACCCGAAGGCCGCGCTCATCGCGCGCTTCAACCTCAGCGAACGGCAGGCCGAGGACATCCTTGAAATCCGCCTGCGCCAACTGGCCCGGCTGGAGGCCATCAAGATCGAGCAGGAGCTGTCGAACCTGCGCGATGACCAGAAGAAGCTCGAGGACATCCTCGCCAGCCCCGCTGCGCTGCGCCGCCTGCTGGTGAAGGAGATCGAAGCCGACGCCAAGACCTTCGAAGACCCGCGCCGCACGCTCATCCAGGCCGAGAAGCGCGCCGTGGCCGAGGTCAAGGTGGTCGACGAGCCCGTCACGGTCATCGTGTCGCAGAAGGGCTGGGTGCGCGCGCAGAAGGGCTGGGCCAGCGAGAAGGCCGCGGCCAACGGCGCCAACGGTGAAAAGGGCGTTCCCGAGTACAGCTTCAAGTCGGGCGACTCGCTTTACGGCGCATTCGAATGCCGCAGCGTCGACACGCTGCTGGTGTTCGGCTCGGCCAAGGACAAGAGCGTGCGCGTCTACACCGTGCCCGTGGCCTCGCTGCCCGGTGCGCGCGGCGACGGCCAGCCGGTCACCACGCTCATCGATCTGGATGCCGGCACGCACGTCACGCACTTCTTCGCCGGCCCGGTGGGCGCGAGCGTGCTGCTGGCCAACACCGGCGGCTACGGCTTCATCGCCACGGTCGAGAACATGATGTCGCGCCAGCGCGGCGGCAAGGCCTTCATCGACGTGGGCGAGGGCGAGCAGCTCTGCCGTCCGTCGCTGGTGGGCGGCGCGAGCGGCGCCGAACCCATGCCAGCGGCCACGCACGTGGCCTGCGCATCGACGGGCGGGCGCATCCTGACCTTCGAGATCGCCGAGCTCAAGAGCCTGCCGAAGGGCGGGCGCGGCCTCACGCTGATCGACCTCGAGCCCAAGGACACCCTGGCCGGTGCCGCGGCCTACACGCGCAGCGTGCGCATCGAGGGCATCGGCCGCGGCGGCAAGGAGCGCGAGGAGACGCTGGAGATCCGCACGCTCAACAACGCCCGCGGCAGCCGCGCGCGCAAGGGCAAGGCGGCCGACCTGGGCTTCAAGCCGTCGGGCATCGTGCGGGTGCTCTGATGGGCGGCATCGACATCAGCGTCATCGGCATCTTCATTGCCGTGGTCACCGGCCTCGGCAGCTACGTGCTGGGCAAGCATTTCCGCGAGAAGCGTGCTGCCAGGCGGCGCGAGAAGGACCGCATCGCCGCGCAGGCCGGCGAGACGCGCCAGGTTCGCCGGGCGCGCGAGCGCAAGGAGCGCGGCGAGTAGGCGCAGCGAGCCGCGGGCAGCTGCACCTGCGGCGCGCAAGGGCTGCAGTCTTCGAAGGGGCTACTTCAGCCCCACCCACCAACGCGTGTTGGTGCGCGCCTGTCCCACCGTCACCACCTCGCCGATCACCGGCGTCGCCAGCTCGATCTTCTTCGCCTCGGCGAGGTCCGCGATGCGGTCCAGCGGGTCGTGCCAGGTGTGGAAGGCCAGGTCGAAGGTGCTGTTGTGCACCGAGAAGAACACCTTCCCGCGCAGGTCCTCGAAGGCCTGCACGCTCTGCTCGGGCGTCATGTGCACGGCGGGCCACATGGCGTCGTAGGCGCCGTTCTCCATCAGCGCGATGTCGAAGCCGCCGAAGCGCTCGCCGATCTGCCTGAAGCCCGGGAAGTAGCCCGAGTCGCCGCTGTAGAAGATGCGCTGGTCCCCGCTCTGTATCACCCAGGAGGCCCACAGGGTGCGGTCGCGGTCGCCCAGCGTGCGGCCCGAGAAATGCTGCGCAGGCGTGGCGGTGAGCTTCACGCCGTCGTGCTCGGCGCCTTGCCACCAGTCGAGCTCGCTCACGCGCTCGACCGGCACGCCCATCACCACCAGCCGCGTGCGCACGCCCAGCGGCACGAAGTAGTGCTTCACCGTCTTCGACAGGTACTCGATGGTGGCGACGTCGAGGTGGTCGTAGTGGTCGTGCGAGAGGATCACGCCCTCGATGGGCGGAAGCTGCTCGAGCGCGATCGGCGGCTGGTGGAAGCGCTTCGGCCCGGCCCACTGCACCGGCGACACCCGTTCGCTGAACACCGGGTCGATCAGCCAGTACTTGCCGCGCAGCTTGAGCAGGTGCGACGAATGGCCCAGGCGCACCACGTGGTTGGTGCCGGCGTCGAGCGCATCGAGCGTGGCCTTGTCCAGCGGCTTCACCGGGATGGGGTCGACGGGCACGCTGTCGACCTTGCTGCCCACGATGAAGCGCGACCAGATCCGCCAGGCGCTGGCCTGCGCGGGCAGGTCGGGGTTGGCCATGTTGTGGAAGCCGCCGTCGCGGAACTGCGGCGAACTGTCGTAGCGCGCTTCGCTGCCGCCGGCGGCGCCGCAGCCCGCGATGAACGCGCAGCCGGCCGCGGCCAGCGCGGTGCTCCGGCGAAGGAGTTGGGGCAGGTAGGAGCCCTGTTCGTCAGCCATGGGGAACCTTCTGGATTGTGTTTGTCGGATGGCGCGAGACTAGCGACGACGCGCATTCCAATGGTTTCAGCCGCAGAAACATTCGCCCGGCAGGGGCATTCCGGCGCCTCCGGCGGGCGCGTGCCATGGCGTGCGGTCGTATGCCATGCGCGGTATGGCGCTCCCTGCGGCGGCCCGGCAAACTGCCCGGCTTCATCGGCTTGGACGAGGCGGCACGGACATGAGCGGCAACCGGTACCCCATCATCTATGTGCGCGGCTACGCGATGACCGAGTCGGAGCGGGACGACACCGCGGCCGATCCGTTCTGCGGCTTCAACCTGGGCTCCACCGTGTACCGCGCCACGGTCAAGAAGGATGCGCCCGCGCAGAAGTTCGTCTTCGAGTCGCCGGTGGTACGTCTGCTGGCCGACTACCAGTACCAGAGCGTCTACCAGAACGGCCTGGACATCCTCGACCCCGACTGGAAGCCCTCGCCCGACGAGACCGGCAAGGACGTCGACGGCCTGCCGTCGGCCTCGATCATCATCTACCGCTACTACGACTCGGGTTCAGAGCTGCTCGGCGACGGCAAGTCGAAGGACGTCAAGGTGTACGCGCAGGGCCTGAGCCAGCTGATCCTGCGCGTGCGCGACCTCGTGGTGCAGCGCGAGGGGCCGGGTTATTCGGCCGCCGACTTCCGCTGCTACCTCGTCGCGCATTCGATGGGCGGGCTGGTGGTGCGTGCCTTCCTGCAGAACGCGGGGCTCGGCGACGCAGAGGCCCGCCGCTGCGTCGACAAGGTGTTCACCTACGCCACGCCGCACAACGGCATCGACATGGGCGGCATCAACGTGCCGGCCTGGCTCACGGCCGCCGAGATGAACACCTTCAACCGCGAGAAGATGTCGGAGTTCCTGGACACCGCGCCCGTCAACGGCCGCATGGACTACCTGCCGGCCACGGCGTTTCCGGCCGAGCGCGTCTTCTGCATGGTCGGCTCCAACCGCGGCGACTACGAAAGCGCCAAGGGCCTCGCGCGCATGTTCGCTGGCCACGGCAGCGACGGGCTGGTGCGCATCGAGAACGCCTCGCTCTGGTCGACCGACGCCGCCGGCAGGACGCAGCCGGTGGCCACCGCCTACACCTACCGATCGCACTCGGGCTTCTTCGGCATCGTCAATTCGGAGGAGGCCTACCAGAACCTCGTGCGCTTCCTGTTCGGGGACGTGCGGGTGGACCTGTGGTTCGACGTCGACGGCGTCACCCTGCCGCCCGACCTTCCCGCCGGGGCCGACGTCGATGCGCTCTACCAGGTCGAGCTGCTGGCCGCGCCGCGCGGCAAGCGCTGGTACCTGAGCCGGCGCGTGGCGGAGGAGGACTCGCCCGCCTGCCGCACGCACAAGGAGCTGACCGACCCCGCCAGGGCCGAGCGTCGCGCCATCTACCTGTCGACCGTGTTCCTGGCCAACCGGGCGCGCGTGAAGCAGGACCGCCCGACGCTGGCCTACGCCATGACGCTGGGCGTTCGCGTGCCCGACTACCAGGTCGACAACAAGTTCTGGCTCGACGGCCACTACGAGGGCAGTTCGCTGTTCCGCGACACGCTGGTGATCGAGATCGCGCCGCCCCAGGCCGGGGACCCGGCGCAGAACTGGAACGTCAAGTACGGCTGGCAGACCGACACGGCGGGGCAGGCCTCGCTGCCCATGAGCCCGAAGCAGCTCGCCAGCGGCAAGCTGCAGTTCGTGGTGCCGCTGTCGAGCCTGGGCGCCGCGCCGTCGGCGCCGGGCATCAGCGGCAAGGTGCGGCTGGAGGTCAGCGCCTGGAGCTAGGGTTCGGGGTAAGGCCGGGGTCAGATTGGGGCGCTCACAATCGCGCCCACCATGCATTACCTCCTTTTCATCGGCGCACTCCTGTTCTTCGCGTTCATGACGCCGGTCAAGGTCGCGGTGGCGGTCGGGGCGCTGGTGCTGTCCGTGACCCTGGTGGTCAAGGTGTCGGCGCAGGTGGTAGCGGGTGTGTCGCCGACGCTGGGCGAGTCCTTCCGCGCTGTCTTCTACGCCTCGCTGCTGGTGGCGCTGGCGCTGCTGGGCGCCATGAGCTTCTCGAGCGGCACGGGCATCCACCACATCGAGGGCTGGCCCGCGGCGGCCTTGCTCGCGGGGCTGTTCGTGGCCTACACGCTGGGTTTCCAGCTGGGCATCGGCACCTCGTTCGGTGCCAGCGCGGTGGTGGCGCTGGTCTCGACGCTGCTGTCGGGCGCCATACTCTGGTCGGTCAGGAATTTCTCCTTCTGACCTGAACCCTTCCATCCCATCCGCCCATGACAAGAACTGCCGTCCTCGTGATCGATGTCCAGCGTGGCCTTTGCGACGATCCGCCGCGCCCGCATGAAGCCGGGGCGGTGATGCAGCGCATCAACGCGCTCACCGCACGCGCCCGTGCGGCAGGCGTGCCGGTGGCCTTCATCCAGCACGAGAATGCGGTCGACTTGGAGTTCGATTCCGAGCGCTGGCAGCTCGCCGGCGCATTGAACACCGAAGTGCGCGACGCGAAGATCCGCAAGACCACGCCCGATTCATTCCTGCGCACGCCGCTGGAGGCATGGCTCATGGAGCACGGCGCGCGGCGTGTGGTGGTGTGCGGCTACTCGTCGGAGTTCTGCGTGGACACCACCGTGCGGCGCGCCGCGGCGCTGGGCTACGAGGTGGTGCTGGCGGCCGACGCGCACACCTCGCACGACAAGCCGCATGCCACCGGTGCGCAGATCCGCGCGCACCACAACGCCACGCTCGCGGACATCACGAGCTTCGGCGTGCCGATTCGCGCAGAGCCCTCCGCCGACATCGCGCTGGCCGGCTGAGCTAGCCCGTCAGGCCGGCGGCGTGCGAGCGCCAGAAGGCCGCGTCGCCGTACGTGCCCGCACCGGCGGCCGCGTTGTCGGCCATGTGCTGCGCGCGGCTGGTGCCCGGAATGACGCAGGTCACGCCCGGATGCGCCAGCACGAACTTCAGCAGCACCTGGGCCCAGCCCGTGCAGCCGATGTCCGCCGCCCACGGCGGCAGCGGCTTGTCGCGCAGCCGGCGCAGCAGGCCGCCGCCACCGAAGGGCATGTTCGCGATCACCGCCACGCCGCGCTCGGCTGCCAGCGGCAGCAGGCGCTGCTCGGCCTCGCGGGCGTCGGCCGAGTAGTTGATCTGGAGGAAGTCGAGCTTCTCCGCGCGCAGCACGGCCTCGACCTCGGCGTAGGCCGAGGCGGTGTAGTGCGTGATGCCGATGTAGCGCACGCGGCCCTGTTCCTTCCAGCCGCGCAGCGTGGCGAGGTGGGTGCGCCAGTCGACCAGGTTGTGCACCTGCATCAGGTCGATGCGTTGCGTGCGCAGGCGCCTGAACGACTGCTCCATCTGTGCAATGCCGGCCTCGCGGCCCGAGGTCCAGACCTTGGTGGCGAGGAAGGCCTGCGCCTGCTGCTTCCTGGCCGCGGCCAGCAGTTCGCCGGTGGTTTCCTCGGAGCGGCCGTACATCGGCGAGCTGTCGATCAGTTTGCCGCCGGCGGCGAACAGCGCGTCGAGCACGCCGGGCAGGCGCTGGTATTCGTCGGTGCCGGGGCGCTGGTCGAAACCGATCCAGGTGCCGCAGCCGATGATCGGCAGCGTTTCCTGCGCGGAGACGGAGGAGGGAATGGGGCGGGAGTTCATCTGCGTCAAGGGCATCGCGGGCGTGCCCTGGGTTTGTGCGAGGGTCGGAAGCGCCGCGCCCGCGCAGAGGGCGGCGCCGAGCCGCAGCAGCCGGGCGCGCGTGAGGGAGGGGAGCCGCGACGTGCCGGGTCCTGCCTCCGTCGCGCTCGTGTTCGTGGTCGTCCTGGAAAGGGTCACGAACGAAATTCTGCGCTCGCAGGCCTCTCGCAGGAAGGCCCGGCGCGCAGGCTCAGCGCAGGTAGCGCCCGTCGGCCTTGAGCATCGACAGCTCGGAGAATGTCAGCCCGCGGTGCTCGCCGGGGCGGTAGGCCACCGCAATGCCGCCGAGGTCGAGCGTCTTGAACGACTCCAGGCCCTTCTGCAGCGAGTCGGCCGTGGGGTTGGGGCCCGCGCGCTTCAGGCCCTCGGCCATCACCTTGGCGGTGACGTAGCCCTCGAGGCTTGCGTAGCTGAACTCGGTGGCGCCGATCTTCTTCATGGCCGCCTGGTATTCGGCGATGACCGGCATGGCGCTGTTCCAGGGATAGGGCACCACCTGCGAGATGACCACGCCGGCCGCGTCCTTCTTGATGTCCTGGAACAGCTTCTGTCCGTTGAGGAACGAGAACGAATAGAACGCCGTCTCGCCGCCGGCCGCACGGTAGGCGGTGATGAACTTCGCCGCCACGTCGTTGGTGGCCGACAGCACCACCGCCTTGGGCTTGAGCTGCACCAGCTCGGCTGCCCGGGCCGCGGCGTCCGAGCCGTCGTTCTTGATGGCCACGCTGCCGACCATCTTGTCGCCACGCTCGGCAATGAACTTCTGCGTGCTTTCCATCGCCGAGCGCGCGCCCGGGTTGTCGTTGTGCGCAAAGGCGATGCGCGACAGGCCGATGGTGAACAGGTGGTTCACGATGCGGCTGTATTCCTCGTCGAAGCTGATGCGCACCGGAAAGCCGTAATCGGTGAACTTCACCACCGGACCCGCGCCGGTGTACGGGCCGACCACCGGGATCTTCAGTTCGTTCGCGGCCTTCAGCGCACCCACCGACGACGACGTGCCGATGGGCATCAGGATGCCGACCGCGCCTTCGCCGACGAAGGTCTTGACGTTTTCCGCGCCCTTGGCGGGGTCGTAGGCGTCGTCGAGCTGGCGCAGCTCCACCGGGCGGCCGTTGATGCCGCCGCTGGCGTTCAGCGCCGTGAACATGGCGCGGATGCCGACGAGCGGCTCGGTCGACAGCGAAGCCAGCGGGCCGGTCTTCACGTAGGTCTGGCCGATGACGATCGGCTTGGCCTGCGCCAGCGCGGGAGAGGCGGGGCCCAGCGCCAGGGTGAAGGCGGTGACGGCAGCGGCGATCAGGCGAATCATTTTGTGGATAGAAGTCACAAAGTGTTAATCGATCGATCTTACGGCGCGGTCCACTGCGGGTAAACCGATCTTTGCTTGCGGCGCCATGAAATACTGTATGAAAATACAGTTAACAGTCTTCGCCATGGGCCTTCCTTTCCTCGATTCCTTCTCCAACGCTGCGGGCCGCGGCGTCTGGCATGCCGACGAACTCGGCCTCGCCGACGCGCAGGTCATCGCCACCGGCCACGCCGCGCTCGACGCCCAGTTGCCGGGCGGCGGCTGGCCTGTGGGCGCGATGACGGAGCTGCTGCAGGCCGCACCCGAAGCCCATGTCTGGCGATTGCTGCTGCCCGGCCTGGCCCGGGCGGTGCAGGCGCGCGGCGGCCCGGTGGTGCTGGTCGGCGCGCCTTACGAACCCTGCGGCGCGTCGCTGGCGGCGCAGGGGCTGCCGGTGGAATCGTTGATGTGCGTCAGGAGCGAGGCGCCGGCCGCGCGGCTGTGGGCCTGCGAGCAGGCGTTGCGCTGCGCCGACGTCGCCGCCGTCGTGGCCTGGTTGCCGCAGGCGAGGGTGGGCGAACTGCGGCGGCTGCAACTGGCGGCGGCGCAGCACGAGCTGCTGCTGTTCGTGTGCCGGCCCGAATCGGTCGCGCTGTCGGCTTCTCCCGCGCGGTTGCGGCTGCGGGCGGAACGCTGCGAAGCCGATGCGTCGCAGATCGAACTGCACATTCTCAAGCGCCGCGGGCCACCGCTGGCTGCGCCGGTGCTGCTGCCGGCCCGCAACGAGCGCATGGCCGCGCTGCTGGCCGCGGCCCGGCTTCGGCGAAAGCTGCGCCACCAGCAGCAGGGCACGGTGCCTGCGGGCGAAACGGCCGGTGCCCGGGTGGTGCGCATCGACGCCTGGAAAGGAGGCCAGCATGCACTGGATCGCCTTGCGGTGGTTGCCTGAGGCGATCACCTCCGGCTCCCCCGAGCCCCAGGCTCTGCCCACGCCCGAGGCCCTTGGCTGGTGGGCGCTGCAGTACACCCCTCATGTCGCGTGGCAGGACGAGGCGCTGATGCTCGAGGTCTCGGCCTGCGAGCGCCTGTGGGGCGGACGGCTGCAGCTGATGCGCCAGCTGGTCGCCGCCAATCCCGCGCCCGACGTGCGCATGCTGGGCACGCAGGGCGCCACCAGCCTGATCGCCCTGGCGCGGCTGCGCCTGTTCGTGCGCGAGGAAAAGCGGCCCGTCGACATGCCTGCCGGGCTGCCGCTCGACACGCTGAGCGCGGCGCGCGAACACCTCGACCTGCTCGCGCGGCTGGGCTGCCGCACTTGGGGCGACGTGGCAGCCTTGCCACGCGGCGGCCTCACGCGGCGCTTCGGCGCGGAACTGCGCGCGGCGCTCGACACCGCCTGGGGCCTGCGTCCCGAAAGCCACGCCTGGCTCACGCTGCCCGACGTGTTCGAGCAGAAGCTAGAACTCCCGGCGCTGGCCGAGACCGGGCCCGAGCTCATGTGGTCGGCCAACCGGCTGCTGTCGGCCCTGCAGATCTGGCTGCGTGCGCGGCAGCGCGGCGCGCGCTCGCTCGAGCTGCAATGGACGCTCGACCTCAAGCGCTTCAACGGCGTGAACCTGCCGCCGCACCAGCAGCTCACCGTGCGCACGGCAGAGCCCACGCAGGACATGGCGCACCTGCGCCGCCTGCTGTCCGAAAAGCTCGCTCTCGCCACGCTGGCCGCGCCGGCGAGCTGGCTGAGGCTGCGCACGCTCGAGACCGACCCGTGGGCCGGCGCCAGCACCAGCTTCCTGCCGGAAGACAACCGCAAGGGCGACAGGCTCCACGAGATGGTCGAGCGGCTCAGCGTGCGGCTCGGCGCGCAGCAGGTGGTGGTGCCCTCGGCGCAGGCCGACCACCGGCCCGAGCGCAAGCAGGCGTGGCGGCCGGCGCTGCACATGAACAGCTCGCAGCCCGCCAAAAGCGCCAGGAACGATCGGGCTGCGGCTTCGCAACCCGATGCCATCTACCCGCCGTGGCTGCTGCCCGAGCCGCTGCTGCTCGAGATGGACGGCGAGCGTCCGTGCTACCGCGGCCCGCTGAGCAAGCTGGTCGGGCCGCAGCGCGTGGAGGCCGGCTGGTGGGGCGACAAGGAGGAGGGCGGCCAGCCCGCCATGCGCGATTACTACGTCGCCGAAAGCCCCGAGGCCGGGCTGGTGTGGATCTTCCGGGAGCGGCCTTCCGCGCGGTTTTCTTCCGGCGAGGTGCGCTGGTACCTGCAGGGGTTCTATGCCTGAGCTCAGCGACAAGCAGGAACGCAGGCGGGAGCTCGCCAAGGTGCATGCGTTGCCGCTGCCGATGCGCAGGAAGCTCGCGCGCATGCTGCCGGATTACGCGGAGCTGCACTGCCTCACCAACTTCAGCTTCCAGCGCGGCGCATCGACGCCGGAGCAGATGGTCGAGCGCGCCTACCAGCTCGGCTACGAGGCGCTGGCCATCACCGACGAGTGCTCGGTGGCGGGCATCGTGCGGGCGCATGTGGCCTTGCGCGACCTGCCTGCCAAGCTGGACGAATACGAGCGCGAGCACCCCGATGAGCCGAAGATTCCGCGCAACCCCGATTTCCGGCTGCTGTTCGGCAGCGAATTCCGGTTCGAGCGATTCAGGCTGGTGGCGATCGCGAACGATCCCGAGGGCTGGGGCAACCTCTGCGAGTTCATCACCGCCGCACGCACCACGGAACTGCCCAAGGGCCAATACCGTGTGAGCTGGGACGACGGCGATGGTGTCGGCGGGGTGGCTTCGCTGCAGCACTGCCAGGTGCTCTTCGTGCCGCATCGCGTGCCTGGCGAAACCGTCGACACGGCCTCGCTGCACGAAGACCTGGCGGCGGCCAAGGCGCTGTATGGCGACAAGCTCTGGCTGGCCGTGGAGCTGTTCAACGAGATGGACGACGACCTCTGGTTCGTCACGCTCATGCAGGCGGGCGAGCAGGCAGGCGTTGCGCTGGTGGCCGCCGGCGACGTGCACATGCACTCGCGCGGGACCAAGCCGCTGCACGACGTGCTGACGGCCGTGCGCGAAGGCAAGACCGTGGCCGAGTGCGGCTTCGCCTTGCAGTCGAATGCCGAACGGCATCTTCGTCCGCGCATGCGGCTGGCCCAGCTGTACCTGGCCGACATGCTGACCAACACGCTCGTCGTGGCCGAGCGATGCAGGTTCGATCCCGATGTGATCCGGGAGAACTACAAGTACCCGCTCGAGACCGTGGGCCATCAAGAGACGCCGGCGCAGACACTGGCGCGCAAGACGTGGGAAGGCGCGCAGGGCCGATACCCGCAAGGTATTCCCGACAAGGTGCGCGCGCAAGTCCAGAAAGAGCTCGACCTGATCGTCGAACTCGAATACGAGATGTTCTTCCTTACGGTGGAGAACGTCGTCAGCTTCGCCAGGTCGCGCAACATCCTTTGCCAGGGCCGCGGCTCGTCGGCCAACTCGGCCGTGTGCTATTGCCTCGGCATCACCGCCATCGACCCCGCCAGGGGCACGCTGCTGTTCGAGCGCTTCCTGAGCCGCGCACGCAAGGAGCCGCCCGACATCGACGTCGACTTCGAGCACCAGCGGCGCGAAGAGGTCATCCAGTACATCTACGAAAGGTACGGGCGCGAGCGCGCGGCCATCGCGGCCGTCGTCATCTGCTACCGGTCGCGCAGCGCATTGCGCGACGTGGGCAAGGCCATCGGCATCGACGAGCGGCTGGTCGACGAATTCGCGAAAGACCACTACTGGTTCGACGATGCCCTGCTCGGCGAACAGCTGAACGCGGCATGCGAACGCGCCGGCGTGAAGGAAGACGAGCTCAAGCTCACGCACTGGATCGAGATGACGCAGCGGCTCAAGGGCTTTCCGCGCCACCTGAGCCAACACGTGGGCGGCTTCGTGCTCACGCACACCAAGCTCACGCGGCTGGTGCCGGTGGAAAAGGCCTCCATGAAAGACCGCTCCGTCATCCAGTGGGAGAAGGACGACCTCGAGGCCATGGGCATGCTCAAGGTCGACGTGCTCGCGCTCGGCATGCTCAGCGCGATCCGCCGTGGCCTCGACCACATGAACCGCTGGCGGGGCTCGATGGTGGAGATGCATCACGTGCCCAGCGACGACCCGGAGGTGTTCGACATGATCTGCGACGCCGACACGGTCGGCGTGTTCCAGATCGAGAGCCGCGCGCAGATGTCGATGCTGCCGCGGCTGAGGCCGCGCTGCTACGAGGACCTGGTGATCGAGGTGGCGATCGTGCGGCCCGGGCCCATCCAGGGCGGCATGGTGCATCCGTACCTCAAGCAGCGGGAGCGGGTGCGCAAAGGCTTGCCGATCCATTACGAGAAGGAAGAGCTTCGCCCCGCACTGGAGCGCACGCTGGGCATTCCGATCTTCCAGGAGCAGGTGATGCAGATCGCGATGATCGCGGCGAAGTTCTCGGCCGACGAGGCCGATCAGCTGCGCCGCGCCATGGCGGCCTGGAAGCGCAAGGGCGGCCTCGACAAGTTCCACGAGAAGCTCGTCAAGGGCATGACCGACAACGGCTACAAGGCCAGCTTCGCCGAAGCCATCTTCAAACAGATCCTCGGCTTCGGCGACTACGGCTTTCCCGAGAGCCACGCCGCGAGCTTCGCGCTGCTGGTCACGGTCAGCAGCTGGCTCAAGAACCACGAGCCTGCCTGCTTCCTGGCGGCATTGCTCGATTCGCAGCCGATGGGCTTCTACAGCCCTTCGCAGCTGGTGCAGGACGCACGCCGCCATGGCGTGGAGGTGCGCCCGGTCGATGTCATGTGGAGCGACATGGACACCACGCTCGAAGCGCGTGCCCCCGATGCGCCGCGCGCGCCGCCAGGCACCGACGCGCGCTATTTCGACCGGCTGGGCCGCGAGAACCAGCCCGCTGTTCGTCTGGGCCTGAACCGCATCCAGAGCCTCAGCGCGGGCGGTGCGGAGCGCTTGCTGGAGGCCCGCGCGCAGGCGCCCTTCACCAGCACCGAGGACCTCGCACTGCGCGCCGAGCTCGACGGCAAGGACATGGCCGCCCTGGCGGCCGCCGATGCGCTGATGCAGCTCTCGGGCCACCGGCGCCAGCAGGTGTGGGACGCCACGGCGCAGCGCCGCGCACCGGCCCTGCTGAAGGGCGTGCCGATCAACGAGCAGGCGTTGCTGCTGCCGGCCGCGCCCGAGGGCGAGGAAATCGTGGGCGACTACGCGGCGCTGCGCCTCACGCTGCGCCGCCATCCGCTCGCCTTGCTGCGCCCGCGCCTTTCGCGCATGAACCTGCTGAGCGCCACCGAACTGCGGGCCATGAAGACAGGTCAGACAGTGCGCGCCTGCGGCATCGTCAAAGGCCGACAGCGGCCGGGAACCGCCAACGGCACCATCTTCGTCACGCTGGAGGATGAGACCGGCAACGTCAATGTGATCGTGTGGAGCCATGTCATCGACGCCTGGCGCGAGCCGCTGCTGAAGTCGCACCTGCTTGCGGTGCAGGGCACGTGGCAGCGCGACGACGACAGCGGCGGCAAGGTGCAGCACCTCGTGGCCACGGGCTTCAAGGATCTGACGCCGCTCATGGGCCGGCTTGCGCAGAGCAATACGAGCCGGGACTTTCATTGATGCAACCGATCGTTCCATGCCTCGCGCAGCGAACGACTTTTCGCTAACCTGCCTGAGCCATGACCGAACTCGTTCTTGCCGACCCCTCGTTGCCGCGCCCATCGGCCCGCCGCCGCCCGCACCCGACGTGCCGGTGCCCATGCCACCTCCGCCGCCGAACATGCCCCCGCCCGAGGGCGATCCGCCGCCTGCGTTGCCGCCCGTGACCGACCCGGGCTTTCCCCGCCGGTGGTGGAGCCGCCGCCGATGCAGCAAGCCGTACCGGAGGTGCCGTTCGGCAAGCTGCATGCACGGCGCCTTCGCGAGATCTACCGCTCGGCCGGCTGGCCTTGCTGCGACGGCATCGAGGTCGAACTGCTCGCCGGCGGGTTTCTCGAGCGCGTGCGCACCGTGCAGGGCCACGAGACGTTGCGCGTCACCGATGCGGGCATTGCGCGCATCGCCACCACGCTCACCATCAACCGTGCCGCGCTGTCGCCGCACGAGGCGCTGGTGGAGCGCGTGGCGCGCGAGATGACGCGCGGCGGCCGCATCGCATGGCGCGGCCTGGGCCTGCGCGCGCGGCTTCCGCCGCTGGAAGAGGGTGGCAAGTCGCGCTGGTGCATGGCACGGCCCGACGTGTTCTCGATCCGCAACACCAGCGTGGAGGCCTATGCGCACCCCATCGTGCACGAAGTGAAGGTGAGCCGCGCCGACCTGCTGGGAGACCTGCGCAAGCCCGACAAGCGTGCGGCCTACCTCGACCTTGGCGGCGAGTGCTGGTACGTGCTGGGCAACGACGCCAAAGGCCGATGCATCGCCGCGCCCGAGGAGATACCGCCGGAGTGCGGCGTGATGGTGGTCGAGGGCGAACGCCTCGTGGTGGCCCGCGCGGCGGTGCACCGCGCGTTCGAACGCATCCCTTTCGCGGTGTGGCTCGCGCTGGCCAAGGCCCAGCCCATCGCGGGCTTCGAGGACGACGCGCAGGACATGCTGATCTGATCTGATCTGATCTGATCAGATCCGAGGCCGCGCCGACGGCGCCCGCTCAGGTGACTGCGTCGTAGCTCTGGTGCGCGATGGCGACGACGTCGTTCGGCTCGAACCCGTTCCTCATCCGGCGCAAGGCTTCCTCGCGGTCTTCAAGGCTGGCCGCGGCGTCGAACATCAGGTCGCAGGTCTCGAGAATGTTTTTGGCAATGTGCTCGTACCGGTAATAGGCAAGCGCCACGGCGTCGATCTCGGCGCGGCCGTAGCCTTCGCAAAACCGGGCCTCTTCTTCAGGCCGGTTCCACACATGGCCGACACCGCCGCCGATGAACATCAGGTCGCGCTCCTTCGGCGCGAGCATGAGCGTGCGCCAGCCGACGATGCGCACCTGGCCGTCGTCGCCTGCGAGCACGTTGCCCGCATGCAGGTCCGCATGGCAGGGCACCCGTAGCGGCGGGCGCTCGAGCAGGATGGAGGCAAGCTGTTCGCTGCGGTAGACCACGGTGTCGATGTCCTCGGCGTGTTCTTCCCAGAAGGCGAAGAAGCGCTTGACGACGTCGTCGCCAGTCAGGCCGTTGATGAAGCGCCGCTGGTAGCGCCGGACGCCTTCGCGCCAATGGTGCGCATAGCGTTCCTTGGGCAGGCTGGCCGACAGCGCTTCGGGCACGGTGGAGCGATGGATGGCGCCCATGGCGGCACCGAAGGCCGTCCATTGCGCGTCGCTCAGCGCGCGGGCGAGTGCGTTGGCGCCTTCGAAGAAGGCGTACAGCACGCAGTCGAAATCGCCGCTTCGCACGCTCAGCTGGCCGTTCGTGGTGGGCAGTGGTGCCATGACGGTTTCGATGCCCTGCTCATGGCGAAGAAAGGCCAGCATCGCGAGGACCGCTGGATCGAAACCCTTGCGGTGCAGCTCGAGGAAATACGCTGCACCGTCGTCGGCATCGATGCGAAAGGCTGCCGAGCTCGCGTCGGCATGCAGGGCCGTGAGCCGCACTGGCGCCTTGCTCGGCCCGTAGGCCTCGGACAGGCAATGCTGGATGAGGGCGTGGTCGATATCGGATGGCGTCGGCATGAGGGCGTTTCGTAGGGCGGACCTCGGCAGTTGACTGGAAGTGACCGCCCTGCGATCAGGCCACGAAAACCCGGGGCGCCGTGTCAGACGCCGTCGTTTTCCCCCGGCCCGTAGGACGCCAGCACTTCATGGCGCGCCGGATGCGACGGCCAGGACCGCACAAGCAGGAAGTTGTTCACCGGCCAGCGAATGGACAGCGGATTGCGCGGACAGGCTGCGCCCGTTGTCTTGCGCGCGATGGTGATGTGGGGCGTGAGCCTCGGCGTCCGCGTTGCGATGCCCGCGTGCGCCACCGCGAACGAAATGCGCCGGTGCAGCGCACGCAAGCCGTCGTGTTCCGCAGTCTGCATCACCGCGATGTCGTTGTTCCAGGTGCGCGAGCTGTCCAGCACGAGATCGAGCGGGCGCATCGGGATGTCGGACAGGGATTCGTCGAGCCGCTGCAGGACGGCGTCGCGCTGGTCGTCCAACGCATGGAGCGTGAGGTGCAGCCGTTGGCTCGGCGGAAAGCGGCTGCTTTTCGTCCAGATCCAGTCCTTGCGATGCGCTTCGATCGCGCGCTGCACGCCGCGGTCGGGGAAGAGAGCGATGAGAAGGTGGGACGGTCCGAGCGAAGGGGCGGGGCCGTCATCCGGATCGGGTTCTTGGGGATAGTCGTTGCCGCGGGTGAAGTCGTCCATGCTGTTCTCCCGGTGAAGGTGAAGCTGAAGGCGGTTCAGGAACCGGCAGGCCACCAGTGCTCGGTGGTCGTCCGGATGACGCGCGCCGCCTGAACGCGAACGTCGTTGCTTTCGTCGTTGCCGATGAGATTCCCGTGGTCCTGCTCGCGGGCCACCTTGAAGGGCCACGACGAGATGCGCCCTGTGCGCGTGCGGGTCTGCATCTGCTGCAGGTTGGAGAAGAAAAGGGTCTGCGCCGGGACGGGCGCAGGAGGGTTGGCGGTGGTCATGGTGTCGCCTCGGTGGTGTTCTTGGAGACGACCCATCTTAAGGAAATGCTGTATGGATGTACAGTATTTTCGGAGTGTCAAACCTTGGGCCTGCGTGTTGCAGGCCGTGCCGTTTCAACGCGGTACGGACGTACCCAGGAGCGCGTCCAGATCGATCGCCGCGGCCATTGCCTTGTAGCCCGCGTCGCCCGGGTGCAGGTGGTCGCCCGAGTCCATCGAGGCTTCCAGGCGCGAGGGGTGTGCAGGGTCGCGCAGCAGCGCATCGAAGTCGACCACGGCATCGAACGCGCCGCTCTCTCGTATCCAGCGGTTCACGGCCTGGCGCACCTGGTCCTTGGCAGGGGCGTAGTGGCCTTCGAGCGGCGTGCCTTCCAGCGCGCGTTCGGTCGGCGCGATGGTGCCCGCCATGATGCGCACGTTGTGGGCATGCGCCATCTCGATCAGCTGGAGGAAGCCCTGTATCAGTTGCTCTGCGCGCACCGCGGGCTCGCCGGGTGCGAACGGGCCGCCGGGCCAGCCGATGTCGTTGGTGCCCAGCAGCACGACTACGGCGCGCACACCGGGTTGCGCGAACACGTCGCGGCCCGCGCGCTCGATGCCAGCGCGGCCCATGCCGTCCTTCAGCAGCCGGCCGCCGGAGATGCCGGCGTTCAGCACAGCCACATGGCGCCCGGCGAACCGCTCGGCCAGGGCGTCGGGCCATCGGGTGTTGGCGCCGGGCGTGGAGCCGTTGCCGTCGGTCAGCGAATCGCCGAACGCGACGACGGTGACGGGCGGCTGAGGCGTCTCGACGATCAGCTCGCTGACATAGACCCGCGTGCTCCATGGCGTGGCGGCTTCGGGCATGCGCGCGGCGGAGGTGAGGTCGCCGTCGGCCACGTAGGCGACCTGGCGTGCATCGAAGTGAAAGCCCGCGGGCTGGCTTGGCTGCGGCAGATAGAGCGACACGGCCACTTCGCCGAGCGCGGGCAGCGGGATATCCACCGGATCGCTGACCAGCCGTGCACCGGGCGGCAGCGTGACTTCGGCTTGTCCGCCGAAGCGCAGCGCGCGGCCGCTGCCCTCGACGATGGCCGAGCCTCCGGCATGCCGTGCCACGCGTGCCGCGCCCACATGCAGCGGCGTCGTGCCGCCTTCGTTGCTGATCACCACGCGCAGGCGCGTGCCGCCGATGCTCAGGCGCGCAACCTGGCGGATCGTCTGCCGGTTGAACTGGAAGGGCAGGCCCGATGGCAGCACGAAGTCGCCGCTCCAGATGGGTTGTGTGCTGGCCATCCAACTGGGGCTCCAGTACGTGCCCGCGGTGCCGGGCGGTTCGGCCTGCGATGCGGCAACAGAGGTTGCCAGGGTGAGTGCCAAGGCGCCGTGGCGGGCGAGCGTCGCGAATGTCGATGTGGTCATGAGATGTTCCTTCGAGCGGGGGAAATTGAAGCGAGGGCTCGACTTTTCCGTATTCGAGTCTGGACAGGTAGAAGGCAGAATGGCATCCAGACCATTCCAGAATCGAATAAAACCAGACGCACCATGGACACCTTGCGCGCACTCGAAGCCTTCGTGCACAGCGTGGAACTCGGCAGCCTGTCGGGCGCGGCGCGTGCGCTGGACACCACACAGCCCACAGTCAGCAAGCTGGTCGCCGGGCTCGAGCGTTCGCTCGGCGTGCGGCTTTTGCGGCGCAGCGCGGCCGGGTTGAGCCTGACGGAGGAGGGCCAGCGTTTTCACGAGCGCGCGCGGCGCGTGCTCGAGGACTACGGCGATGCCGTGTCCGACGCTCGCGAGGGCCTCCACCAGCCGCGCGGCCTGCTGCGCATGAGCGCGCCCGTCACGCTCGGCCAGCGGCATCTCAATGCGATGGCGCTGGAGTTCCTCGCGCTGTACCCCGGGATCGAACTCGAGCTGTTGCTCGACGACCGCTTCGTCGATCCGCTGGAAGAGCGCATCGACGTGTCACTGCGCGTCGGCGGGCCGCTGCCGCCCGACCTTGTCGCAAGGCACCTCGGCACCTGGCCGCGCGTGCTGGTCGCGTCGCCCGGCTATGTGGCCGCACGCGGCAAGCCGCGCAAGCCTCAGGACCTGCTGGCGCACGACTACCTGCGCTACGGCGCCGGGGACGACGGCGTGCTGCTGCAAGGACCCGATGGTGCGCTCACGGTTCCGGTTCGCAGCCGCTACCGTGTCAACAACGCAGTGGCCATGCTGGACAGCGTTCTCGGCGGTGCGGGCATCTCGCTGCAGCCGACGTGGATGGTGGCCGAACCTTTGGCTCAGGGCCGCCTTGTGCGCGTGCTGCCGAGACACAGCGGCCCTGCGCAGGAAGTGCACCTGCTGTATGCCCCGCGCCGCCAGTTGCCGTTGCGGGTGCGTGTGCTCGTGGACTTCCTGGCCGAGCGGGTGGCGAAGCTTCCGGGTGCCACGCGCAACTAGCAGCGAAGGGTTCAGGTGTTGCGCAGCTCGCGCGTGCCGACAGGCGTGTCGGGGCCGGTGCGCACGTTGCGCTCGATGAATTCGCGCGCGATGGCTTCCGCGTTGGCGGGCGCCGGCCCGTTGAAGGACATGCGGTACTTCAGCAGCCGCCCGCCGCGTGCCGTCAGGTACGCAAAGGAGTCGTAGGTCTTTTTGTCGCGCGCATTCACCAGCCGGAATGAGATCGACCGGAACGTCAGTCCCTCGATGCGAACGTCGCGCGTCGGGCCGGGCTTTGCGCTGGTGTAGAAGCCCAGCGCCGTGGCGCGCTGCACCTCGGCGATCGTGTTCCTGAATTGCTCGTCGAACTTCGGGTCATCCACACCGGTGCGCCAGTCGGTGCGCTTCATGTCGTAGACATAGACGTCGATCCAGCCGACACTGCTCTCGAAGCGGTGGCTGCGCCCCAGGCCCGGGTTCGCCGCCTCGTAAGACCTGGAGTCGATGTAGCGCCACTGGACTCCGGTGGGCCTGGCTGCCGACGCCTCCTCGGCGATCGCATTGCCAGCCGTGCCGGGCGGCGTGCCGGGCGCCGTCGCGCAAGCGCCGAGGAAGGCGCAGAGAAGCAGGGCGAAGAGCAGTTTCATGGCCGGCTCCAGGGGGAGAAAAGGGTTGGCGTGCAACGGATCATGCCGCACGACCGCCTATATACTCGCGCCTGTCATCTTTCTGGCCGCGTTCGTCGGCCACCAGATGCGGGTGTAGTTCAATGGTAGAACGGCAGCTTCCCAAGCTTCATACGAGGGTTCGATTCCCTTCACCCGCTCCAGCAACCCGGCCGCTTCTCTTCTCATGCGTGAGAGTCGTCCTCCGGAAGCTCGTACATCCCCACGCGCGCGGCGCGCCCCGGCTTCTTCTTCGACAGGTCCAGCCACGCGAGCCCGACTTCGATCTTCACGTCCGGCATCGTCGCGTCCTCCTGGCCGTCGGCCACCACGACAGTGAAGCCGCGTTCGCGCAGCCGCTCGACGACGGACAGGTCAAGGCCCGCACCGTTGTAGATGTTGCGGCTTGCCAGCCGGTGGGCATGGAAGAAAGCCTCGTAGCCGACGCCCGGAAGCATCTTCGCCACCTCGTTCCATCTCAAAATCAACCGTGCGCCTTCAGGCCACGGCTGGACCGCGAGCGTCTTCAACGCTGCCACGACCCGCTCCATCTCGCTTACGCCCGACATCTCCGCCTCAATGTAGTTTCGCGGGATGGTAGCTTGCGGCGCAGGAGTTACGACACAAATTAACACTCTGCTCATGCTCCCAAATTGATTGTTAATACTTGTGAATTAATTCCTGGGGGCGTGTGGTTTCGGCGCCTATGCTCGGCCCCATGAGAGCTCCCTCATCTCTTCTTGAATTGCCCGACGGATGGTCCGCGGATTTCGAGATCATGCGGACGGTCCACGGCTCCTATGCCGGTATCGCGAAGCTGAGCCTGGAAGGCGTGCAGAAGTGCGCGCTGGTGATCACGCAGCAGCTGACATGGGACGGCGCCTTCGAACGCGCCCGCGTTCGCGCCGCGCATTTCGTCAGGGAATGGGCCGCCAGCCCGCGCGACTGACCCGGTCAGGTCGGCCGACGCCGCCGCCGCGATGCGCGCGCGGCGTGACATCTCGGAACGTTCTTCACAGAAGCGATGTGCGCGGGCCTGCGCCGTGCGCCGTTGTCTACCCATCGGGACTTTTCCCGCACTTCTGGAGACGACGTGGACATTCATCGCAGGAACATTCTCAGGATCGCCGCCGCGGGCGCGGTTGCAGCCGGCGCGCTGTTCGCCGCTGGTTCGGCCAGCGCGGCAACGAGCTGGTCCATCGGCGTCAACATCCCCGGCGTCGTGGTGAGCGAGCCCGCGCCGGTGTACTACGAACCGGCTCCGGTCTATTCGCCGCCGGCACCTGTCTACTACCAGCCGCCACCGGTGCGCTACCGTCCGCCGGCCGTCTACGAGCCGGCACCTGTGTACTACGAGCCCGGCCCGCGCTGGGGCCACGAGGAGCGCCGCGAATGGCGCCGTCGCGAGTGGGAGCGCCGCGAGCACTATCGCCGTTACCACGAAGACCGCGATTGATTCCAGGTTTATTTTTCGGGAGCGCGTAAAAAAACTGCTCTCGCTGCCTCTTTCGTGGGCATCGTGTTGCAGGCCTCGCCAGGCAACGGGTTGCGGCGCTTCGCACAAGGTTTTCCACAGCGTTGTCCCCATAGGAAAGGGACAACGCATCGCCGCTGTGTGCTAGGGAGAAGCATCTCAAGAAGCCGATCGGCCAGGAGGAGGTAGCCGTAAGGTAGGCAAGCGGCCGATAGACGCGGCGAACCGGCGCGAGGAACATGCAGGCTTGCGCGCAGTCGCGCAGAAGGAGCGTGAGATGACGTTCGACTTCCTGTTTCGCCCGTCCCACACCGCGTACCTCCGGCGTGCCGCCGCGCTGCTCGAGGAGGCGCAGATGGCGCGCATCGAGCACCAGGCCGCAGCGGAGCATCACAGTGCGCTGGCGCGGATGTATGCCGAGCGCGTCAGGCGCCTGGAGAACGAGCTCTACCGCCAGCCGCGCAACGTCGAGCATCCGCCGTCAGACGCCACCGTCCCCGCCGAGGAGCGGCCCCAGTTGTACTCGCTGGATGCGAACCGCAAACCGGGCCTGACTTCGGCCACGTGACCGGCGCGCAGCAAGCAAAAAAATACCCGCCGAAGCGGGTTTCGAGGAGCCCTGGCGGGCGCTCTAAGAACAATACAGAGAGCTCTTCTTTTGTACGGCCCTGTTGCGTGACAGCATTTGCATGGTCAACGGGTATCCCGTAGGCGGCTGTCAGTCAGAAACAGTCAGCCGCCGTAGGACACTCATTAAAGCGTGAACTAATTGGCAGTTTTTAGGGCTCCCGTCGCGCGCATCTCGTGGCTGCGCCCACCGTGCACGCGGGAAGTGTCGGTCCCGTCCGACACGGTCTTGTCGCACGAAGCCCTAGATTTTGCGGACTCGCTCTACGTGCGAGTTCTCTGTGTGTGACAGCACTCAAGAGGTTCACAACCCAGCCTCGTGCTGGGTTTTTTTTATTCATCTCAAAAGCTCGAACTGAAACTCCGTCGTACGCGGATTGCTCAGCAGCGGGGCGGTCTGTTCGGTGGCGTGGTCCCAAGCCTCGCGCCATGCACGTGCCAGCGCGACCTGCGCCTGCGTCAATGCACCAGACCCCGATTCGAGCTGGTTCGCCCACGCCCGGTAGCACTTCACCACGTGGGTCGGTGCGCCGATGCGTTGCTCGAGCAGCCTCAGGAAGGTGAAACGGACCTCCATCAGGTCGCGAATGGAGAGGTCGTTGCCTTCCAGTCGCACGGTGTAGGGTTGCTCGCGGTGGGCTGTGTCTTCAAACATCGGGCTCGCATGCAAGAGGTTGCGAGCCAGCTTGCCAGGAGCGCGATACCGCTCTTCCGAAGGTCTCAGGCCTCGCCTCGCGAAAGGTGTGAGCGCCGGATGGTAGCGAGTTGCGCGTTGCAGAATTCGGGACGGTGGTTCCGGTTTGTTGCTTTAGGCGGGCCCGATTGCGCGCCAGTCACGGACGCGGTAGGCAGGCCGGCCCGCGTCAGCGCAGGAACACGTGCTGCATGAACTGCCTGATCGGGTACTGGATGACCGCCTGCAGTCTCGCGGGCAGTTCCAGCGGCCGCATCAGCATCTTGAGCGTGGTGGCGGCACTGAGGTTCGTGCGGATGGTGCTGTTCATGCGCGCGCTCAGGGCCTGCACGTAGGCAGTGTCGCTCGCGCGCTCGGGCGACCGCGTCTGCACGACGTGGCGGATGGCGCAGTCGGCGTCCTCGCTTTTGAGTTCGAGCGTGCGCTGCCCGATGGTGCGGAACACGCGCAACCGGCTGAGCTTCTCCTGCGTGCGGTAGCGCCGGTAGTAGCGATAGAAGTGCTTGTAGTGATTGACCTCGTCGGTCGCGATGCGGGTGGCGAGATCGTGCAGCACGGGCTCGTCGGTGCTGCGCGCCATCGCGCGGTAGTAGGTGGCGGTGCCCGTCTCGACCACGCAGCGCGCGGTCATTTCCAGGGCGCGGGTCGGTGCCAGCAGCTCGACCTTGCAGTAGGTCGCGTATTCCTCGAGGAAGCCCTTGTACGCCGTCTCCCAGTCGAACTCGGGCCATACGTACTCGACGTAGGCGCGAAGGGCCTTGCCGTGTTGCAGTTCCTCCTGTTCCCAATGGTTCGAGAGCCATTCGGTGACTTCGTCGTCACCCTTGAAGAAGTCGACCAGATTGTGCGTATACAGATCCGAGCCGCTTTCGATGAACGAAGCGCACGCCACCAGGTTGAAGAGGTTTTCGTCAGGGCGGACCTTGTCGAGCGCAATGCGCGAAAAGTCCAGGTCTTCGATCTTCCAGTGCCGTTCGGCTTCTTGGCTTGCCATGCGAACTCCTTGAGCTTTTATGTCCGTAGAAGTACGGATGGCGCAACCCTTGTTTGGTTCTCGTCTTTTGCGCCCGGACACATATTAGCCTCGGTACCGGGTTCATGCAGTCCGGTCTCGGGGCGGCGCGGGCATCATGGCCAAACCTATAATGGTTTGTTCAAGCAAATCAAGCAGTTAGGCCGGTTCGCCGCAGTGGGTTCGACACGAGGTCGCCATCGCCGCGCCGCCTCGACAGAAGACGAAATCCAAAGATGAGCCAGCCCACATTCACGGTCGCGGACATCCGCAAGACCTTTCTCGATTTCTTCGCCTCCAAGGGCCACACGGTGGTGCCCTCGAGTTCGCTGGTGCCGGGCAACGACCCGACGCTGATGTTCACGAACTCGGGCATGGTCCAGTTCAAGGACGTGTTCCTCGGCGAAGACAAGCGCAACTACGTGCGCGCCGCGTCGGTCCAGGCCTGCCTGCGCGCCGGCGGCAAGCACAACGACCTCGAGAACGTCGGCTACACCGCGCGCCATCACACCTTCTTCGAGATGCTGGGCAACTGGAGCTTCGGCGACTACTTCAAGCGCGAGTCGCTCACCTGGGCCTTCGAGCTGCTCACCAAGGTCTACAAGCTGCCGGCCGAGAAGCTCTGGGCCACTGTCTACATCGAGGACGACGAGGCCTACGACATCTGGACGAAAGAGATCGGCCTGCCGCCCGAGCGCGTGGTGCGCATCGGCGACAACAAGGGCGGCCGCTACATGTCCGACAACTTCTGGATGATGGCCGACACCGGCCCCTGCGGTCCGTGTTCCGAGATCTTCTACGACCACGGCCCCGAGATTCCGGGCGGCCCGCCCGGTTCGCCTGACGAAGACGGCGATCGCTACATCGAGATCTGGAACAACGTGTTCATGCAGTTCGACATGCAGCCCGACGGCTCGGTCAAGAAGCTGCCCGCGCCCTGCGTCGACACCGGCATGGGCCTGGAGCGCCTGGCCGCGATCCTGCAGCATGTGCACAGCAACTACGAGATCGACATCTTCGATGCACTCATCAAGGCCGCCGCGCGCGAGACCGGAACGCAGGACCTGTCGAACAACTCGCTGCGCGTGATCGCCGACCACATCCGCGCCACGTCGTTCCTGGTGGCCGACGGTGTCATCCCCTCGAACGAAGGCCGCGGCTACGTGCAGCGCCGCATCGTCCGACGCGCCATCCGCCACGGCTACAAGCTGGGCCAGAAGAAGCCGTTCTTCCACAAGCTGGTGCCCGACCTCGTGAAGCTGATGGGCGACGCCTATCCGAAGCTGGTGGCCGACGAAAAGCGCATCACCGACACGCTGAAGGCCGAGGAAGAACGCTTCTTCGAGACGCTGGCCAACGGCATGGAAATCCTCGACGCGGCACTCGCCGGCGGCGCGAAGACGCTGCCCGGCGAAGTGGCCTTCAAGCTGCACGACACCTACGGCTTCCCGCTGGACCTGTCGGCCGACGTGTGCCGCGAGCGCGGCGTGAGCGTCGACGAGGCCGGCTTCAACGCCGCCATGGAAAAGCAGAAGGCGGCAGGCCGTGCTGCCGGCAAGTTCAAGATGGACCGCAACGTCGAATACGCCGGCGCGGGCAACACCTTCACCGGCTACGAGCACCTCGAGGAAAACGCCAAGGTCGTGGCGCTGTACTTCGAAGGCGCTGCCGTCCAAGAACTGAAGGAAGGCCAGCCCGGCATCGTCGTGCTCGACACCACGCCTTTCTATTCGGAAAGCGGCGGCCAGGTCGGCGACCAGGGCGTGCTCGTTGCCGAAGGCGTTCAGTTCGGCGTGGAGGACACGCAGAAGATCAAGGCCGACGTGTTCGGCCACCACGGCACGCAGACGCAGGGCACGCTGAAGGTGGGCGATGCGGTCAAGGCAGCGGTCGACATCGAGCGCCGCAACGCGACCATGCGCAACCACTCGGTCACCCACCTGATGCACAAGGCGCTGCGCGAGGTGCTCGGCGACCACGTGCAGCAGAAGGGCTCGCTGGTCGATGCCGACAAGACCCGCTTCGACTTCGCGCACAACGCGCCCGTCACGCGCGACCAGATTCTCGAGATCGAGAAGCGCGTGAACGCCGAAGTGCTGGCCAATGCGCCCACGCAGGCCCGCGTGATGGACATGGAATCGGCCCAGAAGACCGGCGCCATGATGCTGTTCGGCGAGAAGTACGGCGAGACCGTGCGCGTGCTCGACATCGGCTCCAGCCGCGAACTCTGCGGCGGTACGCACGTGAACCGCACGGGCGATATCGGCCTGTTCAAGATCGTCAGCGAAGGCGGCGTGGCTGCGGGCGTGCGCCGTATCGAGGCCGTCACCGGCGCCAATGCGTTGACCTACCTGCAAGATCTCGAGTCGACCGTGCAGAGCGTGGCTGCCACGCTCAAGTCGCCTGCCGCCGAGCTGCAGGGCCGGCTTGCGCAGGTGCTGGAGCAGGTGAAGGCGCTCGAGCGCGAAGTGGGCGGCCTCAAGGGCAAGCTGGCATCGTCCAAGGGCGACGAGCTGGTGTCGCAGGCCGTGGACGTCAACGGCATCAAGGTGCTGGCCGCCAAGCTCGACGGCGCCGATGCCAAGACGCTGCGCGACACCATGGACAAGCTCAAGGACAAGCTCAAGACCGCCGCCATCGTGCTGGCCGCCGTCGAGGGCGACAAGGTGCAGATCGCGGCCGGCGTCACCGCCGACAGCGTGGGCAGGATCAAGGCCGGCGAGCTGGTCAACTTCGTGGCCCAGCAGGTCGGCGGCAAGGGCGGCGGCAAGGCCGACATGGCCATGGCCGGCGGCACCAACGCCGCGGGCCTTCCGGCTGCGCTGCAATCGGTGCAGGCCTGGGTCTCCGAACGCGCCTGACGACATTCCGAAGGACCCGCACTTCATGCCAGAAGACATTCCCGGTGAAGTGCTCGTGATGGGGGCGGGCACCATCGGGTGCTTCATCGGTGGAAGCCTGGCGGCCGCCGGCGTGCCCGTGACCTTCGTCGGCCGTCCGCGCGTGCTCGAGAAGCTCGCGGTGCACGGCCTGACGGTCACCGACATGGACGGCGCCACGCACAGGCTGCCCGCCGATTCGCTGCGGCTGTGCGAGCAGGTGCCCAACGGTAACCAGCCCGCGCTGGTGCTGCTGTGCGTGAAGAGCGGCGCCACCGCCGAGGCGGCCGGCGAACTGGCTTTCTCGCTGCCGGCAGGCACCACCGTCGTCTCGCTGCAGAACGGCATCTCCAACTGCGCGGCGGCCTCGCGGACGGGTCCGTCGCTCAATGTCCGGGCCGGCATGGTGCCGTACAACGTCGCCGAGATCGGCCCCGGGGCCTTCCACCGCGGCACCCCCGGCCGCCTGGCCGCCGAAGACGATGCGGCGCTGCGCTCGTGGCAGGCCGTGTTCGCTCGCGCCGGCGTGCCGCTCGACCTGCACGCCGACCTGTTGCCCGTGCAGTGGGGCAAGCTGATGCTCAACCTCAACAACCCTGTCAACGCGCTCTCGGGCCTGCCGCTGCGCGAGGAGCTGATGCTGCGCGGCTACCGCCGCTGCTTCGCCTCGCTGATCGACGAGGCACTGGGCGTGCTCAACGTCGCGGGCATCGCGCCGGCGCAGGTCGCGGCTGTGCCTGCACGGCGCCTGCCGGGCCTGCTGCGGCTGCCCGACTGGCTCTTTCGCATCGTCGCGGCGCGCATGCTGCGCATCGACGCCAAGGCCCGCTCCAGCATGGCCGACGATCTCGCGCTGGGCCGTCGCACCGAAATCGATGCGCTCAGCGGCGAGGTGGTGCGGCTCGCGCAGACCCACGGCCTCAGTGCACCGCGCAACGCGCGCATGGTTGCGTTGCTCGAGGCGTGGCCGCAGCAGCCGAAACGCTGGACGGCGCGCCAGCTGCAGGACGCGCTGGGCCTCTAGCGCCGGGCCCTGCACCTTCGGCAGCCTCACTGGCGTGGCTTGGAGGGTTGTCCTGTGACGAGCGCATGCAGGGCACGCTGCAGCTCTTTCGTACGCAGCAGCAACTCGACGGCACAGCGAAGGACGTCGAAGTGCTCGAGGCGTCGGGCGTTCCGTACCAGCTGCTCGACCGCGAAGGCTGCGTGCAACACGAACCTGCGCTCGCCGGGGTGAAGCAGAAGTTCTTCGTCGACCTGCGCTTGCCGGGCGACGAGACGGGCGGCTGTTTCAAGTTCACTCACGCGCCGGCGACGCTTGCGTGGGCTGCAGGCGTCACCTTCAGATTCGGCGTGAACATCCAGGCTATCGAGATGAAGCGGCGCGCGGCGTGGCGGCAGTGCGCGCCGATGCCGGCCGCTTCACCGCCGAGCGCTATGTGGTCGCGTTCGGCGGCCATTCGCCTGCGCTGGTCAGGCCCCTGGGCATCGGCCTGCCGGTGTATCCGCTTAAAGGTTTCTCGATCACCGTGCCCATTGCCGACGCGGGCGGCGCACCCGAATCCACCGTGATGGACGAGACATTCAAGGTGGCCGTCACGCGCCTGGGCGATCGAATTCGCGCGGGCGGCACGGCGCAGCTCTCGGACTTCGACCTGCGGCTGGATGCGCGCTGGCGCGACACGCTGGAGCACGTCGTGACGGACCTGTTCCCCGCGGCAGCAACGTGCGCGATGCTTCCTTTTGGACCGGCCTGCGCCCCATGACGCCCGACGGCCCCCCCGTGGTCGGCGCCACCCGCGGTCCCAATCTGATGCTCAGCACCGGCCACGGCGCCCTGGGCTGGACCATGGCCGCCGGCACGGGCGCCTGATGGCCGACCTGCTAGCGGGCCGGGCGCCCGAGATCGACATCGACGGCCTCGCGCTGGCCCGCTACGGCGCCTGATCGCGCGTGCGTTCTTCTGCGATTCCGACGAGCGGTCTCCGGGAAGTCCGCTCGTTTTCAGCGCGTTACCACTTCGCGAAGTCGACTAGGGTTTCTACCTAGTCACGAAGTTGTCTTCGTCGGTATTCTTCGTTTCGTTCCATTAATAAATCGATGTTTCATTAGAGAAACAAACAGCGACCCACGGAAACGATGCAACACACACGCCGCCATGCCATCGCCGCTGCCATGTCCCTGGCCGCCGCTTGCGCCTCCGGACTCGCCTGGGCAGACAGCTACCCGAGCAAGCCGATCACGCTGGTCGTCGCCTATCCGGCCGGTGGCGACACCGATGCGCTGGCACGGCTCTTCGCTGAAAAGCTGGCCACGCGACTCGGCCAGCCCGTGGTGGTCGACAACCGGCCCGGTGCCAGCGGCATCATCGGAAGCGCATACGTGTCGAAGGCAGCGCCCGATGGCTACACGCTGCTGCTCGCGCCCAGCACCTTCTCGATCGCGCAACTGGTGCTCAAGACCAACGGTTCGTCGGGCTACGACGTGCTCAATGGCTTCACGCCCATCGTGCAGACCGGCAGCCAGCCGCTGTTCCTCGTGGCCGGCGGAGGCAGCGGCCTCGCCAGCGTGAAGGACGTCGTGGCAGCGGCCAAGGGCGGCAAGACATTGAGCTACGCGAGCCCGGGCAGCGGATCGCCGATGCACATCCTCGGCGAGATGTTTGCCCGCGCCTCGGGTGCGAGCCTGGCGCATGTGCCGTACAAGGGCGTCGCACCGGCCGTCAACGACGTGCTGGGTGGCCATGTGCCGGTGACCTTCATCACACTTGGCCCCGTCGCGCCGTACTTCGCCAATGGCAAGCTGCGTCCGCTGGCCGTGGCCTCCGCCCAGCGCTCGCCGCTCGCGCCCGACGTGCCGACGCTCGCCGAGTTGGGCTTCAAGGACGTCGAGGTCACCGCATGGAACGGCCTCTGGGGCCCGCGCAACCTGCCGGCCGAGACCGTGAAGACGCTCAACGGCCACTTCAACGAAATCCTCCGGATGCCTGACATCGGCGCGCGCATGGCGGTGCTCGGCACCACGCCCGTGGGCGGCGAAGCCGCCGTGCTCGGCAAGACCAACGCCGCCGACTACACGCGCTTCGGCAAGGTCATCAAGGAGCTCGGCATCCAGGCCGACTGATCCGAACGCCACACATTCCCATGACCGAACTCAAAGCCATGCCCGATCCGTCCAGCCTGCAGGCGCTGCTCGCCGAACTGCCCGCCAACCTGCTGGCCGGCCGGCGCGTCCTGGTCACCGGCGGCGCGCGCGGCCTCGGGCTGGCGTTTGCGCAGTGCATTGCCGCAGCAGGTGCCCGCGTGGTGCTGGCCGACATCCTCGGCGATCTCGCGCACGGCGAGGCACAGGCGCTGCGCGACGCAGGCCACACCGCGCACGCGCTGCCGGTCGACCTGTCGAATCCCGAGGCCATCGCGAGCTGTGCCGACGAAGCCATCCGGCTGCTCGGCGGACTGGACGGACTGGTGAACAACGCCGCCATCACCAACTCGGGCGGCCGCGATGCGCACCAGCTCGAGATCGACATGTGGGACCGCGTGATGAACGTCAACGTGCGCGGAAGCTGGCTCATGGGCCGGGCCTGCCGCGGCGCACTGGCCGCCAGCGGGCGCGGTGCCGTCGTCAACCTCGCGTCCGACACCGCGCTGTGGGGCGCGCCCAACCTGCTGGCCTACGCGTCGAGCAAGGGTGCCGTCATCTCCATGACGCGTTCGCTGGCGCGCGAATGGGGCGGCGACAACATCACCGTCAATGCCGTGGCACCCGGTCTCACGCTGGTCGAGGCTACCGAATACGTGCCGATGGCGCGCCACCAGAAATACCTCGAAGGCCGTGCCATTCCGCGCGAGCAGCAGGCGGCCGACGTCTGCGGCGCGACCCTGTTCCTGCTGTCCGGCCTGTCGCGCTTCGTGACCGGCCAGTTGCTGGCCGTCAACGGCGGCTTCGCGATGCACTGACCAACGAGCGACCCAACTTTCCGACCAAGGAGTTTCCCGATGAGCGATCTGTCCGAACAACAAAACATCAACGCTGCGCCCGCCACCACGCTGGCGCAGCCCGAAGGCTCGAGCCTCGCGGAATGGATGAACAGCCGCATCGCGCGCTACGAGACCCGCAAGTACGACTGGGACGCGCTGAAGTTCCAGGCCGACTTCGATCCCAAGTTCCGCCGCGCGCAGATGCGCTACGTGGGCACGGGCGGCACCGGCGTCGCCAAGGACGTCAACACGGTTCCTGCCGAGCACTTCACCTTCTCCACCATGGTGATTCCCGCCGGGCATGAAGGCCCGCCTCACCTCCACACCGATGTGGAAGAAGTGTTCTTCCTGATCCGCGGCAAGCTCAAGGTGGTGATCGAGAAGGACGGCGAGCGCTTCGAGACCATCATGACCGACCGCGACCTGATCTCGGTGCCGCCCGGCGTGTACCGCGAGGAGATCAACATCGGCGACGAAGATGCGCTGATGTGCGTGATGCTGGGCGCGAAGAAGCCCGTGACGCCGACGTACCCCGCCGATCATCCGTTGGCGAAGATCAAGCGCTGAGCCCGGCGATGAGCAACATCGACGCTTCCGACGCCCTGTCGCTGCCGGCCTCCGAGCTGGCGCGGCTCGACGCCCGCTTTCCGGCCCGCGATGTGGCCGTGGGCGGCGGTGCCGTGGTGTCGGTGCGCGAGTGCGGGAAGGGTCCGGTCGTCGTGTGCCTGCACGGCATCGGCTCGGGTGCGGCCTCGTGGATCGATACCGCGGCGCTGCTCGCATCGCAGGCGCGCTTCATCGCATGGGATGCACCGGGCTACGGCAGTTCGACGCCGCTCGACGCCGCAGCGCCCAAGGCCCTCGACTACGCGGCACGGCTGGGCGCCTTGCTCGATGCGCTGGACATCGATTCGTGCGTGCTCGCAGGCCACTCGCTCGGTGCAATCACCGCCGCGGCGGCTGCGCGCACCGACAAGCGCATTCGCCGGCTCGTGCTCGTGAGCCCGGCCATCGGCTACGGCGCGGCCGACCGCGCCGAGGCGCGCGCCAGGGTCCGCACCGAGCGCCTGGCCACGCTCGACGAGCTCGGCATCGCCGGCATGGCCGCGAAACGCGCGGGCCGGCTGGTGTCCGACAAGGCCAGCGACCACGCGCGCCAGTGGGTGCGCTGGAACATGGCGCGCCTGAACGAGCGCGGCTACCGCCAGGCCGTCGAGCTGCTGTGCAACGCCGACCTGCTGGCCGACCTGCCGCTGACCATGCCGGTGCGCGTGGCCTGCGGCGCGCTCGATGTGGTGACGCCGCCGGCCTCGTGCGCCGAGGTGGCGAGCCGGTGTGGCGTGCCGCTCGAATTGCTGGACGATGCGGGGCACGCCGGCTATGTGGAGCAACCGCAGGCCGTCGCCACGCTGCTGCGCGAATCGCTCGCCGGCTGACACGCAACGAACACAAGACATCCAAGGAAACAACAGGCATGGCCAACAACGACAACGAAGTGATGGAAGAGGGCGCCGACCGCTACAACGTGCCCGCGCTGGAGCGCGGGCTGCGCGTGCTGTGCGAGTTCAGCCGCGAGAACCGCACGCTCTCCGCGCCCGAGCTGGCGCGCCGCTTCGACCTGCCGCGTTCCACCGTCTTCCGCCTGCTCACCACGCTGGAGAACATGGGCTTCCTCGAGCGCGCGGAAGGCGGGCGCGACTACCGCCTGGGCCTGGCTGTGCTGCGCCTGGGCTTCGAGTACCTCGCGTCGCTGGAGCTCACGCAGCTGGGCACGCCGCTGCTCAACCGCCTGTGCGACGAGTTGCGCACGCCATGCAACCTCGTGGTGCGCGACGGGCGCTCCATCGTGTACGTGGCCAAGGTGGCGCCGCCCACGCCGTTCGCCAGTTCGGTCACCGTGGGCACGCGGCTGCCGGCCCACGCCACGGTGCTCGGGCGCATCCTGCTCGAGGACCTCACGCTGCCGCAGCTGCGCGCGCTCTACCCCGAGGAGAAGCTCGAGACCTTCTCGCCGAGCACGCCGAAGACCGTGAACGAACTCTTCGACATGGTGCAGGCCGACCGCCAGCGCGGCTATGTGCTGGGCGAGGGCTTCTTCGAGTCGAACATCTCGAGCATCGCCGCGCCGGTGCGCGACCACAGCGGCCACATCGTGGCGGCGCTGGGCGCCACCGTCACCGCCGGCCACATCGAGGAGAGCCGCATGGACGAGATGGTGCAGCGCGTGCGTGGTACCGCCGACGAAATCTCGGGATTGCTCAATTACTCGCCGTCGCGCGCCGCCAAGGTGGTGCCGCTTCGCAGCGCCTGACACACCTGCGCCCCATGACGAAAGCTTTCTCTTCCCCTGCGTTCTTCTCCGCCGACGCGCTGGCGGGCCGCGTGGCCGTGGTCACTGGCGGCTCGTCGGGCATCGGTCTCGCCACCGTCGAACTGCTGCTGGGCTGCGGCGCCTCGGTGGCGCTGTGCGGGCGCAATGCCGAGCGGCTCGATGCGGCCGTTGCCGGCCTGCGCAAGCAGCACCCCGGCGCCAGGCTCTTCTCGCAGCCTTGCGACGTGCTCGACGCCGGCGCCGTGCGCGCCTTCGCTGCCGCCAGCGAAGCGGCGCTCGGCCCGGCTTCCATGCTCGTCAACAATGCAGGGCAGGGCCGTGTCTCGACCTTCGCCGACACCGACGATGCGGCCTGGACCGAAGAGCTCAATCTGAAGTTCTTCTCGGTGATCAATCCGACGCGTGCCTTCCTGCCGCAGCTGGCAACACAGCGCGCGGCCCTGGGCGATGCATCGATCGTCTGCGCGAATTCGCTGCTGGCGCGCCAGCCCGAGCCGCACATGGTCGCGACCTCGGCCGCGCGCGCCGGCCTGCTGAATCTGGTGCGCTCCATGGCCACCGAGTTCGCGCCGCAGGGCGTTCGCGTCAACGGCATCCTGATCGGCCTGGTCGAGTCGGGCCAGTGGCGCCGCCGCTTCGAGGCACGCGAGGACAAGTCACTCGGCTGGGCTGCCTGGAGCGGCCAGCTCGCGAAGAACAAACACATTCCGCTGGGTCGCCTGGGGCTTCCGACAGAAGCCGCACGCGCGATCCTTTTCCTTGCTTCGCCCCTCGCGTCGTACACGACGGGCAGCCACATCGACATCTCCGGAGGCCTGTCACGTCATGCATAACCCCAACAACACCGTCACCGTCGGCGCGGTCGTCGCTGCCTTCCTCGAGCAGTGCGGCGTCAAGGCAGCCTTCGGCGTGATCTCGATCCACAACATGCCGATCCTCGATGCTTTCGCTCAGCGCGGCACGGTGCGGTTCATCTCGGCGCGCGGCGAGGCCGGCGCGGGCAACATGGCCGACGCCTATGCACGCTCCACCGCCAGCCTGGGCGTGTGCATCACCAGCACCGGCCCGGCGGCCGGCAACATCGCGGGGAGCATGGTGGAGGCGCTCACGGCCGGCGCGCCGCTGCTGCACATCACCGGGCAGATCGAGACGCCATACCTCGACAAGGGCATGTCGTACATCCACGAGGCGCCCGACCAGCTCACCATGCTCAAGGCCGTGTCGAAGGCCGCGCTGCGCGTGCGCAGCGTCGAGACCGCACTCGGCACGCTCAAGCGCGCGGTGCAGCTTGCGCTGACGGCGCCGACCGGGCCGGTGAGCGTGGAGATCCCGATCGACATCCAGTCGGCGCTCACCACGATGCCGGCCGACCTCTCGCCGCTGCCCATCGAGCGCCCCGTGCCCTCGGCTGCCGGTCTCGATGCGCTGGCCGCGCGCCTCGCGTCAGCCAAGCGCCCGCTGCTGTGGGTCGGCGGCGGTGCGCGCCACGCCCGCGCCGCGATCCAGCGCCTGCAGAAGCTGGGCTTCGGCGTGGTCACCACCACGCAGGGCCGCGGCACCGTGCCCGAGGACGATGCCGGCTCGCTCGGCGCCTACAACATCCAGAAGCCGGTCGAGGCCTTCTACCAAACCTGCGATGCGATGCTCGTGGTCGGCTCGCGCCTGCGCGGCAACGAAACGCTCAAGTACGAACTGAAGCTGCCGCGCCCGCTGTACCGCATCGACGCCGATGCCGCCGCCGAAGGCCGCTGCTATGCCTCCGAGGCCTTTGTCTGCGGCGACTCGGCGCTGGCCCTCGAAGGCCTGGCCGATCGCCTCGAAGCCGCCGGCTACAAGGCCGATGCGCAACTGCTGGCCGACCTGCGCGCCGCGCACGACCAGGCAGTGGCCACGCTGCGCGACGGCCTCGGCCCGTACGCCGAACTCGTGCGCCAGCTCCAGTCGGCGGCGGGTCGCAAGTTCAACTGGGTGCGCGACGTCACCGTTTCCAACAGCACCTGGGGCAACCGCGAGCTGCGCATCTTCGAGCCCAGCGCCGGCGTGCACGCCACGGGCGGCGGCATCGGTCAGGGCATGCCGATGGCCATCGGGGCGGCCATCGGCGCTGCGGTGACGGGCTCGGGTCGCAAGACCTTCTGCTTGGCCGGCGACGGCGGCTTCATCCTGAACCTGGGCGAGCTCGCCTGCATGGTGCAGGAGAAGGCGCCGATGGTGATCGTGCTCATGAACGACAAGAGCTACGGCGTCATCAAGAACATCCAGGACGCGCAGTACGGCGGCCGCCAGTGCTATGCCGAGCTGCACACGCCCGACTACGACCTGCTGTGCAAGTCGATCGCGCTGCCGCACGCCCGCGTGCAGAACCTGGCCGACCTGCCGGAGCGCCTCGGCGAGGCGCTGGCCGCCGAAGGGCCGTTCCTGCTGGAGATCGACATGCTGTCGATCGGCAGCTTCAAGACCACCTTTGCCGGCCCGCCGACCAACACGGTCACGCAGATCCCGGCGCTTGGCGCGGCCAGTTAAGTGAGCGGAGCCCGTTCCATGACCGCACCCACGCGCATCGCACTCGTCGGCTGCGGAGCCATCGGCACCTCCGTGCTCGAACTGCTCCGCGGCGATGCCGCCCTGAAGGTGGTGGCCGTCGTCGTGCCCGCGGACGGCATTGCCGCCGCACGGCCGATCGCACAGAGGTTGGCGCCCGATGCGCAGCCCGGCACTGCCGTGCCCGCCGAAGGCATCGACCTCGTGGTCGAGACCGCCGGCCATGCTGCCATCGAGCAGCACGTGTTGCCGGCACTGGCGCGCGGCACACCCTGCGTGGTCGCCTCGGTTGGTGCGCTGTCTGCGCCCGGCTTCGCGGAAAAGCTCGAGGCCGCTGCGGTGGCCGGCGGCACGCAGGTGCAGCTGATCCCGGGCGCTATCGGTGCCATCGACGCGCTCGCCGCGGCCCGCATCGGCGGCCTCGACAGCGTGCGCTACACCGGCCGCAAGCCGCCGCATGCCTGGAAAGGCACGCCGGCGGAGCAGGGCCGCGACCTCGACGCGCTGTCGAGCGAAACCGTGATCTTCGAAGGCAGCGCTCGCGAAGCGGCACTGCTGTACCCGAAGAACGCCAACGTCGCGGCCACCGTGTCGCTCGCCGGACTCGGGCTCGACCGCACGCTGGTGCGCCTCATTGCCGACCCCGCCACCGCCGAGAACGTGCACACCGTCGAAGCCGACGGCGCGTTCGGCAGCTTCGAGCTGACCATGCGCAACAAGCCGCTCGCGGCCAATCCCAAGACCTCCGCGCTGACCGTGTACAGCGCCGTGCGTGCGCTGCGCAACCGCGTGGCCGCGCTGGCAATCTGAACAGTCGAGCCCGACCCTAGAGCCACCCCATGATTTCCTCCAAACTCCTTCCGATCTGCATTGCCGGCGAATGGCGCCTGGGCGGCGGCGACGTCTACGAAAGCCTGTACCCGGCCACCGGCGAGCCCATCGCGCGCCTGCGGGCCGCGAGCCTGGCCGACGTCGAGGAAGCCATTGCCGGCGCCGACCGCGCATTCCGCACCAGCGGCTGGGCGCAGCGCCTGCCGCATGAGCGCGCGGCCGTGCTGCACCGCGTGGCGCAACTGATCCGCGAAGAGGCCGAGCCGCTCGCGCAGAAGCAGCGGCTGGACAACGGCAAGCCCATCAGCGAAACCCGCAACCTCGTGGCCAGCGCCGCGGGCACCTTCCAGTTCTTCGCAGCCGCGCTCGAGACGCTCGAGGAAACCATCACACCGTCGCGCGGCGCCTTCGTGACGATGAGCGTGCACGAGCCCATGGGCGTGGTCGCGGCCATCACGCCATGGAATTCGCCGATCGCCAGCGAGGCGCAGAAGCTGGCGCCCGCGCTCGCCGCGGGCAACGCGGTGGTCGTCAAGCCCGCCGAAGTCACGCCGCTGATGGCGCTGGAGCTGGCCCGCATCTGCGAGCTGGCCGGCGTGCCCAGGGGCATCGTGAGCGTGCTGCCGGGCAGGGGCTCGGTGATCGGCGACGCCATCACCAAGCACCCGCTGGTCAAGCGCGTGTCGTTCACCGGCGGCACCACCACCGGCAGGCACATCGCCCACATCGCGGCCGACAAGATGATGCCGGTGTCGCTGGAGCTCGGAGGCAAGTCGCCCACGATGGTGCTGGACGACGCCGACCTCGACCACGCGGTGAACGGCGTGCTGTACGGCATCTTCAGCTCGTCGGGCGAATCGTGCATCGCAGGTTCGCGGCTGTTCGTCGCGCGCGGCATCTACGACGAGTTCCTCACGCGGCTGGCCGAAGGCGCCAATGCGTTGCGCGTGGGCGACCCCGCTTCGGAGCGCACGCAGATGGGCCCGCTCATCACGGCGAAGCACCGCGAAGGCATCGAGCGCTACGTGGACCTCGGCGTGTCCGAGGGCGGCCGCATCCGCACCGGCGGCGTGCGCCCGCATGGCGTCGGCTACGACAACGGCTATTTCTACAAGCCGACCATCATCGAAGGCCTGAGCAACGGCGCGCGCACCACGCAGGAAGAAATCTTCGGCCCGGTGCTGGTCGCGATGCCCTTCGACAACGAGGAAGAGCTGATCGCCCAGGCCAACGACAGCGTCTACGCGCTGGCTGCCGGCGTGTGGAGCCGCGACTTCAAGCGCGCCTGGAAGCTGGGCCGTGCGGTGCAGGCCGGCACGGTCTGGGTGAATACCTACAAGCAGTTCTCCGTGTCCACGCCCTTCGGCGGCTGGCGCGACAGCGGCCTGGGCCGCGAGAAGGGCCGCGAAGGCATCTTCCAGTACATGGAGCAGAAGAGCATGTACTGGGGCACGAACGAACAACCGCTCCCGTGGGCAGCACCATGAAAAACCCCCAGGCTTCGCGCACTTCGTGTCGCTGCGCCAACCCCCTTGCAGGGAGCAATACCTGCGGCCCGGCAAAGCCGGTTCCGCGGAGGACTGGAGCACACCCCCAGGCTTCGCGCACTTCGTGTCGCTTCGCCCGCCCCCTTGCAGGGGGCAATACCTGCGGCCCGGCAAAGCCGGTTCCGCGGAGGACTGGAGCACACCCCCAGGCTTCGCGCACTTCGTGTCGCTTCGCCGCCCCCTTGCAGGGGGCAATACCTGCGGCCCGGCAAAGCCGGTTCCGCGGTATTCCTGGAGCGAGCCGTTCGGTGCGGCGGGTGTTCCGGTCCGCATGAAAGGAAGATTGAAATGAGCGTACTTGGCATCGACCAGATCACCTACGGCGCGGACGACTTGCCCGCCTGCCGCCAGTTCTTCGAGGACTGGGGCCTCGCGTTGAAATCCGAGGCCGCTGACGAACTCGTCTTCGAATGCCTCAACGGCTGCAGGGTGGTCGTCGCGGCGTCGGACAAGCCCGGCCTGCCGCCTGCGATGGAGGACGGCCCGACGCTGCGCGAAGTGGTGTGGGGCGTGCATGGCGAGGCCGATCTCGACCGCTACGCCGCGGCCATCGCGCACGACCCTGCCTTTTTCGACACCATGGTCGACGGCGCGCGCCGCATCGGCTGCATCGATCCCAACGGCCTCGCCGTGCGTCTGCAGGTCAGCCGCAAGCACGCGGTGCAGGTCGACTGCGGCGCCATGAACACCTGGAACGCGAAACCGCGCGTCAACCAGCCCGCGCCGATCTACGAACGCGCGACGCCCATCGAGGTGGGCCACGTCGTGTTCTTCGTGAACGACGTGAAGACCACCAGTGCTTTCTATGCGCAGCGTTTCGGCTTCGTCGCCTCGGACAGCTATCCCAACCGCGGCGCATTCATGCGCTGCGCACCGGAGGGCGGCCACCACGACCTGTTCCTGCTGCAGATTCCGTCGGGCAAGCGCGGGCTCAACCACGTGGCGTTCACGGTGCGCGACATCCACGAGGTGTTCGGCGGCGGGCTGCACTTCTCGCGCCGCGGCTGGGAAACCCAGCTCGGCCCGGGCCGCCACCCGGTGTCGTCCGCGTACTTCTGGTACTTCAAGAACCCGGCCGGCGGCCTCATCGAGTACTACGCCGACGAGGACCAGCTCACCGCCGACTGGCAGCCGCGCGAGTTCGAGCCCGGCCCCACGGTGTTCGCCGAATGGGCGGTCGATGGCGGCCTCGACGGCCACACGCGCCGCCAGAAGAACGCAGAAGGCCCGAAAGGTGCTTTCCTGACCGAGAAGAAATGACCCACCCGACCATCATGCAAAGACGTTTTTCCTTTTCCGTCCTGTTCGCCGCGCTCGCGGCCTTGACCCTGGGCGCGCCGGTGCATGCGCAGCAGAGCGAGGCGCAGAAGCAGCTCTCGAGCGAGCGCTTCACCATCATCTCGCCGTTCCCGCCCGGCGGGCCGGTCGACACGCTGGCCCGGGTGCTGTCCGACGGCCTGGCCAAGCGCTACGGCCAGGCGGCGGTGGTCGACAACCAGGTGGGTGCCGCCGGCAACATCGGCATGGACAAGGTCAAGCGCGCCAAGGGCGACGGCCACACGCTGCTGGTGATCCCGGCGGGCAACGTGACCATCAACCCGACGCTGATGCCCAACTTCCCGTTCGACATGGCGAAGGACTTCGTGCCCGTCACCATGCTGGCCAAGGCGCCCAACGTGCTCGTGGCCTCGCCCGCCTCGGGCATCAAGAACGCGAAGGAGCTGGTGGCGCAGGCCAAGGCCAAGCCCAACACGCTGTCGTACGCCTCGCCGGGCGTGGGCAGCGGCCTTCACCTGGCGGGCGAGCTGTTCAAGCAGCAGGCCGGCATCGACATGCTGCACGTGCCGTACAAGGGCACCGCACCCGCACTCAACGATGTGCTCGGTGGCTCGGTGCCGCTGATGTTCAGCAACCTGCCCGCGACGCTGCCGTTCCTCAAGCAGGGCAAGCTGGTCGCCATCGGGGTGACCGAGGCCAAGCGCAGCGCGGCCGCTCCCGACATCCCGACGCTGGCGGAGCAGGGCATCCAGGGCGTCACCGTGACCTCGTGGTACGGCCTGATGGCGCCCAAGGGCACGCCGCCCGCGGTGGTCGAGCAACTCGCGAAGGACGCGGCGGAGATGCTGTCGACGCCCGAAGTGCGCGAGCGCCTGAAGGTCCAGGGCATGACGGACGCGGCCATGAAGCCCGCGGAGTTCGCTGCCTACATCCGCGATGAGACGGCCGTATGGGCCCGGATCATCAAGGCCCGCAACATCGTTGCCGAGTAAGGACAGCGCCATGAAGACAAGCGAATCGACCATCGGCATCGTGGGCGCCGGCATCGGCGGGCTGGTCGCCGCCATTGCGCTGCGGCGCGCCGGCCACGACGTGATCGTGTTCGAGCAGGCCAAGCAGTTCGCCCGCGTCGGCGCGGACATCAACCTCACACCCAATGCGGTGCGTGCGCTCGACGGCCTCGGCGTGGGCGACGCGGCCCGCGTGACGGCGGCGCGCCCGTCGCATCGCATCAGCCGCACCTACGACACCGGCGAGGAAACCTCGCGCCTCGAGATGGCCGAATCGGCCGAGGAGCGCTACGGCGCGCCGCAGCTCACCATTCACCGCGCCGACCTGTTGGCCGCGCTCGCGGACATGTTTCCGGCGGAGCAGGTGGCGCTGGGCAAGCGCGCCGAGAAGATCACGCCAGACGGCGCCGGCGTGACCATCGCCTTCACCGACGGCACCAGCGCCCGCGTGGGCGCGCTCATCGGTGCCGACGGCATCCACTCGTGCGTGCGAACGGCCATGTTCGGCGCCGAGAGCCCACGCTTCACCGGGATCGTCGCCTACCGCGCCGTGGTGCCGGCCGAGCGCGTGGCCGACGTGCCGAACCTGGGCGCCTTCACCAAGTGGTGGGGCCCGAACCCGCAGAGCCAGATCGTCACGTTCCCGCTGAACCGCGGCAAGGACATCTTCATCTTCGCCACCACGCCGCAGGACACCTGGCACCTGGAGTCGTGGACCGCGCCGGGCAGCGTCGACGAACTGCGCGAGCAGTACGCGGCCTACCACCCCGAGGCGCGCGCGCTGCTGGACGCCTGCGACACGGTGCTGAAGACCGCGCTGTACGAGCGCGACCCGATGCCCGCATGGGCGCAGGGCCGCATGGCGCTGCTGGGCGACGCCGCGCACCCGATGCTGCCTTTCATGGCGCAGGGCGCGGGCATGGCGATCGAGGACGCCGTGGTGCTGTCGCGCCACCTCGACGGCGTGGCCATGGACGACGTGCCGGCGGCGCTGAAGGACTTCGAGACCGCGCGCATGGCTCGCGCCAGTCAGGTGCAGCTCGGCTCGCGCGGCAACAACTGGCTGCGCGATGGCGGCAACGCCGACTGGGTCTACGGCTACGACGCCTGGACCGCGCCGCTCGGCACGCCGGCCACGGCCGCCGCCTGATCCATTCCACTTCGTTCCAACGGAGGCACACGATGCAAACACAAGACCGCTACCTGCAACCGCACCAGGCGCGCCAGCGCCCCGCAACCACCTACGAAGACCTGCTGGGCGACGTGATCGAGCGCGCCTTCGCAGACGGCATCCACGATCTGCCCGGCCTCGTGCAGCGACTCAACGACAGCGGCCTTGCCACCCCCGGCGGCCAGCCTTGGACCGAGGCGCTGTATCGCAAGGAAATGGCCACGCTGGCCGGCTGAGAGGAATCATCATGACCATCGCCATCCAACCCGTCGCCGCAGACCCGGTCGACCATCTGCTCGAGATCGGCCTGAAGGACCTCTGGTATCCGATCTGCCCCTCGCATTTCATCAAGGAGAACCCCGTCTCCCTGCGCCGCCTCGGCCGCAAGCTCGCGCTGTGGCGCGACGGCGAAGGCGTGCTGCATGCGCTGGAAGATCGCTGCCCGCACCGCGGTGCGCCGCTGTCGCAGGGCGTGATCCTGGGCGACCGGCTCTCCTGCCCGTACCACGGCGTGGAAGTGCGCCACGACGGCGTGGTCACGCGCGTGCCCGGCAGCCCCGGCTGCAAGCTCGAAGGTTCGCAGGCCACGCGGCATTTCCATGTGCAGGAGCGCGCGGGCGCGGTGTTCCTCTACAACGCGAAGGAATCGGTCGACGTGCCGCCGCCGCTGGTGCTGCCCGAGCAGCTCACCGACGACGCCGAATACTCCTCGTTCCTCTGCTACACCGAGTGGAAGGGCGACTACCGCTACGTGCTCGACAACGTGATGGACCCGATGCACGGCACGTATCTGCACAAGCAGTCGCACTCGATGGCGGAGGGCGATTCCAGCGCCAAGTTCGGCATTCGCCAGACCGACATCGGCTTCGTGTTCGAGAAGGAAGGCCAGCGCAACGTCAACTTCGACTGGACCGAATGGGCCGACACCGGCATCCACTGGATGCGGCTTGAAATTCCATATCCGAAGACCGGCGGCCCCGGCGGCAACTTCATCATCATCGGTGCCTTCTCGCCCATGGCCAACGGCATGACGGCCACCTTCTTCTGGCGCGTGCGCAAGCTGCCGAAGGACTGGCAGCGCGACACCTGGCGCTTCCTGTACCGGAACCGCCTCGAGGCGCGCCACTGGCACGTGCTGGAGCAGGACCGCGTGATGCTCGAGGAGATGGAGGCCGACGCCAACCAGCACGAGAACCTGTACCAGCACGACCTGGGCATCGTGCGCCTGCGCCGCCACATGCGCAACCTGGCAGCGGCGCAAATTGGCTGACCCCCAAGGCTTGCCCACTTCGTGTGGCCTCCCACCCCCTTGCAAGGGGCAACACCAGCGGCCCGGCAAAGCCGGTTCCGCGGTGTTTCCGGACTGATTCCGGATCTTTGAAGAGGTAGTTACCCATGTCTTCCCCCACGCTGAACGCCCTTGTGCACACCATGCGCTATGAAGCCGACGGCATCGTGAGCGTCGAGTTCCGCCCGGCCACGCCGGCCGTGGATTTCCCCGCCTTCGAGGCCGGTTCCCACATCGACCTGCACCTGCCCAACGGCCTGGTGCGCAGCTATTCGCTGTGCAACCCTTCGAGCGACCGCCAGCGCTACGTGGTGGGCGTGCTCAACGACCGCAAGAGCCGCGGCGGTTCGCGCTACGTGCACCAGCAGCTGCGCGTGGGCATGACGCTGCCCATCTCCGCGCCGCGCAACAACTTCAAGCTCGAGGAGGGCGCCGAACGCTCGGTGCTGGTGGCCGGCGGCATCGGCGTGACGCCCATCTGGTGCATGCTGCAACGGCTGGTGGCCATCGGCAAACCGGTCGAGATCGTGTACTGCGCACGCACCCGCAAGGAAGCGGCCTTCTGCGAAGCCATCGAGGCGCTTGCGAAGGAAAAGCAGGTGCAGCTCACCTGGCACTTCGACGACGAGAAGGGCTCGCCGCCCCGGCTCGCGGAACTGCTGGAAGGCAAGGGCGAGGCCAGCCACTACTACTGCTGCGGCCCCACGCCGATGCTCGATGCGTTCGAGAAAAGCTGCGAGCAGCTCGGCTACGCCAACGTGCACATCGAGCGCTTTGCCGCGGTGCACGTGGAAGCGCCGAGCGCCACGCAGGGATGCACGGTCGAGTGCGCGAAGAGCGGCAAGAGCGTCGAGGTGCCGGCAGGCAAGTCGATCCTCGACAGCCTGCTGGATGCCGGCCTGAACCCCGACCACAGCTGCAAGGAAGGCGTGTGCGGCGCCTGCGAGACAGCGGTGCTCGAAGGCGAGGTCGACCACCACGACGGCATCCTCACCAAGATCGAACGTGCGTCCAACAAGACCATGATGATCTGCGTCTCGCGCTGCAAGGGCGAGCGCCTGGTGCTCGACATCTGAATCCCCGGGGCCTCCGGCCAGAAGCAGAACCACAGAGACATTCAATGAAAAAGTACTTGCTCACGCTGGTTTCGATCAGCGCGGCTGGCGGAGCGCTGGCCCAGTCTTCCCTCACGCTGTTCGGCGTGGTCGATGCCGCCGTCACCTACACCAGGGGCAGCGGCGACGGCTCGGCGCACAAGACGCAGCTGACCAACAGCGGCAACATGTTCAGCCGCCTGGGCTTTCGCGGCACCGAAGACCTGGGCGGTGGCTACTCGGCCAACTTCTGGCTCGAGATGGGCCTGCAGAACGACAATGCCACCGGCTTCCCGTCGAATTCGAACAACCAGGCCAGCGGCAACGGCACGGCGGGCCTGCTGAGCTTCAACCGCCGCGCCACCGTGAGCCTGGCCGGCGCATTCGGCGAACTGCGGCTGGGCCGCGACTACGTGCCGGCCTTCTGGAACACCGCCATCTTCGACCCCTTCGGCACCGGCAGCGGCATTGGCGCCAACCAGATCTATTTCTCGGGCCTGGGCGGCCTGGTGGCACCCACGGGCACGCGCGCCTCGAACAGCATCGGCTACCTGCTGCCGGCCAGCCTCGGCGGTTTCTATGGCCAGGTGATGTATGCGATGGGCGAGAACGACTCCAGTTCGGTGCTGCCCGGCACGCTGGTGCCGAACCGCCACGACGGAGACCACACCGGCGCGCGCTTCGGCTACCAGTCCGGCGGCATCAACGTCGCGCTGGCCACGGGCCGCACACGCTATGCGAGCGGCGACCTGCGCGTGACCAACCTGGGCGCGGCCTACACCTTCGGCCCGTCGCTCATGAACCTCAAGCTCACGAGCGAGCTGTACAAGGAGTCGAAAGGAACCACCGACGCCAAGGGGGCGCTCGTCGGCTTCCAGCTGCCCATCGGGCCCGGCGAGATCAAGGCCTCGTACGCGCGCTACCGGCTGGAGCCGGCCGGCGCGCTGCGCAAGCCCACGTCGACGAAGCTCGCCATCGGCTACGTCCACAACCTCTCGAAGCGCACCGCGCTCTACGCCACCATCGCGCGGATCACCAACAGCAACGGTGCATCGGCCGCACTCACGGGCGCGATCACCGCGGTGAACCGCGCTTCCAGCGGCGCCGAGTTCGGCATGCGCCATGCTTTCTAGGGCGCAGCGGCGCCTCATCACCCAACACCCGCAGGACACGCCATGCAGAGCAGCAAGAACTTCCGTTGGTACGGCGTCATCACGCTGTTCGTGATCGTCGCGATCTCCTACGTGGACCGCATCAACATTGCGGTGCTCATCACCGACAAGGCCTTCCTCGAGCACGTGGGCCTCGCGGCCGACGACCGCGTGAGCCAGGGCTTCCTGGCGACGGCTTTCATGCTGGGCTACGGCGTGTCGGCCTTCGTGCTCACGCCGTTCTGCTCGGCGCTGTTCGGCGTGCGGCGCAGCCTGATCTACGGTTTGATCCTGTGGGGCGTGGTGACATGGGCCTCGCCGATGTTCGACAGCTACGGCATGCTGCTGGCATCGCGCATCCTGCTGGGCGTGTCGGAAGGCCCGCTGTTCTCGCTGGCATCGGCGTACATCAAGGCGCATTTCCGCAGCGACGAGAACGGCAAGCCCAACGCCTTCGTCAACATGGGCACGGGGCTCGGCCTCGCGGTGGGCTATCCGCTGGTGGGCTACCTGCTCACGCAGTTCGCCTGGGACACCTCGTTCCATGTGCTCGGCATCATGAACATCGTGCTGGGCATTCCGCTGGTGCTGGCCTTCGTGCGCATGCCCGTGTCGCATGAGAACGGCGTCAGGCCTTCGTCGTTCGGCGAGGCGATGGCGCGCGTGGGCGGCATCGTGAAGGGAGCGCTGCACACGCGGCACCTGTTTCTCATCACGCTGCTGACCTCGGCGGCACTGGCCTACCTCTGGGGCAGCAGCAACTGGCTGCCCACGTACCTGCGCGAGGCGCGCGGCTTCTCGCTGCGCGAGATGGGCTGGCTGGCCTCGCTGCCGCAGTACGCGACGGTGCTCGCGGTGTTCGTGGGCGGCGTGCTGATCGACAAGGTGGGACGCGAGCGCGTGCCCTTCATCTTCATGGGCGCGAGCGTGGGCGTGGCGCTGTCTGTGCTGATGGCGATCAGCGCACGCGACCCGTATGCGGCCGCCTGCTGCCTGGTGGCAGCCAACTTCTTCTGGGGCCTGCAGAGCCCGGCCATCCCGAGCACGGTGCAGTACTGCTCGCGGCCGGAGCACACGGCCAGTGCGTTCGGCGTGACCAACGGCGCAGGCAGCCTCGTGGCGGGCTTCATGCCGGCGCTGATGGGTGGCGTGATCGCCGCGGTGTCGCACGGTTCGGGCACTGCGGGTGCCGCCACCTCGGCGGCATCGGCCTCGGGCTTCTTCGCGGGTTTTGCGCTGCTCATCGGTACGCAGGCGGTGGTGTTCGCCTGCGGCCTGCTGCTGTGGCTGCGCGACCGCTCGCGCAGCGCCACTGCGGTCTCCGGTTCGCAGCTTTCGTAGCGATCCTCGAGGCTTGTACCTTCGTACTGTGGCCGCGCGGTCACAGTGTGTGCAGCCGATTTCCATCACCTGCGTGAGCAGGTGTTTCGGCGGCAGAACCATCTTCGTATGGCGTGGCACGCACTGCGTGCCATGACGCCATTCGGTCTATGGCGCGCGAACATTTTGAGAGGGAAAAGTTCCGCGAGTCGTTGAGCTGACGCAATCGTTCAGCTAAAACTGGCGCACTTCAATGGACGAGGGGCGCGCGTGAAACCAACGACAAGAGCCGCAGCAATTCCTTCCACGGCGGCGACGAAGCACGTCCGCGCCGATGCTGTCCGCACGCCGCCGCGCCGACGCTGCGCGCCCTTGCACGGGCACTGAGCCAGCACCCCCGCGTTTTCCGTTTTCTTCGAGACCCCGCATGACGACGGGCATGGCGCCGCTCGCGCCGCGCATCCTGGGACCGCCTGAATTGCCGCGATGAATTCCGGGTGGCCGCTTCGTCCTGACGAACCGATGGTTCGCCGGGAGGGTGCCGTGCTGCCCGCCGCTGCGTCGGTTGTTCTTCTTTCCATCACCGCGCGCGTCATGCGCATCGCCGGCCATCCGCCGGTGCGTGCAGGGCGGCGCATGTTCTTACCAAGAGTACCCAGAGGCGATCATGAAAAAATTCAGTGCACCCGTGGCCTTCAATCATCTTGCCATCACCGCGGTGACCCTTGCCGTGCTGACGGCCTGCGGCGGCGGTGGGAACAGCGGCGGTGGCGCATCGCTCGGCGGCGGCGGCGTCGCGCTCGGTGCGCCGTCGGACCCGGTGGCCTTCGCGCCGTCGTCCGACGCGACCAAGAAGTCGCCCGACGACGGCGTGCCTTCGGTCGCCGACGCGGCCGTGGCCGCGGTGGATCGATCCGCAAGGCCGATGGAACTGCCCGACACCGTCTGGCCGAGCAACTACAAGCTGTGGTTCCGGCCCGATGCGGCGCTGAAGACCTTCACCGGCCGCGGCGACGTGGAGATCGAGGTGCTCAAGCCGGTCGATGCCATCGTTGTGGCGGCGCACAACCTGAACTTCGCGAAGGGCCGCACCACGCTGCGCAAGGTGTCGAACCCGGGCGAGGCGATCGCGCTCATTCCCACGCCGCAGACACTGGGCGATTTCGTGCAGCTGCGGCTGAACGACGGGCAGATCGCCAAGGGCAAGTACCTGCTGCACATGGAGTGGGACGGCAAGATCCAGTTCTCCGATGCGGAGTACTGCCCGCCGGCCGAAGTGGCGCGCAACCCGTTCTGCTCGGCCGCCACCGGCATCTTCAAGGTGGGCCTGTCGACCCCCGAAGGCGTGAGCAGCGACGCCATCGTGACGCAGGGCGAGACGAACTACGCACGGCAGTGGTTCCCGGGCTGGGACGAGCCGGCGTTCCGCCATACCTTCGAGATCTCGGCCGAGGTGCCGGGCGACTGGAAGACCGTGTCGAACGGCGCGCAGACCGAGGCGGTGAAGCTGCCCGACGGCTACCAGCGCGTGTCGTTCGAGAAGACGCCGTCGATGCCGATGTACCTCACCTTCTTCGGCGGCGGCAAATTCGACGTGCTGGCCGACACCTTCAAGAGCCCGCTCGACGGCACCGACATGCCGCTGCGCTGGTTCACCCCGCCGGGACGCTCCGACTGGGCGAAGTTCGCGATGGAGTGGACGAAGGTGTCGATGGACTACTACTACAGGTATACCGGCATCCCGCTGCCGTTCAAGAAGTTCGACACCGTGGCGGCCAACGACAGCTACGACAACAAGCCCAACACCGGCTTTGGCGGCATGGAGAACTGGGGTTCGATCTTCGAATTCGCAGACGCGGTGCTAACCAAGCCGGGCGACACGCCCACGCTGTACTCGGTGACGGTGGTCACGCACGAGGTGGCGCACCAGTGGTTCGGCGACCTGGTCACGCTCGACTGGTGGGACAACGTGTGGCTCAACGAGTCGTTCGCGCGCTGGTTCGAACGGCGCACCACGATCAAGTTCCACCCCGAGTACTACAGCTTCTCCGACTACGTGCTCGACAAGCACAACGTGATCGTGGCCGACCTGAAAAACACCGCCGTGCCGGTGCAGCGCAACCTCAACGACGCGGGCTCGTTCGGCTTCATCAGCCCGTCGATCTTCGTCTACAACAAGGGCAGCCACGTGCTGGAGACCATCCAGAACTACATCGGCGAGGAGGCGATGCAGAAGGGCCTGCAGATCTATCTGAAGGACTACGCGTTCGGCAACGTCACGCCGTCGCGCCTGTGGGCCTCGCTGGAGAAGGCCAGCGGCGGAAAGAAGGTCAGCGAGATCGGCGACAGCCTGATCCGCCAGACCGGCATTCCGCTGCTCACGGTGGATGCGCAATGCGCGGGCAACAGCACCTACGTGAACATCACGCAGGAGTCGTTCCCCAATCAGAACCAGTTTCCGGCCTCGACGTGGACCATCCCGGTCACGCTGGCGTATGGCGACGCGCTGGCGCAGCGCACCACCTTCGTGATGTCGAACAACAGCACGCAGGTCGAGCTGCCAGGCTGCACCGCGGTGCTGGCAGGGCCGACGGGGCAGGACTACTACGTGACCAACTACAGCGCGCCCTCCTGGAGCGCGCTGCTGGCCAACGCGCAAAGCCTCGCGGGCAACAAGCCGCTGCTGCTGAACATCGAGCGCGATGCGTTCCGGCTGCTGAGCGTGGGCCGCATCACGCAGGCGCAGTACGACCAGATCAAGGGCGTGGTGAACCTGCCGGCGCCGCTGCTGGCCAAGACGGAGGTCAGCGAGCAGACCATGGCGGCGGTGGCGACCGGGGAGCAGAAGGAGTCGTACCCGCACGCACTGCGCTTCCAGGGCAGCATGAAGCTGCGCGACAACGAGAAGCGTTGAGTCCTGAATGAGCGGGCACGCGTCGCCGGCGCCGCAGGTTGCCGAAGCGCCGCGGTGCGTGCCCGGTCCCTTTCACGATCACCGGGAAACATCACCATGAAGACTTCATTCCGATCATTGGCCGCGGCAGCAGGCGTTGCCGCCGCGCTGGCACTGGCCGGCTGCGGCGCGCGCAGCGAACCCGAAGCCGACCTCGTCGGCATCTACGCCGTGAAGCAGAACGGCGCACTCAGGGAGCTCGTCAAGATCGAGCGGCAGGGCGACCGCTACGTGATGCGCGACAAGGTGCGCACGGCGGACTGGAGCGAGCCGAAGATGCAGATGCGGCCCGTGACGCGCGAGCGCTGGAGCCGCATCACCACCGACCAGGAAAACACCGCCTTCGTGGGCGTGGCGAGCGAGCAGCTCGGCATCTTCAAGGTGCCGGCGGGCTGGCAGAAGAACGGCTTCAAGACCTCGACCGGCTACTTCCTGTTCTATTCGCAGGGACCGGTCGAGGCGTACAAGCTCTGAGCCCGGAGCGCGGCTGCGAGGGCCGGCCGCGGCTCAGGCGGCGGGCGCCACGCTGGCGCCCTCGATGCGGTGGCGCTTCAGGGCGTCCGCCACGAAGCCGCTGGCCTTCATTTCCTCGACGAAGCCCGCCAGCAGCGCCTGCGCCTGCGCGCCGCGGCTGGCCGGCGTGCCCATGGCCTGCTGGATCACCATGAAGCGCCCGGGCAGCACGCGCACGCCGGGTGCGCGCCGCGCCTCGCCTTCGAGCATCTGGCGAATGCCGGCGGCCACCTCGACCTCGCCCGAGCGCAGCGCCGCCAGCGCGGGGCCTGCGCCTTGCAGCCGGACGATCTCGGCGGCCCTGATCTCGCGCGTGAGGAACAGGTCGTACGCGCTGCCCGAGCCGACCGAGATGCGGTGGCCCCTGGCGTCGATCTGTGCGTTGTCCGTGAGCGCCGACGATTCGGGAACGAGGTAGCCTCCCTCGATCAGCACGTAGGGTGCGGTGAACAGCAACCCCTCGCTGCGGGCCGGGTCGATGGCGAAGAAGCCGATGTCGGCCTTCTCGTTCTTCACCGCGTCGACCGACGCAGCCGCTTTCTCGAACTGCACCAGCTCGATGTCCACGCCCAGCCGGCGGGCGAATTCGCGGGCCAGGTCGACCGACACGCCCACCGGCGCGCCAGTGGCGGCGTCCTTGTTGGCCAGGATCGGGTTGCCGAGGTTGATCGAGGCGCGCAGCGTGCCGTTCGGGGCGAAGGCGGCGACGAGGGCAGGGGAGACCGGGGCGGAGGGCTGAGTCATGGCGGTAGTTCGCCAGCAAAGGCGAGAGTTGGCAGGAGTTGGCTGAAGTTCGCAGGAAAGTCGGTGCGGAAGTCCAATGCCAGTTTACGGGTGCTTCTTGCCGAATTTCCTACTGGATGTAGGGAAGCACGCTCACCGGCCGTGCGCCATGTTCGCGTAGGCTTGGCACATTCGCAGACCGACCATCCGCAGCCGTGCCGCTTTCCACTTTCCTCGTCGAAGACAACGCCCTCATCCGCCACCACCTGATCGCCGCGATGGAGGACGAAGCCGACATCCGTCTCATCGGCACCGCCACCACCGAAGCAGAAGCCGTCGCCTGGCTCGAGGAGAACCCGGCCGCCTGGGACCTGCTCGTGGTCGACCTGTTCCTGCAGGAAGGGTCGGGGCTGGGCATCGTCAAGCGCTGCGGCAGGTGCCGTCCGGGCCAGCGGGTGGTGGTACTGACCAATTACGCCACCGGCGAGATCGCCGACTGGGCGCGCGAGCTCGGCGCCGATGCGGTGTTCGACAAGGCCGCCGACCTCGGCGAGTTCTTCGCGCTGTGCGCCGGCCTCGACGGCGAGGCGCGATCTCGCGGCGACGAGCCGCTGGAACAGGTGGCCCCATGAGTGCGGCCGCTCCTCTTTCGACCGCGCCATCCGTGGCCGAAGTGCTGCGCCCGCTGCGCACCGCGACCCACGCGCTGCACGAGGCGCTCGACAGCAGCCTGCCCATCGCCCGAGAGAACGCCTCCCTGGCCGACTACGCAGCGCACCTGCGCGCGTTGCGTCCCTGGCTCGAGTCGGTGCGCGAGGCGCTGGCCGCCGCCGGCGACCCGGGCCTGGACCGCGTGGCGCACCGCGCCGGACGCCGGCTGGCTGCACTCGAGCTCGACCTGGACGACGCCGGGCTGAATGACGACGCGTCGGTCGGCAAGCCGCTCGATACGCCGCACGGGGAGGGCGATGCCCGCCGGCTCGCCGATGCCTCGCGCGACCCCGCCTTCGCCTGGGGCCTGGCCTATGTGCTGGAGGGCTCCCAGCTCGGCGGTGCGGTCATGCTCAAGCGCCTCGGGCCGCGCCTGGCACCGCACCCGATGCGGTACTTCCATCCGGTCGATGCGCCCGAGGGCCTGGCCGCGCAATGGAAGGAATTCGTCGCCCAGCTGGCCTCGGCCCTGCACGACCCGGCCGCGGTCGACGCGGCGCAGCGCGGCGCGGTGGCCGGTTTCGAGTCGCTGATGCCGCGCTTCGGCATGGGCAGTCCGCAGCCGCAATGCCTGTAGGAATCCGCCGACGAAACGCCCCGCGACCCACAGGCATGATCGATCCGACCCACCTTCCGATGAACCCGCGCGGACACCGCCGCGCCGATTGACCGTGCCCATGCCCATCGCGACCACAGCGACCATTGCCGAATCCCGGGTCATCGAGCCGCCCCAGGTCGACCTGTCCTCCTGCGACCTCGAACCGATCCGCGTGCCCGGCTCGATCCAGCCGCACGGCCGTCTGCTGGTGCTGGAGCCCGAATCGCTCGCGCTCGTGGCCTGGAGCGACAACTGGCCGGACGCGCATCTCAACGCCATGCCGGCCCTTCTCGGCGCGCGGCGCATGCCGGTGCTGCTGCCCGGCGGCTCGCCGGTCTCGCTGGGCACGGTGGAGGTGGGCGGCGAGCTGTTCGACGCCTCTGCACATCGCAGCGAGCGCCACCTGATCGTCGAGTTCGAGGCGGCCCTGCCGCCCGCCGGCAACGAGGCGCCCATCTACACGCTCGGCCGGGTCTTCCTCCCGCAACTGCAGGAGGCCGACACCCTGGTGCGGCTGGCGGCGCTCGCGGCGCGCGAGATGAAGCGGCTCACCGGATTCGGACGCTGCCTGGTCTACCGCTTCGACGAGGCCGGACACGGCGAGGTGCTGGCCGAGGAGATCGAGCCCGGCTACGACAGCTACATCGGCCATCACTTCCCGGCCTCCGACATCCCGCAGCAGGCGCGTGCGCTCTACCTGGTCAACCACTTCCGGCTGATTGCCGACGCCAACTACCAGCCGGTGCGCCTGCGTGCCGCCGATGCGGCGCTCACCGCATCCGACATCGACCTGTCGCAGGCGCAGTTGCGCAGCGTCTCGCCGATCCACCTGGAGTACATGCGCAACATGGGCACGCTGGCGTCCATGTCGGTGTCGATCGTGATCGACGGCCGGCTCTGGGGGCTCATCTCGTGCCACGACCACGCGCCGCGTTTCCTCGACACCGGCACGCGGCTGGCCTGCGAGCACCTCGGGCAGCTGCTGTCGCTGCAGATCCAGTCGAAGGAGACCAATGGCGAGGTGGCCGAACGGCTCGAGCTGCGCCAGCTCACGCTGCAGATCGTCTCGCACCTGGCCGAAAGCGACGCCACCTTGCAGCACCTGGTGTCCGAAGCCTCGCTGATGCTGCGCGTGATGCGTGCCACCGGCGCCGCCGTGGTGCTCGACGACGAGGTATGGAGCGTGGGCGATGTGCCCGAGCGCGCGCAGGTGCAGGACCTTGCGAGCTGGATCGCCGGGCTGGGCGTGGAGGTGTACGACAGCGACGCGCTGGCGGCGCATTTCGCGCCGGCGGAAGCCTTCGCCGGCACGGCGGCAGGCGTGCTCGCCATTTCCATCTCTCAGGTGCACCGCCACCTGATCCTGTGGTTCCGGCCGGAGATCGTGCGCACCGTGCGCTGGGCGGGCGATCCGCACAAGCCGATGAGCGCGCACGGCGGGCGCATGCACCCGCGGCTGAGCTTCACGAGCTGGGTCGAGCACATCCGGGGCCGGTCGCTGCCTTGGTCGGCCGCCGAGGCCGGCGCTGCGTCCGAACTCCGCCAGGCGCTGATCGGCGTGGTGCTGCGCCGTGCCGAGGAGCTCGCGGCCGTGGCCACCGAGCTGGGCCGGGCCAACAAGGAGCTCGAGGCGTTCTCGTACACCGTGTCGCACGACCTGCGCGCGCCCATGCGCCACATCGCGGGCTACGTCGACCTGGTGGCGCAGACCGAGGGCCGGCAACTCAGCGAGCGGGCCCACCGCTACCTGGGGCACGTCAAGGATGCCGCGGCGTTTGCCGGACAGATGGTCGACGCGCTGCTCGACTTCTCGCGCATGGGCCGCGCCGCTCTGAAGCAGCGGCCGGTCGACACCGCCTCGCTGGTCGACGGGCTGGTGCGCGAACTCATGCGGCTGGAGCCGCAGCGCGACATCGAGTGGCAGATCGACGCGGCGCTGCCGACGCTGTATGCCGACCCGCTGCTGCTGCAGGTGGCGGTGCGCAACCTGCTGGCCAACGCGGTCAAGTACTCGCGCACGCGCCACCCCGCGCGCATCGCGGTGCGCGCCGCGCACGACGCGCTCGGCGACGGGCTCGAGGTGCAGGACAACGGTGTCGGCTTCCAGATGAAGTACGCGGACAAGCTGTTCGGCGTGTTCCAGCGGCTGCACCAGGCGGAAGAATTCGAAGGCACGGGCATCGGCCTGGCCAATGTGAAGCGGATCGTGGAGCGTCATGGCGGCACGGTCCGGGCCGTGGGAGAGGTGGATGCCGGCGCGTGCTTCGGCTTCATCCTCCCGCGGTGGGACCCTGAACAGGCAGCGGCGGCGGCGCCGGCTGCGAACGGAGAAGGACATGCTTAAGCCGATCCTGCTTGTCGAAGACGACAAGCGCGACCTGGAACTCACCCTGATTGCGCTGGAGCGCAGCCAGCTTGCCAATGAAGTGGTGGTGCTGCGCGACGGCGCGCAGGCCCTCGAATACCTGCACCGGCAGGGCGAGTACGCCGAGCGCGACGAGGGAAACCCGGCCGTGATCCTGCTCGACCTCAAGCTGCCCAAGGTCACCGGCCTGGAGGTGCTGCAGGAGGTGCGCGGCGACGCGGCGCTGCGCAGCATCCCGGTGGTGATGCTCACCTCGTCGCAGGAAGAATCGGACGTGCTGCGCAGCTATGAACTCGGCGTGAACGCCTACGTGGTCAAGCCCGTGGCGTTCGATCGCTTCGTCTCGGCCATTGCCGAGCTCGGTGTCTTCTGGGCGGTGCTCAACGAGCCGCCGCCCGGCTCGCTGAAGGCGGCGCGCAAGCATGAGTGACGCGGGCGTCACAGTCGCTGCGACGGCCGTGCACGCACCGCCGCTGGACGTGCTGATCCTCGAAGACTCGCGCTTCGACGTCGAGCTGCTGCTCGAAGCGCTGGCGCTCGCCTTGCCGACGGCCCGGCCGCGCGTGGTGCGCGACGAGGCCGGCTTCACCGGCGCGCTGGCCGAGCAGCCCTATGCACTGATCTTGTCCGACTTCGAGCTCCCGGGCTTCTCGGGCGCGCACGCACTCGAACTGGCCCGCGCCACGGTGCCCGACACGCCTTTCATCTTCGTGTCCGGCGTGATCGGCGAGGACAACGCGGTCGAGCTGCTGAAGAGCGGCGCCACCGACTACGTGAGCAAGGGCCGCCTCGCGCGGTTGCCGGTGGTGGTGGAGCGCGCGCTCAACGAGGCCGCCGACCGCCGCGCCAAGGCACTGGCGGAACAGCGCCTGAGCGCGGCGAACACGTCCATCATGCGGGCCGAGGCAAGGCGCCTGGCGCTGATGGAGCTGGGCGACCGCATCCGCGACATGGACGAGCCGACGGACATCGCCTATGCCGCGTCCGAGATGCTGGGGCTGCAGTTGTGCGTCGACCGCGCCGGCTACGGCCTGGTCGACACCGCGGCCGAGACCATCGCGATCGACCGCGACTGGACCGCGCCCGGCATCGCGAGCCTGGCGGGTGTGCTGCACTTCCGCGACTATGGCTCCTATATCGAGGACCTGCGCCGCGGCGTGACCGTGGCCTTCGCCGATGCGCGCACCGACCCGCGCACACGCGACAACGCCGATGCGCTCGACGCCATCACCGCGCGCGCCGTGCTGAACATGCCGCTCACCGAACGCGGCGGGCTGGTGGGGCTGCTCTACCTGAACCATGGGCAGGCGCGGCCCTGGCTGCGCGACGAACTCGACTTCGTGCGCGAGGTCGGCGACCGCGTGCGCTCGGCCATCGCGCGGCGCGAGGCGCAGATCGAACTGATGGCGTTCGCCGCGTCGCTGGAGCAGCAGGTGCGCGCGCGGACCCAGGAGCGCGACCGCACCTGGGCGCTGAGCCAGGACCTGCTGGGCGTGGCCACGCACGACGGCCGCTTCGTCAGCGTCAATCCCGCCTGGCAGACCGTGCTGGGATGGAGCGCCGACGAGGTCTGCGCCACGCCGTTCCGCGAACTGCTGCATCCCGACGATCGCGAAACGACCGAGGCCGAGCTGGTCCGGCTCGCCGGCGGGGCGCGCACCATCGATTTCGAGAACCGCTACCGCACCAAGGCGGGCGGTTACCGGTGGCTCTCGTGGACCGCGGTGCCCGACAACGGGCTGCTGTACGCGGCCGCGCGCGACATCACCGAACAGAAGGAGCGCGCGGCCGAGCTCGAGGCGGCGCGCGAGCAGCTGCGCCAGAGCCAGAAACTCGAAGCCGTGGGCCAGCTCACCGGCGGGCTCGCGCACGACTTCAACAACCTGCTGGCCGCCATCAGCGGCAGCCTCGAACTCATGCGTCGCCGCGGCCTCGAAGGCCGTCCGACCGACATGGAGCGCTACATCGGCGTGGCGCAGGGCGCGGTCAAGCGCGCGGCCTCGCTCACGCACCGCCTGCTGGCCTTCTCGCGGCGGCAGACACTCGAGCCCAAGCCGCTGAATGCCAACCGGCTCGTCACCGACATGGAAGAGCTGCTGCGCCGCACGCTGGGCCCGCACATCGCGCTGGAGAACGTGGCCGCCGTGGGCCTGTGGAACGTGCACGCCGACCCGGGACAGCTCGAGAACGCGCTGCTGAACCTGTGCATCAATGCGCGCGACGCCATGCCCGAGGGCGGCAAGCTGGTCATCGAGACGGCCAACCGCTGGATCGATGCGCGCGCCTCGCGCGGGCGCGACCTGCCCATGGGGCAGTACGTGTCGCTCACCGTCAGCGACAACGGCGTGGGCATGCCGCCCGAAGTGGTGGCGCGCGCCTTCGACCCGTTCTTCACCACCAAGCCGATCGGCATGGGCACGGGACTGGGCCTGTCGATGATCTACGGTTTCGCCAAGCAGTCGGGCGGACAGGTGCGCATCTACTCCGAGGTGGGCAAGGGCACCTCGGTGAGCATCTACCTGCCGCGTCACGACATGCAGGAGGAAGCCGCCTCCGCGCCTGCCGAGGCCGTGCTCGCGCCGCGCGCCGACCAGGGCGATACCGTGCTGGTGGTGGACGACGAGCCGGCGCTGCGGATGATCATCGTCGAGGTGATGCAGGGCCTGGGCTACGCCACGCTGGAGGCCGGCGACGGCGCCGAGGCGCTGCGCATCCTGCAGACGCCGCGCCAGCGCATCGACCTGCTGGTGAGCGACGTGGGCCTGCCCGGCGGCATGAACGGCCGCCAGGTGGCCGACGCCGCGCGCACTGCGCGCCCCGACCTCAAGGTGCTGTTCATCACCGGCTATGCCGAGAACGCGGTGCTCAGCCATGGCCACCTCGACCGCGGCATGCACGTGATGACCAAGCCCTTCGAGATGGACGTGCTGGCAAGGCGCGTGAAGCAGCTCATCGAGAGCCGGTAGCGGCGAGGTGCCAGAAGACGCCGGGAGCCTCCTGCACCGGGGCCTTCCGGATCTTCAGCAGACCTTCAGGCAGGCGGCTCACCATGGCGGGTGTCGCAAAAGAACGCACTGCCGATGAGCCCTTTCGAAGCACGTCTCTTCGCCGGGCATTTCCGCTCGCCGGAAGCCCATTCCTCGCTGCTGGATTCGTATGCCCGCGTGCTCGCGCGCTGGCCCGTGCCGTACGACAGCCGCTATGTGGAAACGCGCTGCGGCCGCGCGCACGTGCTGGCCTGCGGGCCGGCCTATGCGCCGCCCGTGGTGCTGCTGCATGCCGGCGGCGCGAACTCGACGGCGTGGATCCACGTCATCGAACGGCTCGCCGCCTCGCTGCAGGTCTATGCGGTCGACGTCATCGGCGACGCCGGCCGCAGCGAGGGGCGCCGGCCTTCGTCCGAGGACGCGTACTGCAACTGGCTGGACGACGTCCTCATCGGTCTCGGACGGCCGAAGGTGGGTCTTTGCGGCGTCTCGTTCGGCGGCTGGCTCGCAGCGGCCTACCTGCGCCAGAGTTCGCGCCGCGCCTCGAAGCTCGCGCTGCTGGCGCCGCCCAACATCGAGTCGCCCGGCGTCGGCTACCTTGTCCGTGCGGGCCTGGCGGCCCTCTTGCCGAACGAGCGCACCGTGCGCGGCCTGCGCGGCATGCTTTCCTCGCCGGTGGTACCGCCGCCGCCGGCCTGGGCGTTCGACGACCTGCTGGTGCGCGCGCGCTGCCAGCGCGGCCACCCGCGGCCATCCGGCCGCATGAGCGACGACGACCTGCGTGTGCTGCCGAAGGACACGCTCATGCTGCTCGGCGGCGACGAGGCGCTGTACGACCCGACGCACGCCTGGGCCCGCGTGAGGGCGCACGCGCCGCACGTGCGTGTGGAGCTCGTGCCCGATGCAGGCCACCTGATCGACGGCGACCAGCCGTTCAAGGTCGGCAATGCGCTGGTGGAGTTCTTCCGGCGCGACGGGTGGACCCTGTAGCGCGCCTTCAGCGTGCCGGCAGCGGCTCGAGGCCGGTCTTCGCGATGCCCGGTGCCGCGGCGGGGGAGTTCAGGTAGCGGATCAGCTGTCGTGCCGCGTCGGGCTGCTTCGAGCCGGTGGCGATGCCTGCGGAGAACACCGTCACCTGCTGCACCTCGGCGGGCAGCGGGCCGATGTAGTCGATACCCGCGATCGGCAGCAGCTCGCTCACCTGCTGCAGCCCGAGCGCCGCGTCGCCGCGCGCCACCACCGCGCCGACGCGTTCGCTCAGGATGCGCTTGCTCCTGGGCTTGACCTGCTCCTCGATGCCGAGCTTGCGAAGCAGCTCGGTCTCGTAATAGGTGCCGCTGGCACTGGCCGAGTAGGCGATCGACGGTGCGGCGAGCAGCGTGCGCCTGAGCGCGTCGACCGTGCCGATGTCGGGCCTGGGCGAGCCCTTGCGCACCGCGAAGCCGATGCTCGAGCGCACGAGGTCGACCTGGCTGCCGGGCACCACCTTGCCCTGCGCGACCAGCGCGTCGAGCGCGGGCCGCGCCAGGATCACCACGTCGGCCGGCTCGTTGCGCGCGAGCCGGCTCGGGATCGAGTCGGTGGCATTGCCCATCGACGCGCCATAGGCCGTCTTCACCGTGCGGCCGCTGCTGCGCTCGAATGCCGGACGCAGGTCGTTGTAGGCGGCCGTGAAGCCGCCCGATGTCATGACGTGGATATCGTCCGATGCGGCCGCAGGCATGCCGCCGTTCGGGGTGCCGAGGCCGCCGCAGCCGGCGAGCGCCAGCGCGGCGAGCAGGGGCAGGGCGGCGCGGCGGGTGAGTGCGAGAAGGGGCTTCATCGGATGTCTCCTTGGCAAAGGTCCATCGTAGGAGCGGGGCTGTCATTCAGCCCTCAGGAAATTCGGGGTTAGTACCGAAGCCTTTCGTTTTCCCTCGTGGCGGACACGCGAGGCACGCCGTCGTGCGCCGGGCGGCCGGCCTCGGCCGGTTCAGGCCGCGAGGTCGAAGCAGCAGCCTGCGTAGTAGGGCTTGTCGCCGCCAGCGACGAAGGGCACCTCGATCGGCTTGCCTTCGTTGCGCCACACGTCGCGCTTCTTGTAGCCGGCGCGCGCGAGCTCGGCCAGCAGGTCGTCGTGGTGCTGGATGCGGTACGGGCACACCGCCACGCCGATGCTGTTGAGCGTGAAGATGGTGCGCTCCGGGTGCACGGCGGTGGTGTTCATGATGATCCGCTTCGGCTTCACATGCAGCGCCGACAGGATCTCCTCCATTCGCGTGGGCAGGTACTGCAGGCTGCCCGAGGCGTACAGCACGTCGCAGCCGCTCGCATCGCGGTAGTCGGTCGTGAAGTCGAGCTGCGCGGTGGCCTCGCGCTTGATCGCCATGGCGCGCCCGCTGTCGACCACGCCGGGCACGTCGCACACGGTCCAGTGCAGGTCTTCGGGGTAGCTCAGCACGCGGCGGAAGGCGTAGTACTTGATGCCGACGTGCCCGCCCAGGTCGAACACGCGCGTCATTCCCGCGTCGATGGAGCGGCCGAGCCAGAACAGGCCGGGGTAGTCGTAGAAGTAGATCTGCGGGCTGTAGAGCTCGCCGGCATCGGCGTTGGCATAGCCCACGGCCTTGCTCGGCGGCGCGCCGGCCTCCGCGGCTGCGAAGCTGTCGAACGAACCCATGAAGAGGTTCTCGTCGGTGTTGTTGAGAAACTTGCGCCGGTAGGCGCTTTCGCGCGGCAGGAACTGCAGCAGGGTCGAGAGCATCTGTGTCTCCAATGGCTGGTTCATTCTGAACGCAACCAAACTGTTGAAGACGTAAAACCATGTGCTGCGGTGGCGGTTACCCCGCACGGGGTACATACCGTCCGGGCGCAGGCGGCGATTCCCTCGATGCGTTCCGTCGGGCTGCCACAGCCCCTGTTCTTCGGTGCAATCCCTATTGACCCTTTCGATTTTCAAGGGCGGCATTGTTTCAATACCGTGAACGCCGCGGTTCTTTTTGCCGCGGTTTTTTGTGCGTCCGCGGCCGCAAACTTCTCCTCACCAACCAAACACCTGAAGGAGATTGAAATGAATGCCTCGAAGATCCTCGCTGCTGCTGCTCTCTCGCTCCTGGCTGCTGCCGGAGCCCACGCAGAAACCTATGACGGCGTGCACACCGTGAATTCGTCGGTCTCGCGTGCCGAAGTGGCACCGCAAGGCGCGGCCGCCGCACGTGCCGGCAACGAATACAGCGAAGCTGCCGCTGCCGGAGCCCAAAGCTTCACCTCGACCGCCAACCGCGCCACCGTGCAGGCCGAAGCCGTCGCCAAGGCACATGACCCGCTGGCCAGCCTCGACCGCCGCGCGTTCTATCGCGACGAAGTGCCGCAAGCCTACAAGAAGCCCAGCGTGTCGTTCACGCGCCAGGCCGGCTTGTAAGTCACTGCACCAGCAGAAAGCAACGGGCCCTTGGGCCCGTTTTTTCATGGCCGCAGCCACGGCACTTTCGAAATATACGCATTGAGTATATATTCGCGGCCTATGACTTCCATGCCGCAACAGGTGCTCCTCCGCGACGCGATGCGTCAGCTCAACATGACGCGCGACGCTTTCGCCGAGCGCATCGGCAGCCGAAGAAGGGCGCTCGACGCCTGGCTGCTGCCCGACGAATCCAACGAATTCAGGGCCATGCCCGAAGTGGCCCGGCGCTTCGTGAGCGAAATCATGGCGTCCGATGGTCGGCGCGGTGAATATACGCAAAGCGCACATGGAGGCGCTCTGCGCAAGGCCACGGCCGTGGACGGCTCGCACCACCTGCTGTCGGTGAGCCAGTTCAACCGGGACGCGATCGACGAGCTGTTCCAGCTGGCCGACGTCATGCAGCCCATCGCGCGCCGCCGCAAGGTCAGCCGCGTGCTCGAGGGCGCCGTGCTGGCCAACCTGTTCTTCGAGGCCAGCACGCGCACCCGCGTGAGTTTCGGCGCGGCATTCTGCCGACTCGGCGGCTCGGTGTGCGACACCACGGGCTTCACCTTTTCCTCGATGGCCAAGGGCGAGTCGATCTACGACACCAGCCGCGTCATCAGCGGCTATGTCGACGCCATCGTGGTGCGGCATCCGGAGCAGGGCTCGGTGGCCGAGTTCGCGCGCGCCACCAACGTGCCGGTCATCAACGGCGGGGACGGGCCGGGCGAGCACCCGAGCCAGGCGCTGCTCGACCTGTACACCATCCAGCGCGAGTTCTCGCGGCTGGGCAAGCTGGTGGACGGCGCGCACATCGCGATGGTGGGCGACCTGAAATACGGCCGCACGGTGCATTCGCTGATCAAGCTGCTGGCGCTCTACAAAGGCATGAAGTTCACGCTGGTCTCGCCGCCTTCGCTCGCCATGCCGGCGGAGATCGTCGAGGCCGTGAGCCGCAACGGCCACGTGGTCGAGACTGCGGCAACGCCCGCGCGCGCGCTGGCCGGCGCGGACATCATCTATGCCACGCGCATCCAGAAGGAACGCTTTGCGAACGACGAAGTGCTCGAAGGCTTCGACAACGCCTTCGAGATCAACCGCGCGCTGATCGAGTCGGACTGCAAGCCCGAGGTGGTGGTGATGCACCCGCTGCCGCGCGACGGCCGCCCCGGTTCGCACGACCTGAGCGTCGACCTCAACAACGACCCGCGCCTGGCCATCTTCCGCCAGACCGACAACGGCATTCCGGTGCGAATGGCGATCTTCGCCACGCTGCTGGGCGTCGACAAGCTCGTGAGCCGTTCGATGCGCGACGCCGCATGGACGCCGCCCTCGCACATCGGCCCCGACGACAGCGTGTTCCACGGCGCCGACTGATCCGGCGCAACGTGCTCAGGCGTGCGCGAGGATGTTGACCAGCTTGCCGAACGGATCGCGCACGTAGAAGCGGCGCACGCCCCAGGGCTCGTCGACCGGTCCGTACTCGATGGCGAAGCCCGCGGTCTTCAGCCGCTCGAAGGCCGTGTCGACGTCGTCCACCTCGATGGACAGATCGGGCACCGGCGTGCCGGAACCGCCTTCCGACGCCACGCTGAGCTGCACCGTCATCTCGGCCTGCGTGCCGTAGGTCTGGATCCAGCCGTGGTCCATGAGCAGTTCGAGCCCGAGCGCGTCCTTGTAGAAGAGCGCGGCGCGCGCCAGGTCGGGAGCGGCGATGTTGGCAACGATGCGTCTGACTTTCATGGGGCAGTCTTTCCGATGGTGAAGACGGCCCACTGGCCGTCGCGCTCCACATGGAGCAGGTCGCCTTCGATGCGGATGCCGGTCCAGCTCTCGATGCGCCCGTCGAGGCCGACGATCTCGATGCTGTCTTGCGACACCACGCGGTAGTCGAACAACGGTGCGGCGAGCGGGCCGTCCTTCATGCCGATCGTTGCGGCGACCTTGCCGCTGGCGTGGAAGCGGAAGCTGTTGACGAGCGTGTCGGACACGAGCTCGATGCGGCGGTCGAGGGGAAGGGCCGTCGTGGTCATGCGTGCGGTTCGTGTGATGTGTGTGATGTGTGCGATGTGTGCGATGTGTGCGGCCCGTCAGGACTCGAGCCATTCCTTCGCCTTCGATGCGCCATGGGCAATGGCGGCATCGATGTCGTCGAAGTGCCAGGACGGCGCGGGACCGCCGCCGGGCGTGACGAGGCTCAGGAAAGCCGCCCGCGATCTTTCCGATGTGACGGCCACCACCGGAAACGGCACGCCGCCGGGCTCGATGCCCGAGTCCATGAACTGCGAGATGTCCTGGAAGACGCGCAGCAGCGTGTTGCCCCAGCGGTAGCTCATGCCGCGGAAGTCGAGCACCACGCAGTCGGGTTCGAAGGCATGCAGGCCCTGCAGTGCGCTCGTCGCGATGAAGGCGCCATGGCCGTTGCCGAGGCTGCCGTCGGGGTAGTCGCCGTCGAAGGCGACCACCAGCACGGCCACGCGCCCGGTCTGCCTGCGATCGGCCAGCAGGAAGCGGCGGCGCAGGCCATCGGGGATGGCAGGCACGACTTCGGTCAGGGTGTATCGGCTCATCGGTGCGGGGCTCTCCTGTTTCTGCGGACTTGGATCGACCGAATATAGGCCTTCGACAGCAGGCCGTTCGCGCCCTCTCACCGCTGCATAAGCCGACTCTCACGCGTGCGTAAGCGAACTCTCACGGGCCGGTAAGTGCCGCGTCCTAAAGTGAAGAAACCATCACACACAAGGAGACAGCCATGAAGTTCCGTTCGGCAACCCTCTGCATCGCCACCGTGCCCATGCTGGCGCTGGCTTCGTTCGCGCACGCGGGCGGCCGTGGCGATCCGGACTATCCGCAGATCTCGCACTCGACCATGTCGCGCGACGCGGTGGAAGCGGATGCAATGCAAGCCAACACGGCGATGCATCCGACCGAAGTGCTCGAATCGCAGGTTGCCAAGCCGGTGTCCGGCGCGGACCGTGCGCAGGTGCAGGCCGAAGCGGTGCGCGCCAACAACGCGATGCATCCGACCGAGGTGCTCGAGTCGCAGGTCGCACCGCCGGTGGCGTCGGCGAGCCTGCCGTCCGGCGCCAGCGGCGAGTAGACGCACGCGGGCTGCGGCGCGGCGCCGCGATGCATCAAACCGCCATCGAGGGCGGGTAAGCTCGCGGGCCATGAAGCGCAACAGCACTCCCAAAGCCGCCGGCGGCAAGGCTTCTGCAGCCGCCGGCAAGACGCCCGTCGCAGCATCCGGCGCACCCGCTGCAGAGGCGCCCGACGCCCAGGTCTCCTCGGTGCTCGCGCGCATCCAGACGCTGTGGTCCTCGCTCGGCCCGGTGGGCCAGCGCATCGCCGACTTCATCGTGAAGAACCCGCGCGAGGTGGTGCACATGTCGGTCAGCGAAGTGGCCGAGCGCACCGGGTCGAGCGAGGGCAGCATCGTCGGCCTGTGCAAGAACCTCGGCGCCACCGGCTTCCAGCAGATCAAGATCGCGCTGGCGCAGGAGCTGGTGCGGCCGGTGCAGTTCATCCACGAAGACCTCGACCCGCAGGACAACACGACGGCGGTGATCCGCAAGATCTTCCAGAGCAACGTGCAGACGCTGCACGACACCGAGTCCACGCTCGACGCGAAGGCGATGGAGCGCGCGGTGAAGCTGTTCCGCAAGGCCGAGCGCATCGAGATCTACGGCATCGGCAGCTCGGCCACCATCGCCGAGGACGCGCACTACCGCATGCTTCGCATCGGGCTGAACGCCAAGGTGGTGGTCGACTCGCACGTGCAGGCCATCAGCGCCTCGCTGACCGACGCGCGCACGGCGGTGCTGACCATCTCGCACTCGGGCAGCACGCACGAGACGGTGACGGCCACGCGCCTCGCGAAGGAGGCGGGCGCCGCCACGGTGTGCATCACGAACTTCGGCAAGTCGCCGCTGCAGGCCTTCGCCGACGTGCTGCTGTTCACGATGGCGCGCGAGACCAACTTCCGCACCGAGGCGATGACGAGCCGGCTCGCGCAGCTGGCGATCATCGATGCGCTGATCGCCTGCCTCGCACTGTCGGACTACGACACCTCGGTGCGCACGCTGCGCCAGACCTTCGACGTGCTTTCGCTCAAGCGGTACTGAGCGGTCTCCTCCACGGGTTGCGCGGGACCGGAAGACGCGAACAGCCCGGCCACCGACGGCGCCACCGCACCCGGTGCCTGGCCCACCAGCACGCAGGCCATGCCCAGCCGCCCGGCGCCCTCGGCATCGGTGAGCGGGTTGTCGCCCACCACCACGGTGTCTTCGGCACGTGCGCCCAGGCAGCGCAGGCCTTCCTCGAAGAGCAGCGGCGCGGGCTTGCCCGTGACGCGCAACGGCCGCACGCCGCTGGCCGCCACCACGGCCGCCAGCAGCGCGCCGGTCTCGGGCACGACGCGTCCGTGCGGGCCGGGATGGGTGGCGTCCGCATTGCTCGCCACGAGCTGCGCGCCGCGCAGCAGTTCGTTCACCGCCAGCGCAAGGCGCGCGTGGCTGAACTGCATGTCGAGCGCGAGCAGCACAAAGTCGGCGCCGGACTGCACGAGGTCGCAACCCAGCGAGCGCGCATAGCGCTGCAGCGCAGGGCTCGCGACCATCATCACGCGCGCGCCGGGCTGCTCGCTCACCAGCTGGCGCACGGCCAGCTCTCCGGCCAGCACGATGCGCTCCGCGGGCACGCGCAGCCCGAGGCGGCGCAGCCGTTGCGCCAGGCCCGGCGCAGTGTGGGTGGAGTTGTTCGAGACGATGGCGTAGCGGCCTTCGAAATGCTTCAGCAGCTCGGCCGCGCCGGCAATGGCTTCCTGCTGGCGCACCAGCGTGCCGTCGAGGTCGACGAGCAGATGGCGGGCCCGCGCCAGGCGGGCGTCGGTGACCGCCGGTGTCTTGTGGTTCGTGCTCATGGCGGCGGATTGTATTGAAGATTGCTCAGTGATTTGTTGATTTTGAAATGAGCAAATTTCATTTGCTTGTCATCTTTGGTTTCTAAAGTTCCGGGCATCGACTCCCGAACATCGCCCTCCAACATCGTTTCGAACGAAGGAACCGACCCCATGAAGAACAAGCTCCTCGCCCTTGCTGCAGCCGCCGTGTCGCTGGCCGCCGCACTCTCGCTTCCGGCGCACGCCCAGGCAGTGGCCGACGGGTCGCGCGAACATCCGCTGCGCGTGCTGCTGATCCCGGCCGACGGCGGCACCGAGTCGGGCACCAAGGCCGACTACGCGCCGGTGTTCAACGCCATCACGCGCACCACGGGCCTCAACTTCGACCTGAAGGTCGGCCAGTCGTACGGCGCCGTGGTCGAGGGCATGTGCAACCAGCTCGCGGACATCGCCTTCTTCGGCCCCGTCTCGTATGTGCAGGCCCACAAGCGCGGCTGCGCGCAGCTGCTGGCCGTGGGCGTGGAGAAGGGCGCCTCGGTGTACTACGCCGGCATGTTCGCCAAGGCCAACGCGCCGATCGCCGGCATCAACGACGTGAAGGGCAAGCGCGTGGCCTTCGGCGACGTCAACTCGGCCTCGAGCTTCACCTTCCAGGTCGCGATGCTGATGGACGCCGGCATGGACCCGGCGAAGGACCTCTCGGCCATCCGCATGACCGGCAGCCACGCCAGCAGCCTGGCCGCGCTGGTGCAGGACCAGGTCGACGTGGCCTCGCTCTCGTTCGATTCGTACGAGAAGGCCGTGAAGCAGGGCGCCGTCGATCCGAAGACGGTGAAGGTCATTGCCAAAAGCATGGCCATTCCCTACCCGCCGCTGGCGCTGAACTCGAAGCTGCCCGAGCCGCTGAAGGCGAAGCTGAAGGACGCCTTCCAGACCGTGAACAAGGCGCCCGGCGTCACGCCCGACATGATCCGGGGTTACGGCGGCGGCAAGATCGACGGCTACGACACCAGGTTCTCGGAAGACGAGTTCAACGTCGCCGCCGAGAAGCTGGGGCTGCTCACCGACGAGGTCAAGGGCCGCATCCTGGCCAAGGCCGCACAGCGCTGAGCACGCACGCCATGCTGAAGTTCGAATCGGTCGCCATGCGCTATGCCGACGGCACGCAGGCGCTCGGCGGTGTCTCACTTCAGGTGCCCGCGGGCCAGTTCTGCGTGGTGCTGGGCTCGTCGGGCGCAGGCAAGTCGACGCTGCTGCGCATGGCCAACGGCCTGGTGAAGCCCACGCAGGGCACGGTGCAGGTCGAGGGCGTGCGCATCGCGGCCGATTCGCTGTCGCGCATCCGGCCGCGCATCGGCATGATCCACCAGCAGTTCAACCTCGTGCTGCGCTCCACCGTCGCCCAGAACGTGCTCGCGGGCGCGTTGCCGGGCATGCCGACCTGGCGCGCGCTGCTGGGCCTCTTCAGCGACGTTGCGCGGCGCAAGGCCTGCGAGCTCGTCGAATCGGTGGGCTTGCAGGAGCAGCACCTGCTGCGCCGCGTGAGCGAGCTGTCGGGCGGGCAGCAGCAGCGCGTGGGCATCGCGCGCGCCTTCATGCTCGACCCGCCGCTGGTGCTGGCCGACGAGCCCGTGGCCAGCCTCGACCCGCGCACCAGCCACGACGTGCTCGCGCTCCTGCGCACGCAGGCGCGCGAGCGCGGCACCACGGTGCTGTGCAGCCTGCACCAGATCGAGCTGGCCTGCGAGTTCGCGGACCGCATCGTCGCGCTGCGCCACGGTGAGGTGGTGTTCGACGGCGCGCCCGGCGCCTTCGATCCGACGGTCTTCGATGCGATCTACGGCCGCGCGCCCGCTGCGGCGGCACCCGGACGCCCCGAGGTCCACGGGACCGAGCCCGAGGCCGTGCTGCCGCTGCACACCGGCGTGCTGGAGCTTGCGCCATGAGCCGCCCGGCTTCCGCATGGAACCTGCCGCGTCCCTACGGCGCGCGCAGCCTGGCGGTGCTGCTCGCGGTGCTGGTGATCGGCTTCTTCGCCGGCCAGCGCGTCGAGATGGGCCGCATGCTCTCGCTGACCGGCGAAGGCGTGCTCGCGGCGGTGGGGCTGCGGGAGCAGTCGCAGGTGCTGTCTGGCCTGGGCACGATCGCGCGCTCGCTCTTTCCGCCGCAGATTTCTGAGCGCACCGAGACCGCGCGCATCGAGGACTTCGACCGCAACCGCCTGCCGTGGTTCTCGCACCTGGAAACCGTCGAGGTGCGCGAGCCCAAGCTCAACCCGCAGACGCTGCAGATGGAAGAGGTGGTCGACACGCGCGAGCTGCTGGTGGAGCCGCTGGGCTACCTGTGGCACGTGGCGGTGAAGATGCTCGAGACCTTCGAGATCGCCATCTGGGCCACGCTGCTGGCCATCGTGCTGAGCGTGCCGCTGGCCTGGTTCAGCGCGCGCAACTACACGCCGAACCGTGCCGCGTACGGGCTGGCGCGCGGCATCGTCGGCATGTTCCGCGCGGTGCCCGAGCTGGTGAGCGCGCTGTTCCTGGTGCTGGCCTACGGCTTCGGCCCCATTGCCGGCGTGCTGGCGCTCGCACTGCACTCGGCGGGTTTCCTGGGCAAGTTCTACGCGGAGGACATCGAGACCGCCGACGACAAGCCGCAGGAGGCGCTGCGTGCCATCGGCGCCAACAAGCTCAAGGTGATGCGCTTCGCGGTGCTGCCGCAGGTGATGCCGCAGTTCATCGCCTACACGCTGTACGTGCTCGACCGCAACGTGCGCATGGCCACCGTGGTGGGCCTGGTGGGCGCGGGCGGCATCGGCCAGGAACTCAAGGGCCGGTACGACATGTACAACTACGCGCACGTCGGGACGATCCTGATCGCGATCTTCCTCACCGTGCTGGTGCTCGACCGCCTCGCAGCCCGCCTGCGCAGCCGCTATGCCTGAGCCCTGATCTCTCCGCGCCGAAGCGCCCGCACGACGGGCTGCCGGGCGCGCCGCATTCTTCGTTTCTCCTGCCGGCCGGCGCAACCCCGAGGGGACTGCGCGGCCCCGCTTCGCCCGTCGTTCGTCCCACGTCTTCTCTTCGATCAAAGGAAATTGTCATGACTCCACGTGCCTCCCGGAATGGCTTCGCCGCAAAGGCTGCGGCCGGCGTCCTCCTGTGCCTGAGCCTCGCCGCCTGCGGTGGTGGCGGCGGCGGTGGCGGTGGCGGCCTGCCGATGCTGCCGCCCACCGGCACCACGCCGCCGGCCACCGCGCCGCAGCAGCCCGACCAGCCGGCGGTGCCGGCACTGAAGTGCGCGCCCTGATCCGCATCCGGAACGCACTGCAGCCCCATCGATACGTCCTCCATTTCCTCACCGTCCAGTCCTCGCGTTGAAAGCATTCCAATGAACCACACCAACCGTCGCGATTTCTTCCGCAAGTCGGCCGGCGCCGTCGGCGCGGCCTCGGCCCTCAGCATGCTGCCGCCCGTGATCCGCAAGGCCCTCGCGGTCGAGGCGGCCGTCGACACCGGCACCATCAAGGACATTAAGCACATCGTGATCCTGATGCAGGAGAACCGCAGCTTCGACCACTACTTCGGCACCCTGCGCGGCGTGCGCGGCTTCGGCGACCGCTTCCCGATCCCGCTGGCCAGCGGCAAGCCGGTGTTCTTCCAGGCGAATCCGGCGGGCGGCCAGGACATCCAGCCCTTCCGCCGCGATTCCCGGGTCAGCAATGCGCTGATCGGCTCGGGCGCACCGCACAACTTCCCCGACCAGCAGGCGGCATGGAACCAGGGAAAGATGGACCGCTGGATCCAGTTCAAGAACCAGGTGACGATGGGCTACTACCTGCGCGACGACATCCCGTTCCAGTTCGCGCTGGCCGATGCCTTCACGCTCTGCGACGGCTACCACTGCTCCATCCTCACCGGCACCGACCCGAACCGCATCGTCTTCTGGTCGGGCTCCAACTTCAACCCGGAGCTGCGCAAGAAGGGCATCAACAGCACGGACACCGATTCCGAGCCCGTCAACTCGCGCTGCTGGCCCAGCCCGTCGAACTGGGTCGCAGGCAGGGCGCAGCAGGCGGACGGCACCGGCCAGAAGGACCCGGTCTCGGGTGCCTACAACTACAAGTACGTCAACAACTCGTTCAAGTGGGACACGCTGCCCGACGTGCTGCAGAAGGCCGGCATCAGCTGGCACATCTACCAGAACATGAACAACAACTGGACGGGCGCCATGAACGGCTGCCTGGCCTTCGAGAGCTTCCGCACCGCGCAGCCGGGTTCGCCGATCTACGAGCACGGCCTGACGGGCGGCCCCGCGGCGGCCGACGGCGCCGTCAACTTCCTCGCGCAGCTCCGGCAGGACGTGCTGAACGACACGCTGCCGCAGGTCTCGTGGGTGCTGCCCACGCAGGCACTGGCCGAGCATCCCGGCAGCAGCGAAGGCGTGGCGGGCGCGGCGGACTTCATCTCCGACGTGCTGGGCGCGCTCACGGCCAACCCGGCGGTGTGGAGCAAGACGGCGCTGTTCGTGACCTTCGACGAGAACGACGGCTTCTTCGACCACGCGGCCATGCCGGCGGTGCCGTCCTATGACGCCAGCGGCAACCTGATGGGCAAGTCGACCGTGCCGCTGGATGGCGAGTACTTCGACGCATCGGTGGGCAGCTACCTGAGCGCCGCCGACACCACCACCGGCAAGATCCGCCCCTGGGGCCTGAGTTCGCGCGTGCCGATGTACGTGGTGTCGCCGTGGAGCAAGGGCGGCTGGGTCAACTCGCAGGTGTTCGACCACACCTCGATGGCGCGCTTCCTGGAGCAGCGCTTCGACATCACCGTGGACGCCATCAGCCCGTGGCATCGCGCGGTCAGCGGCGACCTCACCTCGTGCTTCGACTTCGTCAACCCGAACAACCCGGTGGTTCCCTCGCTGCCCGACACGAGCAACTACGCCGCGATCAACGCACAGCAGCGGTTGCTGCCCACGGCGCCGGTCACGACCGCGCCCGCCACGGTGCAGCCGCTGTACCAGGAGACGGGCACGCGCTATTCGCGTGCGCTGCCCTACGAGCTGCACACCAGCGCGCGGGTGGAGCCGCGCGGTCTCGTGCAGCTGATCTTCGCGAACACCGGCAAGCAGGGCGCGGTGTTCCATGTCTACGACAAGCTGCACCTCGACCTCATTCCGCGACGCTACACGGTCGAGGCCGGCAAGCAGCTCTCCGACTACTGGAACGCAGGCACCGCCGACGGCGGCAAGTACGAGCTGTGGGTCTACAGCAGCAACGGCTTCGTGCGCGTGTTCAAGGGCGATGCGCTCGCCGCCGACGCGGCCGCCTTCAAGCCGGAGGTGCAGGTCTGCTACGACCCGGCCGCGGGCGACGTCTACGTGAAGGTGCACAACACCGGCACCGCGGCCGGCACCGTGTCGGTCAAGCCCAATGCCTACCGCACCGACGGTCCCTGGACGCTCGATGTGGCGGCCGGCGACACCGGCATGCTGCACTGGGCCCTGGGCGACACCGGCCACTGGTACGACTTCACCGTGAGCGCCGCCAACTTCGAGCGCCGTTTCTCGGGCCGCGTGGAGAACGGCAAGCCGAGCGTGAGCGATCCCGCCATGGCGCTGCACCTCGGTGCGGCCTGAGTTCCAACCTCTTCGCGACACCACCATGAAACACAAGCGCGCAAGGCGCGGCGCAGCCCTGCTCGGGCTGGCCGCGGCGCTCGGCACCGCGGCCGGCATCGGCCACGCCCAGACCACCACCTGGGACCCGGTCAAGTCGAACCTCGGCATCGGCACGGGCACCGGCAACACCGGCGTCACCGGCACCAACAACCAGGCGCTGGGCACCGGCACCGGCAACAACGTCAGCACCAATTTCAACCTGGCCATCGGCGACGGCGCGGGCGTGGGCGTGAGCGGCGGCAACGCCAACCAGGCCATCGGCTTCCAGGCCGGCGACAACGTCAAGGGCGGCTGGAACCAGGCCATCGGCCGCAGCGCGGGCGACAACGTCACCGGCGATCACAACAACGCCATGGGTTTCCATGCGGGCAGCGGCGTGACGGGCTCCGACAACAATGCGATGGGCACCAACGCCGGCATGAACGTCGTCGGCAGCAACAACGTGAGCCTGGGCAACGGCGCGGGCAACAACGTCAGCACCAACTGGAACCTCGCCATCGGCGAGGGCGCGGGCACCAACGTGTCGGGCAAGAACGCCAACCAGGCGATCGGCTACTACGCGGGCACCAACGTGGTCGGCGGCTGGAACCAGACCATGGGCCGCAGTGCGGGCGAGAACGTCACCGGCGACTACAACAACTCGACCGGCTACGCCGCCGGCCAGTTCGTCACCGGCAACCGCAACGACGCCACCGGCAGCAATGCGGGCCAGCACGTCACGGGGTCCGACAACGAGGCCTACGGCACCAGTGCCGGCAGCAACGTGACGGGCAACGCCAACCAGGCCTACGGCAACGGCGCGGGCAGCAACGTGAGCGGCAGCAACAACATCGCATCGGGCCAGGGCGCGGGCACGGGCGTGACCGGCTCGGGCAACCAGGCCACCGGGCTGATGGCCGGCGCGCAGGTCGCCGGCAACAACAACGTCGCGCTGGGCCAGGCGGCCGGCGGCGGCGTGCAGGGCAGCCAGAACCTGTCGTTCGGCAATGCGTCGGGGCAGGCGGTGGTCGGCAACGGCAACCTGGGGCAGGGCAACGGTGCCGGCCAGCACGTGAACGGCGACGGCAACATCGCCATCGGCAACGACGCGGGCGTGTACGTGAACGCCAGCCAGAGCATCTCGCTGGGCACCGCGTCGCGCGCCAGCGCGGACAGCGCCATCGCGCTCGGGAGCAACGCCACGGCCGCGCATGCCAACAGCGTCGCGCTGGGCGCGGGCAGCGCGACCACGCGCGGTGCGCAGGCCGCGTACACGGCCATCGGGCTGGCGGGCGTGCAGTCGTCCGTGGGCGAGGTGGCGCTGGGCAATCGCCAGCTGACGGGCGTTGCACCGGGCAACGCCGCCACCGACGCCACCAACGTCGGCCAGGTGCAGGGCATGGTGAAGGACGGCGTGGCCACGGCCAACGCCTACACCGACACCGTGGCTGCCCAGGGCCTGCCGCTGGGCAAGGCCTACACCGACATCACGGCCGCACGGCTGCAGGGCCAGATCGACGACAACGCGCGCCGTGCCTACGCCGGCATCGCGGGCGTCGCCGCCATGGAAGCCGCGCCGATGGTGCCGGGCAAGCTCAGCTATGCCGTCGGCCTGGGCAACTACCGCAGCGAAAGCGCGCTGGGCGGCTCGCTGCGCCATACCTCGCAGGACGGCCGCTACAGCGTCACGCTGGGCGTGGGCGCCACCAGCACCGGCGTGGTGACGCGAGTGGCGCTGACCGGCGTGTTCGACTGAACGGCGCCGCACCGCAACGCGCGGCGGTGGGCGGCCGCGCTCAGTCGCGCGTCAGCACGAAGTGCTTGCGGATGCCGCTGGCGGCCGAGGGAGCGACCCACAGGTCGAACTCGCCCGGCTCGACCACCGGCTTCAGGTCGCGGCCGATGAACTGCAGGTCGTCGGCCGTGAGCGTGAACTCGACCTGCTCCGACGCGCCCGGTGCGATGTTGAGCTTCCGGAAGCCCTTGAGCTCGCGCACCGGCCGCGTCACGCTGGCGGCGCGCTCTGCGATGTAGAGCTGCACCACTTCCTCGGCGTCGCGCTGGCCGGTGTTGGTGACGGTGGCGCGCACGCGCAGCGTGCCTGCCAGCGGCATGCGCTCGCTGCTCAGCTCGACGCTGTCGTAGCGCACCGGCGAGTAGCCCAGGCCGAAGCCGAAGGGGTAGAGCGCCTCGTTGGTCGCATCGACGAAGCGCGTTTTGAAGGCCGTCTCGGGCGCGTTGGCCGGCGTGGGCCGGCCGGTGCGCTTGTGGCCGTAGTAGTAGGGCACCTGGCCCGCCGTCTGCGGAAAGCTCACGGGCAGGCGCCCCGAGGGGTTGAAGTCGCCGAACACCACGTCGGCGATGGCGTTGCCCGTCTGCACGCCGAGGAACCAGGTGACGAGGATGGCGCGCGCGTTGCGCACCGCCCCCTTCAGCGCCATGGCGCGGCCGTTGCTCAGCAGCACCACCACCGGCTTGCCGGTGGCGGCCACCGCCTCGGCCAGGTCCTGCTGCGCCTGCGGGATGCCGATGTCGCTGCGCGAGCGCGCCTCGCCCGACATCTTCTGGCTCTCGCCGATGGCCAGCAGCACCACGTCGGCATCCTTCGCGGCGGCCACCGCGGCGTCGATGCCGCCCGGCAGCGCGCTCTCGATGCCCGAGCCGCGCACCACGTTCACCGACGAGCCGGGGCCGAGCGCGGCGCGCAGGCCCTGGTCGATGCCCACCGGCGCGGACTGCCCGGGAAACAGGCTCCAGGCCCCCATCAGGTCGATGGTGCCTTCGGCGAACGGACCGACCAGCGCGATCTTCGTGCCGGCCTTCGGCAGCGGCAGCAGCATGCGCTCGTTCTTCAGCATGACGATGGAGCGGCGTGCGTCTTCGCGGGCCAGTGCGATGAACTCGGGGTTCTCCGCGCGCTGCGCGGCGGGCAGGCCGTCGAGGCCGCGCATCGGGTCGTCGAACAGGCCGAGCTTCTGCTTCACGTGCAGCACGCGGCGCACGGCCTCGTCGAGCCGCGCCATGGGCACTTCGCCGGAGGCCACGAGGTCGGGCAGGTAGCGGATGTACAGGCCGCTCTGCATGCTCACGTCGGTGCCGGCCATGAACGCCTGCTTGGCAGCCTCGCGCGGGTTGGCGGCATAGCCGTGCTCCACCAGCTCCTCGTCGGCGGTGTAGTCGGACACCACGAAGCCCTTGAACTTCCATTCGTCGCGCAGCACGCCGGTCAGCAGCGCGGGGTTGGCGGTGGAGGGCACGCCGCCGATCTCGTTGAAGGCGCTCATGACCGACAGTGCGCCGGCATCGAGCGCCGCGCGGAACGGCGGCAGGTACACCTCGCGCAGCGTGCGCTCGGAGATGTCGCTCACGTTGTAGTCGAGCCCGCCCTCGGCCGCGCCGTAGGCGGCGAAGTGCTTGGGCGTGGCCAGCATGGCATCGGGGCGCGACAGGTCCGGGCCCTGGAAGCCGCGCACGCGCGCGGCGGCGAACTGCTTCGCGAGGTACACATCCTCGCCCACGCCCTCGAGGCCGCGGCCCCAGCGCGCGTCGCGCGCGATGTCGACCATGGGCGCGAAGGTCCAGCGGAAGCCGTCGGCCGTGGCCTCGACCGCCGCCGCGCGCGCGGTGCGCTCGGCCAGCGCGGGCTCCCAGCTCGAGGCTTCGGCCAGCGGCATCGGGAACATGGTGCGAAAGCCGTGGATCACGTCGGCGCCGAAGATCAGCGGGATGCCCAGGCGCGACTCGTTCACCGCGATCTGCTGCAGCCGGCGCTTGCCCTCGAGGCCCGCGTTGTTGAACAGCCCCGTGAGCCGCCCGGCGCGCACGTCGGCAGTCTCCTGCTGCGCGTTGCGCCAGCCGGCCTGCGGGTTGTTGGGGACGTTGATGTCCGCGGGCCCGAAGAGGCTGAGCTGGCCGGCTTTTTCCTCGACGGTCATGCGCGAGAGCAGCGACTCGATGCGCACATCGGCCGCGTCAGCGGGCGCGGGGTCGCCCGGAACGGAGGCTGCAAAAGCGGGAAGAGGAGGGCAGGAGACGAGGCAAAGGAAGGCCACGAGCGCGGTTTGCGCGGTTTTTCTGGCGTGCATGGCCCGCTATTCTGCAGACAACGCCCCCGGCCCTGGGCAAGCAGGGTTCCGTCGTGGCCGTAGGGCTATGTCCGACGCCGCCTCATTCGGCGGTCGCGCCCGCTTCCCTGGCCACCTTGACCCACTTGGCGGTCTCCGATCCGATGAAGGCCGCGAGCTGCGCCGGCTTCATGTTCCCGGCCGTCACGCCCTGTTCCTCGAAGCGTTTGGCCACGTCGGGCTGCTGCACCGCGCGCGCGAGCTCGGCGTTGAGCCGCTGCACGATCTCGGGCGGCGTGCCGTGCGGCGCCATCAGCGCGAACCAGGTCGTCATGTCGTAGCCCTTGAGACCGGCCTCGTCGAGCGTGGGCACGCCGGGGTAGGCGGCCGAGCGCGTCTTCGTGGTCACGGCGAGCGCATGCACCTTGCCGGCCTTGATGTGCGGCGAGGCCGAGGGGCTGGTCTCGACCGCCATCTGGATCTGGCCGCCCATCAGGTCGGCCATCATCGGCGCGCCGCCCTTGTAGGGCACGTGCACGATCTCGGTCTTCGTCATCGCGCGGAACAGCTCACCCGAGATGTGCTCGGTGCTGCCGTTGCCGGCCGAGCCGAAGTTGACCTTGCCCGGGTTGGCCTTGATGTAGGCCACGAGTTCGGCCACGGTCCGTGCGGGCACCTTGTCGTTGACGATCAGCACGTTGGGCGTGGAGGCCACCAGCGCCACCGGGTCGAAGTCGCGCTGGAAGTCGTAGGCCAGCTTCTTGTAGAGGCCAGGCGCGATCGAATGAGCGATGGTGGCCAGGAACAGCGTGTAGCCGTCGGCCGGCGCCTTCGAGGCGATGGTCGCGCCCACGGTGCCGCCCGCGCCGCCGCGGTTGTCGACGATCACCGGCTGCCCGAGTGCTTCCGAGAGCTTCTGGCCCACGGTGCGCGCGACGATGTCGGTGGTGCCGCCGGCCACGAAGGGCACGACGAGGGTGATGGGCTTGCTCGGCCAGTCGGCGGCGAGCACGGGCAGGGTGCCCGCCGCCAGCAGCAGGGTCGCGAGGGCGGTGCGGAGGAAGGCTTGTCTTTTCATGGTCGTGGGGGTCTTGGTGTTGTCGTGAAGGGGGGGCGCTCACAAGGTGTGAAGAAACCGTAGCGAGCGCCCCGAGGTCGCGCCGAGGACCGGAGCCGCACTCTGTACGGTGAGGACCGCAGGTGCGAGATCGGGGCGCGCAGTAGGTTTATTCACACCTGGTCAGGCCACGCGGTTCAGCAGCGGAAGGCCGGCGTTCCAGCGCCGCAGGTTGTCGAGGAAAAGGGCGGCCACGCGCGCCTCGTTGCCGTCCGAATGGCCGGCCGTGTGGGGCGTGACGATGACGTTCGGCAGCGACCACAGGGGCGAGTCGGCCGGCAGTGGCTCGTGCGCGAACACGTCGAGGTAGGCGCCCGCGAGCGCGCCGCCTCGCAGCGCCTCGATCAGCGCGGCTTCGTCGACCACCTCGCCGCGCGCGACGTTCACGAGCCGCGCGCCCGGTGGCAGCAGCGCGAGCGCGGCGGCATCGACCAGCCCGCGCGTGCGTTCGGTCAGCGGGCAGGCGAGCAGCAGCCAGTCGGCGCGCGGAAGCACCCGGCCGATGTCCTCGAAGCGCACGCTCTCGACGGCGGGCGCGAGCGCTGCTCCGGCGCTGCTGCGCACCGAGACCACGCGCAGCCCGAGCGCCGACAGCAGCGCGCCCAGGCCCTGCCCGATCGGACCCCAGCCCACGATCACTGCGGTCTGGCCCGCGAGGTCGCGCGGCAGCCCGCTGCCCACGAGCGGCGCCCAGGTCTTGTCGCGCTGCGCCGCGAGCAGCTGCGGAAAGCGGCGCGCGAGCATCAGCACGCCGGCCAGCGCGGTCTGTACCACCACGCCCGCATTGGCGCCCGAGGAGGTCGTCACCTCGACGCCGCGCGCGCGCAGCTCGCCGTACACGGGCCGGTCGGCGCCCGAGGAATGGGCATGCACCCAGCGCAGCGAGGGCGCATGTCGCAGCGCATCGTGAAAGCGCCGGGTGTGCGGCAGCAACTCGTGCTTGGTCGACAGGCCCGTGACGTCGCGCGAGACGAAGGCCACGTCGGCATCGGCGCCTTCTGCCACCACCACGTGCGCGCGGCCGGCCAATGCCTCGGCCAGGCCTGTGCCGGCCTGAAGCGCGGCGGCCTCGGTCATCAGAATGCGCAGCGGCGCGCTCATTCGGCCGTCGCGCCCGACTCGCGAACGATGCTCTTCCATTTCTCGTACTCCTGCCGCGTGAACTTGCCGAACTGCTCGGGCGTGCCGCCCACCGGGTCGGCGCCCTCGCGGATCATCTGCGCCTCGAGCGAGGGCAGCGCGTCGTTGACCGATTTGTTGAGCAGCGCGATCACCGGCGCGGGCGTGCCCTTGGGCGCGAAGAAGCCGAACCAGGAGCCGGCCGAGAAATCGCCGAAGCCCTTCTCGGCCACGGTCGGCACGTCGGGCAGCGAGCGCGAGCGCTTGAGGCTGCTGACCGCGATGGCGCGCAGCTTGCCCGCGCGGATGTGCGAGATCACCGAGGGAATGGTCGCGAACATGAACTGGATGCGTCCCGCGAGCAGGTCGGTGAGCGCGTTGGCGCCCTTGTAGGGCACGTGCAGCGTGTCGGCGCCGATGCGCTTGCCGAGCATGTAGCTCGACAGGTGCGAGGAGGTGCCGATGCCGGTCGAGCCGTAGTTGAGCTTGTTCGGGTTGGCCTTGGCATAGGCGATGAACTCCTCGAGCGTCTTCGCGGGCACCTCGGGGTTCACCACCAGCACGTTGGGCACGTCGGCGATCTGCACCACGGGCACCAGGTCGCTCAGCGGGTCGTAGGGCAGGTTCTTGTAGAGCGTCTGGTTGACCGCCATCGGGCCCACCGAGTTGACGATGAGCGTGTAGCCGTCGGCCGGCGCGCGCACCACGAACTCGGTGCCGATGTTGCCGCCGCCGCCGGGCTTGTTGTCGATGACGAAGGGCTGGCCCAGCTTCTCGGACATCTGCTGCGTGACGGCGCGCGCGAGGATGTCGGTGGTGCCGCCCGCGGTGAAGGCGACGACGACGCGCACGGGTTTGTTCGGGTATGCGGATTGCGCATCGGCATGCGGCGCGGCACAGAGGCCTGCAGCCAGCAGCACGGCGCAGGCCGAGCCCATGAGCTGCTGCAGGAGGGAGGAGGAAGGCTTGTCTCGTTTCATTTTTCTGATCCTTTTTTGGGGCTCTAAACGGGCGGGGGAAAGTCGTACAGCGCCGCCGGGTTGTCGACCAGCACGCGCCTGCGCTGCGTCTCGTCGGGCAGCCAGCGCGCCAGCAAGTTCACGAGGGCGCCGTCGTCGGGCACCTGCCGCGCTTCGAAGTAGTTGATGTGCGGCCAGTCGGTGCCCCACACCACGCGCTCGGCGTTGGCTTCGAGCAGCGCGGCGGCGAAGGGGTCGATGTCGGCGTAGGGCGGGCCCATGTCGGTGTTGCGGTCGGCGCCCGAAATCTTGGTCCATGCCGTGCCCTCGGCGACGAGGCGGCACAGCGTGCGAAAGCCCGCATCGTCGATGCCGCGCGAGGCCGCCATGCGGCCCATGTGGTCGATCACCAGCGGCACGCCGGCACGCAGCAGCCTCGGCGCCAGGTCGGCGAGGTCGGGCGCGTGGATCCAGATCTGCGCATGCCAGCCGCGCTCGGCCAGGCGAGGCGCCAGCGCTTCGAGCACCTCGATGCCCACGCCGTTGCGGTACACGGCATGGCCGTCGCGCTTGAAGAGGTTGAAGCGCACGCCACGGATGCCGGCCGCGTGCCAGCGGTCGAGTTCGGCATCGGAGGTGTCCGCCTGCGGGACGGCGATGCCGCGAAGGCGCCCGGGGTACTGCGCAAGCGCGGCGAGCACCGCGCCGTTGTCGGTGCCGCTCGCGCTGCCGGTCACCAGCACGCCGCGCGAGAGGCCCAGCCGGTCGAGATGCGCGATGAAGGCTTCGCCAGGGTATTCGGCGGGCGTGTAGCTGCGATCGTCCGCCAGCGGAAAGCGGTCGTAGGGACCGAAAACGTGCGCGTGGCTGTCGCATGCGCCGGGCGGCAGCGCGAAGGACACGGGCGTGAAGGCGTCGCGGGGAGGCAGGCAGGGGCGGGTCATGGTGCGTGCGCTTCCTCAATCGACCTTGAGCTTGCCGCTCTTGGCGAGCAGCCGGGCGCCCGCGTCTTCCTTCTTCAGCGTCGCGAGCCATTCGTCGGGCGACGAGGCCTGGCCGGGGCTGCCGACGGAGATCAGGCGGCGCTTGACGTTCTCGTCGGCCAGCGCCTTGCGCAGCGCGGCGTTGAGCGTGTTGATCACATCCGGCGGCGTGCCTGCCGGTGCGAGCAGGCCGGTCGCGGTGGTGGCGTCGAAATCCTTCAGGCCGGCTTCGCGCAGCGTGGGCACGTTCGGCAAGGCGGGGTCGCGGTCTTTCGACATCACGGCCACCGCACGCAGCATGCCCGACTGGATGTGCGCCGCCGAGCTCGTGAGCTGGTCCACCACGAGGTCGATCTGCCCGCCCAGCAGGTCTGTGAGCGCCGGGGCCGAGCCCTTGTACGGCACGGTGTTCAGGCTCAGCTTGCCGGCCTGTTCGAGCTGCAGCAGCGCGATGTGGTTGGTGGTGCCCGGGCCGGCATGGCCGGCCGTGACCTGGCCCGGCTTGCTGCGCGCGGCCGTGAGCACGGCGTCGATGTCCTTGTACGGGCCTTGTCCGCGCACCGCGATCACCAGCGGCGTGGTGGCGGCGAGGCCGATCGGCGCGAAGTTGTCGAGCGCATAGGTCGTCTTCGTCATCAGCGGCAGCACGACGAGCGCGTTGGGCGTGCTGACCAGCAGCGTGTAGCCGTCCGGCTGCGCACGCGCCACGTACGACGCGCCGATGGCGCCGCCGGCGCCCGCGCGGTTGTCCACGATCACCGACTGGCCGAGGATCTGGCCCAGCGCCGGTGCCAGCGTGCGCGCGACGACGTCCAGGTTGCCGCCGGGCGCGAACGGCACGACGAGCGTGACCGGCTTCTGCGGGAATTTCTGCGCGAGCGCGGGCAGCGCGAAGGCGGCTGCAACCGCCGCCAGCACGGCGGGGAGGAATCTTCTCTTCATGGGGCGTTGTCTCTGTGTTTCTTCGGTGTGCGCTTCGGCGTCAGTCGCGGAAGCCCGGGTCCATGCGGTCGAGCTTGCGCAGCAGCGCGGGCCATTCCATGAGCCCGTAGGGCCGGCGGGTGCCGGGCTGGTAGTTGTTCCAGGTTTCCTCGAGCACCTCTTGCGGCACGGCCTTGAGCGGCGTGTTGCACGACATCGCGCCGATCTGCGCGCGGCAGGCCAGCTCGAGCCGGTGCATCCAGTTGAAGGCCTCGCCCACGCTGCGGCCCACCACCAGCGCGCCGTGGTTGCGGAAGATCACGGCCTCGCGGTCGCCCAGGTCTTCCAGCAGCGAAGCCTGCTCGGCGGTGTTGAGCACCACGCCCTGGTAATCGTGGTAGCCGATCTTGAGGAAGCGCATCGCGGTCTGCGTGAGCGGCAGCAGCCCGCATTCGAGCGACGACACTGCCATCGAGGCCCAGCTGTGGGTGTGGATCACGCAGGCCACGTCGGGCCGCGCGGCATGCACCGCGCTGTGGATCACGTAGCCGGCCTTGTTGATGCCGTAGTTCAGCTCGCCGAAGTCGGGCGAGGACAGGATGTTGCCGTCCTGATCGACCTTGATCAGGCTCGAGGCCGTGATCTCCTCGTACATCATCCCGTAGGGGTTGATGAGGAAGGCGCCCTTCTCGCCGGGCACGTGCGAGGAGATGTGGTTGGCCATCATGTCGGACATGCCGTAGAGGTCGACCAGCCGGTAGCAGGCGGCAAGGTCGATGCGCGCCTGCCATTCGGCGGCGGAGCACTTGCCCTTCATGGAGGGGATCTGGAGCACGCCAGGGTTCGTCATCGCACGGGTCCTTTCTTCAATATCGGGTGTGGGGTCAATCGGCGCCGAGCTGCAGGCGGCTGGGCAGGCGCTTCTCGATCGAGAACTTCAGCAGCGCCGCGCAGCGGAAGATGCCGTGCGCGAACTTGCCGTAGGGCAGCGTGAGGAACAGCGCCATCACCACGCCCAGGTGCACCGCCAGCAACAGCGCCATGAATTGCGTGTCGCGCCAGGCCAGCAGCGCCAGGCCCGTGAGGCTGGTCAGCAGCAGCAGCGCGATGAAGCCGCGGTCCATGGGCCGCTGCGCGACGTCGCCATGCGCCGGGTCGCGCCGCAGGTTGAGCCACAGCAGGCCGATCGGGCCGATCACCAGGCCGATGCCGCCGGCGGTGCCCAGCAGCACCGGCAGGCTGGTCAGCGCATAGGGCGCATGCATGTCGAACAGGTAGTGGTAGAGCGTGGCCACGCAGGTCGAGGCGAAGCACAGCATGAAGCCGTAGAAGGTGAAGTGGTGGAAGCGCCGGCGCCACAGCGTGAAGCGGTCGTCCTCGTTGTTGCAGCCCTCGCCGTGGCCGCCGCCGAGGTACTTCAGGCGCAGCGCGTCGTGCGCCGCTTCCGCGCTCGCGGGCCCGCGCACGCCGGCCATGGCCGGTGCGTTGCCCGGGTCGTCGTTGGCGGGCGAGACCTCGCGCCAGAAGCGCCGCACGCCCAGGGCCAGCGCGAGCAGCACGAACAGCGACACCGCGCCGAACAGCAGCGCGAGGAAGTTGTGCGGGAAGATCGCGTAGAAGTTGCCGGCCAGGGGCGCGTGCAGCAGCGAGCCGCTCATCGCGACCGCGAGCACCAGGAACAGCGCGAGGCCGCCGGCCAGGGCCAGCGCGACCGTGAGCCCGGCCTTCTCGTAGAGCGAGCCCATCGCGGCGGGCCAGGCGTAGTCGTGGTAGGTCTGCACGCGCACCTGGGCCATGGCCTGCGGCACGTTGACCGCGAACTCGTGCGGCGGCGCGTACTGGCAGGCATGCAGGCAGGCGCCGCAGTTGTGGCAGAGGTTGGCCAGGTAGTGCGTGTCGGCCTTGCCGAACTCGAGCCGCCGCGTCATCGCGGGGAACACGGCGCAGAAGCCCTCGCAGTAGCGGCAGGCGTTGCAGATCTGCAGGATGCGCGCGACCTCGCCCTCGGGCGCGGTCAGCGGAAGGGCGGGCTGGATCGGGATCACGCGCGACGGGGTGGCGTCGATGCCGTCCGCATCGGCACGCGCGCGGGCGACGAGATCAGTGAGCTGCTGCAAGAGAGGTCTCCGGGGAATGCTGCGAAAGATGCCGGGCCGCGCGCGCGGCCTGGGTGCCTGCGATGCGGCCGAAGGCCGTGCCGATGCTCATGCCGACGCCCGCCGTGTAGCCCTTGCCGAGCACGTTGCCGGCCATCATTTCGCCGGCCACGAACAGGTTGGGGCTGGGCCGGCCGCCGAAGCGCACGGCCGCGGTCTCGTCCACCTTCAGGCCCAGGTAGGTGAAGGTGATGCCGGGGCGCACCGGGTAGGCATAGAACGGCGCGGTGTCGAGCGGGCGCGCCCAGTGCGTCTTGGCCGGTGCGAGGCCCTCGGTGTGGCAGTCGTCGAGCGCGGTGTGGTCGAAGCGGCCGACGCGGCAGGCGGCGTTGTAGTCCTGCACGGTGCGCACGAAGGTGGCTTCGTCCAGGCCGATCTTCTGCGCCAGCTCGCCGAGCGTGTTCGCCTGCGTGCCGGTGAACACCGGCGGCATGAAGCGCCCAACCGCTTTCTGGTCGATGATCGACCAGGCGATCTGCCCCGGCTGCTGCGCCACCAGCCGGCCCCAGATCGCATAGCGCTTGGGCCAGAAGTCCTCGCCCTCATCGTAGAAGCGCCGGGCTTCGCGGTTGACCACCACGCCGAGCGAGACGCAGTCGATGCGCGTGCAGATGCCGCCGTCGTAGAGCGGTGCGCGCGCATCGATGGCGACCATGTGGCCCTGCGAGGGATCGCCGATGCTGTCGGCGCCCGCGGCGATCATGTGCTTGAGCAGCACGCCCTGGTTGAAGCGCGTGCCGCGGATGAGGAAATTGTCGGCCGGCCATTCGCCGCGCTCGTTCTGCCCCCAGGCCTCGCGCAGCCATTCGCGGTTCGACTCGAAGCCGCCGGCCGCGAGCACGCAGCTCTTCGCCGCGATGCGTTCGCCGGCCTCGGTGCGCACGGCCACGAAGCGCTCGCCGTCGAGCTCGACCGAGGCCACGGGCGTGTCGTAGCGGATCTGCACGCCGAGCCTCTCGGCGCTGCGGAAATAGGCATTGACCAGCGCCTTGCCGCCGCCCATGAAGAAAGCATTGGTGCGCGCGACGTGCAGCGCGCCCGACAGCGGCGGCTGGAAATGCACGCCATGGCTGCGCATCCAGTCGCGGCAGTTCGAGGATGCTCGGATCACGAGCCGCGCGAGGTGCTCGTCGGTGAGGCCGCCCGTCACCTTCAGCAGGTCCTGCCAGTACTCCTCTTCAGGATAGGCATCGACCAGCACGTCCTGCGGCGCGTCGTGCATGCAGCGCAGGTTGCGGGTGTGCTGCGAATTGCCGCCGCGCCATTCTTTGGGCGAGGCCTCCAGCAGCAGCACCGAAGCGCCGGCCTCGCGCGCCATCAGGGCGGCGCACAGCGCTGCATTGCCGCCGCCGACAACCAGTACGTCTATCACTCGTGGGTCTCCTTGGAATCCAGGAGACTGTAGGCAGCGCGGCCTTCACGCGAAAGGCCGAAAGCGGCAACGGGTGTTCAGTTTTCGAGAAGACTCGCGCCGGTCCAGCGGCCGTCGCGAACGAGGCTGCGCGCGGTGTCGGCCACCACCACGCGCGTGGCCAGCGCGGCCGGCGAGAGTTCGTCGTCCGACAGGCTCACGAGCAGGTTGCGCCGGCCCACGTGGGCATCGGCGATCTGCGTGAGTTCGAGGTCGTCGCGGTCGTGGCGCGCGGTGGCGGCGCCGGGCTGTACGGTGGCGCCGTAGCCGGCGCGCACCGCGTCCATCAGCAGCGCGAGGCCGTCGACCTCGGCCACGATGTTCGGCTGCACGCTCGCGCGCAGGAAGGCCGCCATCAGCGTGGCGCGCAGGCCGTGGCTGCCGCTCGGCAGGATCAGCGGCACCTCGGCCAGCTGCGAGAGCCGCACCTTGGTGCCTATCGGGCGCTTCGCGAGCGTGGGCGAGGCCACCACGAAGAGCTTCTCGGCCAGCAGCGGCGAGACGCTCCAGCGCCGCGGCGTGTCGGTCTGGAACAGCACGGCCAGGTCGAGCTGGCGCGCATGCAGCATGGTCGTCAGATGGCCCGACAGCGCCTCGACCATGTGCAGCCGCACCTCGGGATAGCGCTCCTGCATGGCGCGCATCAGCGGCACGCCGAGCACGGTGGCGGTGGTGGGCGCGAGGCCCACGCTCACATGGCCCGACAGCCGCGCCTGCTGCGCCGCGCGCACCGCGTCGTCGGCATGGCGCAGCGTGAGCTGGGCCTGCTGCAGGAAGGCCAGGCCGGCATCGGTGGGCGTGACGCCGCTGGAGCTGCGCTGCAGCAGGCGGGTGGCGAGCTCGCTCTCGAGCCGGCTGATCTGCTGGCTCAGCGCGGAGGTGACCACGCCGAGTTCCACGGCCGCGCGGCCCATGCTGCGCAGTTCGCAGACCTTGACGAAGTAGCGCAGTTGCCTCAGTTCCATGCGCGCATCATCGCGCAGGGGCCAGCTCGGGCGCGCGACGGCGCAGCAGCAACCATCCGAACAGCGGGGCGGTGACGTACATCGCCACCGAATACACCGCGGCCGGCAGCGCGAGCTGGAAGCTGCCGAGCACGCTGACCGCGACGAAGATCGCCAGGGTGGAGTTGTGGATGCCGATCTCGTAGCTGATGGCGGTGGCCAGCGGCTTCTCGAGGCCCGCGGCGCGGCTCAGGTAGTAGCCCGCGAGCAGGCTCAGCACATTGAACAGCACCACCGGCAGGCCGATCTCGGCGAAGGTGGCGGCCATGGTCTTCCACTCGTTCGCGATCGCCAGCACCGTGACCACCGCGAGCACCACGCCGCTGAAGATCTTGGTCGGCTTCTCCATGCGCGCCGCGAAGACGGGCCGGCGCGAGGCCACGAACATGCCGATGGCCACCGGGATCAGCACGATGGCGATCACCTCGACCAGCTTGCGCGTCTGCAGCGGCACCACCTGGCCGCTCTGCGCGAAATGGTTGATGGCCCAGTTGGCGATCAGCGGCAGCGTGACGATCGACAGCAGCGTGTTGACGGCCGTGAGCGAGATGTTCATCGCCACGTTGCCGCCGAACAGGTGCGAGAACAGGTTGGCCGAGATGCCGCCGGGCGAGGCTGCGAGCAGCATGAGCCCGATCGCGAACACCGGCGAGAGCCCGAAGCCCACGATGATCGCGTAGCAGGCCAGCGGCAGGCCGATGACCTGCAGCAGCAGCGCGATGGTCACGGCCTTCGGATGCCGGAACAGGCGCCGGAAGTCGTCGAGCGAGAGCGACAGGCCGAGCCCGAACATCACGAGCGCGAGCGCGCCGAACAGGAAGCGGGTCACGATGAGCGTGGCGTCCATGGGTCTTGTCTCCTCATTCGTTGTTCTAAAAAAATGGCTGCCGGCCCCCGTCGCGCGGGTGCTGGCAGCCTGGGAAACCGGGGTCGACGCGTCTCAGTTCTTGTAGCTGTCGTCGATGCGGTCGAGCTTGCGGATCAGCGAAGGCCAGACGAACATGCCGCCGAGGCCGCCGCTCTGCACCTTCATGGCCTGGCCGACGCCGTCGATGATCCGCGGATCCACATGCGTGAGTTCGCTGCCGCCCGATTGCGCCGCGATCTGGATCTGGCAGGTGTTCTCGAAGGTGTACATCGACAGGAAGGCGTCGGCGATGGTCTTGCCGCAGGTCAGCAGGCCGTGGTTGCGCAGCATGAGGAAGTTGGCCTCGCCCATGTCGGCCTGCAGGCGCGGCTTCTCGTCGTCGCGGAAGGCCACGCCTTCGTAGTCGTGGTACGCCAGCGAGGCCAGCACGAAGGTCGACTGCTGGCTGATGGGCAGCACGCCGTTCTTCTGTGCGCTGACCGCGATGCCGGCCCTGGTGTGGGTGTGCAGCACGCACTGGATGTCTTCGCGCACGGCGTGCACCGCGCTGTGGATCACGAAGCCGGCCGGGTTCACCGGGTAGGGCGACTCGATGATCTTGTTGCACTGCTGGTCGACCTTCACGAGGCTCGACGCGGTGATCTCGTCGAACATCAGCCCGTAGGGGTTGATGAGGAAGTGATGCTCCGGGCCCGGCACGCGCGCGCTGATGTGCGTGAAGACCAGGTCGCTCCAGCCGTACAGCGCCACCAGGCGGTAGCAGGCGGCGAGGTCGACGCGAAGCTGCCATTCCTCGGCGGAGACGAGCTTCTGGATTTCGGGTTGGGAAAAGGCGTTCATGGTGGGTTTCCTTCGAGGTTCAGGCGGCGGCGGGCTCGGCGAGGGCCGCCTTGTAGATGCTTTGCTTCGGCTGCGCCATCACGCGGCGCAGCATGGGCTCGAACTCGGCGATGGGCAGCGTCTCGGCCTTGGGGTCGAAGGCCGGGTTGTCGTAGAGCGCGCAGAACTCGGCCGTGCGCTCGTAGTGCGGGTGGTCCCTGAAGTTGTCGCGCATGTCGCGGTCCAGGCCGATGTGATGGAAGAAGTAGTGGCCCTGGAAGATGCCGTGGTTCTGCACCATCCAGTGGTTGGCCTCGCTCACGAAGGGCTTGAGGATGGCCGCTGCGATGTCGGGATGGTTGAAGCTGCCGAGCGTGTCGCCGATGTCGTGCAGCAGCGCGCACACCACGTACTCCTCGTCGCGGCCGTCGCGCAGCGCGCGCGTGGCGGTCTGCAGCGAATGCGTGTAGCGGTCGACCGGAAAGCCGCCGTAGTCGCCTTCGAGGATCTGCAGGTGCTTGATCACGCGCGCGGGCAGGGCGCCCGCGAACTGCATGAACTCGCCGCCGATCAGTTGCCAGTCTTGGCGCGTGCTTTCCTGCATGCTCTTGAAACTTGCCCGTGCATTCATCGTGAGAGTCTCCGTTGTCTGGGGTTGTGGGGGCGTGGGGTGTTGCGGGGTGTTCCGGCATGTCCCGGCATGTCCCGGCGTGTCGGCCACTGTATGCCTGCGCTTGACGCTCAACTGTCAAGAATTTGACAATGCAGGCCTCTGGTAAACCCCCGCATGGCCGCTTCATCCAAACCCCGGACCTCGCGCCTGTCGGCCGCGCATCGCGCTGCGCTGGAGCGCAATCCATGGTTCACCAGCATCCCGCGCGCCCAGCGCGAGGCCTTGCTGGGCGCGGCCGAGTTGCTGCATGTGCGGCGCGGCACCATGGTGTTCCGCCAGGGTGACCCGATCCATGCGGCCGGCGGCGGCTTCTACGGGCTGGTGGCCGGCACCATCAAGATCTCGTCGTTGCGCCAGGACGGTCGCGAGGCCATCCTTGCCGTGCTCGAGCCGGGCAACTGGTTCGGCGAGATCACGCTCATCGACGGTTCGCCTCGCACGCACGATGCCACCGCGCTCGAGACGCTCGACCTGCTGGTGGTGCCGCCGGAGGCCTTTGCGCAGCTGATGCGCGATGGCGTCTTCGCCAACGCCATGGCCGCCATGCTCGCCGCACGCGTGCGCATGCTCTACGGCCTGGCCGAGGACGCCACCTTGCGCAGCCTGCGCGCCCGCGTCGCGCACCGGCTGCTGGTGCTGGCGCGCGGCGATGCCACGCAGTCCGTGCAGCTGCGGCACGACCTGAGGCTGCCGCAGGAGGCCCTCGCCATGATGCTCGGCGTGACCCGCCAGACGCTGTCGAAGGAACTCAACGCGCTGGCCGGCGAGGGCGTCGTCGCGCTGGGCTACGGGCGCATCCAACTCCTGTCGCTCGACGCGCTGCAGCGGCTCGTCAGCACAGGCTAGCTGCACGGCCATTCGCGATGCGTCGATGAACACGGAGGAGCCGGCTTCGCCCCCCGGGGCAGGAGGCCCTGGCACGGCACAAGCCAGAAACACCGCGGAACCGGCTCTGCCGGGCCGCAGGTGTTGCCCCCGGTAGGGGGAAGGAGAAGCGACACGAAGTGCGCGAAGCCTGGGGGCGAGCTATCGGAGCACGCGGCCGTCGGCCGAGATGCTGATCAGGTCGATGCTGCGCACGTTGTCGCGCAAGCCGGGGCGCAGGTTGATGCGGAAGCCGCCCACGTCGTAGTCGGTCATGCCGGTCATCACGCGCTGCAGGCTCGCGGTGGTGAAGCCGCGCCCGGCGCGCCGCACCGCCTCGCCGGCCGCCTTGGCGGCGATGAAGCCCTCGAGCCCTTCGTAAGAGGCGGTCTGGTCGGAGGTGTCGACGGCCGCCAAGTATTCCTTGACGATCGGAATGGCCGAAGGCCGGGGCGACGGCACCACCTGCGAGATGACGATGCCGCCGATGTCCTTGCCGAGCGTGGCGTAGAGCGGGTCGATGCCGACGATCGAGAAGGCCATGAAGTTGCCCGTGTAGCCGCTCTTGCGCAGCTTGCGGATGGCGCTCGCGGTGGTGCCCGAGAGCGACACCAGCACGATCGCCTGGGGCGACTTTGACTGCACGGTCTTCAGGGCGGCGTCGAGCTTGTCGCCGCTGGGCGGCACCAGCGCGGTGGCCACCAGCGCGGGCAGCTTCAGCTCGGTGATGGCCTGCTCGACGGCGGCCAGGCCGGCGCGACCCATGGCGTCGTCGTCGCCGACCAGCGCCACGCGCGTCTGCCCCACGGTGGCGCACTGGCGCACGATCTTGAGCGCCTCGTCGATCATGCCGGGCCGCACGTGGAACACGTTCGGATGGTCCGCCGCGCGCAGCGTGTCGGAGGCCGCGAAGGGCGCGAACAGCAGGCTGCCCTGCTGCGTGGCGACGTTCGCACCGGCCTCGCTGCTGGCGGTGCCGACGAAGCCGAACAGCATGTCGGCCTTGTGGGTGCCGAGCAGGGTGCGCGCATTGGTGGTGGCGCGGGCCGCGTCATAGCCGTCGTCGAGTTGCAGCAGCTTCAGCTGGATGCCGGTGGCTGCGTTGCGCTCGTTGAAGTCCGTCACCGCGAGGCGGCTGCCGGCCGCGAAGGCGCTGCCGATCTCGCTGGCTCCGCCGGTGAGAGGCACCGATTGCCCCAGCAGAACCACACGGGCTGCGCCGCCGGCGGCTGCGGCCGCCCGGGTGGATTGCGCCGCGGCGAGACCGGGCATCGCACCGATTCCTCCGCCGATCAGCAGTGCGCCGCCCGCTTTTGCCAGCCATTCCCTGCGCGATGTGTTCATAGGACACTTTCTTAAACAGTAGTAAAAAAGTGTAGCAATTTCAAGGCCAAGGGGGAAGCCGGGGCGTGCGACAGAATCGCCCAATGAACAAAGTTTCGTGGTGGGGTGGGGCGGGAGTGGCGCTGGTGTTTTCAGGTTGTGTTGCGACAGCGCCGAAGGATGTCGGATCGGTGCAGCTGGCGCCCCAGGCGCACTCGGTGCAGCCCGTGCCGGAAATCGAGATCGCCGCCCCTGCGGTGGCGCCGTCGACCGTGCCGCCCGCAGCCACGGCGCGCGCCGTGACCGGACCGACCGTCCGCAAGCGCGTCGAGCCCACCTATCCGGCGGAGCTGAGCCGCGAGGGCATTCCCGGCGAAGTCGTGCTGACGTTCTTCGTCGGCGAAAACGGCCAGCCCGAAGATGTCCGCATCGAGCGCTCGACGCACCCTGCGTTCTCGAAGGCGGTGATGGCGGTGGTGCCGCGCTGGCGTTTCGATCCCGCACGTGCGGCGGACGGCAGCGCGGTGCGCAGCCGGATGCGCGTGCCCGTCAGGTTCCTGGTCAACGACTGACCGGGCCGCCTCGCAGGGCGGCGCTCAGGCCTTGCGTTCGAACACCAGGTCCCACACGCCGTGGCCCAGCTTGATGCCGCGGTTCTCGAACTTGGTGAGCGGCCGGTATTCGGGCTTGGGCGCGTAGGCCTCGGCCGTGTTGCGCAGCAGCGGCTCGCCCGACAGCACCTCGAGCATCTGTTCGGCGTAGGGCTGCCAGTCGGTGGCGCAATGGATGTAGCCGCCGGGGCGCAGGTGCTGCGCCAGCTTGGTCACGAATTCGGGCTGGATCAGCCGGCGCTTGTTGTGGCGCTTCTTGTGCCACGGGTCGGGAAAGAACACATGCACGCCGTCGAGGGTGCCGGGCTGCAGCATGTGGTCGAGCACGTCGACCGCGTCGTGCGCGCAGATGCGGATGTTCGACAGCTGCTGCTCGCCGATGCGCTTGAGCAGCGCGCCCACGCCGGGCTCATGCACCTCGCAGCAGAAGAAATTGGTCTCGGGCAGCACGGTTGCGATGTGCGCCGTGGCCTCGCCCATGCCGAAGCCGATCTCCAGCACCGTGGGGCCGGCGCGGCCGCCGAAGGCCTCGGTCAGGTCGATCGGCTCGGGCTTGTAGGGCACGAGGTACAGCGGGCCCAGTTCGGAAAAGGCGCGTGCCTGGCCGTCGGTGGTGCGGCCACCGCGCTTGACGAAGCTCTTGAGGCGGCGGTGCAGCGGATGCGGCTTGCCTGCGTCGTCGCTGTCTTCGGAAGCGGGCGCATCGTCGCTGGGCGGGAGGTCGTGGGGCACGGTGTCGGGAAAATTCATTGCGGCCGCGAATTGTAGAGAGCGCGCCATTGCGGCACCCAGCCGGCCAGGGCTTCCGCGCAATGGCCGGCCGCGGCGGGGCCCAGGCCCAGCACGCGCGCGGCGTCGGCCAGGGCGGCCAGCGCGGCGTCGGGCGTGGCGGTGTCGATCGGCGCGGCGCCGTTCTGCTTCGACAGCTTGTCGCCGTCGGCGCCGCGCACCAGCGGCGTGTGCAGGTAGCTCGGGGTGGCAAAGCCGAGTGCCCGCTGCAGCAGGATCTGGCGCGCGGTGTTGTCGGCGAGGTCCTCGCCGCGCACCACGTCGCTCACGCCCTGTTCGGCATCGTCGACCACCACCGCGAGCTGGTAGGCCCACGGGCCGTCGGCGCGGCGCAGCACGAAGTCGCCGACCTCCGCGGGCACGTCCTGGCATTGAGGCCCGAGGCGGCGGTCGCCCCAGTGCAGCGGGTGGCCCGCCGCGAACTTCGTGGCAGCGAAGCGCCATGCGCGCGCGGGCTTGCCATGCAGGCCGTCGCGGCAGGTGCCGGGGTACACGCGCTCCCCGTGCCGTTCGGGTGTGCGGCCGAGCCGTGCGAGTGCTTCGTCGATGTCCTTGCGCGAGCAGCCGCAGGGGTAGGCGAGGCCCGCTGCCTGAAGCCGCGCCAGCGCGGACTCATAGCGCGCGGTGCGCTGCGTCTGCCACACCGGCGGCTCGTCGGGCACGAGGGCGCACGCGGCCAGTTGCCGAAGGATGTGTTCGCCCATGCCGGGCAGGCACCGTTCGGTGTCGGCGTCCTCGATGCGGACAAGCCAGCGCGCCTGCGGCCCGCGTGCGCGCACGTCGAGCCAGCTGGCAAGCGCGGCCACCAGCGAGCCCGCATGCAGCGGCCCGGTGGGCGAGGGCGCGAAGCGGCCGGTCTCCCCCATCCGCGGATCAGAGGACGTCGAGCGCGAGCGACAGGCCCGAGAGGAAGGCGTCTTCCACGCGGTGTCCGGTGCACCAGTCGCCGGCCACGCCGATGCGGGCCTTGGCGTCCCACAGGTGCGTGGTGCCCACGGGCACCTGCGTCTGTGCTTCGGTCCAGCGCAGCGCCTGTGCGTGCGCGGGCGTGGCGTAGATGCCGGTGATCTCGGAAAAGGCGCGCAGCAGCTTGGCCTCGATGCGCGAAGGGGTGTCGCGCAGGTGTTCCTGCGACCACGTGGCGCTGGCCTGCAGCGTCCAGCGCTCGATGCGTTCGCGCCCGGGCTTGGAGGATTCGCGCGCGAGCCAGGCCACGCGGTGGTGGGTGCTGCGCGCCGCGTTCCATTGCGGGCCGAGATGAGACATGTTGGCCTGGTTGGCCTGGGGGTACGCGATCATCAGCGTCCAGCAGGGCGCGATGGTCACGGGTTCGATCTTGCGGCCGATGGTGGCCGAGAGTTTGCTGTCGCCCAGCAGCGCGCGGGCGGCCGAGGGCGGCACGGCGAGCAGCACGGCGTCGAAACCGGAATACACGTGCGTCGATTCCTCGGCGCCCGCGGTGCGCAGCTGCCAGCGCGCGGGGTCGAGCGCGTCGGGCTCGATCCGCGTCACCTGCGTGCCGGTGACGAGGCTGTCGCCCAGCGGCCGGGCCCAGTGGGCGACCAGCGAATCCATGCCGGGCTGCGCCACCCAGTGAGGCTCGAGCGAGGGCAGGGCCGCCTCGGCCACGCGGCCGTGGGCGTCGAGCACGCGCACGAGGTTGGCGCTCCAGCGCTTGCACACACCGGGCGTGGCTTCCAGCGCCAGTGCGAAGCGCGGGTCGCGCACGGTGAAGTACTGGGCTCCGCTGTCGAAGCGGCCGAAGGCGGTGTCGATGCTCGCCATGCGTCCGCCGGCCGCGGCCTCGCGTTCGAACACGGTCACCTTGTGGCCGGCTTGCACCAGCGTTCTCGCACAGGCCACCCCGGCGATGCCGGCGCCGACGACGGCGTAATGGCGCGGGGTGGCTGGGGTTCGGTGGCGGTCGGCCGGCTTGGCCGGCTTCCTTGCAGTTGCGCGAGTGGTCATGACGAACGCTTTCTTCTGGAGGGAATGCAGTTGGATGTGTCTGCACTCTACATCGGGACGGCAGCCGCTTCGCCTGAGGGCACACCCTGAGCGCCGCCGCGCGATCCTGGTGAATACTTATCGGCCCCGATGGCGCTCGAGCAGCGCACGCCGCGTGCCTTCGTGGTCGAACTGCGCCAGCCACCATTCGAGCGCGCGACCCGGCTTGCCCGCGCTTCGCACGCGCCAGGCGCAATGCATGGCGCCCATCGGCGCCTTGCGCTCGGTCTTCAGTTCCACCAGGTGCCCGGCCTCGATGTACGGCCGCGCCATCGGCTCGGGCAGGAAGCCGCCGCCGAGCCCGTGCAGCTGCGCCGCGATCTTGGCCTGCATGCTCGGCACCGTGAGCACGTCCTGCCCGCCCATCAGGTGGACCGTCATCGGCGTGCCCTGGCGGGCCGAATCGGCCGCGGCCACCGCGCGGTGCTGGCGCAGCACCGCATCGCTCAGTGGTTGCGGCAGGCGTGCCAGCGGATGGTGCGGCGCCACTGCGTAGATGAAGCCCAGTTCGCCGATGAGCCGGCTGCGAATGCCGGTGGCCGTGAAGCTCAGGCTCGCGGCGTCGATCACCGCGCCGATGGCCAGGTCGGCCTCGCCGCTGGTCAGCGCCTCGATGGTGCCGAGCAGCGTCTCGTCGCGCAGCTTCAGGCGCGTGGGCGGTTCCAGCGCGAAGAACGCGGTGGCGAGGTCGAGCAGCGGGTCGCGGGCGATCACGCTGTCGACCGCGATGGTCAGCATCGGCTCCCAGCCGGTGGCCACGCGCTTCACGCGGTTGGCCACCGCATCGATCTCGGTCAGCAGGCGATCGGCCTCGCGCAGCAGCTCGGCGCCGGCTTCAGTCACCTTCGCCTGGCGTGCGCTGCGGTCGAACAACAGCACGTCGAGCGCGTCCTCGATCTGCCGCACGCGGTAGCTCAGGGCGCTGGGCACCAGGTCGAGTGCGCGGGCGGCGGCGGCAAAGCTGCCGGTGGCGGCCACGGTCTGGAGCATGGCAAGGGCGTCAGGGGTCAGGACGTCGCGGGGGCTGGGCATGGTCGCTCCGTTGATCAAATTATTTGAATGGTGCCATCAAAACCCGGCGTCTTTTCAAAGGGGGTGCGGACCTAAAGTTCCTTACATCCGCTGCGCATCCGGCGCGGCATACGAAGAAGGCCCCCACAGCCCCCAGGGGCAGGCCACAAAGGAGTTCGACGATGTTGCAAGTTCGTAAATCCCAGGAACGCGGTTATGCAGACCATGGCTGGCTGCGGTCGTTCCACAGCTTTTCCTTCGCCGGTTACTACGACGAGGCCCACATGGGCTTCGGCAACCTGCGCGTGATCAACGAAGACCGCGTGGCGGCGGGCGCCGGCTTCGGCACCCACGGCCACAAGGACATGGAGATCATCAGCTACGTGCTTTCGGGCGAGCTGGCGCACAAGGACAGCATGGGCAACGTGGAAAGCATTCCGCCGGGCGACGTCCAGCGCATGAGCGCCGGCCGCGGCGTGATGCACAGCGAGTTCAACCACAAGGCCGACGAGACCACGCACTTCCTGCAGATCTGGATCCTGCCGAAGGAACGCGGCATTGCGCCGGGCTACGAGCAGAAGCAGTTCTCCGATGCCGAGAAGCGCGGCAAGCTGCGCCTGGTGGCATCGCCTGACGGCAGCGACGGCTCGGTGACGGTGAACGCCGACGCCCGCCTGTACGCCGGCCTGCTCGACGGCGACGAAAAGGCCAGCCTGTCGCTCGATCCGGCGCGCAAGAGCTATGTGCACCTGGTGCGCGGCGAGCTTGAGGTGAACGGCCAGAAGCTTTCGGGCGGCGACGCCGCGATGCTCGAGGGCGAGTCGCAGGTCTCGCTGGCTGCCGGCAAGGATGCCGAGGTGCTGGTCTTCGACCTGGCCGCCTGATGTTCCCCGGCCGGGCGCCTGGCGCCCGGCCTTTTTTCGTTCCCGTTCAACTTTCAACAACCGAGGAGTCTTCAACCATGGCAACCACCACCAACCACCCGCTCGCCGCCGCCCAGGACACGCTGGCGCTGATCGGCCGCATCCTGATCGGCACGCTGTTCATTCCCGCCGGCTTCGGCAAGCTGATGGGCTTCGCGGGCACCGTCGGCTACATCACCAAGGTGGCGGGGCTGCCCCTGCCCGAGGTCGCGGCAGCGATCGCGATCGTTGTCGAACTGGGCCTGGGCATTGCACTGCTGGTCGGCTTCAAGACGCGCTGGACGGCGCTGATCATGGCGATCTTCACGGTGGCCACGGCGCTCTTCTTCCACAAGTTCTGGGCTGACGCAACGCAGAACATCCAGTTCTTCAAGAACATGGCCATCGCCGGCGGCCTGCTGTCGTTCGCTGCCTTCGGTCCCGGCCGCTTCAGCATCGATAAAAATTAAGCTCTCCCCCAGGCTTCGCGCACTTCGTGTCGCTTTGCCAACCCCCCACCGGGGGCAGCACCTGAGGCCCGGCAGAGCCGGTTCCTCGGTGCTTCGCGAAAATACCGTTTCCCGTCATTCGTTCATTCAGGAGAACCTTCACATGGCCAACATCGTCGTCGTCTTCCATTCCGGCTACGGCCATACCCAGCGCGTGGCGCAAGCCGTGGCGGAAAGCGCGGGCGCGCAGCTGCTCGCCATCGACGCCGACGGCAACCTGCCCGAAGGTGGCTGGGAGCTGCTGGCCGCGGCCGACATGATCGTCTTCGGCTCGCCCACCTACATGGGCGGCGTGAGCTGGCAGTTCAAGAAGTTCGCGGATGCGTCGTCCAAGGTCTGGTACACGCAGGGCTGGAAGGACAAGCTCTTCGCGGGCTTCACCAACAGCGCTACCATGAACGGCGACAAGGTCGCCACCATGGCCTACCTGTGGACGCTGGCCATGCAGCACAGCGGCCTGTGGGTCAGCATGGGCATCCTGCCGACCAACAACAAGGCCGCCACGCGCGAGTCGATGAACTACGTGGGCGGCTACGGCGGCCTGCTGACGCAGTCGCCGTCGGACGCGAGCGCCGCCGAGATGCACAAGGGCGACTTCGACACGGCGCGCGCTTTCGGCGAGCGTCTTGCCAAAGTGGCAACATCGCGCGCTTGACCCGCCAGACCCGCCAGACCAGCCGATTGCCACCCACGGAGAACACACGATGACCGACACCCGCCCCGATCCCCAACTGCTCCACCCGCACGACAAGGACCTGGGTGGCGGCTTCAAGGTGCGGCGCCTGCTGCCGGCGGCGCAGCGCCGTTCGGTCGGGCCTTTCGTGTTCTTCGACCATTTCGGACCGGCCACCGAGGAGCCGGGCGGCGAGCACGACGTGCGGCCGCATCCGCACATCGGCCTGTCCACGGTCACCTATCTGTTCAAGGGCGCGATGATGCATCGCGACAGCCTCGGCAGCGTCCAGGAGATCCTGCCGGGCGCCATCAACTGGATGACGGCGGGCCGCGGCATCGTTCACTCCGAACGCAAGCCCGAGCGCCTGAAGGCCGACACCTACGTCAACCACGGCCTGCAGCTGTGGGCCGCGCTGCCGCAGGCGCATGAAGAAGCCGAACCCGCCTTCGAGCACACGCCCGCCGAGGCCATCCCCGAACTGGTGGAGCAGGGCGTGGACGTGCGCGTGCTGGTGGGCGAGGCCTTCGGCGCGCGCTCGCCGGTGAAGACGCTGTCGCAGACCGTCTACCTCGACATCGCGCTGCCCGCGGGCGGGCGCTTCGAACTGCCCGTGCTGGCGCCCGAGCTGGCCGTGTACGCGGTCGATGCCGACATCGCAGTCAACGGCGAACAGGTCGAGGCCCACACCATGGCCGTGCTGCCCGACGGGCACGGCGCGGTGCTCACGGCGGCCGCCGCGGCGCGGCTGGTGGTGATCGGCGGCGAGCCGCTCGACGGTCCGCGCTACATCACCTGGAACTTCGTCTCCAGCCGGCGCGAGCGCATCCTCGAGGCCGGCGCCGACTGGGCCGCACAGCGCATGGGCCATGTGCCCGGCGAGACCGAGTTCATCCCGCTGCCCGGCAAACCCTTCGGCGTGCGCGAGCCCGACACCGGCACCACGCCGGTCTGACGCCGCGTTCCGGGTCGCTCGCGCGGCAGTAGTAAGCTCCGGCCGCAAGCGGCGGTTGAGGGAATCGCCGTGCCAACGACATCCCAGAGAGGACACGCGCACATGGCAGTTTCACGGACACCCGAAGTCGCACCGGGCGAATACGGCGATCTCTTCGAGTTCCTGATGAAGGAACTCAAGCTCTTCAAGCGGCAGCTGGTCATCATGCTCAAGCATGTGCAGACCGGCGAGTCGATGGTCTACGAGCAGGCCTGGTACGACTTCCACCTGAAGGACCGGCTCACGCAGCTGCTGAAGGCCGGCGACTATGCCGCGGTGGCCGAGCTGCCGGTCAACAAGAAGGGCCAGACCGGCATCTACATCGAGACCCGCTACGTGAAGAGCGGCAAGCTCGTGGGACTGCAGCTCGTGGAGGCACGGCCGCACGAGGGCGGCCGCTATGTGGGCCTGACGCCGGCCACGGTGTTCACCGACGCCGACGGCGAGGGCATGCTGCCCTTCGTGCAGAAGCTCGGCTGACCGGCACACGCGAAACAAAAAAGGGCCCGATGCATCGGGCCCTTTTTCATTGCGGTGCATGGCGCTCGCCGCGCCACGCGGTTTACTCGTTGCCGATGGCCACCGTCTCCGAGGGCGATGCGCCAGCCGGCGCCTTCGGCAATTCGACGACGCCCTTGCGGCCGCCGCGGCCGCGCCACGCGGAGTAGCCCACGCCCAGCAGCAGCAGCACGCACAGGCCGATGAAGGTGCCGCTGATCGGACGCGTCACGAACACCGACATGTCGCCGCGCGAGAGCAGCAGGGCGCGGCGGAAGTTCTCTTCCACCATCGGCCCGAGCACGAAGCCCAGCAGGATCGGCGCGACCGAGAACTCGAGGCTCATCAGCACCGCGCCGACGATGCCGAACACCAGCACTTCCCAGATCTGGAAGAGGCTGTTCTGCGTGCTGTACACGCCGGTCGCGATGAAGAACATCGCGGCCGGGAACAGGTACTTGTAGGGCACCTTCAGCAGCTTCACCCACACGCCGATCATCGGCACGTTCAGGATCACCAGGATCACGTTGCCGATCCAGAACGAGGCGATCAGGCCCCAGAAGATGTCCGGATGCTCGGTGATGAGCTGCGGGCCGGGCTGGATGCCCTGGATCAGCAGCGCACCCAGGATCAGCGCCATCACCGCGTCGCCGGGAATGCCCAGGCTCATCGTCGGGATGAAGTCGACCTGCGTCTTCGAGTGGGCCGAGGCCTCGGGGCCGGCCACGCCTTCGATCATGCCGGTGCCGAACTTGTTCGGCGTCTTCGACACCTTGCGCTCCAGCGCGTAGGCGATGAAGGTGGTGATGGTCGGGCCCGTGCCTGGCATCGCGCCGAACACCGTGCCCACCAGCGTGCCGCGGATCATCGCGGGAAAGGCGCGCTTGAGCTCTTCCTTGCTGGGGCGCATGTCGCTCAGCTTGAGCGTGCCGGTGTCGCCGATGGCCTTCATGCGGTTCACGTTGAGCAGGAAGTCGGCCACGCCGAACAGGCCCATCGAGATCGCCACGAGTTCCAGGCCGTCGCTGAGTTCGGGCAGGCCGAACGCGAAGCGGAAGCTGCCGCTGTTCACGTCGGTGCCGACCACGCCGCACAGCAGGCCGAAGATCGTCATGGCCACGCCCTTGAGCGGCGAGCCGCGCGACATGGTGGAGCCGGCCAGCAGGCCCAGCATCATGATCGAGAAGATCTCGGTCGGGCCGAACTTGAACGCGATCTGCACCAGCAGCGGCGAGGCGAAGATCATCACGATGATGCCGACCGACGCCGCGAAGAACGAGGCAATCATCGTCACCCCGAGCGCGACGCCGCCCTTGCCCTGCTTGGTCATCGGGTACCCGTCGAGACAGGTCACCGCATGCGGCGGGTGCGACGGCATGTTCATCAGGATGGCGCCGATGGCGCCGCCGTACTGCGAGCCGTAGAAGATGCCGGCCAGCATCAGGATGGCGGGCACCGGATGCATCACGTAGGTGAGCGGCAGCAGGATCGAGATGGCCTGCAGCGCGCCCATGCCCGGCAGCACGCCGATCAGGTTGCCCACCAGCACGCCGAAGAACGACCACAGCAGGTTGGAGCCCTGGAACGCGACGCCGAAGCCGAACCAGAGGTCGTGGAGCGATTGTCCGATCATGGCTTCAGCCTCCCCACTGGAACAACGGGAGCTGCAGCTTGAGCGCCCACCAGAACACCACCACCGCGATGAAGCACATCGCCAGCGACAGCAGCAGCGCTTCGGTCAGCGTGTTGTCGCGGTCGCCGAGCGCCGAGATGAACACGATCGCGAAGGTTGCGGGCAGCAGCCCGCCGTATTCGCCGAGCAGCAGGAACGCGAGGATGCCAAGGATGATGCAGACGCCGCCGCGCACGTCGGGCATGCCGCCCGGATGGCCGTGCGACGCGGCTTCCTCGCCCGAGCCCTCGGCGGACTTGTCGCCGCGTGCCGAGATGGCGATCAGCAGGCCGACCAGCGCAAGCAGCGCGCCGAGCGAGACCGGGAAGAAGCCCGGGCCCATGTGCGCCAGCTCGCCGACGTGGTAGCCGATGCCGGCATAGACGGCGGCCAGGCCGACGACGATCAGCAGCGCGCCGCCGTAGTAGTCTTTCTTGAATTTCGAAGCGGGCCGAGGCGCGTGCGAGGCCGGATCTTCACCGAGCTGGTGCTGCATAAGTCTCCTTGATTTGGAAGGAGCGCAGTCTAGGAATCGAGGCTTTCAATCGCCTTTCGGAGAAGTCGCAAACGGGTCGGCGGGCCGCAAAATACGTGTAATCACGTACCGTCGTATCGGGTGAAACCCTTGGAAAAACGGGCCTCCGAAGACGCTTCCCGCCGTGCTCAGGCAGGGCCGAGCGGCAACCGGAGGATGGCTCGCAGACCGCCGCCGTTGGCGCGCTCGGGCATGTCGGCGTGATGCAGTTCGATGTCGCCGCCGTTGCGCCGCGCATAGCTTCGCGCGATGGTCAGGCCGAGGCCCGCCCCCTGCGTGGCCGCGTCGCCTGCGCCCGCGGCCGCATCGCGGTGGAAGCGCTCGAACACGCTCTCGCGCCGCTCTGGCGCGATGCCGGGGCCGTTGTCGCACACCTCGGCCAGCGCGTGGGCCGCATCGCGCCGCACGGCAACCGTGATGTTGCCGCCGCGCGGCGTGTACTTGATGGCGTTGTGCACGAGGTTGGCCAGCACCTCGTGCAGTTCGGCGGCGTTGGCCTTCACCGGCACGACGGGCACCATGGGTGCAAGGTCCTCGTCGCCGGCATCGACCCAGCCGAGGTCCTGGTCGTGCTCGCGGGCGAGCGGCAGGTACTGCAGCACCACGCCGCGAGCGATGGCGTTGAGGTCGACCACCGCGTGCTCCGCGGGCACGGCGTCTTCCTCGGTGGTGGCATGCGCGAGCGCCAGCAGCTGCTCGCTGAGCCGGCGCGTGCGCGACAGCTGCGCCACGATGGCGTGCAGCGACTCGCGCATGCGTGCCGGGTCGGTCTCGCGCACCGCGTAGCCGGCCTGGATCGACAGGATGCTCAGCGGCGTGCGCAGCTGGTGCGAGGCATCGGCCAGGAACTGCGAATGCTCGGCCAGCATGCGCCGGTGGCTGGCGATGTGGTGGTTCACCGCGTCGACCAGCGGCGCCACCTCCTGCGGCACGCCGCTCGCGTCGAGCGGCTTCAGGTCGTCGGGCGAACGCTCGCGCAGCGAGCGGCGCAGGCGCTCCAGCGGGCGCAGGGTCCAGGCCACGCCCAGCCACACCAGCAGCGCCATCACCAGCACCATGCGCGTGTCGCGCAGCAGTTCCTGGCGCAACGACTCGGCCTGCGCCTCGGTGCGCGGGCCGGTGCCTTCGGCCGCCTGGATCAGCACGCTGTAGGCCACGCCCGGATGCACGCTGTCGTACACCGTCTGGCGCAGGGCGGCCACGCGCACCGGGTGCTGCTCGTGCACCGCGTCGTAGAACACCGGCGTGCCGTCGGGCGGGCGCTGCGCGGGGCGCGGCAGGCCGGGCACGCCCATCAGCGTCATTTCCGGCGAATTCACGTCGAGCGTTTCGCCCTTGGGAATGCGCTGCACCCCGACGTGCAGGTACTTGTAGCGCAGGTGCGTCGACTCGAACATCGCCTGGATCGAGAAAGGCTCCTGCACCCGCACGCTGCCGTCGCTGGCCACCACGATGCCGTTTGCCAGAGCCTGCACGGGCTCGAGCAGGCTCTGGTCGTAGGCGACCACGAGCGAATCGGTCAGCGCCTGGTAGTCGTTCCAGCTGTCGAGCGCCAGCAGCGCGACGATGCCCGGCAGCAGCAGCGCGAGCAGGCGCGCGCGGATGCCGAAGCGCTGCGGCGACCCGTGCGCCTCAGTCCGGGAGTTCGGTACCGGCACCGGCGGCGGGGCCTGATGATCCATCGGCGATGCTTTCGAGCATGTAGCCCAGGCCGCGCACGGTGACGATGCGCACGTCGCTGTCCGCGAGCTTGCGCCGCAGCCGGTGCAGCACCACCTCGATGGCGTCGGGCCCCGCGGTGCTGTCGTTGGTGAACACCTTGGCGAACAGCTGCGACTTGCCCACCGGCGAGCCGCTGCGCATCAGGAGCGCGGTGAGCGCGGCCTGCTCGCGCGGCGTGAGCGAGAGCAGCACGCCGCGCAGGGTGAACGCGTGGCTCTCGCTGTCGTAGGAGAGCGAGGCGCATTGCAGGCGCGGGTGCTGCTTGCCGCGGCTGCGGCGCACCAGCGCGGCGATGCGGGCCTCGAGTTCGACCAGCTCGAAGGGCTTGGTCAGGAAGTCGTCGGCGCCCAGGTTCAGGCCGCGCACGCGGTCCTGCAACGCGCCCTGCGCCGTGAGGATGAGCACCGGCGTGCGGTCGTCGGCATTGCGCATGTCGGCCAGCACGCTCAGGCCGTGCTTGTCGGGCAGGCGCAGGTCGAGCACCACGGCGTCGTATTCGGTGCCGGCCATGAAGGCCTCGGCGGTGCGCGCGTCGGGCGCATGGTCGGCCACGAAGCCGCTCTGGGTCAACGCCCGGACCAGCCAGGAGGCCATGTCCAGTTCGTCTTCCACCAGGAGGATGCGCATGGCCGGCTGCCGCTCGGTTACTTCTTCAGGCCGAGGTTCAGGTCGACGTCTTCCGACGCGCGTGCGCTCGCGTCGGCCGCGCGTGCGCTCAGGTCGGGCGCCAGTGCGCGGCGACCGTCGAACACGAAGCAGTCGCCGTGGTAGTGCGCGCCGCCCACTTCCTCGAAGTACTTGAGGATGCCGCCCTCGAGCTGCAGCACGTGCTCGATGCCTTCCTCACGCATCAGGATCGCGGCCTTCTCGCAGCGGATGCCGCCGGTGCAGAAGCTCACCACCGTCTTGCCCGCGAAATCGGCGCGGTGCTCCTTCAGCGCGGGCGGGAACTCGGTGAACTTGGTGATGCGCCAGTCGATCGCGCCGTCGAAGGTGCCTTCGTCGACCTCGAAGCCGTTGCGGGTGTCGAGCAGGGCGATCTCGCGGCCCTCGTCGTCGTGGCCCTGGTCGAGCCAGCGCTTGAGCGTCGGCGCGTCCACGCCGGGCGCCCGGCCCGCGGCGGGCTGGATGGCCGGATGGTCCATGCGGATGATCTCGCGCTTGAGCTTGACCAGCATGCGCCGGAACGGCTGCGCAGCCGACCAGCTTTCCTTGGCCTCGAGGTCGGCGAAGCGCGCGTCGGCGCGCAGGTGGGCCAGGAATGCGCGGACGCCGTCCGCGGTGCCCGCCAGAAACAGGTTGATACCCTCTGGCGCGATCAGGATCGTGCCCATGAGCCCCATGTCCAGCGCGCGGGCGCGCAGGTCTTCGCGCAGCTCGGCGCTGTCGTCTATGCCTACGAACTTGTAGGCGGCGATATTCAAAATCTCTTGCACGGGGCGGGATTCTAGGTTGGCGCCGGGGCCGCCCCGTGCCGGCGGGTCTCTCCCGCGGGAGGCGGCGCCCGCGAAGCGGCAGGCAAGCAGTGAAAGTCCGGGTCGTCAACTCACATCGTGGAGGCGCTGGTTTCTACAATGACCGCATGTTTGTCCACCTGCGCCTGCACACCGAATTTTCCGTCGTCGACGGCACCAACCGAATCGACGAAGTCGTCAAGGCCGCGGCGGGCGATGGCCAGCCTGCGCTGGCGATCACCGACCTGAACAACCTGTTCGGGGCCGTCAAGTTCTACAAGCAGGGCCGGGGCAAGGGCGTCAAGCCCGTGATCGGCGCCGAAGTGTTCGTGGACGGCCTGGGCAAGGAGCCCGGCGCGCTCACCCGCATCGTGCTGCTCGTGCAGAGCATGGAGGGTTACCTGAACCTGTCCGAGCTGCTGGCGCGCGCCTGGACGCAGAACGTGGGCCGCGGCCAGTCGCAGGCGGCCTGCAAGCTCGCATGGATCGAGGAACTGTCGGGCGGGCTGATCGCCCTGTCGGGCGCGCAGGCCGGGCCGCTGGGCCAGCCGCTGCTGCAGGGGCAGGGCGAGCGCGCCGCCGAACTGGCGCTGAAGCTGGCCGGCATCTTCACGCATCGCTTCTACATCGAGCTGCAGCGCGCCGGCCGCCCCGAAGACGAGCCGCACGTGGTTGCCGCGGTGAAGCTCGCGGCGCGGCTCAAGCTGCCGGTGGTCGCCACGCACCCGGTGCAGTTCGCCGCGCGCGAGGACTACGAGGCGCACGAGGCGCGCGTGTGCATCTCCGAAGGCGAGATCCTCGGCAACCCGCGCCGGGTGCGCCGGTTCACCGAAGAACAGTATTTCAAGTCGACCGCCGAGATGCAGGCGCTGTTCGCCGACGTGCCGAGCGCGCTGGCCAATACGGTCGAGATCGCCAAGCGTTGCAACCTCACGCTGGTGCTGGGCAAGCCGCAGCTGCCCGACTTTCCGACGCCCTTCATCGCAGAGGGCGTGCGCATGCCGATCGGTGATTTTTTCCGGCAGGAGTCGTTTGAGGGACTGGAAGCGCGCCTTGCCCACCTCTATCCAGACGCAGCCAAGCGTGATGCCGAGCGGCCGCGGTATGTGGAGCGCCTCGAGTTCGAGATCAACACGATCCTGAACATGGGATTCCCCGGCTACTTCCTGATCGTGGGTGACTTCATCAAGTGGGCGAAGGAAAACGGCTGCCCGGTGGGCCCGGGCCGGGGCTCGGGCGCCGGCTCGCTGGTGGCCTATGCGCTGAAGATCACCGACCTCGATCCGCTCGAATACAAGCTGCTGTTCGAACGCTTCCTGAACCCCGAGCGCGTCTCGATGCCCGACTTCGACATCGACTTCTGCCAGGGCAACCGCGATCGCGTGATCGACTACGTGAAGGACAAGTACGGCCGCAACGCCGTCAGCCAGATCGCCACCTTCGGCACCATGGCCGCGCGCGCGGCCATCCGCGACGTGGGCCGCGTGCTCGACATGAGCTACATGTTCTGCGACGGCATCAGCAAGCTGATACCGAACAAGCCCGGCATGTCGGTCACGCTGCAGTACCCGCCCGAGAAGAAGATCGAAGGCGACAAGAACAACTACGCCATCGAGATGGAGCCGCAGCTCGCGGAACGCATCGAGAAGGAAGAAGAAGTGAAGATGCTGGTCGAGCTCGCGCAGAAGCTCGAAGGCATGACCCGCAACATCGGCATGCACGCCGGCGGCGTGCTCATCGCGCCGGGCAAGCTCACCGACTTCTGCCCGCTCTACCAGCAGCCGGGCAGCGAGTCGGCGGTGAGCCAGTACGACAAGGACGACGTGGAGGCCATCGGTCTCGTGAAGTTCGACTTTCTGGGGCTGGCCACGCTCACGATCCTGGAGATCGCGCGCGAGTTCATCATGAAGCGCCACAAGGGCCAGGAGAACTTCGCGTTCGAGAACATCCCGCTGAACGACGGCGCCACCTACCGGCTGTTCTCCGACGGCAAGACCGAGGCCGTGTTCCAGTTCGAATCGCGCGGGATGCAGGGCATGCTGAAGGACGCGCGCCCCACGCGCCTCGAAGACCTGATCGCGCTGAACGCGCTGTACCGGCCGGGTCCAATGGACCTGATTCCGAGCTTCGTGGCACGCAAGCACGGCCGCGAGGACGTCGAGTACCCGCACCCGGCCGTGGCCGAGATGCTCTCCGAGACCTACGGGATCATGGTCTACCAGGAGCAGGTGATGCAGACCGCGCAGATCCTGGGCGGCTATTCGCTCGGCGGCGCCGACCTGCTGCGCCGCGCCATGGGCAAGAAGAAGCTCGAGGAGATGGCCGAGCACCGCGAGAAATTCCGCGCGGGCGCGCTGGCCACGCATGGCATCGCGCAGGACAAGGCCGACGAAATCTTCGACCTGATGGAGAAGTTCGCGGGCTACGGCTTCAACAAGTCGCACGCCGCCGCCTACTCGCTGCTGGCGTACCACACGGGCTGGCTCAAGGTCCACTACACGGCCGAGTTCTTCTGCGCCAACATGACCGTGGAAATGGACGACACGGACAAGCTCAAGCTGCTGTTCGAGGATGCCCAGAAGAACTTCGGCATCACCTTCGAGCCGCCGGACGTGAACCGCGGCAACTACCGCTTCGAGCCGGTCACCAACAAGGTGATCCGCTATGGCCTTGGGGCCGTCAAGGGCACTGGCCAGCTCGCGGTCGAGGCCGTGGTCCGCGCGCGCGAGGAGGGCGGGACGTTCAAGAGCCTGTTCGACTTCTGCGTGCGCATCGATCGCCAGCGCATCAACAAGCGCACGGTCGAGGCGCTCATCAAGGCAGGCGCGTTCGACACGATCCAGCAGAACCGCGCGTCGCTGCTCGCGTCGGTCGATCGCGCCTTCGAGTTCGCGAACGCCACCGCGGCCAACGCATCGCAGGCCGACATCTTCGGCGACTGCGAGCACGGCTCCGCCACCGCCGAGCCCGACCTGGTCGACGCCACGCCCTGGGGCGTGAAGGAGCGTCTGACGCTCGAAAAGACGGCCATCGGCTTCTACCTGTCGGGCCACCTATTCGACGAGGTCTCGCACGAGGTGCGCCGCTTCTGCAAGCGCGAGATCGGCGACCTGCTCGACAGCCGCGACCAGCAGGTGATCGCCGGCATCGTGAGCGACTTCCGCGTGATCAACGGCCAGCGCGGCCGGCTCGCGATCTTCAAGCTCGACGACAAGTCGGAAGCCATCGACGCCACGGCCGACGAGGCGCTGATCAACGCCAACCGCAACACGCTGAAGGACGACGAACTCGTCATCGTCAGCGGCCGGCTGCAACCGGCGCGCGGCGGCTTCGAGGCGCGCTTCCAGGTGCAGCAGGTGTGGGACCTGGCCTCGGCGCGCTGCCGCTTCGGCAAGTTCCTGCGCGTCGCGGTGAACGGCAAGGCGCCCGACATCGCGCGCCTGCTGAAGGACTTTCCGCCGCGCACCGAGCAGACCGAGGTGGGCGACCTGATCCAGGGCCTGCCGGTGCGCCTGTCGATGGCGCGTGCTGGCGCGCAGGTCGAGCTGCAACTGGGCGAACGCGCGAAGTTCTTTCCGACCGATGCCGCGCTCGCCAGCTGGACCGCGCAGGCGGAAGCGGGCAAGGCACTGATCGTCTACGACTGATCGATCGATCAAGTGCTTCGGCGATGTGGGCCCATTCGAGGGCTCGCTACGATCCTCCCCGCTTTGCAATCCTGCAATTCAAGGAGGAAATCGCCATGAAGAAATCGACCGTTGCATGCACGCTGGCTCTCGCGCTGGCGCTGCCTTTCGCTGCATCCGCCCAGTACTCAGGCCCGAGCACCGTGCCGGCGCTGAGCGTGAAGCAGCTGCTGGAGACCGGCCAGGACGACCAGCATGCCACGGTGCGTGGCTTCATCGTGTCGCACGATGGCGGCGAGCACTACACCTTTGCCGACGACACCGGCCGCATGAGGGTCGAGATCGACGCCAAGCACTTCCCGCCCGGCGTGAAGATCGACGACAAGGTGCGCGTCGAGCTCACCGGCGAGTTCGACAAGGACCGCCTCACCGGCAAGACCGAACTCGACGTGAAGCGGCTCAGCGTGTTGCGCTGACCTTGCGCGCCCTGGCGGCGGCCTGCTCGTGCTGCGCGAGCGCGTCGTCGGTGGCATGCGGCTGGCGCTCGGTCGGGGTGCGCCGACACCTTTTGCACCCCTAGGAACAAGGCGCCGAAGCACGTAACTCGGGCACGTGCCATTGCCGCTGAGCGCTTCGACCTGGATGCCCATCGCGTCGCTGGTGCCGCCGGTCATTCGCACCGGCGGCTCGCAGCGAAAGCGCGAAGGGTTCCTCCTGCCTACCAGCTGTAGCCGGCGGTGAAGTACACGCTGCGGCGTTCTCCGTAGTAGCAGCCCGTGGATGACAGGCAGGTTGCCACATAGGTCTTGTCGGACACGTTGGCCACGTTGAGCGCCAGGCGCACGCCCTTCAGGGCAGGAGACTGCCGTCCCAGGTCCCAGCGCACCGCGGCGTCGAACAGCGTCACGCCCGGAATGCGGAACAGGTTCGCGTTGTCGCCGTAGGTGGCGCTGGTGTGCCGCACGCCGCCGCCCACGCTGAGGCCGGCCAGTGCCTCGTTCTGGAATGCGTACTCGAGCCAGAAGGCGGCCTGGCGCTGCGGAACGTAGGCGAATCGGTTGCCCTGGATGCTCACGCCCGAGGCGTTCGGATTGGCTCGCGTCACGCGGCTGTCCGTGTAGGCGTAGGAGGCGATGGCATCCAGGCCCTTGAGCACCTCGCCGCGCGCCTCGAGCTCGAGGCCGCGCACGCGCACTTCGCCGGTCTGCTCGCTGAACGCGCGGCTGAGCGGGTCGGGCGTGAGCACGTTCTGCTGCGTCAGCTCGTAGGCGGCCGCGGTGATCAGCGCCTTGGTGCCCGCGGGCTGGTACTTCACGCCCACTTCGGTCTGCTTGCCGGTGGTCGGCTGGAAGACGTTGCCCTGGCGGTCGGTGCCGGCCGCGGGCTGGAACGAGGTCGAGTAGCTCAGGTAGGGCACCACGCCGTTGTCGAAGCTGTACATCAGCGCCGCGCGGCCGGTGAACTTGCCGTCGCGCTGGTCGGCGTTGGCCAGGCGCAGCGGCGCCATGGTGAGCGTGCGGGTGTCGGTGATCGCGCGATCCTGGCGCCCGGCGAGCACCAGGCTCCAGCGGTTCCAGTGCATCTGGTCCTGCAGGTAGAAGCCGGTCTGGCGGCGCTGCTGGTCGATGTGCGTGGCGACCGATGGCACCTGGCCGCTGTCGCGGCCGTATACCGGCAGGTAGGCGTTGAACGGCGTCGTGATGATGCGCAGGTTGGTCTCGTCGAACGACGACTTCTCGTCGGAGTAGTCGATGCCCGCCAGTGCCGTGTGGCGCACCGGGCCGGTGTGGAAGTCGGCCTGCACCTGGGTGTCGACGGTCAGCAGCTTGGCCGTTTCGGGGAAGGCCCATGCATAGCGCAGCAGCGACGACGGGTTGCAGGCCGTCAGGCAGAAGGCCTGCACGCGCTGCGTGTACGCATCGACCTTGCCGTAGCGCAGGTTCTGGCGCAGCGTGAAGGTGTCGTTCAGCTTGTGCTCGGCCTCGTAGCCGACGAAGTGCTGGCGGTTGTTGAAGCGGTCGTAGCCGGGTTCGCCGACAAAGGCGCGCGTGGGGAGCGCGGCATACCGGCTGGTGTCCAGCGTGCCGGCGGACGGCAGCGCGGGCGCGCCGCCGCCACCGGGCGAGTCGAGCGTCTGCCAGTGCGCCATCAGGGTGATGCGGGTGGCGTCCGATGGGCGGATGGTGAGCGACGGTGCGAAGTAGCTCTTCTTCTCGGACACGTAGTCGTACGAGGTGTCGGCCTCGCGGTGCAGGCCGACCAGGCGGTAGCTCAGGACGCCGTCGTCGTCGATCGCACCGCCGAAATCGAAGGCCGTCTGGCGGCGGTTGTGGCTGCCGAGCTGGACCTCGACCTGGCGCACGGTCTCCAGCGTCGGGCGCTTGCTCACCATGTTCACCAGGCCGCCGGGCGTCGACTGGCCGTACAGCACCGACGACGGCCCCTTCACCACTTCGACGCGCTCCAGGCCCCAGGGCTCGATGCGCGGTTGCGAGTAGCCACGCGCCCCGAAGGGCAGGCGCAGGTTGTCGAGGTAGCGCGCGGGCGGCGTGAACCCGCGCAGCGTCAGCCAGTCCAGCCGCAGGTCGGTGTTGCCGTACTGCGCGACGATGCCGGGCGTGTAGCGCAGGCTTTCCACCAGCGTGGTGGCGCCCTGCGAATCCATCTGGTCGCGCGTGACCACCGAGACGGACTGTGGCGTTTCGAGCAGTGGCGTATCGGTCTTGGTGCCGCCGGTGCTGCGCTGCGCGACGAAGCCCTTGCCCGGGCCCTTGCCGCTTTCTTCCTCGGCGCTGGCGGTGACGGTGACCGGCGCGAGCGAAGCGGTGCGCTGGCCCGTGACACGGACTTCGGACAAGGTGTCGGAGGACTGGTTGCGCTGCAGGGCGTACACGTTGCCGGCGCCGCGCACGGCCTGCAGCCCGGTACCGGCGAGCGCGACGGCAAAGCCTTCATCGACCGTGAACCGGCCGCGCACGGCCGAGCCGTTGAGGCCGGCGGTGAGCGCGGCGTCGCTCGACAGCAGGATGCCGGCCTGGCTCGCGAACTGGCTCAGCACGGTGCCCAGCGGGCCGGCGGCAATGGCGTAGTCGCGCGCGGCGGCGGGTTGTGCCTGGGCCAAGGCGGGCAGCGCCTGCACGGCCGCCACCACGGGAAGCACGGCCAGTGCGCCGCGCAGGGCGCGTGCGAACTGCCGCGACGGGCGCGAATGGGGGGAGCGGACGGAACGGCGGTCGGAGCGGTTCGACAGGAGCACAGGCATGGCGGCTTTCGAGCAAAGAAGGAGGTTGGTACTGGTCATGCCAACCGGCTCCGCCAAAAGGGAACCTGCACACCGGAAATTTTTTCGATTCAGCGTTTCGCCGCGCCGTGCGCGGCTTCGACCACCGTCCACCACGGCATCGGCCGCCGCACCCGCACCGGCAGCGTGGACTGCAGCGCCGACAGGATGCGCTCGGTGTCCGCCAACGGATAGGCACCCACGATGCGCATGTCCGCCACCTCTGGAGCGCAGCCAAGGTAGCCGGGGCGGTAGCGGGCCAGTTCGGCGATGAAGTCGCCCAGGCGCATGCCGTCGGCCACGAGCACGCCGCGCGTCCAGTCGTCGCCGTAGCCGGCAAGGGGTTCGGGCTCCTCGACATGGTCGGCGAACAGGCGGGCCTGTTGCCCGGCCACCAGGGTGAGCGAATCGCCGCCGCCGCTGGGCTGCGATGCCACTGCGCCTTCGAACACCGCGAGCCGCACGGCGCCGTCGTCCTCGTGGCGCACGGCGAAGCGGGTGCCCAGCGCGGTCAGCCGGCCCTGCGGCACGTCGACCACGAGCGGGCGCGCGGGGGAGGCTTCGTCGTGGCCGCTGGTGACCAGCACCTCGCCCCTGTGGAGCACGATGCGGCGCAGCGTGGCGGAGAACTCGACGTCGAGCGCCGTGGCGGTGTTGAGCCACAGGCGGCTGCCGTCGGCCAGAACGATCTCGCGCCGCTCGCCGGTGCCGGTGCGGTGTGCCGCGACCCAGCCGCGCCACGCTACCTGCCGCGAGACCGTCCAGCCGGCAAGGCCGGCCACCGGCACCAGCGCCAGCGCGCGCAGCACCGAGCGCCGGCGGTTGGCCGACGCGGCGCCGCGCTGCTCGAGCACACGTCGCGCGGGCAGGTTGGCCAGGCCCGTGAACTCGCCCGAGATGGTCTCCACGCGCTGCCAGGCGGCGCGTTGCCGCGGGCCCGTGGCCAGCCATGACTGCCAGCGCGAACGGTCGGCGTCGCTCACGGCGCCGGCCTGCAGCACGGCGAACCATTCGGCGGCCTGCTGCAGGTCCTCGAAGGCGGGCACCGCGGCGGTGTCGGACTGCATCGGGCGCACGCTTCTCAGGAACTCGTCAGCAGCAGGCATTGCAGCATGGCCTGCGCCATGTATTTCTTGACCATGCGCTCGGACACCTTCAGCTGCACCGCGATCTCGGCATAGGCGAGGCCGTCGAGCTGCGACAGCAGGAACGCCGTGCGTGCCTTGGGATTGAGCCGGTCGAGCATGGCGTCGATGCGGCACAGTGTCTCGAACGCCAGGAAGCGCTCTTCGGGAGAAGGTGCGAGCGGCTCGGGCAGCACCGCCAGTGCGTCAAGCCAGGCGCGTTCGATGTCCTGGCGGCGCCAGTGGTTCACGACCACGCCATGCGCCAGCGTGCGCAGGAAGGCGCGGGGCTCGTTGAGCTGCTGCGCGTCGCGCGACGTCATCAGGCGCACGAAGGTGTCGTGGGCCAGGTCGGCGGCGCACGACGCGCCGCCCAGCCGCCGGCGGAACCAGCCTAGCAGCCAGCCGTGGTGTTCGCGGTAGATCGCATCGATGGATGCCGGTTCTGACGGCAGCGGGAGGGCGGACACGGGGCGGCGGCGGAACGCGTGAAGATGAGAATAGTTCGCATTTTAACTCCACACATGCGTTCGGCCCGCTTCCGGCGCCGTGCCGGCGTTGCTCAGTGAGCCATCGGCGCAACAGCCAGGTCGGGCACCACGTTCAGGATGCGCAGTGTCTGCTGCACCACCTGGCTGAACACCGGCGCGGCCACCAGCCCGCCGAAATACTTGCCTGCACTGGGCTCGTCCACCATCACCGCGACGATGACCCGCGGCTTGTCGATGGGCGACATGCCGGTGTACCAGGCGCGGTACTTGTTGCTGGCGTAGCCCTTGCCGACCTGCTTGTGGGCGGTGCCGGTCTTGCCGCCGACCGAGTAGCCCACAGTCTGCGCGAGCGGCGCGGTGCCGCCGGGCGCGGCGGCCAGGTGCATCATCTGACGCACTTCGCTGGCCACGAGCGGCGAGAACACGTGCACGCCGGCCGGGGCTTCGCCGGTGTTCTTCAGCAGGCTCACCGGAATCACCTCGCCGTCGTGCGCGAAGGCGGTGTAGGCATGCGCGATCTGGAACAGCGAGGCCGACAGGCCGTAGCCATACGACATGGTGGCCTGCTCGATCGGCCGCCACGACTTCCACGGCCGCAGCCGCCCGGTCACCGCGCCGGGAAAAGGCGTCTGCGGTTTCTGGCCCAGGCCCACGGCGGTGAACGAGTCCCACATTTCCTGCGCCGACATGCGCTGCGAGATCCTGGTGGCGCCCACGTTGCTCGACTTCTGGATCACGCCCTGCACCGTCAGCACGCCGAAGTTCTCGTCGTCGTGGATGGTCGCGCCGGCCACGGTGATGCGGCCCGGGTTGGTGTCGATGATGGTGTTGGGTGTGACGCGGCCCAGCTGCAGCGCCGTGGCGACCGTGATCGGCTTCATGGTCGAGCCTGGCTCGAACACGTCGGTCATGGCGCGGTTGCGCAACTGCTCGCCGGTGAGGTTGTGTCGGTCGTTCGGGTCGTAGCTCGGGTAGTTGGCCATGGCCAGCAGTTCGCCGGTGCGGGCGTCGACCACCACCACGCTGCCCGCGCGCGCCTTGTTGGCGATGACGGCATCGCGGATCTTCTCGTAGGCCACGAACTGCACGCGGTCGTCGATGCTCAGCTGCACGTCGTGGCCCTCGGTCGGGGGCACCTGGTCCTCGGTGTCCTCGACGATGTGGCCCAGCCGGTCCTTGATGACGTGGCGCGAGCCCGACTTGCCGGCCAGCTCCTGGTTGAACGCCAGCTCCACGCCTTCCTGCCCGACATCTTCCACGTTGGTGAAGCCTGCCAGGTGGGCCGCGGCCTCGCCCTCGGGGTACTGGCGGCGGTAGTCGCGCCGCAGGTAGATGCCCTTGATGTTGAGCGCTGCCACCTGCCTGGCGATGGGTTCGTCGACCTGGCGCTTGAGCCACACGAAGCTCTTGTCCTCGTCCTCGAGCTTCTTGTCGAAGTCCTTCTGCGCCATGCCGAGCAGCTTGGCGGCCTGCCTGAGCTTCGATTGCGTGTCCGGGTCACTGCGCTCGATGTCCTCGGGAATCGCCCAGATGCTGGGCGCGGGCATGTCGGACGCCAGGATCAGTCCGTTGCGGTCGAGGATGCGGCCCCGGTTGGCCGGCAGCTCGAGCGTGCGCTGGTAGCGCACCTCGCCCTGGTGCTGGAAGAAGTCGTTGTCGAAGATCTGCACATACGCGGCGCGGCCCGCCAGCAGCACGAAGCTGAAAGCGATGCTGGCCACGATGAACTTGCTGCGCCACACGGGGGTGGGGCTGGCGAGCAGCGGACTGCTGCCGTAGCGGATGCGGCCATTGGGATTCATGAGCCGCAATTATCGAGTTCCGGGTGACGTGGCCGTCACCCGGAAGGGGCCCGTTTTCTTAGCTGCGCGTTAGCAGCGGGCCGAGCAAACGCGCATGGAGCGCAGGGTCAGCGCTTGGGCCGCAGCGAGACGATCAGCGACGGGAAGATGCGCCCGTCGGTGTCGCGCGGCAGCCTGTCGGTCTTGCGCAGGCCTCGCTCTGCCGCTTCGTCCCAGCCCGGCAGGCCGCTCGACTTGCTGAGCTTGACGTTGACGATGGTGCCGTCGGGCGCCAGGCTCACCTCGAACTCCGCCGCCGGGTTGCCGTTCACGGTGTCGGCATCGGGGAAGGTGATGTTCGGGCGCACGGCGGCCGCGATGCGTCCGGCATAACCGCTCGACGGACCGGAGGTGCGCAGGGCCGTGCCCTTCGAGTCGTCGCTGCCGCTAGCGCCGGCCAGGCCCTGCATGCGTTTGAGCGTGGCGGCACGGTCGGCCGCAGCCTGCTTTGCAGCGGCCTCTGCCTTCTTGGCCTCGGCCTGCTTGGCGGCTTCCGCTTTCTTGGCTTCGGCTTCCTGCTGCTGCTTCTTCTGCTCGGCCAGCTTCTTCTGCTGTTCCTGCTTCTTCTCGGCCTCTTCCTCGGCGCGCTGCCTGGCCTCGAGTTCCTTCTTCTTCTGCTGTTGCTGCTTCTCGAGCTCGCGTTCCTTCTGTTCCTTCTGCTCCTTGAGCTTCTTCTCGCGCTCCAGGGCAATGTCGGGTGCCTTCGGCGCAGGCGCGGGCTCGGGCGCCTTGGCAACGGGCGGCGGAGGGGCGCGGGCGGAACAGGCGTGGGAGCGGGAGCCGGCGGGGAGGCGGAGGCGGCGGTGGCGTGGGAACCGGCGCGGGCGCCTGCGGGGCCTGCAGGCGGGGCGCCGCCTGCTGCACCGTGGCCGACCACAGTTCCGCGTCGACGGCGCCTTCGTCGGCCTCGCTGCGCCAGCGCACACCCCAGGTGAGCGCGGCGATCAGCAGGCCGTGTGCAATGAGGGCCAGCACGACGGCACGCGGCGTGCCGCGTTGCGGCGGCGGTGCGAACTCGGGGCGATCCAGTGCGAGCGACATGCCTTATTTGCCGCCCGTGGTCGTGACCGACAGGCCCACGCGCTCGATGCCGCTGCGCTTGAGCTGGTTCATGGCCTTCACGACGGTCTCGTACTTCACCGACTTGTCGGCGCTGATGACCACCGGGCGCTGGTCGTCGCCGCCCTGGGCGGTCTTGGCGGCGGAGCCGATCTGCGTCATGGGGATCGAGGTGCCGCCCGAACCGCTGGACGGGTCCTTCTTGATCTGTACTTCGTCTTCGCTCTTGATGACGATCTCGATCGGCTTGTCCGGCTGCTTGTTGGCGCGGTCGACCGAGGGCAGGTTGATCACGCTCGGCGTGATGAGCGGAGCCGTGACCATGAAGATGATCAGCAGCACCAGCATCACGTCGATGAACGGGACCATGTTGATCTCGTTGATCGTCCGGCGGCCACGGCCACGGGATGAAACGGCGGGCATCTGTGAAGCCTCCGCTCAGCGGTTGGCCGGAGCCACCGACGATGCAACGCTCGCGTTCGGGTTGGCCGAGAGGTTGCGCTGCAGGATGTTGGAGAACTCCTCGATGTAGGTCTCGAGGGCAATGGCGATCTTGTCGATCTCGCGGGCGAAGCGGTTGTAGCCCACCACCGCCGGAATCGCGGCGAACAGGCCGATGGCGGTAGCCACCAGCGCCTCGGCGATGCCGGGAGCGACGGTGGCCAGCGTGACCTGTGCCAGCGCTGCCAGGCCGGTGAACGCATGCATGATCCCCCAGACCGTACCGAACAGGCCGACGTACGGGGAGACAGAGCCCACGGTGGCCAGGAAAGAAAGGTTCTGCTCGGCTGCATCCAGCTCGCGCTGGAAGCTCGCGCGCATGGCGCGGCGGGCGCCGTCGAGCAGCGTGCCGGCGTCGCTCACGTGGCGCTCGCGCAGCTTCTGGTACTCGCGCATGCCGGAGGCGAAGATGCGCTCCATGGGGCCGGCGAACTTGGCATTCTGCGCGGCCGAGGCGAACAGTTCGTTGAGGCTGGTGCCCGACCAGAACTCGCGTTCGAAGTCGTCGTTCAGTGCGCGCATGCGCCGCAGCGCGAAGTACTTGCGGATGATCGCGGCCCAGCTGGCGATCGAGACGATCACCAGCAGCAGCACGACCAGTTGCACCACGAAGCTCGCGTGGAGCAGGAGATTGATGATGGAAAGGTCTTGGTTCATGGCGTGATAGGTTGAGTCATGGAGCCGCTGTAGCGCTCGAGGGTTCCCGTGACTTGTTTCGGTATGCGCGCGGGACGCAGCGTAGCCGCGTCCACCCAGCCGATGCGGATGGTGCCTTCGCACAGCAGGACGGGTGCCGAGGCGCCCGTTCGTTCTTGCTCTGTTTTTGATAGCACTCGCTGACCGATTATCAACGAGGCAGTACCCAGTTGTCGAAGTTCGGCGGTAACGAGCAGTTCGTCGTCGAGCCGCGAGGGCCGATGATATTTGAGCTGCGTTTCGCTCACCACGAACTGGCCGCCCGTTTCCTCGCGCAGCTTGCGTTGCTCGACGCCCAGGGAGCGCAGCCACTCGGTGCGCCCGCGCTCCATGAACTTCAGGTAGTTGGCGTAGAACACGATGCCGCCGGCATCGGTGTCTTCCCAGTAGACGCGGATCGGGAACGCGTAGCTCATTGCGCCCCGGTGCCCGCCATCGCGGCCATCGCGCGCAGCCGTTCGATGGCTTCCTGCAGGTGCGCCATCGAGCTGGCGGTGGAGAAGCGCACAAACTTGGCGGTCTCGGCGGTGCCGAAGTCGCGGCCCGGCGTGACCGCCACGTGCGCGCGCTTCATGGTCTCGAAAGCGAAGTCCCAGCTGCCCGAGATGCCGAGCTTTTCGGCGAACGAGGTGCAGTCGGCCCAGGCATAGAAGGCGCCGTCGGGCATCACCGGCACGCTCAGTCCGAGCGCGTCGAGCTGCGGAATGAACCAGTCGCGGCGCGCCTTGAACTCGGCGCGGCGGCGCTCGTACTCTGCAATGCTCGCATCCTCGAAGCAGGCCAGTGCCGCGTACTGCGACACGGTGCTCGCGCAGATGAACAGGTTCTGGGCCAGCCGCTCGACCACCGGCACCAGCGTTTCGGGCACCACCAGCCAGCCGAGGCGCCAGCCGGTCATGTTGAAGTACTTGCTGAAGCTGTTGATGCTGATGACGTTGTCGTCGATGGCCAGCGCGGTCTGCCCGAAGGCATCGTCGTACGACAGGCCCAGGTAGATCTCGTCGATCAGCGTGATGCCGCCGCGCTGCGACACCACCTCGTGGATGCGGCGCAGTTCGTCGGGCGCGATCGACGTGCCGGTCGGGTTCGAGGGCGAGGCCAGCAGCACGCCGCGCGTCCTGTCGGTCCAGGCGGCCTCGACCTTCTCGGCGGTGAGCTGGAAGCGCTCATCGGCCGTGGTCGGCACCAGCACGGCCTTGCCGTCCGCCGCGCTCACGAAGTGGCGGTTGCACGGATAGCTCGGGTCGGGCATGAGGATCTCGTCGCCCGACTCGATGAGCGCGAGGCAGGCCAGCTGCAGCGCAGCCGAAGCGCCGGCGGTGACGACGATGCGCCGGGCCGGCACGTCGACACCGAATCGCTGGCTGTACCACGCGCTGATGCGTTCGCGCAGGTGGTCGAGGCCGGTGGCCTGTGTGTACTGCGTGGCGCCGGCACGCACGGCGCGTGCGGCCGCTTCCTGCACCAGGGGCGGGGCGGTGAAGTCGGGCTCGCCGATGTTCAGGAAGATCATCGGCCGGTCGGTGTGGGCGACCTCGCGGGCCAGTGCGCCCGCGGCCTTTGCCACTTCCATCACATAGAAGGGCTCGATGCGCTCGGCGCGAGATGAAATCTTCATATCAGGAACGCGGCGGAACGGGCTTGGCCCGGACGCTGGTGTTGCCCCCGGCAAGGGGTCGGCGAAGGCGGCACGAGGTGCGCTGCAGACTGGGTGCGAGCACTATTTGGCCTTGCCGGAAGCCCGGTCGGCTTCCACTTCGAGCGGCCGCAGCTGCGGTGCCAGGCCGTTGAGCACGGCATTCACGTATTTGTGGCCGTCGGTGCCGCCGAATTCCTTGGCCAGCTCGATGCACTCGTTGAGCACCACGCGCCACGGCACGTCGAGGCAATTCTGGAACTCGTACACGCCGATCCACATCACCGCGTGCTCGATGGGCGAGATCTCCTCGAACTTGCGGTCGAGCAGCGGGCGGATGAGCGCGTCGAGCTGCTCCGCGCCTTCGATCGCGCCGTGCAGCAGCGCGTCGTAGTGCAGCGCGTCGGCCTTGTGGAAGCCGGCGAGGTCGCGCGTGAAGTGGTCGATGTCGGTCGGGTCGTTGCGTCCGACCAGGTGCTGGTAGAGCGCCTGCAGCGCGAACTCTCGCGCGCGGCTGCGGTTGGACTTGGCCGAAGCCTTGCGTGCGCCCGTGCTGGTGAGGCCGACGCGCGACTGCCGGGGCTTGGCGCCCGCGGACTTGGATGGCTTGGAGGTGTCTTCGGTCATGAAAGGGTGGTCAGCAGTCGAGCCATTTCGACAGCCACGCGGGCCGCGTCACGGCCCTTGTCGGTCTGGCGGGCAACGGCTTGCTCGAGGTTTTCGGTGGTGAGGATCGCGTTGGCGATGGGCAGTCGGTAGTCGAGCGCGATGCGGCTCACGCTGGCGCCCGATTCGTTGGCCACCAGCTCGAAGTGGTAGGTCTCGCCGCGGATGATGCAGCCCAGCGCCACCAGCGCGTGGTAGCCGCCGCGTTCGGCGAGCGCCTGCAGCGCCACCGGTACCTCGAGTGCGCCGGGCACCTGGAGGTGATGGATGTCCGACGCAGCCACGCCGAGCGCCTCGAGCTCCGAGAGGCAGGCGCGTGCCAGTGCGTCGGTGATGTCGGCATTGAACCGCGCCTGCACGATGCCGATGCGCAGGCCCTTGCCGTCGAGCGTCGTTTCGCCTTTGTTGGAACCTTGCATGGTCGTTCAGTCTTTCGTGAGGTAGCCGGAGATCTCGAGGCCGTAGCCCGCCGCCATGCTCGGCATGCGGCGCGGCGTGCCCAGCAGGTTCATCTTGTGAACGCCGCATTCGCGCAGGATCTGCGCGCCGATGCCGTAGCTGCGCAGGTCCATCCGGCCGCGCTCGGGGGCTTGCGCGGGACGCGCGGTGCCGTCGAACTGCGCGAGCAGCTCGCCGGCGGTTTCGCCGCAGTTCAGCAGCACGGCCACGCCCTTGCCTTCGTCAGCGATGTGCGAGAGGCTGGCATCCAGGCTCCACGAGTGCAGCGAGCGGTTGATTTCCAGCGCGTCGAGCACCGACAGCGGTTCGTGTACGCGAACGGACACCGTGTCTTCGGGCGACCACGTGCCGCGCACCAGCGCGAGGTGTACGCCGCGGCTGGGCTTGTCGAGGAAGGCGTGGGCGGTGAACGCACCCCAGTTGGTCTGGATCTCGCGGCAGCCGACCTTTTCGACCAGCGATTCGACGCGGCTGCGGTGCTCGATGAGCGCGGCGATGGTGCCGATCTTGATGTCGTGCTCGGCCGCGAAGATCTGCAGGTCGGGCAGGCGGGCCATGGTGCCGTCCTCGTTCATCACCTCGCAGATCACCGAGGCGGGCGAGCAGCCCGCCATGGCGGCGAGGTCGCAGCCGGCTTCGGTGTGGCCTGCGCGCATGAGCACACCGCCGTCCACAGCCTGCAGCGGGAAGATGTGGCCGGGCTGCACCAGGTCGGCGGCCACGGCGTCGGGCGCCACGGCGGCCTGCACGGTGCGCGCGCGGTCGGCTGCCGAGATGCCGGTGGTCACGCCTTCGGCGGCTTCGATCGACACCGTGAAGGCGGTCGAATGCTTGGCGCCGTTGCGCTGGACCATCGGCGGCAGCTGCAGCCGCTCGCACATCTCGCGCGACAGCGTCAGGCAGATCAGGCCGCGCGCATGACGCGCCATGAAGTTGATGGACTCGGCCGTGATGTGGTCGGCGGCAATGACGATGTCGCCTTCGTTCTCGCGGTCTTCCTCGTCCACGAGGATCACCATGCGGCCCGCGGCGAGTTCGGCCACGATCTCCTCGACCGGGGAGATCGGGGCGGGCGCACGCGCGGTGCGGGGGGCGCCGATCGGCGTGACGGAGGCGTTCATTCGGCGGTGTCCTTGGAATGCGTGGAATGCGTGGAGGAGGGCGGCACCAGCACGCCGGCCTGAAGCATGCGCTCCACGTAGCGCGCCACGGTATCGATCTCGAGGTTGACCTTCGCGTCGGCCTTCAGCGTGCCGAGCGAGGTGTTTTCGACGGTGTGCGGGATCAGGTTGATGCTGATCTCGGCGCCTTCGGCGATGTCCTTCACCGTGTTGACGGTGAGGCTCACGCCGTTGATGGTGATCGAGCCCTTGTAGGCCAGGAAGCGGGCCAGCGCCTGGGGCGCGACCACGCGCAGTTCCCAGCTTTCGCCGACCGGCTCGAAGAAGCTCACCGTGCCGATGCCGTCCACGTGGCCCGACACGATGTGGCCGCCGAGGCGGTCGCTGGCACGCAGCGCCTTCTCGAGGTTGATGCGGCTGCCTTCTGAGGTCAGGCCGGCGGTCTTGTCGAGGGACTCGGCGGAAATATCGATGGTGAACTGCTGTCGCTCGGGAGCGAGGGTGGTGACGGTCATGCAGGCGCCGTTGAGCGCGATGCTGTCGCCGAGCCCGACGTCGTCGAGGTAACCCGAAGGCGCCTCGATGCTGAGTCTTTTGCCGTAGGAGGAGGAGGTGCCGAGGTCGTGGATGGCGGCGATGCGCCCCACGCCGGTGATGATTCCGGTGAACATCCGCGCATTTTCGCAGAGAACGGGAGTGCTTCGGGCCGAGCGCTAGAACACATCCCTTCCGGCAACGCGCGCCAGCACCCGCAGGTCCGGGCCCAGCATGTCCGCAGACTTGAATTCCAGCGGCAGCGCACCGGCCAGCGAGGTCAGCGCGCCGTCCGGGTGGAGGTGGCTGGCGATGTCGAGCCCGTCGCCGATCAGCTTCGGCGCCAGGTAGACCAGCAATTCGTCGACGCAACCTTCCCGCAGCAGCGAGCCGTTGAGCTTGTGGCCCGATTCGACGTGCAACTCATTGACGCCCCTTGCCGCCAGGTCCTGCATCAGCGCAGGCAGGTCGACCTTGCCGTGCGCGTTGGCGAGGCAGGCGACGCTCGCGCCGCGCGCTTCGAGCGCCGCGGCCTTGGCCTCGTCCCGGCTGGCGGCGTAGATCCAGACCGGCCGCCCTGCTATGAATAAGTGAGCGTCGGGCGGAGTCTGCATTCGGCTGTCGACCACGACCAGATGGGGTTGCCGGGGCGTCTCGACCAGGCGCACGTCCAGGCGCGGGTTGTCTTCGATCACCGTGCCGACGCCCGTGAGCACCGCGCTTGCCCGCGCGCGCCAGGCATGGCCGTCGGCGCGGGCCGCCTCGGCAGTGATCCATTGGCTCACGCCGTTGCTCAGGCCCGTCTTGCCGTCAAGCGAAGCGGCGACCTTCAGGCGCACCCAGGGCTTCTTGCGGACCATGCGGCTGAAGAAGCCGATGTTGAGCTCGCGCGATTCGGCGGCACCCGGGCCGACCTCGACCTCCACACCCGCAGCACGCAGGCGTTCGAAGCCCTGGCCGGCGACAAGCGGGTTCGGGTCGGCCAGCGAAGCCACCACGCGGCGGATGCCGGCCGCGATCAGCGCGTCGCAGCACGGACCGGTGCGCCCGTGATGCGAACAGGGCTCCAGCGTGACGTAGGCCGTCGCGCCCTCCACCGAGTTTCCCTGTGCTGCCGCATCGCGCAGCGCCATCACCTCCGCATGCGGGCCGCCGGCCTGCTGCGTATGCCCCTGGCCCAGCACTCGGCCCTCGGAGTCGCTCAGCACGCAACCCACGCGCGGATTCGGATCGGTGAGCAGCAGCGCCGACGCAGCCAGCCGCAGCGCGGTGGCGATATGCAGGGCGTCTTTTTCTGGAGAGGGCATGGGGCTTTTCGGAAGAAGTTGGCAGCGGTGCGGCTGGATCATACGAGCGGCATTCGCCCGCGGACGAACGGTGCGGATGCCGTTGCCGATGCCCGCTTACGCTCGGCTTTCGATGGCGCGGACCAAGAGGCAACCCGAGTTGCACACGCGCAGGGAGGACATCGTCATATGGCTTCGAAGAAGCATTTCAGCACGGGCTTTTCGCTCGTGGAGGTACTCGTTTCCGTCGTGGTGCTGGGCGTGGGGCTGCTCGGCGCCATGAGCCTGCTGCTGGCGTCGGCTCGCACCAGCAGCGAGGCCGCCACCTTCACGGCGGCGGTCAACCTCGTTCGCGACCTGTCGGAGAAGGCGCGAATGAATCACGCCATCGCGCAGCGCGACGACGCGTCGAACGGCTACCTCGTCGAAGGATGGACCGAAGGCGCGGCGCCCGGGAGCATGGGACTGTCGTGCATCGCGTCGAACGTGGCTTGCGATGCGGCGCAGCTCGCAGCCTGGGACATGCGCGAGTGGCAGTTGCGTGTCGCCGCCGCATTGCCCGACGCGCGGGCCAGCGTCTGCTTCGACGAGTCGCCCTGGAGCGATGCAGCCGGCGCCTACACATGGGGCTGCAGCGGGACGGGCCGAAGCCTGGTCGTGAAGCTCGGATGGACGGGGCGCGGCGCGGACGATGCCGACAAGCCCGCTTCGCCGCGGCTGGTGATGCAGATGGCGCCGGGGCAACCGCAAGATGGCCAGCACGGTTCCTGAGCGGGCGGCGCGCGTGCGCCCGCGTGGCATGACGCTCGTCGAGTTGCTGGTTGCGCTCGCCCTCGGGCTGGTCGTGGTGCTGTGCGCGACAGCCGCTTTCGTCGGCAGCAAGCAGTTGTTCACGGCCGATGCGCAAGCGCAGACGGTGGAAGACTCGCTGCGGTTCGCGGGCTTCGTCGTCAAGGGCGTCGTGCGGCAGGCCGGCTATGCCGACTATGCGCCGGACCATGCCGCCGACGACGGCACGGTCGTCCTGCCCCAGGCGGCCGCGCTGTCCGACGACACAGCCGAACTGCACATCGTCGGCGCGCGCAACGCGCGCGTCATCGCAACGGACGACAGGCTCGGGCTGAACAACAGCCGCGGGGTGAACGGCAGCGATTCGCTGCTCGTGCGCTTCTTCGGCCGCAGCCGTGCGGGCGGCGATGTCACCGAGCCCGACGGCACCATGGTCGATTGCATGGGATTTCCCCAGGCCGGCCCGATGCCGGGCCAGCATGTGTCCGCGGACCGCGCATGGAGCTTCTTCTACGTCGCAAAGGCTGCCGACGGCGAGCCCGAGCTGTACTGCAAGTACCGCAGCAGGAAAAACGGCGACTTCAGGGCCGAGCCGCTCGCGCGCGGCATCGAGGTCTTCAACATTGCCTACGGTCATGACAGCAACGGCGACGGCGTTCCCGATCGCTGGCTCGACGCCGCGCAACTGGAGGCGCGCGCGACCTCCGACGCCGACATCGTGGCGGAATGGCGCAGCGTGGTGGCCCTGCGCGTCGGCATGGTGGCGCGCAGCGAGCGCGCCAACAGCTGGCCTGCGCCACCGGACCACGTTCTCCATCCACTGGGCTCGGCGTTTCCTGGCGTGAGCTTCAAACCGCCGGCCGACGGTCGGTTGCGGCGCGTGGCCACGTTCACCGTCACCTTGCGCAACGCGCTGAAAGCGCCCACGCCATGAGTTGCACCGTTTGCCGCCGTGCATCCGGCGGCTTCTCGCTGATCGTCGTGCTGCTGATGCTGCTCGTCGTCACGGTGCTGGCCCTGGGCGCCGCACAGACTTCGCTCGTGAGCGAGCGTGGCGCGCGCAACGACCGCGACACCGAGGTGGCGTTCCAGGCCGCAGAGGCTGCGTTGCTCGATGCCGAAACCGATGTGCTCGGACCGAACCTTCACAGCCGGCAGCGGCTGTGCCTGTTCAGCAGCCAGGATGTTTCGGCTTTTGGTGCGGGTTGCGCCGCCGCTGGCAACCGCCGGGGCCTGTGCGCGCCGGCTGAGCCCGGCACGGAGCCCGCGTGGATGACCGCAGATTTCTCGGCCGATGCGGGCAGGTCGGTCGCCTTCGGCGATTTCACCGGGCAGGCCTATCTCAGCGCCGATGCAGCGAAAGGCGCTTACGCCGGAGCGCTGCCTGTGCGGGCTCCGCGCTACATCGTCGAGGCCGTGCGCAGCCACGGTGGTTGGAAAGCCGATCACCTCCAGGACGCCAGTGCCAGCGGCACCCGATATCTCTTTCGCGTGACAGCCATCGGCTACGGCACGCGTGAGGAAACGCAGGTGGTCCTGCAGACCGTCCTGTCCAAACCAGAGGCCAGTCCCGGCTGCCCTTCATGAAAAGGAAAAGCGAAGCGATGCGCTGTCTTCGAATCGGGTACTTGACGATCTGCACCTCATGCGCGGCCATTTCGGCACAGGGGGCGGCACCCCCCGACACGATGCTGCCGGACGAGCCGCTGGCGACGCTTGCGTCGCGCGCCGACCCCAACGTGGTGCTCGACCTGGCGCTCGACGTGTCGCACGCTGGAGCGGCCTATCGGGGCGAGTTCGATGCCACGGTGAGCCATGCGGGTCTCTGGGATCCGATGGGTTGCTACAGCTACTCGGGCGGTGAAGGCTACTTCAAGCGCGAGACGACCGCCCAAGAAAATGCAAGTGGCGAGATCGTCTGCAACCGGCAATGGAGCGGCAATCTGCTGAACTGGGCCGCCACTTCGGCCATCGATGGCGTGCGCATGGCGCTGACGGGCGGAGACCGCAGCATCGACAGGCCTGATCGCACCGTGCTGCGGCGTGCAGAGGTACCAGCCCACTTTTATCGCAGCGCCCACTTTCCCGACAAGGTCCTGAGGGGGCGCGTCGAGCGCTTCACGCCGCTGTCGACCGGCGATTCCCTGCACTTCAACAACTGCGGGGAGAAGCTGTTCGTCGGCAGCTCTGCCGACGGCACCTGCGCCGCGCCGGGAAGCGATCAGGTGCATGGCGCATTCCAGGCGCACGTGGCAGTCTGTACACCTGACGAGGCTGCGGTGAGGGGGGCTCTGTGCCTCAAGTATCCGAGCGGTCACTTCAAGCCGGTCGGTGCTGTCCAGCGGCATTCGGATCGAATGCGCTTCTCGGTCTTTGGCAACCTTGCGGGCGATGCGCTGCTCGCGCCAATGAAGCATGTCGGCCCGGTGAAGCTCGATGCCGCCTTCGACAATGTGGCCAACGCGCAGTCCGAGTGGGATGCGCGCACAGGCGTCTTCGAGCTCGCAACCGGCGCGTCGGATGGCGTGATCGATGCGATCCACCGGTTCGGCCGGAGCGGCGTCTACGGCCGACCGGATGCTGCCGGCGACCTGTACGCGCAGTCGTTGCGCTACCTGCAAGGCATCGCGCCCGGGCGGGGCATTGCGGACCCGGTCGTGGCCGCATGCCAGAAGAACCAGATCGTCACGATCGGCGATGCAGGCGTGCAAAGCGACCGGTCAGCCGATGACGCTTTGGCCCGCCTCGTCAACGATCTCGAGAAGAGCGTTTCGTCATCGCCTGCAAGTGCGACCGGCATGGCGGGGATGGCTTACCGCGCCAACACGCAGAAGCTCCGCGCCGACCACCCGGATATGCGGGCACGCACCCTGGTGATCGACATGGGGCCGCCTGGCTCGGGGCGCGAACTCACGGCCAAGTACGGCGGCTTTGTCGATGTCAACGGCGACGGCAACCCTTTCAGGACATCGGCCGGCGCAGGTCTGCCTGCGGTTCGCGGGGACGCCGAATGGGCCGAGGGCCTGAACGACGACGGCCGGCCTCGACCCCGAACCTACTTTCGCGTCGCTGAACCGCGGGCAGTGGCGGCCGCAGTGCAATGGATATTCCGGGACGCCTCCGCCACCGCGGATCGCGAACTCACCGATGGCGCGGTCTCTGAGGCAGATATCGCGAACGGACACGCCAGCATCTACGTGTCCGAGTCCATCGGGCAGCGCGGTGCGGGTTCATTGCTGTCGTTCCCGCTGACCTACGACACCGCAAGCGGTGCCATCGGCCGTGCTGAACGGCCACGGTGGGGCGCCGGCGCTTTGCTGGGCGAGCGCACTCCGGCGAGCCGCCGGATCTTCACGTTGTCGGCGGCGGGTGCAGGCATCCCGTTCGAATGGCATGCGCTCGACGATGTCTTCAAGGGTTACCTGGACGGCTCGCCGCGACAGCCCGCGACGCGCGATGTTTTGGGGGCCGAACGGCTGGCCTACCTTCGAGGCGATCGTCGCAAGGAGGAGTCGGCGCCAGGCGGCATGTTCCGGGTGCGTGACTCGGTCATGGGGCGCATCGTCCATTCGGCGCCCTTGGTGGCCAAGGACCGGCGCAGTGGAAGCACCACGGTGTACGTCGGTGCCAACGACGGCATGCTCCACGCATTCTCGGCCGACAAGGGCGACGAGCTTTTCGCCTATGTGCCGCGCTCGCTGGCCCCCAGGTTGGGCTCCTACACCACGCCCGACCACCCGCACGGGAGCCTCGTCGACGGTTCCGCAACCGTTGCCGATGTGCAGCTCGCTGGCGTTGGCGAACGCAGCGTGCTGGTGTCGGGCCTGGGCGGCGGCGCCACGGGTGTGTTCGCACTCGATGTGACCGAACCTGCAGCGTTCTCGGCCCGCCAGGTGATGTGGGAATTCAGCGGTGCCGACGACGCCGACATGGGTTACCAGACACAGGCACCGCGTGTCCTGAAATTCCGTACGGCCGTTGCGACGCGCACCGAGCCTGCGAGTTACCGATGGTTTGCCGTGGTGCCTTCCGGCTTCAACAACGCCAACCCGCAAAAGCGCGCCGCACTGTTCCTTCTTTCGCTCGACAAGCCCGCTTCCGAGCCTTGGAGGCGGGATGTCAACTACCACAAGATCATGTTGCCGGTGCCGACGGACGCCGCGGTGAGCAATGCGTTGGGTGTGCCGGGCGACTACGCGGGCGCGAGCGGTGCGACCCGTCTGCTCTATGCGGGAGACACGCAAGGCAACCTGTGGCGGTTCGATTTCACCGGCAGCGCCCCCTGGCGGGAGGGCAATGCGCTGTCGTTCAAGGGCCGACCCCTGGTGGTCGCCCTGGGCGAACGCAATCGGCGCCAGCCGATCACGGCGCCGCCAAAGGTCGGCATCGGGCCGAATGGCGGCGCCGTCGTGCTGTTCGGCACAGGCAAGTTCGTCGGCCTCGAGGACCTGGGACGAGCCAATTGGGGCGTGCAGACGTTCTACAGCGTGTACGACAACGGCGTGCCCATACCGGAGCAGGGCGCGCGCACGCAGCTCCAGGCGCGGCGTGCCGGCGCGGGTGCTGGTACCTCGTCGGCCTCGATCACCGGCGATGCGTTCGAGTACGGCGTCTTCGATGCGAAGACGTCCATTCGGCGTGGCTGGTATCTCGACCTGCCCGAGTCGAAAGAAAAGGGCGAGCGCATGGTCGAAGAACCCGTGCTCGCGGACGGCCTGCTGTTCTTCAACACCCTGATTCCCCCTGCGAGCGCCTGCACAAAAGGTGGCGGTCGCAGCTGCGCCGTGAACGCCATGACCGGGTTGTCGGAGGGCGGCACGTGCGTGCCGTCGGACACCGGCATGCCGGGGAAGCCGCAGGTCATGTACCCCGGCCACAGCGTCCTGGGTGCGACCGATGCACTGGGGCGGCGGACCGAGTCGCGCCGGCTCTCGGTCGTCAACATGGGCGGCAGGGGCGGCAAGAACGCGTTGTCGACGGCGGAACCCGTCGAGGGCGGCAAGGTCTCGCAGACGACGGGGCGCCTGAACTGGCGACAGGTCATCGATCACCGGGGCGTGAAGCAATGAACGCGATTCGAATCGTGCAGGCGCAACCGCAGGCCCGCGGCTTCACGCTCATCGAAGTGATGATGGTCGTTGCGATCCTCGCCATCCTGGCGGCGATCTCCTATCCGTCGTACATGGAGCAAGTCCGCAAGAGCTGGCGCAGCGAGGCGCGCACTGCTTTGATGCAGCAGATGCAGCACCAGGAACGCCACTACACGCAGGTCGGGCGCTATCGGCGCTACGTCGGTGATTCGGGAGAGAGTGGCGCCACTGGCAAGTACCTGATCGAAAGCGGGAATTGCGAAGGACGCAGCAACATCGACAGCTGCATCCGTCTCACCGCCAGCCCGAAGCCTGACTATGCCGATCCGCATTTCGGCATGTTTTGGCTCGACAGCACCGGTGGCCGCGGTTGCGATGGCGCGCAGCGCGTGAAGTGCTGGCAATGACGAAGCGTGCGAGAGGGATGCAGCGCGGCAGCGGCTTCACGCTGCTGGAACTGATGGTGGTAATGGCCATCGTCGCCGTGTTGGCAACGTTGAGCGCGCCGAATTTCCGGGACCTGCTGCTCAACCAGCGGCTGGTGGCAGCTGCGCAAGCCTTCAATGCCGCTCTGAGTCTTGCGCGCACGGAGGCCATCCGGCGCTCCGCCAGCGTGAGCGTGGTGCCATCGGCAGCGTCCAACTGGTCTGCCGGCTGGACCGTGGTCACGCTGCAGGACGATCCGCAGGCGCTGGAAACGCTGCGTCGATTCGAGGCGCTGCCGGAAGGCGTTGGCGTCGATGCCTCGCTCGGCGACGGGTTTGCGCAGGGTGTGCGCTACGACAGCAACGGCTTTTCGCGGCGAGCTGCAAATGCCGCTTTCGGCGGTGGATGTCTCACCTTGAAGGCGGACACAGGCCGCAGGGCGTCGATCGTGATGTCGGCCTCGGGGCGGGCCAGGGTCTGCAATCCGGATGAGCGTGGTGATTGCGGCACCGGCGCTTGCGGCAAGAGCGCCAGGAAGAACGATGACGGCTGAGCCGTCAGATGTCGCGCAACAGCTGCCTGAACTCGTCTACATCCTCGAAGCTGCGGTACACCGAAGCGAAGCGCACGTACGCGACCTTGTCGAGCTTCTTGAGTTCGCGCATGACAAGCTCGCCGACCTTGGTCGATTCGATTTCGCGCAGGCCGCTGGCCAGCAGCTTCTGTTCGATGCGCAGCAGGGCGTTGTCGATCTGTTCGATGCTCACAGGCCGCTTGCGCAGCGCCAGCATCATCGAAGCACGCACCTTGGTGGAGTCGAAGTCGGCGCGACTGCCGTCCTTCTTGACGACAACCGGAAAGTTGACGTCGGGCCGCTCGTAGGTGGTGAAGCGCTTGTCGCAGGCGCCGCACTGGCGGCGCCTGCGTACGAAGTCGGCGTCTTCTGAGACGCGGGTCTCGACGACCTGCGTTTCGAGATGACCGCAAAAAGGGCATTTCATGCGGTCGGCGTCTCTGGACGATCAGCGGTAGACAGGGAAACGGCTCGTCAGGGCGTGGACTTTGGCGCGCACCGCGTCGATGTTCGCCGCATCGCGCGGGTTCTCGAGCACGTCGGCAATCAGGTTCGCCGTGATACGGGCCTCTTCGTCCTTGAAGCCGCGAGTGGTCATGGCGGGGGTGCCGATGCGCACGCCGCTCGTGACCATCGGCTTTTCCGGGTCGTTGGGAATCGCGTTCTTGTTGATCGTCATGTGGGCGCTGCCCAGCACCGCTTCGGCTTCCTTGCCGGTGATGCCCTTGGCGCGCAGGTCGACCAGCATCACGTGGCTCTCTGTGCGTCCGCTCACGATGCGCAGGCCGCGCTGGGTGAGGGTGTCGGCCACGATCTGCGCGTTCTTGACCACTTGTTGCTGGTAGGTCTTGAACTCGGGCGACATGGCTTCCTTGAACGCGACGGCCTTGGCCGCGATCACGTGCATCAGCGGGCCGCCCTGCAGGCCGGGGAAGATCGCGCTGTTGATCGCCTTTTCGTGCTGCGACTTCATCAGGATGATGCCGCCGCGCGGGCCGCGCAGGCTCTTGTGGGTCGTGGAGGTGACGATGTCGGCATGCGGCACGGGGTTGGGGTACACGCCCGCGGCCACAAGGCCGGCATAGTGGGCGATGTCGACCATGAAGATCGCGCCCACGTCCTTCGCCACCTTGGCGAAGCGCTCGAAGTCGATGCGCAGCGAGTAGGCAGAGGCGCCCGCGATGATCAGCTTGGGCATGTGCTCATGCGCCTTGCGCTCCATCGCGTCGTAATCAATCTCTTCCTTGTCGTTCAGGCCGTAGCTCACCACGTTGAACCACTTGCCGCTCATGTTGAGGGGCATGCCATGGGTCAGGTGGCCGCCTTCGGCCAGGCTCATGCCCATGATGGTGTCGCCGGGCTTCAGGAAAGCCAGCAGCACGGCTTCGTTTGCCGAGGCGCCGCAGTGCGGCTGCACGTTGGCGGCGTCGGCGCCGAAGATCTGCTTGATGCGGTCGATGGCCAGTTGCTCGGCCACGTCGACGTGTTCGCAGCCGCCGTAATAGCGCTTGCCGGGGTAGCCCTCGGCGTACTTGTTGGTGAGCTGCGAGCCCTGGGCGGCCATGACGGCCGGCGAGGCGTAGTTCTCGCTGGCGATCAGCTCGATGTGGTGTTCCTGGCGCGCGTTTTCCGCTTGGATGGCAGCCCAGATTTCAGGATCGGTCTGTTCGACCAGGTTGTTGCGTTGGTACATGGCAGTCCTTTGAAGACGAGGTCCTTGTTCTTCAACCAAACAAGGGCTGCCCAGGCGAACGGCTGAACGCCTGGGAGGCCAGGCGGCACGCTTCCCAGTGGTATTCCACGTCAGCGCGGGGCACCTTGGGAGGTGCTGCGCCTATCGCCAGTCGCGTACATGCGGAGTGTAGCTCACGCCCGCCGGAGCACTGCTGCCCCGGGGAATTCTCAGGAGACGGAGGAAAGCAGTGCGACCTTGGCCGGCTCGCTGCCTTCTTCAGGCTTGGCTGGCGCAACCACCGGCAGCGGCTGGGCACGCACGCCCGGCGGGGTGACCGTCGTCGACGGCGCGCGGCCGTTGGCCACCTGCAGCAGGCGCTCGTGCTCCGCCAGAACCTTGCCGGCGTAGCCGCCGTCGTCCTCGAGGTTGGCCGCGCCGACGTAGTAGCGCAGGCCGCCCTCCAGCGAGCCGGCGCGGGCGATGCATTCCTGCAGCACCTTGACGCCGACGCGCATGTTGGTGACCGGATCGAAGGCGGTGAGCGTTCCGCCCGCGCTTTCGTACTTGTCGCCGTGCACGCGGGTCATGACCTGCATCAGGCCCTGCGCACCGACATTGCTCTGGGCGAACGGATTGAAACTGGATTCCACCGCCATGATCGCCAGGATCAGCGTCGGATCGATCTTCGTGCGCTTGCCGATGCCGTAGGCCTCGGCCACCAGCACGCTCAGCGGCTCGGCAGCCACGCGGTACTTCTTGCTCAGCCAGTAGGCCACGGCGGCCTGCTGCTTGGGCAGGTCGGCGGGGCTCGCGGCCGTGGTGCGCTCGATGGCGGTCGGCTCCAGGTCGGTGACTTCAGGCGCGGGTTTGCGCGACTGCAGCCAGCCCATCAGTTGCTCCTCGCCGGTCTTGCGCAGGTCCGGACGTGCCACGAGGGCGAGTGCCGCGAACACGATGGCCAGGCCGACCAGTGCAAACCCGTTGTGGGTGATTTCAAAAAAGCCGTCTGCCACGTCGGACACGAAGGTCCTTAGCCCTCGGGCTGTGGCATCGAACGCCTTGTTCATCGCTCTTCCTTTCTATGCGGCACCCGGGTCGCAACGCCAAGAAGGCGATGGATGAAGGCAGCGGCGCTTGGATTGGTACGAATCAGGCTCCGCGCAAGGAGTGAAGGGGGTTGGGAGCGCGGTGACCTGATCAAGCCGGTGGAATTCGGCAGCGGAGTCAGGGTGGCTCCGCCGCGTCGGGCGGTCGGAGCAGGGCGGATTCTAGCGTGGGTTAATACTCGGTCAAGCATAATGAATTGATTCTTTATGCTAATGAGTGCTTAAAAATATGACAGTTTCGAGGCGTTTCTGCTTACGGGAAATCCCTTTGTAAAACGCGTTTGCAATCCAAGAGTGCGCCGCCTAATCTGAACGGGCCTGAGACTTCAGGCGTTTTTCCGAGGTCCGGCAGTCCGAGGTGCAAGTCAAGGGCTCAGCGGCCGAGGATCCATGGTGGCAATCTCTTGCTGCCAGCACGGTGGGAACGATCGACTTCCCGTCGCGCGAATCGATGGCATGGGTCTTAGGCCCGCCATCAAGCCCGGCAACCCGACAGCCCGTCGCGTTGCCGGGCTTTCTTGCTTCTGGAGCGACTGGGATTGCTCACCTCTTTGCGGCACACTTCCGCGATGGACTTCGCTTCGATCAAACAAGACAAATGGGTGCGACGGGGGGTCGTCGCGTTGCTGGTGCTGCTGGGGTTCTGGGTCCTCGCCTGGCTGGCGGTGCCGCCCATTGCCAAGAGCCAGCTCCAAAAGATCGCAAGCGAAAAACTGGGCCGGCAGGTCACCGTCGGCAAGATCGATTTCAAGCCCTGGACGCTCGAGCTGACGCTGAACGACCTGCGCATTGCCACCGCCGATGGCAGCAAGCCGCAGGTGGCTGTCAGCCGTATCTATGCCGATGCCGAACTGCAGTCGCTCTTCCGGCTCGCACCGGTGATCGATGCCGTCACCATCGACGGACCGTCCATCCTGCTGACGCACTTGGCAGACGGCAAGTACGACATCGACGACATCCTGGCCAAACTCTCCGCCGGCCCGCCGGCCGACCCGAATGCGAAGCCCGCGCGCTTTGCCATCTACAACATCGCGATCAACGGCGGCTCGGTCGACTTCGACGACCAGACGGTCAAGCGCAAGCACGAGCTGCGCGACTTCGTGCTCAAGGTGCCGTTCCTGAGCAATCTCGACTCCAAGCGCGACGTCAACACCGAACCCAAGCTCGCCTTCGCGCTCAACGGCAGCAAGTTCGACTCGGCCGCCTTCACCACGCCTTTCGCCGACAACCGCAAGACCGATGCGCAGGTGCAGTTCAAGGGGCTCGACCTGGTGCCCTACCTCGGCTACATCCCGGGGAGCGTGCCGGTCCGGCTGCAGGCGGGCAGCCTCGATGCCGACCTCAGGATCGGCTTCGAGCACGGCGCCACCGACGGGCTGAAGATCACGGGCACGGTCGAGGCCCACGGCACCAAGGTGGCTGATGCGCGCGGGCGCGACCTGCTGGCCTTCGACTCGCTCAAGCTGGCGATGGCCGATGTGCGGCCGCTCGAATCGGTGTTCCATTTGAGCGAGGTGGCGCTGGTCAACCCGCAGCTTGCGGTGGCGCGCGATGGGGCCGGCCAGCTCAACCTGCTGGCCACCGACCCGGCCACCGGAGCCACCGAGAAGGCCGCGCCGCTGCCTGCGGCCGCCGCGAGCGCGCCGGCCGGCAAGCCAGCCGAGAAGCCCGCATTGAAGGTGCAGGTCGACAAGGTCGCACTCAGCGGCGGGCGCATCGGCTGGCGCGACGAAACCGTGAGCCCGGCTGCGGCCGTCGACCTGACTGACCTGGGCATCGACGTCACGTCGGTCACGTGGCCGATGGAAAAGCCGGCCCGGTTCAACGGCAGCACTGCCGTGGCCGGCGCCTCGCTCAAGTTCCAGGGCAGCGCCACCGACAAGGTGGCCGACGTGCAGACCGAGGTCGACGCGCTGCCGCTGTCGTTGGCGGCGCCCTACCTGGCGCAGAGCCTGGAGCCCACGCTGGACGGCAAGCTCAGCGGCCAGATCGACATCGCCTGGGCGCAGCCCGAACTCAAGTTCAAGGCGCGCCGCCTGGCCGCCGACGGACTCGCCCTGACGCAGGCCAAGACGGCGCTTGCGAGCGTCGGCCGTTTCGAACTGGTCGATGCCGAGGTCGACATGACCAGGCACACGCTGAACATCGCGTCGTTCACCGCGACCAACCCCAAGGTGCGCGTGGAGCGCGACAACGAGAAGCGCTGGATGTTCGAGCGCTGGCTCAAGACGCCGGCCGGCGGCGGCACGAAGGAGGCCGACGCCAAGGTCGCCGCGCCCAAGCCCGCTGCCGCCGAGACGCCGCAGCCCGGCGCCAACACCAAACCCTGGGCGCTGACCATCGGCACGCTGGCGGTCGACAACGGGGCGCTTTCCTATGCGGACAAGGCCGGCGCCACGCCGGTGACGGTCGAGGTCACGGCCTTCAGGCTGCACGCCCAGAAGCTCGCGCCGGAGACCAACACCACCTCGCCCCTCGAGGTTTCCGGGCGCATCGGCTCCGGGCGCTCCGAGCCGGGCCGCTTCGACTACAAGGGCAATGTGGTCCTCAAGCCGCTGGCGGCCGAGGGCCGGCTCGAGGTGGCGTCGTTTCCTGCGCACGCCTTCAAGGTCTACTACGCCGACGCGCTCAACGTCGACATCCGCCGCGCCTTTGCCAGTTATCGCGGCTCGGTGCGCTATGCGACTTCGCCGGCGGGCATGACCATCAAGCTGGCCGGCGACACGGCGCTCGACGACTTCCGCGCCAACAGCGTCTCGCTGACCCAGTCGCCCGGCTTCGACCGCAACACCAACCAGTTGCTGAGCTGGAAGACGCTGAGCCTGCGCGGCCTGCAGGTCAGCATGGCGCCGAACGCGCCGCCGAACGTGGACGTGCGAGAGACCACGCTGACCGACTTCTTCGCCCGCGTGATCGTCGACCCCAACGGGCGGCTGAACCTCCTGAGCCTCACCAAGAAAGGCGAGGCTGAAGCCAACGCCGCTGCGGCTGCAACGGCAACCGCCGGCGAAGCCAGCACCCGCAAGGGCCCCGGCGGCACGACCACCACGACGCGCGGCGCGCCCGCCCGTTCGGCAGGCGGCGCACCCGTGCCGGCCGAAGCCATGGTCGGCGGCGCACCCGAGCCGGCCAGGCCGGCCGCGCCCGTGGCCACGGCGCAGGCCGCTGCCGACACCGGGTCCGCACCCGTCATCAACTTCGGCCCCATGAGCCTGGTCAACGGCAAGATCGACTTCACCGACCTGTTCGTCAAGCCGAACTACTCGGCCGACCTCAGCGAGTTGACGGGCAAGCTCAGCTCGTTCTCGTCGAACCCGCCGAAGGGCGAGGCCGGCCGGCCGGCGCTGGCCGACCTCGAGTTGCGCGGCAAGGCCCAGCAGACGGCGGCGCTGGAAATCACCGGCAAGCTCAATCCGCTGGCCAAGCCGCTCGAGCTGGACATCACCGCCAAGATGCGCGACCTCGACCTGGCGCCGCTGTCGCCGTATTCGGTGCGCTATGCCGGGCACGGCATCGAGCGCGGCAAGATGAGCATGGACGTCAACTACAAGGTGGCGCCCGACGGCCAGCTCACGGCCACCAACAAGCTGGTGCTCAACCAGCTGCAGTTCGGGGACGAAGTGGCAGGCGCGCCCACCAGCCTGCCGGTGAAGCTCGCCGTCGCGCTGCTGGCCGACCGCAACGGCGTGATCGACGTCGACCTGCCGCTCAGCGGCTCGCTCAACGATCCTCAGTTCAGCGTCGGGCCGCTGATCTGGAAGGCAGTGGTCAACCTGATCGTGAAGGCCGTGACTGCGCCGTTCAGCCTGCTGACCGGCGGGCTCGGCGGCGGCAGCGGCGAATCGAGTGCCATCACCTTCGAGCCGGGCGGCTCCGAACTGAGCGCCAGTGCCAAGGAAAGCCTGGACAAGGTCGCGAAGGCGTTGACCGATCGGCCGACGCTTCAGATGACGGTGGTCGGCACCGCCAGCCTCGACAAGGAGCGCGACGCGTACCAGCGCCAGCGCGTGCGCCAGCTGACCTACGCCGAGAAGCGCCGCGTCGCCGTGCGCGGTGGCCAGAGCGGCACCGACGTGCCGCCGGTCACCGACGCCGAATACCCCGAGCTGCTGACGGCCGTCTACAAGCGCGCCGACATCACCAAGCCGCGCAACCTTGTCGGTCTGGCCAAGGACTTGCCGCTGAAGGACATGGAGAACCTGTTGTTCGCCAGTGTGCCGGTCGACGAGGAATCGATGCGCCAGCTCGCGGTCGAGCGCGGTGCCGTCGTGCGCGATTACCTGCTCGCCAAGAACCTGACGAGCGAGCGCCTGTTCCTGGGGGCGGTCCGCACCACTGCCAGCGGCGACGACTGGAAGCCGGGCGCCGAGCTGAAGCTGACGATGAAGTGAGTTCAGCGGCGCATCCGCGCGCAGGCAACCCCGAAGTGAAGCCTTTGGGGGGCTTGGTTTTTTTCTTCAGCTTGCTATATATGTAGTCCATCGATTCCCCAGCTTGCACCTCCGGGCCCGCCGCCGTTCAGGGGCGGATTTCGGCGCCGGCCGCAAGTGGGTGAAAATGTCGAGGTGCGCCGGCCTTTGCCGGCGCCTTCGCTTTCTCTACCAAGACAACGATTTCGCGCAGTGACCTCTACTTCTTCCAAGCCACACGATCTTCAGGCCCTCGATACGCTCACCGGCGGCGCCTTCACCGCGCCGACTTCCGGCGAGCGCGCCGCGCGCATCCGCGACTGGCTCGCGGGCAACCCCGCGCCCGAGCAGATGCAGGAGGTCTTCAAGGAGCTGAGCGGTCGCGACAAGGGCGCTGCGCGCCTGCTTCGCGAAAAGCTCGACGAACTCAAGCGCGCCAAGGGCCAGGAGGCCATTGCCGCCGAATGGGCACAGAAAGCCGAGGCGCTGCTGGGCCAGTCCAAGCTCAACATCGCCGATGCACTGGCCTGGCAGCGTGACGCCGCCAAGGCCGGGGCGCCGCTTTCGCGCGATCCGCTGGCCGGCCTGAAAGCCAGGCTGGCCGAGCGCGTGAAGGGCATCGAAGACCTGCAGCACCGCGCGCAGGTGCACCGCGAGGCCGCGGTCCTGCTGGCGCAGCGCTTCGAAGTGCTGTCCACCAAGGGCTGGCAGGATGCCCAGGCCGCCGAGGAATCGCTGCGCGCCGACGTCACCCACTGGCAGCAGCAGGCGACCGAGATCGCCGCCGACGCCAACTGGACCAGCCTCGACGCCAAGTTCGCGCCGCAGCTCGATGCCTCGAAGTCGCAACTGCTGGTGGTGTCCGACTCGTTCCACAGCGCGTTGGCACAGGCCGTGGCCGCCGCTGCCGACGCTGCCGCGCCGCTGCCGCCCGTGCCCGTGTGGGCCGACGAGCTGCGCGCCGCGCGCGGTGAGGTGGTGGCGCCCAAGCCCGCCGCGCCCGCACGCCCCGCCGCGCCCAAGGTCGACCCGGCTGTGCGTGCCGCCGCGCAGGACGCGGTGCAGGCCGCGCTTGCCAAGCTCGAGCAGGAAACCGCCGAAGGCCATGGCAAGGCCAGCGCCGGTGCGGCCGCCGCACTGCGCGCCGTGCTCAAGGAGCACGGCAAGATGGTCGACGCCGCCCTGGAGGCCCGCGTGCATGCCGCGCTGGTGGCAGCCGGCGAACTCGAAGGCTGGCAGCGCTGGAGCGCCGACAAGGTCCGCGAAGACCTGGTCGCGAAGGCCGAAGGCCTGCTCAAGCGTCCCGAAGGCCAGGCCCTCGGCGGCCGCAAGATGCAGGAAACCCTGCGCAGCCTGCGCGACCAGTGGAAGCAGGCCGACCAGGGCGGCGTGCCGAACCATGCGCTCTGGAAGCGCTTCGACGAAGCCTGCAACGAAGCTCACAAGGTCGTCGAGGCCTGGCTCGAGAAGGTGCGCGCCGACGCTGCCGAGCACCGCGCCCATCGCGTCGCGCTGATCGAGGAAGTCAAGGCCTGGGCGGCCGAACACGCCGGCGCCACCGACCTGAAGGCGCACAACCGCGCGCTGCACCAATTCGCCGACCGCTGGCGCGATGCCGGCCACGTGGGCGAGAAGGTGTTCGCCGAGTTGCAGCCGCAGTGGAACGAGGCCTTCGGCGCCGCCCGCGCACCGTTCGAGACGGCGCAGAAGGCCAGCGTCGAACGGCGCCAGGCCATGATCGCCGAGGCGACCGAACTCGGCGCGCAGCCGATGCTGCGCATCGACGCGGTCAAGGCGCTGCAGCAGCGCTGGCAGGCCGAGGCGCAGAGCGTGCCGCTCGACCGCCGCCACGAACAGAAGCTGTGGGATGCCTTCCGCGCGCCCATCGACGAAGCCTTCAACCGCAAGACGGCAGAGCGCGAAAAGGCATCGGCTGCCATGAGCGAGCACGACCGCCATGTGCTCGACGCCTCCAAGGCGCTCGACGCGGCCAACGCCACCGGCGACGCACAAAAGATCCGTGCCGCCGTTGCGCGCCTCGAAGGCGCGTTGCGCGGTGAGGCGCCGCCGCCCGCACCTGCGGCCGCACCGAAGGCCGAGCAGTCCGCCGCGGCCGCCGACGGTCCGTCGGTTGGCGCGACCGAGATCGAGGCACCGGGCCAGGCTGCCGCCGAATTCGGCGAAAGCGCAGAGCAGGCGCCGAGCCCGAGCGACGCGGAAGCATCGCCAGGGACGCACACCGCTGCTGCACCTGCAGCGCCGGTCGACCTGGTGGCGCCGGCCGACGGTGCCGATGCGTCGGCACGCGCCGATGGCGCGGCGCACGACGCAGGCGAAGCCGCAGCGGTCGAGGCGCCGGCCGCGGCCCCGAAGCCCGCGCCCAAGCCCGTCGTCGCGATGCGCGGCGACGACCGCCCCAGCAGCAAGAGGGCCGAGGCCGCTCCTGCCGCGCGTGGCACCGGCGGCCGTTTCGGCGATCGGCGCGACGGTGGCCGTCCTGGCGCCGGTGGCCCGGGCCGTCCCGGAGATCGCGGCGACCGTGGAGCACCGCGTGGCGACCGCAATGGCCCCGGCGGCCCAGGCGGTCGTTTCGGCGATCGTCCGCCGCGCTTCGAGGACCGCGGTCCGCGCCTGGGCGATGCCGCTTTCCGTGCGCAACGCGAAGCGCTCGAGCGGGCCGACATGGCATTGCGCAAGCTCGCCGCGCAGGCCCACGGCGAGGCGTTGACCCAGGTGCTGGGCGCCTGGGAGCAGCGCGACGCCAGCCGCCTCCCGAGCGTGCAGGAGCTTGGCCGCGCGGTATCGCCGTCGGTGCGCACCGGCTGGTCGCAGGCCATCGGCGCCGCGCCGTCGGCTGCTGCCGGCGATGCCGCCGAAGCGCTGTTGCGCCTCGAAATGGCTGCTGAAGTGCCGACGCCCGCGGAGCAGCTCGATGCGCGCCGCGCACTGCAGCTCAAGCTGCTGACCAAGCGCGGCGACCCGACCCCTGCACAGACATGGGGGCAGGACGCCAGCAAGGTGCTGGCTGGAGCGCACGACGCCGCGAGCGCCCGCCGTCTGCAGAACGCGCTGAAGGCGCTGCTGCGCAAGTAAGCGCGACGCCGAGGTTCGGCGGCCACGAAAAAGGCGCCCCGCGGGGCGCCTTTTTTTATTGGATCAAGGGGAACGGCGACGGCTCGGAGCCCGCCGCCGGTCTCGGGCCTGCACTCAGGCCGTGGCGGCTTCCTCGGCAACCGCGCCCTCGCGCAGCTTGCGTCGCAGCACCAGTCCGCCGATGCCCAGCAGCAGCGCGACGGCGCCGACGATCAACGTGCCCTTGTCGGTGGCACTGGAGGCTGCGGCCTTGTCCTTGTTCTCCATGATCTTCTGCACATCGGCCAGCGACACGACCGGCTGGCCCTTGAGCTTCACTTCGTAGACGAGGTTGTGGTCCGAGGGGTCGACGCGCACCTCGACGGCTTCGTCGATCAGCGGCTCGAGCTTCTGGCGGCCGACTGCGTAGTCGACGCGCCATTTCTCGGTGCTGCCGTCGGCCACCTTGGCATCGAGCACGAAGTAGTGGCGCGTGGTGCTGCCACCGCGGCGACGCTTGGTGGTTTCAGTGATCTCGCTGCCGCTGACGATCGTGCCGCTCTTCGCGACAAGGTCCTCCACCGCGGTGCCGTGCGTGTCCGAGCTGGCCTTGAACTGGGCGTATGCCGCCCAGCCCAGGATGCCGATGCCGATCAGCAGTGCGATCCACGCCTTGCCCGTGACCTGATAGAGCCAATCCCTCATGTTGTTTACCTTTTTGAAGTGTTGAAAACACGGCGATGGTAAACGCAGTTTCGCTATTAAATAAATAGCCAACAAATGAGTGGCAGAGCGCGTTCAGGCTACTTTAGACAGAAAGAATTCATCGAACATCGCGAGCACCGCGGGGAAGTCGCGGGCGAAGTTCGGGCGGTTCACGAAATAGGCCTCGCAGGCGACCGCGAAGAACTCGCTGAGGGAGGTTGCGCCGTAGTCGTCGAGCCACGGCGGCTCCCCACCGAATCGTTCCGCCACGATGGTCTTTTCGCGAAAGTCCTGGTAGGCCGGTTCGAGCACCGCAAGCCACGCCGCACGGGCTTCGCGGTTGCCGCGGCTGGCGGCAAAGCCGGGCGGCAGCGGCGGGCAGCCGTTGGCGTCGCCACCGCGCATGTCGATCTTGTGGGCGAACTCGTGGATCACCACGTTGTAGCCGCGCTCGCTGGTGATGCTGCTGGCCAGCACGTCGTCCCAGCTCAGCATGACGGGGCCGCGGTCCATGGCCTCGCCGGCCACGACTTCGCCGTACTCGTGCACGACCTGGGCCTCGTCGACCACCTTGCGCCTCGCCACGACTTCGGACCGGTGAACCACGATGCCGACGAAATCGTCGTACCAGTCGAGGCCGCCCTTGAGGTGCAGCACGGGCAGCACGGCCTGCGCGGCGATGGCCAGCGCCACTTCGTTGGTGATGGTGAAGCCCTTGGCGCCATGGAATTCCTTGTCGCGCAGGAATTCGGCGGTGAGCGTGCGAAGGTGTCGTCGGTCGGTCTCGGGCAGGGCGCCCAGGAAGGTGTAGCGCTTGAGCACCGCCTGCCAGGCGGCTTCGGGGATCGGGGGCAGGGCGCGCAGCCGGCGCAGCCACTTGAACATCGTCGGTGGCGGCGCGCTCAGCGCAGGTCGACGCGCTGGGCGCCGGCCGTGGAAAGGCACAGCAGCTGCGCGCGCGGCGGGTGCGCTGCGGCGTCCCAGTCGCTCAGCACGAGTCGGTGCAGGCCGTCGCCCAGGTCGTGATGGGCAGGGCGGTGGGTGTGGCCGTGCACCAGCGTATGGGCGCCAGACTGGCGCAGCCACTGGCGGGCCGCGTCGGTGTCGACATCGGCCCAGACGGTCGAGGGGTTGCGCTTGCGGTCTTCGCTCTGCACGCGCATCGAGCGTGCCAGCGCGCGGCGCTCCTCGAGCGGACGCGCGAGAAACGCAGACTGCCACTCGGGCGTGCGCACCTGTGCGCGGAACTTGAGGTAGTCGGTGTCCTCGAGGCAGAGGATGTCGCCATGGCTCAGCAGCCAGCGCTGGCCGTGCAGCACCAGCACCGTCGGGTCGTCGAGCAACGTGATGTTGCATTGCGTCGCCAGTGCGGGCCCGACCAGGAAGTCGCGATTGCCGTGCATGAAGAACACCGGCAGCCGCTGCGCGGTGCGGCGCAGCAGTTCGGCGCATTGCGCCTCGAAGCCCGGCTCGGCGGTGGAGTCGTCGCCGACCCATACCTCGAACAGGTCGCCGAGGATGATGAGCGCGTCAGCCGGCGTGGTCTGCAGGTAGCCCTGCCAGGCCGCGAAGGTGGCGGGTTCTCCGGCCTGAAGATGCAGGTCGGAGATCAGGTCGACGGTGCGCCACGCGGGTGGGGCCACCAGCTCGGGAAAAAGCGGGTTCGCCACCGTGCTGCTCATGCCGCGTTCATGCCGCACCGTGACCGAAGGCCGTCACTCGGCGATGACGACAGCCTTTTCGATCACGACGTCCTCGAGCGGCACGTCGTCGTGGAAGCCCTTGCGGCCCGTCTTCACGGCCTTGATCTTGTCGACCACGTCGGTGCCGTTGATGACCTTGCCGAACACGGCATAGCCCCAGCCTTGCGCCGAGGGGGCGGTGTGGTTCAGGAAGCCGTTGTCGGACACATTGATGAAGAACTGGGCCGTTGCCGAGTGCGGCGCGCTGGTGCGGGCCATGGCGACGGTGTAGTTGTCGTTCTTCAGGCCGTTGTTGGCCTCGTTCTGGATCTCGGCGTCGGTGGGCTTCTGCTTCATGCCGGGCTCGAAGCCGCCGCCCTGCACCATGAAGCCGGGGATCACGCGGTGGAACACCGTGTTGTCGTAGTGGCCCTTCTTCACGTACGAGACGAAGTTCTCGACCGACTTCGGCGCCTTCTCGGCGTCGAGTTCGAGCGTGATCACGCCGTAGTTCTTGATGTGCAGTTCGACTTGGGGGTTGCTCATGGCGGGACTCCTTCTTGGGAAATGAATTACTTCGCCAGCAGCGTGGCGGACTTGATGGTGACGGCCTCGAGCGGCACGTTCTGCATGCCACCCTTGTTGCCGGTGGACACGGTGCGGATCTTGTCGACCACGTCGGTCCCGGCGACGACCTTTCCGAACACGGCGTAGCCGTAGCCGTCCGGGTTGGGGGCGTTGAGCGAGTCGTTGTTCTTCACGTTGATGAAGAACTGCGACGTCGCGGAATTCGGATTGCCGGTGCGGGCCATCGCGATCGTGTACCTGTCGTTCTTCAGGCCGTTGCTCGCCTCGAGCGGAATGGGCGCGCGCGTGGGCTTCTGCTGCATGTCGGCGGTGAAGCCGCCGCCCTGGATCATGAAGCCGTCGATGACGCGGTGGAACACCGTGCCGTCGTAGTGCTTGTCCTTGACGTACTGCAGGAAGTTCTCGACCGACTTGGGGGCCTTCGCGGCGTCGAGTTCGACCACGATGTCGCCGGCCGACGTGGCCAGCTTGACGCGCGGAGCGGCCGTTTGCGCGTGGGCGCCGGCGGTGAAGGCGAATGCGGCGGCCAGCGCGAGGGCGCCGCGGCGGCTGAACTTCTGCAATGCGTGAATGGTCAAGTGATGCTCCGTGTGCGAATGATGAAGCGGTGGCCGTGCAACGGGCGCCGTGGCCGGCGTGCCCGCGACGGCCGTGGCGATTACTTGCTGGTGCGGCCGACCGGCTTGCGGATCACCGGTGGCGCCGCGGGCAGGGCGGCGGCCTCGGCCTCGGTCTTGGAAGTGAAGATCTGGCGGATCAGCACGAGCTTGGGCGCCACGCTCGAATTGGTGCTGGCGAACTGCTGCGCACGCACGTATTCCTGGGCTGCGAGGCGGGCGTACACGTCGCCGAGATTCTCGTGCGCCGTGGCGTAGTTGGGGTTGAGCTTGATGGCCTGCTCGAGCGCTGCGCGGGCCTGGTCGAACTTGCTTTGCGACGCATACAACGCGGCCAGGTTGTTGTAGGGCTCGGACAGCTCGGGGAAGTCCTGCGTGAGTTGCGTGAATGCGGTGATGGCCTCGGCCTGCTTGTTCTGCTCGGTGAGGATCACGCCGCGCAGGAAGCGCATCTGCGGGTCGCGCGGCTTGCCGGCGATGTAGGTGTCGGCCTTGGCCAGCGCTTCAGCGGACTTGCCCTGGCGCAGCAATGTGTTGACGTCGTCGTACTCGTTGGCCTGTGCGGCGGAGCCCCACAGGCTGAACAGCAGGGCGAAGGCAATGGAGAGTCTGGAGAACGCGGCGTGCTTCATGAAGCCTCTGCAGAAATGGGGGGATGCGGGCTTGGGGAACACCCGGACGCCGCTTGGCGGCAGACGTTTATACTCGGTCGGATTGTAGCCGAGGGGCCATGTCGAACCCCTCGCGACCACAGCCCCCTTCACCCCTGAAAAACACCGTCTTTCGCTCGTATTGCACGAGCGCGAAATGACGTTTTCCGAATCTCATGAGTCTGCGCATCTACAACACGCTGTCGCGTGAATTGGAGGAATTCTCCCCATTGCATCCCGGACAGGTGCGCATGTACGTTTGCGGCATGACGGTGTACGACTACTGCCACCTCGGCCACGCGCGCTCGATGATCGCGTTCGACGTGGTGCAGCGCTGGCTCAAGGTGAGCGGCTACGGCGTGACCTACGTGCGCAACATCACCGACATCGACGACAAGATCATCCGCCGGGCCGTGGAGAACGGGGAGAGCATCCGCGCGCTGACCGACCGCATGATCGACGCGCTGCATGAGGACGCGGACGCGCTCGGCATCGAGCGCCCCACGCACGAGCCGCGCGCCACCGACTACATCCCGCAGATGCTCTCGATGATCGGCACGCTCGAGAAGAAGGGCCTCGCCTATCGCTCGGACAACGGCGACGTGAACTACGCGGTGCGCAAGTTTCCCGGCTACGGCAAGCTCAGCGGCAAGTCGATCGACGAACTGCATGCGGGTGAGCGCGTGGCCGTGCTCGACGGCAAGGACGATCCGCTCGATCCCGTGCTCTGGAAGAGTGCGAAGGCCAGCGAACCTGAGGAAGTGAAGTGGGCCAGCGAGTTCGGTCCGGGACGCCCGGGTTGGCACATCGAGTGCTCGGCGATGGCATGCGAACTGCTCGGTGAGACGCTAGACATCCACGGCGGCGGCGAGGACCTGCAGTTTCCCCACCACGAGAACGAGATCGCGCAGAGCGAGGGCGCCAACGACAAGCCGCTCGCCAACTACTGGATGCACAACGGCTTCATCGTGACGGACAACGAGAAGATGTCCAAGAGCCTGGGCAACTTCTTCCTGATCCGCGATGTGCTCAAGAAGTACGACGCGGAGACCATCCGTTTCTTCGTGCTGCGCGCGCACTATCGCCGCCCGTTGAACTACAGCGACGTGCACCTCGACGACGCGCGGGCGTCGCTCAAGCGCCTGTACACGGCGCTCGACCTGGTGACGCCGGCCGACGTCAAGATCGACTGGACCGACGCCTACGCCGCGCGTTTCAAGGCGGCGATGGACGAAGACTTCGCCACGCCCGAGGCGGTTGCCGTGCTCTTCGACCTGGCGGGTGAAGTCAACCGCACGCAGTCGGCCGCGCAAGCCGGTCTGCTGAAGGCCCTGGGCGGCTGCGTGCAGATATTGCAGGACGACCCCAAGGCCTTCTTGCGCGCCGGCGCCACGCTCGACGAGGCCACCATCCAGGGCCGTATCGATGCCCGTGCTGCCGCCAAGGCCGCGAAGGACTTCGCCGAAGCCGATCGCATTCGCCAGGAACTCCTCGAGCAGGGCATCGTGCTCAAGGACTCGCCCACGGGAACGACCTGGGCGGCTGCGCAGTGAACGGAACGACGAACCCCATGCCTGCGACCCGTAAGTCGAGCGTACAGATCTACACGCCGGACTATTGGGAAGAGGCGTGCAAGCATCTTTCCAAGAAGGACCGCGTCATGAAGCGGCTGATTCCGAAGTTCGGAGATGCCTGCCTCGAGTCGCGCGGCGACGCCTTCACCACGCTCGCGCGCAGTGTGGTCGGCCAGCAGATCTCGGTGAAGGCCGCTCAGTCGGTGTGGGACAAGTTCGCCGCACTGCCGCGCAAGCTGACGCCGGCGAACGTGCTCAAGCTCAAGGTCGACGACATGCGCGCGGCCGGGCTGTCGGCACGCAAAATCGAGTACCTCGTCGACTTGGCGCTGCACTTCGACTCGGGCATGGTCCACGTCGATTCGTGGAAGGACATGGCCGATGAGCACATCATCGAGGAGCTCGTGGCCATCCGCGGCATCGGCCGCTGGACGGCCGAGATGTTCCTCATCTTCCACCTGATGCGGCCGAACGTGCTCCCGGTCGATGACCTGGGCCTGCTCAACGGCATCAGCGTCAACTATTTTTCGGGCGATCCGGTCAGCCGCAGCGATGCCCGCGACGTCGCCGTGGCCTGGGCGCCTTATTGCAGTGTGGCGACTTGGTATATTTGGCGATCGCTGGATCCCGTTCCAGTCGCGTACTAGCAACACCCCAGGTTGCGCGCGCCGCGTGTTGCTTCGCCAACCCGCTCGCGGGCAGCACCGGCGGCCGATAAAGCCGGTTCCACGGTGTTCCCGGAGTGGATGACGCGACGGGCTGGCGGACAGTCAATTGAAATAAACAGGAGAAGACGTTGGCGAAACGAACCTTCCTCGACTTCGAGCAGCCCATTGCTGAACTCGAAACCAAGATCGAAGAATTGCGTTATGTGCAGACCGAATCGGCGGTCGACATTTCTGAAGAAATCGATCAGCTCGGCAAGAAGAGCCAGCAACTCACCAAGGACATCTACAGCGACCTGACGCCGTGGCAGATCACCAAGATCGCACGGCATCCGGAGCGTCCCTACACGCTCGACTACGTCAACGAGATCTTCACCGATTTCGTCGAGCTTCACGGCGACCGGCATTTTTCGGATGACCTGTCGATCGTGGGCGGTCTCGCACGCTTCAACGGCGTACCGTGCATGGTGATCGGCCACCAGAAGGGCCGCGACACGAAGGAACGCACGGCGCGCAACTTCGGCATGAGCAAGCCGGAGGGATACCGCAAGGCCCTGCGTCTCATGAAGACGGCCGAGAAGTTCAAGCTCCCGGTGTTCACCTTCGTCGACACGCCTGGCGCGTATCCCGGCATCGACGCCGAAGAACGCGGCCAGTCCGAAGCCATTGGCCGCAACATCTTCGAGATGGCGCAGCTCGAGGTGCCGATCATCGTCACGATCATCGGTGAAGGTGGCTCCGGCGGCGCTCTGGCCATTTCGGTCGGCGACCAGCTCGTGATGCTCCAGTACTCGATCTACTCGGTCATCAGCCCCGAGGGCTGCGCTTCCATCCTGTGGAAGACCAGCGAGAAGGCGCAGGAAGCCGCCGATGCACTCGGCATCACGGCTCACCGCCTGAAGGCGCTGGGCCTGGTCGACAAGATCGTGAACGAACCCGTCGGTGGTGCGCACCGCGACCATCGCCAGATGGCGGCTTTCCTCAAGCGCGCACTCAACGATGCATTCCGCCAGGTCAGCGACCTCAAGCCGAAGGAGCTGCTGGAGCGCCGCTACGAGCGCCTGCAGAGCTACGGTCGTTTCAACGACACGAAGGCCGACGCCGGCAGGTAAGCACAGGCGCTCGCCATGAACTCCGCTTTCGAACGCGCCATGGCCGCGTTCGAGCCGGCGCATTGGCCGCTGGCAGTGGGGTTCAGCGGCGGAGCCGACTCGACCGCGTTGCTCGCCGCCTGCGCAGCGCGCTGGCCGGAACAGGTGCTGGCCTTTCACGTGCACCACGGGCTGCAGGCCGCGGCCGACGACTTCGAACGCCATTGCCGTACCGTATGCGAACGCCTTGGCGTTCCGCTGCGTGTTCATCGGGTCGATGCACGTCACGCACCGGGAGACAGTCCCGAAGATGCGGCCCGCCGCGCCCGCTATGAGGCTTTCGCCGAGATGGCATATGGAGAAGGGGCCTCGCCGGCTGTCGAATCCATCGCGCTGGGCCACCACGCCGACGATCAGGTCGAAACGCTGATGCTGGCGCTTTCGCGCGGTGCGGGGCTGCCGGGCTTGGCAGCCATGCCGGCGTGCATTCGGCGCAATGGACTGGACGTCCATCGGCCGCTGCTGGCAGTCTCGGGCGCCGAGATTCGGGCGTGGCTCGATGTCCACGAATTGCCCTGGATCGACGACCCGACCAATGGCGACGAACGCTACACCCGCAACCGGATTCGCGCCGTGCTGTTGCCGGCCCTGGCGCAAGTGTTCCCGCAGTTCCGCGCCACCTTTGCGCGCAGCGTCGGTCACGCAGCGCAGGCGCAGCAACTGCTCGGCGACCTGGCCGAGCAAGACTTGGCAACGGTAGGCGATCCGCCGCGCATTGCCGCACTGCAGGTGCTTTCGCGCGCCCGGCAGGCCAATGTGCTGCGCCACTGGCTGATGCATTCGCATGGCTGCGGGCCCAGTGCCGCCCAGCTCGCGCAACTGCTCGACCAGGTCCGTGCATGCACCACGCGGGGGCACCGCATCCATCTCAAGGTGGGAGGCGGCTTTGCGGAGCGGGAGGGCGATTTCCTGCATTGGTACAATGCCCCGCCCTCGCCGAAGACTTCGCTCTGACCGCTTGCAGGGCGCCGCCTTTCAAGCGGCCCTTTTCTTATCTCTGATTTCACCCATGGCATTGATCGTTCACAAATACGGCGGTACGTCGATGGGCTCGACCGAGCGCATCAAGAATGTCGCCAAGCGCGTCGCCAAGTGGGCGCGTGCCGGCCACCAGATGATCGTGGTTCCGAGCGCCATGAGCGGCGAAACCAACCGCCTGCTCGGCCTGGCGAAGGAGTTGGCGCCCAGCAAACCGGGCGTGGCCCACAGCCGCGAACTCGACATGCTGGCGTCGACCGGCGAACAGGCTTCTTCGGCGCTGCTGGCCATCGCGCTGCAGGCCGAAGGCGTCGAGTCCGTGAGCTACGCAGGCTGGCAGGTTTCGGTGCGTACCGACAGCTCGTACACCAAGGCCCGCATCGAAAGCATCGACGACGCGCGCGTCATGGCCGACCTGAATGCCGGCAAAGTCGTGGTCATCACCGGTTTCCAGGGCGTGGACGACGATGGCAACATCACCACGCTGGGCCGTGGCGGCAGCGACACTTCCGCCGTGGCCATTGCCGCGGCCATGAAGGCGAACGAATGCCTGATCTACACCGACGTGGACGGCGTCTACACGACCGACCCGCGCGTCGAGCCCGACGCACGCCGCCTCACCACGGTGAGCTTCGAAGAGATGCTCGAGATGGCGAGCCTGGGCTCCAAGGTGCTGCAGATCCGCTCGGTGGAATTCGCCGGCAAGTACAAGGTCCCGCTGCGCGTGCTCTCGAGCTTCACGCCTTGGGACATCGACATCAATGAAGAGGCCAAGTCCGGCACGCTGATCACTTTCGAGGAAGACGAAAACATGGAACAAGCCGTCGTATCCGGCATCGCATTCAATCGCGACGAAGCCAAGATCTCGGTGCTCGGCGTACCCGACAAGCCCGGCATCGCCTACCACATCCTCGGCGCTGTTGCGGACGCCAACATCGAAGTCGATGTGATCATCCAGAACCTGAGCAAGGACGGCAAGACCGACTTCAGCTTCACGGTGCATCGCAACGAATACGCGAAGACGGTCGATCTGCTCCAGTCGAAGGTGATGCCGTCGCTGGGTGCCACTGAAATCGTGGGCGACACCAAGATCTGCAAGGTGAGCATCGTGGGCATCGGCATGCGCAGCCACGTGGGTGTGGCAAGCAAGATGTTCCGCGTGCTGAGTGAAGAGGGCATCAACATCCAGATGATCTCGACCAGCGAGATCAAGACCTCGGTCGTGATCGATGAGAAATACATGGAACTCGCCGTGCGCGCGTTGCATAAAGCCTTCGATCTCGACCAACCGAGCGCATAAGTAGTGGCATAATCTCGGCTTCTTTCAGGAACTGTGACCGAGTGGCCGAAGGTGCTCCCCTGCTAAGGGAGTATGGGGTGTAGAGCCTCATCGAGGGTTCGAATCCCTCCGGTTCCGCCAAGTTGATGAAGCCCCGTTGATCGTCGATCAACGGGGCTTTTTCTTTTTCGTTGCTGCAGGCGAACGGACGCGAGGCAACTCAGCGGGCGCAATGCAGCGGGGCAGCGCCGCTCAAGCTGCGTGAGCCACCCGGTGCAACGGCAGCCACAGCACGAAGCGCGTTCCCGTGGGCTTCGATTCCCAGTTCACCACGCCGTGTATGGCCTGCGCCCGCCGACGCTGGTTCTGCAGGCCGCGCCCCGATGCCGTCGGATCGACCGTCACGCGCTGCACGTCGAAGCCCTGTCCGTTGTCCTCGATCGTCACCTGCACACCTGCGCCGGCCATCGACGTGCCTACGCGAATTTCCGTGGCGCGTGTGTGGCGCAGGATGTTCGAGATGCTCTCCTGCACGATGCGCAGGATGTGCAATGCGCTCGACGGGTCGAGCCATTCCAGTGCGGGCAGTTCCTGTACTTCCCAGCGCAGCGACACGCCGGTGCCTTCGAGCCGTGGCTCCAGCCGATAGCGCAGCGTGGCGAGCAGCAGCAGCAGGTCGGCCTCGATCGGCTCCAGCGAATCGAGCGTGAGCTTCAGGTCGTCAAGGCAGCTCTTGAGAATCTGCGAGACCTTGTCGTCGCTCATGCCGCCGCCTTCCACGGAGCGGATGGCACTGATCAGCGACGAGCCGAGTCCGTCGTGCATGTCCTGCATCAGGCGCTGGCGCTCGGCGCTGATGGTCTGCAGCCGCTCGATCTCGCGCAGCTTCTGGTGGCTGAGCTGCAACTCGGCCTCCCGCCTGCGCAGGCGCTCGGCGAGACTCTGGTTGAGTTCCTCGACCTCGCCGATGGCGTGGACGTAGCGGCGGTACATCAGCGCCCCGAACACGCTGAAGGTGACGGCGTTGGTGTACGCCCCCAGGTACCAGCCTTCCGGGCTGATGAAGTTGTTCTGCAGCAGCCAGTCGGTGGCACCCAGCAATACGCAGATGCCGATGCCCACCGCCACCAGCCGCCCTTCGTTGGAGCAGCGCCATGCACTGACACCGCCCACCAGGCACACCATCGTGCCCATCAGCGCCGCAACTGCGTAGATCAGCGGCGTGACCTGCGGCGTGTTCTGAACGATCGCCAGCACGGGCATGGTGAGGAAGCCGATGATGGTGGTCGTCGCGACGACGCTCCAGGTCAGCCACCTGAGCGGCCGGCCGTGCAGTTGCCGAAGGAAGAAGTGAACCACCATCACCAGCCAGAAGAGCGCGTTGACGGTCAGCCAGGCGAACCAGTCGTTGGCGATCGGCTGGCTCACATAGAAATGGAGCCCGCGCATGAAGGAGCTGGCCGCGAGGTTGAAGAACAGCAGGTAGCCCGTTTCATCGCGGCGCCTGAACCACACGAATAGCGCGAACACGCCCACGGCCATGAAGGCTGCGCTGAGCATCGCAGGCAGTTCCTGTTGGAGCCATTGGCGCGCGCCATGGCGACCACGCAGAGACTCGACGGGGCCGATCCACAGCGAGGACAGTGCGACCTGCGCATTTCGCGTGTGCTCGAGCCGCAGCAGCACTTCATGCGGCGGCGTGCCACCAGCGGTGGCATGGTCGAGTTCGATCCACAGCGGCGTGCGGGTGCTGTTCCACAGCGGCCCCTGCTGCTGCGCCCGATGGACCAGCTGGCCATCGACATAGACCGCAATGGTCCCGTCGGTCTTGATCCGCGCGCCATAGAGCGCGAGGGGCGCTGCAGTGGGGGGCAGGTCGCTCGTGGAAATCCTGATCCAGGAAGTGCGGGTCGTCCTGGTGGCGGAAGCGGATCCCGCCTGCTCCAGCAGGGCGATAGGTGGCGCGAACGGCAGTTCGACCTGTTGCCAGGCGCTGGAGGGGAGGGCGGCGCTGTCCTGTTGCAGGGAGGGCTTCGAGAACCCCGAGGCATCTTCGGACTGCCAGTCTGCCCGTGTCAGATGCAGCAGCGTTCCGGGCTGCTGCACGCTCGCCATCGATGCGAAGAATGCGCCGATGACGCACAGCAGCGCAACCGACAGCAGGAGCACCACATTGGCGAACAGCGGTGCCGGGCGATGGCTCAAGGAGGGAAAGAAGGGGCGCATCCGGAGTTGGTGCACAAAGGCGTGTAACCCAATTTTCGCACTTTGTTACCAATCCTCGCCATCAGGCCCGGGCGGACGTGCTTCAGGAAGGCGGGTCCGGCTGGGACAGCACCCACCGCGCCAACGCCTGTGCATCGGCTTCGGAGACCTGTGTCTGCCTCGGCATGATGACGCGGCCCCAGGTGCCGACGCTGCCGTTGCGGATCTTCGCGGCCAGTCGCACGGGCGCCTCGGCATCGTTGCGATAGCGCTGCGCGATCTGCGCGAAGCCCGGTCCGACCTGCTTGTGGACGAGTCCGTGGCAGGCCATGCAGGCGTTTCTTCTTGCCATGGCCTCCCCCGGGGGAGTCTGCGCTTGCGCCGGTCCCGACAGGCACAAGGCAACGGCAACGGCAAGCTGGAATCGCGAAAGCTTTGGATTGATGGGGCGGGTCGGGCGCATGAAACCTCGTGTGGGAAGAGGATCGTAGCCGCCGCCTTCATGCTACGGCGAGATCCTGGCTCCGTCGTGCGTCCGCGACAATTGGGTCGAAGAGTAACTATATGTATGGTTAAATCCCCGCAACTATCGCGAAGAAGACGAGGGATTGCATGAAGCTGCTGCTGAGCATTGCGTTTGCCGCCGTGGCGTTGGTCGGATGTGCCAGCGCACCGCCACCGACGCCTACCGAACCCGGAACGGGCCGAGGCATTTCCTACGTGCCCATGGTCGCCATGGAAGGCGTGGACAAGGTGCGCTATGACAACGACGTGGCCGATTGCCGGACCGCGGCGAACCGCATCACGGCGCGCAGCGAAACGGGCGATGCCATGTGGGGCGCATTGGGTCTCGGCCTGATCACCGTGCACGGCCAGGGCATCGTTGCCGCGGCGTCGTACACCGGCATCACCGCGGCCATCATCGACTGGAACGGCAGGCCCGATGCGGATCTGATCGCCGATCACCAGCAGATCGCCATCGTGCATTGCATGGCCAAGCGTGGCTATCGCAACCTCGATGCGAATGTGCGCGACTCGTTCTACGGCAACACCTTCGACCCCGGCATCATCGTGAAGCCGCGCCGCACAGGCGTGGACACGTACAACGTCGAGAGCCTTGCCAAGGCCGGCCGTTGCAACCTGCAGCCGCGCGCGGAACTCACTTCGAAGGGGCCCGGCTACGAGACGTACAACGTGCCGTGCGACAACGGCGGCACGTGGGCCGTGCGGTGCGAGTTCGGCAAGTGCCGGGTGCTCGCGCAGGCGCTCATCCGGCGCTCCTGAATTCCTGCCGCTCCATAGCGGCGATGGGACAAACGGCCAGCGGTCGTTCGTCCCATGAGCAGCAAAAGCAACAGCGCGGCAACCCCGCGCTGTTTTTCATTCAGGCGTGCCCTGCCCGCGCGCCGCCTTCATTGCGTCGGGCGATCGCCTCGATCACCTTGCGAGCGTGCGCGCGATGGCGTTCAACGCCAGACGTAATGGCCGCGCACATAGCGGCCATGCTCGCGGTGCGCCGGCACCCACACCTTGTGCGGGCGATGGTGCGGGCGGTCGTAGCCGGGGCCATGGCGCGGACCCGGCTGGGCCATGGTGGCCGTCGAAGCGAATGCGAGCGTGGTGGCTGCAAGAACGAAGAGAAGTTGTTTTTTCATGTTGGAGTCCTTCTGGTTGGTGCACCCGAATCGGTACGCGGTCCAGCTTAGTGGGGCGTCCGAAGCCGCTTCGTAGGCGAATCCGCACTTTACAAGGAGGACACGCAAGACCCGTCACCGGGCCGGTCGCGTTCACTTGACGATCATTCCCTTCAGTGCCGGGTCTGGCGGAGGGGGCTTCAGCTTCATCTGCCGCATGGTCTTCACCAGCAGTTGCGCGACCATCACGTTGCGGTGCCGCTTGCTGTTGGCCGGGATCACATGCCAGGGCGCGTGGTCGGTCGAGGTGTGGCTCAGCGCGTTCTGGTAGGCCTGCTGGTAGGCGCTCCACTTGGTGCGCACTTCGAGGTCGTCCATGCTGAACTTCCATTGCTTGCCCGGTGTGTCGATGCGCGCCTGCAGCCGTTCGCGCTGCTCGTCCTTGTCGATGTGCAGCATGCATTTGACGACGACGGTGCCGGTCTCGACGAGCAGCCGTTCGAAGTCGTTGATCTGCGCATAGCGGCGCCTGGCTTCGGCCTTGTCGATCCAGCCTTCGACCACGGGCACCAGCACATCCTCGTAGTGGCTGCGGTTCCACACCATGATCTCGCCGGTGCGTGGCACGGCCGCATGGCAGCGCCAGAGGTAGTCGCGCGCGCGCTCCTCATCGTTCGGGGCCTTGAATGCAGTCACGCGCACGCCCAGTGGCGAGGTGCGCGAGAACACCCAGCGAACCGTGCCGTCCTTGCCGCTGGTGTCCAGGCCCTGCAGTACCAGCAGCAGCTTGCGCTTGCCTTCGGCATGCAGCAGGTCCTGGAGCTCGTCGAGCTCGACCGCCAATGCATCGACCTCCGCGCGCTGTGCGGCCTCGTCGCCTTCGCAGAAGGGCGTGTCGTCAGGATCGATGTGCGAGAGCTTGAACTTGTCGCCGACGCGGTATTTCTTGAAGCTGGCCATGAAGCGGGGACTCCGTGAGAACAACGAAGCCAACAGCGTAAGCGATCAGCGATCAGCGATCAGCGATCAGCGATCAGCGATCAGCGATCAGCGATCAGCGATCGTCGTCGTCCGGGTCGAGCGATGCGCTCCAGCGGTTGTCCCAGTCGGCATGCTGGCGCACGGCGCCGTCTAGCTCGCGCCGGTCGCGCTTGGTGGGGCGGCCCTGCTCGATGGCCAGCGCCGGCTCGCTGCCGGTGCGGCGCAGTTCGCGGAAAGCGGCCTGTGCCGCGATACTCTCGGGCGTTTCCTCGTAGAGCTGCTGCGCCACCGGCGCCGGTCCGCGCTGGCCGCTCAGACCGCGCACCGTCACGGTCCGCGTGAGCGGGCCGAGCCGCATGGCCACGGTGTCGCCGGGCTTGACCTCGCGCGAGGCCTTCGCGACGTCGCCGTTGACCTGCACGCGGTTCTTGCCGATTTCCTCGGCGGCCAGCGAGCGCGTCTTGAAGAAGCGTGCGGCCCAGAGCCATTTGTCGATGCGAAGACGTTCCATGGAGAGAGAAAGTGGGGAACGCGGATTGTGCCGCGCCGCGGACCCGGCCGGCTAGGGTGCCAGCGGCAGCCGCACGACGGCATCCAGCCCGCCGGCTGCGCGGTTGTCCAGCGCAATGCGGCCCTTCAGCGCGATCACGATCTCCCGGCAGATCGCCAGGCCCAGCCCGGAGCCGCTCGAGGTGCTTCCGGCCGAGAACGGCGCGAACAGGCGCTGGCGCAGTTCGGGCGAGATGCCCGGTCCGCTGTCGCGCACCGTCAGCACCGCTTCGCTGCCTTCGGGACGCACCGAGACCGACAGCGGCGCGCCGGCCGGGCTCAGCTTGATCGCGTTGTGCAGCAGGTTGCGCGTGAGCTCCTGCAGCATCCAGTGGTGCGCCTGCACGGGCACCGGCGGGCCGATGTCGAGTTCGAAGTCGAGCGCCTTGTCGGCGACCAGCGGCGACAGGTCGAGCACGATCTGCCGCACCACCTCGCCGAAGTCGAGCGTTACCGACTCCGGCTGCTGGCGCAGCTGCTCGACCTTCGCGAGCGACAGCATCTGGTTGGCCAGCGTCGTCGCGCGCTCGACTGTCTGGCTGATCTCGCCGAACGCCTGCTCGGGCGCCACGTCGCCGCGGCGCGCCGACTGCACCTGCGCCTTCAGCACCGCGAGCGGCGTGCGCAACTGGTGGGCGCTGTCGCGCACGAAGCGCTTCTGGTGGTCGAGCAGGCCCTGCAGCCGCCCCATCACCTGCGTGGTGGCATCGATGAGCGGACGCAGCTCGCGCGGCGCATCGGGCGCGTCGATGGGCGAGAGGTCGTCGGCCGGCCGCTTCTGGATGGCCTCGCCGAGCTCGCGGACCGGCTGCGTGGCGCGCTGGACCACGAACACCGTGGCCATGGCGATCACGCCCATAAGCAGGAACTGGCGCCACAGCATGTCGACCAGCAGCTTGCGCGCGAGCGTCTCGCGAATCTCCAGCGTCTCGGCCACCTGTACCACCGCCATGCCGCGGCCGCGCGCGCTGGCCACCGGCTGCAGCAGCACGGCCACGCGCACCGGCTGGTTGCGGAACTGTGCATCGTAGAAATCGACCAGTGCCGCATAGGCGCTCCGGTCGGGAATGCGGCCGCGCCAGAAGGGCAGTTCGGCGAAGCCCGAGATCATCTCGCCGTCGAGCGCCGACACGCGGTAGAAGAGCCGGCTGCGGTTGTCGGCCTCGAAGGCCTCGAGCGCGGAGTAGGGCACGATCGCGCGCAGTTGCGCCAGCTCGTCGTAGCCCTCCACGTCGAGCTGTTCGCCGATGGTCTTGGCCGAGGCCAGCAGGGTCCGGTCGTAGGCGGTGGTGGCGGCCGCCAGGCTCTGGCGGTACACGCTCACGCTGTTGATCACGATGAACACGGCAATCGGCGCGAGGATGCCGAGCAGCAGCCGGGCGCGCAACGAGGTCGCGCGGGTCATCGAAGCGATTTGCAGGTCGGGAAACACCGAGGAACCGGCTTCGCCGGGCCTCCGGTGTTGCCCCCTGCAAGGGGGTTGGCGTAGCGACACGAAGTGCGCGAAGCCTGGGGGTTGGTCATGTCTCAGGGCGCAGCAGATAGCCGAGGCCGCGCATCGTCATCAGCACGGCGCCCGTGCCCGAGAGCTTCTTGCGCAGCCGGTACACCACCACCTCGATGGCCTCGTACTGCACGTCGGTCTCGCCCGGAAACACCAGCTCGAACAGGCGCTCCTTGGTCACTGCGTGGCCCGGCTTCATCATCAGCGCCTTCAGCAGCGCCAGTTCGCGCGGCGTGAGCTCGAGCAGCTCTGCGCGGTGGTAGATGGCGCCGTTGTCGGGCTCGAAGCGCAGGCCGCCGACTTCCTGCGGGTTCAGCCCCATGTCCAGGCCCGGTATGGCGCTCTGGCTGCGGCGGCGCAGCGCGCGGATGCGCGCCTCGAGTTCGTCGAGGTCGAAGGGCTTGGGAAGGTAGTCGTCGGCACCGGCGTTCAGTCCCATGATGCGGTCGCCGACCGTGCCGCGCGCCGTCAGCAGGAGCACCGGCGTGCGCAGGCCTTCGGCGCGTGCCTGCGCCAGCACCTGCAGGCCGTCGAGGTTGGGAAGAGTGAGGTCGAGCGCGACCACGTCGGGCTCGATGGCGCGCCACTGGCCCACGGCCTCCGCGCCGTCGCCGCAGACGCGCACGTCGATGCGGCGGCGCCCGAGGGTGCGCTGCAGGGTGATCTGCATCGAGGGATCGTCTTCGACCAGCAGGAGCTTCATGGAGTGGATGGCGGGGCGTGCGGGGCGTGGTCTTCAGTGTTTTCCCCAGTCCGGTGGACAGCCAACTGACAGCGGGGCGGCGCATGATAGCGCTCAGGTCCGAGTCAGGTTCCTTTCAAGTTCCTTCCGTTTTCAGGAGACAACCCATGCGTCGCGATACCTTTCTGAAGTCTTTGGCCGCACTGGCCGCCACCGGGGCACTGCCGATGTCCGCCCTGGCCGCCGCCAACGTCAAGATGATGATCCCCGCCAATCCGGGCGGTGGCTGGGACACCACCGGCCGTGCGCTGGGCAAGGCACTCACCGACGCCAAGGTTGCCGACACGGTCGCCTACGACAACAAGGGCGGTGCCGCCGGCGCACTGGGCCTCGCCCAGTTCGTGAACGGTTCCAAGGGCGATGCCAACGCGCTGATGGTCATGGGCTCGGTCATGCTGGGCGGCATCATCACCGGCAAGCCGCCGGTCAAGCTCGAGCAGGCCACGCCCATCGCGCGCCTGACCACCGAATACAACGTGTTCGTGCTGCCCGCCAACTCGCCGCTGAAGACCATGAAGGACGTGGTCGACCAGCTCAAGAAGGACCCGGGCAGCGTCAAGTGGGGCGGCGGTTCGCGCGGCTCCACCGAGCACATCGCCGCGGCCATGATCGCGCAGAAGGTCGGCGCCGACCCCTCAAAGATCAACTACGTGGCCTTCCGCGGAGGCGGCGAGGCCACCGCCGCCATCCTGGGGGGCAACGTCACCGTGGGCGGCAGCGGCTACAGCGAGTTCGCCGAGTACATCGCCGCCGGCAAGATGAAGGCCATCGCCGTCACTTCGGCACAGCGCCTGCCGGGCATCAACGTGCCGACGCTGAAGGAGCAGGGCATCGACGTCGAGATCGGCAACTGGCGCGGCGTGTACGGCGCGCCGGGCATCTCGGCCGAACAGCGCAAGGCGCTGACCGACATGGTGCTCGCCGCGCTCAAGAGCGGCTCGTGGGCCGAATCGCTCAAGAAGAACGACTGGACCGCGGCCGTGCTGTCGGGCGACGCGTTCTCGAAGTTCGTCGACGACGACTTCGCCAGCCTGCGCGCCATCATGACCAAGTCGGGCATGGTCTGACATCGGTTCGCCCCCAGGCTGCGCGCACATCGTGTCGCGCGCGCCAATCCCCTGCCGGGGGCAACACCTGAGGGCCGGCGAAGCCGGTTCCCCGGTGTTCCCGAAGGGGCTCTCTTTCCCCTGAACGCGGGAGCAAAAAATGACAACTCCAGACTCCTCGGCCTCCCCACAGGCCGCGGCCACATGGCCGCAAACACTGGTCGGCGTCGGCGTGCTGCTGACCGGCGCCGCGCTGGCCTTCGGCGCGATCGGCATCTCGTCCGAAGCCGGCTACGGCGGCGTCGGCCCCAACTTCCTTCCCTGGCTGGTGTCGATCGTGCTGATCGTCTGCGGCGCCTGGATCACCTGGGAGGCGCGCACCGGCGGCTTCCGCGAGCTCGATGCGCCCAGCGGTGCCGACCGCGCCTACTGGCCCGGCTTCATCTGGGTGTCGGCGGGGCTGCTGCTCAACGCGGCGCTCATCACCACCATCGGTTTCATCCTGAGCTGCGCGCTGTGCTACCTGCTCGCGGTGCAGGGCCTGCGCCGCGCCGCCGGCCAGCCCTCTGCGAATTCGCCGGGCACGTGGGTCGTCGATTTCCTGACCGGCGTCGCCATCTCGGCGCCGGTCTTCTGGATGTTCACCAAGTTCCTGGCCATCAGCCTGCCGGGCCTCACCGCCACAGGGTGGATCTGACATGAACCCCCACGCTCATCACTCCGTGTATTCGCTGCCCCCCGAGGGGGCGCGGGCCTCCCTCGGGGCGGCCCAGCGGGAGGCCGGCATGAACCCCCACGCTCATCACTCCGTGTATTCGCTGCCCCCCGAGGGGGCGCGGGCCTCCCTCGGGGCGGCCCAGCGGGAGGCCGGCATGAGCCCCCACGCCCATCACATCGTGTATTCGCTGCCCCCCAAGGGGACGGCCCAGCGGGAGGCCTGACATGGACATCTTCAACGCCCTCATGACCGGCTTCGCGGCCGCGATCACCCCCATCAACCTTCTGTGGTGCCTCATCGGCTGCGCCCTGGGCACGGCGGTGGGCGTGCTGCCCGGCATCGGCCCGGCCGTGGCCGTGGCGATGCTGCTGCCGATCACCGGCAAGGTCGACATCACGGCCTCGATGATCTTCTTCTCGGGCATCTACTACGGCGCCATGTACGGCGGCTCGACCACGTCCATCCTGCTGAACACGCCCGGCGAGACCGCCAGCATGGTGACGGCGATGGAGGGCAACAAGATGGCCAAGAGCGGCCGCGCGGGCGCCGCGCTCGCCACCGCGGCCATCGGCTCCTTCGTGGCCGGCACCATCGCCACCGTGGTCGTCACGCTGTTCGCGCCCTTCGTGGCCGACTACGCGGTGCGGCTCGCGGCGCCCGAGTATTTCCTGCTGATGCTGCTGGCCTTCACCACGGTGAGCGCGGTGCTCGGCAAGAGCACGCTGCGCGGCATGACGGCACTGTTCGCGGGCCTGGCCATCGGATGCGTCGGCCTCGACCAGATTTCGGGCCAGGGCCGCTACACCGGCGACATGCCCGAGCTGCTCGACGGCATCGAGATCGTGCTGGTGGCCGTGGGCCTGTTCGCAGTGGCCGAGGTGCTCTACGCGGTGCTGTACGAAGGCCGCGTGGTCGAGGGCCAGAACAAGCTGACCCGCGTGCACATGACCGCGCGCGACTGGAAGCGCTCGATTCCCGCGTGGCTGCGCGGTGCGGCCATCGGCACGCCGTTCGGATGCATTCCGGCCGGCGGCACCGAGATCCCGACGTTCCTGAGCTACGCCACCGAAAAGAAGATGGCGAAGGATGCCGATGCCAAGAGCGAGTTCGGCACCACCGGCGCCATCGAAGGCGTGGCCGGCCCCGAGGCTGCGAACAACGCCACCGTGACTGCCGCACTGATCCCGCTGCTCACGCTCGGCATCCCGACCTCGAACACCACCGCCATCATGCTGGGCGCGTTCCAGAACTACGGCATCCAGCCCGGGCCGCAGCTGTTCACCACCTCGGCCGCGCTGGTGTGGGCGCTGATCGCCTCGCTCTACATCGGCAACCTGATGCTGCTGGTGCTGAACCTGCCGATGGTCGGCCTGTGGGTCAAGCTGCTCAAGATACCGAAGCCGCAGCTGTACGCCGGCATCCTGATCTTCGCGACCGTGGGTGCCTACGGCATGCGCCAGAACACCTTCGACCTGTTCCTGCTGTTCGCCATCGGCCTGCTGGGCGTGGTGATGCGGCGCTTCGATTTCCCGACCGCACCGGTGGTGGTCGGCATGATCCTCGGCCCGCTGGCCGAAGCCAACCTGCGCAATGCCATCTCGATGGGGCAGGGCAGCCCGGTGGTCTTCTTCCAGCGGCCCGAATCGATCGTGATCGTCGTCGTGATCGTCGCGGTGCTGGTGCTGCCGCGCCTGGCGAAGCGCATGAGCGAACGCAAGCTGAAGCGGCTGGCGCAGCTCGACGCCTGAGCGTTCTTCCGTCTTTCCGTCGATGCCGCGGCGCCTGGGGCCCGCGGCATTTTTTTCGTCTTGACGTTCCTGCAGCGGTCAAGCTGCTTCTCGCACCCCGCGACATGTCGGGCGTGACGCGCACCGGGCATAGGCTCGGTACAGGCTCGATCAGACGCTCGCGCCCCGGGCTCCCGCTCCCTCTCCCGCCTGCGGGAGAGGGCCGGGGTGAGGGCACTGGCCTTCATTCAGGCGCGGCGCCTCGTCGTAGCCGTTGCTCCTCCCGCGAGCGAAAGAAGCAACAACCCCTCATGCCGCAGGCCGAGGCTCCTCCCGCAGATCGTCGTCGATGTGCGGGTCCGCCGGCTGCCCACGCAGCTTGCGCACGGTGCGGCGGAGCCAGTGCTCGATGTCGTCGATGTAGGTGAACACGGCCGGCACCACGAGCAGGCTCAGCACGGTGGAGGTGATGAGCCCGCCGATCACCGCCATTGCCATCGGCGAGCGGAAGCTCGAGTCGGCCGCGCCGAAGCCCACCGCGATGGGCAGCATGCCCGCACCCATGGCCAGCGTGGTCATGATGATGGGCCGCGCGCGCTTGTGGCACGCGTCGCGCAGCGCGTCCCAGCGGCTCATGCCGTGGTCGCGGCGCGCCACGATGGCGTATTCCACCAGCAGGATGGAGTTCTTCGTGGCGATGCCCATCAGCATGATGAGCCCGATCAGCGAGGGCATCGACAGCGCCTTCTGCCCGATCAGCAGCCCCACGAACGCGCCGCCGAGTGCCAGCGGCAGCGCGCACAGGATGGTCACCGGGTGCAGGAAGTCCTTGAACAGCAGCACCAGCACGATGTAGATGCACAGCACGCCGGTCAGCATGGCCAGGCCGAAGCTGGCGAACAACTCGGTCATGACTTCGGCGTCGCCCACTTCCGCGATGCGCACGCCCGGCGGCAGCTTCTGGATCGAGGGCAGCTTCTCGACCGCGGCCTTGGCGTCGCCCAGGCCCACGCCCGACAGCTCGATCTCGAAGTTCACGTTGCGCGAACGGTCGTAGCGGTCGATCACGGCCGGACCGCCCTCCATGGTGAGCGAGGCCACCTGGTTCAGCATGACCGGTCCGCGCGTGCCCGGCACCGACAGCCGCCCGAGCAGGTCGAGGTCCTGGCGCGCCGAGTCTTCCAGCTTCACCACGATCGGCACCTGCCGCTGCGCGAGGTTGAGCTTGGCCAGCGACTGGTCGTAGTCGCCCAGCGTGGCCACGCGCAGGGTCTCGGCGATGGCCGAGCTGGTCACGCCCAGGTCGGCGGCCCGCGCGAAGTCGGGGCGCACCGCGATCTCGGGACGGATCAGGCTGGCGGTGGACGTGATGTTGCCCAGGCCGTGGATGGTGCGCAGGTCCTTCTCGACCGCGCTCGCGGCGCTGGCCAGCGCCACCGGGTCTTCGCCGGTGAGCGCCAGGATGTACTTCTCGCCCGAGCCGCCCAGGCCCACCGTGCTGCGCACGCCGGGCAGGGTCTCGAGCGCCGCGCGGATCTGGTTCTCGATCACCTGCTTGCGCGGCCGGTCGCCGCGCGGGTCGAGCTTGATCGTGAGCGTGGCCTTGCGCGTCTCGGGCGTGCCGAAGTTGGCGAACGGGTCGCCGCCCGCGCTGCCGCCCGCCACCGTCGTGTAGACGCTCTTCACGTGCGCGATCTTCATCACGCGGTGGCGCGTCTCCTCGGCCGCGGCCGTGGTCTGGGCGAGCGTGGAGCCCGGCGCGAGCGACAGGTACACCTGCGTCTGCGAGTTGTCGTCCGGCGGAATGAAGCCGGTCTTCAGCAGGGGGATCATCGCCAGCGAACCGAAGAAGAAGAGGGTGGCCAGCACCATCGTCTTGAAGCGGTTGTGGGTGCTCCATTCGACCGCGCGCATGTACCAGCGCAGCCAACCCGGCTCCTTCTCCTCGCCGACGACCGGCTTGAGGATGTAGGCGGCCATCATCGGCGTGAGCACCCGGGCCACCACCAGCGAGGCGAACACCGCGAGCGACGCCGTCCAGCCGAACTGCTTGAAGAACTTGCCGGCCACGCCGCTCATGAACGCGGTGGGAAGGAACACCGCGATCAGCGTGAAGGTGGTGGCGATCACGGCCAGCCCGATCTCGTCGGCCGCCTCCATGGCCGCCTGATAGGGCGTCTTGCCCATGCGCAGGTGGCGCACGATGTTCTCGACCTCCACGATCGCGTCGTCCACCAATATGCCGACCACCAGCGACAGCGCCAGCAGCGAGATCACGTTCACCGAGAAGCCCAGCAGGTGCATGCCGATGAACGCGGGGATCACCGACATCGGCAGCGCCACGGCCGACACGAAGGTGGCGCGCCAGTCGCGCAGGAAGAGCCACACCACCACCACCGCCAGGATGGCGCCTTCGTACAGCAGGTGCAGCGAGCCGTTGTATTCCTCTTCCACCGGGTCGACGAAGTTGAAGGCCTCGGTCAGCTCGATGTCGGGGCGCTGCACGCGCAGGTCGGCCAGCGCCTTCTGGATGGCGTGGCCCACTTCCACTTCGCTGGCGCCGCGGCTGCGCGCCACCTCGAAGCCCACCACCGGCTTGCCGTTGAGCAGTGCGGCCGCGCGCGGCTCGGCGATGGTGTCGCTGATGCGCGCCACCTGGTCGAGGCGGATGCGCCGGCCGTCGGTCAGCACGATCTGCATGTCGGCGAGCTGGTCGGCCGACTGCACGGTGGCCATGGTGCGCACCGGCTGCTCGCTGCCACCGAGGTCGAAGCGGCCGCCCGCGCTCTCGGTCTGCACCTGGCGCAGCTGGCGCGAGATGTCGCCGGCCGAGGCACCCAGCGCCTGCAGCCGGGCCGGATCGAGGTCGACGTGCACCTGCCGCGTGACGCCGCCCACGCGGTTCACCGCGCCCACGCCGGGCAGCGCGAGCAGCTTCTTGGTGATGTCGTTGTCGACGAACCAGCTCAGCGCCTCGTTGTCCATCGCCGACGAGGCGATGGTGAATGCCAGCACCGGCTGGGCCGCGAAGTCGAGCTTGGTGACGACCGGGTCGCGCACGTCGGCGGGCAGGTCGGCACGCACCTTCTGCACGGCCGAGCGCACGTCGTCCACGGCCTCCTGCACCGGCTTCTCGAGGCGGAACTCGACGATCAGCGTGGCGGCGCCGTCCTGCACCTTGGTGGTGATGTGCTTGAGGCCCTGGATGGTGGCGATGGAGTTCTCGAGCTTGCGCGCGACGTCGGTCTCCAGCTGCGAAGGCGCGGCGCCCGGCAGCGACGCCGAGACCGTGACGGTCGGCAGGTCGATGTCCGGGAAGTTCTGCACCTTCATCGCGTTGAACGACAGCAGCCCACCGAAGGTGAGCAGCACGAACAGCATCACCGCCGGAATCGGGTTGCGTATGGACCAGGCGGAAACGTTCATGGCGTGTCCTTTGAAATCACTTGGCCGCGGCGGCCGAAGCCGCAGGCTGGGCCGGTTGTGCCGCAGGCTGGGCCGGTTGCGCCGCGGGCTGCGCCGAAGCGGGCGCCGTCGCGGTCGCGGGCGCATCCACCACGCGCACCAGGTCGCCGTCGTTGAGGAAGCCTGCGCCCTGCACCACCACCTGTGCGCCGTCGGGCAGCGCGCTGGTGATCTCGATGCGGTCGTTCAGGCGGCGGCCCACCTGTACCTTCAGCTGCGACACCTTGTTGTCGGGCTTGAGCAGGAAGACGTTGTTGAAGCCGTCGCGCGGCACGATGGCGCTCTGCGGCACCGTGGGCGCCGAGCTGCGGCCGAGTTCGAAGTCGCCGCGCGCGAACATGCCGGCCTTGATGCCCGTGTTCTGCTGCACCGCCGGCAGGTCGACGTACACCAGCGCCGCACGCGTCTGCGGGTCGACCGTGGGCGCGATGCTGCGCACCTTGCCGCGCACCTGCGCGCCGCTGGCGCTCACCACGAAGGCTGGCGTGCCGACGGCGATGCGGCCGAGTTCGGCCGAGGTCACCTCGGCACGCCATTCGAGCCGGCCCTGGCGGATCAGCCGGAACAGCTCGGTGCCGGCGGCCACCACGCTGCCCACGGTGGCGGTGCGCGCGGAGATCACGCCGTCGTCGGGCGCCAGCACCTGCGTGTTGCGCCCGCGCACTTCCTGCGCGGCCAGCACGGCCTCGGCCGCCTCGACGCGCGCCTTGGCGGTCTGCTCGGTGGTCTGGTACTGGTTGATCTGCTGCTGGCTCAGCGCGCCGGTGGCCTGCAGCGTGCGGGCGCGCGCGGCATTGCCGGCGGCATCCGCCGCGGTGGCGCGGGCCTCGGCCAGCGAGGCGCGCGACTGCGCGATGTCGGCACGCACGGTCTCGGGCGAGAACACGGCGAGCACCTGGCCCTTGCGGACCACGTCGCCGACGTTCACCCGCACCTCGGCGAGCTTCAGCCCGTTCGACTCGGAGCCGACCACGGCTTCCTGCCAGGCGGCGACGTTGCCATTGGCCGCGAGGGTCAGCGTGAGCTCGGTGGCTTGCGGCCTCGCGACGGTGACGGTCAGCGCGGGGCGGGGCGCGTTGCCGTCCTTGCCGTCCTTGGCGTTGGCGGCCGTGGGCTCGGCGGCCTTGTCCGGGGACTTGCGGGTGATGAAGAAGACCGCCGCGAGGACGACGACCAGCGCGATCAGCGCGATGACGAGGGTGGAACGCTTCATTGATTTCATGGCGACGTCGCGACCTTGGCGGCCGGGGTGGTGGTCGTCGGGGACGACCCGGTGGCTTCTGGAGAGGTATCGGGCCCGGGGGAGGCGGCGCGGTTCCAGCCGCCGCCCATCGAGCGGTAGAGCGACACCCATGCCTCGGCGCGCTCGCGCTGCAGCGAGACGCGTGCGGTCTGCGCGGTGAACAGCGTTCGCCGCGAGTCCTCGAGCTCGAACAGGCTGGCGAGGCCGCTGCTGTAGCGCGCCTGCGTGGCGTCGAAGGACGCCTGGTAGTTCTTCACCGCACTGTCGGCGTCGATGGTGCGGGCGTCGGTGGCGTCGAGATTGACCAGCGCCTCTTCCACCTCGCGCACCGCCTGCCGCACGCTGGAGCGGTACAGCGACACCGCTTCGGTGTAGCGGGCCTTCGCGGCGTCGGTGTTGGCCTTGCGGGCGCCGCCGTCGAGCAGCGGCACGGTGAGCGCCACCGGCCCCACGTTCCAGGTGTCGAGCGACTGGCGGAAGCCGCTCACACGGAACTGCGAGCGGCCGATGGAGCCCGATATCGTGAGCTTGGGATAGCGCTCGGCCTCGGCCGAGCCCACATCGGCGCTCGCCGAGGCCACGCCGAGTTCGGCGGCATACACGTCGGGACGCTGCGAGATGGCGTCGGCCGGCACGCTGGCGATGCTGCCCACCACGGGCAGCGCGCGCTGCGCGGGCGCTGCGGCCAGCTTCTGTTCGAGCGCGGTCTCGTCGATGCCGGCGAGCGCCACCAGCGCCTTGCGCTGCACCGCGCACTGGGCGCGCTGCTGCGTGAGGCGGCCCGAGGCGTCGGAAGCGCTGGCACGCGCCAGGGCGGCGTCGGCCGGCGCGGTGAAGCCGGCCTTGGCCGACAGGTCGGTGAGCCGCGCGGTCTCCGAACGGGAACGCGTGTCCGACTCGGCCACGCGCAGTTGCTGCTGGCAGGCACGCTCCGCGAAATAGGCATTGGCCGTCTCCGCCGCCACCGCCACGCGCGCGTCGTGCCACTTGGCATTGGCGCTGTTCTGCTTGGCTTCGGCGGCGTCGCGGTCGGCGCGCAGCCGGCCGAACAGGTCGATCTCCCATTTCGACTGCAGGCCGGCCTGCAGCGTGGTGATGGGTGTGCTGGCCGAGAGTTCGCTGCCGCCAGCCGCGCCCGTGCTTCCCGTGCCGCCGGCGCTGCCCGTGGCGGGCCAGCCCGACGAGAAGCCCGCCGGCCCGCGGCTGGCCGACGCCGTTGCGTCGAGGCTCGGCAGCAGCGCCGCACCGGCCTGCACGCGCGTGGAGCGCGCTTCGGCCACGCGCGCCGCGGCGCTCGCCACATTGGGGCTGGCCGCCTCGGCCGCCGCGATCAGCTCGACCAGCAGCGGGTCGTCGAGCTGGCGCCACCAGTCGGTCAGCGACGCGAGCGAGCCGCCGTGGGGCAGGGGGGCGTGCCACTGTGCGGGCACCGGCGCCTCCACCTGCGCGGGCGGGCGCGTCAGCGAACAGCCGGCGAGCCCGATGCTCACGCAGGCGGCTGCCATCAGTTTCATTCGAAGTCTTCTCATTTCCTCGGCTTCCTCTCTGTCGTCCCGGTGCCCTGCGCAATTGCGGCGCGGCGTCGCGCCGCCTCGGCCTCGACCAGCGCCAGTGCGTAGCCCGTGAGGCGATCGGCCCAGGTGTCGATGGCGCGCGGCGTGCGCAGCAGCGACGGGCGGATCGCCTCGATGAAATCCTGGCTCACGTACAGCTGCATCGACAGCCCCGTGATCGCGAAGGTCAGGCGATGGATGTCGTCGTCCGCGCGGTCGACCTTCAGGTGCCGGCACAGCAGCTCGGCAATGGCGCGGTGCGGGCCCTTGATGTCGCGCTCGAGCTCCTCGGCCCACCGGCTGGTGGGCTCCAGCATCTCGCGCATGTGCAGCTGGATGCATTGCCGCACAATCTCGCCCTGCTTGAGCGGATCGATCATCGACGTCATGCAGATGCGCAGCGTTTCCTCGAGCGATTGCCCCGGCACGTTGCAGGCGGCCACCAGGTCGTTGGCATCGCCGCCCATCGGTTCGCAGAAGGTGGCTGCATACAGGCCGTCCTTGTCGCCGAAGTAGTAGCTGATGGCCGAGATGTTGACCTCGGCCTCCCGGGCGATCTCGCGGGTCGAGGTCTTGGCGAATCCCTTCTGCGCGAACAGCCGCAGCGCGGTGTGGAGCAATCGGTGGCGTGCCTCGGCGCCGTCGGCGCGCGGTGCGCGGCGCGGGGCCTGGGAGCCTGAAGGATGGGGATTGCGCGCATTCATCCGGCGCATTAGACCACGCTGAAAATCAAACGATTGATTTACTTAAGGTTTCCTGAAGGCTTTCGGTTGCGGCCTTGCGGCCGTACCTCGAGGGCTGAACAAACTCTTTCATCGATGCGGCCGTGGCGCAACGCCCGACACCGAGCAGCTTGCGCTGCGGCATTCATCGTGCAGGCGAAAGTCGTCCGGCTTTTCGACTGCATGCCCGGCCCTGTGTTTTTTTGCGAAGCGCGCAGCATCGTCCTGTACGCGGCACGCCGGCGACAGCGAGCGCCGCAAGAAAGACGGGTTGTTCTCCGACATGCACGCGGTCATCGCGCGAGTTCGCCGGGCCGCAGCGCAGGCGAACGCCGCTACGATCCGGCCATGTCTCCTCTTGCCGCATCGTCCATCGCACAGCCCGCCTTGCCCCTCGATGCCGAAGGCATCCTCGCGCTCGCCGCGCGCTCGATGTTCCATCTGTTCTCCAGCATCAGCCAGGGCATGTTCCTGGTCGACCGGGGCGGGCGCATCGTGTGGGTCAACGAGGGCTACCGCCGCTTCCTTCCGGCGCTGGGCTTCTCGTCCATCGACCAGTTCATGGGCCACATGGTGGAGGACGTGATTCCCAACACGCAGATGCGTCGCGTGCTCGAGACCGGCGAGCCGATCCTGGTCGACCTGCTGACGAACAAGGCCGGCACTTTCGTGGTCAGCCGGATTCCGCTGCGCGAGGAGCGCGAAGGCACCGAAAGGGGAATGGGCGATGTCATCGGAGCCATCGGCATCGTGCTGTTCGATCAGCCCGAGACCACGCTGCAGCCGCTCATCAGCAAGTTCGCGCTGCTGCAGCGCGACCTCGACGATGCGCGCCGCGAACTCGCGAGCCAGCGCAACAATCCGCTCTACCAGCACGCGCCCGACGGGCAGCGCCGCTCCAAGTACACCTTCGCGAGCTTCATCGGCAGCAGTCCCGCGGCCGTGGAGGTGAAGCGCCATGCGCGGCGCGCGGCGCAATCGGCCAGCCCGGTGCTGCTGCTGGGCGAGACCGGCACCGGCAAGGAACTGCTGGCGCATGCCATCCACGCGTCGTCGGCCAGGGCCAAGGGCCAGTTCGTCAGTGTCAACATCGCGGCCGTGCCCGACACGCTGCTCGAAGCCGAGTTCTTCGGCTTCGCGCCCGGCGCCTTCACCGGCGCCGACCGCAAGGGCCGCGAGGGCAAGTTCAAGCTGGCCGACGGCGGCAGCCTCTTTCTCGACGAGATCGGCGACATGCCGCTGGGCCTGCAGGCCAAGCTGCTGCGCGCGCTGCAGGAGGGCGAGATCGAGCCGCTCGGCTCCAACAAGCTCGTGCCCTTCGATGCCCGTGTGATTGCTGCCACCTCGCGCGACCTGCCCGAACTCGTGCGGCGCGGCCAGTTCCGGGAAGACCTCTACTACCGGCTCAACGTGCTGCCGCTGCGCGTTCCGCCGCTGCGCGAACGACGTGCCGACATTCCCGCGCTGGTCGAGGCACTGGGCGAGGACATGGCGCTGCGCAGCGGCGAGGCACCGCCCGAACTCACGCCCGACGCGCTCGCGCTGCTCGCCGGCCAGCACTGGCGCGGCAACATCCGCGAACTGCGCAACGTGCTTGAGCAGGTGACCATGCGCAGCGACTCGCAGCGCATCGACGCCGTGCAGCTCGAGCGCATCCTGCGCGAGGCGGGGCTCGAGCAGATCGAGCTGCCCGCCACGCTGCAGAGCGCGCACGATGCCGATGAAGAAGCCGCGCTGCTGCGGCCGCTGGCGCAGCAGGTGGCCGAACTGGAGCGCAAGGCCATCGCGGCGGCGCTGGCCTCGACGGGCGGCAACAAGCTCGCGACCGCGCGGCTGCTGGGCATTTCGCGCGCGACCCTGTACGAGCGCATGACGAGCCAGGACGCCTGAGCGACGGTGCAGGCGATACTCCCGCCCCTGAACGCAACCCTCATCCGAGATCCCATGAAGAAGGCCCTTGTCCGCATCGCCGTTTGCTCCCTGCTCTGCGCCGGTGCCGGTTTTTCCAGCCTCGCCAGCGCCGCCCCCCAGTGCGCCGGCGAAGCCGTCTCGCGCGCGAAGAAGCTGCTGACCTTCCACTTCGGCGAGGACGATCGCATTCGCATCAGCCCCGACGTGAAGGAGCTGCCGCCCATCCGCAACCCTGCCAACAAGAAGCAGCAGTTCAAGGTGCTCGAGGTCTGGGGCAGCATCTACAAGGGCGAGTACCGCATGCGGCTCATCTATTTCGTGTCGGGCAACGACTGCACGCTGATGGGCCAGGAAATCCTCGAGTACGCCAACCTGTGAGCGTTCAGGCGCTGCGCTCCACCTTCGGGCCCAACTGCCACTGGTGCGGCCTGCCGATGGATTTCGACGAGCCGCACGGGCGGCCCGAGTCGGCGACCATCGAGCACCTGGTCGACGCCACCTTCGGCGGCGTGCGCTCGTCGAAGCACCGGCGGCTGGCGCATGCGGCGTGCAACCATGCACGCAACGAGTTCCGCCTGCAGGCCGAGCGACAGTTCGCCAGATGGATCGCCGATCGCCAAGCCTCCGGGAAAGCCCTGACTGATAAATAGACAGTCGCCTGAAATTCAGACACTTGGAGTGTTTTGAAATCAGCCGATCGACGCGGTCCTCGAATGAAGAAGCGTTTGTTATCAATGGGTTACCGTGTGGCACGAAGTGTGCAATATTCAGTCACCTTTTTCAGGAGACAACGAATGAACCGTCGCCACCTCGTCGCACTGGCCGCGCTCGCCACCTGCGCCGCTACCGCACCCGCCTGGGCCCAGTCGAACGAAATCCGCATCGCCCACATCTACAGCAAGACCGGCGCGCTGGAGGCCTACGGCAAGCAGACCCAGACCGGTTTCATGATGGGCCTGGACTACGCCACAGGCGGGACGATGGCGATCAACGGCAAGAAGATCGTCGTCATCGAGAAGGACGACCAGGGCAAGCCCGACCTCGGCAAGTCGCTCCTGGCGGCTGCCTATTCGGACGACAAGGCGGCACTGGCCGTGGGGCCGACGGCCTCGGGCGTGGCGCTGGCCATGCTGCCCGTGGCCGAGGAATACAAGAAGATCCTGCTGGTCGAGCCCGCCGTGGCCGACTCGATCACCGGCGACAAGTGGAACAAGTACATCTTCCGCACCGGCCGCAATTCGAGCCAGGACGCGATCTCCAATGCCGTGGCCGTCGACAAGGCCGGCGTCACCGTCGCCACGCTAGCACAGGACAACGCGTTCGGCCGCGACGGCGTGAAGGCCTTCGGCGCCGCGCTGAAGAAAGCCAAGCTCGTGCATGAGGAATACCTGCCGCCCGCCACCACCGACTTCACGGCCGGCGCGCAGCGCCTGATCGACAAGCTCAAGGACCAGCCCGGCCGCAAGGTCATCTGGATCGTCTGGGCCGGCGCGGGCAACCCGTTCAAGATCGTCGACCTCGACCTGAAGCGCTACGGCATCGAGATCGCCACCGGCGGCAACATCCTGCCGGCCATGGCGGCCTACAAGGCGCTGCCGGGCATGGAAGGCGCGGCGTACTACTACTTCGGCATCCCGAAGAACCCGGTGAACGACGCGATGGTGTCGGCGCACTACAAGGAATTCAAGACGCCGCCGGACTTCTTCACCGCCGGCGGCTTCTCCGCCGCCATGGCGGTGGTGACGGCGCTGAAGAAGACCAACGGCGACACCAACACCAACAAGCTCATCAGCACGATGGAAGGCATGAGCTTCGACACGCCCAAGGGCAAGATGACCTTCCGCAAGGAAGATCACCAGGCGATGCAGTCGATGTACCACTTCAAGATCAAGGTCGACCCGGCGTTCGCCTGGGGCGTGCCGGAGCTGGTGCACGAGATCAAGCCCGAGGAAATGGACATCCCCATCAAGAACAAGAGGTAGGAACTCGCCCCCGGGCTGCGCGCACTTCGTGTCGGTGCGCCAACCCCTACCGGGGGCAACACCTGCGGCCCGGCAAAGCCGGTTCCGCGGTGTTCGCTTGAACACGCGGCAACTCGGAAGCCGCCGCTCCCCATTTCGCCCCGGATGGCCGCCGGGCGAAGCGCCAGCCTGCGCTCTGCGCGAGGCCGGCGCGATCCACGGCCGATTCGTCAATCTGCAACGCAAGCGTTCGATACCCACAACACAAGGAGACAGCGATGCCAGCGATGAAGTGGAACTGGAAGGGACTTGCCGCGGCCGCGGCCATGGCGATGGCGGCGCATGCCGCGACGGCGGCGGTGCCGCTGCCGGCGCTCGGTGCCAACCCGGCGGAGGTCAGCGTGTCGGGCCTGTCGGCCGGCGGCTTCATGGCGGTGCAGCTGCACGTGGCGTACTCGGCCACCTTCAAGCGCGGCGCCGGCGTGGTGGCCGGCGGCCCGTTCTACTGCGCGGAGGGCTCGATCCTCAACGCCACCGGCCGCTGCATGACGCACAGCAGCAACATTCCGGTGTCTTCGCTGGTGAGCACCACCAACAGCTGGGCCGCCAGCGGGGCGATCGACCCGGTGTCGAACCTGAGCGGCTCCAAGGTCTACCTGTTCTCGGGCACGTCCGACAACACCGTGAAGCAGGCCGTCATGGACGACCTGAAGACCTACTACCAGAGCTTCGTTCCCGCTGCCAGCACGGTCTACAGGAACAACATCGGCGCGGGCCATGCGATGGTCACCGACGACTACGGCGGCGCCTGCAGCACCACCGCCGCGCCCTACATCAACAACTGCGGCCTCGACCTCGCGGGCGAGATCCTCACGCAGCTCTACGGCCCGCTGAACCCGCGCAACAACGGCACGCTGGGCGGCACGTTCACCGAGTTCAACCAGTCGGAGTTCATCACCGGCCATGGCATGGCCGCCACCGGCTGGATCTACGTGCCGCAGGCCTGCACCACCACCTCGTGCCGCGTGCATCTGGTGCTGCACGGCTGCAAGCAGAACTACACCGACGTGGGCGACCAGTACGTGAAGAAGACAGGCTACAACCGCTGGGCCGACACCAACAACATCGTGCTGGTCTACCCGCAGACCAGCACCGCCGCCATCAACAGCTGCTGGGACTGGTGGGGCTACGACAACGCCAACTACTCGAAGAAGTCGGGTCCGCAGATGGCCGCCATGAAGGCCATGATCGACCGCGTCACCGGCACGTCGGGCGGCAGCGGGCTGCCGGCGCCGGTGGGCGTGGGCACCTCGGGCGCGACCGCCAGCAGCATGGTGATCGGCTGGGCCGGCGTGAGCGGTGCGAGCGGCTACAACGTGTACCGCGGCGGCAGCAAGGTGAATGCATCGCCCGTGGCCGGCACCAGCTACACCGACACCGGCCTGGCCGCATCGACCACCTACAGCTGGACCGTGGCCGCGCTGAGCGCGAGCAACGTGGAGGGCGCCATGTCCGCCGCGGCCACCGGCGCGACCCTCGCAGGCAGCGGCGGCGGTGGCGGCACCTGCTTCACGGCCAGCAACTACACGCACACCATCGCGGGGCGGGCGTACGCGCTGTACGGCCTGACCTATGCCTACGGGTCGAACCAGTCGATGGGCCTGTGGAACATCTACGCGACCACCACGCTGAAGCAGACCGGACCCGGCTACTACGTGATCGGCAGCTGTTGAACGCCTTTTTTCTTTTCCGTCTTTCCGATTCGCAATGACCCAAGATGCTTGAGACCCGAGACCTGACCATCCGCTTCGGTGGCCACGTGGCCGTCAACGGCGTGAGCTGCGCCTTTGCGCCAGGCACGCTGACGGCCATCGTCGGCCCCAACGGGGCGGGCAAGACCACCTACTTCAACCTGATCTCGGGGCAGCTCAAGGCGAGCGCCGGCACGGTGTCGCTCGACGGGCAATCGCTGTCGGGCATGTCGCCGTCCGCGCGCACGCACGCGGGGCTCGGACGGGCCTTCCAGCTCACCAACCTGTTTCCCAACCTCACGGTGCTGGAGAACGTGCGGCTGGCGGTGCAGGCCACGCGCGAGGGCGCGCACCGGCGCGGCCTGAACCTGTGGAGCATCTGGAGCGACCACAAGGCGCTGACGGAGCGCGCCGACCGGATCCTCGCGGACGTGGCGCTGAAATCGCGCGAGCACGCGACGGTCGCGAGCCTGCCGCACGGCGATCAGCGCAAGCTGGAGGTGGCATTGCTGATGGCGCTGGAGCCCAAGGTCTTCATGTTCGACGAACCCACGGCCGGCATGAACGCCGCCGAGGCACCGGTCATCCTCGACCTGATCCGCAAGCTCAAGCAGGACAAGACCAAGACCATCCTGCTGGTCGAACACAAGATGGACGTGGTGCGCGAGCTGGCCGACCGCATCATCGTGCTGCACAACGGCACGCTGGTGGCGGACGGCGAGCCGGCCGAGGTGATTGCTTCGCCGGTGGTGCAGGAAGCCTATCTTGGCGTTGCGAAGGAGGCCGCAGCATGAAGCTCCCGATGATGAATTTCTCCCTCTCCCGCTGGGGGAGGTCAGGGGTGGGGGCAGGCGGCCTTGATGTCGCCGCAGCCCTTCAAGCGCCGCTTGCCCCCATCCCGACCTTCCCGCGGAAGGGGAAGGAGCAAGACAGATGAATGCTCAGAATCTATTGACCCTCGAAGGCGTGCACACGCACATCGGGGCGTACCACATCCTGCACGGCGTGGACCTTGCCATCCCGAAGGGCCAGCTCACCATGCTGCTGGGCCGCAACGGCGCGGGCAAGACGACGACGCTGCGGACCATCATGGGCCTGTGGCATGCGTCGCAGGGCAGGGTGCGCTTCGGTGACCAGGACATCACCGCGCAGCACACGCCGCAGATCGCCGGCCTGGGCATCGCCTACGTGCCGGAAAACATGGGCATCTTCTCGGACCTCACGGTGAAGGAGAACATGCTGCTCGCCGCGCGCGGCGCGAAGAATGCGCAGCAGATCGACGACACGCGGCTGAAGTGGATCTTCAAGCTCTTTCCCGCGGTCGAGAAGTTCTGGAACCACCCGGCGGGCAAGCTCTCGGGCGGGCAGAAGCAGATGCTGGCCGTGTCGCGCGCGATCGTGGAGCCGCGCGAGCTGCTCATCATCGACGAGCCCAGCAAGGGCCTGGCGCCCGTGATGATCAACAACATGATCGACGCCTTCGCCGAGCTGAAGCGCAGCGGCGTGACGATCCTGCTGGTGGAGCAGAACATCAACTTCGCCCAGCGCCTGGGCGACACCGTCGCGGTGATGGACAACGGCCGCGTGGTGCACGCGGGCTCGATGGCGGCGTTCTCCGCCGATGCGCAATTGCAGCAATCTCTCCTGGGTCTCGCGCTATGACGTATTCGATATCTTTCTCCTTCCCCTCCGGGAGGGTCGGGTGGGGCTCGCGGCCCTCGATGCGACGCGGCCTTGCAGGCGCCGTCGGCCTGATCCCCACCTTCCCCAGAGGGGGAAGGCGCAAGACAGGAGGGCGCGGCGATGAAAGCACTCGACTTCGACTGGAAGCCCCTGCTGCTCGCCCCGGTGCTCGCGCTCGTCGCGCTGCCGCTCACCGGCTCCTTCTCGACCTGGCTCACGCTCACGGTGGCGGGCCTGGCCATGGGCATGATCATCTTCATCATCGCCTCGGGCCTCACGCTGGTGTTCGGCCTGATGGACGTGCTGAACTTCGGCCACGGCGTGTTCATCGCGCTGGGCGCCTTCGTGGCCAGCAGCGTGCTCGGCCTGATGGGCGACTGGACCGGCTCGGGCGAACTCTGGCGCAACCTTGTGGCGGTGTTCCCGGCCATGCTCGTCGCGATGGCCGTGGCCGGCGCGGTGGGACTCGCGTTCGAGCGCTTCATCGTGCGGCCGGTGTACGGCCAGCACCTGAAGCAGATCCTCATCACGATGGGCGGGATGATCATCGGCGAGGAGCTCATCAAGGTGATCTGGGGTCCGGGGCAGGTGCCGCTGCCGCTGCCCGAAGCCTTGCGCGGCTCGCTGCTGGTGGGCGACGCGGCCATCAGCAAGTACCGGCTGCTGGCGGTGGCCGTGGGCGTGGTGGTGTTCGGCGTGCTCGCATGGACGCTGGGCCGCACCAAGATCGGCCTGCTCATCCGTGCCGGCGTGCAGGACCGCGAGATGGTCGAGTCGCTCGGCTACCGCATCGGCCGGCTCTTCGTCGGCGTGTTCGTGGTGGGCAGCGCGCTGGCCGGCCTGGGCGGCGTGATGTGGGGGCTGTTCCAGCAGAACCTGGTGCCGCAGATGGGCGCGCAGGTCAACGTGCTGATCTTCATCGTGATCATCATCGGCGGGCTGGGCTCGACCGGAGGGGCGCTCATCGGCGCGCTGCTGGTGGGCCTCATGACCAACTACATCGGCTTCCTTTTGCCCACGCTCACGCAGTTCGCGAGCATCTTCCTGATGGTGGCCGTGCTGCTGTGGCGGCCGCAGGGCGTGTACCCGGTGGCGAACCGCTGAGGAGCCAGACGACATGTTCCTGAAACGACTCCTCTCCAACGACATGCCCCGCAGCCGCCTGCTGGCGGTGCTGCTGGTGGCGCTGTTCCTCGCGCTGGCCTTCGCGCCGTTCATCTTCCCGGGCGTGAAGGCGCTCAGCGTCGCGGCCAAGATCCTGGTGTTCGTGGTGCTGGTGGCCAGCTTCGACCTGCTCCTGGGCTACACAGGCATCGTGAGCTTCGCGCACACGATGTTCTTCGGCATCGGGGCCTACGGCATCGCCATCTCGGCCTCGCGGCTCGGGCCCAACTGGGGCGCGGTGCTGGTGGGGCTGGGCGCGTCGCTCCTGGTCTCGCTGGTGCTCTCGTTCGCCATCGGCCTCTTCTCGCTGCGGGTGCGCGCGATCTTCTTCGCGATGATCACGCTGGCGGTGGCCTCGGCGTTCCAGACGCTGGCCTCGCAGCTGTCGGACTTCACCGGCGGCGAGGACGGCCTGACCTTCAAGCTGCCCGAGCTGATCTCGCCGAGCTTCGAGTTCTCGGAAGAGCCGTTCCTCGGTGTTTCGCTCGACGGCCGGCTGCTGTGCTACTACCTGCTGTTCGTGGCGGCGGTGGTGCTGGTGCTGGCGCTGCTGCGCATCGTGAACTCGCCGTTCGGCCGCGTGCTGCAGGCCATCCGCGAGAACGAGTTCCGCGCCGAGGCCATCGGCTACCGCGTCGTGGTCTACCGCACCACGGCCGCCGTGCTGTCGGCGCTGTTCGCCACGCTGGCCGGCGCCATGCTCGCGATCTGGCTGCGCTACAACGGACCCGACACCTCGCTGAGCTTCGAGATCATGATCGACGTGCTGCTGATCGTGGTGATCGGCGGCATGGGCACCATCTACGGCGCGGCCATCGGCGCGGTGCTGTTCGTGGTGGCGCAGAGCTACCTGCAGGACCTGCTGCGCGTGGGCAACGAGGCTGCGAGCGGCCTGCCGTGGCTGGCGGCGCTGCTGTCGCCCGACCGCTGGCTGCTCTGGCTCGGCGTGTTGTTCGTGCTGTCCGTCTACTACTTCCCGACCGGCATCGTCGGAAAACTGCGTGCAAGGGCTGCGCGATGAGCGACAACAACAACCTGATTCCGCTTTCCCGCTACGCGCAGCTCGCCGGCCGCGAAATCCACTGGATCGAATGGGGCGCGGCCGACGCGCCCGCGATCATTGCCTGGCACGGGCTCGCGCGCACCGGGCGCGACATGGACGAACTGGCGCAGCACTTCGCTTCGCGCGGCTTCCGCGTGATCTGCCCCGACACCCTCGGCCGCGGACTGAGCCAGTGGAGCCCGCGGCCCGACGAGGAATACACGCTGCGCTTCTATGCGCGCATCGCCGATGCGTTGTGCGACGAGCTGGCGCTGGAGCGTGTGCACTGGGTCGGCACGTCGATGGGCGGCGCGGTCGGCACGGTCTGCGCGTCGGGTCTGTTCGAATCGCGCATGAAGGCGCGCATCGCGAGCCTGGTGCTCAACGACAACGCACCCGAACTGGCGCAGCCCGCCATCGAGCGCATCCGCGCCTACGCGGGCCAGCCGCCCGCGTTCGACACGGTGGCCGAACTGGAGGCGTTCTTCCGCACGGTCTACAAGCCCTACGGCTGGCTCAGCGATGCGCAATGGCGCCGCCTGACCGAAAGCTCCACGCGCCGCCTGGCCGACGGCCGCGTCACGCCGCACTACGACCCGGCCATGGTCCGCCAGTTCAGCGCGCACGACAACGACTACCTGATCTGGCCGCACTACGACGCCATCGACGTGCCGGTGCTGTGCCTGCGCGGCGCGGAGTCCGACCTGGTGCTGCCGGACGTGGTCGCGCAGATGCGCCTGCGCGGCCCCGGCGCGGCCGGCAGGCTGGACGTGATCGAAGTGCCTGCCTGCGGTCACGCGCCCGCGCTGAACGTGCCCGGACAACTGGAGCCGATCGAAGGGTTTATCCGCGCGGCCGGCGCCTGAGGCCGCGGCGGCGTGACAATCGCCGCCGCTTCCAACCATAAGGCCTCGAACACCATGGCGCTCTCGCTCTACGACCTCTCCGTGCCCGTCTTCACCCGCGGTCTCGGCCAACTCACCCACCTGCTCGACAAGAGCCTCGCGCATGTCAAGGCCAACGGCATCGATCCGGCCACCCTGGTCGATGCGCGCCTGGCGCCCGACATGCTCACGCTAACCGGCCAGATCCAGCGCGCCAGCGACGCGTCGAAGCTGGGCACCGCACGCATCGCGGGTATCGCCGCACCGAGCTTCCCGGACGAGGAGAAGACCTGGGACGACCTGGTCGCGCGCATCGCCAAGACACAGGACTTCCTGAACTCGGTGGACCGTTCGCAGATCGACGGCCAGGAAGAACGCGCCGTGACCATCAAGGCGCGCGAAGGCGAGGCGCACTTCACCGCGCAGCGCTACCTGCTGCAGTTCGCGCTGCCCAATTTCTTCTTCCATGTGACCACGGCCTACGACGTGCTGCGCCACAGCGGCATGCCGATCGGCAAGATGGATTACCTCGGCAAGTTCTGAGGAGCGCGGCGGCGGCCTTCGCGCCGCAGCGATCCGTTTCAGATGGCCGTTGGCCGCCTGCGCACCACGCACCACGCACCACGCGCCGCAGGTGCCTGAGCGCGCCGTGCTACTCCTAGTCCGGCGAGGAAACGATGCGCTGCACCGCCGCCTTGCCCGCGGGCGTGAGCACCGGATCGAGCTCGGTGTAGGGCACCTCGATCTCGATCTCGCAGCCATCGCCGGACGCGGGCTGCGAGAAGCGCATGCCCTTGGCTTCGAGCGTCAGGTCGTAGGACGCTGCGTCTTCTTGGTTGCGGCCGCAGTTCCTGTCGGTCGTGGACGGATCGATCTTCCCGTAGGCGAAGAGAAAGCGGCGCAGCTTGGGAGTGAGCGTGCCGCGTCCCGTGCCTGCGCCCTCACGCGGCGAAGCGGGTACCTTTGCCCGCGCACCGAACCACGTCCAGGGATCCACCTGCCTGCCCGTGCGCAGGTCCCACGTGCGGTGGAACCACGAGATGCCGCGCTGGCCAGTGCCCACCGTCCAGTTGTAGCTGCGGATGCTGAGCCACTGCGAGCTCCAGTACACCGGGTTGGTTTCGTTCTCGTCTTCGGCCGGCACGCCGACGCGGCCGAGGTACTCGCGGTGGGTGGCGAAGTAGTCCTTGATGGCGTCCTTGCCGGTGTCGAGGTCGCGGCGAAGCTCGCGGTTGATGGCCGCCAGCGTGGGCTCGGGGCCGAAGAGCTCGGTGGTTTCCTGACCGGCGAAGCGCAGCGACCGGAAGCTGCGGCCCGGCGCGTATTCCTGCTTCTTGCCGGGCTCGATCTTGGGCGGTGCCTCCAGCTGTCCCGCATAGCCTTCACCGCCGCACGCGGTGTCGCCGCCGCTCGAATCGGCCAGGTTCAACTGGATCGGCAGCGCAACGGGTTGGCCCTTCACGTTCTTCCACGTGCCGGTGAGCGTCGACCCCTTGGCTGCGTCGAGCGACCACAGACCGGTGTCGCCGGCCTCGTGCCAGAAGCTGTCCTTGTCGGTGCGGCTCAGCGGGATCGGCTTCTTGTACTGCTTGTAGTAATAGCTGCCGCTCGGAAACCCGGCGTTGAAGCAGGCCACGATGGCCTTGGTGCCGAGCGTGCCTTCCCACACACCCTTGGGCACGTCGACGAGCTTGGCGGAAGCCGCGAGCGGCAGCAGCAGCGCGCCGAGGCACAGGGCGGTCATCGCATTGCGCTGCCGGCGCGGTGCTTCGCGCAGTTCGTTCTTCATGGCTGCTGCGCCTGGGTGGGCCAGCCGGCCAGGTTGCGTTCGGCGATGCCCGCGAGCGCGTTGATCCACGCCGGGCTGTCGTTGAGGCAGGGGATGTAGCTGAAGACCTGGCCACCGGCGTGCATGAAGGCTTCGCGGCCTTCCATGGCGATTTCCTCGAGCGTCTCGAGGCAGTCGGCCGGAAAGCCGGGGCACACCACGTCGACGCGCTTGACGCCCGAAGCGCCGAGCTCGCGCAGCGTGGGCTCGGTGTAGGGCTCGAGCCACTTCGCGCGGCCGAAGCGCGACTGGAAGGTCACGCGGTGCTGTGCCGCCGACAGGCCCAGCCGCGCCGCGAGCAGGCGGGCGGTTTCGAGGCATTGCGACTGGTACGGATCGCCGAGCGCGATGTTGCGCGCGGGAATGCCGTGGAAGCTCATCAGCAGCACCTCGCCGCGGCCCTCGGCCTTCCAGTGCTTCTCGATCCCCTGCGCCAGTGCCTCGATGTACGCCGGGTCGTCGTGGTAGTCGTTGACGAACCGGAACTCCGGCAGGCGGCGCTGCCTGCGGCTCCAGTCGTTCACCGCGTCGATCACGCTGGCCGTGGTGGTGGCCGAGTATTGCGGGTAGGCCTGCAGCACCAGCACGCGCGTGGCGCCTTCGGCCTGCAGCGCGTCGAGGCGCGAGGCGATCGACGGGTTGGCGTAGCGCATCGCGTCGCGCACAGTCACGCGGTGGCCGCGCTCACCGAGCCAGCCTGACAGCAGCGTGGCCTGCTTCCGGGTGAACACCTTCAGCGGCGAACCTTCGGCCGTCCAGATGCTTGCGTATTTCGCGGCCGACTTGGCCGGCCGTGTGCGCAGGATGATGCCGTGCAGGATCAGCGCCCAGATCGCCTTGGGGATCTCCACCACGCGCGGGTCGCCCAGGAAGTCGGCGAGGTAGGGGCGCACCGCGGCGGCGGTAGGGGCGTCGGGCGAACCGAGGTTGCACCAGAGCACCGCGGCGGATGCGTGCCTGGGGGGCTGGGGGGTACTCGGCGGAGCGTTCTCGGAGGTGGAGGGCATGCGATATTCTCGGGCATGACTTCCGCTCCCCTGGCGCCAGCGAGCTTCGCGCCCCTCGATGTGAAACGCATCGCCGCCATCACGCTGGACCTCGACGACACCCTCTGGCCGATCTGGCCCACCATCGAACGCGCCGAAGGCGTGCTGCAGGCCTGGCTGCTGCGCGAGGCGCCCAAGACGGCCTCGCTGCTGCTCACGCCCGGCATCCTGCGCGAACTGCGAGAAGCCACCGCCACGGAACGCTCCGACCTCGCGCACGACCTGAGTGCGCTGCGCCGCGAATCGATCCGCACGGCGCTCAAGCGCGCGGGCGAAGACCCGGCGCTGGCCGACCCGGCCTTCGATGCCTTCTTCGAAGAGCGCCAGCGCGTCACGCTGTACGACGACGCGCTGCCCGCGTTGAAGTGGCTCAGCGAACGCTATCCGCTGGTGGCGGTGTCCAACGGCAACGCCGACATCCACAAGACCGGCGTCGGCCGGTGGTTCCGCACCGCCTTCAATGCGCGCGCCTTCGGCAGCGGCAAGCCGCACGCGCCGATCTTCCGCGCCGCCGCCGCCTCCGTCGGCCTGTTGCCCAAGGACGTGCTGCACGTGGGCGACGACGCCGAGCTCGACGTCGTCGGCGCGCTCAACGTCGGCATGCAGGCCGCATGGCTGGTGCGCGACGAGCGGCCCTGGGCGCACGACGCCCGCCCGCAGCTGATGGTGCCCAACCTCCACGCCCTGTGCGTCGCGCTCGGCGCCTGAGACTTCGAGAGGAAAAGCCGTTCATTCCAGGAACACCGAGGAACCGGCTTTGCCGGGCCTCTGGTGTTGCCCCCTGCAAGGGGGAAGGAGAAGCGACACGAAGTGCGCGAAGCCTGGGGGTTAGCCAAGAAACACCGTGGAACCGGCTTTGCCGGGCCTCTGGTGTTGCCCCCTGCAAGGGGGAAGGAGAAGCGACACGAAGTGCGCGAAGCCTGGGGGCTAGCCAAGTACCGTGCGCGAAGCCTGGGGGTTAGCCAAATACAGGTCGGAAGAAGCTGCGCTCGTAGCTCACGATGCAGCGGGTTTCTTCCGCATAGCGGAACGCGGCCTGGCATTCGGCGTCCTGCATAGAGTCGATGCGGTATTGCTCGTAAGCGGCAAAGCTCGGGAAGGTGAACATCGCCAGCGCCACGTTGTTGGCGCCCTCCGACGGCAGGAAGTAGCCGTGATGCTGGCCGCCGAACTTCTCGACCAGCGGGATCCAGAGCTTGCCGTAGTGCTCGAATTCCTTGAGCTTGTAGGCATCGACGATGTAGCGCAGGTAGCAGGTGACCATGGAGTGTTTCGGCTGGGGGGTTATTGAGGCAAGGCGCAGCGGCGATGCGCCGGGCTGACTATAGTTTCCCGGCTGTCTCAACCTCCGCGGCTTCGCGCCGGACAGGAACCTGCAAGTGCATCTCTCCAACTGGCTTCTCTTCTGCGGCGTCACGCTGCTCGTCGTCTTCACCCCCGGGCCGGCCGTGCTGCTCGCGGTCTCGAACTCGATGAGCGTCGGGCCGCGACGGGCGATGATCAGTTCGCTCGGCAACGCGGCAGGGCTCTTCATGGTGTCCGCCGCCGCGATGGCCGGACTGGGCGTGGTGCTCTCGACCTCGGCCCACGCCTTCATGGTGCTGAAGCTGGCCGGCGCGGCCTACCTGATCTACCTGGGCATCAAGCAATGGCGCAGCCAGGGCAGCGTCTTCGCCGACGTGCAGGGCCACCAGAAGGGCGCGGCGCCGCGTTCGAGCTGGCGCCTGTTCGGCCATGGGATGACGGTGGCGCTGACCAACCCCAAGGGCATTCTTTTCTTCTCGGCGCTGTTTCCGCAGTTCCTCACGCAGGATGCGCCCATCCTGACGCAGTTCGCGGTGCTGACGGGCACCTTCGCGGCCGCGTCGGTGGTCGCGCATTCGTTCTACGTGCTGCTGGCGCGCCTGCTGCGCCGGCAGCTTTCCGACCCGCGCCGCACGCGCATCTTCAACAAGGTGTCGGGCGGCGCCTTCGTGCTGCTGGGGCTCAGCCTCCTTCGCCTGCGCAACAAGGCGGCCTGAAGCCGCGGCGCATCAGCCGAGCGCGAACCGCTCGCGCAGCGCCACGCAGAACGACTCAGTGCCGCTCAGCGAGAAAGTGACCGTGTCGAAACGCGGGTGGTCCTCGTGCGTTTCCTGCAGGTCGTAGTCCCAGGTCGCACCGTCGTCGAGCGCGCCGCGCGCATGCGGGAACGTGGCTTCGGCCCAGGCCAGCACTTGCGTGATCTCGGCCTGCACCTCGGGGCTCCTGTCGGGCGTGGTCGATGCCATCGCGTCGAAGGTACCGTGGCCTTCGGTGTCTTCGCTGTAGTCGAAATCGAGGTAACGCAGTTCGGTGGTCATGGGTTCAATGCCTTGGCGGCGGCGAGCCCGCTGAGGACGGCGCCTTCGAGCGTGGCGGGATACGGGCCTTCGGTGTAGTCGCCACAGGCATGGAGGCCTGGCGCGATGACCTGTGAGGGCCGTGCGAGTGCGGGCGTGCAGGCGAAGGTGGCGCGCTTCTCGACCACGGTCTGCACCAGTTGCAGGTTCGGCTGGCCCAATTGGGCGGCGGCTTGCGCGATGACCTGTGCTTCGAGCACCTCGCGCGATGTCTCGTTCGCGCTCACGACCATCGCGAGCACGCCCTGCATGCCGCCGAGCTGGCTCCGGTCGAAAACGAACTGGGCCGGTGCCCTGGCCGGATGGCTGCGCAGCGCGAGCATCGGCTCGGCGAGCGGCGTGGCCCCGCGCACGTAGACGGTGGCGATGGCTTCGAAGCGCAGCGCCTCGGTGGTCCGGCACCAGCCGTCGGCGGCCAGGCCCGATGCGCGCACGAGCCGGGCCGCGTCCCACGGAGCGCAGGCCAGCACGACCTGATCGAAGGCTTCGCCATCGACCAGCCAGCGCCCGGCCTCGGATGCGATGGCACGCACACGCGTGCCGACGCGCACCGGGGCGCCTCGCTGCATCAGCCAGTGGATCGCCGCATCGGGCAGCAGCGCGCCCAGGTCCGCGCGCGGCAGCAGCAGGTCGGCGCCGCCGCTGCCGCTGAACAGTGCGTCCTTCAGCACGCGCAGGAACACTTCGCCGCTCGACTGCGCCACGGGCGTGTTGAGCGCGGAAACGCACAGCGGCTCGATCAGCTCCTGCATCACGCGCGGCGTGAGGCCGGTGCACAGCTCGGCAACCGTGGTGCTGTCGGCGCAGCGAAAGCCGGAAAGCCGCCAGCCTATCGCGGTGCGCAGCAGCGACGACTTGTCGCGCCACGTCCAGCCTTGCGCCGTGAAGATGCCTGCAAGCAGGTCGAGCGGCGCGGGCAGCCTGGGCAGCTTCAGCCCGCCGCCATCGGCAAAGCGCAACGAAAGAGGCAGCCGAAGCAGTGCGCTTTCGACATCGACGCCGACGTCGCGCATCAGCCGGAGCGTGGCGGCGTACGCGCCGATCAGGATGTGCTGGCCGTTGTCCAGCGCGAGCCCGTGCATGTTGTCGACCCGCCGCGCGCGGCCGCCCGGCGTGGGCGCGGCTTCGAACAGGGTGACGGCATGCCCGAGGCGCGTGGCTTCCACTGCGCAAGCAAGTCCGGCCCAGCCTGCGCCGATGACGGCAATGTTCTTCATCGGGCGGTCCGCGCAAGTCGGATGCGATCGTCGTACGGGTACAGGTCGTCGTCCGGCTTCTCGCAGCGCACAAAACACCTGTGCGTGAGAAGCTCGATGCGCTCGGCAGCCGTCAGGTCATAGTCGGAGACGGGCAATTCCGGCGCGGACAGGTCATGCTTGCCATCCGCATTGAAGAGCAGTTCGTCGCCGAGGACGTGGTCGCGCCGGAAGGTGGTTCTCCATTGCGAATTGGAGCCCCAGCCATCCGACGGGTCCGAAGTGCGGCGGTACCTGCGTTGGCGTGCCCAATGGAGCGTCGAGGACGTCGCGATCTCGGGCTGCAGCGCGCCGAAGGCACAGCTGACCGCAACGCCCGCGCGCGAGAACATCATCGTTCCGAGCATCAGCGCGGGCCAGTCGACCCTTGCCAGTTCAATGCGTTTGCGTCGCGGAGAGTGTGCTCGTTCTTCGGTGACTTCGACGATTTCGTGGAAGAACGGTGAGTAATCGGTTTCGTCTGCGATTTGGCAACCCAGCCCGGTCATGAACGCCTGGTAATCCGGCAACGTCAGGGCGGGACCTTCCCAGCCTTCGCCGCTCTGGAATGGCAGCAGCAGAACTTGGTTGACGCGTGACAGCGCATAGAGTCGCCAAGAGTCCTCGATGGCGATGGGTTCCGCAAAAGTGCGACTCCCAAATTCCTGGAGCCATTCGCGCTCCTGCGCGTGTGTTTGGAGCCACTGCTGAAGCAGCGTCTGGAATACGTCTTCCGCGGGGCTGCTTCGGTTGAGCGCATCGAACAATTGCCGATACGGTGCTTGGCACGGGTCCATAAGCGCGGAAGCTAGATGCGTCCCAGCGCCTGAACCTTCCATGCCAGCCACAGCTTGCGCACCGGCGTGAGGCTCACGCGCTGGTTCAGCACCTGGAAGTCGTCGCGCTCGATCTCGCGCAGCAGGGTGCGGTAGATGCTGGCCATCATCAGGCCGGGCTTCTGTGCGCGGCGGTCGGCCAGCGGGAGCAGGGCGAGCGCTTCGTCGTAGGCGGCGTGGGCGCGTGCGGCCTGGAACTTCATGAGTGCCACGAAGCGCTCGGAGTGCACGCGGTTCAGGATCTCGTGGGCCTTGACGTCGAACTTCTGCAGTTCGTTCACCGGCAGGTAGATGCGCCCGCGCAGAGCGTCTTCGCCGACGTCTCGCAGGATGTTGGTGAGCTGCAGCGCCAGGCCCAGCTTGTGTGCGTAGGCGGTGGTCTGCGGCTCGGTCTGGCCGAAGATGCGCGCGGCCACCTCGCCGACCACGCCGGCCACGAGGTGGCAGTAGCGCGCGAGACCGGGAAAGTCGAGGTAGCGGGTCTGGTCGAGGTCCATCTGGCAACCGTCGATGACCTCGTGGAGCTGGCGCGCCTCGATGCCGTAGGCGGCGGCGTGCGGCATCAGGGCCTGCATCACCGGGTGGTGCGGCGTGCCGGCGAAGGACTGGGCAACTTCGGTGCGCCACCAGGCGAGCTTGGTGGCGGCCACGCCGGGGTCGGACACCTCGTCGACCACGTCGTCGACTTCGCGGCAGAAGGCATAGAAGGCCGTGATCGCGGCGCGGCGCGGCTTGGGCAGGAACAGGAATGCGTAATAGAAACTGCTGCCCGAGGCGGCGGCCTTGTCTTGCACGTATTGCTCGGGAGTCATCGGGGAGGCGCTGCTTTCATGGGCCGCCATTGTCTCCGCATCCGCATGGCCTTCCAGAGCAGCACCGGTGCGTCAAGCTTGCCGACGGTGGGGCGCTGCGAGAAGGTGTCGAAGCCCAGGTCCTCGATCTTGTCGAGGATGCGCAGGCCGCCCTGCACGACCAGCCGGAGTTCCCAGCCGACGCGGCCCGGCAACCTGTGCACGAGCGGCGCGCCGGCCGTCATGAGTTCGCGCGCCCAGTGCGACACCACTGCTATCAGATTGATAGCTTCCTGCGGAGGCTCGGCGCGCGAAAGCGGTGAAAACACCTTGAAGTTCTCGGGTGCCAGGCCGCGCCGGTCGCAGTCGGTCAGCGGAAAGTAGAAGCGCCCGCGCGGCAGATCCACGCTCGGGTCCTGCCAGAAGTTGATGAGCTGCAGCGCGCTGCAGATGGCGTCGCTCTGTGCGAGGGCATCGGCGTCGCGCACGCCGTACAGGTGCAGCAGCAGACGGCCGATGGGATTGGCGGAGCGGCGGCAGTAGTCGAGCAGCTCGGCGCGGTCGGCGTAGGTGCCGCGGTCGCGGGTTTTCTCGATGTCCTGCATGAAGGCGCTCAGCAGGTCGGCAAGCAGGTCTTCGGGCAGGCCGTGCAGCGCGATGCTGTGGGCGAGCGGACCGAACACATGCGGCCAGCGCGATTCCGGCAGCACCTGGCCTTGCGCGGCGGCGGCCAGTTCTTCGCGGTAGGCGCGCAGTTCGGCGAGGCGCTCGTCGGGCGAGGCGGTGCCTTCGTCGGCGATGTCGTCGGCGGTGCGCGCGAAGTGGTAGATCGCGGCGATGGGTGGGCGCAATGGCGGCGGGCACAGCCACGAGGCGACCGGGAAGTTCTCGTAGTGCGTCGGCGCGGCGGCAAGGTGGGGAGGAGTGGCGGGCACGCGACGATTGTCCGCGACGACGACGCGCCGGTGCACGGCCGCGGCACTATGCTCGCAGCGTTGCCACTCTCGACTTCCGCTTCATGAAAGCATCCGCGCCGTCTTCCGGCCCCCAGGTTTCATCGGCGTACGGAGAGGCGGCGCACCCGGCGGGCCCCACGCTGATGATTGCCGCGCTCGGCGTGGTGTTCGGCGACATCGGCACTTCGCCGCTGTATGCCTTCAAGGAGACGATGAATCCCGAGCACGGAATTCCGTTCTCGCCCGATTCGGTGCTGGGGCTGCTCTCGCTGATCTTCTGGGGGCTAATGTTCGTGGTGACGCTCAAGTACGTGGTCTTCGTGCTGCGCGCCGACCACGACGGCGAAGGCGGCATCCTGGCACTGCAGGCGCTGGCGCGCAGTGCGGTGGCCGGTCCGAAGACGAAGCCCTGGGTGTGGAGCGCGATCGGCATGCTGGGCCTGGTGGGCGCGGCCATGTTCTACGGCGACAGCCTGATCACGCCGGCCATTTCCGTTCTGTCGGCGGTCGAAGGCCTGGAGGTGCAGGCCCCGGTGCTGCAGCGCGCGGTGCTGCCGATCACCGTGGTGATCCTGGTGGCGCTGTTCGCGGTGCAGAAGAAGGGTACGGGCGCGGTCGGCAAGGTATTCGGGCCGGTCATGCTGCTGTGGTTCCTGGTGCTGGCCGCCGCGGGCCTGTGGCAGGTGCTGCAGCAGCCGCAGGTGCTGGCGGCGCTCGACCCGCGCCGGGCCGCGGGCTTTCTCTTCGAGCATCGCGCGCAGTCGCTGGCGGTGCTGGGCGCGGTGTTCCTGGCTTTCACGGGCGGCGAGGCGCTCTATGCCGACATGGGCCACTTCGGCGCCAGGCCGATCCGCCTGGCCTGGCTCTTCATTGCGCTGCCGGGGCTGGTGCTGAACTATTTCGGGCAGGGCGCGCTGGTGCTGGGCAATCCGGCGGCCATCGACAACCCGTTCTTCCGGCTCTTTCCTTCCTGGGGTGTGCTGCCGATGGTGGTGCTGGCCGCCATGGCGACCGTGATCGCCTCGCAGGCCGTGATCTCCGGCGCGTTCTCGCTCACCGCGCATGCGATGCGCATGGGCTACCTGCCGCGCATGCGGGTGATCCAGACCTCGGGCACGGCCATCGGGCAGATCTACGTGCCGGCCGTGAACTGGCTGCTGATGGCGGGCGTGCTGCTGCTGGTGCTGGGCTTCCGAAGCTCGGGTGCGCTGTCGGCCGCGTACGGTATCGCGGTGTCGATCACGATGGTGACGACCACGCTGCTGGCCGGCATCGTGGCCTGGGGCCTGTGGCGCTGGAACAGGGTGGCGGTGGCGGTCGGCGTGGCGGCCTTTGCCGCGGTCGACCTGACCTTCGTGGTGGCCAACAGCCTGAAGATCGCCGAAGGCGGCTGGCTGACCTTGGCCGTGGCCGCCGTGGTGATGGTGCTGTTCACCACCTGGGCCAAGGGCCGCCGGCTCGGACTGGAGGCAGCCGCGGCCGACAGCCTGCCGCTGCGGCCGTTCATCGAGTCGCTGGCGCAGCACATGCCGCACAGGGTGAGCGGCACGGCGGTGTTCCTCAATCCCGACGCCACGGCAGTGCCGCACGCGCTGCTGCACAACCTCAAGCACAACCAGGTGCTGCACGCGCAGGTGATCGTGCTTCGCGTGCTGGCCTGCGACACGCCGCGGGTGGACGCGCGCATCCGCATCGAGGCCGAACAGCTGATGGAAGGCATCTGGGTGGTCACGGCGCGCCACGGGTTCATGGAGCGACCCGACGTGCCCGAGTTCATCCGCATCCTGGCGTACCAGAAGACGCTGGCCATCGACTCGATGAAGACCTCGTACTTCGTCTCGCGGGCCTCGGTGGGCGAGGAGAACCTGCCGGGCCTGAACCCGCTACGCCGGGCGCTGTTCGGCTGGCTGCAGCGCAATGCGGGCAGGGCGTCGGACTACTTCGAGCTGCCAGACAACCGGCTTGTGGAGATGGGACAGCGGACCTGACCCGGGCACCCGGCAACGGGCTGCGAACTGCTCTAGTGACCAACGGGTCATTGACAGTGTTTAACGTTTACCCTAGATTACTAACCAGTGGGTCAGTAATGATCCGGTTCGTCCTTTCCAGGGTGTCTCATGACCGCCTCCGCCGTCCTCCGTTCCCGTGCCCGCAGCGCTGCATGGCTGCTGCTCCCCGCCGTATCGGCGATCTTCCTGGCGGGCTGCTCGCCCAAGCCGGTGGCCGAGGACCCGGTTCGAGCGGTCAAGTTCGTGACCGTCGGCACGAGCGAGTTCGACGCCCAGCCCGAGTTCTCGGCCGAGGTCCGCGCGCGTGTTGAATCGCGCCTGGGCTTCCGCGTGGCGGGCAAGATCACGCGCCGCCAGGCCGAGCTTGGCCAGCGCGTGCAGGCCGGCCAGGTGCTGGCCCAGCTCGACCCGCAGGACTACCGCCTGGCCGCCGAAGCGGCGCGCGCCCAGCAGGCAGCCGCGCTCACCAACCGTGACCTGGCCGCCGCCGACCTGAAGCGCTACACCGAACTGCGCCAGCAGAACTTCATCAGCGGCGCCGAGCTGGAACGGCGCGAAACCACCTTTAAGGCCGCGCAGGCCCAGCTCGAACAGGCGCAGGCGCAACTGGCCTCGCAGGGCAACCAGGCCAACTACACAACGCTGGTGGCCGATGTGGCTGGCGTCATCACGGCCATCGAGGCCGAGCCCGGCCAGGTGGTGCAGGCCGGCACGCCGGTCGTGCGCATCGCGCAGGACGGCGCGCGCGACGTGGTCTTCGCGGTGCCCGAAGACCGCGCCACGCTGATCAAGACGGGCTCGCCCGTCACGGTGCGCGGCTGGTCGGGCGGCAGCGAGCTGCAGGGCCAGGTGCGCGAGGTCGCGGCCAGCGCCGACGCCGTCACGCGCACGTATTCGGTCAAGGTCGCGATCGACGCGGCCACGTCGCCGCCGCTCGGTGCGACGGTCTACGCACGCCCGCAGGCGCTGGCCCATGCCAGCACCGCGGTGATGAAGCTGCCGACCAGCGCGTTGCGCCAGGAAGGCAAGGGCTCGGCCGTGTGGGTGCTCGACAAGGCCAGCATGACGGTGCGTTCGCAGGCCGTGCAGGTGGCCACCGCCGACGGCAACGAGGCCGTGATCGCCTCGGGCATCGCGCCCGGCATGATGGTCGTGGCGGCGGGCGTGCATGTGCTGTCGCCGGGGCAGAAGGTCACCATCTACCAGTCGAAGGAGGCGGCCGCGGCCGCCGCCAATGCGGGCGCCAGGGACCTGGGCCAGTCGGTGACTGCCGTTGCCGCGACGAACAAGGACATCGCGCCAGTCGCATCGGGTGCCGGCAAATGAGCGGCGGCGCAGCGCATCCCCACGACAAGCCCTCCGGCTTCAATCTTTCCAAATGGGCGCTGGACCACGCGCCCCTCACGCGCTACCTGATGGTGGTGCTGATGGTGCTGGGCGCGTTCGCGTACTTCCAGCTCGGCCAGGACGAAGACCCGCCGTTCACCTTCCGCGCGATGGTCGTGCGAACCTACTGGCCCGGCGCCACCGCGCAGCAGGTGGCCGAGCAGGTCACCGACAAGCTCGAGCGCACGCTGCAGGAGGCGCCTTACGCCGACAAGATCCGCAGCTACTCCAAGCCGGGCGAGTCGCAGATCATCTTCAACATCAAGGACTCGTCGAAGTCCACCGAGGTGGCGAACGTCTGGTACACGGTGCGCAAGAAGATCGGCGACATGCGCGCGACCTTGCCCGCCGGCGTGCAGGGGCCGTTCTTCAATGACGACTTCGGCGACGTCTACGGGGTGATCTATGCGCTGGAGAGCGAGGGCTTCAGCTACGCCGAACTGAAGACGCTGGCCGACGACGTGCGCCAGCAGCTGCTGCGCGTGAAGGACGTGGCCAAGGTCGACCAGTTCGGCGTACAGGACGAGAAGGTCTACATCGAGATTTCGCAGAAGCGCCTGGCGCAGCTGGGGCTCGACTTCAACGCGGTGCTGTCGCAGCTGGGTTCGCAGAACGCGATCGAGAGCGCGGGCACCATCCAGTCGCCGCAGGACGTGGTGCAGGTGCGCGTGGCGGGCCAGTTCACCAGCGTCGACCAGCTGCGCGAGATGCCCATTCGCGGCAGCTCGGGCAACCAGCTCAAGCTGGGCGACATCGCGGACATCCATCGCGGATACATCGATCCGCCTTCGGTCAAGGTGCACCACCAGGGCAAGGAAGTGATCGCGCTCGGCGTGTCGATGGCCAAAGGCGGCGACATCATCGCGCTGGGCAAGGCGCTCAAGTCCACCACCGCCACCATCGACAAGCGCCTGCCCGCGGGCGTGAAGCTGGCCCAGGTGCAGGACCAGCCGGTGTCGGTGGCGAGTTCGGTCAACGAGTTCGTCGGCGTGCTGATCGAGGCCGTGGCGATCGTGCTGGCGGTGAGCATCATCTCGCTGGGCCTGCACAAGGGCGGGCGCTTCGGCTGGTACATCGACATGCGTCCGGGCCTGGTGGTGGCGATCACCATCCCGCTGGTGCTCGCCGTGACCTTCCTGGCCATGAACTACTTCGGCATCGGGCTGCACAAGATCTCGCTGGGCTCGCTCATCATCGCGCTCGGCCTGCTGGTGGACGACGCGATCATCGCAGTCGAAATGATGGTGCGGAAGATGGAGGAGGGCTACGACAAGGTCCGCGCGGCCACCTTCGCCTACGACGTCACGGCCAAGCCGATGCTCACGGGCACGCTGATCACCGCCGCGGGCTTCCTGCCGATCGGCATCGCCAAGTCGGTGACGGGCGAATACACCTTCGCGATCTTCGCGGTGACGGTGATCGCGCTGGTGCTGTCGTGGCTGGTGTCGGTGTATTTCGTGCCTTACCTGGGCACGCTGCTGCTGAAGGTGAAGCCTCACGATCCCGAGGCGCCGCCGCACGAGCTGTTCGACACGCCGTTCTACAACGCCTTCCGCCGTGCGGTGAACTGGTGCGTGCAGTACCGCTGGACCACCATCGGCGCCACGGTGCTGATCTTCGCGCTCGGCATCTTCGGCATGGGCAAGGTGCAGCAGCAGTTCTTTCCGGACTCGAGCCGGCCCGAGATCCTGGTCGACATCTGGTTCCCCGAGGGCACATCGTTCGCTGCGAACGAAGAGGTCGCGAAGCGCGTGGAGCAGCGCTTCATGAAGGAGGCGGGCGTGAAGACGGTGAGCACCTGGATCGGTTCCGGCGTGCCGCGCTTCTACCTGCCGCTCGACCAGGTGTTTCCGCAGACCAACGTGTCGCAGCTCATCGTGCTGGCGTCGGACCTGAAGGTGCGCGAGCAGCTGCGCCTGAAGCTTCCGCTGGTGCTGGCGCAGGAATTTCCCGAGGTGCGGGGCCGCGTCAAGCTGCTGCCCAACGGGCCGCCGGTGCCGTACCCTGTCCAGTTCCGCGTGATCGGCCCCGACCCGGCGCAGTTGCGCGGCCATGCCGACGAGGTCAAGGCCGCGATGCGCGAGAACGCCAACATGCGCGGCGTGAACGACAACTGGAACGAGTCGGTGAAGGTGATCCGCCTCGAGATCGACCAGGCCAAGGCGCGTGCGCTGGGCGTGACCAGCCAGGCGATCGCGCAGGCGTCGAAGACCATGTTCAGCGGCACGACCGTGGGCCAGTATCGCGAGAACGACCTGCTGATCGACATCGTGCTGCGCCAGGCGCCCGATGAGCGCCAGGCCATCTCGGACATCGGCAACGCCTACATCCCGACCGCCTCGGGCCGCTCGATCCCGCTCACGCAGATCGCCAAGCCGGTGTTCACCTGGGAGCCGGGCGTGATGTGGCGCGAGAACCGCGACTACGCCATCACGGTGCAGGGCGACGTGATCGAAGGCCTGCAGGGCGCGACCGTGACCGACCAGTTGCTGCCGAAGCTGCGTTCGCTCGAGGCCGGCTGGGTGGCGGCCGGGCAGGGCGCCTACCGCATCGAGGTGGCCGGCGCCGCGGAGGAAAGCAGCAAGGGATCGGCCTCGATCGTGGCGGGCGTGCCGATCATGCTGTTCCTGGTGTTCACGCTGCTGATGCTGCAGCTGCACAGCTTCAGCCGTTCGCTGCTGGTGTTCGTCACGGGCCCGATGGGCATCGCCGGCGTGGCCGGTGCGCTGCTGCTGCTGAACCGGCCTTTCGGTTTCGTCGCGCTGCTGGGCGTGATCGCGCTGATGGGCATGATCCAGCGCAACGCGGTGATCCTGATCGACCAGATCGAACTCGATCGCGCAGCTGGCGTGCCGGCGTGGGATGCGATCGTGGAGTCGGCGGTGCGGCGGCTGCGGCCGATCGTGCTGACGGCGGCTGCCGCCGTGCTGGCGATGATCCCTCTGTCGCGCAGCGTGTTCTGGGGCCCGATGGCGGTGGCCATCATGGGCGGGCTGATCGTGGCGACCGTGCTCACGCTGCTGGCCTTGCCGGCGATGTATGCGGCGGCATTCCGCGTCAGGCGCGAGACCCCCGGTCCGGCCGAACCGAAGGCATTGCCAGGGCCTGATGCGGCCCCGATTCACGTTTAGAATCGCCGGCTGACCGATTTCAAGCGGATGGTCTTTGGCCCATGCAAGCCCATGGCGCGAAAGGGACCGTCCGCTTTTGCATTCACCTGAAAGATTGGCATCGCGCGGGTGGCGAAATTGGTAGACGCACCAGGTTTAGGTCCTGACGTTCGCAAGAACGTGCCGGTTCGAGTCCGGCCCCGCGCACCAGCCCTGCGGAATAGCCCGTTCTATCGAGCAGAAAAAAAGCCCCCGTTTCGAGAGAGACGGGGGCTTTTTCTTTGGCTGTGACCCGTCCTGCCATAGGTTGACACCTATGAAGGACACACAGCCGGCTTGATCCAGCCGGCAACAGACGCCCGATGAACCTCATCGGGCGTTTTCAATTTTAGGGACAGGTGCGGTCTCTCTTGGTTGTAGATCTGCACGGCCTGCTGGACCATCCGGCTGGCCTGGGTCAGATCGGCAGGCCGGTGCAGCAGGAACTCCATCTTCAAGATCCCGTTGACGCGCTCGGCCAGCGCGTTCTGATAGCAGTCGTAGCCGTCCGTCATCGAGCAGGCGATGCCGTGGCGGCGGTGGATTTCCTGATAGTCGTTCGAGCAGTACTGGATGCCCCTGTCCGAGTGATGCACCAGCATTTGCCCAGTCTTGCGGCCCTTGAGCGCCACCTTCAGCGCCCGGCTGACCTGCTCGGTGTGCAGGCTGTCGTGCACGTGATGGCCCACGATCTTGCGCGACCACGCATCCGTCACCAGGCTGAGATAGACGAATCCTTGATCGGTCGGCAGGTAGGTGATGTCAGCCACCCAGACCTGCTCGCTGCCGGTGGGGCGCACCTGATCCGGCCCCTGCTTGAGCAGGTTGGGATGACGGCGCAACCGGTGATGGCTGTCGGTGGTCTTGTGATACGCCCGCCTGGGCTGAACCAGCATGTGGGCCTCGCGCAGCACGTCCAGCAACGCATCGCGCCCCAGGCTCGCGTTGGCCTGGTGCAGCGGCTGCTTGAGAAGATGGTGCAGCTTGCGCGCGCCCAGCCGCGGCTGGCGCAGGCGCACGGAACGCACAAGCTCGATCACTGTGTCAGAACGGGCACGGCATTGCTGCTGGTGCTGCAGTTGTTGGTAGTAAGCCTGGCGGCTGACGCCCCAATGGCGGCAAGCCCTCAACACGCTCAGCCCCGGGACGAGCTTTTGCGAGAGGACTTGCCCGAAGGCTTTTTTACGACACGCACCCCATAGTCCTTCTTCAGGACATCGAGCACGGCCTCGAACAACTGAGCCTTCTCATTGGCCTCGCGAAGCTGGACTTCGAGAGCCTTGATCCTCTGCTCAGGAGTCAGCGGCGCAGCGGATGGCGATGCGGAATTCTTGATCGGTACTGGCATGGGAAGCCGACATGATGCCGAACCCCAGCTCTGGCGGCCATGCTTGCGCAGCCACACCAACACCGTCGAGCGACCCTGGATGCCGTAGCGCTCCTGGGCCTGCTTGTACGTGAGCTCGCCTTTTTCTACCTGATCGACCACCGACAGCTTAAAAGCCAGCGTGTAGTCGCTCTGCGTGCGTTTGATGCCTGATTCCATTGACTTGCCTTTTCTGAGAGGAAAAGGTGTCAACCCAGGTCAGGACGGGTCACTGCTGCCTACCAGTCGTTGCTGTCGCCGCCATCGCTGCTGCTGCTGTTGTCGTCCCACGAGCCCGTGTCGGTGATGCCGAAGTCGTTGTCGACGATGCGCTCCGGTGCGGGATCGGATGACGACGAGGGCCAGAGGCCGCGGCCCATCTCGGTGTTGCCGCTGTCGGCCACGCGAGGGGTGTCGTTGCGCTCGACGGTGTCGGAGCGGTCGTGCATCCAGTGGCGCACCGCCTCCTGGGCCACGACCGCGCCCACGCCCACCGCCGCGCCGGTCGCCAGGGCCGAGCCGAGGCCCATGCCCTGAGCGGAAGCCGGTGGCGGTGCCTGCATCCAGTTGCCGCCGCCCGGCCCGTAGCTGGGATAGCCGGTGGGAGCGACCGGCGCGTTGGGTGGGTAGGGCGAGGGACCGTACGACGGCGCCGGAGCCGCGGGCGGCGGCACGCGACGGCGGAAGGCGAAGTAGCCCACCAACAGCAACCCCACGAGCGCGATCGGCAGCCAGGGCGCAGAGCCGGTGCGGCTCTGTGTCTGCTCCGGCGCCGCAGGGGGCGTGCTTGCACGCGATGGCTCCGTCGGGGTCGATGCGGCGGCGGCCTTGTCGAGCTTGCCGGTGAGCCGCTCGACGGCCTCGGGCTTAGCGAAGGAAAGATCGGGCGCCAGTTCCCTGGCCTTGGCGAGCGCGCTTCGGGCGCCGTCGAGCTTGCCTTGCGCCGCAAGGAGTTCGGCCTGGACGAAATGGGCCTTGGCGCTGTTGGGGTGGCTCTTGAGCACCTTCTCGATCATCGCGTCGGCGTCGGCCATCCTGCCGCCGTTGGCCGCGTCGTAGATCTGCTGGATGGTGGGCTCGCCGGTGGCAGGCGCATCGGTCTTTGCCAGCGCGAGCGAAGGCATGCCGAATGCCACGACCAGGGTGAAGGCGAGGGCTGCGAACAATCGCTGGAGCATGAGGATTCCTGTGGAAGCAGTCGATGGGGATCAATGTAGGCCTGGAATATTGGGCAAACCTGACCGCCGTGCGCACCGCGGCACGCCCCCATGAAAACCCGCTTTTGCGCCGGATTAGAATCGCGGGTTGCCCAGTTTTGCAGGCGGCACACGTGTGCCGCCGCTTAAATCCCGCCAGCGCGTGTAAGTCCTTGATCTGTATTGACAAATAAAAGACGCAGGCCCCGCGCACCAGCCCCCTTACCAGGAAGACATCATGACCGTGACCGTTGAAACTCTCGAGAAGCTCGAACGCAAGATCACGCTGACCCTGCCGGTCGGCACCATCCAGTCCGAAGTCGATTCGCGCCTCAAGAAGCTCGCGCGCACCGTCAAGATGGACGGCTTCCGCCCCGGCAAGGTGCCGATGAATGTCGTGGCCCAGCGCTATGGCTACTCGGTGCACTACGAAGTCATGAACGACAAGGTCGGCGAGGCTTTCTCGCAAGCCGCCAACGAAGCCAAGCTGCGCGTGGCCGGCCAGCCCCGCATCACCGAGAAGGAAGAGTCGCCCGAAGGCCAGCTCGCCTTCGACGCCGTCTTCGAAGTGTTCCCCGAAGTCAAGATCAACGACCTGTCGGGCGCCGAAGTCGAGAAGCTGTCGGCCGAAGTGGGCGACGACGCCATCGACAAGACCCTGGACATCCTGCGCAAGCAGCGCCGTACCTTCGCCCAGCGCGCGCAAGACGCCGTGGCGCAGGACGACGACCGCGTGACCGTCGACTTCGAAGGCAAGATCGATGGCGAACCCTTCCAGGGCGGCAAGGCCGAAGACTTCCAGTTCGTCGTCGGCGAAGGCCAGATGCTCAAGGAATTCGAAGACGCAGTGCGCGGCATGAAGTCCGGCGACAGCCGCACGTTCCCGCTGTCGTTCCCGGCCGACTACCACGGCAAGGACGTGGCCGGCAAGCAAGCCGACTTCCTCGTGACCGTGAAGAAGATCGAAGCTTCGCACCTGCCCGAAGTCAACGAACAGCTCGCCAAGTCGCTCGGCATTGCCGAAGCCACGGTTGAAGGCCTGCGCGCCGACATCAAGCGCAACCTTGAGCGCGAAGTGAAGTTCCGCCTGCTGGCGCGCAACAAGAACGCCGTGATGGACGCCCTGGTGGCCAACGCCGAACTCGACCTGCCGAACGCCAGCGTGCAATCGGAAGTCAGCCGCATGGTCGAAGGCGCGCGCGCCGAACTGAAGCAGCGCGGCATCAAGGACGCCGACAAGGCCCCGATCCCCGACGAAGTGTTCCGTCCGCAAGCCGAACGCCGCGTGCGTCTGGGCCTCGTGGTGGCCGAACTGGTGCGTGCCAACAACCTGCAGGCCAAGCCCGAGCAGATCAAGGCCCACATCGACGAACTGGCCGCCAGCTACGAGAAGCCGGCCGACGTGGTTCGCTGGTACTTCAGCGACAACAATCGCCTGGCCGAAGTCGAAGCCGTCGTCATCGAGAACAACGTGACCGATTTCGTCCTGGGCAAGGCCAAGGTCAACGAGAAGTCGGTGTCGTTCGACGAACTGATGGCACAGCAGCAGGGCTGATCCCCTTCGCCGCCCGCAACGCCAATGGGGCTTGTGCTTTGCGGCACGAGCCCCATTTCACTCAGGCGTACAGTTCATACAGAGCGAACGATTTCATCTTCCGGAGAGCAAATACATGAGCGCACAGGAAATCCAAGGCCTCGGCATGGTTCCGATGGTCATCGAGCAATCGGGCCGCGGCGAGCGGTCCTATGACATCTACTCGCGCCTCCTCAAGGAGCGCATCATTTTCCTGGTGGGCGAGGTCAACGACCAGACGGCCAATCTCGTGGTGGCGCAGCTGTTGTTCCTCGAGAGCGAGAACCCGGACAAGGACATCTCGTTCTACATCAACTCCCCGGGCGGCAGCGTGAGCGCCGGCATGGCCATCTACGACACCATGCAGTTCATCAAGCCCGACGTGTCGACCATGTGCCTCGGCTTTGCGGCCAGCATGGGCGCGTTCCTGCTCGCGGCTGGCGAAAAGGGCAAGCGCTTCTCGCTGCCCAACTCGAAGATCATGATCCACCAGGTGCTCGGCGGCGCACGCGGCCAGGCCACGGACATCGAGATCCATGCGCGCGACATCCTGCGCACCAAGGACCAGATGAACCGCATCCTGGCCGAGCGCACGGGCCAGCCGCTTGAAAAAGTCAAGACCGACACCGAACGCGACTATTTCCTGACGGCCGACGAGGCCAAGGACTACGGTCTGGTCGACCAGGTCGTTTCCAAGCGCGGATAACGCAGCCGGCGCGGTCAAGGCCGCGGGGCGCCAGTGTCGCCAAATGGCAAAAAACGGCGTTTTCCACACGGGAAACGCCGTTTTTGTTTAGTTATCATTGTCCCTACCCTGTAACGAGGCAAAAGTCCATGGCCGAAAAAAAAGGCTCCTCCAGCGAAAAAACGCTTTATTGCTCGTTCTGCGGCAAGAGCCAGCATGAGGTCAAGAAGCTGATCGCGGGCCCTTCGGTCTTCATCTGCGACGAGTGCATCGACCTCTGCAACGAGATCATCCGCGACGAACTCCCCGCCGGCGAAGAAGCGCGCGAGGCACGCAGCGACCTTCCGACGCCGCTGGAGATCAAGACCAATCTCGACAATTACGTGATCGGCCAGGAGCCGGCCAAGCGCATGCTGTCGGTGGCGGTCTACAACCACTACAAGCGCCTTCGCCACAAGGAAAAGGCCAAGGGCGAGGACGTCGAACTCAGCAAGAGCAACATCCTGCTGATCGGCCCCACGGGCTCGGGCAAGACGCTGCTCGCCCAGACGCTGGCGCGCATGCTCGACGTGCCGTTCGTGATGGCCGACGCCACCACGCTGACCGAGGCCGGCTACGTCGGTGAAGACGTCGAGAACATCATCCAGAAGCTGCTGCAGAGCTGCAACTACGAGGTTGAGCGTGCCCAGCGCGGCATCGTCTACATCGACGAAATCGACAAGATCTCGCGCAAATCCGACAACCCCTCGATCACGCGCGACGTGTCGGGCGAGGGCGTGCAGCAGGCGCTGCTCAAGCTCATCGAAGGCACCATGGCCAGCGTGCCGCCGCAGGGCGGGCGCAAGCATCCGAACCAGGACTTCCTGCAGATCGACACGACCAATATCCTGTTCATCTGCGGCGGCGCTTTCGCCGGCCTCGAGAAGGTCATCGAAAACCGCACCGAGGCCTCGGGCATCGGCTTCGGCGCTTCGGTCAAGAGCAAGCAGCAACGTAGCATCACTGAGGTGTTCCGCGAAGTGGAGCCGGAAGACCTGATCAAGTTCGGCCTGATTCCCGAACTCGTGGGCCGTATGCCCGTGGTCGCCTCGCTTGCGGAGCTCAGTGAGGATGCGCTGGTGCAGATCCTGACCGAGCCGAAGAACGCCGTGGTCAAGCAGTTCACCAAGCTGCTGCAGATGGAAGGCGTAGACCTCGAGATCCGTCCCGCGGCGCTCAAGGCAATTGCTCGCAAGGCGCTGGCACGCAAGACCGGCGCACGCGGCCTGCGGTCGATCCTTGAACAGTCGCTGATCGACACCATGTTCGAACTACCGAACGCGACCAATGTCGACAAGGTGGTGGTCGAGGAATCGACCATCGACGAAAACAAGCCGCCGCTGCTCGTGTACCGCGAAGCGGCGAAAAAGGCCTAAAGCCAAAGACGCGAAGGATCTGCATGTCTGGCCACACCCCATTGCCTCCCGAAGCACTCGACCTGCCGCTGCTGCCGCTGCGCGACGTCGTGGTGTTTCCCCACATGGTGATCCCGCTGTTCGTGGGTCGCCCCAAGAGCATCAAAGCGCTCGAACTGGCCATGGAAGCGGAGCGCCGCATCATGCTGGTGGCTCAGAAGGCCGCTGCCAAGGATGAGCCCTCCGTCGAGGACATGTTCGAAGTCGGTTGCGTCTCGACCATCCTGCAGATGCTCAAGCTGCCCGACGGCACGGTGAAGGTGCTGGTCGAGGGCCAGCAGCGCGCGCGCGTGAACCGCATCGACGACGGCGAGACCCACTTCTCGGCCAACGTGACGCCCGTGTCGGTGGCCGAAGGCGGCGAGAAGGGCACCGAGGTCGAAGCGCTGCGCCGCGCCGTGATGCAGCAGTTCGACCAGTACGTCAAGCTGAACAAGAAAATCCCGCCCGAGATCCTCACCTCGATCTCCAGCATCGACGACCCGGGCCGCCTGGCAGACACCATTGCTGCGCACCTGCCGCTGAAGCTCGACAACAAGCAGGCCGTGCTCGACCTCGACGACGTCAAGGCGCGCCTGGAAAACCTGTTCGGCCAGCTCGAGCGCGAAGTCGACATCCTGAACGTCGACAAGAAGATCCGCGGGCGCGTGAAGCGCCAGATGGAGAAGAACCAGCGCGACTTCTATCTCAACGAGCAGGTCAAGGCCATCCAGAAGGAGCTCGGCGAAGGCGAAGAGGGTGCGGACATCGAGGAGATCGAGAAGAAGATCAAGCTCGCCAAGATGTCCAAGGAAGGCCTGAAGAAGGCCGAGGGCGAGCTCAAGAAGCTCAAGCTCATGTCGCCCATGTCGGCCGAGGCCACGGTGGTGCGCAACTACATCGACGTGCTCATCGGCCTGCCTTGGAGCAAGAAGACCAAGATCAAGCACGACCTGGCCAACGCCGAAGCCGTGCTCAATGCCGACCACTATGGCCTTGAGAAGGTCAAGGACCGCATCCTCGAATATCTCGCGGTGCAACAGCGCGTCGACAAGGTGAAGGCGCCCATCCTGTGCCTTGTGGGCCCTCCGGGTGTCGGCAAGACCTCGCTGGGGCAGTCGATCGCCAAGGCGACTGGCCGCAAGTACACGCGCATGGCGTTGGGTGGCATGCGTGACGAAGCCGAGATCCGCGGCCACCGTCGTACCTACATCGGGGCGCTGCCGGGCAAGGTGCTGCAGGGGCTCAGCAAGATCGGTACGCGCAATCCGCTGTTCCTGCTCGACGAAATCGACAAGCTGGGCACGGATTTCCGCGGTGACCCGTCGAGTGCGTTGCTCGAAGTGCTCGACCCCGAGCAGAACCACACCTTCGGCGACCACTACGTGGAAGTCGACTTCGACCTGAGCGATGTGATGTTCGTCGCCACCTCGAATTCGATGAACATCCCCCCGGCGCTGCTGGACCGGATGGAAGTCATTCGCCTCTCCGGCTACACCGAGGACGAAAAGACCAACATCGCGATCAAGTACCTGCTGCCCAAGCAGATGAAGAACAACGGCGTGAAGGACGACGAGCTTGCCGTTACTGAAGCGGCCGTGCGCGACATCGTGCGCTACTACACGCGTGAAGCGGGTGTGCGTTCGCTCGAGCGCGAGTTGTCCAAGATCTGCCGCAAGGTGGTGAAGGGCTTGTTGCTCAAGCAACTCACGCCGAAGGTCACGGTCGATGGTTCGAACCTCAACGAGTTCCTCGGCGTGCGCAAGTACAGCTTCGGCCTTGCCGAGAAGCAGAACCAGGTGGGCCAGGTGGTCGGCCTGGCGTGGACGGAAGTCGGCGGCGACCTGCTGACGATTGAAGCCGTGACGATGCCCGGGAAGGGCGTGATCAGCCGCACCGGTTCGCTGGGCGACGTGATGAAGGAATCGGTCGAGGCAGCGCGCACGGTGGTGCGCAGCCGCTCGCGTCGTTTGGGCATCAAGGACGAGGTGTTCGAGAAGCGCGACATCCACATCCACGTGCCCGACGGCGCCACTCCGAAAGATGGCCCGAGCGCCGGTGCTGCGATGACAACGGCCTTTGTGTCTGCGCTGACGGGCATCCCCGTGCGCAGCGACGTTGCGATGACCGGCGAGATCACGCTGCGAGGCGAGGTGACCGCCATCGGTGGCCTGAAGGAAAAGCTGCTTGCTGCATTGCGCGGCGGCATCAAGACGGTGCTGATCCCGGAAGAAAATGCGAAGGACCTTCAGGACATTCCCGAGAACGTGAAGAACGGCCTCGAGATCGTGCCTGTGAAGTGGATCGACAAGGTGCTCGAGATCGCTCTCGAGAAGATGCCCGAGCCGCTGTCCGACGAAGAGGTTGCTGCATCGGCTGCTGCCGTGGCCGAGTTGGCCAAGCAGCGCGCTGCGGCGCCGGCTTCCGGAGGTTCGGTCAAGCACTGATCGAATCAGGTCGCAAAACTTGTGAGGCCCCGAAATATTGGTATATAATTCGAGGCTCGAAACGCGGGAATAGCTCAGTTGGTAGAGCGCAACCTTGCCAAGGTTGAGGTCGAGAGTTCGAGACTCTTTTCCCGCTCCAGTTTTGAAAAAGGGAAGCTCCAGCTTCCCTTTTTTTCGCTAGTTCGATTTCGTATTTGCGTGGCGCGATAGCAAAGCGGTTATGCAACGGATTGCAAATCCGTCTAGCCCGGTTCGACTCCGGGTCGCGCCTCCACTCTCTCGGTTCAATCAGATTCGACTCCGACCTCTAGGCCCCGCCAACCGATGTTGTCGGGGCTTGTTTCGTTTGGGTTATCGTCGATGTCCAACCTGACGCCCGGATGGTGAAATTGGTAGACACATCGGACTTAAAATCCGCCGCTTCCTTAATCGGGGCATACGGGTTCGACCCCCGTTCCGGGTACCAAACTTACAAGGGAGCATTCGATGCCTCGCTACAACGCTCCATTTGAAATCCATGTGCACGGCGATGTGCCGCTGCGTTCCGACGTGACCTTCGAGCAGATCCAGGAGGCACTCAAACCCCTGTGGAAGTACGCCGGCGCGAAGTCGCTGGCCGAGGGCGCCACGAGCACCTATGAGGAAGAACCTGGCATCCGCTTCGAGCAGAAGGACCACACGCTGCAGATGTGCTGGACCGTGCCTGGCGATGAAGACTTCCGTCAGGCGCTCGACGAGATGTGCATGGGCCTGAACGAACTGTCCGACCGTGGCGCGGCCATCGAGGTCACGTTCTACGACACCGACTTCGACGAGGAAGAGGGCGACCCCGAGGAAGAGTCGCGCGACGACTTCCTGATGCTCTTCGTCGGCCCCAACCCGGCAGCCATCATGCAGGTGCAGCGCGACCTGCTGGTGGAAGACGTCGTGAACCTGATGGAACGCCACTTCGACGGCGCCGAACTGGGTGGCGTGGTGGCCGAGATCGATCGCCTCTTCAGCGACCGCTTCGACGCGCTGGTGAACTCGCTCGAGATCGGCAAGCGCCCACGCGGTACAGGTGGAACCGGTGGCAGCGGCGGCGGCCACGGCGGCGGTCGCCGCCCGCGTCACCTGCACTGATCCTTCCACCCCCGCGAGAAAGAGGCCGCATGGCCCTGTTTCCCGCCTCTGCGCTGCGCTCGGGAGTGCGCAAGCGCGAAGTGTTCGGCTGGGCGATGTACGACTTCGCCAACTCGGGCTACACCACGGTCGTCATCACCGCGGTGTTCGCCGCCTACTTCGTCGGTGGCATTGCCAAGGGCGCACCCTGGGCGGCCTTCGCATGGACAGCCGCCCTCAGCACCTCCTACGCCATCGTGATGCTCACGATGCCCGCGATCGGCGCTTGGGCCGACCAGCATGCGGCGAAGAAGCGCGTGCTGATGTTCGCCACCGCGGGCTGCGTGCTGGCCACCATCGCGCTGGCTGTTACGCCCCGCTTCACGGGCCTCCCGGGCGTTGCGCTGGCGATGGCGCTGATCTGGCGGCGCCGGCCGGGCCGGCGACGATCAGGTAGTTGCCGTCGGTGCCCTTGTCGATGGAGCGGATGCCCCGGCCGCCGAGTTCCAGCTCGATGGGCGCGCCGAACGTGGCCTGCGTGGCCGTGCCGGCGATGAGCGCGGCGTAGTTCTGCACCGGCACGATCAGCGCCTTTGCGCGCACCGTGTTACCGGTCTGCGGTGCGCGGAAGCCCAGCCACAGGGCGGTGTCGCCCGGCGAGCTGGTCATGCCTTCGATGGAGAAGCCGTCGACGCGCTCGGGCACGATCCCGGCCCCTGCCGACACGGCGAAGCCGAAATGGTCGGCGCCGAGGCCGTGCGCGTTGGTTTTGTCCCAGGCGATGAGCTGCGCTTCGAGCAGCGCGAACTGGCCGACGTAGCTGAAGGCGGTGTCCGCGCCCGTGCCGCTGACCTTGACCGCGAACAGGTGCGAGCGGTCGGCGGCGGCGTCCGCGCCGTCCTTCTTGTTGCTGTTGGAGCCGGTGAAATACAGCGTGTCGCCGATGCGCGTGCCGGCTTCGAGGTCGAGCTCCTTGGTGAGCTTGGGGCCCTCGAGCTCGTAGCTCCATTCCTTCACGGCGGCGCCGCCGGCGCGCGGGTACACGCGCAGCACATTCGATTCGTCGTCCGCCACCAGCATGAAGTCACCGGGCAGGGCGAGGGCCGTCGATGCGTCCGAAGAGCCTTCGGTGGTTCCTGCGTTGGGCGTGAATCGCGCCTGCGAAACGAACAGGCTCGCTTCAGGCTGGGCTTCGGGCTGCGTCGCGGGCGGCTGCACAGCGGGCGGCGTGCTGCCGGCCGGCGGGAAGAAGCTGAAGCCGGCGCCACCACCCCCGCCGCCGCAGGCTGCCAACAGAAGCGAAAGTGCGCTGGCGAGCAACATGGGCTTGAATGGAATGCGTGCCGAAAGATGCGAGTTCATTGTGCGCGGTTGTCCTTTGTAAGAAACCGCGCATCCTGTTGCTTTGGTATGACAGCCCCGTGAAAGACCGGCGCCGTTCAGGCGCTCGTCAGGGAATCTGCTGCCGCAACGACTTCGGCACCCGGTAGCGCTCGCCGTCGTAGCGCAGCGTCACGGTGTTGAACTTCGGGGGCAGCGTCTTCTCGATGCAGCCCTGGTCTTCCTGCTCCTGCGCGCGGCTCTGCCGCAGGGTGCGCGACAGCTGCAGGTCGGCCAGTCCGTTGCTGCTGCCCTTGCCGACCGACAGCATGGTGCGCAGCTTGTCGAAATGCCCGGTGCACGTGGAGTCCCAGCCGCCGTTGTCGTGGTCGAGCTCGACCTCCGGCAGCACCTGGCGCAGTTGCTTGGCGTGGTGCACGTAAAGGCGCACCGTCTCGCTCGCGAGCGGGCTGCCGGGTGCATTGGTGCCGCGGTAGCGCACGCGCAGGCCGAAGGCGCGGGCCTCGGGCGACAGCACATAGCGCGATGTGTCGATGCGGATGTCCTGGATCGAGGTGGTGGCGTCCTCGTCGAGCGCCTCGGGTTGCAGCAGCCGGCCGATGACGGTGTCGCGTTCGGTGTTGCCGTTGTCGGGCCGCTGGATCAGCAAGATCTCGAGATCGAAGACCTTGGCGCCGCGGTCGGTGGTCTCGCGCGGCAGCGGCAGCACCACGATGCTTCGGCCCGGGAACGCGGGCCAGATCTTGCAGGCCGCAAGCCGCTCGTCGAGCGGACGGTTCGGATGCAGCTTGGCATGCATGCGCTCGGCCAGCCCGCTTTCGCAGGCCGCTTGGCTCAGCCCGGCAGCCGACAGCCACAGGACGAAAATTGCGGTGTGGCGCAGCAGGCGCATGGGAGACGGCCGATACGGGAGTTGCATGAAGCCGGGTCAGTCCGCAGTGGTCGTGGAAAGCCCGAGCCAGCGCGACGCCGCGGCCTCGAGCCACGCCACGTCGCCGCTGCCTTGCAGCAGCAGGCTGCCGTCGCCGCTGTCTGCGAGCCGGCCTGCCGACGTCAGCAGGCGCCGCGTCTGCTGCGCAACTGGCACGCCGGTGTCGATGAAGCGCAGCGTGGCCGGCGCGTGCCGGCCGAGTTGATCCTTGACGAGCGGGTAGTGCGTGCAGCCAAGCACCACCGTGTCGACGTCGTCGGGGCCGTCGCCGAAAGGCCCGGCCTCCTTCATGTAGCGCTCGCACAGCTCGGCGATGCCGGCGGTGTCGAAGCCTTCGATGGCCTTCACGAGGCCATCGCATGGCACGGAGCGCACGTCGGCCGAGCCGGCGAAAGAGGCGCGCAGGTTCGCGTACTTGGCGCTGGCCAGCGTGCCGCGCGTGGCCATCACCGACACATGCCCGGTACGGCTCGCCGCCACCGCAGGCTTCAGGCCGGGTTCGAGCCCGACGATCGGCAGCGCCGGATGCTCCGCGCGCAGCAGGTGGATGGCGGCGGTGGTCGCGGTGTTGCAGGCGACCACCAGCGCCTTGATGCCGTGCTCGCGCAGCAGGTGGTCGACCACCGCGCGCGTGCGCTCGATCACGTAGGCGTCTCCGCGTTCGCCGTACGGCGCATAGGCCGTGTCCGCGAAGTACACGAAGTTCTCGTGCGGCAGCTCGGCCCTGAGCGCGGCCAGCACGCTGAGTCCGCCGACCCCGCTGTCGAAGACGCCTACGGTGTTCAAGCGGCTTCCATCATCACGGTCTTGAACTCGCCGCTGGCGATGCGCTTCTGCCACTCGGCCGGGCCGGTGATGTGCGCGCTGGTGCCGCCTGCGTCGACCGCCACCGTCACCGGCATGTCGACCACGTCGAATTCGTAGATGGCCTCCATGCCCAGGTCCTCGAAGCCCACCACCTTCGCGGTCTTGATGGCCTTGCTCACGAGGTAGGCGGCGCCGCCCACGGCCATGAGGTAGGCGCTCTTGTGCTTCTTGATGGCCTCGATGGCGACCGGGCCGCGCTCGGCCTTGCCGATCATGGCGATCAGGCCGGTCTGGGCCAGCATCATCTCGGTGAAGCCGTCCATGCGCGTCGCGGTGGTCGGGCCGGCCGGGCCCACGGCCTCGTCGCCCACCGGGTCGACCGGGCCGACGTAGTAGATGACGCGGTTGGTGAAGTCGACCGGCAGCTTCTCGCCCTTGGCCAGCATGCCCTGGATGCGCTTGTGCGCGGCATCGCGGCCGGTGAGCATCTTGCCGTTGAGCAGCAGCGTGTCGCCGGGCTTCCAGCTTGCAACTTCGGCGGGCGTGAGCTTGTCGAGGTCCACGCGCTTGCTCTTCTTCTCGTCGGGCGCCCAGTTCACGTCGGGCCACAGGTCGAGCGACGGCGGGTCGAGGTACACCGCGCCGCTGCCGTCCATCACGAAATGCGCATGGCGGGTCGCCGCGCAGTTCGGGATCATCGCCACCGGCTTGCTGGCGGCATGCGTCGGGTACATCTTGATCTTGATGTCGAGCACGGTCGCCAGGCCGCCCAGGCCCTGCGCGCCGATGCCCAGCGCGTTGACCTTCTCGTAGAGCTCGATGCGCAGCGCCTCGACCTTGCTCAGCTCGGCGCCCGAGGCCTTCTTGGCCTGCAACTCGTGCATGTCGAGATCGTCCATCAGGCTTTCCTTGGCCATCAGCGCGGCCTTCTCGGCGGTGCCGCCGATGCCGATGCCCAGCATGCCCGGCGGGCACCAGCCGGCGCCCATCGTCGGCACGGTCTTGAGCACCCAGTCGACCACGCTGTCGCCGGGGTTGAGCATGACCAGCTTGCTCTTGTTCTCGCTGCCGCCGCCCTTGGCCGCGACCGTCACCTCGACGGTGTTGCCCGGCACGATCTCGGTGAAGATCACCGCGGGCGTGTTGTCCTTGGTGTTCTTGCGGTCGAACTGCGGGTCGGCCACGACCGAGGCGCGCAGCGTGTTGTCGGGGTGGTTGTAGCCGCGGCGCACGCCTTCGTTGATGGCGTCGTCGAGGCTGCCGGTGAAGCCGCCCCAGCGCACGTCCATGCCCACCTTGAGGAACACGTTGACGATGCCGGTGTCCTGGCAGATCGGCCGGTGGCCGGTGGCGCTCATTTTGCTGTTGGTCAGGATCTGCGCGATGGCGTCCTTCGCCGCCGGGCTCTGCTCGCGCTCGTAGGCCTTGGCGAGGTGGGCGATGTAGTCGGCGGGATGGTAGTAGCTGATGTACTGCAGCGCGGCGCTGATCGATTCGATCAGGTCGGCCTGCTGGATCGTGGTCGTCATGGTGGGGGGAGTCTTTGTTGGAGTGTGAAAAACGCCCCCCGATTATCTCAGCCGCCGCAGGCCCACGCCCGGCGTGCGGCGCCGGCGAAGGCTAGCGCGCCGCGGCCCGCGCCTGCGCGATCCAGCCGTCGAACACCTGCTGGTGCACCTTGATCCAGCCATCGGTGTGGCGCTCGACGTCCTTCTGCGTGTTGGCGCCCTGGCTCATGCGCAGGTTCTGGGCGTTGATGTCGCTGATCGGCAGCTTCATCACCTCGAACAGCCGGGCCGCGGCAGGATTCTTCTCGGCGAACTCGCGGTTGGCGACGATCTGTTCCTGGTTGGCCTGGAACCCGTAGTTCTTGCCATTGGGCAGTTGCGTGTCGGCCTGGCCTTCCTGCGAGGAAGAGAAGGGCACCTGCAGCCATACCACGTCCGTGCCGGGACGCAGCACGGCGCTCACCCAGTAGGGTGTCCAGGTGTAGTACAGCACCGGCTTGTCCTGCTTGAAGCGGGCGATGGTGTCGGCCATCAGCGCGGCGTAGCTGCCCTGCTTGTGGCTGACGGTGTCGCGCAGCTGGTAGGCCGTGAGGTGGTTCTCGATGGCCAGCTCGCAGCCCCAGCCGGGGTTGCAGCCGGTGAGGTCGGCGCGGCCGTCGCCGTCCGCGTCGAACAGCTTCGCGATCGCCGGGTCCTTCAGCTGCGCGATGTTCGTGATGTTGTATTGCTCGGCCGTCTTGCGGTCGATCAGGTAGCCCTGCACCGCGCCGTCGGAATACACGCCCTTGCGCCACAGCTTGGCGTCGCCGCCGCTGTTCTTGTAGAAGTCGGCGTGCAGCAGGCTCCAGTGGTTGGCCATGAAGGTGGCGTCGCCGTTGGCGATGGCCAGGTGCTCGGTGGCGGGCTCGAGGTCCTTCATGGGCTCGACGGTGTAGCCGAGCTTCTCGAGCGCGCGCATCACCAGCAGCGTCTGGAACGCCTCTTCGGCCAGCGAGCTCTTCAGCGGGCGCACCGTCACGCCCTTGCCGGGCAGGTCGTTGGCGGCGTGGGCGGCCACGCCCGAGACGGCGAAGGCCAGCGCCAGCAGGCTGCTTGCGAGGAAGCGGGCAGGCGTTGTCTTGTTCATGCGTTTCATGCTTCCGTGTCCTCCGTTCAATGCGCTTGCGTCGACAGGGCGGGCGCCGGCTCGGCGTGGGTGCGGCCCGGCGCTACGGCGCGCTGCAGCGTGCGCAGCGCGAGGCCGATGGGGCCGGTGTGCCACCAGCGGCGGCCGGCGCTGCGGCGCGACTTGCCCATGGCCTGCGTGAGGCGGTCCAGCGAGATGGCCAGCAGCACGATGCCAAGGCCGCCCACGGTCGCCAGGCCCATGTCGAGCCGGCCGATGCCGCGCAGCACCATCTGGCCGAGGCCGCCCACGGCGATCATCGAGGCGATGACCACCATCGACAGCGACAGCATCAGCGCCTGGTTGATGCCGGCCATGATCGACGGCATGGCCAGCGGCAGCTGCACCTTCACCAGCATCTGCCAGGGCGAGGCGCCGTAGGCGCGCGCGGCCTCGATCAGGTCGGGGCGCACCTGGCGCAGCCCGAGGTTGGTCAGCCGCACCAGCGGGGCCAGCGCGAAGATGATGGTCACGATCACGCCCGGCACGTTGCCGATGCCGAACAGCATCACCACCGGCACGAGGTACACGAAGGCCGGCGTGGTCTGCATCGCGTCGAGCACCGGCCGCATGATGCGTTGCGCGCGGTCGCTGCTGGCCAGCAGCACACCCAGCGGCAGGCCGATGACCATGCAGAACACCAGAGAGGTCAGCACCAGCGACAGCGTCACCATGGCTTCGGGCCAGATGCCCAGCATGGCCACGAGCAGGAGCGCCACCGTGGTGCCGATGGCCAGCGCGCGGCCGGCGAACTGCCAGGCGAACAGGCCGACGAGGGCGATCATCGCCAGCGTCGGCAGGCCGGTGAGCAGGCTCTGCACCCAGTTCAGCGTGCTGTCGATCGGCAGGCGCACCGTCTGGAAGAAGGGGCGGAAATGGGTGACCACCCAGCCCAGGCCGTGGTTGATCCAGGATTCGACCGGCAGCGAGCCGTCCCACAGGCGGTGCAGCTGCAGGCCGCCGGTGGCGGCATCGGCCTGGCCGGCCAGCTGATGAGCGGCATCGGCCGGCGCCGGGGCGTCGAGCCAGGCGCTGGTGGCGGAAGTGTCGGGCGCGGCCGACATGGCTTCCCACGGGTCGACAGGCATCGGCGCGGGCGCCGGGGCCTGGGTGGCCAGCGCGCCCGCGGCGTCGTTCAGGTTGGAGAGTTCGGAGGGCAGTGCGGTGTCGTTCATCAATGGCTCTTTCTCGACGTCGTTCAGGCGGCAGCAGCGGCGGTTGCGGTGGCGGCTTCGGCCGGCGCCGCGGGCTGGTGCTGCGGCTGGTGTGCGGGGTCGATCGGCGGGGTGTCGCGATCGAGGAACTTCAGCAGCGTCGTCTTGCTGATCGCTCCGCAGAAGCGGCCGTCGGCGGCCACCACCGGCACCGCGCAGGGCGCCTGCCCCACCTGGCCGAACAGGCCGGCCACGGGCGCGTCGGCCTCGATCACGCCGAGGTCGTTCAGGAACGCGTGCCGCAGGCCCAGCGGGCCGGAATGGCCGTCGAGCGCGGCGCGCAGCGTGTCGGCCGACACGGTGCCCAGGTAGCGCTTGTTCGGGCTCGTGACGTAGGCGAAATCGCGGTCCTGGTCTTCGAGCAGCTTGAGTGCCGCGCGCGCACCTCGCTCCGGATGCTCGCTGACCACGGTGATCGACTTGCGCGCGATGTCGCCCGCCTTGAACACGGCCGCAGCGTCCACGCCGCGCACGAAGCTGCGCACGTAGTCGTTGGCGGGACTGCGCAGGATCTCGTCGGGCGTGCCGACCTGGATCACCTGGCCGTCCTTCATGATCGCGATGCGGTCGCCGATTCGCATGGCCTCATCGAGATCGTGCGAGATGAAGACGATGGTGCGGCGCTGCTCCTGCTGCAGGCGCAGCAGCTCCGACTGCATCTCGGTGCGGATGATCGGGTCGAGCGCCGAGAAGGCCTCGTCCATCAGCAGGATCGACGGGTCGGACGCCAGCGCGCGCGCCAGGCCCACGCGCTGCTGCATGCCGCCGGAAAGCTCGTCGGGGTAGCTGTCGCCCCAGCCTGCCAGCCCGACTTGCGCGAGCGCGAGCTCGGCCTGTGCCAGGCGGTCCTTCTTGCCCGTGCCGGAAAGTTCGAGGCCGAAGGCGGTGTTCTCGCGCACCGTCATGTGCGGCATCAGCGCAAAAGACTGGAACACCATGCTGATGTCCTTGCGGCGCAGCGCCCGCAGCCGCACGTCGGAGTGGCCGTTGATGTCGGCGCCGTCGATCACGATGCGGCCCGCGGTCGGCTCGATCAGCCGGTTCAGCAGCCGCACCAACGTCGACTTGCCCGAACCAGAGAGCCCCATGATGACGAAGATTTCTCCAGCCTGGATCTCGAAGGTGGCGTCGAACACGCCGATCGACTGACCGGTGCGTGCGAGGATTTCTTTCTTGGAAAGACCTTGGCGGACCAGTTCCAGGGCTTGCTCCGGCTCGTCGCCGAAGACCTTGAAGACGTGGTCGATGAGAATTCCTTTGGCCATTTGCGGGGGGCTCCTTGTTGAAGGGTGGCTGAACATCGCCTCGGGGGAGGCGACGGCGACCGCGCCATCAGCCGATGGGTTGCCGGGGAGGGCGCATGCAGCGGCGCGCGCGGTGGCCCGGCAGCCTCGAGGACTGCCGGCAGGCACTGAAGACGACTTGGCGACGAAACCAGTGCCCGCCGGATGCTTCATTCGCAGGGCGGCGGGCCTGGTCGAGGGGCGCCGCCTGGATGAGCGTGACGTGGCAATGGAGGCGGAAAAAATCCGCCCGGTTTGCCGGGCTTGGCCCGGCGCGAGAACCTTGCACCGCGACGGGATTCGGAGATCCGCGAGTAGTGAAGGGGTGACCGACCGCCGTCATCATCATGACTTGTTGGTCGTCGGAAGCCTTCGATCATAACTTTTGGGCATGATGAAAGTCAAGGCGAGCGCTGTATCGCCATGTCAGCGAACAGGCAATGGCCTCGTCAGATGCGAGCTACTCGTATTGGCCGATACTCGGCACCGCGCCCGGACGGGCGCAACCTTCCATGATCCCGGAGCATTTTTCCATGACGACTTCTCCCAAGACCCGTGCCGAGCGCGACACCTTCGGCCCGATCGACGTGCCGGCCGACAAGCTGTGGGGCGCGCAGACGCAGCGCTCGCTGCAGAACTTCGATATCTCCGGCGAGCAGCAGCCGCGCGAGATCATCAAGGCACTGGCCCAGGTCAAGCGTGCATCGGCCGTGGTGAACCACGCGCTGGGCCTGCAGGACGAGAAGAAGACCAACGCCATCGTGGCGGCGGCCGACGAAGTCATCGCCGGCAAGCATCCGGGCGAGTTCCCGCTGGTGGTCTGGCAGACCGGCTCGGGCACGCAGACCAACATGAACGTCAACGAGGTGCTGGCGAATCGCGCGAGCGAAATCCTCGGCGGCGAGCGCGGCGAAGGCCGCCTGGTCCACCCGAACGACGACGTGAACCGCAGCCAGTCGAGCAACGACGTGTTCCCGACCGCCATGCACGTGGCCGCCGTCGAGGCCATCACGCACAAGCTGCTGCCCGCCATTGCCAAGCTGCGCGGCACGCTGGAGCAGAAATCGAAGGACTTTGCCGACATCGTGAAGATCGGCCGCACCCACCTGCAGGACGCCACGCCGCTCACGCTGGGGCAGGAGTTCTCGGGCTACGTCGCGCAACTGGCGCACGGCGAGACGCACGTGCGCGCCGCGCTGCCGCACCTGAGCGAACTGGCACTGGGCGGCACGGCCGTCGGCACGGGCCTGAACGCGCCCAAGGGCTATGCAGAGCAGGTGGCCGCCGAACTGGCGAAGCTCACGGGCTTGCCCTTCGTGACGGCACCGAGCAAGTTCGAAGCCATGGCCAGCGTCGATGCGCTGGTGCACGCGCACGGCGCGCTGAAGACGCTCGCCGCCAGCATGAACAAGATCGCCAACGACGTGCGCTGGCTCGCGAGCGGCCCGCGCAGCGGCATCGGCGAGCTGAGCATTCCCGAGAACGAACCGGGCTCGTCGATCATGCCGGGCAAGGTCAACCCGACGCAGAGCGAGGCGGTCACGATGCTGGCCGCGCAGGTGTTCGGCAACGACGTCGCCATCAACATCGGCGGCGCCTCGGGCAACTTCGAGCTGAACGTGTTCCGCCCGATGGTGGCCCACAACTTCCTGCAGAGCGTGCGCCTCTTGGCCGACGGCATGGTGAGCTTCAACGACCACTGCGCCGTGGGCATCGAGCCGAACCGCGAACGCATCACGGAGCTGGTGCAGCGCTCGCTGATGCTGGTGACGGCGCTGAACACGCACATCGGCTACGACAAGTCGGCCTACATCGCCAAGAAGGCGCACAAGGAAGGCACGAGCCTGCGCGAGGCGGCCATCGCTTCTGGGCACCTCACGGCCGAGCAGTTCGACCAGTGGGTGGTGCCGGAGAACATGACCGGTCGCTGAGCCCGGCCAGCCCGACAGAAAAAAGGACCCGCGAGGGTCCTTTTTCGTTGGGGCCGACGGGCGCCGGGTCAGTAGCCGATGGTGTAGCGCTCGCGACGGTGCGCGGGCTTCTCGAGTTCGTCGATGAACGCGATCGCGTAGTCCTCGAAGGTGATCCAGCTGCGGCCTTCGGCGCTCACCAGCAGGTCGTCCTTGCCGAGCCGGAACTTGCCCGTGCGCTCGCCTTCGACGAACTCGGCCGAGGGCGACAGGAAGGTCCAGTCGAGGTCCTTCTCGTTGCGCAGCGCGTCCAGGAACACGCCGCCGGCCGAGGCTTCGGCGCGGTAGGCGTCGGGGAAGTTGGGCGTGTCGATCACTTTCAGGCCGGGCGCCGCGAAGAGGCTGCCCGCGCCGCCGACCACCAGCAGGCGCTTGACGCCGGCGCGCTTGGCCGGCTCGATGATGGCCGCGGGCGGCACGGTGGCGAAATGCGCGGCGCTGAACACGGCGTCGTGGCCGGCCAGGGCCTTCTCGAGGGCTGCGCCGTCGAGCACGTCGAGGTCGATGGCTTTCACGTTGGCGCGGCCGGCGAGCTTGGCGCTGGCCTTGCGGGCGATGGCCGTGACCGTGTGGCCGCGACGCAGGGCTTCTTCGAGAAGCTGGCTGCCGGCACGTCCGGTGGCGCCGATGATGACGATGTGGCTCATGAATGACTCCTGTGAAAGATCGAAGGATCTGATGGGAAGGGAAGCGATGAGCCGCATCTTAGGTTTCGGCTTTCGAAAGAAATACCTCGATTTGCGCGTTTGTTTATTTCTAAAATCGTTCGAATGGACCGATTGAACGCAATGCGGGTGTTCGTGAACGTGGTTGACGCGGGAAGCCTCTCGGCTGCGGCGGACAAGCTGGACATGTCCCGGCCCGTGGTCACGCGATACGTTGCCGAACTGGAGCAGTGGACCGGCGCACGCCTGTTGCACCGGACCACACGCCGGCTGAGCCTCACGGCGGCGGGCGAAGAGCTGCTGCCGCGCTGTCGCCAGGTGCTCGAGCTCACGGGCGACATGCAGGCCGCGGTGCGGCATCCCGCCGAGGCGCCGCGCGGCCAGCTTCGCATCACGGCCAGCACCTCGTTCGCCCAGGCGCAACTGGCCGACGCCGTGGCCGACTACGTGCGGCTCTACCCGGGCGTGGCGGTCGACCTGGTGCTGCTCGACCGTGCGGTGAACCTGGTGGACGAGCGCATCGACCTTGCCATTCGCGTGGCGCTGGAGATCGACCCGAACCTGATCGCCCGGCGGCTCACCGACTGCCGCTCGGTGGTGTGCGCATCGCCGGCCTACCTGAAGGAGCACGGCAAGCCTTCGGGCGTCGAGGAGCTGGCGCAGCGCAACTGCCTCACGCATTCGTACTTCGGGCGAAGCCTGTGGAACTTCACGCGCAAGGACACGGGGGAGCCGGCCTCGGTGGCCGTGGGTGGCAACGTCTCGGCGAACGATGCCGCCAGCCTGATGTACCTGGCGCGCTCGGGCGCCGGCATCGCAATGCTGCCGACCTACCTGTCGGCGCCGTTGCTGCAGTCGGGCGAACTGGTGCGGCTCTTTACCGATTTCGAACCGCAGGTAGTGGGCATGTACGCGGTGTACGCCTCGCGCAAGCACATGCCGGCCGCGCTTCGCACGATGCTCGACTTCCTTGCCGAGCGCTTCACCGAGGTGCCTGCGTGGGACGCGGTGCCACACGCAGGCTAGAGGGGCAGGCCGCCGCGGGCGCTCAGTGCCCGTCGCCGTGAGGCGCCGCCGGTGCCATGAGACGGTCGGTGTAGGCGATGGCGATGGCGGAGAACAGGAAGGTGATGTGGATCACGGTCTGCGCGATCAGCACGCGGTCGGTGTAGTTGTCCGCGTTGATGAAGGTCTTCAGCAGGTGGATCGAGCTGATGCCGATGATGGCGGTGGCCAGCTTCACCTTGAGCACCGAGGCGTTCACGTGGCTCAGCCACTCGGGCTGGTCGCGGTGGCCTTCGAGGTCCATGCGGCTCACGAAGGTCTCGTAGCCACCCACGATCACCATGATCAGCAGGTTGGAGATCATCACCACGTCGATGAGCGCGAGCACCACCAGCATGATGACCGTCTCGTTGAGCGAGCCCACCGGCACGGTGGTCTTGTAGCCGATGCTGGTGATCAGCGCCTGCAGCGCTTCCTTGCTGCCGAAAGCGGCCTCCACCAGATGCAGCAGCTCGACCAGGAAATGCACCACGTACACGGCCTGCGCGACGATCAGTCCCAGGTACAGCGGCAGTTGCAGCCAGCGGCTGGCGAAGATCAGCTTGGGCAGCGGGCGCAGCGGCGAGCCGCGGCGTGGTACGGGCGGGTTCCGGGTGTCGAAAGGATCGGGAGCGGACATCGCGAGGCAGGTTGTTGCGGACCGGCGATTCTAGGGGTGGCCCCGTGTCGCACTCGTGATAACCCTGCGAACTAACATCGGATCGTCAGTGACCCGTAAGTGCGGCCGCCGACAGTACGCCCGCATCCATCCAGGAGACAAAGAGCATGAGCAGCGCATCGAAGAACATTGAATCCGTCCTGGTCGAGAACCGCGTGTTCCCGCCCGACGCCCGCGCCACCGAAGGCGCCCGCATCTCCGGCATGGCGGCCTACGAGGCGCTGTGCAAGGAAGCCGAGCAGGACTTCGACGGGTTCTGGTCCCGCCTGGCGAAGGGCAATCTCCAGTGGACCAAGCCCTTCACGAAGACGCTCGACGAATCGAACGCGCCGTTCTACCAATGGTTCGGCGACGGCGAGCTCAACGCCAGCGCCAACTGCCTCGACAGGCACATCGGCACCCCGGTCGAGAACAAGACCGCCATCGTGTTCGAGGCGGACGACGGCACCGTCACCAACGTCACCTACAAGGAACTGCTCGCCCGCGTGAGCCAGTTCGCCAACGCGCTCAAGGCCGAGGGCATCGGCAAGGGCGACCGGGTCATCATCTACATGCCGATGACGGTCGAGGGCGTGATCGCGATGCAGGCCTGCGCGCGCATCGGCGCCACGCACAGCGTGGTGTTCGGCGGCTTCTCTGCCAAGGCGCTGCAGGAACGCATCATCGACGCCGGCGCGGTGGCGGTCATCACCGCCAACTTCCAGTTGCGCGGCGGCAAGGAACTGCCGCTGAAGGCCATCGTGGACGACGGCATCGCGCTGGGCGGCTGCGAGTCGATCAGGACGGTGTTCGTCTACGAGCGCACGCCCACCGCGTGGAACCGCGTCGAAGGCCGCGACAAGACCTTCGCCGAGGTGCTGAAGGGCCAGAGCACCGAATGCGCGCCCGTGCCGGTGAACGCCGAGCATCCGCTGTTCATCCTCTACACCTCGGGCTCCACCGGCAAGCCCAAGGGCGTGCAGCACGCCACCGGCGGCTACCTGCTGTGGGCCAAGCTCACCATGGACTGGACCTTCGACATCAAGCCCGAAGACGTGTTCTGGTGCACCGCCGACATCGGCTGGATCACCGGCCACACCTACGTCGCCTACGGCCCGCTTGCGGCCGGCGCCACGCAGGTCGTGTTCGAGGGCATCCCCACCTTCCCGCATGCAGGCCGCTTCTGGCAGATGATCGAGAAGCACAAGGTCAGCGTGTTCTATACCGCGCCCACCGCCATCCGTTCGCTCATCAAGGCGGCCGAGGGCGACGAGAAGGTGCATCCGAAGAACTGGGACCTCACCAGCCTGCGCATCCTCGGTTCGGTCGGCGAGCCGATCAACCCGGAGGCTTGGATGTGGTACCACCGCAATATCGGCGGCGAGCGCTGCCCGATCGTCGACACCTTCTGGCAGACCGAGACGGGCGGCCACGTCATCACGCCGCTGCCGGGCGCCACGCCGCTGGTGCCGGGCTCGTGCACGCTGCCGCTGCCGGGCATCATGGCCGCGATCGTCGACGAGACCGGCAAGGACCTGCCCAACGGCGCGGGCGGCATGCTGGTCATCAAGCGGCCGTGGCCCTCGATGATCCGCACGATCTGGAACGATCCCGAGCGCTTCAAGAAGAGCTATTTCCCCGAGGAGATGGGCGGCACGATCTACCTGGCCGGCGACGGCGCGGTGCGCAGCGAAGACCGCGGCTACTTCCGCATCACCGGCCGCATCGACGACGTGTTGAACGTCTCGGGACACCGCCTAGGCACGATGGAAATCGAATCGGCGCTCGTCTCCAAGACCGATCTCGTGGCCGAAGCCGCGGTGGTGGGCCGCCCCGACGACGTGACAGGCGAGGCGGTGTGCGCCTTCGTCGTGCTCAAGCGCGCGCGTCCCACCGGCGAGGAAGCCAAACAGATCGCCAACGAACTGCGCAACTGGGTCGCCAAGGAGATCGGCCCGATCGCCAAGCCCAAGGACATCCGCTTCGGCGACAACCTGCCCAAGACGCGCAGCGGCAAGATCATGCGGCGCCTGCTGCGCAGCATCGCCAAGGGCGAGGCGATCACGCAGGACACCTCCACGCTGGAGAACCCGGCGATCCTGGAGCAGCTTTCCGAGAAGCTCTGATCTGGGCCTGCAGCCGATGTAGGACGTGGCCGTCAATGCGGCCATCTGCGCCGAACCGGCCGTCTGGCTGAGGTAAAACCATCGCAACCGCCGCGCGCCGACGTGTGCGCGCGTTTGCGATGTGTTCGCTCTTTCAGAAGGAGGCCTCCATGGGCGCGAGATCCGCTTTTCTCTTCGTCATCGTGCTGCTCATCGCGGCACTCGCCGCGCTGAACTGGGGCGCGCTGTCGACGCCCACCGAGATGTCGCTGGGCTTCATGTCGGTCTCGGCGCCGCTGGGGCTGGTCATGCTCGGCCTGACGGTGGTGCTCGCCGTCTTCTTCCTGGTGTACGTGCTGTACCTGCACAGCTCGGTGCTGCTCGATACCAAGCGCCACACGAAGGAAATGCAGATCCAGCGCGACCTGGCCGACAAGGCCGAGGCCTCGCGCTTCACCGAACTGCGCAATTTCCTCGAAGCCCAGGAGAACAAGCACATGGCACAGAACGCCGAGCGCCAATCGGCGATGCTGGCGCGCCTGGAACAGCTCGAGACCGCGATCCGCCTGCGCTCCGACCAGACCGACAACACGGTGGCCGCGCACATCGGCCAGCTCGAGGATCGCATCGAGCGGCGGCCGCTGCCGGTGGACATCAACCCGCAGGCATGATGCCCGGGCAGGGCGGCTAGGGGCCGGCTACTTCGTCGAGAGCACCCAGGCCGCGAGCTTCTTCGCGTCGGCTTCGCTGACCTGGTTGTTCGCCGGCATCGGCACCGGACCCCATACGCCCGAGCCGCCCTTCATGATCTTGCTGGCGAGCCGGTCGGCGGCACCCTTGTCGTCCTTGTACTTCGCGGCCACGTCCTTGAACGAAGGCCCGAGCACCTTGCGCTCGACCGCGTGACAGCTCATGCAGTTCTTCGACGTCGCCAATGCCAGGTCCGCGAAGGCGGGTACGGCGAGAGCACCCAGGCCGAGGCCCAAGGCTGCCGTCAACAAGACTCTTTTCATGGGGATGTATTTCGTAAGGGCTGAGTTACATTCGACTCGACGCGATTGTAGGTAGCGCCGTGCACGGCGTACGGATGCGTGCCAATACAACCCGGAGGGATTCGCGATGTGGTTTCTGGTGTTGGGCCTGCTTGGATTGGCCCTGAAGTATTTCGAGATCGGCACGGTCGCCGGCTGGAGCTGGTGGATCGTGCTGTCTCCGTTCGCGATGGCCGTGGCGTGGTGGGCATGGGCCGATTCGTCGGGTTACACCAAGCGCAAGGTCATGGAGCGCGAAGACCGCCGCCGCCAGGCGCGCATCGACCGCCAGAAGACCAATATGGGCATCAAGCCCACCCCTGGGCAGCGCCCGCGGCGCTGAGGCACGCCAGCAAGGCCTGGTTGCCTCGTCCTCTTTCACGGCGTGCCGGGCCTTTCCGTGCCGCGCGTGACGACAACTTGAGAGCGCCTGTGTGAAACTCCCGCAGCGCCGCCAGGAGGCGCTCAACAGGGAGGATCGACCGGTGTCCACACACAATCCATCGGGCGCGCTCGCGCCTGTCCTGCGCATCGCCATGGGGCTGCTGCTCGTGCTGTCGATGGCCGCTGCCGGCGGGCTGCATCGTTCGGCATGGACCGTTGTGCTGGCCGCACCGCTGTTCATCGTGCTCTATGCGCTGGGTAAATGGAATTCATGGGTGCTGGCGTGGCGGCTCGGCGGCGCGAAGCGGATCGTGCTCTCGGCGCTCGTGACGCTGCCGATCCAAGCCGTGGTTGCGGGCTTGTTCTACCTGATCGGCCTTGGCCTGGCCGCGCTGCTGGCGCCGGCCGCACCGATCGCCGAGCTGTCCGGCACAGATGTCCGATGGGCGCTGGCGCTGTTCGCCGTGGCTGTCGCGGCAAGCGCGGCGATCATCCGGCTCGAAGCGGTGACGCCGCATGCTTCGCCGGACGCGGAACCGCCGGTGCCGGAAGCGGAAGCGGATGCGGATGCGGATGCGGATGCGGACAGGGCTGCGGCAGCAGCCAGCGTCGAAGAGGTCGAACTCGACCTGGACCCGATGCCGCTGCGCATCGACAGCTTCTTCGTCTCGCCCGGCTACTTCCGCATCAACGCTGCGCGGCAGGCGCTGTCGCAACTGCATGGCGAGGCCGTGGCGAAGCCGCCGTTCGCGGCGAGCGAGGCCATGCTCGCCGAAGCCGAGGCGCGGCTGGGCTTCCGGTTGCCCGTCACGCTGCGGCAGCTCTACGGCGTGATGAACGGCGGCTACGTGGGTTGGCAGTACGTGCCGCTCAAGGCCGACGCGAAGCCCGTCGACGAAGACTGGCGCGGCGCCTTCTCCATCGACTACTCGAGCCTCGTCCCGGTGGGCGATCTGCGCACCGTGGCTGAGCACTACGACGACTTCACGCACGAGCCCGAGGACGTGCCCGCCGATGCCGACAAGCTCGTCGTGCTGCAGGCTCGCTACGGCGACATGACGCTGCTCGACTACAGGCGCGGACCGGAGGCGGGCGTGCTGATCGTGGACTATGGCAAGCAGCCTGGCGCCGATCCGGTCGACGCCGCGTTCGACAGCTTCGATGAATTCTTCTCGACGCTGCGCCGCGAGCGGCGCTCGCCCGGTGTTGCGCCTTCAGCCGACAGCGATCTCGAACGACCGCTCGGCGAGGCGCCCGAGGCCCTGCGCGCGCCGATGTTCTGGGGCGAGGCACGCCCGCACGCCTTCTACCTCAATGCGGTGCAGCGCAAGGACGGTTCGGAGCCGGCGCTGGCGGCCGACGACGCGCTCGTTGCGCGAACCGAGGCGCGGCTGGGCGTTCGGCTGCCGCCGTCGCTCACGGACTTGTGGCGAGCCAAGAATGGCGGCGGTGTGTCATGCCGCTTCGTCGACCTGGAAAGCGGCGAAGGGCTGCCGCGCACCTATGTCGAGGCGGTGCGCTACCTCGTGCCGATGGAGCATTTCACGACCCTCGCCGAACTGTCGGACCGCATCGTCTTCGCGCCGGAAGAAACGCCATGGAAGGCGCAGTTCGCCGAGCCGCACCGGCTCGTCGTGCTGGACGCGGACCACGGCCGGCTCGTGCTGCTCGACCATCGGGGAGAGGGGCTGCCGGGGAGTGCGGGCGACGCGGCCGTGCTGGTCGTGGAAGACCTCGACCGGGGGCCGCCGCGGGAAGTGCTGCGCTTCGAGCGCTTCGACGACCTGCTGGCGCGGCTGCGCGCCAAGCGGGTCGACTACGAGGATGTCGCCAAGCCGTGGAAGCCGGCGGCGGCCTCCACGGTCTGAGCCATGCGGTGCGCCTTGCGCGCGCCGGGCTTCAGAACTTGTCGAGCACGGCGCCCGAACTGGCGCTCGAGGCGTTGAACGCGAACTTGGCCTGCACGCCGCGCGTGTAGCGCGGTGCCGGTGCCTTCCAGCCTTCGCGGCGCTTGGCGATCTCGGCTTCGGGCACGTTCAGCTCGAGCTTGAGTTCGTGCGCGTCGATGGTGATCGAGTCGCCTTCGTTCACGAATGCGATGGTGCCGCCGGCAGCCGCTTCGGGCGCGACGTGGCCGACCACCATGCCCCAGGTGCCGCCCGAGAAGCGGCCGTCGGTGATCAGGCCCACGCTCTCGCCCAGGCCGGCGCCGATCAGCGCACCCGTGGGGGCCAGCATTTCCGGCATGCCGGGCCCACCCTTGGGGCCGAGGTAGCGCAGCACCATCACGTCGCCTGCCTTGATCTTGCCGTCGAGGATGGCCTTGAGTGCCGATTGCTCGTCGTCGAACACGCGCGCCGGGCCGGTGATGACCGGGTTCTTGAGGCCCGTGATCTTGGCGACCGCGCCTTCGGGCGACAGGTTGCCCTTCAGGATGGCCAGGTGGCCTTCGTCGTACATGGGCTTGTCGATCGGGCGGATCACGTCCTGGTCGGCGCGCGGCACGTCGGGCACGTCGGCCAGCACTTCGGCGATGGTCTGGCCGCTGATGGTGACGCAGTCGCCGTGCAGCAGGCCGGCCTTCAGCAGCACCTTCATGACCTGCGGGATGCCGCCGGCCTGGTGCAGGTCGACCGCGAGGTACTTGCCCGAGGGCTTCAGGTCGCAGATCACCGGCACCTTCTTGCGCATGCGCTCGAAGTCGTCGATGGTCCAGTCGACCTCGGCCGCGTGCGCGATGGCCAGGAAATGCAGCACCGCGTTGGTCGAGCCGCCGGTGGCCATGATGACGGCCACGGCGTTCTCGATGGCCTTCTTGGTCACGATGTCGCGCGGCTTCAGGTCCTTCTTGATGGCCTCGATCAGCACCTTGGCCGATTCCTTGGCCGAGTTCTGCTTCTCGTCGTGCGGGTTGGCCATGGTCGACGAGTAGGGCAGCGACATGCCCAGCGCCTCGAACGCGCTCGACATGGTGTTGGCGGTGTACATGCCGCCGCAGGAGCCGGTGCCGGGAATGGCGCGCTTCTCGATTTCCTTCAGGTCCTCGTCGCTCATGTTGCCTGCGGCGTTCTGGCCCACGGCCTCGAACACGCTGACGATGTTCAGGTCCTGGCCCTTGTACTTGCCAGGGAGGATGGTGCCGCCGTAGACGTAGATGGCGGGCACGTTGGCGCGCAGCATGCCCATCATGCCGCCGGGCATGTTCTTGTCGCAGCCGCCGACCACCAGCACGCCGTCCATCCACTGGCCGCCCACGCAGGTCTCGATGCAGTCCGAGATGACCTCGCGGCTCACCAGCGAGTACTTCATGCCTTCGGTGCCCATGGCCATGCCGTCGGAGATGGTGGGGGTGCCGAACACCTGGGCGTTGCCGCCCGCTTCCTCGATGCCGGCAATGGCCGCGTCGGCCAGCTTCTGCAGGCCCGAGTTGCAGGGCGTGATGGTGCTGTGGCCGTTGGCGACGCCGACCATGGGCTTCTTGAAGTCGGATTCCTCGTAGCCCATGGCGTAGAACATGGAGCGGTTGGGCGCGCGGCTCTTGCCTTCGACGATGTTGGCGCTGCGGCGATTGATCTGGATCGGTTTGGTGTCCATGGTGTCTCTTCTGTCGTGGGGTGTGGGGAATCGCGAGCGGGGCGCGACGGGCTCAAGTATCGGACTTCTGATTGATTGGTTCCAATCCGATTTGCGTTGTCGATTGATATGCTCGGCATATGAAGGAAAGCCTGATCGACCTGCGTGCCTGGCGCCAGTTCCTGGCCGTGGCCGAGGAGCTGCATTTCGGCCGCGCCGCGCTGCGCCTGCACATGACCCAGCCGCCTGTCACGCAGGCCATCGCACAGCTCGAGAAGACGCTGGGCGTGGCGCTGTTCGACCGCACGCGGCGGCGCGTGGCGCTCACCCCGGCCGGGGAGGCGCTGCTGCCCGACGTGCGCGAACTGCTGGCCCGTGCCCAGGCGCTGCCTGCCCGTGCGCGCGCCGCCGCGGCAGGGCAGGTGGGGCGGGTGCGCATCGCCTTCGTCTCGACGGTCGGGTTCGAACAGTTGCCGGCCTGGGTGCGCGAGTTCCGCGTGCTGTGCCCCGAGGTGGCGCTCGAACTGGTCGAGGCCACGGGCGACGTGCAGCTCGAGGCCTTCGCGCGCGGCGAGATCGACGCCGGGCTGATGCTGCATTCGCCCGGCGCCGCGCCGCCGGGCCTCGCGCGGCTGGCGGTGTCGCAGGAGCCGCTCGTGCTCGCGCTGCCCGAGCGCCACGCCCTTGCCGGCGCCCACAGGCTGTTGATGGCGGACGTGCTGGCCGAGCCGCTGGTCATCTTTCCGCGCCGCATCGTGCCGTCGTTGCACGACGCCATCTTCGACCTGTACCACGCGGCCGGTCGCACGCCGCTGCTCGGCCAGGAGGCGATACAGATGCAGACCATCGTCAACCTCGTCTCGGGCGGCATCGGCGTTGCCTGGGTGCCCGAGAGCGTCACGCAGTTCCGCCGCGCGGGCGTGGTGTACCGCCGCGCCGAGGAGTTCGCGCCCCTTGCGCGGCGCCGCAGCGCGCCGGTGCTGCCCGCATGCGAAACCAGCCTGGTGTGGCCCGAAGAGGCTTCGAATCCGGCGCTTGCCCGTTTCGTCTCGTTCGTGCGCGAGCGCGGGATGAACACGAACAACCCTGCTAGCCCCGAGGAGGGCACCGAATGAATATGGGCTTTGCTTTGCCGGCCCGGCTTGCCGCCGGCGCCGCCATGCTCTGTACGGTTGCCGCCATGGCGCAGGCACCGGCCGCCGTGCCGCAATTCAAGGACTACCCGGCCGATGCGCCCCACACCGGAGCGAACCATTCGCTGGTGCTCGACAGCGACTTCGCCCGCGCGTACCGCACCCGGCTGCGCGAGGCCGTCGCCAGCGGCAAGCCCGAGTTTGCGGGCCGCTACATCGTCGTGCGCTGGGGCTGCGGCACCGGTGGCTGCAACACCGGCGCGGTGATCGATGCCGTCACCGGCCACGCGACGCCGATGCCCGGCGCGCTGACGAGCGTCTACCCGCTGAAGCCCGAATTCGAGAAGGAAGACGGGCAGGAGCTCATCTACAAGCTGTCGAGCCGGTTGCTGGTGCAGGCGGGCGACATCGAGGGTGTGAACGGCGACGGCAAGGACGTGGTCGAGTTCCACGAATTCAGCCGTGGAAAGTTCAACCTCATCAAGAGGCTGCCCTACGGGCGCGAGGGCAAGTCGCGGCCCTGACGGGGCTCGCGGCGGCGTGCGCCGGCATGGGCGGGTTGTGCCGGCTGCGGCCCGTCGAGGGCGTCGGCCAGCACCGTTTCGAGCCAGGCCGCGAAGGCCTGCATGCGGCGCGACAGGTCCGGGTAGTTTGTGGCGGAGGAACTGCCGATCCTCCTGCTGATCCTCGCGGTGCCGGCAGCGATCGCGGGGCTGCTCTGATGGCGGCTCGGGCGGTAGCCGGACAGCGAATATCCCCGACCCGGACCCGACATCCGGCGCGGGCACAATCCGCGGATGCTCATGTATCCGCATATCGACCCCATCGCCCTGCAAATCGGGCCGGTGGCCATCCACTGGTACGGCCTGACCTACCTGGCCGCGTTTGCGCTGTTCTATTTCCTCGGCACGCGACGCCTGCGGCACGAGCCGTACCGCTCGCTCGTCGGCGCGGGCGCATGGCAGCGCAAGGATATCGAGGACATACTTTTCCTCGGCGTCATGGGCGTCATCGTCGGTGGGCGCCTGGGCTACTGCCTGTTCTACAAGCCCGAGTTCTACCTGACGCATCCGCTCGAGATCCTCTACGTATGGCAGGGCGGCATGAGCTTCCATGGCGGGCTGCTCGGCGTGATCGGCGCGATGGTGTGGTTCTCTCATTCGCGCGCGCGCCCGTTCTGGCAGGTGATGGACTTCGTCTCGCCCTGCGTGCCGACCGGCCTGGCGGCAGGCCGGGTGGGCAACTTCATCAACGGCGAACTCTGGGGCCGCTTCAGCAATCCCGACCTGCCGTGGGGCATGGTCTTTCCGCAGAGCGGATCGATGCTGCCGCGCCATCCGTCGCAGGTGTACCAGTTCCTGCTCGAGGGCCTGCTGCTGTTCGCGGTGATGTGGCTCTACGCGCGCAAGGAACGCAAGCAGGGACAGGTGGCCGCGGTGTTCCTGATCGGCTACGGCGTGCTGCGTTTCGTCGCGGAGTACTTCCGCGAGCCTGACGATTTCCTCGGCCTGCGTGCGCTCAATCTGAGCCAGGGCCAGTGGCTCAGCGTGCCGATGGTCATCGCCGGCATCGCGCTGTGGTTCTGGTTCGGCCGGGCCGGCACGAGGGCGACCGCCGCACGCGCTTGATACGTCGGTACGCAGGGTAAATCCCAGCCGCGCACGGGGTGCGCGGCCCTTGCGCCTCTTCGCGGGCAGGCTCAGAATTACGCGTAATTACAGGAAATTATGCGGTCCTGATCCCATGCGACTGGTTCCCAACTCCCTGCACGACGAGGTCGCCGCCACGCTGCGCGAGCAGATCTTCGACGGCACGCTGGCGCCCGGCAGCTTCGTGGACGAGGTGTCGCTGTGCGAGCGCCTGTCCATCTCCCGCACGCCATTGCGCGAAGCGCTCAAGGTGCTCACGGCAGAAGGCCTGCTGCGCCACGAACCGCGGCGCGGCTGCTTCGTCAACGAGGTCACCGAGCGCGACCTCGACGAGATCTTTCCCGTCATCGCGCTGCTCGAGGGCCGCTGCGCCTACGAGGCCGCGCGCAACGCCAGCGACGCCGAACTGCACGAGCTCGACGAACTGCACGAGCGGCTGGTGCGCCACGCCAAGGCCAGGCGCATCAACGACTACTACGCCACCAACCACATCATTCACGAGGCGATCATCAAGCTCGCCGACAACAGGTGGCTGGCCCAGGTGATCGGCGACCTGCGCAAGATCCTCAAGCTCGCGCGGCTGCAGCAGCTGCATGCGCCGGGGCGGCTCGACCAGAGCCTGTCGGAGCACCTGGCCGTGTTCGCCGCGCTCAAGGCGCGCGACAGCGAGGGCGCCGACGCGGCCATGCGCACGCACATGACGCGCCAGCGCGAGGCGCTGCGCGAGGTCATGCGCCAGCAGAAATCCAGGGTGATGTCGTGACGACCGCGCGTCGCGACCGGCCCTTTTCAACAAGCATTGGAGTGCCCCGATGAGTGCGACCGAATGGTTCCAGGCGCGGCTGCGTCCTGGCGAGAAGTCCAAGGTGCCGGTGGCGCCCGAGGCGGCCGCCAAGGGCGCGCCGAAGAACGCGCCCAAGCCCAGCGCCCGTTCGACGGCCGAGCGGCTGCTGGTCACCTTGCGCAAGGCCGACGAGGCCTTGTCGCCGCGCGCGTTGCGCCGCGTGCTGGCCGACCTGCAGGCGGTGATCGACCCGCGCGTGAGCGAAGTCGAGGGCGGACGCCGTGCCCATGCCATTGCCGATGCCTACCGCGCCGCCACGGCCGAGGAGCGGCGCGACTACTGGGCGCTCATGAGCGAGCATTTCGCCGCCGACGCTCAAAAGCTCAAGACTGCGCGCGACCAGCACCAGAACGCCGTCGGCACGCCCGACGAAGGGCAGGCCGAGCTGCGCCTGCGCCGCGCGCTGGTGTCGCCGCGCATGCGGCTGCTGCAGCGCTTCGCGGTCGAGCCCGAGGGCATGCGCTTTCTCGTCGACCTGCGCGCCGACCTGCTGCCCAACCTGAAGGCCGACAAGCGACTGCTCGCGCTCGACGCCGAGCTCGAGCACCTCTTCTCGACCTGGTTCGACGTGGCCTTCCTCGAGCTGCGCCGCATCGACTGGGACTCGCCGGCCTCGCTGATCGAGAAGCTCATCCGCTACGAGGCGGTGCACGACATCAAGAGCTGGTCCGACGTGAAGAACCGGCTCGACGACAGTGACCGCCGCTGCTATGGCTTCTTCCATCCGCGCCTGCCCAACGAGCCGCTCATCTTCGTGGAAGTGGCGCTGGTCGACCGCATCAGCGACGGCATCACGCCGCTGCTCGACGAGGCGGCCGTGCCCGTGCTGCCCGCCAAGGCCACCACGGCCATCTTCTATTCGATCAGCAACACCCAGAACGGCCTGCGCGGCGTGAGCTTCGGCGACTCGCTCATCAAGCGCGTGGTCGAGACCCTGCAGGACGAGCTGCCGCGCCTGAAGACCTTCGCCACGCTGTCGCCGATCCCGGGTTTTCGCACCTGGCTCGCGAAGAACGCGGCCGACCTGCTGCCGCGCCTGGACGAGAAGCGCGAGGCCGAACTCGGCCGGCTCGTCGGCTCGCTGCCGCCCACGGCCGAGCGCCTGCTCGCGGCCGTGGATGCGGCCACCACCTTCGATGCGAAGTCGCCGCTGCGCCAATGGCTCATGCAGGCCGCCGCCGAATACCTCGGCCGGGCACTGGTCGACGGCACGCCGGCAGACCCTGTCGCACGTTTCCACCTGGGCAACGGTGCCCGCGTGGAGCGGCTGAACTGGGCCGGCGATCCGTCGCCCAAGGGGCAGAAGCAGTCTTACGGGCTCATGGTCAACTACCTCTACGACCTGAAGCGCCTGGACAAACACCGCACCTGGCTGGCCGACGGCAAGGTCGCTGTATCGGGAGACATCGAAAGCCTGTACTTCAAAAAAGGCTGATGGCGTTCGCAGGCCGGCGACGACGCGACAACGCGAAATCAGCCGGCGGCCGCATCGGGCGGCAAAATCCACAACGACACAGGAGATGAGACAAATGAACCCAGGTTTTCAACGCCGCGATGTCCTGCGCGCGGCCGCTGCCGGCGCCGCCGTGCTGTGCGGCGGCGCGCGCGCCCAGCAGGGCTGGCCGACCAAGCCGGTGACCATGATCGTGCCATTCCCGGCAGGCGGCGGCACCGATGCGTTCGCGCGGCCGATCTCGGGGCAGTTCTCGCGCATCGCCGGCCAGACGCTCGTCATCGACAACCGCGGCGGCGCCGGCGGCACGCTGGGCGCCGGCATTGCCGCCAAGGCGCCGGCCGACGGCTACACGCTCTTCATGGGTGCGGTGCACCATGCCATCGCGCCGTCCATCTATCCGAGGCTCGACTACGACATCGAGAAGGACTTCGCGCCGCTGATGCTGCTGGCCAACGTGCCGCAGGTGGTGGTGGTCAATCCCAAGCGCGTCCCGGCCACCACGATCCAGGAGTTCATCGCGCTGGTGAAGCGCAGTCCCGGCAAGTTCAACTACGGCTCGGCCGGCGCGGGCACATCGCACCACCTGGCGGGCGAACTGTTCAAGATCCAGACCGGCACCTTCATCACCCACATCCCGTACCGCGGCGCGGGCCCGGCCTTGTCGGACCTGATCTCGGGCAACGTCGACCTGATGTTCGACGGCCTGGGCTCGTCGGCGCAGCACATCAAGAGCGGCCGCATCAAGGCGCTGATGGTGGCCGGCAGCAAGCGCAACCCGGCGTTCCCCGACGTGCCCTGCGCCGCCGAAGTCGGCCTGCCCGAATACACCGTCACCACCTGGTACGGCCTTTGGGCTCCCAAGGCCACGCCGGCGGACGTGCAGGCACGCGCCATCGACGACATGAAGAAGGCGCTGGCCACCGACGACCTGAAGACCATCTGGGCGCAGAACGGCTCCGAGATCCCGAACCTCACCACCACCGCCTACGGCAACTTCGTCAGTTCGGAGATCAAGCGCTGGGCCACGGTCGTGAAGGCGTCGGGCGCCAAGCTCGAATGACGGCCGGCCAGAGCCAGGTTTCGCTGCGCTGCAAGGGCGAGGGCCGCACGGCGGTCGCGTTCGTCACGCTGTCGAATGCGGGGCGCCTGAACGCGATGACGCGCGCCATGTGGCGCGAACTGCGCGCGGTGTTCGACGGCCTGCGCAACGGGACCGGCGATGGCGGGCCGCGCTGCGTCGTGGTGCGCGGCGAGGGCGGCGCCTTCTGCGCAGGTGGCGACATCTCGGAGTACCCGTCGTTCCGGTTCGAAGAACCGAGCCTGCGCGAATTCCACGAGAACGAAGTGTGGGCTGCGCTGCAGGCGATGCTCGACTGCCCGCTGCCGCTGGTCGCGCAGATCGAGGGCGCGTGCATGGGCGCGGGCGTCGAGATCGCGAGCTGCTGCGACATCCGCCTGGCCGGCGCGTCCGCGAAGTTCGGCGCGCCGATCGCCAGGCTGGGCTTTCCGATGGCGCCGCGCGAAGCGGCGCTGGTGCATGGCGCCGTCGGCGACGTGCTCGCGCGCGACATGCTGCTGGCCGCCGGCGTGCACGGCGCGCAGCGCCTGTACGACGCGGGCTTTTTGCTGTCGGTGCTGCCCGACGACGAGGTGGCCGCCGCCGCGCAGGCCCATGCCACGCGCATCTCGGCGCTCTCGCCGCAGGCCGCGCGGCTGCACAAGCAGACCTTTGCCGCGCTGCGCTCCGGTGCACCGTCGGCCCACGGCCTGCTGCCCACCGCCTACGACTATGCCGATTCCGCGGAACACCGCGAAGGCATCGATGCCTTCCTGGCCAAGCGCACCCCGAATTTCTGAACGACCGAAGACACCGTCCGAAGACAAGCGATGACGAAGACCGCCAACTCCAACCTGTTCGCCGCCTTGCGCGCGGCATTCCCCGCCGACCTCGACAGCATCGCGGTCGAGACCGACAACGGCCTGTTCTATTCCTGGCGCGACATCGAGCGCGCCAGCGCCATGATCGCCAACCTGCTCGATGCGCTGAAGCTGGAGAAGGGCGCGCGCATCGCGGTGCAGGTCGAGAAGTCGGTCGAGGCCATGCTGCTGTACCTCGCCACGCTGCGCGCGGGCTATGTGTTCCTGCCACTGAACACGGCCTACCAGAGCGCCGAGATCGAGTACTTCATCGGCAACGCCGAACCGGCCGTGGTCGTGTGCACCAGCCGCAATGCATCGTGGGTCGCACCTATTGCCACGGCCGCGGGCACGAAGCACGTCTTCACGCTGGACGACGACCGCACCGGCACGCTGCTCGAAGTGGCCGCGCTGTGCAGCGACCAGCACAAGGTGGCGCAGCGCAAGGCGAGCGACATGGCGGCCATCCTGTACACCAGCGGCACCACCGGCCGCAGCAAGGGCGCGATGCTCTCGCACGGCAACCTGCTGTCGAACGCCGAGGTGCTGAAGGACTACTGGGGCTGGACCGAAGGCGACGTGCTCATCCACGCACTGCCCATCTTCCATGTGCACGGCCTCTTCGTGGCGCTGCACGGCGCGCTGCTCAACGGCAGCAAGATGCTGTGGTTCGGCAAGTTCGACCCGAAGCGCATCGTGCAGAAGCTGCCCGAGGCCACCGTGTTCATGGGCGTTCCCACGCTCTACGTGCGCCTGCTGGCCGAGGCCGGCCTCACGCGCAAGGCGGTGCGCAACATGCGCCTGTTCATCGCGGGCTCGGCGCCGCTGCTCATCGAGACCTTCGACGAATGGCGAGAGCGCACCGGCCACACCATCCTGGAACGCTACGGCATGAGCGAGACGGCGATGCTCACGTCCAACCCCTACAGGCCGGAGCAGGGCGAGCGTCGCGGCGGAACCGTCGGCTTCGCGCTCCCGGGCGTGCAGCTTCGCGTGCGCGACGACAGCGGGCGCGACTGCACCACCGACGAGATCGGCAACATCGAGGTCAGCGGCCCCAACGTTTTCTCGGGCTACTGGCGCATGCCCGAGAAGACCAAGGAAGAATTCACGGCCGACGGTTTCTTCAAGACCGGCGACGTCGGCAGGATCGACGGCATGGGCTACATCACCATCGTCGGGCGCAGCAAGGACCTGATCATCAGCGGCGGCTACAACGTCTACCCGGCCGAGATCGAGGGCTACATCAACGAGATGAGCGGCGTGGCCGAAAGCGCGGTGGTCGGCGTGCCGCACCCCGACTTCGGCGAGGTCGGCGTGGCCATCGTCATCCCGAAGGCCGGTGTCACGCTCGACGCGGACGCCATCGTGGCGGACCTGAAGTCCCGGCTCGCCAACTTCAAGATTCCGAAGCGCTGCTTCGTGGTGCCCGAGTTGCCGCGCAACACCATGGGCAAGGTGCAGAAGGCGCTGCTGCGCGCGGAGCACAAGGGGCTGTTCGCCGCATAGGCGTCCGCCGGAGGCCAGCGTGGGCCCCGCGCAAGGGCCCGACGCAAAGCGGTTACGTTGCCGTTCCAGAAGGGCGACAACGAAACGCTCAGGCCATGCCGTTCATCAGCCCGCTGCGGGCGTGGCAGTTGATGTATTCGTAGCTCTGTTCGTCGGCCTTGAGCACCGACACCTCGTGGTACACGCGCAGCTGGAGCTGGAAGTTCAGCGCCTGCACGTAGCGCATGAAGCTGCCGAAGATGGCCACGTGCGTGGGGTGCGATTCGGCCCAGCGCTCCATGTCGGCCAGCGAGCGCCAGTAGCTGAGCCCGAAGGACTTCTGCATCGGCGCGCCCTGCGCGTCGAGGTGATGCATGTAGCGGTTGCTGTAGCAGCCGATGCCCAGGCCCTCGTCGCGCAGGAAGTCCATGCCTTCGCGCAGCACCGGTTCCATGTCGTCGAGGTAGAGCGTGCGCTCCTGGCCGGTGGTGTCGGTCCACGCCTGGCCCGAGCGGATCATCGCGATGTTCTCGTGGCCCGCCACGCGCACGCGCTGGCCCGGCCGCGGCGTGCCGGCGATCACCGCGCGCGCGCCGGAGGGCGACATCGCATCGGTCTGCGACAGCGGGATGCGGTCGCGCATCGACCCCCAGTAGCCGTGCTCCTGAAGTTCGCCGCTGACTTCGCCCATCACCACGCCGACGCCCTCGAAGCGGTCGGGCGTGTTGAACATGGTCTCGAAGTGCTCCACGCGCGGCGAGGCCACCTCGCGGAAGTAGCCGAGGCCTTCCGACAGCCGCTCGTCGGAGCGCCACCACGCATCGACCTCCGGCGTGGCGCACCAGCGTGTGTAGGCCGCGGCATCGCGCCAGTAGGCGATGGCGATCATGTTGTCGTAGCCGTCGGCATCGACGTGGTGCGTGAGGTCGTGGTGGCCCGGACCGTCGGGCAGCGCGAAGTCGCGGCTGATCTTCATGAGCGCGGCGCAGGCGCGGCCCTGCATCTGCGCACCGCGCGACTGCACGCCGAAACAGCCCATCACCACCTGCTTCACGGCCTCCGGCGCGCGGGCCGACCAGACGGGGTAGGGCGGCGTGTAGTCGTCTTCCACGCGGCGATGGCGCGTGCGGGGGCACCTGAGGTGCTCTGCGATGGCGGATTCCATGGGGCGGCTCCTTCGGCGTGGGTGCGGGTCAGGCCACGGCCACCGGCTCCGGCGCGCTGGCCTCGGGCTCGGGCGTGAGCTGCACCACCATCGGCTCGCGGCGCGTCTTGTTCAGCAGCAGCTGCGTGACATCGGGTCGCGAGTAGTGCCCGCTCGGATCGGCCGCCGCCTTGGCCAGCGAGATCATGCCGAGGTCGATGTCGGCGACCACCAGGCCTTCTTCGTGCTCGGCCAGCGGCACGCCCAGCGGCGAACCGTCGGGCGCGAAGATGCGCGCATGGCCGCCGCCGATGCCCAGCATCTGCTGCTTGCCTGCGTCGGTGCACATCAGGTCGCTCATGGCCTTCGACACCGTGGCGCAGGGCGCGAGCACGAAGCAGCCGCCCTCGACCGCATAGACCTGGCTCGCGGCGTTGTTCACCTCGTGGCCCAGCGCATAGGCCGCGCCGCGGTAAAGCGAGAAGCTCGGCCATGCGGCGCAGTGGATCTGCTCGTTCTGTGCGTACATCGCGTACTTGCTGAGCGGCTGCAGGTGCTCCCAGCAGCACAGCGAACCGATGTTGCCGATGGGCGTCTCGACCACGTGCAGGTCGGCGCCGTCGCCTTCGCCGAACACGGTGCGTTCGACGTGCGTGGGCTTGAGCTTGCGGCGCGTCTGCACCGTGTTGCCCTGGTCGTCGATGAGCGCCTGCGCGATGTAGAGGCTGCCCGCGGCCTTCTCGCTGAAACCGAACGACAACCACAGCTTGTGCTTGCGTGCCGCGGCCTTCAGCCGGTCGAACTCGGCTGAGCCGATGACCAGCGAGTTGTCGTGGTAGCGCTGCACGAACTGCATGCCCCAGGCCGGCGAGTCGAGCCAGATCCACCAGGGGTAGCCGGGAATCCACGTCTCGGGAAACGCGATGAGCTGGACGCCCTGTTTCGCGGCCTGCGCCATCAGGTCGATGGTCTTGTCGATGGTGCCGTCGAGGTCGAGAAAGACCGGTGCGGCCTGCACGGCGGCAACGCGAAGCTTGGGGTGAACGGTGGTGGGCATGTCGGTTCTCCAGGTGCAAGAAAAGGGCAAGGGACGTAACGGGCCGCGTGCGTGGCGCACCGGGTTTGCGCTGTGGCATGCGGGTTGCTTGAAGCGTAAATTCGCGCCGCCGGAACGCCTTGACCCGGATTGGCGGCGTTCTTGTTCCAGCGTTGCATGCCGCATTTCGACCGAGGAACCCCGATGACCCAGCTGCTAAGCACCGATGCCGTCTCGCGCGACCAGCGGCTCGCCTACTGGACCGACATGATCTGCAACGTCTACGTGCAGCTCGAGTGCGACGCCGTGCAGGACGCCGGTGCGGACGCGGGCGATTTCGAAGGCAGCATCCGCCAGCACACGCTGCCCAGCCTCGACATGTCGGTGGTCACCTCCGGGCCGCAGAAGGTGATGCGCACGCCGGGCCATATCGCGAAGTCGAGCGACGACTATTTCCTGGTGAGCATCCAGGCGCGCGGCCACGGCGTGGTGCGCCAGGATGGCCGCGACGCGGTGCTGTCGGCCGGCGACTTCGCGCTGTACGGCAGCACGCGGCCCTACGAACTGCTGTTCGAGGAGTCTTTCGAGCAGATCGTGCTGAAGCTGCCCGGCGAGCGCCTGCGCGGCGAGTTGCGCGACACGGAGGCGCTGACGGCCACCACGGTGTCGGGGCGCGAAGGCGCCGGGCACCTGCTGCTGGGCATGATCCGCACTTTGCGCGAGGACATCGACACGCTGCAGCCGGCCTCCGCTCTGGCGGTGGCGCATGGCGTGCAGAACATCCTGGTGGCCGGACTGCAGACGCTGCCTGCTGCGCGCGCGCCGGCGCTGAGCAACCTCACGGCGTACCACCTCGCACGCGTGAAGCGCCGCATCGACGAGCAGCTGGCCGACCCGTCGCTTTCGGTGGGCACGCTGGCGGCCGAACTGGGCGTGTCGGTGAGCCACATCCACCGCGTCTTCAAGAGCGAGCCGCTGACGCCTGCGCAATACATCTGGGAGCGCAGGCTGGAGGCGTGCAGCCGCGACCTGCTGGAGCCGCGCCTCGCGGGGCGTCCGGTGGCGGACATTGCGTATGGGCGCGGCTTCAACGATGCGGCGCATTTCAGCCGCGCGTTCCGCGAACGCTTCGGCTGCTCGCCGCGCGAATGGCGGCAGCAGCGCGTTCAATAGCCGCTTCTACTGGACCAGCAGCACCGTGGTGTTCGTCTCGGCGATCACCTTGGTGGCGACCGAGCCCATGAGCGCGCGGCCGAGAAGGCCATGGCCGTGCGTGCCGAGCACGATCAGCCCGGCCTGCGCGGCGGTGGCCGCCTTGAGGATCTCCTCCGCCACATGGCCGTGGCGCGAGTCGATCGTGTAGTTGGCGACGCCCTGTTGGGCCAGCAGCGTCTTCACCGGGTCGAGCACCTTGGTGCTCTCCTCGGCGTAATAGTCGGCGACCACCTCCTTGCTCAGGTGACGCGTGACGTGGCCCGAGATGCCGGTGCACACATGCACGATCACGAGCTCGTGGCCATCCACGAACATGGCGCGGTTGGCGATGAGATAGGCCAGGGCCTTCTGCGTGTAGGCGCTGCCGTCGACGGCGATGAGGATTTTCATGGCCTCGTTATACGGCTGCCTCGCCGGCAGCGGCAACGAGTCGCACCTTCCGCGGAAGGGCTTTGCGCTGCGTCAACCCGGCAGCATCAGCCGTGCAGGCCCTTCCAGAGCATGTAGGCCGCCAGCAGGTACAGGATGCTCGCGAACACGCGCTTGAGCTTCTTCACCGGCAGGCTGTGCGCGGCCTTCGCGCCCAGCGGTGCAGTGAACACGCTGCACGCGGCGATCACCACCAGCGCGGGCAGCCAGATGTAGCCGAACGAGCCGGCCGGCAGGCCTTCGACCGAATGCCCGCTGATGACGTAGCCGAGCACGTTGGCCACTGCGATCGGGAAGCCCAGCGCCGCGCTGGTCGCCACCGCGTTGTGGATCGCCACGTTGCACCACGTTATGAACGGCACGCTGATGAAGCCGCCGCCCGCGCCCACGAGACCCGAGATGAAGCCGATCGCGCCGCCCGCTGCAAGCTGCCCGCCGGTGCCGGGCATCTGCCGCGTGGGCTTGGGCTTCTTGTCGAGGAACATCTGCGTGGCCGAGAAGCCCACGAACAGCGCGAAGAAGATCGCCAGCGCCGTGCCCTTGAGCAGCGCGAACACGCCGAGGCTGCCCACGAGGCTGCCGATGACGATGCCGGGCGAGAGCCGCTGCACGATATCCCAGCGCACCGCGCCCCGCTTGTGGTGCGCGCGCACGCTCGATACCGAGGTGAAGATGATGGTGGCCATCGAGGTCGCGATCGCCATTTTCACCGCGAGGTCGGCCGGCACGCCGCGGTGGCCCATGATGATCGTGATGAACGGCACCATGACCATGCCGCCGCCGATCCCCAGAAGGCCGGCGAGGAAGCCGGTGCCCAGCCCGAGGGCGGCGAGTTCGGCGATCAGGAGCGGGTCGAGCAGGGCGGCGATGTTCACGGTGGCGTCGGAAAAGGATGCTGCTGGAAAAAGCAACGGCCCCGTGCAACTGGTGCAAGGGGCCGTGGCCGGAATAGGTGTCTGCAGATGGTGTGCCGGACCCGCATCCTGAACCAGGGTTCAGGTGGGCGAGGGCAGCAAGACTTCGGGTTCATCTGACGCGAGATGATCACGCCCGTCTAGCGATGTACCAAGCCCGGCTCCGGAGAGCATTGGAACAAGGAAATATTAAGCCCGACACGTCTGCAGACAGGGTGGATTTTACGCCCCGTATGCACCCGCGGTGCTCATTCAGAGCAAATGTCCATCGCCTGCCAGGGCCTGATCGAGTCTCTGAATGAGCTGCGCGGCCTTCGGGTCGGGCTCGGCGGTGTCGGTGGCAGCGGCTGCAGGCGCGGGAGCCGCTGCGGCGGCGGCCGTGGCGGCCTGCTGCGCGGCGAGATCGAATGCCAGGTTCAGCGAGGCCAGCACCGCGATGCGATCGCGGGCCTTGACTTTTCCTGCATCGCGGATCTTGCACATGGCTGCGTCCACGCGTTCGACGGCTTCGCGCAGCTGCGCCTCGCCGCCATCGGGACAGCCAAGCAAATAGCTCTGGCCCATGATCTGTACTTCAATCTGCTTCATGCGGGGGAGTCTTCGGAAGGTGGTTCAGCCGGCAGCCGCTCGAGCAGTGCATCCAGTCGCGTGCGGGCGGCGGCGAGGCGCGACTTCAGGGCGTCGCGTTCGCGCATGAGCGCATCGACCTGTTCCTGCAGCAGCGCGTTGGTGCGCTGCACCTCTTCGTGACGCACGAGCAGGCGTTCGACACGCTCGGCGATCTGGTCGATGGGGCTGGAGGCGGGCATGGTTGGCGATTGTAGTTTCCCGGGAAAACACTCCCGGCGGGGATTCTGCGGCTTCGCAGCGCGCCGATCAAACCTTTCAGGCTTCGCTCAGCCGCACGTAGGTGGCGAGCAGCGCGCTCTTGGCGACGACACCGAGCAGCACGGGGTCTTGTGCGCTCTCGATCACCGGCAGCCGTTCGCCGAGATGGTCGAGGAAACGCTGCAGCGCTTCCGCGAGCCCGGTGTCCGCAGCGATCGGCTGGATGGCCTGCGACAGCAGCGCCCCGGCCGTGGCCCCTGCCGGCGCCGTGCCGAGCGCCGACAGCGGCACCACGCCGAGGTAGCGGTTGCCCTCGTCGACCACGTACAGGTACTTCACCGGCTGCTGCAGGAACAGCTTGCTCATCGCCTCGCGATCGGCGTCGGGTCCGACCACAGTGCCGGCCGGCTGCACCAGGTCGCGCATGTGCAGGCCGCGCAGGCGCAGCTGCGTGTCACGCTGCTTGTTGCGCCGCAGCGTGATCTCGTACATCGAGCCGGCATTGGCCGAGCGCGCCACGAAGTAGGCGATGACGCTGGCCGCCATCAGCGGCAGCATGACCTGGTAGCTCAGCGTCATCTCGAAGATCATCAGGATCGCCATCAGCGGTGCCTGTGTGGCGCCTGCCAGGAAGGCGCCCATGCCGACGATGGCGTAGGCGAACGGCGCCGAAGTGGCCGCGGGCCACAGCGCCTGCACGCCCTGGCCGAACAGCGCGCCGACCATGCATCCGAAGAACAGCGCCGGCGTGAACACCCCGCCCACAGCGCCCGATCCGGCCGTGGCTAGCGTGGCCGCGACCTTGGCGACCAGCACCATCGCGATGAGCGCCCACGGCCATGGCGTGTGCAGCACGCCGTTGACGATGCTGTAGCCGTTGCCCCACACCTCGGGCATCGGCACCGAGATCGCGCCCATCACCAGCCCGCCCAGCGCCAGCCGCCACGGCAGCGCCAGCGGCAGCCGCGAGAACGCCGCGCGGCTGCCCTGCAGCGCACGCAGGAAGCCGACCGCCGCAAAGCCCAGCAGCACGCCCAGCACGCAGAACAACGCGACCTCGGTGCCGTGGATTTCCGGGAACGCCGGCATCCTGTAGGGTGGCTGGTAGCCCGGCAGCGCCCGCATCGCGACGTTGGCGACCACCGAGGCGATGATGATCGGGCCCACGCTTTCCATCGCGATCGAGCCCAGCACGATCTCCGCCACGAAGAAGGCGCCGGCGATCGGTGCGTTGTAGGCCGCGGTCAGGCCCGCCGCCGCGCCGCAGGCCACCAGCAGCCGCAGCCGCTCCGCCGGAAAGCGGAACACCCGCCCCAGGAGCGACGCCGCCAGCGCGGCGAGCTGCACCATCGAGCCTTCGCGCCCGATCGAGCCGCCGCTGCCGATGCTGACCAGCGACGACGCGCTGCGCACCAGCGTCTGCGCGACCGGGATGCGCCCGTCGCCGAGCACGATGGCTTCCATGTAGTCGGACGTGGCGCTGCGCACCGCCACGCGCTTCGCCAGCACCAGCAGTCCACCCGCCACCAGCCCGCCCAGCGCAGGGCAGGCAATGCGTGCCCACCACGGCAGGTTCCTGGCCATGGCCACCAGGCCGTCGCCCGGGCCGAGCACCAGGTGTTCGAAGTGATAGAGCGCCGCGCGGAACAGCTCGGTGGCCAGCGTGCCCAGCAGCCCCGCGACGATCGACCACAGCAGCATCGATTGCCAGCCGGAAACACCAAGGACGCGTTGCAGCGCCGAACGAAGATTCAGGAAAACCGTGGCGGGCCGCATCATGGGCAGCGATGTTAGCGGCGGGCGTGCCTTCCTCGCCTCTCCTCCAGAGAAGAAGGAAAAGGCCAGGAACACCGGGGAACCGGCTTCGCCGGGCCTCCGGTGTTGTCCCCGGCAGGGGGAAGCAGAAGCGACACGAAGTGCGCGAAGCCTGGGGGCGAGCCAGGTCCAGCGCATAAAATCCCGGCCGTTGGTGCTCGCGCCGTGGTTCGCACGGCGCAGTTCAACGGGAAGCAGGAGTGGACGCCCCCGATTCGCATCGGGACCCGGCCGAAGCCGCCTGCGCTGCCCCCGCAACGGTCAAGCAGACGGCGCCGAAAGGCGCCAACCCCTTTCCATCGAAGCCACTGGGTGCCCTGAAACAGGCACCTGGGAAGGCGGCGAGGGGCCGTTCTGCCAGCCCGGATACCGGCCAACAAGGCGGCTGCCGCATGCATCGACGCATCCTGTCGGGCACGAGGCAGCCATGGCGCCCCGCAGCGCCGGCGGGGAGGCCGGCGAGGGGCATTGACGTTCGCTCGCTTCATTCATGATTTCCCACGTTTGCATCTCACGCGGCCGCGCTCCTGCGCGCCGTCTCCGTTTCGCCTGCCTGCCGCTGGCGCTGGCCTCTGCCTTCGGCGGCCTGGCGCACGCCCAGGAAGCGCCCAAACTCGGCGAAACGGTGGTCACCGCCAACCGCACGCCGCAGGCGCTGTCGGAGCTGGTGGGCGACGTGTCCATCGTCGACCGCCAGGCCATCGAGCGCAGCGGCGCGACCGGCGTGGCCGATGTGCTCTCGCGCCTGCCGGGCATCGAGATCACGCGCAACGGCGGCGTGGGCAACACCACCAGCCTGTTCATCCGTGGCGCCGAGACGCGCTTCACCGCGGTCTATCTCGACGGCGTGCGCATCGACTCGCAGTCCACCGGTGGCGCCGGCTGGGAAGGCATTCCGCTCGCACAGATCGACCGCATCGAAGTGCTGCGCGGCCCGGCTGCCGCGGTGTACGGCTCGGACGCCGTGGGTGGCGTGATCCAGCTGTTCACCCGGCGGGGCGAGGAGGGCGTCTCTCCTTACGCCGGCGTCGGCATCGGCAGCAAGGGCCTGCGCAAGATCGAAGGCGGCGTGAGCGGCAAGTCGGGCCTGTTCGACTACTCGTTCGGCGTCTCGCACGAGGAAAGCAAGGGCTTCAACGTCCAGCCCGTCGACAAGCGCACCCCGAGCAAGGACGGCTTCACCAGCCCCGACCGCGACGGCTACCGCAGCACCTCCGGCAACGCCAGGCTCGGCTTCCAGATCACGCCCAACCAGCGCATCGAGGCCACGCTGCTGAGCAGCGACATCAACGCAGGCTACGACGCCACGGTGTCGTACCGCACCAGGCTGCCGATCCTGTTCGCCAACGACATCTCGAACAACACGCTGCGCACCGCCGGCCTGACCTGGTCGGCCAAGTGGAACGACGTGTACAGCACGCGCGTGCAGGTGACCGATTCGCAGTCGGTCTACAAGACGCAGCCTTCGTTCTACCGCACCGAGACGAACCTGCGCGGCTACCTGTTCCAGAACGAGTTCCGCTTCGGCCCCCACCTGGTCACCGCCACCTTCGAGCGCCGGGAGGACGCGCTCGAGAACGCGCCCACCACGTCGTCGAAGCTGCTGTCGCGCGACCGCGCGCAGGACGCCATCTCGCTGGGCTACGGCTTCGTCCAGGGCCCGCACTCGCTGCAGCTGCATGTGCGCCACGACGACGACAGCGAGTTTGGCGGTAAGACCACCGGCAGCGCGGCCTACGGCTACGCCATCACGCCGTCGCTGCGGGTCACGGCCTCGGCCGGTACCGCCTTCCGCGTGCCGACGCTGTACCAGCGCTTCAGCGAATACGGCCTGGCCACGCTCAAGCCGGAGTCGAGCCGCAATGCCGAGCTCGGCCTGCAGTACACCGACGGCGGCACGCAGGCGGGCATCGTGGTCTACAACAACCGCGTGCAGAACCTGATCGTGTTCGACGGCACCGCCAAAGGCTGCGCCTCGTCGTTCGGCTGCTATTCGAGCACTGCGCGCGCGCGCTACCAGGGCGTCACGCTGTCCGGCAGCCAGCGCTTCGGCGACGTCACGCTGCGCGCCTCGCTCGACTACCAGGACCCGCGCGACCTCGCCACCGACCACCTGCTGGCACGCCGTGCGCAGCGCCACGGCGTGCTCGGTGCCGACTGGCGCGTGGCGGGCTGGACGCTGGGCGCCGAGGTGCAGTCGTCGAGCAAGCGCTACGACGATGCGGCCAACACCGTCAAGCTTGGCGGCTACACCTTGCTGAACCTGTCGGCCAGCACCAGGCTCACGCGCGACCTGAACCTGGTGGCGCGCGTCGACAATGTGGGCAACAAGGACTACCAGTTCGCGCGGCTGTACGCCAATGCAGGCCGCACCGCGTACGTCGGCCTCAAGTGGACGCCTCACTGACCCCATCCCCGCAAACGAACGGCACCGGCGCCACCTGCGCCGCGGTGCTGGTGGCCGCGCCCGCTTCCGGGCAGGGCAAGACCACCGTCGCCGCCGCGCTCGCGCGGCTTCACGCGCGCCAGGGCCGGCGCGTGCGCGCCTTCAAGTGCGGCCCCGACTTCCTCGATCCGCACTGGCTCGCGCAGGCCACCGGCGCGCCGGTGCACTCGCTCGACCTGTGGATGACCGGCGAGGCCGACTGCCGCGCGCGCCTGCGCGAAGCGGCGGCCTGCTGCGACCTGCTGATCGTCGAGGGCGTGATGGGCCTGTTCGACGGCACGCCAAGCGCGGCCGACCTGGCCGGGCGCTTCGGCCTGCCGGTGCTCGCCGTGATCGACGCGCATGCCATGGCCGGCACCTTCGGCGCGCTGGCCTTCGGACTGCAGAACTTCCGCCCCGGCCTGCCGTGGGCGGGCGTGCTGGCCAACCGCGTCGGCAGCGAGCGGCATGCGGGCATGCTGCAGGAGGCACTTCGCGATCCGTCGCAGTGGCTCGGCGCCTTGCCGCGCGACGCCGGCTTCACGCTGCCCGAGCGGCATCTGGGGCTCGTGGGTGCGAACGAACTCGGCGATGCGATGGCGCGGCTCGATGCCGTGGCCGACGTGCTGGCGGCCACGCCGCTGGGACGGATGCAGCCCGCGCAGCTGCCGCAGGTCTGCTTCGAAGCTGCCGGAACCGAAGCCGGGTCGGAAGCCGGAACCGCTGGCGCCACGCCACGCCTCCTCGCAGGCCGCACCATCGCCATCGCGCGCGACGCGGCGTTCTCGTTCATCTACCCCGCGAATCTCGATGTGCTCACGTCGCTGGGCGCGCGGCTTTCCTTTTTCTCGCCGCTCGCGGGCGACGGCCTGCCGGCCTGCGATGCGGTCTGGCTGCCCGGCGGTTATCCCGAACTGCATGCCGGGACGCTCGCCGGCTGCGTGGTGCTGCGCGACGCCTTGGCCGCGCACGTCGCGGCGGGCAGGCCGGTATGGGCCGAGTGCGGCGGCATGATGGCGCTGTTCGACGAGCTCGCCACGCACGACGCCGCGCAGGTCCATCGCCTCTGGGGCCTGCTGCCGGGCCGCGTGACGATGCAGAAGCGCCTGGCCGGCCTCGGCCCGCAGCAGCTCGCGCTCGGCAATCACGTGTTGCGCGGCCACACCTTCCACTATTCGCTCTGCGACACGCCGCTGGTGCCGGCCGGCCGCACCGCGCGGCCGGGTGCGACGCAGCCCGTGGGCGCGCGCGGCGGCGAGGCGTTGTACGTGCACGGCCCGGTGCGCGCGAGCTATTTCCATGCGTGGTTCGCGTCCAGCCTGGAAGCCACCGCGCGCCTTTTCGGCGCCACGCCCATCGAACTGGAAAGCCATGCCCCTGCCGAGTAAGCCGAAGATCGCCGTGCACGAGTTCATCCTCGGCGGCCAGAAGAGCGGCAAATCGCGCCGCGGCGAGCAGCGCGCCATCGACTGGCTCGCCGGCTCGCCGCGCCATCGCGCCGTGATGATCGCCACCGCGCAGGCCTACGACGACGAGATGCTCGAGCGCATCGTGCGCCACCAGGCCGACCGCGCCGAGCGCGTGCCCGGCATGCGCACCATCGAGGAGCCGATCGAGCTGGCGCGCGCCATCGTCACGCAGAGCACGCCCGAGACGCTGGTGGTGGTCGACTGCCTCACGCTCTGGCTCACCAACCTGATGATGCCGATGCCCTGCGAGGACGCGCGCCCCGCCACGCGCACGCCGTCCGCGCACAGCGGCCTGCTGATGGTGGCCCTGCGCGAGGCGCCCGGGCCGGTGGTGCTGGTGGGCAACGAGATCGGACTGGGCGTGATCCCGATGGGCCGCGAGACGCGCGCGTTCGTCGACGCCCTCGGCCGGCTGAACCAGGACGTGGCCGCCGCCTGCGACCGCGTCACGCTGATGGCCGCCGGCCTGCCCTTGACGCTGAAGGCGCCTGCCGCATGAACCTCTTTCCCACGATCGCTTTTCACATGCACGCCTTCCGCAGTTCTCTTGCCGCGCTGGGCCTGGCGCTGTGCGCCTTCGGCGCGCATGCCTTCGACGTGGTCGACGAGCGCGGCGTCGCTGTCAACCTGCCGCAGCCGCCGCAACGCATCGTCACGCTGCTGCCGTCGCTCAGCGAATCGGTCTGCGCGCTGGGCGCGTGCGACCGGCTGGTCGGCGTCGACCGCTATTCCAACTCGCCCGCGCAGCTGAAGGCGCTGCCGCAGCTCGGCGGCGGCATCGATCCCAACGTGGAGGCCATCGTCGCGCTCAAGCCCGACGCGGTGCTGCTGGCCAAGTCGTCGCGCGTCACGCAGCGGCTCGAGGCGCTCGGCCTGAAGGTGCTGGTGCTCGAACCCAAGAGCCACGCCGACGTGCGGCGCGTGCTCGACAAGCTCGACCAGGTGCTGGGCACGCACGAGGCGCCGAAGGTCTGGCGCGTGATCGACGCCGGCGTGTCGGCCGCCGCGCAGTCGCTGCCGGCCAGCGCGAAGGGGCTGCGCGTGTACTTCGAGGTCAACAGCACGCCGTATGCGGCGGGCGAGTCGTCGTTCATCGGCGAGACGCTGGCGCGGCTCGGCGTGAAGAACATCGTGCCGGCGTCGCTCGGCCCGTTTCCCAAGCTCAACCCCGAGTACGTGGTGCGCGCCAATCCCGACCTGATCATGGTCAGCGTGCGAAGCGCGCAGGGACTGGAGCAGCGCCCGGGATGGGGTGGCATCCGCGCGGTGCGCGAGGGCCGCATCTGCCGTTTCAGCGCCGAGGAATCCGACGTGCTGGTTCGTCCTGGTCCACGCATGGACGAGGCCGCGCGCCTGATGGCGCAGTGCCTCGGCGACAAGGGCAAGCGTTGAACGCCGCGGTCCGCCACACCGCCCACCTGCGCCGCATCCTGCTGCTTGGCGCTGGCCTGCTGGTGCTGGGCGCCGCGGCGGTGCTGCTGGGGCTGGGCATCGGCAGCACGGGTTTCGAAAGCCTGTGGGCGGCGCGGCACGACCCGGTGGCGCTGCAGATCGTGTGGGACATCCGGCTGCCGCGCACGCTCGGCGCCTGGCTGGCCGGGGCGCTGCTCGGGCTGGCCGGCGCGGTGGCGCAGGGCCTGTTCCGCAATCCGCTGGCCGACCCGTACCTGCTGGGCAGCGCCTCGGGCGCGTCGCTCGGCGTGGCGGTGGCGCTGATGCTGTTCGGCGGCTCGGTCGCCAGCGCGCAATGGGTGATGCGCCTCGGGCTCACCGGCGCGGCCTTCGTCGGCGCGGTGCTCGCGGTGATGCTCACGCTCATGCTCGCGCGCGGCGTGCAGCAGACCTTGCGGCTGCTGCTCGCGGGCGTGATCGTCGGCGTGGTACTCGGCGCGGCCAAGGACCTCATCACCATCGCCTCGGCAGACATCCTGCAGGCCCTCCAGGGCTTCATCCTCGGCAGCACCGGCCTGGTCGGCTGGAGCGCCTGCGCGGTGATGGCGCTGGTCTGCGCGCTGTGCCTGCTGCTGGGCTGGGCGCTCGCGCCGGTGCTCGACGGGCTCGCGCTCGGCGAGGCCACCGCACGCAGCCTGGGACTGCCGTTGGGTGCGATGCGCGCCGCGCTGGTGGTGGTGCTCGCGCTGGCCACCGGCGCGGCCGTGGCGCAGACCGGGCTGATCGCCTTCGTCGGCCTCGCGGCGCCGCACCTGGTGCGCTCGATCGTCAAGACCACGCACGCGCGGCTGATCGTGCTGTCGGCGCTCATGGGCGGGCTGCTGTTGATGGCCGCCGACCTGATGGCGCGCTGGCTGATCGCACCGCAGGAACTGCCGGTGGGCGTGCTCACGGCCGTGCTCGGCGGCAGCTACCTGCTGTGGCTGATGCACCGGCGCAGCGCCCGCGGAGGCGTGGCATGAGCGGCGGCAAGGTGCCGGCGCTCGAGGCGCGCCGCCTCGGCGCCACGCTGGGCGCCACAGCGGTGCTGCACGACATCGACCTGGCGCTGTCGGCCGCCCGCTGGACCAGCATCGTCGGGCCCAACGGCGCAGGCAAGTCGACGCTGCTCAAGGCGATGGCCGGGCTGCTCGCGCACCGCGGCGAGGTGCGACTGTTCGGCGAGCCGCAGGCGAAGGTGCCGGCGCGCGTCCGTGCGCAGCGCCTGTCGTGGCTCGGCCAGAGCGGCACGGGCGAGGCCAGCGCCGACGACCTGATGGTCTACGACGTCGCGATGCTCGGCCGCCTGCCGCACCAGCGCTGGCTGGCCGCACCCGGCGCGGCCGACCGCGAGGCCGTGGAGTGCGCACTGCGCAGCACCCAGGCCTGGGACTGGCGCGACCGCCCGCTGGGCCAGCTCTCGGGCGGCGAGCGCCAGCGCGTGCTGCTGGCGCGCGCGCTCGCGGTCGAGGCCGAGCTGCTGCTGATGGACGAGCCGCTCGCCAACCTCGACCCGCCGCACCAGGCCGACTGGATGCAGACCGTCCGCGCGCTCGTGGCCGGCGGCAGGACCGTGGTCAGCGTGCTGCACGAGCTGCCCATGGCGCTGGCCGCCGACGAACTGGTGGTGATGGACCACGGCCGCGTCGTGCACCACGGCGGCTGCAGCGACGCCGCCACCCATGCCGCGCTGGAGCAGGTGTTCGACCACCGCATCCGCGTGCACCGCGTGGCGGACCAGTGGATCGCGCTGCCCAGATAAGAGAACACAGGAACCAATCCCATGCAGATCGAAACACCCCCCAGCGAGAAACCCTACGAGAAGCCCGAGGGCGAGCGCCGCGGCATCGTCATCGTCAACACCGGCGACGGCAAGGGCAAGAGCACGGCCGCCTTCGGCCTCGCGCTGCGCGCGCACGGCCGCGGCAAGGCCGTGAAGGTCTACCAGTTCATGAAGGTGCCGACCGCGCGCTTCGGCGAGCACCGCATGTTCGAGCAGATCGGCATCCCGATTGAAGGGCTCGGCGACGGCTTCAGCTGGAAGAGCCAGGACCTCGAGCGTTCGGGCCAGCTCGCGCGCGACGGCTGGGAGAAGGCTCGTGCCGCCATCCTGTCGGGAGAATTCTTCCTGGTGGTGCTCGACGAGATCACCTATCCGCTCATCTACGGCTGGCTGCCGCTCGAAGGCGTGCTCGAGACGCTGCGCGCCCGGCCGAAGCACGTGCACGTGGCCATCACCGGCCGCCGCTGCCCGCCCGAGATCATCGAGCTGGCCGACACGGTGACCGAGATGACGCTGGTCAAGCATGCCTTCAAGGCCGGCATTCCCGCGCAGCGCGGCATCGAGGACTGAACCCGATGGCGCATGCGTTCGAGGCCGGCGAGGCCAAAGGCGTCTACCGCGCCATCCACGAGCGGCGCGACATGCGCCACTTCGCGGGCGGGCGGGTGGAGCCCGAGGTGCTGCGCCGGCTGCTCGATGCGGCGCACCACGCGCCCAGCGTCGGCTTCATGCAGCCCTGGCGCTTCATCCGCATCCGGGGCGAGGCGCTGCGCGGGCAGCTCCATCGCGTGGTCGAGCAGGAGCGCGTGCACACCGCGCGCGCCCTGGGCGAGCGCGAGGACGAGTTCATGCGGCTCAAGGTGCAAGGCCTGCTCGACGCCGCCGAGCTGCTGGCGGTGACGCTGGCCGACGGCCGCGAGAAGCACGTGTTCGGCCGCCGCACCCTGCCGCAGATGGACCTGGCCTCGGCTTCGTGCGCCATCCAGAACCTGTGGCTCGCGGCGCGCGCGGAAGGGCTGGGCATGGGTTGGGTGTCGCTGTTCGACCCTGCCGAGGTGGCGGTGCTGCTCGGCCTGCCCGAAGGCGCCGAGCCCATCGCGCTGCTGTGCCTGGGCCCGGTGCACGGGTTCTACGAGGAGCCCATGCTGCAGCGCGAGCGCTGGGCGAAGCGCGAACCGCTCGCCTCGCTGGTGTTCGACGAAGGCTGGGGCCGGCCTTCGGACCTGTTCGACCGTTCTTCCGCTGGAGCTTCCTGATGCTGGCTTTCGACACCGTTCTCTTCGAGCTTGCGCGCCTCTTCCTCTGGCCGGTGACGCTGGGCGTGCTGCTGTCCTTCGTGTATGCGGTCTATTGCCTCGGCGCCTTCGGCATCGAGTACCTGCAGCGCCGCCGCGACCCGGCGCGCGCGCTGGTGCTGCAGCGCCATGCGCAGGCCAGCCAGGAGCAGATGGAGCTGGTGGTGCTCAAGCAGCTCGAAGGCGTGCGCCTGTGCAGCCGGGTGGCCCCGATGCTCGGGCTGATCGCCACCATGATCCCGATGGGGCCCGCCCTGGTGGCGGTGGCCTCGGGTGAATCGCAGGGCGTGGCGCAGAGCCTCGCGCCCGCGTTCGCCAGCGTGATCGTGGCGCTGGCGTCGGCCTCGATCACCTTCGTGGTCTACACCGTGCGCCGCCGCTGGCTCATGCGCGAACTGGTGACGGTGCTCGACGCGCGGGACCGGCTGTCATGAGCGCTGCGCCGGGCCGCCCCAAGCAAGCTCGCTCCCGCCTGGCGGGAAAGCGCGCAGCGCCAAGGGTGCACCAATGACCCGACGCCAGTTCTCGATACTGAGCAGCCTGGACAGCGACGACGACGATCCGGTGCTCTCGACCATCAACCTGATCGACGTGTTCATGGTGGTGATCGGCATGCTGATGATCGCGGTCATCAACAACCCGATGAACCCCTTCGCGCAGGACAAGGTGACGATCATCCGCAACGAGGGCCAGCCGAACATGGAGATCGTGACCCGCGAGGGCCGCAAGGTCACGCGCTTCAAGGCCAGCGGCGCCACCGGGCAGGGCGATGGCGAGAAGGCCGGCACGGCGTGGCGGCTGAAGGACGGCACGATGGTCTACGTGCCGGCGGACGCCGTGCCTGCGGGTGCGGCGCCTGCGCAGGGCGGGAAGTGACACGGGTCTTCTTCTGGCTCCTGCTGGCCGTGCTGGGGTTCGCGGCGCCGGCGCACGCGCAGCCGCCCGTGCCGCGAATCGTCATGCTGAGCACGCCGCTGGTTTCTCCGGCGCGGGTGGTGAGGCTGCAGGCCGCGGCGCACGAAGCGGGCGTGCCGCTGCAGATGGTCTCGGCCTCCACGGACTCGCCTGAAACGCTGGCCGCGGCGCTGGACGGCGCTGCGCTGCTCGTGATCGACGCGCCGCACATCAGCGTCGCGCAGGCCGCGGCTGCACGCTTCGGCGATGCGATCTCGCGCGCGGCCACGCCCTATGTGCTGGTCGGCGAGTTCGCGCTGGTGGCGAAGGGCCAGGTCTCCGTGGCCGCGCCCCTGGCGGCCGAACGCGGTGTCGATGCCTGGTGGGCGCAGCGCCTGCGCGAATACTGGCGCTTCGCCGGCGCGGCCAACCTCGGCGCGGCGATGAAGGCGCTGGCGCAACCCGGCAGGCTCGACTGCCTGCCGGACCCGGTGCCGCTGCCGCTGGCCGGCATCTACCACCCGGGATGGCCGCGCGTGGCAACCGATATCGCCGCCATCGACAGCCTGGCCGGCACGGCCATGGGCACCGTCGCGATCGCGATCAACGGCGCCACCGTCACCGGCGACGACACCGGCTGGCTCGACACGCTCATCGCCTCGCTCGAACAGCGCGGCCTGCGTGCCTACGCCTTCTATGGCCCGCGGCAGCAGAAGGACCTGTTCTTCCGCATGACGCACGATGGTGACCGGCGCGTGGCCGACGCGATCGTCAACGCCTCGCTGGTGTTCAGTCCCAACGAACGCAAGGCCGAGCTGGAGCGCATCGGCGTGCCGGTGCTGCAGACGCTGCCTTCCCTGGCCATGGACGCCGCGCAATGGGCGCAGAGCAGGGACGGCCTCGCGCAGACCGACATCGCCTCGTACTACAGCCCAAGCGAGCTGGCGGGCATGACCGATCCGATGCTGGTGAGCGCGCGCGACGCGGTATCGGGCACGCTGCAGCCGCTGCCCGCGCAGATCGACGCCGTGGCCGCCAAGGCCGCGGCGCTGCTGCGGCTGCAGCGCACGCCGCCGGCACAGCGCCGCGTCGCGATGCTGGTCTACAACTACCCGCCGGGCGAGGCCAACTTCGGCGCGTCGTTCCTCAACGTGCCGCGCAGCGTGGACAACATGCTCGGTGCCATGCAGTCGGCCGGCTACCGCACCGGCCGTCCCGGCACCGACGCGCTGATCGCGCAGGTGCAGGCGACGATGAAGGCGTACTACCCGGGCGGGCAGGGTGATGAACTGCAGCCGCTGCTCGACAGGAACCTGGCCGACGCGATGCCGCTGTCGCGCTACGTCGCGTGGTTTCGCACCCTGCCGGCCGAAACGCAGCGCCGCATCGAAGGCTACTGGGGAACGCCCGACAGGTCGACCATGCTTCGCCCGGTGGCCGGCGAGCTGGCCTTCGTGATCCCACGCGTGCAGTTCGGCAACGTGGTCGTGCTGCGCCAGCCGCCGCGCTTCGAGCCCGGCACGCAGGTGGCGGACAAGGCCGCGCAGGTCTACCACCGCTCGGCCGTGCCGCTGAGCCACGGCTACCTGGCCACCTACCTGTGGCTGCGCACGCAGTTCGGCGCCAGCGCGCTGGTGCACGTGGGCACGCACGGGACCGTCGAATGGTCGGCCGGCAAGGAGCGCGGGTTGTCGGTGCAGGACGATCCGCTGCTCGCGCTCGGCGACCTGCCCAACGTGTACCCGTACATCATGGACAACCTCGGCGAAGCCACCACCGCCAAGCGCCGCGGCCGCGCCACGATGGTGAGCCATTCGACGCCGATGTTCACGCCGGCCGGCTTTCGTCCCGGCGTGCAGGCGATGCACGAGCGCATGCACGACTGGGAGACGCTGTCGCCCGGCCCGGTGAAGACGGCGCTGGAGCGGCGCCTCGCGGCGGAGTTCGCAGAGCATCACTACGACCGTGACCTGAAATGGACGCCCGCGCGCATCCGCGCCGATTTCGCGGGCTTCATCGCCGTGCTGCATCCGTACCTCGACGAACTGGCGCATACCGCGCAGCCGCTGGGCCTCGCGACCTTCGGGCAGGCGCCCGATGCACAGCGGCGGCGTATGACAGTGCTGCAGATGCTCGGCAAGCCGCTGGTCGAGGCACTCGGCGAGGACATCGACGAGGCCTTCCTGGTCGATGCGAACGGCATTGCCGACTCGCGCCCTGCGCGCTGGGTCGAACTGGCGCTCAACGATGCGCCGGCCGCCATCGCCATGGGCAAGACAGCCGCCGACAGGCAGGCGCTTCAGGCCCTGGCGGAGCGTGCGCGAAGGCTCGATGCCGTGCTCGCGCACAACGAGGAAATCGAAGGCCTGCTGACCGCGCTCGACGGCCGCTACCTGAAGGCGAGCTACGGCGGCGATCCGGTGCGCAACCCCGACAGCCTGCCGACCGGGCGCAACCTGTACGGCTTCGACCCGAGCCGCGTGCCGACGCGCGCGGCATGGGATGCGGGGGTGGCCGCCATGGACACATGGATCGCCGACCATGCGAAGGCCCATGCCGGCAGGCCGCCCGGGAAGATTGCCTTCACGCTCTGGGCCGGCGAAGCCTCGCGCCACCAGGGCGTGCTGGAAAGCCAGGCGTTCTACGCGATGGGCGTGAAGCCGCGCTGGGACGAGGGCGGGCGCATCGCAGGCATCGAGATCATTCCTGCCGCGGTGCTGAAGCGTCCGCGCATCGACGTGCTGCTCAGCGTCACCGGCTCCTACCGCGACCAGTTTCCCAACGCGATGCGCTGGCTCGACGAGGCGGCGCAGCAGGTGGCCGCGCTGCGCGAACCGGGCAACGCCGTTGCGCAGCACAGCGAGGCACTGGCGAACAGGTTGCGTGCGGAAGGCGCGTCGCCACAGGAGGCGCAGCGCTGGTCCACGGCGCGCGTGTTCTCCAACGAGCAGGGCAGCTACGGCGCCGGGCTCGAGGAAGCCGCGCTGGCCAGCGACGCGTGGAAGACGCAGCAGCGCGGCGGCGGCGACGCGCAGATGGCGCAGCTGTACATGGATCGCATGGGCCACGCCTACGGCAAGGGCCTCGACGGCGCGGCGCGGCCCGGCGCCTTTGCGGGCAACCTCGTGCAGGTCGATGCGGCGCTGATGGCGCGCAGCTCCAACCTGTACGGCGTGCTGACCAACGACGACCCGTTCCAGTACCTCGGCGGCATCGCGCAGGCGGTGCGCCAGCTCACGGGCAAGGACCCCGCGCTGTATGTGCAGAACCTGCGCGACGGCACCGACGTGCGCACCGACACCGCGGCCGGCGCCATTGCGCGCGAGATGCAGACCCGCTACCTGCATCCGCAGTGGATCGAGGCGCAGAAGGCCGAGGGGTACAGCGGCACGCTGCAGGTGCTGAAGACCGCGCAGTTCCTGTGGGGCTGGCAGGTCACCGCGCCGCAGGCGGTGCGGCAGGACCAGTGGCAGTCGCTGCACGATGTTTACGTGCGCGACAGGTACAGGCTGGGCACGCGCGAATGGCTCGAAGGCGACAACCGCGCGGCCTTCGCGCAGACGCTGGAGCGCATGCTCGACGCGGTGCGCCTGAACTACTGGAAGCCCGATGCCGCCACGCGGCGCGAACTGGCGAAGGCCTATGCGCAGGCGGCGGGCGCGACCGGGCTGCGCGAACGGAGCGCGGGCGTGGAGCGCTTAGTCCGGGCGGAGCTGGCACCGGCCGCACCCGCGAGCAGGGCGCGTCCGGCGGTCGTGCCCGTGGTGGTCCCGGCATCTGCGCCCGCACCTGCGGCAGAGGCGGCGCCCGCGGCCGAACCGTCGCCGGACGGCCTACAGCCGGTCACCGGCCTCAAGCTCGAGCCCACGCCCGCCGAGGCACAGCCCGAGACGCGGAGCGTCGTCCTGCGGCTCTGGGTCGCGTTCGGTGCCGCGCTGCTCGTGGCCTTTGGCGCGCTGGTGCAGTGGCGCCGGGGCCGGGCCGCTGCCTGATCGAGCCCGGCAAGTGGCGAGAATGGCGGGTCTCATGCCTCACCTGAATCCCGAATACGGCATCGCGGTCGCCGCGGCGCTGTGGCTCGCACTGGCCGTCGACCGCTGGCTCGGCGAACCGCCCGCGCCGCTGCACCCCGTCGTTTGGATGGGCCACTACCTCGGCTGGATCGGCTCGCGGGTCGCGCCCTTGCCCGGCCGGGCGCCGCGCACGGACCTGCCGATGTTCTTCATCGGCGCGTTGACGTGGTGCCTGGGCGCGGCCTGTGTGTGGGGCGTGGCCATGGCCTTGCAGACGCTCGTGGCGCAGTGGCTCGCGCTCTGGGGCGTGGCGCTGGCGCTCGGGCTGCTGCTCAAGCCGCTCTTCGCCTGGCGCATGCTGCGCGACGAGGTGCTCGCGGTCGAGGCGGCACTGGGCGTTTCGCTCGATGCCGGACGCCAGCAACTGGCGCGGCTGGTGAGCCGTGATGTCGCGCGACTCGGTGAGCGCGAGGTGCGCGAAAGCGCCATCGAGTCGCTCGCCGAGAACCTCAACGACTCGCTCGTGGCGCCCGTGTTCTGGTTCGTGCTGCTCGGCCTGCCGGGCGCAGCGCTCTACCGTTTCGCCAACACCGCGGATGCGATGTGGGGCTATCGCGGCGAGCGCAACGGCCGAGACTGGACCTGGTTTGGCAAATGGGCCGCGCGCGCGGACGATTTGCTGTCGTGGATTCCGGCGCGCATCACCGTGCTGCTGCTGGCGCTGGCCGCATGGCGTTGGCCGCAGGGCCTCGCGCTCGAGGCGCGCCGCACGCCGTCGCCCAACAGCGGCTGGCCGATGGCGACGATGGCGCTGCTGCTGGGCGTGCGGCTGGCGAAGCCTGGCGTGTATGCGCTGAACGCCGAAGGGCGCGCCCCGTCCGCCGCCGACATGCAGCGCACCGCGCGGCTGGGCGAACGCGCCGCGCTGGCGCTGGGCCTGTTCGCGTCGCTGGCCATCGTGCCGACCGCCGGCTGGAGGTGGGCATGAGCATCGCGCTGCACGGCGGCCCGGACGCCTGCGGCGCCGCACCGCACGATTTCTCGACCAACGGCAACGCGGTCGGTCCATGCCCGGCGGTGCGCGACGCGTTGCGCGAGGTCGATGCGGCGCACTACCCCGATCCGCACTACACCGCGTTGCGCGAGCGGCTGGCGGCTTTTCACGGCGTGGCGTCGGATCGCATCGTGGTGGCTGCCAGCACGAGCGAGTTCATCCACCGCATCAGCGCCGCCGTGATGTTGCAGGGCGGCCGCAAGGTATGGCTGCCCGCGCACAGCTACGGCGACTACGAACGCGCCGCGCAGGCGTGGGGCCTGCAGGTCGCGCGCGAACCGCAGCCGCACGCCGACGCCGCGCTGCGCTGGTGCTGTGAGCCGTCGAGTCCGCTGGGCCAGCCGCAGGCCGGCCTGCCGCAGCAGGCGGCCATGGAAGAGGGCGCCTGCGTGCTCGACCTCGCCTATGCGCCGCTGCGCCTGGAAGGCCGGCCGTCGCTGGAATCCGCGCAACTCGACCGCGTCTGGCAGATGTGGACACCGAACAAGGCGATGGGCCTGACCGGTGTACGCGCGGCCTATGCGATCGCACCGGCGGGCGCCAACGCCGGCCTGCTGCGGCGCATCGAAAGCCTGGCGCCCTCGTGGCCCGTCGGTGCGCATGGCGTCGCGCTGCTCGAGACATGGACCGGCGACGCCGCACAGCGCTGGCTCGCCGGCAGCCTCGAGACACTGAAGGACTGGAAGGCCCGCCAGCAGGCCCTCTGCACTTCCCTCGGGTGGCAATGCCTGCCCGGCAACGCCAACTTCTTCTGCGCGCGGCCTGAGCGGCCTTACCCCGCATTGGCCGCCGCGCTGCGCGCGCAAGGCATCAAGCTGCGCGACTGCGCCTCCTTCGGGCTGCCGGGCCATGTGCGTCTGGGCGTGCTGCCGCCGGCCAGCCAGCAGGCCCTGAAAGAGGGCTGGACACGCGCCGCCGCTTGCGCCGAACATTGAAGGCCACCCCGCAACGACCATGCTCTACGCGATCACCACGCTCTTTCTCTGCCAGCTCGCGGGCGAACTCCTCGTCCAATGGCTCGGCCTGCCCATTCCCGGTCCGCTGATCGGCATGGTGCTGCTGTTCATCGGCCTGCTCGTGCGCGGCGGCGTGCCGCAGGCACTGACCGACACCTCCGGCCACCTGTTGCGCAACCTGATGCTGCTGTTCATTCCGGCAGTGACCGGCGTGATGCTGCATTTCGAGCGCGTCGGGCGCGAATGGCTGCCGTTCCTGGCGGCCGGCATCGTCGGCGCGGCCGTCACCATGACGGTGACGGCGCTGACCTTCCGCTGGATGATCCGCCTCACCGGCAAGGACGCCGAATGACCGCGCCCGCCAGGCTCTCCGAGATCTGGGTGTTCCTTGCGCAGTCGCCGCTGCTGTGGCTGTCGCTCACGCTGCTGGCCTACCTGGGCGCGCTCTGGCTGCACACGCGAAGCGGGCGCAATCCGATCGTCAATCCGGTGCTGGTGTCGGTGATCGTCATCGTCACCGTGCTGCTGCTCACGCGCACGCCCTACGACACCTATTTCGAGGGTGCGAAGTTCGTCCACTTCCTGATCGGGCCCGCCACCGTGGCGCTGGCCGTGCCGCTGTACAGCCAGGTGGGGCGGCTGCGGCGGCTGTGGCTGCCCATCGGCGTGGCGCTGATCGTGGGCTCGGTCGCGGCCATCGTGTCGGCCATTGCCATCGCGTGGGCGCTCGGCGGCTCGCACGAACTGACGATGTCGCTCGCGCCGAAGTCAGCCACCATGCCCATCGCGATGGGCGTGGCCGAGAAGATCGGCGGGCTGCCCTCGCTCGCGGCGGTGGCCGCGGCCATCGCAGGCATTTCGGGCGCGATCATGGCGACGGGCCTGCTGAACCTGCTGCGCATCAGGGAGCCCGCGGTGCGCGGCTTCGCGGTCGGCATGGCGGCGCACGGCATCGGCACGGCGCGCGCGATCCAGGTGAACGAAACGGCCGGTGCCTTTTCGGCGCTGGCGATGGGCCTGAACGGCATCGCGACGGCGCTGCTCGTGCCCTTGCTCGTCAGGCTGATCGGGGCCTAGGCCAGATGCCGGCACCCGTCGCGTCATCGCGCCCGATGGAACTCGTCTGGCCAGGGAAGGCCTACCTGGCCAGCTACGTGTCGGCCCTGAACCGGGGCTGGTCGCGCGACGAGTCGCGCCCCGAGTCCGGCGCCGAGGAGCGTGCCGCCATCGAGGCGGACACCCGGCGCTTTCTCGCGGGCCTGGTCGATCGCGAGGGCAAGGGCGACCCGGTCACCATGCCGGACGGCACGCAGGTGCCGCGCCTGCCGGGCTACAAGTGCTGGATGTGGGACGGCGAGTTCTGCGGCAGCATCGACCTGCGCTGGCAACCCGGCACGGTCGAGCTGCCGGCCTACTGCCTGGGCCACATCGGCTACAGCGTGGTGCCCTGGAAGCAGCGCAAGGGCTACGCCACGCGCGCGCTCGGCGCGATGCTGATGCTGGCCGCGGGCGAGGGCCTCGGCCGCGTCGAGATCACGACCAGCCCCGACAACCTCGCATCGCAGAAGGTGATCGCGGCCAACGGCGGCGTGCTGGCCGGGAGCTTCACCACGCTGCCGAGCCAGGGCAGCCTCATCAAGTACCGCTACTTCATCGATCTCTGAAGCCGCCATTGCGCCGGCGCGCAGGCGCTGGCGGCCGCCAGTTTCAGTCCGGAGCGCCGGAAGCGTCGGGTGGTCATTGCGGAAAACGCTGGGCGGCGTCGATGCGGTCCAGTTTTGCCGAGCGCTGCCGCAGGCGTGCGACGGATCGCGACACCTGCGCGCACGAATGCGACATGCGGCATCCGGGCGACTTTGGCGAGAATGCCGCCATGCCACCGAAGGACGCCCGCCCCGGGCTTCGGATTTCGCCGTTCACCGACAGGCTCGCCCACAAGGCGGCGATGGTCGCGAATGTAGCCCGCCCGCTGTCGCTCGACGCCTTTGCCGCACGGCATCGACTCTCGCGGAAGCAGGTGGGGTGGGCGTCGGGCTCGTACCTCTCTCGCATGCTCGGCCGGGCCTGGGCGGCAACGGCCGCGCAGATCCGCGCGTCTGCGCAGCCGCGAGGCTGAATGTCTTCCGATCGTCACCCCCCATCACGGAGAACCACCGACATGTCCGAATACACCGCACGAATCCTGTGGGAGCGCGGCGACCAGGACTTCTTGGCCAACGGCTACAGCCGCAGGCACACGCTGGGCTTCGACGGCGGCGCGCAGGTGCCGGGCTCGTCGTCGCCGCACGTGGTGCCGCTGCCGATGTCCGATGCTTCGGCGGTCGACCCCGAGGAGATGTTCGTGGCGTCGCTGTCGAGCTGCCACATGCTGTGGTTCCTCACCATGGCGGTGAAGCGCAGGTTCGTGGTGGACCGCTATGTCGACGCGGCCATCGGCGTGATGGAGAAGAACGCGGAAGGCCGGATGGCGATGACCGTGGTCACGCTGCGTCCCGAGGTGAGTTTCTCGGGCGACAACCTGCCGACGCGCGAGCAGGTCGAGCAGATGCACCATCGCGCGCACGACGAGTGCTTCATCGCGAACTCGGTGAAGACCGAGGTGCGCTGCGAGCCGGTGTACTGACCGGTGGGCGCTGGAGCGTCAGCGCACCAGCGCGTTGCGTTTCATCTCGAGCTGCGTGATCAGCCGCTGCAGCCGGCCCTCGACGTTGCCCGGCAGCGCGAGGAAACGGAAGCCCAGCTGGTAGCGCGGCTTGCCGTTCGGCTGCATGGTCGGGCGCTGCGACACGAGTTCGAGGTCGAGCGAGATGCGTCCCAGCGTGCCGAGCGACAGTTCGCAGTTGCGGAAGAACATGCCGATCGACAGGTTGGCCACGCGCTCGTCCGTGGTGCGCATGCCGACGCCGCCGAGCGAAAGGTCGTGCACCTCGAAGCGGAACGCGTCGCCCTTGGGCCAGCGGCCCGTGCAGGTGAATGCATCGACCACCGGCGTGTCGACCCGGAAATATTCGCGGCGCTGCAGGTAGACGAGCACTTCGGGGAAGTCGGCCTCGAACGCGGGCAGCCCTTCATAGCGGGTCTCGCGCGGCGAGGTCGAGGCGAATTCGATGCGCACGCCATCGGGCTGGGCGCTGAAATGGCAGCGCGACGCCGCCAGCAGTCCTTGGTTCTGCTCGGCGGACGAGCCCCAGTCGAAGGTGAAGGTGCGTCCTTGCACGTCCACGTCGAGCAGCTGGGTCACGAGCTGTCCGCCCGCGTACTGCACGGTCAGGAAATCGCTGCCGTTGACGAGATTGCGCAGCCGCGCGCCGATCTCCAGCGGGTTGCGGCGACCGAATTCGCTGGTGCTTTCGTCTGGCTCGGTGGCCGGATGGCCGGACTCTTCGGACTGGCCGGTCGACAGGTTCATATCCATGGGCTTGGCTTGCCGGTGTACGTGTTCTGGCGGGCGCGGACTTCGTCATCGAAGCCGCGGCCCGTGGTTCGGCCGGAGAGGGCATGGCCCTCCGGCAGGGGTTCTCATTGATTAGCGGCAGCGGGCGGCCAAAGTTTAGGGGCGGGCGATGAAATATTTATGTGCGGCAGGCCCGTTCCTGCCGCATGTGCACGCCGACGGGTGCCGTTCAACGCCGCTGCAGCCGCGGGTTCTTGGCGAACAGTTCGGCGGCCCAGTCCACGAACGCCCGCACCTTCGCGCTCAGGTGCCGGTTGGGCGGGTACACCACGTGGATCGGCAGCGGGTCGCGCTCCCAGTCGGGCAGCACCTCGACCAGCTCGCCGCTGTCGAGCAGCGGCTGCGCCATGAAGGTGATGCACTGCGAGATGCCGAAGCCGCCCAGCACCGCCGTGATGTGCGCGTTGCTCTCGTTGACCGACACGCGGTAGTGGCCGTTGAGCTCGATGTGCTCGTCCCCCTTCTTGAACTCGTGCGGGTACACGCGCCGCGTGGTGCCCGAGAAATAGCTCACCACCACGTGGCGCTTCTCGATGTCGTTCGGATGCTGCGGCATGCCGTAGCGCTTGACGTAGGCCGGCGACGCCACGGTGACGAAATGCAGGGTGCCGATGCGCCGCGCCACCAGCGACTGGTCGCTGAGCTCGCCGGCGCGGATCACGCAGTCGACGTTGTCGCTGATCAGGTCGACGGTGCGGTCGCTCACGCCCAGGTCGACCTGGATGTCGGGGTAGCGGTCGCAGAAGCTGGCCAGATGCGGCAGGATCACCAGCCGCGCCACCGAGGTGCCGACGTCGATGCGCAGCCGCCCCGTGGGATTGGCCTGCGCGTTGGTCATGCTGGCTTCCATGTCGTCGAAGTCGTTCAGCAGCCGCGCGGCGCGCTCGAAGTACGCCGCGCCGTCGGGCGTGACCGTGACGCGGCGCGTGGTGCGGTTGAGCAGCTTCACGCGCAGGCGCGATTCCAGCGCCTGGATCTGCTTGGTGACGGTGCCCTTGGGCAGGGCGAGCGAGTCCGCGGCCCGGGTGAAAGTGCCCGCCTCCACGACGCGGACGAAGATGCGCATGGCCTGGATTTGATCCATCGAATGCCTGTTCTGGGGTACCCGGCCCACACCGGGGGAGGCGGATTCTTACACAGGCAGCGCAATTCCCTGGTGACCATCCGATTGTTAGCGGATTGGAAACAGAGTAGGGCCGGCAACCCTGTTTCAACGTCTGATCCCGCACCTTATATTTCATCCATCGCCCAATTCCCCGAGGTCGCCCATGTCACCCGCTCCATCGTCCCTTTCTGCCGAAGCTGCCGTCCGTGCCGCCACGCAAGGCGTGGAAGCCGATCTGTCGATCGAGCTGCCCGGCCGCGCGCCGGTCGGCGCCCGTGTGTACGGGCAGCGCGCCAAGGGCGAAGTGGTGCCGCTGGTGCTGCATTTCCATGGCGGCACCTTCGTGTGCGGCGGCCTGGACAACGGCCGCAACGTGGCCCGGCTGCTGTCCGGCGCGGGTGCGGTGGTGATCTCGCTGGCCTATCCGCTGGCGCCCGAATCGCCGTTTCCCGAACCCATCGAGGTGGGCTACGCCGCCCTCGAATGGCTCTACAAGCAGCGAACCAGGCTCGGCGGCAAGGGGGCGCAGGTGTATCTGGCCGGCGAGGAAGCCGGCGGCAACCTGGCCGCCGCAGTGGCGCTCATTGCCCGTGACCGGGCGCATCCGCCGATCGCGGGCCAGATCCTGCTGTCGCCCATGCTCGATCCGTGCGCCGGCACCGCGTCGCTGCGCAAGGCCACCAACGACGCCCCCGAGTGCCGCTGGGCCAGCGGCTGGGAGAAATACCTGAGCTGCCCGTCGAACGCCACGCACCCCTACGCGGTGCCGAGCGGTTCGCTGCGGCTCGCCGCGCTGGCACCGGCCCTGGTGCTGGTGGGCGCGGACGACGCGATGCACGACGAGGCCATGGCCTTCGCCAACCGCCTGCGCGGCGCCGGCATCGAGGTGACGAGCAGCGTGCTGCCCAGCGCCGCCAACTGGCCGAAGGCGCTGTACGACACCGAGAACACGGGCTGTGTGGCCTGCGAGGCCACGGTGCAGCGGCACTTCCGCGAGTTCTTCAGCGCCACCACCCCGCCGCCCGCGGGGACGAACCACCCCAGCTAGTTCCCGGCCGACCCCGGCCCCTGACTGACACGCTGCCGGTGCGGCACGCGGGGCCCCTTTTTTTCCGAAATCCGCCTCCTGGTGCTTCAAGGCACCGGGGTGGCCTGTTGCATCCCAAAGTCATCGAGAAGGACTGAACATCATGTCGAACAACGAGAAAAATCTGTCTTCCGCCGCCCGCAAGGGCCTCTGGCCCGCCGTCACCGGCCTGACCGCGGTGCTGGCCGTCGCAGCCGCCGTGCTGGGCATGCACAGCTTCAAGGCCGAGGCCAACAACGGCCCCGCCGCACCCCAGGCCACGCCGGTGTCGGTCGCCACCGTTGCCTCGAGCGAGATCAACGCCTGGGACGAGTTCTCCGGCCGGCTCGAAGCGGTCGAGCGCGTCGACGTGCGGTCCAGGGTGGCGGGCGCCGTGCAGGCGGTGCACTTCCGCGAGGGCGCGCTGGTGAAGCAGGGCGACCTGCTGGTCACCATCGACCCCGCGCCGTACGCGGCCGAAGTCGAGCGCGCCGAAGCGCAGGTCGCCTCGGCCCAGGCCCGCCAGTCGTTCAGCCGCAGCGAGCAGGAGCGCGCCAAGCGCCTGTGGGACGACAAGGCCATCGCCCAGCGTGAATACGACGAGCGCGTGAACGCCGGCAGCGAGGCCAACGCCAACCTGCGCGCGGCGCAGGCCCAGCTGCAGACAGCGCGCCTGAGCCTCGGCTACACGCAGGTGCGGGCGCCCGTGTCGGGCCGCATCGGCAAGATCGAGGTCACGGTGGGCAACCTGGTGGCGGCCGGCCCCGGCGCGCCGGTGCTGACCACGCTGGTGTCGGTGAGCCCGATCTACGCGAGCTTCGATGCCGACGAGCAGGTCATCACCCGCGCCCTGAAGGACCTGCCCAGCGGCTCCAGCGCCCGCGGCCAGATCGAGTCGATTCCCGTGCAGATGGGCACCGCCGGCCTGGACGGCACGCCCTTCACCGGCAAGCTGCAGCTGATCGACAACCAGGTCGACGCCAGGAGCGGCACCGTGCGCGTGCGCGCCTCGTTCGACAACAAGGACGGCGCGCTCATTCCGGGCCAGTTCGCCCGCATCCGCATGGGCCAGGCCCGCAGCGACAGCGCACTGCTCGTGAGCGAACGCGCCATCGGCACCGACCAGAACAAGAAGTTCGTGATGGTCGTGGGCGAGGACAACAAGGCCGTCTACCGCGAAGTGGCGCTGGGCGCCTCCATCAACGGCCTGCGTGTCGTGAGCAAGGGCCTGAAGGCGGGCGACCGCGTGGTGGTCAACGGCCTGCAGCACATCCGCCCGGGTGCGCTGGTGGCGCCGCAGCAAGTGACGATGGACGCCAAGGCCGACATCAAGCCGCAACCGGAACGCGTGGCCGAAGCCACCAAATCCTGACCACCCCCAGGCTGAGCTCACTTCGTGTAGCCGCCAACCCCCTCACGGGGGCAACACCAGCGGTCCGGCAAAGCCGGTTCCGCGGTGTTCCTTGAAATGGGAGCCACTTTGATGCCGCTTGCTTGCATGCGGCGTGGACCGCGCACGACGCGGTGGAGTAAACGAACATGAATCTCTCAAAATTCTTCATCGACCGGCCGATCTTTGCCGGCGTGCTGTCGCTACTGATGCTGATAGCGGGCCTGATCGCCTTGCGCGGTCTGCCGATCTCGGAGTACCCGGAAGTCGCGCCGCCCTCGGTGGTGGTGCGCGCCCAGTACCCCGGCGCCAACCCCAAGGTGATTGCCGAAACCGTGGCCACGCCGCTGGAAGAGCAGATCAACGGCGTCGAAGGCATGCTCTACATGGGCAGCCAGGCCACCACCGACGGCGTGCTCACGCTCACCGTCACCTTCCGCCTGGGCACCGATCCCGACAAGGCGCAGCAGCTGGTGCAGAACCGCGTCTCGCAAGCCGAGCCGCGCCTGCCTGAGGAAGTGCGGCGCCTGGGCATCACGACCGTCAAGAGCGCACCCGACCTGACGATGGTGGTCCACCTCGTCTCGCCGAACAACCGCTACGACATCAACTACCTGCGCAACTACGCGGTGCTGAACGTGAAGGACCCGCTCGCGCGCATCGAAGGCGTGGGCCAGGTGCAGATCTTCGGCGGCGGCGACTACTCGATGCGCGTCTGGCTCGACCCGCAGAAGGTCGCGCAGCGCGGCCTGTCGGCGAGCGACGTGGTGGCTGCCATCCGCGGCCAGAACGTGCAGGCCGCGGCCGGCGTGGTCGGCGCATCGCCGGGCCTGTCGGGCGTGGACATGCAGCTCTCGATCAATGCGCAAGGGCGCCTGCAGAGCGAGGAAGAGTTCGGCGACATCATCGTCAAGAGCGGAACCGACGGCGCCGTCACGCGTCTTCGCGACATCGGCCGCCTGGAGATGGGTGCCGCCGACTACTCGCTGCGCTCGCTGCTCAACAACGACCCGGCCGTCGGCATGGGCGTGTTCCAGGCGCCGGGCTCCAACGCGCTCGACATCTCGGCCAACGTCCGCAAGACGATGGAAGAGCTCAACAAGAACATGCCCGAGGGCCTGGAATACCGCATCGCCTACGACCCGACGCAGTTCGTGCGCGCATCGATCGAATCGGTGATCCACACGCTGCTCGAAGCCATCATGCTGGTGGTGCTGGTCGTGATCCTGTTCCTGCAGACGTGGCGCGCCTCCATCATTCCGCTGCTGGCCGTGCCGGTGTCGGTGATCGGCACCTTCGCGGTGCTGCACATCCTCGGCTTCTCGATCAATGCGCTGAGCCTGTTCGGGCTGGTGCTGGCCATCGGCATCGTGGTGGACGACGCCATCGTGGTGGTGGAGAACGTCGAGCGCAACATCGAGGCGGGGCTCACGCCGCGCGAGGCCACGTACCGCGCGATGCGCGAAGTGTCGGGCCCCATCATCGCGATCGCGCTGGTGCTGGTGGCCGTGTTCGTGCCGCTGGCCTTCATCAGCGGCCTCACGGGCCAGTTCTACCGCCAGTTCGCAGTGACCATCGCGATCTCGACCGTGATCTCGGCCATCAACTCGCTGACGCTGTCGCCCGCGCTCGCCGCCTTGCTGCTGCGCGGCCACGACCAGCCCAAGGACGCGCTGACGCGCGGCATGGACCGTGCGTTCGGCTGGCTGTTCCGCGGCTTCAACAAGATGTTCCATCGCGGCTCGGAGGCCTACAGCGGCGGCGTGAAGAGCGTGATCTCGCGCAAGACGCTGATGCTGGCGATCTACGTGGCGCTCATCGCCGTGACCTTCGGCCTGTTCAAGGCGGTGCCCGGCGGCTTCGTGCCGGCGCAGGACAAGCAATACCTCATCGGCTTTGCCCAGCTGCCCGACGGCGCCACGCTCGACCGCACCGACGAAGTGATCCAGCGCATGGGCGAGATCATGAAGAAGAACCCGAACGTGGAAGACGCCATCGCGTTCCCGGGCCTGTCGATCAACGGCTTCACCAACAGCTCCAACTCGGGCATCGTGTTCGCCACGCTCAAGCCCTTCGACCAGCGCAAGCGCGCCGACCAGAGCGGTGGTGCGGTGGCGGGCCAGCTGAACGGCGCGTTCTCGAGCATCCAGGACGCCTTCATCGTGATGTTCCCGCCGCCGCCGGTGGCGGGCCTGGGCACCACGGGCGGCTTCAAGCTGCAGCTGGAAGACCGCGCCTCGGTCGGCTACGACCAGATGGACGCGGCGGTGAAGGCCTTCATGGCCAAGGCACAGCAGGCGCCAGAGCTGGCCGGCATGTTCACGAGCTGGCAGGTCAACGTGCCGCAGCTGTACGCCGACATCGACCGCACCAAGGCCCGCCAGCTCGGCGTGCCGGTGACGGACATCTTCGACACCATGCAGATCTACCTCGGTAGCCTGTATGCGAACGACTTCAACAAGTTCGGCCGCACGTACTCCGTGCGCGTCCAGGCCGATGCGCCTTACCGCGCCCGTGCCGAGGACGTGGGCCTGCTGAAGGTGCGCTCGACCTCGGGCGAGATGGTGCCGCTGGCCGCGCTGATGAAGGTGAACTCGACCTTCGGCCCCGAACGCGCCATGCGCTACAACGGCTACCTGGCCGCCGACATCAACGGCGGTCCGGCGCCGGGCTATTCCTCGGGCCAGGCGCAGGACGCGATCGTCAAGATCGCGGCCGAGACGCTGCCCAAGGGCGTGAGCTTCGAGTGGACCGAGCTGACCTACCAGGAAATCCTGGCCGGCAACTCCGCCTTCCTGGTGTTCCCGCTGGCCATCCTGCTGGTGTTCCTGGTGCTGGCCGCGCAGTACGAGAGCCTGACGCTGCCGATCGCGATCATTTTGATCGTGCCCATGGGCATCCTGGCCGCCATGACCGGCGTGTGGATCTCGGGGGCGACAACAACGTCTTCACGCAGATCGGGCTGATCGTGCTGGTGGGGTTGAGTGCGAAGAACGCGATCCTGATCGTGGAGTTCGCACGGGAGCTCGAGTTCGCCGGACGAACGCCGATCCAGGCCGCCATCGAAGCCAGCCGGCTGCGCCTGCGCCCGATTCTCATGACCTCGCTGGCCTTCGTCATGGGCGTGCTGCCCCTGGTGCTGTCGACCGGCGCGGGCTCGGAGATGCGCAAGGCCATGGGCGTGGCGGTGTTCGCCGGGATGATCGGCGTGACGGCCTTCGGCCTGTTCCTGACGCCGGTGTTCTACGTGCTGATGCGCCGCCTCGCGGGCAACAAGCCGCTCAAGCTGCATGGCGAAGTGCCGCACGGCGAGGACTTCGTGTCGGCCGGGCATCCCGCCGCACCGTCGAGCGGCGGTTCGGGCGGTGGCCTGCATCCGGTGCCTGCCTCGCCGCGTCCTTCGCACGGTTCGCATGACTGATCGAGAAGAAAGCTGATCATGAAATTCTCAGTACAACCCCTGGTGAAGCCCGTTCGCAACGCATTGCTGCCGCTGATGGCCGCCCTGGTGCTGGCCGGCTGTGCCACCGTGCCGTCGGGCCTGCCCGAGATCACGACCACCGCGCAGTTCAAGGAGCAGGGCAAGGACGCGCAGGGCGCCACGCCGCCGGCCGGCTTCACGCGGGCCGCGCCTTCCGAGGCGCAGGCGCGCGGCGCCTGGTGGCTGGCGTTCAACGACCCGGCGCTCAACGTGCTGGTCGAGAAGGCCGACGTGAACAACAACAACATCCAGGCCGCCGCGGCGCGACTGGCGGAGGCCCGCGCGCTGGCGCGCAGCGCCAATGCCGACCGCCTGCCGCAGATCGGCCTGGGTGCAGGCGCCAACCGCGGCGCCGGGCTGGACAAGGCCACGGCCAGCACCCGCCCGGCCACGATGACCAACATCGGCGCCACCTTCTCGTACGAAGTCGACCTGTTCGGCCGGCTTTCGGGTGCGAGCAACGCGGCCAGGCTGGACGCGGCCGGCCGCGAGGCGTTGCTGCAGAGCACGCGCCTGGCGGTGCAGGCCGAGGTGGCGCAGACCTACCTGCAGCTGCGCGCGCTCGACGCCGAACGCGCCCTGGTGCGCGAGCAGGTCGAGGCCTACCGCGACACGCTGCGCCTGTCGCAGCGCCGCGAGCAGGCCGGCGACATCGCAGAGCTCGACGTGGCGCGCGTGCAGACCGAGGTGTCGTCGACCGAGTCGGACGCGCTCGCGCTCGACCGCCAGCGCGCCCAGGTGGAACACGCGCTGGCCGTGCTGGTGGGCGATTCGGCCTCCAGCTTCGCGCTGGGCACGGCAGAGTGGTCGACCGCGCTGCCCTCCATTCCGCCCGGCGTGCCCGCCACGGTGCTGACGCGCCGGCCCGACGTGTCGGCCGCGCAGAGCGCGGTGCTGGCCGCGCAGGCCCGCGTGGGCGTGGCGCAGGCCGCGTGGTTCCCGGACATCTCGCTGACCGGCGCAGCCGGCTATGCCTCGCCCGAGATCGGCGACCTCTTCAAGTGGTCGGCCCGCTCATGGGGCGTGGGCGCGCTGCTTTCGCTGCCGATCTTCGACGGCGGCCGCCGCGAGGCGGGCGTGCAGGGCGCCAATGCGCAGCTCGACGGTGCGCTGGCGAGCTACCGCACGCAGGTGCTGACCGCGTTCCAGGAGGTCGAGGACCAGCTGGCCGCGATCCGCATCCTGCAGGAGCAATCGGTGGTGCAGGCGCAGGCCGTCACCTCCGCCCAGCGCGCCACCAGCCTGTCGGACACGCGCTATCGCAACGGCTACATCAGCCAGCTCGACCTGCTGGACGCCCGCCGCAGCGAGCTGCGCAACCGGCGCCAGGCGCTGCAGGTGAAGTCCGCGCAGTACCAGGCGGCGGTGGGCCTGATCCGCGCGATCGGCGGGGGCTGGGACGTCCCGGCGCCGGTGGCGGCGGCTGGAGCGCAGACGGTGGCGGCGCGCTGAGCGCACCGCCCACCGGTCACGCGGAGGACCGCAGGAAAGATTGAACCCCTGAAAGCCGCAGAGGCGGCCTTTGCGCCGCCACGGATTCAGCCTTGACTGGCTGGGCCTGTGGCGGCGCTTATTTTTTGCAGTTCGGCCACGCCCATGGCGAGCGCGTTGGAATAGCTGGTCTGCGGGCGGTCGGCCACGCGGTAGACGCGGTAATCGAGCGTTTCGGACGACTCGCCGCCGTGGTGGGCTTCGAGCAGCGTCCAGTAGAACTGTCCGGGTTCACGTTCTTCGATGGCGAGTGCCAAATCGTTCAAGGCTGGCATGGGTCCCTGGTTGCTATGCGTTGTTGAAGCCGTATGTACGCAAAAAAAGGTACTTTTGGTTTCGTCGGAGAGCATTGCAAGGCTCAAGGTGTGAAAGATGTCGCATTTCGTGGGGTGCCGGCGGGCCTCAACGACAATCCGCCGATGAGTTCAACGGCGAAGGCAAGAGCAAGGGCGAACAGCGGACCGGCGCGGGCCGTCATGGTCCTGGGCACCACCAGCGGGGCTGGCAAGAGCTGGCTCGCCACGGCGCTGTGCCGCTGGTATGCGCGGCGCGGCCTGAAGGTGGCGCCTTTCAAGGCGCAGAACATGAGCAACAACGCGCGCGTGGTGGACGGCGGCGAAATCGGCAGCGCCCAGTATTTCCAGGCGCTGGCCGCCCATGCTGTGCCCGAGGTGCGCATGAACCCGTTGCTGCTCAAGCCCGAGCGCGACACCCACAGCCAGGTGGTGCTGATGGGGCAGGTGAGCGAGGCACTCTCGGCCCTGCCGTGGCGCGGGCGCAGCGAACGCGTGTGGCCGCAGATCGCCCAGGCGTTGGACGAACTGATCGCCGAGAACGACGTGGTCGTCATCGAGGGCGCCGGCTCGCCGGCCGAGATCAACCTGATGGCCAGCGACATCGTCAACATGCGGATCGCGCGCCATGCCCAGGCACGCTGCCTGCTGGCCACCGACATCGACCGCGGCGGCGCCTTCGCCCACCTGTACGGCACCTGGGCGCTGTTGCCCGAGGCCGACCGCGCGCTGCTGCGCGGTTTCGTGCTCAACAAGTTCCGCGGCGACGCGACCTTGCTCGCCCCCGCACCGCAACAGCTGCAGGAACTGACCGGCGTGCCTACCGTGGCCACGCTCCCGATGTGGTGGCAGCACGGCCTGCCCGAGGAAGACGGCGTGTTCGACGACCGCAGCCGTTCCAGCGGCACCGTGACCCGCACCGTGGCCGTGGTGGCCTACCCGCGCATCAGCAACCTCGACGAATTCCAGGCGCTGAAGAACGTGCCGGGCGTGCGGCTGGTCTGGGCGCGCACGCCGGCCGACGTGGCGGCGGCCGACTGGATCGTGCTGCCCGGCTCCAAGCACACCAGCGGAGACCTGGCCTGGCTGCGCGCGCAGGGGCTGGATCGCGCGGTGGCCGCGCACGCCGGGCGCGGCGGTGCGGTGCTGGGCATCTGCGGCGGATTGCAGATGCTGGGCGAGGCGCTGGTCGATCCGCACGGCATCGACGGCAACGCGCCCGGCCTGGGCCTGCTGCCGCTGGTGACGGTGTTCGCGCGCGAGAAGACCGTGCGCCATCGCGCCGCGACCTTCGGCGAACTCGCCGGTGCCTGGGGAGCGCTTTCGCATGTGCCCGTGGCCGGCTACGAGATCCACCACGGCCAGACGGCAGCCCATCCGCAGATGGCGCAGGACGGCCAGGCCGTCATGCCCGAAGGACTGGCCTGGCAGAACGCGCGCGGCAACGTGCTCGGCATCTACATGCATGGCCTGTTCGAGGACGCGGGCGCGCTGCACGCGCTGTTCGGCGCCTCGGCGCCCACGCTCGACGCCACCTTCGACGGCCTGGCCGACTTCATCGACACCCACTTCGACGCCGGCGTGCTCGCCGGACTGATTGCATGACCGATCCGAACCCGAACATTTCCGAGCTGATCGACATCACCGACGCCGCGCTGGCCGCGCGCCTGCAGGACAAGCTCGACAACAAGACCAAGCCGCTCGGCGCGCTCGGCCGGCTCGAGGCGCTGGCATTGCGCATCGGCGCCATCCTGGGCACGGAGAACCCGGTGCTCGAAGCGCCGCAAATGCTGGTGTGTGCGGGCGACCATGGGCTGGCGGCGCGCGGCGTCTCGGCGTATCCGAGCGACGTGACCTGGCAGATGGTCGACAACTTCCTGTCCGGCGGCGCGGCGGTGAGCGTGCTGGCGCGCCAGCACGGCCTGTCGCTCACCGTGGTCGACTGCGGCGTGCGGCGCGACTTCCAGGCGCGCCCGGGGCTGGTGTCCCGCCGCATTGCCGAAGGCACGGCCGACGCATCGCAAGGCCCGGCCATGACGCCCGCGCAGTGCGCGCAGGCCATCGCCAACGGCCGCGACGTGGTGCGCGCGCTGCCGGGCAACGCGCTGCTGCTGGGCGAAATGGGCATCGGCAACAGCTCGTCGGCCGCGCTGCTGCTGTCGCGCCTGGCCGGGCTGCGCATCGACGACTGCACCGGCGTGGGCACGGGGCTCGATGCCGCCGGGCTCGCGCGCAAGCGCGAGGTGCTGCGCCAGGTGCTCGCGCTGCACGCCTCGGCCAGCGCGCCGCTGGACGCGCTCGCGGCCTTCGGGGGCTTCGAGATCGCCACGCTGGTCGGCGCGGTGCTGCAGGCGGCCGAGGAGCGCCGCGTGATCGTGGCCGACGGCTTCATCGCCAGCTCGGCGGTGCTGGTGGCGCAGGCGCTGCAGCCGCACGTGACGCAGCGCTGCGTGGCGGCGCACTGCTCGGCCGAGCCGGGCCACCAGCTGCTGCTGGAGCGGCTGGGGCTCGACCCGCTGCTGAATCTCGACCTGCGCCTGGGCGAGGGCTCGGGCGGCGCGCTGGCGTGGCCGCTGCTCGAGTCGGCCTGCCGCATCCTGCGCGAGATGGCCAGCTTCGAGGCCGCGGGCGTGTCGCGCAAGGACGCCTGAACCCGGATGAACGGCGTGCGCCATTTCCTGATCGCGCTGCAGTTCTTCACGCGGGTGCCGGTCACCGGCCCGCTCGCGGCGTGGGTCGGCTTCAGCCCGCAGATGCTGCGCGCGAGCGCGGCGCACCTGCCCGGCATCGGCTGGCTGGTGGGCGCGGTGGCGGCGCTGGTGTTCACGGGCATCGGCATGGGCCTGCCCGGCGTCGCGGGCGCGCTGGTGGCCGCGGTGCTCAGCACCGTGGTCACCGTGATGATGACCGGTGCCTTCCACGAAGACGGACTGGCCGACGTGGCCGACGGGCTGGGGGGCTCGGCGCAGCGCGACCGCGCGCTGGAGATCATGAAGGACTCGCGCATCGGCGCCTTCGGTGCGGTGGCGCTGGTGCTGGCGCTGGGCCTGAAGTTCGCGCTGCTGGCCGCGCTCGCGGCGCGCGGGCTGCAGGGCGCGGCGGTTGCCATCGTCGGCGCGCACGTGCTGTCGCGGCTGATGCCGCTGTTCCTGATCCGCTGGCTGCCCTACGTGGGCGACAGCGGCGCCAGCAAGGCGAAGCCGCTGGCGGATGCGATCACCGGCGGTGCGCTGCTCGTCGCGCTGGTGTGGACGCTGCCGGCCGTCGCGTTGCTGCTCGCCGCGCACGACGCGGTGCACGTCGGGGCGGCCGTGCTGGCGGCGCTGATCGCAGCGGGCTGGATGGCGCGGCTCTTCCTGCGCCGGCTGCAGGGCTTCACCGGCGACGGGCTCGGCGCGACGCAGCAGGTCTGCGAACTCGCGATCTACCTCGCGCTGGCGTGGGGTGCATGAAGCCCGCTCGCCGCACGCTCTGGCTGCAGCGCCATGCGCCGGTGATCGCCGAGCCGGGCCTTTGCTATGGCGCGACCGACCTGCCGGCGCATGCGGACGCCACGCTGGCGGCGGCCCGGGGCATCGCGCCGCTGCTGCCGGCCGGCATCGTGCTGCGCAGCTCGCCGCTGCGGCGCTGCGCCGGGCTGGCCGATGCCATCGCGGCGCTGCGTCCGGACCTGACGGTGCAGCACGATGCCCGCCTGGCCGAGATGGATTTCGGCGCCTGGGAGGGCCGGCCCTGGTCGTCCATCGCGCGCGCCGATTTCGACGCCTGGACCGCCGATTTCGCCGATGCGCCCGCCGGCGTGCACGGCGAGAGCGTGCGCGCCTTCATGCAGCGCGTCGCCGGCGCGCACGACGAATGGCTGGCGGGCGAGGGCGATGCGCTCTGGGTCACCCATGCCGGCGTGCTGCGCGCGGTGACGCTGCTGCAGCGCGGTGTGCGCTGCGCCGAGGCGGCGGCCGACTGGCCGGCCGGCGAGCTGGCTTTCGGCGGCTGGCTGAGCTTCGAGCGCTGAGCCGCGCCGCTACTTGCGGCCGTCGCGTGCGAGCTCGTGCCGCATGCGCTCGGCCACGGCGTCGCGGCCGTGCGCGTCGAGCTTCAGGTAGATGTTCTTCAGGTGCCACTTGACGGTGTCGAGCGAGAGACCGAGCGTCAGCGCGATCTTCTTGTTCGGCAGCGACTGCAGCAGCAGCTCGGCGATCTCCGCCTCGCGCAGCGTCAGCAGGCGGGTCACGCTGCGGTCTTCCGGAAAGCGCGTGGTCGGGGGCGGTGCGGCGGTTTCGTCGCGCAGCGACCTGGCCAGCGCCTCGATGCGTTCGGCGTAGAACACCAGCACCGGGTCGAGCTGCGGCTCGGTGGCCACCGTGCGGATGAGCGCCAGCGCGTTGTCGTGCGCGCTCAGCAGGGTCTGCATCAGGCCCAGCCGGTGGCCCAGGCGCAGGGCCGCGCGCACCCGCGCCGCCGACGCGCCGCCACGGCCGAGCCGGCGCTCCACCTCGGCCGCGTGCAGCAGCAGCGAGACGACGAGGTTGACCTGGCCGCGCTGTTCGTAGCGCTCGCGCAGGGCTTCGATCTTCGCCAGCGCAAACGGCAGCTCGCCGTCGTGCACTGCCAGCACGATGCGCGCGCGCGCCAGAACGTCGCCGATCTGGCGCAGGGTGCGCGGGTCTTCGTCCGGGTGGCGGGCGTGCAGGGCGTCCAGTTCCTGGAACGACGCACGCGCCGCGTCGACGTCGTTGCAGGCGAGCTCGACGCGCAGGCGCTCGAACAGCACGCAGGCCAGCGCCCGGTCCATCCGGTAGCGCTGCAGGAATCCGGCCGCCTGCCCGAGATGGGCCAGCGCCTCGCGCAGCCTGCCGGCGGCCTGCTGCGCGCGGTTCGACACGATGATCATGCGCAGCGTGGTGTCGGGAATGAGCCCGTCGTGCGTGCCCAGCTGGTCCTGGATGAAGCGCGCCGCGACGATCGGGCCGTGCTGCTCGTACAGCACCTCGACCAGCAGCTGCGCGGTGAGACGGGCCGCCTCGGCGCAGCGTGCGCCGCGCTCGTGCGCCTCGCGCAGCACGTTGCGGTAGATGCGCTCGGCCCGTTGCATGTGGCCCTCGACCGCATACGACAGCCCGATCAGGCACTGGCCCACCAGCGCACCGAAGAGGGTGCCGACGATCGGCTCGCCGCCGATCATGGGCGGCGGCTCGTCGCGCTGGATGCGGCGCGCCTCGTCGAACTCGCCGCGGTGCAGGTAGAGCCAGCTGAGCACGTTGCGGCGTCCGGCCAGCGCGAAGTCGTCGGCCTCCGGCGGTGCCTCGAGCAATTCGGGCAGCAGCCGCGAGACGGCGTCGTTGTCGTCGCTGCGGATGGCGAGCAGGCAGTCGAGCAGGGTGAGCCGGTAGCGCATGGCCGGCTCGAGGCGGGAGGCCTCCGCACGCAGACGCGCCACCGTGCCGGCGCAGTCGTCGAGCCGGTATTCGGCCAGCTCGACCCAGCCCATCCAGAGACGGAGGTTCGGGTTGGTGCACAGCGTGGCGGGGTCGAGCTGGCGCACCAGCGAGATCACTTCGCTCATGCGGCCCTGCAGGAACAGCGTCAGGGCGCCGCGCTCGGCCAGCCGGCCGGCCGCGTCGGTGTCGCCGGCCGCCAGCGCGTGCCGCACGTCCTCGTGGTGCATGCCGCGCAGCGTGAGCGACTGCCAGGCCGACACATGGACCTTGCGCTGCTCCGCCTCGGGCCAGGCGCCGAAGTCGAGCAGCAGCACGGCGCGCGCCAGCGGGTGCAGCTGCCACCAGCGCTCGCCGGCCATCCGGTGCGGCAACGCGGTCAGCAGGCCTTCGCGCACCATCGGTTCCAGCAGCTCGGCGCACAGCGGCGCGGTGTAGCCCTCGCCGGCGAGGTCGGCGCACAGGGCGGCGCTGAACCGGGCGGTGGCCGCGCACAGGGTGAGCAGGCGCCGCTGCGTCACCGACAGCCGCGGAAACACATGGGCGCGGAAGTACGCGGCAAAGGGCTCGGGGTCGGGCCGCCCGTGGAGAAGCGGCGACGGCGTGCCGCGCCGGCGTCGCACCTCTGCGCCGGCCAGCCGCAGCAGGGCGGGCCAGCCCTCGGTGAGCAGGTGGATCGCGGCGGCCGCGCGCTCGTCGATGCAGGGCAGCCGCATGCGCAAGTAGTCGAGCGACTCCGCCAGGGTGAAGCGCAGGTCTTCGTTGCGCAGCTCGAGCACCGACTTCGACACCGGCGCGTGCGCCATGGTCACCGGCAGGTGGTCGCGCCCGGCGAATACGCACAGGAGGTTGGAAGGCGCGTATTCGACGAGCAGCTGCAGCGCGTTCAGCACGTTGCCGCTCTCGGCGCGGTGGGCGTCGTCCACGATCAGCACGATCCGGCGGCCGTGGGCGGCGACGCCGCGCACCAGCGCAATGACCAGGCGCTCAATGGCGTCGGCGTCGGGCCGCGCATGCACCACCGCGGCGCGGGGGATGGCGGAGTCGATGCCGGCCAGCGCGGCCATGAGGGCGGCCATGAACTGCAGGTCGCCCCCCTCGATGTCGGCCAGCCGTACCCAGGCGATGTCGATTTCCGCCGCCACCAGCTGGCGCTGCCAGGTCAGCAGCAGCGAAGTCTTGCCGAAGCCCGGGGGCGCACGCAGGACGATGCACCGGCGCTGACCCGGCTCCGGGCCGGCAAGCCGGTCGAGAAGGGCTTGGCGGACCAGCAGGCGCCGGCTGCGTGTGCGCAACGCGGGCGCACCAGGGAGAAAGTCGGGTTGCATCTGTCCTGAATTCTCATTCATACAGGTGGCCAAAAATTGCAATTCTCAGGGTTTGCCTACCCCGCCCTTCGAGGGTGGGGTGGCGCAAGGAACCCGCGCCGATGACGGATGAAACCATCATGGAGCTCCCCACATGTTCGATCTGTCGAATCTCAAAATCGGTGCACGCCTGGGATTGGGTTTTGCCTTGTTGCTGCTGTTGCAACTGGTCATTACCGGCATCGGGCTGCACCAGATGACGAATCTGTCGGACCGCATCGCCTTTGCGACCGAGGTCGGCGCGCGCAAGCTCGACCTGCTGAACAACGTGCAGTCGGCCATCGGCAAGCGGGCGATCGCGGCGCGCAACCTGGCGCTGGTGGCGGACCGGGCGGCGCAGAAGGGCGACGTCGACCTGGTGACGCGCTCGCAGCAGGAGATCGACACCGGCATGGCGAGCCTGGGAACGATCATCGCCAACCCCGTGTTCGCCAGCGACGAGGAGCGCCGCATGTTCGAGAAGCTGCGCACGCTCGAGGCGCAGTACCTGCCCATCGCCCAGAAGGTGCTGACGCTGGCCACCGGCCAGCAGACCGACGCCGCCATCAAGATGCTGACGCAGGAATGCATGCCGCTGCTCAACCAGGTGCTGGCGCATGTCTCCGGCTTCCAGGAGCTGCTGAAGAAGAGCGCCGACGAAAGCGCCGCCTCGGCGCAGGCGACCTACCAGAGCGCCCGCTGGCTGATGCTGGCGATCAGCGGCGCCTCGCTGGTCGGCGGGCTGCTGCTGGCCTTCCGCATGACGCGCTCGATCACCCGGCCGCTCGGCCAGGCGGTGAGCGTGGCCCAGCAGGTGGCCTCGGGCGACCTGACGGCGCGCATCGAGGTGACCGACACGTCGGAAGCGGGCATGCTGATGGGCGCGCTGCGCTCCATGAACGACGAGCTCGCCAAGGTGGTCGGGCAGGTGCGCGCCGGCACCGACTCGATCGCCACCGCATCGGGGCAGATCGCTTCGGGCAACCGCGACCTGTCGTCGCGCACCGAGGAGCAGGCCAGCTCGCTCGAGCAGACCGCCGCGTCGATGCAGGAGCTGACATCGACCGTGAAGCAGAACGCCGACAACGCGCGGCTGGCCAACCAGCTGGCCGGCTCGGCCTCGCTCGTGGCGTCGCGCGGCGGCGAGGTGGTCGAGCAGGTGGTGGAGAAGATGGCGTCGATCAACGCGTCGTCGAAGAAAGTGGTGGAGATCATCAGCGTGATCGACGGTATCTCGTTCCAGACCAACATCCTGGCGCTGAACGCGGCGGTGGAGGCTGCGCGCGCCGGCGAGCAGGGGCGCGGCTTTGCCGTGGTCGCCTCGGAGGTGCGCAGCCTGGCGCAGCGCTCGGCGGCGGCCGCCAAGGAGATCAAGACGCTGATCGGCGACTCCGTGGGCGAGGTGGATGCGGGCAGCGCACTGGTCAACGAGGCCGGCAAGACCATGGAGGAGATCGTGGGCAGCGTGCGGCGCGTGACGGACATCATGGCCGAGATCACCGCGGCGAGCCAGGAGCAGTCGGCCGGCATCGAGCAGGTGAACGACGCCATCAAGCAGATGGACCGCACCACGCAGCAGAACGCGGCGCTGGTGGAGGAGGCCTCGGCTGCGGCGCAGTCGATGAACGACCAGGCCGCGGGCCTGGTGCATGCGGTCAGCATGTTCAAGCTGCGCTGATCGGGGCGCGCGGCCCGGCCGGTGCCGATTCAACCGGGTCCGGCCCGGCTCAGTTCTTCTGGCGCCACTGCTCGCGCCAGAGCCTTTCGAGCTGCGGCGCCAGCGCGGGCGGCGGCGCGCCGACCAGCTTGTTGCGCCCGTCGCGCTGCACCAGCCCGTAGATGCCGCCGGAGCCCTGGTCGTAGAGCGCGATGGCGTTGTTGTCGTGGCAGTCGTGCGGCTTGCAGAAGGCGTGCAGCAGGTAGCGGGTGCCGTCCACCGTGACCCATTGCGGCTCGGGCGCCGGGCCCTCGCGGCGCACCAGCCAGCGGTCGGTCTCGCGCGGGCCCAGCGCCTTGAGCCACGCCTTCTGCATGGCCGGGCCCTGCGCGAGCGCGGCGGCTGCCGGTGGGCGGCGCCGGCGCCCTGGCGGCGGGCTGGACTTCGCCGGACGGCGGCGCCGCACGCGCGGCACCGTCGCAGCGCCAGTAGCGCAGTTTCATCATGTCGGGACCGAGCTGGCCGGCGACCGGCTTGTCGGCGTCGAGCGTGACCGACTGGCCGCGCGCGTCGCGGTAGACGAGGAAGGTCATGGCGCCGGCCTTGCCGACCTCGCTCATCAGCGCCACGTCGAATCCGGCGGGCGGCGGGCTGTTGCCGAAGAAGCTGTAGGCGGTCTGCGGCGCGCGGCCGACCACGCGGCGCTTGCCGCTCTCGGCGATCAGGGCGTCCTGGCGCACCTGCAGCGTGGGTGCGCCGGCGTCGCCGCACGCGGTCGACCAGCGCCCGCCATAGAGCGCCATGGCGTCGGGCGCGAGGCCGCCGGCGGGCTGCGCCCATGCCGCAGCGGGGGTCGCCGCGAACGTGGCCGCGAACAGCAGGGCTGCGGCGGTGGAGAGGCTGTGCTTCGTCTGTGTCGTCATTCTTCGGATGTCATGCGGCCTTGGGTGCGGGCGTCTTGGGCTTGTAGCTGCAGAAAGTGTGCACCGCGCATTCCCAGCATCGCGGCTTGCGGGCCACGCAGATGTAGCGCCCGTGCAGGATCAGCCAGTGGTGCGCGTGCAGGCGGTATTCCTTCGGAACACGCTTCTCGAGCTTCAGTTCCACCTCGAGCGGCGTCTTGCCCGGCGCCAGGCCGGTGCGGTTGCCCACGCGGAAGATGTGCGTGTCGACCGCGATCGTCGCCTCGCCGAACGCCACGTTCAGCACCACGTTCGCCGTCTTTCGACCGACGCCGGGCAGCGCCTCGAGCTCGGCGCGGCTGCGCGGCACCTCGCCGCCGTGCAGCTCCACCAGCATGCGGCAGGCCTCGATCAGGTGCTTTGCCTTGCTGCGGTACAGGCCGATCGTCTTGATGTATTCCTCCAGCCCCTCCACGCCCAGGTCGAGGATGGCCTGCGGCGTGTTCGCCACCGGAAACAGCCTGCGCGTGGCCTTGTTCACGCCCACGTCGGTGGCCTGTGCCGAGAGCAGCACCGCGGCCAGCAGTTCGAAGGGCGTGCCGTATTCGAGCTCGGTCTTCGGCTCCGGGTTGGCCGCCTGCAGCGTGGCGAAGAAGAGGGGGATGTTTTCTTTTTTCATGGGGCGGGGCCGGAGCCTCCGGGTTCTCGTCGGTGTGGTCTGGTGTCCGCCGGCGCAGAGGGCGCCAGGCGCGGTTCCGTGGGTGTCGCGAGCAGCAGCCTGGCATCGAGGGCATGCAGCACCTCGAGCAACTGCGCCACGCTCACCACGCCCGGGTTCTTCTCGATGTCCGCCATCCGGGTCTGCTTGACGCCCAGTCGCAGCCCCAGTTGGGCCTGCGTCAGGTGATGCGTCTTGCGCAGGGCCTTGAGGTGGGCCGAGAGCTCTGCCGCCGAATCGATATCGATGTTCATCGCATGAACCTCCTCGCGTCGACCACAAAAACCGCCTTGCAACGGTATGCGCAATATATCGTCGAAAGACAATAAGCCCACGCAGCTTTCCTGCCCGCCGCTTTCGCGACAATGGCGGCCCAGAAAGAGAGAGCCACATCATGCAATTCGCCTCCCGCCTCGACAACGTCGAAACCTCCGCCATCCGCGAACTCTTCAAGCTGCTGGGCAAGCCCGGCATCATCAGCTTTGCTGGCGGCTTTCCCGACAGCGCGATGTTCGACGTCGAGGGCCTCAAGGAAGCGAGCCAGAAGGCGCTGGGCGAAGAGGCAGGCGGTGCGCTGCAGTACGGCGCCACCGAAGGCTACGAGCCGCTGCGCACGCAGCTCTCGGCCTTCATGAAGACCAAGGGCGTCGAGGTCGACCCCAGCGGCCTGATCGTCACCACCGGCAGCCAGCAGGCGCTCGACCTGCTCGGCAAGACCATGATCTCGCCCGGCGACAAGGTGATCGTCGAGGGCCCGACCTTCCTGGCAACCATCCAGTGCTTCCGCCTGTACGGCGCGCAGCTCATCAGCGCGCCCATCGACGCCAACGGCGTGAAGACCGACGAGCTCGAGAAGCTCATCGCCGAGCACAAGCCCAAGTTCGTCTACCTGATTCCCACCTTCGGCAATCCCAGCGGCGCCATGCTGAGCCTTGAGCGTCGCAAGAAGGTGCTGGAACTGGCTGTGAAGTACCAGACGCTGATCGTGGAGGACGACCCGTACGGCGACCTGTACTTCGGCGAAGCGCCGCCGCCGTCGATCATGTCCCTGAGCAAGGACGTGCCCGGCAGCCGCGAACTCATCGCGCACTGCGGCAGCCTGAGCAAGGTGCTCAGCCCCGGCCTGCGCATCGGCTGGATGATCGCCCCGCCCGAACTGCTGGCCAAGGCCACCATGTGCAAGCAGTTCAGCGACGCGCACACCAGCACCTTCTCGCAGGCCACCGCCGCGCAATACCTCAAGAGCGGCCGCATGCCGGCCACGCTGGCGCACGTGCGCGAGGTGTACGGCCAGCGCGCCCGGGCCATGGGCGACGCGCTCAAGCGCGAACTGGGCGACGCGGTGAGCTTCACCCAGCCCAACGGCGGCCTGTTCTTCTGGGCGCGCCTGACGGGTGCCAACGGCAAGCTGGCCGACGCCAACGAACTGGCGAAGCGCGCCATCGAGAAGCTCGTGGCCTTCGTGCCCGGCGCGCCGTTCTATGCGGAGAACCCCGACGTGGCCACGCTGCGCCTGAGCTTCGCCACCGCCGACGTGGCGAAGATCGAAGAGGGCGTGAAGCGCCTGGGCCAGGCGCTCTGACGCTTCAGGTCAGGGCGAGCGGTGCAGCCGCGGGGCTGCGAGCAGGTCGAGGTTGTCGGAAATGGCCGCATCCACGTTGGGATAGCGGCCTTTCATCTTCGAGAGCGTCATGATGGTCTGCAGCGCCTTCAGGTCCTTGACCGAGGGCGCGACCTTGATCTGCGCGATGGCGGCCGCCGCGTTGCCTCCGTTGACCAATGCCATCACCTTGCTTGCCCAGTCGTTCGCGCGCGCCATGTCTTCACCTGTTGTCCGTTGAATGCGCCGACTGTACACAGCGGCGCAATGAGGGCGTTACGATCACCCATGAGAAAAACCTTTCAGCTTCAGGTCGAGGGCAAGCACCCCGACCGTCTCCTCGAAGCCATCAAGCACGAGATCCGCAAGTACATCAAGCGCGAACGCCGCCGCGAACTGCCCGAAGGCGCGGACTTCTGGGACTTCGACTGCAGGTTCGGCGCCGCCGAAGACAGCGCGGAAGTCATTCACCTCTCGGCCATCACCGGCCTCATCGACGGCGTCGTGAAAGAGGGCGGCAAGCAGTTCTACATCGAGATCCTTGCCAGGCCCGCCAAGCGCCAGCCGCGCCCGGCAGGTGAAGCCGCTCCCCGCGGCGCGTCGGGCGACGCCGAAGAAAACTGACCTTCGTCAGGCCAGCGCCTGCGCCAGCCGCAGGCCATGCCGCTGCTCTGCGTCCTGCAGCGAACGCGCGATCGACGGGTGCAGCCGCACCCCGTTACTCGACTGCGCTTCCCGACGCTTCAATCCGCCTTCGCCCGGCAGCCGCACAGGCTTGCCCGGGTCGATGGGCACGTTGCCACGGCACTGCGCCGCCACGTGGTCCATCTGGCGCAGGAAGGCGTCCTTGCCGCCGAAGGCGTTCAGGTCGTGCAGCGTGACGTGCACGGTGGCGCCCCAGCCTTCTGGCGCATCGGCCCGGCCGTGGCCCGCCAGGCCGGCGGTGAGGGTTTCGACCAGCAGTGCCATGCCGTAGCCCTTGTGGCCGTGGCTCAGGCCGCCCACCGGCAGCAGCGTGCCGGGCGGCTGGTCGAACAGCACCTGCGGATTGTTCGAGGGCTTGCCGGTGGCGTCGATCAGCCACTCTTCGGCGAAGGTCTCGCCGGCGGCGCGCTTGCGGTTGCTCATGCCGTTGGTGGTGATGGAGGCCGAGATGTCGACCATCACGCCACCCTGCGAGAGCGGGAACCCCATGGCCAGCGGATTGGGCGTGAACACCGCCTGCGTGCCGCCGAAGGGCGCGACGCTCGCGGTGTTCGGATCGGAGCAGGCCAGCAGCATGAGCATGTCTTCCTGCAGCGCGCGCAGCATGTAGACCGCGAGGCAGGCGATGTGGTGGCTGCGGCGAATCACGAGCGACGCAGTGCCCAGTTCGCGCGCGCGCGGCACCAGCAGGTCCATGCCCTGTTCCATGAGCCACGGGCCGGGCAGGCGCCTGCCGTCCCACAGCACCGCTGCAGGGCGGTCGGACAGCACCTCGGGGGCGCCGTCATGCGCCATGCCGCCCGACTCCAGTTCCTTCACGTACCCGGCCAGCAGCGCGAGGCCGTGGGTGTCGTGGCCCAGCAGATCGCCCTCGACCAGCGTGCGGGCGACCGCCGCGGCCTTCGGCGCAGCGAGCCCGGCCTTCTGCAGCAGCGCATCGGCATAGGCGACGAGCGCATCGGCGCGGTAAAGAAGGGAAGGGGCATCGCCTGCGGCATCGGTCATTTCAGGATCTCCAGCACGCGGTCGAGCCCGCCTTCGTTGATGGCCACCATGGCCTGTTCGCGCACCTTCGGTTTGGCGTGATAGGCCACCGAGAGGCCTGCTTCGCCCATCATCGGCAGGTCGTTGGCGCCGTCGCCGACGGCGATGGTCTCCTGCGGCGAGATGCCCATGAGCGAGGCCACCTCGAGCAGCGTGCGGCGCTTCTCGGCGCCGTCGCAGATGTCGCCCCAGGTCTGGGTGACGACCTCGCCGGTGAGCTTGCCGCCGGCCTCGTCGAGCAGGTTGGAGCGCGCGAAGTCGATGCCCAGGCGCTCCTTCACGCGGTTCGCGAAGAAGGTGAATCCGCCCGACACCAGCAGCACCTTGAGGCCCGCCGCCTTGCAGGCAGCGACCAGTTCGGCCGCACCGGGGTTGAGCTTGAGCCGTTCGTCGTACACCTGCTGCAGGGCCTCGACCGGAACGCCCTGGAGCAGCGCCACGCGGCGGCGCAGGCTTTCCTTGAAGTCCTTGATCTCGCCGCGCATCGTGGCCTCGGTGATGGCCGCCACCTCGGCCTTCTTGCCGACGGCGTCGGCGATCTCGTCGATGCACTCGATGTTGATGAGCGTCGAGTCCATGTCGAACGCGATCAGCTTGAAATCGGCGAGCTTCAGCGGCGGCTTCACGCGCTGCAGGACGAGACCGGGCGAAATTTCTGTGGCGCTCATGCGGGGGAGGTTTCCTTGACGAGGGGTTGTCCGAGGCTGCGCAACACGTCGCGCACCATCTGGGCACGCTCCTTCGGCTCCTTGAGTTCGCGCTCGATGCGGAGCTTCTCGTTGCCAGCGAGCTTGATGTGCTTGTTCTTCTGCACCAGCTGGATGATGGCCATGCCGTCGACCGGCGCGTCCTTCCTGAAGGTGATGTTGATGATGCCGGGCGCGGCATCGACCTTGATCACGCCGTAGGGCCGCGCCAGCACGCGCAGGCGGTGCGTGTCGATCAGCGTCTGCGCCTGCGGCGGCAGCTTGCCGAAGCGGTCGACGATTTCCTCGAGCAGCGTGTCGATCTGGTCGGGCGTCTTCGCGGTGGCCAGTTTCTTGTAGAACGACAGGCGCAGGTGCACGTCGCCGCAGTAGTCGTCGGGCAGCAGGGCGGGGGCGTGCAGGTTGATCTCGGTGGTGACCGACAGCGGCGCCAGCAGGTCGGGCTCCTGCCCGGCCTTGAGCGAACGCACAGCCTCGCTGAGCATCTCGTTGTAGAGCTGGAAGCCGATCTCCATCATGTTGCCGCTCTGGTTCTCGCCGAGCACCTCGCCGGTGCCGCGGATTTCCAGGTCGTGCATCGCGAGGTAGAAGCCCGAGCCCAGCTCTTCCATCTGCTGGATGGCATCCAGGCGCTGGGCCGCCTGCTTGGTGAGGCCTTCGGTGTCCGGCACCATGAGGTAGGCATAGGCCTGGTGGTGGGAGCGTCCGACGCGGCCGCGCAGCTGGTGCAGCTGCGCGAGGCCGAACTTGTCGGCGCGGCTCATCACGATGGTGTTGGCCGTCGGCACGTCGATGCCGGTCTCGATGATGGTCGAGCACAGCAGCATGTTGTAGCGCTGCGCCACGAAGTCGCGCATGACGCGCTCCAGCTCGCGCTCGGGCATCTGGCCGTGGGCCACGGCGATGCGCGCCTCGGGCAATATCTCCTCGAGCTTCTGGCGGCGGTTCTCGATGGTCTCGACCTCGTTGTGCAGGAAGTACACCTGCCCGCCGCGCTTCAACTCGCGCAGCACGGCCTCGCGGATCACGCCGGTGCCTTCGTTGCGCACGAAGGTCTTGATGGCCAGGCGCCGCTGCGGCGCGGTGGCGATCACGCTCAGATCGCGCAGGCCTTCGAGCGCCATGCCCAGCGTGCGCGGAATGGGCGTGGCGGTGAGTGTGAGCACGTCGACCTCGGCGCGCATCGCCTTCATCGCCTCCTTGTGGCGCACGCCGAAACGGTGCTCCTCGTCGATGATGAGCAGGCCCAGGTTCTTGAACTTGACCGATTGCGACAGCAGCTTGTGCGTGCCGACCACGATGTCGACCTGGCCCTCGGCCAGCCCCTTGGCGGCGGCGGTGATTTCCTTGGCCGAACGGAAGCGGCTCATTTCCGCAACCTTGACCGGCCACTTGGCGAAGCGGTCGACCAGCGTCTGGTAGTGCTGCTCGGCCAGCAGCGTGGTGGGCGCGAGAAACGCGACCTGCTTGCCGCCGGTGACGGCGATGAACGCGGCGCGCAACGCGACCTCGGTCTTGCCGAAGCCCACGTCGCCGCACACGAGGCGGTCCATGGGCTGCGGCGAGATCATGTCCTGCACCACGGCATGGATGGCCGCCTTCTGGTCGGCGGTTTCCTGGAAGCCGAAGTCGTTGGCGAACACCTCGTAGTCGGCCGGCGAATAGCGGAAGGCATGGCCCTCGCGCGCTGCGCGGCGGGCGTAGATGTTGAGCAGCTCGGCGGCCGAGTCGCGCACCTGCTCGGCGGCCTTGCGCTTGGCCTTTTCCCACTGGCCGGAGCCCAGCTTGTGCAGCGGCGCCTCGTCGGCGCTGACGCCGGTATAGCGGCTGATCTGGTGCAACTGCGACACCGGCACGTAGAGCGTGGCCTTGTCGGCGTACTCCAGGTGCAACATTTCCTGCAGCAGCGGCTTGCCCTCGGCGTCGGTGCCCTGGCCGAGGTCCATGTGGATCAGCCCGCGGTAGCGGCCGATGCCGTGCGCCGTGTGAACCACCGGATCGCCCACGTTGAGCTCCGACAGGTCCTTGATGAGCGCCTCGACGTCGCTGACCTGCTCCTGCTTCTTGTTGCGCCGGCGCGTGGTGGGCGCGGTGGCGAACAGCTCGGTCTCGGTGACGAGGTCGATGGCCTGTTCGCGCCAGGCGAAGCCCGAGGCCAGCGCGGCGGTGGCAATGCCGATCTTCTCGTCGGCGGCAGCTTCGAACTCGGCCAGCGAATCGAAGGCCGGCGGGCTCACGCCGCTGGCGCGCAGGAAGTCGAGCAGGCTCTCGCGGCGGCCGTCGCTTTCGGCAATCAGCAGCACCCGGTGCGGCGTGGACGCGATGTGCGCCTTCAGGCCGACCAGCGGATCTTCGGCGCCGCGCACGACGGCGAAGGGCGGCAGCCTGTCGAATTCGGCGTAGGGCGCGTCGGTGGCGATGTCGCCCCGGATCGCCAGTTGCGAATGCGGCTTGGCGCGCTGGTAGAACTGCTCGGCGCTCAGGAACAGCGCTTCGGGCGGCAGGGCGGGGCGCTCGGGGTCGCCGCGCACCAGCCGGTAGCGTTCGTTGGTGTCCTGCCAGAAATGCTGGAACGCGGGCTCGAGGTCGCCGTGCAGCACCACCGTGGCATCGGGGCCCAGGTAGTCGAACACGGTGGCCGTCTCGTCGAAGAACAGCGGCAGGTAGTACTCGATGCCGGCCGTGGCCACGCCGTTGCCCATGTCCTTGTAGATGCGGCTCTTGGTCGGATCGCCCTCGAGCAGTTCGCGCCAGCGGCTGCGGAAGCGCCCGCGCGCATCGTCGTCCATCGGGAACTCGCGGCCCGGCAGCAGGCGCACCTCGGGCACGGGGTAGAGGCTGCGCTGGGTGTCGGGGTCGAAGGTGCGGATCGAGTCGATCTCGTCGTCGAACAGGTCGACCCGGAACGGCACCAGCGAACCCATCGGGAACAGGTCGATCAGGCCGCCGCGCACCGCGTACTCGCCGGGGCTCACCACCTGCGTCACGTGGCTGTAGCCGGCCAGCGTGAGCTGCGCCTTGAGCTTCGATTCCTCCAGCTTCTGCTTGGCCTTGAAGTGGAAGGTGTAGCCGGCCAGGAAGGCCGGCGGCGCGAGCCGGTAGAGCGCGGTGGTGGCGGGCACCACCACCACGTCCGCCTCTTTCTGGCTGATGCGCCAGAGCGTGGCCAGGCGCTCGCTGATCAGGTCCTGGTGCGGCGAGAAGCTGTCGTAGGGCAGCGTTTCCCAGTCGGGGAACAGGGCGCAGCGCAGTTCGGGCGCGAAGAAGGCGATCTCGTCGATCAGCCGCTGCGCGTCGGTGGCGTCGGCCGTGAACATCGCCGTGGCGCGCCCCGCGGCTTTCTCGCGCATGGCCAGCTGCGCCAGCAGCAGTGCATCGGCCGACAAGGGAGGGCGCGGCAGCGTGAAGCGCTTGCCCGCCGTGAGGTGGGGGAGGTCCATGGGCTTTGAAAATGCACAACACCCCGCGCCGGCTGGCGAGGGGTGTGCGAAGCGGCCAATTCTAGAATGGCGGCCCCTTATTCGCTTGTCGGCCATTGCCGACGCCGGGCCGCCCTCATGTCCAGTTCCCGTCTCTTCGTGCTGATTCCCTGTGCCGGCTCCGGCCATCGCGCGGGGCACGCGCAGTCCGTCCTTCCCAAGCAGTACCGGCGGTTGGCCGGCGCGCCGATGGTGGCCCACACGCTGGAAGCCTTTCGTGCGCTGTCGGGCCGCTTCGCCGGGCTGGCGCTGGTGGTGTCGCCCGACGATCGCGACGTGGACGCCGCGCTGCCGCGCTTTCCCGCCCAAGACGAGCATCTGCTGCGCGTGGGCGGCGTGACCCGCGCCGCCACGGTGCGCAACGGGCTGGTCGCGCTGCGCCAGAAGGGCGCCGGCGCGCACGACTGGGTGCTGGTGCACGACGCCGCGCGCTGCCTTGTCACCTCGAGCCAGATCGAGGCGCTGATCTCCGCCTGCGAGCACGACGCCGTGGGCGGGCTGCTGGCGCACCGCCTGGCCGACACGCTCAAGGCCTCGACGGCGGAGAGCCGCGTGGCGCAGACGCTGTCGCGCGCCGACAAGTGGCTGGCACAGACGCCGCAGATGTTCCGCATCGGCATGCTGCTCGATGCGCTGGAGCGCGCCGGCGACGCGGTGACCGACGAGGCCAGCGCCATCGAGGCGATCGGGCTGTCGCCGCTGCTGGTTCCCGGCAGTGCGCAGAACTTCAAGGTGACCTTCCCCGAGGACTTCGCGCTGGCCGAGGCGGTGCTCCAGGCTCGCAAGAAGGAAATCGCATGACCGCCGCGTCGTTCAACATCCGCGTGGGCGAGGGCTGGGACGTTCACCAGCTGGTGGCCGGGCGAAAGCTCATCCTCGGCGGCATCGAGGTGCCGCACACCACGGGCCTGCTGGGGCATTCGGATGCCGACGTGCTGCTGCACGCCATCACCGACGCGCTGCTGGGCGGTGCGGGGCTGGGCGACATCGGCCGGCACTTTCCGGACACCGAGCCGCAGTTCCGCGGTGCCGATTCGGCGGTGCTGCTGGCCGAGGCGGCGCGCCGCGTGCGTGCGGCCGGCTGGGAGATCGGCAACGTCGACAGCACCGTGATTGCGCAGGCGCCGAAGCTGGCGCCGCACATTCCGCTGATGTGCCAGCGCATCGCCGACACGCTGGGCGTGTCGCTCGAACAGGTCAACGTGAAGGCCAAGACGGCCGAGAAGCTGGGGCCGGTGGGAGAGGGCCGCGCGATGGAAGCTCGCGCGGCCGTCCTGCTGCACCGCTAGCCGGGCACCGGAGCCCGTTCAAGCCTGCTTCCGCACGGGCTGCAGCTCGCCCGGCTTGGGCGCAGGCATGGCGCGCGGCATGCGGATGTGCGCCGCCAGGCCGCGGCCCGGCGTGCTCGTCAGCGCGAAGGTGCCGCCCATGCGCTCGATGTTCTTCGCCACGATCGACAGGCCCAGCCCGGCGCCGGCCGCCGAGGTGCGCGCGGTGTCGCCGCGGAAGAAGGGCTTGGTCAGCTGCGAGAGCAGGGCGGGCTCGACACCCGCGCCGTGGTCGCGCACCTTGATCAGCACCGCATCGTTGTTGGCCTGCGCCTGGATCGTGACGTCGGCCACGCCGGTGGCGGGCGTCTTGCCATAGCGCCGCGCGTTCTCGACCAGGTTGGAGATCACGCGCGTGAGTTCGACTTCGTCGCCCATCACGCGCAGGTCGGGCGGGACCTCGACCTTGATGCTCATCTCCTCGTAGTCCTGCACGGCGTAGGTGCACGCGTCGACCACGTCGCGCAGCAGCACCGGACGCGGATCGACATGGTCGGGCCGCGCGTAGTCGAGGAACTTGTCGATGATCGCGTCGAGCTGGGCGATGTCGGCGGCCATGTGGTCGCGCGCGTCTTCGTCGGCCACGCTCATCTCGGTTTCCAGGCGCAGCCGTGCCAGCGGCGTGCGCAGGTCGTGCGAGATGCCGGCCAGCATGATGGCGCGGTCCTGCTCGATCTTGGCGAGCTGGTCGGCCATGCGGTTGAAGCCGATGTTGACCGCGCGGATCTCGTTGGTGCGCGCGCGCTCGTCGAGCCGGTGCGCCTCGTACTCGCCCTCGCGCACCTGCATGGTGGCGCGCGACAGCTGCTTGAGCGGCAGGTTGATGAGCCGCGTGATCAGCGCCGCGCCGGCCAGCGACAGCGCCATGGCCGTGCTGAGCCACACCAGCCATGTGCGCCCGCCCACGCGGCTGAAGCGCGTCGGATCGAGCAGCAGCCAGTAGGTGTCGCTCTCGATGGTGAAGCCGATCCACAGGCCCGCCTCGTCGTTCACGCGGCTGGCCACGGTGGTGCCTTCGCCGAGCTGGTCGATGAGTTCCTCGGTGACGCGCTGGTCGAGCGCACCGCTGGTGTAGGGCTGGAAGCGGTCGTTGGGCTCGCGCGGCAGGATGCGCACGCCCTCCTGATCGGCCAGCGTCTTGATCAGCGACACGCGCGTGATGGCGTCCGAATACACCAGCGCCGCGCGCGTGAGGTTCACGAGCGAGGCGATCTGGTGGGCGGTCTGGATGGCGCGCGGCTCGTACTCGAGCGAACGGAAGGTCTGCAGCCAGGCGACCGTGCAGCCGATGAGCAGCAATGCCAGCAGAAAGAAGGTGCGCCAGAAAAGGCTGAAGCCCAGCTTGAGGCCGGGGCGACGGTCACGATGCGCGCTCGCTTCGAGCGGGCTCGGCATCGTGACCTGTGCGCCGTCCTCCTGAGCGGGGCCTGGTCTGGCGGATTGGCCGATGGCCACCTTTCAGCGGCGCGTCAGGCCGTGCCGTCCGGCACGAACACGTAGCCCACGCCCCAGACCGTCTGGATGTAGCGCGGCGCCGCGGCGTCGGACTCGACCAGCTTGCGCAGGCGCGAGATCTGCACGTCCAGGCTGCGGTCGAAGGGCTCGAACTCGCGCCCGCGCGCCAGCTGGGCCAGCTTTTCGCGCGACAGCGGTTGACGCGGATGGCGCACCAGCGCCTTCAGCATCGCGAACTCGCCGGTGGTCAGCGAGAGTTCTTCGCCATCCTTCTTCAAGGTGCGCGAGCCGAGATCGAACGCGAACGGACCGAAGGTGACGGTCTCGTTCTCGGTGGAAGGCGCGCCCGGTGCTTCGAGCGGCGGGCGGCGGCGCAGCACCGCGTGCACGCGGGCCAGCAGCTCGCGCGGGTTGAAGGGCTTGCCCAGGTAGTCGTCGGCGCCGACCTCGAGGCCGACGATGCGGTCGACGTCCTCGCCCTTGGCGGTGAGCATGATGATCGGGGTGCGGTCGTTGGCTGCGCGAAGGCGGCGGCAGACGGACAGGCCGTCCTCGCCGGGCATCATCAGGTCGAGCACGATCAGGTCGACCGTGTCGCGCAACAGGATGCGATTGAGCGCCTTGCCGTCCTCGGCCACGATCACTTCGAATCCTTCCTGCGTCAGGTAGCGGCGCAGCAGGTCGCGGATGCGGGCGTCGTCGTCGACGATCACGATCTTGTCGGTGCGAGCGGGAACTTGAGTCATTTCTACAACGATGAATTTGTAACAGGGCCGATTCTGAAGGCGATAACGGTTCGTTGAGCTGGATTTACTTATGGTTTGACACTAAGTTACAAAACTTGCGGACGCTCGCGGTCTGGTCATCCGACGTTAGCGATCAGGTGGCAAAGTGCCCTCTGGCCCACCACTTCCGCCTCGATGAGACTACGTTTATCAGCCCTCCCATGCCTGCTCGTTTTCGCCTGCGGCCCAGCGCTGGCGGTGTCCGGTGATTTCCTGAGGGTTGGCGAGGTTCGCCGCAACGAGGTCAGGGATGCAGTCGCTGCCCATCGGGCGGCGCAACGCGAGGAAGTTCGTCGCGAAGAGGCCGCCGCAGGGCGCCGGTTGACGGCCGCCGAATTGTTCGAACTGCGCCAGCAGGTCCGTGGCCAATGGACCCCGCCTGGCGCGGGGACTCTGCTGGACTCGGCAGAATCGCAGCCGGCCGAGCGCATCGTGCCGGCACCGATGTCCGCGCCCAGTGCGCTGACCGCGCCGCGCAGCCAGCGCCGCTGAGGTGCCCGCCGGCCTGCCTTGCGGGGCAGGCCTGCGTCATCCCGATTCCAATACCAAACCAGGGGAGTACTTCGACATGAAAAAGATCAGACTGCTTGCGGCAGGTGCAGCCTTGGCCGCGGCCGGCAGCGTGCTGGCGCAGACCGCCGTCGTGCCCGCACCGCAGAACGTGCTTCAACTCATGGCCGCAGGCGCGGTCGAGGTCCAGCAGGACCTGTTGAGCATGACGCTGACGACCACGCGCGATGCCGCCGATGCAGCGACGGTGCAGGCGCAGCTCAAGACCGCGCTGGACGCCGCGCTGGCCGAGGCCAAAAAGAGCGCGCAGCCGGGCCAGCTCGACGTGCGCACGGGTAACTTCAGCCTGTCGCCGCGCTACACCAAGGACGGCAAGATCAACGGCTGGCAGGGGTCGACCGAACTGGTGCTGGAAGGGCGCGACTTTCCACGCATCACCCAGGCGGCTGGCCGCGTCACCACGCTCACCGTGGGCACCGTCGGCTTCGGCCTGAGCCGCGAGCAGCGTGCCAAGACCGAGGCCGAGGCGCAGAACATCGCGATCGACAACTTCAAGCAGAAGGCCGGCGAGCTGGCCAAGGGCTTCGGCTTCAGCGGATACACGCTGCGTGAGGTGTCGGTGAACGCGAACGACGCCGGCCCGATCCGTCCGCGGATGATGGCGATGCAGGCGAAGTCGTTCTCGTCCGATTCGGCCGTGCCGGTCGAAGCCGGCAAGACGAGCGTGGTCGTGAACGTCTCCGGCTCGGTGCAGCTCAAGTAGGCCGCTGCCGCTTCTCTTCTCTCTATATATATCTGGAAGAGGTCGAGTAGCCCTACCTTCGGGCTAACTCCTAGTAGGCATTCCGGCCGGGTGCTACTGCGCCGTCCAACCGCCGTCCATGGCCCAGGCCACGCCCCGCACCTGGTCGGCTGCGGGCGAGCACAGGAACACGGCGAGCCCGCCGAGTTGCTCGACGGTGGTGAACTGCAGCGAAGGCTGCTTTTCGCCGAGCAGGTCGTTCTGGGCCTGCGTGACCGTGATGCCTTCGCGCGCGGCACGGTCGTCGATCTGCTTCTGCACCAGGGCGGTCAGCACCCAGCCGGGGCAGATCGCATTGGCGGTGACGCCGGTGGTCGCGGTTTCGAGCGCGACCGACTTGGTCAGCCCGACGATGCCGTGCTTGGCTGCGACATAGGCCGACTTCTGCGCCGACGCCACCAGGCCATGAGCCGATGCGATGTTGATGACGCGGCCCCAGTTGGCTTCGCGCATCGCGGGAATCGCGAGGCGCGTGGTGTGGAATGCGCTGGTGAGGTTGATCGCGATGATGGCGTCCCAGCGTTCCGCGGGGAAGTCTTCGACCTTCGCGACATGCTGGATGCCGGCGTTGTTCACGAGGATGTCGACGCGGCCGAATTTCGACGCGGCGAACTTCATCATGTCCTCGATCTGGTCGGGCTTGCTCATGTCGGCGCCGTGGTACTCGGCGCGCACGCCGAGCGCCTCGATCTGGGCCTTGGGCGTTTCGGCGTCGCCGAAGCCGTTGAGCACGATGTGTGCGCCCTGTTGGGCGAGTGCCTTGGCAATGGCGAAGCCAATGCCGCTGGTGGACCCCGTGACAAGCGCGGTTTTGCCTTTGAGCATGTAGATCAATCTCCGGATGAATTAGGATGCGACGAGACAATTATCCGCACCAGAACGACTTCGTTTTCATGACCGAACCGACGCTTCATTACGTGGCGTGCGACGACGCCCAGGGCGGCCATCGCATGGCCTATTGGCAATGGGGCGACGAACGCAGCGCGCATGTCGTGGTCTGTGTGCACGGCCTGACCCGGCAAGGACGTGATTTCGATGCGCTCGCGCAGGCCATCGTGGCACGCGCCGGCGGCCAGGTGCGCGTGGTCTGCCCCGATGTCGTCGGACGCGGGCGCAGCGACTGGCTGCGCGATCCGGCTTTTTATCAGGTGCCCGTGTATGCGGCCGACATGATGGCGCTGGTGGCCCAGTTGCACCGCGAGCAAGCCATCGACGTGCTCGACTACATCGGCACCAGCATGGGGGGGCTCATCGGTTTCGTGCTGGCGGGCCACAAGGACCTGCCTCTGGCCCGGCCCATTCGCCGTTTCGTGGTCAACGATGTCGGCCCGACCATCGAGCCGGCAGCATTGCAGCGCATCGGCGCTTACGTGGGGCAGGCGGGCCAATTTCCGAGCGTGCAGGCGGCTTCCGATGCGATGTGGTCGCTGTCGACCACCTTCGGTCCGCACACGCCGCAGCAGTGGCTGGCACTGTCGCAGCACATGGTGGTGCCGGCTTCGCAGCGCACGGCCGACGGCGCGGCCAAGGTCGAGACTGATGCTGCCGATGATGGCCCGTGGGTGCTTCACTACGACCCCGCCATCGGCGTGGCGCTGCGCGCCATGACACCCGAGGCGGCGGCGCAAGGCGGCACGATCATGTGGGGCCTGTACAACGCCATCGAGGCGCGCACGCTGCTCACGCGTGGCGCTGTCTCCGATCTGCTTTCGCGCGAGACGGCTCTCGCCATGACGCAGCGCGGCCCGCGGGCCACGCTGGTCGAGTTCGACGGCGTGGGCCACGCGCCGACCTTTGTCGCGCCCGGACAGATCGCTGCCGTCACCGACTTCCTCTTTGACTGAACGGCGGGTGCATCGTGAAGCGCGATTCCTCGAGCCTCCAGACGGCACCGGCGTCCGACGGCGTGATGGTCGACTATCCGTTGTCAGCGGCCACGGCCGATCGCACGCCGGTGATGGAGAACATGCTCGGACGCGCTCGCGCGTTCGCCGAGCCGCTGATCGCGGACGAAACGCTCGACACGGGCGAGAACACGCTCGCGCACGCGGACGCAGTGGCCGCGATCGTCGCGAAGATGGGCGGCTCCGAAGCCATGCAGGCCGCGAGCTACCTCGTGTATGCCTGCCAGCACCTGAACCGCCCGCAGGAAGTGATCGCCAAGGTGTTCGGCGACAACTTCGCTGCGCTCGCGGTCGAGACGACCAAGCTGGTTCGCGTGCAGGAGCAGGCACGCTCGGCATCGCAGGGGCACCACGCCGAGGGAGCGGGAGCGCAGACCGAGAACGTGCGCAAGATGCTGCTGGCGTTCTCGCGCGACCTGCGCGTGGTGATGCTGCGCCTGGCATCGCGCCTCCAGACCTTGCGCCATGCGGCCGCGAGCAAGCAGCCGGCGCCCGAGAGCGTCGCGCGCGAATCGCTGCAGGTGTTCGCGCCGCTGGCCAACCGGCTGGGCATCTGGCAGGTGAAGTGGGAGATCGAAGATCTCTCGTTCCGCTTCCTCGAGCCCGAGACCTACAAGCTTATTGCCCGCCTGCTCGACGAGAAGCGCATCGAGCGCGAAGGGCATGTCGAGCAGCTGCGTTCGCAGCTCGAGCATGAGCTCCAGGCCGAGGGCGTGAAGGCCACGGTGCAGGGACGCCCCAAGAACATCTACAGCATCGTGAAGAAGATGCGCGGCAAGTCGCTCGACTTCGCTCAGGTCTTCGACATCCTCGCGCTGCGCGTGGTGGTCCCCGACGTCAAGGACTGCTACGCGGCGCTGGCATGGGTGCACTCGCACTTCCAGCCCATCGACGAGGAGTTCGACGACTACATCGCACGGCCGAAGCCCAACGGGTACCAGTCTTTGCATACGGTGGTCCGTGAACTGGTCGACGGCAAGCCTGGCAAGCCGATCGAGATCCAGATCCGTACGGAAGAGATGCACGACCACGCCGAGCATGGCGTGGCGGCGCACTGGGCCTACAAGGAAGCGGGGCACAAGGGTTATGCGGGCGTGTGGGCCAGCGGCGAGTACGACGCGAAGATCGCGGTGCTGCGCCAGCTGCTCGCGTGGGAACGTGATCTGTCGGGTGGTCTGCAGGGGCAGGGCCTGTTCGACGACCGCATCTATGTGCTGACGCCGGACGCCGCCATCGTCGAACTGCCGCAGGGCGCGACGCCGGTCGACTTCGCCTATACCGTGCACACCACGCTGGGACATCGCTGCCGCGGCGCGCGCGTCGACGGCGCGATGGTGCCGCTGAACACGCCGCTGTCCAATGGACAGACGGTGGAGATCATCGCCGCCAAGGAAGGCGGGCCCTCGCGCGACTGGCTCAACGCGGAACTCGGCTATCTGGCAAGCCATCGTGCGCGCGCGAAGGTTCGCGCATGGTTCAACGCGCAGATCACTCACGAGACAGTGGCGCGTGGACGCGAAGCGGTCGAGAAACTGCTGCAGCGCGAAGGCAAGACGGCCGTGAGGCTCGAGGATCTGGCATCGCAGCTTGGCTTCAAGTCTGCGGACAACCTGTTCGAAGTCGTCGGCAAGGACGAGTTCTCGCTGCGCAACATCGAGACGCTGCTGCGTCCGCCCGAACCTGCGCCCGGACCGGACGACGGCGTGCTCATCAAGAAGGCACGTGGAAGCGAGAAGTCGGGCAAGGGCGGTGTACTGGTGGTGGGAGTGTCTTCGCTGATGACCCAGCTCGCCAAGTGCTGCAAACCTGCGCCGCCCGATGTGATTCGCGGCTTCGTCACGCGTGGCCATGGCGTCAGCGTGCATCGCAGCGATTGCAGCAACTTCCGCACGATGGCTGCTAAGGACGGCGAGCGCGTCATCGACGTGGAGTGGGGTGTTGCGAAGAAGGGCACGGACGCGCCGGTGTATGCGGTGGACGTGTCTGTCGAAGCAGCGGACCGTCAAGGACTGCTGCGCGATATCTCCGATGTGTTCGCACGCGAAAAGATGAACGTGATCGGTGTGCAGACGCAATCGATCAAGGGTACGGCATGGATGACGTTCACTGTGGAAATCGCCGACGCTGCGAGGCTCACGCAGGTTCTTGGACTGGTCACTGCAGTTATTGGTGTGCGATCTGCACGTCGCCGCTAAAAAGTGCGATTTCTCCTGCTACAATAGCTGCTTCTCGGACACATCCTTAGGCGCGTAGCTCAGCTGGTTAGAGCACCACCTTGACATGGTGGGGGTCGTTGGTTCGAGTCCAATCGCGCCTACCAATTTCTGTTCCGTCCCGGCCAACCACCGGATCAACTGAACAGTTCATGCACCGGGTTCCCCGGTGCGTCATTCGTCCCATCTTGGTGATGCAGTAAAGAACAAGGCCATCTTGTTGTGCTACTTTGGGCGCTCTGCAACCACCTCCAAAATTCTTGATAAGCGATCAGATGAATACGCGGTCAACGCCGGTTGATCGGGCTGATGCCGATGAGCGTCTGACCTTGCTGCTGGAGCAGGCTCCCCTCGAGTTTGCTCGTGCGGTCTACGGCATCAATGACCATGCAGGTGGTCGCACCGAAACCATGGCGGCGCGCGAGGTGGCTCGTGCGCAGCGACAGGGCATGCCTTTGACGGAGGAGCGCGCCGAGCAACGTGCCCGTGCTTATCTTCCGACCCAGGGCCAGGAGCACTGTCCGCGTTGCTGGGTGGTCTACGGTCAGAAGAGTCCGCTGCGTTTTCGTGCAGCCTCCGGCGAGTGTCCGGAGAGTGCGTCATGTCATTCGTGCGGTGCTGAGTACACGACCTCATCGGACTGAACCCGGAGCGGGTTGCGGTCAGGGTAAACCTTGTCGCGACGCAGCAAAACCGCTCCCTAGAATCATCCGATGACATGGGCGTCCATGTGAAGGAGTCCGCAGTGCAGAGCAAGAAGTCCGGGGTCAAGCCGGTGCAGCGTGTGATCAAGAAGTACCCCAACCGAAGGCTCTACGACACCGAGACGTCCACATACATCACCCTCTCCGAGGTGAAGCAACTGGTCATCCAGAACGCTCAGTTCGTAGTTCGTGACGCCAAGACCGGTGACGATCTGACGCGCAGCATCCTGCTGCAGATCATTCTCGAAGAAGAGGCGGGTGGCGCACCGATGTTCACCGAGCCGGTTCTGGCCAACATCATCCGTTTCTACGGACAGGCGATGCAGGGCTACATGGGACCGTACCTGGAAAAGAACATCCAGGCCATGACCGAGGTGCAAGCCCAACTGGCTGAAAAGGCCGAAGGCCTGACACCGGAGATGTGGTCTCGCTTCATGAGCATGCAGTCGCCCATGCTGCAGGGGCTGATGGGCAACTACGTCGAACAATCGAAAAACGTTTTCCTTCAGATGCAGGAGCAGATGCAGAAGAACACCGAGCAGGTGCTGGGGGCCTTTGGCATCAAGCGTCCCTGAGCTGCACCGCGCTGGACGAAAAGGCCTGAACCTCATCCGTAGCCGAAGGTTTTCCAATCATTGCCCGGCCGTCACTGATAGCTGGGACAATAGAGGCATATGAGCGAAGTTGCCTCCCCCGAACGTACGGCCACGCCGACCGCCCCGAAGGTCGGATTCGTGAGCCTGGGCTGCCCCAAGGCCCTGACAGATTCCGAGTTGATCCTGACCCAGCTAAGCGCAGAGGGTTATCAAACTGCCAAGACCTTCGAAGGCGCCGACCTGGTGATCGTCAACACCTGTGGCTTCATCGACGATGCCGTGAGGGAAAGCCTGGACACCATCGGCGAAGCGCTGGCAGAGAACGGTCGTGTGATCGTCACCGGCTGCCTGGGTGCCAAGACGGGCGACCAGGGCGGCAACCTGGTGCGTCAAATGCATCCGAGTGTGCTGGCCGTGACCGGTCCGCATGCCACGCAGGAGGTCATGGATGCTGTGCATGCCAATCTGCCCAAGCCGCACGATCCGTTTGTCGACCTGGTGCCGAACACCTTTGGCGTTGCCGGCCTCAAGCTGACGCCGCGCCACTATGCGTACCTGAAGATCAGTGAAGGCTGCAACCACCGTTGTACGTTCTGCATCATTCCGTCGATGCGCGGCGACCTCGTGTCGCGGCCCGTCGGCGACGTGCTGAGCGAGGCGAAGGCACTGTTCGAAGGTGGGGTGAAAGAGCTGCTCGTGATCAGTCAGGACACCTCGGCCTACGGTGTCGACGTGAAGTACCGAACCGGGTTCTGGGATGGCAAGCCCGTCAAGACCCGCATGCTCGAACTGGTTCGGACGCTGGGTGAGATCGCCGAGCCCTACGGAGCATGGGTCCGCCTGCACTATGTGTATCCCTATCCAAGCGTCGACGAAGTCATTCCGCTCATGGCGAGCGGTTTGGTGCTGCCTTACCTCGACGTGCCGTTGCAACACAGTCATCCCGACGTGCTAAAGCGTATGAAGCGCCCGGCAAGTGGCGAGAAGAACCTCGAGCGTCTGGCACGTTGGCGCGAGGTGTGCCCCGAGCTTGTGATTCGTAGCACCTTCATTGCCGGCTTTCCTGGTGAGACGGAGCAGGAATTCGAGCATCTGCTCGATTTCATCCGTGAGGCCGAAATCGATCGCGCCGGTTGCTTTGCCTACAGTCCCGTCGAAGGTGCAACTGCCAACGACATTCCTGGCATGCTGCCGGAGCCTGAGCGTGAGGCGCGCAGGGCGCGCTTCATGGAGGTGGCAGAAGCCGTGTCGATTGCCAAGCTGCAAAAGCGCATCGGTTCGACGATGCAGGTGCTGGTTGATTCGGCGCCCGCCATGGGCCGAAAGGGCGGAGTGGGGCGTACGTATGCCGATGCGCCGGAGATCGACGGCACGGTTCGTCTGCTGCCGCCCGAGAAGATCAGCAAGACGCTCAAGGTCGGTGAGTTCACGCGCGCGCGAATCGTGGGCGCGGAAGGTCACGACCTGATTGCGCTGCCTGTTTGATGCGGATTCGTACAGACAAGAAAAAAGCCACCGGAGACCGGTGGCTTGTTTCGACTGACCTGGCGGGGGTCAGTTTGTATCTGGTGCCCAGAAGAGGACTCGAACCTCCACGATGTTACTCGCTAGTACCTGAAACTAGTGCGTCTACCAATTCCGCCATCTGGGCTTCATATCTGTCGAAGCATCTATGTGTCTTTGCTTTTCAGCAAAGACTGCGAGTATACACAATTCTCAGCAACTTTCTGGCTGGCCGAATCGCATGCGCACGCGCTTTTGTTTTTCAAGTTGGCCCCGTTGCTTGCATCGCCCGTTCGACGTGGATTCAAGCGACCATGAAAAAAGCCACCGGAGACCGGTGGCTTGAATCGGATGACCTGGTAAAGGTCTATTTAAACTTGGTGCCCAGAAGAGGACTCGAACCTCCACGATGTTACTCGCTAGTACCTGAAACTAGTGCGTCTACCAATTCCGCCATCTGGGCCCACAGAGCTGCCGAAGCAGCTATGTTTTGAATTTCAGGAAAGAAGGAGATCATATCAAAAATAATGTCAGTTCCAGCAGCTTGTTGGACGAATTCGAAGGAACTGTTCAAGGACATCGCGACGGACACGGTTTCGTGCAGCGCGACGATGGCGAAGCAGACATCTACCTGCCACCGAACGAGATGCGCGCCGTGCTCCACAAGGACCGTGTCAAGGCGCGTGTCGTGCGGCAGGACCGCCGCGGTCGCCCTGAAGGGCGCGTCGTGGAAATCGTCGAGCGTCCCGAGCAACCGATCATCGGTCGCCTGCTGCATGAAGGCGGCATCTGGCTCGTTGCACCCGAGGACAAGCGTTACGGCCAGGACGTCCTGATTCCCAAGGGAGCGACTGGCCCTGCAAAAGTCGGGCAGGTTGTCGTCGTGCAACTCACCGAGCCGCCGGCGTTGTTCGGCCAGCCCGTGGGCCGTGTGAAAGAAGTGCTGGGGGAGATCGACGACCCCGGCATGGAGATCGAGATCGCCGTGCGCAAGTACGGCGTGCCGCACCAGTTCTCCGCGGAATGCCTCGCCGAGGCCAAGGCCTTGCCCGAGAAAGTGCGGCCCGCCGACAAGAAGGGTCGCGTCGACCTGACCGATGTTCCGCTCGTCACTATCGACGGCGAGGATGCACGCGACTTCGACGACGCTGTCTACTGCGAACCCGCTAAGGTAGGCCGTGGCAAGGGCTGGCGGCTGCTGGTCGCCATTGCCGACGTCAGCGCCTATGTGCGCACGGGCTCGCCGATCGACATCGACGCCTACGACCGCGCCACCAGCGTGTATTTCCCGCGGCGCGTCATTCCGATGCTGCCCGAGAAACTGTCGAATGGCCTGTGCTCGCTGAACCCGGAGGTCGAGCGCCTGTGCATGGTGTGCGACATGCTGGTCGCGGCCGATGGCGAGATCTACGCGTACCAGTTCTATCCGGCGGTGATGTTCAGCCATGCACGCTTCACGTACACCGAGGTGGCCGCGATCCTCGGCAACACGCGTGGTCCCGAAGCAGCCAAGCGCAAGGATCGCGTGAAGGACCTGCTGAACCTTGCGGACGTCTACAAGGCGCTGCTGAAGCAGCGCGGCAAGCGTGGCGCGGTCGACTTCGAGACCACCGAGACGCAGATCATCTGCGACGACGCGGGACGCATCGAAAAGATCGTGCCGCGCACGCGCAACGAAGCGCACCGTCTCATCGAGGAAGCGATGCTCGCGGCCAACGTGTGCAGCGCCGACTTCATCGCCGAAGGCAAGCATCCCGGTCTGTACCGCGTGCACGAGGGCCCGACGCCCGAGAAGAAGGAAATCCTGCGCGGTTACCTGAAGGCCATGGGCGTGGGCCTCAGCATCACGGACGATCCCCGGCCGGGCGAGTTCCAGGCGATCGCCGAGGCCACCAAGGAGCGCCCCGACGCGCAGCAGATCCACACCATGCTGCTTCGCTCGATGCAGCAGGCGATCTACACGCCGATCAACAGCGGCCACTTCGGGCTGGCCTACGAGGCCTACACGCATTTCACAAGCCCGATCCGGCGCTACCCCGATCTGCTGGTGCACCGCGTGATCAAGGCGATCCTGTCGAAGACGCGCTACCAGCTGCCCATGTTGCCGACCCCGGGCGAGGCGCATGCCAAGCTGGCCAAGCGGCTCGCGTCGCGCGTGAAGGCGCCGACCAACAAGCCGCAGAAGGCCACGGTGGCGCCGAGCAAGGAAGTGCTCGCCTGGGAGGCCGCGGGCCTGCATTGCAGCGCCAACGAGCGCCGTGCCGACGAGGCCAGCCGCGACGTCGAAGCCTGGCTCAAGTGCAAGTACATGCGCGAGCATCTCGGCGAGGAATATGGCGGCGTGGTCACCGCGGCCACCACCTTCGGCATCTTCGTCACGCTCGATGCGATGTACGTCGAAGGGCTGGTGCACATCACCGAACTCGGCGGCGAGTACTTCAAGTTCGACGAGATGCGTCAGGAGTTGCGCGGCGAGCGCACCGGCATCCGCTACGCCATCGGCACCCGCGTGCGGGTGCAGGTGAGCCGCGTCGACCTCGATGGCCGCAAGATCGACTTCCGCCTCGTGCGCGAAGGCGAGGAGCTGACTGCGCGCGCCATGAAGGACAAGGGCGCAGCATCCTCGGGCGTGCCGGTCAAGGCATCGACCAAACGCAGTTCGCGCCATAAGTCCGATGCCGTTGCCGAGCAACCGCACGAACGTGGCACATCGACCTCGGCAGGGCCGCAGTCGGCGATGCAGGCCTTCAAGTCGGCGGTCAAGAAGGCGGCCAACAAGATGAAGGGGCGCAAGCCGCGCCGCTGAGCCTGCAGCTGCAAGCGCCATCGACAACATGACAACAGAGAAAGAAAGAGACACAGAGCATGAGTGCTGAAGACAACAAGGGCCGTATCGCCATCGTCACCGGAGCAGGCTCCGGCATCGGCCGCGCCGCGGCGCTGGCGCTGCTGGGCGACGGCTGGAGCGTGGTTCTCGCCGGCCGCCGACTGGAACCGCTGGCGCAGGTCGCTGAAGAATCGGGCGCTGGCGACCGTGCCTTGTCCGTGCCGACCGACGTGTCGAAGGCCGACTCGGTGCAAGCCCTGTTCGCTGCCGCCGTCGAGCGCTTCGGCCGCGTCGACCTGCTGTTCAACAACGCCGGCGTGGGCAACCCGCCCGGACCGTTCGAGGACTGGACGCCCGAGCAGTGGCAGGGCGTGGTCGACATCAACCTGACCGGCATGTTCTTCTGCATCCAGCAGGCATTCCGGACAATGAAGGCGCAGACGCCGATGGGCGGGCGCATCATCAACAACGGTTCGATCTCGGCCACGGCGCCGCGTCCCAATTCGGCCGCCTACACGTCCACCAAGCACGCGGTCGAAGGGCTGACCAAGACGGCGTCGCTCGACGGGCGCAAGTACGACATCGCGGTGGGGCAGGTGGACGTGGGCAACGCCATGACCGAACTGGCTGCGCGCATGGCCAAGGGCGTGCCGCAGGCCAATGGCGAACTGGCGATCGAGCCGCTCATCGATGTGAAGATCGTGGGCCAGTCGGTGCTCTACATGGCCAACCTGCCGCTGGAAGCCAACGTGCTGTTCCACACCATCATGGCCACGAAGATGCCCTTCGTCGGCCGCGGCTAGCCGCTCGGTCAGACCGGTGCGCGGCGGGCCAGCGTGCCGGCCGTGAGCGGGGCCGCATCGGCCGGCCAGGTGTCGGCGATGTGGCCATGGAGCCAGACCGCTTCGCATGCGGCATCGAATGCCGGTCGACGCATGGCCAGTGCCGCGCCGACCATGCCGGCCAGCACGTCGCCGGTGCCCGCGGTGGCGAGGCGGGCGTTGCCGGTCAGGTTGACGACCGGAGGCCGATCGGCTTCAGCGCTGGCGATCACCGTGCCTGATCCCTTGAGCACCACTGCGGCGACGAAGCGCGATGCGAGTTGGCGGGCTGCCGACAGCCGGTCGGCCTGCACTTCACCGGCCGTCCGGCCCAGCAGGCGTGCAGCTTCCAGCGGGTGCGGCGTCAGTACCGTCGGCGCACCGCTCTTCCCTCGTGCCGCCAATTGGACTTGGAGCGCCGCATCCGCGGCGATGGCGTTGAGCGCATCGGCGTCGAGCACCAGTGCCGCTGCGGTCGAAAGCACGCGCGGCAGCAGGTCACGCACCGCATCGCCGCCGCCGCAACCGCACACGGCGGTCATGCCCGAGAGGTCCAGTGAACGGGCGTCCCGCAGCATCAGTTCGGGTTGCGAGACGTCGACCGGCGCCACGCCCGGGTCCAGCAGGCCGACGAATACGCGCCCCGCTCCTGCATGCAGCGCGGCCGAGCCGGCAAGCAGCGCGGCACCGGCCATGCCGGATGCCCCGCCGATCACCGCGACGTCGCCGTAGCTGCCCTTGTGCGACGCGTGCGTTCGGGGCCGCTGCGTGGGCGCGCCGGCGATTCGTGCCGTCGGTTGCTGCGCGTTGGCGAACGCGTCACAGCCGAGGTCGTCGAACCACACCGTGCCCGCCGCATCCCGGCCTTGCGCCGTGAACAGGCCGGGCTTCAGGCTGAGAAAGGTGATGCATGCGCGGCTCGCTGCCGGTGTGTGATGCGCGTCGTGAAAGAGGGCGCCGGTGTCCGCGTTCAGTCCGGAAGGCACGTCGACGCTGAGCACCGGCAGGGCGGTTCCATTCATCTGCGCGAGCCACTCGGCCATCGTGCCTCCCGGCGGCCGGGACGACCCGATGCCCAGCAGTGCGTCGATGGCCAGTTCGTAGCTGGAGGGCGGCGCCGAGGCAAAGGTGACCCCCGCATCGCGCGCCCTCTGCAGCGAGGCCTGGGCATCCGGCGGCAGGCGGGCTTCGTCGCCTGCGAACGTGACGACCGGATGGAAGCCGCGATGTCGCAACCGGGCGGCCGCCTCGAAGCCGTCGCCACCGTTGTTGCCGGGCCCGCAGGCGACCCAGATGGTCCGCGCGTGGGGCGCGATCGCCATGGCCAGCCGCGCCACCCCGAGGCCGGCGCGCTGCATGAGCGTGTGAGGGGGCAGGGCGGCTGCAGCGGCCTGCTCGATGCGGCGGGTGGCTGCGATGTCGAACAGATCTGCGGCGGTGGCGGACGTGATGCGGTGCATCGATCCATTGTGCCGTCGTGTCTGCGCGCGTATCTATCATCGGCCGATGACGTTCAAGACCCTCGGCTGGTTGCTGGTGCTGTTTTTCGCGTGGCTCGCCGGCTTCGTCGGCACCGCCCTCGCGCTGGTTGCCGGCGCGGCCTGGGCCATCGGCTTGCTGGCCGTGGTGTGGGGACTGTTCCTGCTGTCCGTGGCGCTCCGGCGCGTGCCGCTGCGCGACATTGCGTGGGCACTGGGCGTGGGCTACGGCTTCGGCGTGGTGCGTTGGCTCGACGTGCCGGTGGCCCCCGGTCTGGCAAGCTGGCTGTTGCTGGGCGCAGACCTGCTATGCCTGCTGTTCTTCGCGCTGATCGCGCCGGCCTTGCTGGCCTTGATTGCCGGCCGCTGGGCGCCGCTGCCCGAGTCAGAGCTGCCGGTGGAGCGCCCCGCGAGCCCCGACCAGCTGCGCCGTTGGGCTCCTAGAGACTGAGGCGCTCGACGCCGAGGCCTTCGAGGTCGATGCCGGGGTCCTGCCCGGCGATCAGATCGCCCAGCACGCGCGCGCTGCCGCATGACAGCGCCCATCCGCTCGAGCCGTGGCCGAGGTTGAGCCAGACACCGGGGATGCCGCTGGGGCCCAGCACCGGAGGGCCGTCCGGCAGCATCGGCCGTGCGCCTTTCCACTGCTGGATGCCGGACTGCAACGTTGCAGCTCCCGGAAACCAGTCGTGCAGCACCTTGTAGAGCGTCTGGATCGCGGCAGGGCTCATCGTGTCGGGCGACCCGCCGATCTCGGCGCTGCCGGCCACGCGCACGCGCTGCCCCAGGCGAGAGATGGCGACCTTGTAGCGCTCGTCCATCACCGCACTGCGCGGCGCATTGAGTGGTTCGCGGATCGGCGCGCTGACCGAATGCCCGTAGACGGGCGCCATCGGGATGCGAAGGCCCAGCGGCCGCAGCAGTGAGGCAGAAGCCAGGCCGGCGCAGACCACGACGGCGTCGTAGCGCACCGCCTCCGAGCCACTGGCCAGCGTCAGCGACGTCGGGGCCGCGCGGCTAAGGGGCGCGATGTCGCAGTTGAAATGAAACTGGGCGCCGAACGCTTCGGCTTCCCACTTGAGCAGCAGCGCGAACTGGCGGCAGTTGGCCACCTCGTCTTCGGGCAGGTGGATGGCGCCCGCCAGCGGCGTGTCGGGGTTGAGCGCCGGCTCGAGCAGGCGGGCCTCGTCGGCGTCGACTTCGCGGAAGACGCTCCCGGCCTGGCGCAGCACCTCGAGTCCGGGCTGAACCAGCTTTTTCTCGCGCTTGGAGCGAAGCAGCACCAGGTAGCCGTCGCTGCGCTCATAGCTGAGTTCGCGCGCCTCGGAAACCTCGTGCAGCCGGGTGCGGCTGTAGAAAGCCAGCCGCTGCATGCGGGCGCGGTTGGCGAGGTAGGTCTCGAGCTTGCAGGCCTTCTGCCAGCGCGACATCCAGCCGATGTCGCGCGCGTTCAGCGGCCAGCGCAGCTTGATCGCGCCATGCGACGACAGCAGCGAGCGCAGCACCTTGCCGCGCATGCCGGGCGCGGCCCAGGGCGTCACGTATCCGGGAGCGACCACGCCCGCGTTGGCGAAGCTGGCTTCTTCTGCGGCAGCGCCTCGGCGCTCGAACACGGTCACTTCATGGCCGTCGGAAACGAGTTCCCAGGCGGTGGTGACGCCGATGATGCCGGCGCCCACGATCGCAATTTTCATTGAAAGTATCTAGATGGAAGAAGCGGCATGCGCCCGTGAGATGGACGATGAATGCTATTGTTTTTGCAGCGAGCGCTCGGTCTGGAGCGCCACCGCCAGCACGGCGTCGTCGTGCATGGCCGCATGCCACAGCATAAGGCCGACCGGCAGCTCGCCGTCGGCGTGGCAGGGAAGGGAGATGGCGCAGCCGTCGAGCATGTTGACGATCGACGGGTTGCGAAGCAGGAGTCCGTTGACACGGAAGAACTCGTCGTCGCGCTCGGCGCCCGGCGCAACGCTGGCGATCGACGGGGCGGTGATCGGCACGGTCGGCGAGAGCAGGGCATCGAAACGCGAGATCGCTTCCTCGACCCGGACGATCCAGTCGCGGCGGGCGTTGATCAGGTCGATGTATTCATGCGACTTCATCGTGGCGCCGCGAATGATGCGCTGGGCCACACGCGGGTCGTAGCCGGCGCCGCTGCGTTCGAGCAGCAGCCGGTGCCAGGCGTGGGACTCGGCTGCCGAGAAGCCGCCGGTGGCGTTGATGGTTGCGAGTTCGGCCAGTTGGGGAAGCTCGATCTCCTCGATGACGGCTCCGGCAGCCCGCAAGGTCTTCAGCGTCCGCTCGAAGGCCGTGGAAACCGCGGGCTCGATCCCGTCGAGGAACACGTTGCCGACCACCGCGAGCCGGTAGGCGGCCAGCGGCGCGTTGCCAGCTGTGACGCGGCGTGCGGCAAGGATCTCGTGCGCGGTGATGGCGTCTCGTACCGAGCGGGTCATGGCGCAGACGGTGTCCAGCGTGGTCGACAGCGGCAGGGCGCCATCAGCGGGCACGAGCCGCGCGGTGCTCTTGAAGCCGACGATGCCGTTCAGGGCAGCGGGAATGCGGATCGAACCGCCGGTGTCTGAGCCCAGGCCGATGAACGCGGCGCCCGTGGCGACCGAAATGGCCGCGCCGGACGACGAGCCGCCAGGGATGCGCGGCGTGGCGGTATCGCTCGCGTTCGCCGGCGTGCCGTGGTGCGGATTGACGCCCACGCCGGAGAAGGCAAATTCGGTCATGTTGGTGCGACCGGTCAGCACGCCGCCTGCAGCTCGAAGCCGGGCGACGGCCGTGGCATCCGCCTTGGCGGCAGGCGCGTGGGCCAAGACCGCCGAACCGGCGGGCGTCGGCTGGCCTTCGATGTCGAACAAGTCCTTAGCCGTGAATGCGAGGCCGGACAGACGGCTGTCTGCATGCGAGCGTGCAGCAGCCTGGCGAGCCTCGTCGAACATGGTGCGAATGAAGACCTGGGCGCAGGCGGGCGACTGGGCGATGCCGATGGAGTGCTCCATTTCGGTGCTTGCATCGGAGCCACCTGCCAGAAGGGTGAGACGGGTGGCGTGAAGGTCGTTCATGAGGGCTGCAGGTGCCGCGGGAGCGGTTCGGGGTTCAGGAAGAGGGGTGCGGCCGTGCTATACTCTTTGGGTTTCGCTGGCCGAGCGACGGCTTCCGTTGCATCCAGCCAAACACATCCGCAAACCGGCCCAATCAAGGTGTTGTGACTCAGTTCAAGAGAGCACAAAACGGGCTGGATTTTAGACCCAACCTTTGGAGTAATTTCAATGTCCACCACCATGCGCGAAATGCTGGAAGCCGGTGTCCACTTCGGCCACCAAACCCGCTTCTGGAACCCCAAGATGGCTCCGTTCATCTTCGGTCACCGCAACAAGATTCACATCATCAACCTGGAAAAGTCGCTTCCGATGTTCCAGGACGCGATGAAGTACGCCAAGCAGCTCACTGCCAACCGCGGCACCATTCTGATGGTCGGCACCAAGCGCCAGGCTCGCGAAATCGTGGCGACCGAAGCCCGCCGTGCCGGCGTGCCTTTCGTCGACACTCGCTGGCTCGGCGGCATGCTGACCAACTTCAAGACCGTCAAGACTTCGATCAAGCGCCTCAAGGACATGAAGGCCCAGCAGGAAGCCGGCCTCGACAGCCTGAGCAAGAAAGAGCAGCTCACGTTCACGCGTGAGATCGAGAAGCTCGAGAAGGACATCGGTGGCATCCAGGACATGACCGCGCTGCCCGATGCCATCTTCGTGATCGACGTGGGCTTCCACAAGATTGCCGTGGCCGAAGCCAAGAAGCTCGGCATTCCGCTGATCGGCGTGGTGGACTCCAATCACTCGCCCGAGGGCATCGACTACGTGATCCCCGGCAACGACGACTCGTCGAAGGCTGTGACTCTGTACGCCCGCGGCATCGCCGACGCCATCATCGAAGGCCGCAACAGCGCCACCGGTGACGTGGTCAAGGCCATCGCCGAAGGCAACGACGAATTCGTCGAAGTCGAAGAAGGCGCTTCGGCCTGATTGGCGCGCTCGCGAGCCTGAAGAAGGGGCTTTGGTGCCCCTTTTTTTTAACCTGATTTTTGGATTTACGGAGATATACAAATGGCTGCAATCACCGCAAGCATGGTCGGCGAACTGCGCGCGAAGACCGACGCGCCCATGATGGAATGCAAGAAGGCCCTGACGGAGGCTGACGGCAACATGGAAAAGGCCGAAGAGCTGCTGCGCATCAAGCTCGGCAACAAGGCTGGCAAGGCATCGGGCCGCATCACTGCCGAAGGCGTGGTCACGGCTTTCGTCGACGGCGCGGCCGGCGGCATGATCGAAATCAACTGCGAAACCGACTTCGTCACCAAGAACGACAGCTTCCTGGCCATGGCCAATGCTGCCGCCATGCTGGTTGCCAAGCACAACCCCGCGGACATCGCTGCGCTCGGCGCGCTGGCGTACGAGCAGGACGGCTTCGGCCCCACGCTCGAGGACGTGCGCAAGGGTCTGATCGGCAAGATCGGCGAGAACATGAGCTTCCGCCGCTTCAAGCACTTCGCGGGCAACGGCAAGCTGGCTTCGTACTTGCATGGCACGCGCATCGGCGTGATGGTCGAGTTCGAGGGCGACGACACGTCGGCCAAGGATGTCGCCATGCACATCGCGGCCATGAAGCCGGTCGCCATCCAGGCATCGGACGTGCCTGCCGACCTCATCGAGAAGGAGCGCGCCGTTGCCAAGGGCAAGGCAGACGAAGACCGCAAGACTGCCGAAGCCGAAGGCAAGAAGCCCCAGCCGGACGACATCGTCGCCAAGCGCATCGAAGGCGGCGTGCAGAAGTTCCTCAAGGAAGTCTCGCTGCACAACCAGCCGTTCGTGAAGAACGACAAGCAGACCGTCGAAGCCATGCTCAAGGCTGCCAACACCTCGATCAAGGGTTTCACCCTGTACGTGGTCGGTGAAGGCATCGAAAAGAAGGTCGACGACTTCGCTGCCGAAGTGGCCGCGCAGGTCGCCGCCGCCAAGGCTGCAGCCTGATCCTGCAGCCACTCAAGCGGCGGTGCGCTCGCGTGTGCCGCCGCTTTTTCACCGCCACGTTTTACACTCGCCCCCGCCAACCAAAGGAAATTGCCCATGTCTGATGCCCGTCCAGCCCACAAGCGAATCTTGTTGAAGCTGTCGGGAGAGGCACTGATGGGCGACGACGCGTTCGGCATCAATCGCGCCACCATCGTGCGCATGGTGCAGGAAGTGGCCGAGGTCGTGAACATGGGCGTCGAGGTGGCGGTCGTGATCGGCGGCGGCAATATCTTCCGCGGCGTTGCTGGCGGCTCGGTCGGCATGGACCGCGCCACGGCTGACTACATGGGCATGCTCGCCACGGTCATGAATTCGCTCGCCCTGGCCGACGCCATGGACAAGCAGGGCCTCGTGGCCCGAGTGATGTCCGCCATTGCCATCGAGCAGGTGGTCGAACCCTACGTTCGTCCCAAGGCCCTGCAGTACCTCGAAGAGGGAAAGGTCGTGGTGTTCGCGGCCGGCACCGGCAACCCGTTCTTCACGACAGACACCGCCGCGGCGCTGCGCGGCGCCGAGATCGGCGCCGAACTGGTGCTCAAGGCGACCAAGGTCGATGGCGTCTACACCGCCGATCCCAAGACCAACCCCAATGCAACTCGCTATGCCACGCTGACCTTCGACGAGGCGATCGCGCAGAATCTCGGCATCATGGACGCCACCGCCTTCGCGCTGTGCCGCGACCAGAAGCTGCCGATCAAGGTGTTCTCGATCTTCAAGAACGGCGCGCTCAAGCGTGTCGTCATGGGCGAGGACGAGGGCACGCTGGTGCATGCCTAGGAGCCATACAAGATGACCATTGCAGACATTCAGCGCACGACCGACGCGAAGATGAACCAATCGCTCGCGGCGTTCCAGAACAACCTCACCAAGATCCGTACCGGTCGCGCCAATTCGGCGCTGCTCGACTCGATCCATGTCGAGTACTACGGTTCGCAGGTGCCGCTGAGCCAGGTGGCCAACGTGTCGGTGCTCGACTCGCGCACCATCAGCGTCCAGCCTTGGGAAAAGGGCATGGGCGCCAAGATCGAAAAGGCCATTCGTGAAAGCGACCTGGGCCTGAACCCCGCGTCGATGGGCGACCTGATTCGCGTGCCGCTGCCCGCCATGAGCGAAGAGCGGCGCAAGGAAATGACCAAGCTGGTCCGCAACGAAGGCGAGAGCGCCAAGATCGCCACGCGCAACCTGCGCCGTGATGCGAACGAAGCGGTCAAGAAGCTCGTCAAGGAAAAGGCGGCTTCGGAAGACGACCAGAAGCGTGCCGAAGCCGAGATCCAGAAGGTCACAGACCGCCATATCGCGGAAATCGACCGTCTGGTCACGGCCAAGGAAGCGGAGATCATGGCCGTTTGAGGCCTGCCATGGCCTCGTCATCGCCGCGCATTCCCCATCACGTTGCCATCGTCATGGACGGCAACGGCCGTTGGGCGACGCGGCGGTTCCTGCCCCGCGTGGCAGGGCACAAGCAAGGCGTTGAGTCGCTGCGCCGCTGCGTCAAGGCCTGCGCCGACCGTGGCGTGGGCGTGCTGACGGTGTTCGCTTTCTCCTCGGAGAACTGGAGCCGTCCCGTCGAGGAAGTCTCCGGTCTCATGGAGTTGATGGTCGGTGCGCTCGCGCGCGAAGTGCCCAGGCTCAGCCAGGACGGCGTGCGGTTGCATTTCGTCGGCGAACGCGCCGGCCTGTCGCCGAAGATGGTGACGGGCCTGGTCGAGGCCGAAGCCGCCACAGCGCACAACTCTCGCATGGTGCTGAACGTCTGCTTCAACTATGGTGGACGCTGGGACATCGCGCAGGCAGCCGCCAGGCTGGCTGCGCAAGGCGAGCCCATTACCGAACTCAGCCTGGATCGCGCGATGGCGCTGGCCCACGTGGCTGACCCGGACCTGTTCATCCGAACGGGCGGCGAGCAGCGGTTGTCGAACTTCCTGCTCTGGCAGAGTGCCTACGCCGAGCTTTTCTTCAGCGACAAGCTGTGGCCCGAATTCGACGAGGCAGCACTGGACGAAGCCATCGCCGCTTTCCAGGGCCGTGAGCGCCGCTTCGGTCAAACCTCTGCCCAGGTCGCAGCCCCCCAAGGGCAGGCAGCCTGAAGGCGACGACACCCCACGCATGCTCAAACAACGCATCCTCACGGCGATCGTGCTGCTCGCGATCCTGCTGCCGGCGCTGTTCTATCGCAACCATATTGCCTTCGCCTGCGTCATGTTGGTGCTGATCGGCGCCGCCGCGTGGGAATGGGGCCGCCTGAACGGCTATGGGCCGCGGATGTCGCTGTTCCTTGGCGCCGAGACGGTGCTGTTGTGCGCGCTCTCCTGGTGGCTCGGTCTGCTCGATCAATCGCTGGCGCTGATGTGGACCTTGGCCAGTGCTGCCTGGGTGCTCGGGGGCGCGGTGTTGCTGCGTGTTGCAGTGCCTGGCTGGCCTCGCATTCCGCGCGGCCTGCGGCTGGTCGGCGGCCTGCTGGCACTCTGGGTGGCTTGGCTCGCGGCAGTGCAGGCGCGCATGGTCGGCATCAATTTCCTGCTCTCGATCCTCGTCCTCGTGTGGGTGGCCGACGTTTTCGCCTATTTCGCCGGCCGTGCCTTCGGCCTGAAATTCACCCGCAACAAGCTCGCACCCGCGATCAGCCCTGGCAAGAGCTGGGAGGGCGTGTGGGGTGGAATGATCGGCGTCGTCGTGCTCGCGTTTGCGTGGGTCTGGGCCGACAAGGCAACGGGTGCCACGGTGGCCAGCCTCTACACGCGGCTCCATGAGCGCGGCTGGTGGCTGTTGCTGCTGGGCGCGCTGTTTCTCTCTGCGATGAGTGTCGTGGGCGACCTCGTCGAATCTCTCATCAAGCGAAGCGCCGGCGCCAAAGACAGCAGCAGGCTGCTGCCCGGACATGGCGGCGTTCTCGACCGCGTGGATGCCCTCTTGCCGGCGCTTCCCATTGCCATGATGCTGGCTTTCCTGTGAACACTTCCAGACAACGCGTGACGGTGCTCGGTTCGACCGGTTCGGTCGGCGTCAGCACCCTCGACGTCATCTCGCGCCATCCTGAGCGCTTCGAGGTGTTCGCGCTTTCCGCGGCCACCAAGGTCGACGAATTGCTGGCGCAGTGTGTCCGGTTCTCGCCACATTTCGCGGTCATGGCCAGCGCGCCGCATGCTGCGCAACTGGCCGAGAAGGTCAAGCAGAACGGGCTCGACACGGTCGTCCTGACTGATTCTGATGCTCTCGAAACAATAGCGTCGCATGAAGAGGTCGATGCGGTCATGGCCGCCATCGTAGGTGCCGCCGGGCTCGCGCCGTGTCTGGCCGCAGCTCGCGCCGGCAAGCGGCTGCTGCTGGCCAACAAGGAAGCGCTGGTGGTCGGCGGCGAGCTCTTCATGCGCACGGTCCGCGAGGGCGGCGCCGTGCTGCTGCCGATCGACAGCGAGCACTCGGCGATTTTCCAATCGCTGCCCGAAGACCCTTCGACCTGGCCGCGGCGCATCGACAAGATCATCCTGACGGCCTCGGGCGGCCCTTTCCGCACGCGAGCGCCGGACACGCTGGCCACAGTCACTCCCGAGCAGGCCTGCGCGCACCCGAACTGGGTCATGGGCCGCAAGATCTCGGTCGACTCGGCCACGATGATGAACAAGGCGCTCGAGGTGATCGAGGCGCGTCACCTGTTCGGTGTGACGCCCGAGCAGATCGAGGTGGTGATCCACCCGCAGAGCGTGGTGCATTCGATGGTGCAGTTCACGGACGCATCGGTCATCGCCCAACTCGGTACGCCCGACATGCGTGTCCCCATCGCGGTCGGTCTGGCTTGGCCGGAGCGCATCGAGAGCGGGGCGGCACGGCTCGATTTCCGCCAGATGTCGGCACTGAGTTTCGAGACGCCGGATGCGTCCCTCTTTCCGGGGCTCGGCCTGGCCTGGCAAGCGTTGCGCGCATCGCCCGGCACCACCGCCGTGCTGAACGCGGCCAACGAGGTGGCGGTCGAGGCCTTCCTCGGGCGGCGCTTGCGCTTCGATCGCATTCACGCGGTAAACATGGAAACTTTGGAAGCTGTCTTGCCCTCGAAGCCTGCATCGCTCGCCGACCTGCTGGCGCTCGATGCCAGCGCCCGTGCGGCGGCGAATGCTGCGGCGCAGCGTCTCGCGGCCTGATCCTTCCTGTTTCCTGAATACCGAGGAACCCGATGTTGCTTACTGTCATAGCCTTTGTGGTCGCGCTCGGTGTCCTTATCGCGGTGCACGAATATGGCCACTACCGTGTGGCGGTGGCTTGCGGCGTGAAGGTCGAGCGCTTTTCGGTCGGCTTCGGCAAGGCGCTGTTCCGCTGGCAGCCCAAGCGCCAGCATCCGGGGCAGCAGACCGAGTTCGTGATCGGCCTGTTCCCGCTGGGCGGCTACGTCAAGATGCTCGACGAGCGCGAAGGCCCTGTCGCACCGGAAGAGCGCCATCGCGCCTTCAACACCCAGCCGCTGCGCTCGCGCGCAGCCATCGTGGCGGCAGGGCCTATCGCCAATCTGCTGCTCGCCGTGGCGCTCTATACCGCAGTCAACTGGATCGGGGTCCAGGAGCCAGTTGCCAAGCTGGGTCGGCCGGTGGCGGCTTCGCTGGCCGAGGCGGCGGGATTGCGCGGCGGCGAGCACATCACCCGCGCCGGCTTCGGCGGAGATCTTTCCCCCGTGGATTCGTTCGAAGACCTGCGCTGGCGCATGACGCGCGGCGCGCTCGACGGGCACGACCTGACGCTGGAGATTGCAGGAGAGGGCGGCAAGCAGGCCCGCACCGTCGTGCTTCCGCTCAGCCGCATGGAGACCAGGGACGCCGATCCGCAGATGTTCCGCAAGATCGGCGTGCTGGCGCCACTGACGCGGCCCGAGATCGGCGAGGTGATGGCGGACAGCGCGGCCGAGCGTTCCGGCCTGCGCAGTGGCGACGTGGTCAGGAGCATCGGCGGCACGGCCATCGTCGACGGGCAGCAGCTGCGCGAAGTGATCCGCGCGTCGGTCGACGGCGACCAGCCCCGCGTTCAGCCATGGCACATCGAGCGCGGCGGCCAGCCGCTCACCATCGACGTCAAGCCTGAGGTGCGGGCAGACGGCGCCGCGAAGGTCGGTCGCATCGGCGCCTTCGTGGGTTCTGCGCCGGAAATGGTGACGGTGCGCCAGGGCGTGGTCGGCGGCATCTGGCACGGCATGGTGCGCACCTGGGAGGTTTCGGCGCTCACCGTGCGCATGATGGTCAAGATGGTCGTGGGCGAGGCATCGCTGAAGAACCTCAGTGGTCCGCTCACGATTGCCGACTATGCGGGCAAGTCCGCAAGCCTCGGATTCACCCAATATCTGGTCTTTCTGGCGCTCATCAGCGTGAGTCTCGGGGTGCTGAATCTCATGCCGCTGCCGGTCCTCGATGGTGGGCACCTGATGTATTATCTTTGGGAGGGCCTGACCGGCAAGAGTGTCTCTGATGCTTGGATGGGACGGCTTCAGCGTGGGGGTGTCGCCCTGCTGCTGGTCATGATGTCGGTCGCACTCTTCAACGACATCACGCGGCTCTTTGGTTAACTTTCTGCCGGCCCTTTCCGTGCCGGCTCAATTCACAGATGAACAAAAACTTCAATCGCTTTCGCCTGCGTAGCGTTGCCGCGGTGGTTGTCAGTGCGCTTGCGGCCACTGCAGCCTGGGCCGTAGAGCCTTTCACGGTGCGCGACATTCGCGTCGAAGGCCTGCAACGCGTCGAAGCCGGCACGATCTTCGCGTCGTTGCCGCTGCGCGTTGGCGATACCTACAGCGACGAGCGCGGTTCTGCCGCGATTCGCGCGCTGTTCGATCTGGGTTTGTTCAAGGATGTTCGCATCGACGTCAACGGTAATGTGCTGGTGGTGATCGTCGAGGAGCGTCCCACCATCGCCGATGTAGATTTCGTCGGCACCAAGGAGTTCGACAAGGCTGCCCTGCAGAAGGCGTTGCGCGAGGTCGGCCTGACCGACGGCCGCCCCTACGACAAGGCGCTGGCTGACCGGGCAGAGCAGGAACTCAAGCGCCAGTACGTGAGCCGCAGCCTCTACAACGCGCAGGTCGTGACCACCGTCACGCCCATCGAACGCAACCGCGTCAACCTGACCTTCACCGTGACAGAAGGCGAGTCGGCCCGTATCCGCGAAGTGCACGTGGTCGGCAACAAGGCGTTCAGCGAATCGACGCTGCTCAGCCTGTTCGACCAGGACAGCGGTGGTTTCATGAGCTGGTACACGAAGTCGAACCAGTATTCACGCGCCAAGCTCAATGCCGACCTCGAGACCCTGCGCTCGTACTACATCACCCGCGGCTACCTCGAGTTCCGCATCGACTCGACGCAGGTCGCCATTTCGCCGGACCGCAAGGACCTGACGGTGACGGTCAACATCACCGAAGGCGAGAAGTTCGTGGTCTCGAGCGTGAAGCTCGACGGCAACTACCTCGGCCGTGACGACGAGTTCAAGTCGCTCATCACCATCAAGCCGGGCGAGCCCTACAACGGCGAGCAGGTCACCGAGACCACCAAGGCCTTCAACGACTATTTCGGCACCTTCGGCTACGCGTTTGCCCGCGTGCAAGCGCGGCCCGAAATCGACCGCACCAACAACCGCGTGGCACTCACGCTGCAGGCCGAGCCGGCGCGTCGCGTGTACGTGCGCAAGGTGTCCGTCGGCGGCAACAACAAGACCCGCGACGAAGTCATTCGCCGCGAGTTCCGCCAGTTCGAAGCTTCCTGGTACGACGGCGACAAGATCAAGCTGTCGCGCGACCGCGTGGACCGCCTTGGCTTCTTCACCGAAGTCAACGTCGAGACGCAGGAGGTCCCCGGTTCGCCCGACCAGGTCGACCTGACCGTCAACGTGGCTGAAAAGCCCACCGGCAGCCTGCAGCTCGGCGCCGGCTATTCGAGTGCCGAGAAGGTCGCGCTGACCTTTGGCATCTCGCAGGAAAACGTGTTCGGCTCGGGCAACTTCCTGGGCGTGCAGGTCAATACCAGCAAGTACAACCGCACGCTGTCGCTGACCACCACCGATCCGTATTTCACGCAGGACGGCATCTCTCGCACGATCAGCGTGTACCACACCACCACGCGTCCGTATTCGTCGTCGATCGACGGCGACTACAAGCTGGTGAATCAGGGCGCGTCGATCCGCTTCGGCGTGCCATTCAGCGAAGTCGACACTGTCTTCTTCGGCATCGGCCTCGAGCGCTACGCTTTCGACGCCAACAGTTCGACGGCGTTCTCGGGTTTGACCACGCCGCCTTCGTACCTCAACTACTTCCAGTGCCAGAAGGACCCGACGGGTATCCTGGTGATCGGTTGCGACCAGAAGAGCGTGTGGGGCGTGCCGCTGAGCGTAGGCTGGGGCCGCGACAGCCGCGACAGCGCGCTGATCCCGACCACGGGTCGCTTGCAACGCGCCAACCTCGAAGTCGGTGCGGCCGGCGACATGAAGTACGTCAAGACGAACTACCAGTACCAGCAGTTCTTCGCGATCAACAAGCAGTACACCTTCTCGATCAACGGCGAAGTGGGCTACGCGAAGGCGCTGGGCGGCAAGGTCTACCCGATCTTCAAGAACTTCTACGCCGGTGGCCTGGGCTCGATCCGCGGTTTTGAGCAGAACTCGCTCGGTCCGCGCGACCTGCCGCTGTTCGGCCAGACCGAAGGCGCTGCCATTGGTGGCACCAAGAAGGCGATCTTCAACGCCGAGTTGAGCACGCCGTTCCCCGGTGCCGGCAATGACCGCACGCTGCGCCTGTACGGCTTCTTCGACGTCGGCAATGTGTTCGGTTCGCGTGCTGCAGGCCTCACCGACGCACAGTGGAAAGCCGAGAAGAAGCTGCGCGCTTCCGTCGGCCTTGGCGTCAGCTGGATCTCGCCGCTCGGCCCGCTGCGCCTGGCCTATGCATTCCCCATCAAGTCCCAGAAGGAAGTGGTGGATCCCAGCACCGGGTTCATCACGATCCCGAAGGATAGAATCCAGCGCCTCCAATTCCAGATCGGAACGTCTTTCTAAATGAAGCATTTGATTCGCGCCGCGGCCGGCGCGTTGTTGGTCCCCGCTTTTGTGCTCGCTGCTGCGCCTGCCCAGGCGCAAACGCAGGAAGCCTTTCGCATCGGTTTCGTGAATCCGGACCGCGTGCTGCGCGAGGCGCAACCGGCCAAGACCGCCCAGGCGAAGCTTGAAGCCGAGTTTCTGAAGCGCGAGCGCGACCTGACCGCACAGGGCGATGCACTCAAGCAGGCTTCCGAGAAGTTCGAGCGCGAAGCGCCGACCCTGTCAGAAAGCCAGCGGACCAGCCGCCAGCGCGCCCTGGTCGACCAGGACCGCGACTTCCAGCGCAAGCGCCGCGAATTCCAGGAAGACCTGAACGCGCGCAAGAACGAAGAGCTGCAACAGGTCTACGAACGCGCCAACCGCGTGGTCAAGCAGGTCGCAGAAGCCGAGAAGTACGACGCCATCCTGCAGGAAGCGATCTACATCAATCCGAAGCACGACATCACCGACAAGGTGATCAAGGCGTTGAACGCGTCAGTCAGCTCTCCTGCGCCTGCGGCCGGCAAGTAACGCCGGGAGTCGGCGTGTCATTGCAGCTCGGAGCCATCGTTGACGCCCTCGGGGGCGAGCTTCATGGCGATTCGGCGTTATCCATCGAGCGGCTTGCGCCGCTGCAGAATGCACAGCCCGATGCGCTCAGTTTCCTGAGCCATCCCAAGTACCAACAGGAACTGGCGGCCTCGAAGGCCGCCTGTGTCATTGTCTCGCCTGCCATGAGCGAGGCGGCGGCGGCGCGTGGTGCCTATATCGTCACGCCCGATCCCTATTACTACTTCGCTCGCCTGACGCAGCTTTGGAAGGCGCACCATGCGCGTCCGGACGCCGACCTCGTGCATCCCAGCGCGGTGATCCACGCCGAAGCGCAGGTCGATCCGACAGCGCGCATCGGCGCGTTGTGCGTGGTGGAGCGGGGCGCGCGGATCGGTGCGGGCACGGTGCTCAAGTCGCGTGTGACGGTCAGCGAAGACTGCGTCATCGGCGAGCGCTGCCTGCTGCATCCCGGCGTGGTCATCGGCGCGGACGGTTTCGGCCTGGCGCTGCACCAGGGCCAGTGGGTCAAGATCGAGCAACTGGGCGCAGTGCGCATCGGCAACGACGTCGAGATCGGCGCCAACACCTGCGTCGACCGCGGCGCGCTCGACGACACCGTGATCGAAGACGGTGTGAAGCTCGACAACCTGATCCAGATCGGCCACAACGTGCGCGTCGGCAAGAACACCGCGATGGCGGGCTGTGTCGGCGTGGCCGGCAGCGCCGTCATCGGTGAGAACTGCACCTTCGGCGGAGGCGCCATCGTGCTGGGGCATCTGACGGTGGCCGATGGCGTGCACGTGTCGGCCGCCACGGTGGTTACCCGTTCGATCCACAAGGCCGGCCAATACACCGGCATGTTTCCCATCGATGACAATGCGAGCTGGGAAAAAAATGCGGCAACGCTCAAGCAGTTGCACAGCCTGCGCGAACGACTGAAGGCGCTGGAGAAGGCTCCCTCGAAAAAATGACGACGATGCAGGAACAGAAAATCATGACCAAGCCAGCGATTGCGCTCGATATCCATCAAATCCTCAAGCTGCTGCCCCACCGCTATCCGTTCCTGCTGGTGGACCGCGTGCTCGACATGGAGAAGGGCAAGCGCATCACGGCGCTGAAGAACGTGACGATGAACGAGCCGTTCTTCAACGGCCATTTTCCGCACCGTCCGGTGATGCCGGGCGTGCTGATGCTCGAGGCCATGGCGCAGGCCGCGGCGCTGCTGTCGTTCCACTCGCTGGACATCGTGCCGGACGACAACACCGTGTATTACTTCGCGGCCATCGACGGCGCACGCTTCAAGCGGCCGGTGGAACCGGGCGATCAGTTGACGCTCGAAGTCGAGATCGAGCGCATGAAGGCGGGCATCTCCAAATTCAAGGGCAGGGCCCTGGTCGGCAGCGAGCTCGCCTGCGAAGCGACGCTGATGTGCGCCATGCGCCAGATCAACTGATCCGGCTGCAGTCACCACAAGGCATGACCCAGGTTCATTCCACAGCCGTCATCGATCCCCAGGCCGAACTCGACGCCTCGGTGTCGGTCGGCCCCTATACCGTGATCGGCCCGCACGTGCGGGTGGGCGCAGGCACCACCATCGGCGCGCACTGCGTGATCGAGGGGCGCACCACCATCGGGCGCGACAACCGCATCTTCCAGTTTTCGTCGCTCGGCGCCGTGCCGCAAGACAAGAAATATGCCGGCGAGCCGACCGAGCTCGTCATCGGCGACCGCAACGTGATCCGCGAGTTCTGCACCTTCAACCTCGGCGTGCCGGGCGCGGGCGGCATCACGCGCGTGGGCAACGACAACTGGATCATGGCGTATACGCACATCGCGCACGACTGCCATGTCGACAACCACACCACGCTGGCCAACAACACCACGTTGGCAGGGCACGTGCACTTGGCCGACTGGGTCACGGTAGGCGGGCTCACGGGCATCCACCAGTTCGTGTCGGTCGGCGCGCATGCCATGGTCGGCTTCGCCAGCGCGGTCACGCAGGACGTGCCGCCTTTCATGTTGGTCGACGGCAACCCGCTGGCGGTGCGCGGCTTCAACATCGTCGGCCTGCGCCGTCGTGATTTCTCCGCACAGCGCCTCGCGGCGGTGAAGCAGATGCACCGACTGCTGTATCGCCAGGGCAAGACGCTCGACGAGGCGCGAACCGGCATCACCGCGCTCGCGACCGAGATGCCGGAGGCTGCCGGCGACGTCGCGCTGATGGAAGCCTTCCTCGCCAATTCGACGCGCGGCATCGCGCGCTGACGTGACGGCGATGCAGAAGGACGGGCAGCGACGTTTCGCGCTGGTCGCGGGCGAAGCGTCCGGTGACTTGCTCGCCGGGCTGCTGCTCGATGGGCTGCAAGCCCGATGGCCTGGTCTCGAAACGGTTGGCATCGGCGGTCCTCGCATGCTGGCCCACGGTTTCCAAAGCTGGTGGCCTCAGGAAAAGCTCGCGGTGCGCGGCTATGTCGAGGTGCTGCGGCACTATGCCGAAATTGCCGGCATCCGCCGCCAGCTCAAGGCGCGGCTACTGCGCGAATGGGCTGCACTGTTCATCGGCGTCGATGCCCCCGACTTCAATCTCGATCTCGAAGCTGGCCTGCGCAGTCGTGGCATGAAGACCGTGCATTTCATCTGCCCGTCGATCTGGGCCTGGCGCCCGGAGCGTATCGAGAAGGTTCGAGCCGCGGCCGACCACGTGCTGTGCATCTTTCCATTCGAGCCGGCCTTGCTGGCCGAGCACGGCGTGGCGGGGAGCTACGTGGGCCATCCGCTGGCCAACGTGATCCCGATGACGCCCGATCGGGCAGGCGCGCGCGCCGCGATGGGCCTGTCGCCCGATGCGCAGGTCGTGGCGCTGTTGCCCGGCAGCCGGCGCTCCGAGGTGCGCTACCTGGCCGCGCGCTTCTTTGCCGCTGCAGCGCTCATGCACAAGGACCGCCCGAGTCTACAGTTCGTGGCGCCCATCCTCCCGGGCCTGCGCGCCGAGGTCGAAGCCTTGCTCCAGGCCAGCGGCATGACCGGCCATGTGAAGCTGCTTGATGGCCAGTCGCACGCTGCGCTGGCCGCCTGCGACGTCACGCTGATCGCCAGCGGCACCGCCACGCTCGAGGCGGCGCTGTTCAAGCGGCCGATGGTCATTGCCTACAACATGAACGCGTTGTCATGGCGCCTCATGCAGCGCAAGCAACTGCAGCCCTGGGTTGGATTGCCCAATATCCTGTGCCGTGACTTCGTGGTGCCCGAACTGCTCCAGGAAGCCGCAACCCCCGAGGCGCTGGCCCAGGCCACGCTGGGCTGGCTCGACGCGCCGGAAAATTCGCAGGCACTGCAACAAAGATTTTCAGAGCTGCATGTGCAATTGCAGCGCGATACGCCGACACTTTGCGCCGATGCGATCCAGAAAGTTCTTGAAGGCTGAGCAGGCCCCGCTGGTGTGGGACGCACCCGGCCTGATGGCGGGCGTCGACGAGGCCGGCCGCGGACCCCTGGCCGGGCCGGTGGTGGCCGCGGCGGTGATCCTCGACGACCTTCGGCCGATCCGCGGCCTGGCCGACTCCAAGACCCTCACCGCCCTGCAACGCGAACGCCTGCATGACCAGATCCTGGCCAAGGCGTTATGCTGCTCCATCGCGCAGGCGACCGTCGAGGAAATCGACACCCACAACATCCTTCAGGCGACCATGATCGCCATGCGGCGTGCGGTGGAAGGACTGCGCCTGAAGCCAGTGAAGGTGCTGGTCGACGGCAACCGCCTGCCCACGCTCGACGTCCTGGCCGAGGCTATCGTCAAGGGCGATGCGCGCGTGAAGGCGATTTCCGCCGCGTCGATCCTGGCCAAGGTGCATCGCGACCGGCTGTGCGAGCAGCTTCACATCGAGTTCCCGCACTATGGTTTTGCCGGCCATAAAGGCTACGGGACGCCCGAGCACCTGGATGCGTTGCAGCGCCACGGCGCCTGCGTGCACCATCGCAAGTCCTTCAGCCCGGTGGCTGCGGCACTCGCGCGCACGGGCGGCACTCTCAGCGTGATGCTGCCGGCAGATTCGGCGCAGCCGGCCATGATGGTCGGCGTCGCCGAGCCGGTGCGCCTCGACCTGCGCGCGGCGCGCTGATCCTCGATGACCTCCGACACCGGCGCGAGCCACATCAGCTCGCGCGACAACCCTCTGATCAAGGACCTGCGCAAGCTCGCGCAAGACCCTGGCGCCTACCGCAAGCTGGGCCGGATCTGGCTCGAAGGCGACCACCTGTGCCGCGCTGCACTTGCACGCGGCGTGAAGCCGGCGATGGCCGTGTTTGCGGAATCCTTCTGGCCCGGCGCGCCCCCGGAATGGTCGCGTGACGCTGTCAAGACCGTCGTGGTGAGCGACGACCTGCTGCGCGGTGCCAGCGGACTCGAATCACCGGCCCCGATGGGTTTCGTGCTCGAACTGCCGTCACGCCCTGAACTCATTCTGGATGCGCCCAGCGTCGTGCTCGACCGCCTGCAGGATGCCGGCAATGCTGGCTCGATTCTTCGCAGTGCCGCGGCCTTCGGCTTCACCCAGGTGGTCGCGCTCAAGGGCACGGCGGCGCTCTGGGCGCCTAAAGTACTGCGCGCCGGCATGGGCGCACATTTCGGCCTGCGTCTCATCGAGGGTGTGGACGCCGAGGTGCTCGACGCGCTGCAGGTTCCACTGATTGCCACCAGCTCGCACCGCGGCGACTGGCTCCACAAGGCCGAGTTGCCGTATCCCTGCGCCTGGCTCATGGGGCATGAGGGGCAGGGCGTGTCGGCTGCGCTCGAAGCGCGCGCCACGCACCACATCCGCATCGCGCAGCCGGGCGGCGAGGAGTCGCTCAACGTGGCCGCCGCCGCGGCCATATGCCTGCACGCGAGCGGCGCGGCCTACCAGCGGTAGGTCGGGGGAGCAGATCGCCGCGCGGCCGGTTGCCGTAGTGGCAGTTCATCGCGCTGTCGCAGCCTGGCCTGCGCTTCGCTTTCGCGCATGTAGCTCTGCAGCCAGTTGCCGCGGCTCAGTTGGCCCATTGCCTGGTGACGCGCGACTGTGAATAGATAGGCCTTGGGGATCCTCTGGTGGGTTATTTCACTGCCGGGCTGAGGCGGAGCTTCGCCGCGGCGCTCACGCTTGGCCAGGTGGAGCCAAGCGTCGAAGACATGGCGGGCTTCGTCAACTTTGTCAGTGCGCCGGGTAAGAAATCTCGCCATCTCGGCGTAGCTCAGGCGAAGGCCCGCGAAGATGGCAGGGGTCGAAACGACGCGGATTCCGTGCGTGGCGAAGATTTTGAAGATAAGAAGTATTCTCAAATGATGCTTGCGATGCAGGATGTGCATGCATTCGGCGCACGCGCGCGGAATTGTTCAGGTCCATTGCGGCAGGAGGGTGACGCGGCCGGGCTACAATCGGGGGCTTACTCGCAAATCAGCGTCGCCCGGCCGCCTACAACGCCATCTTCCCCTTAAGCAGCAGTCCGCAGGCAACGCGCCTGGGGCTCCGGGCGACCGTAACCATCCGGAGAACCCAGTGCTTTTGTCTCTCAAGGGAAGTTTCCCGCCCGCCATCCTGGCGCTCGCAGACGGCACGGTCTTTCAAGGCAATTCGATCGGGGCCGCCGGCTCCACGACCGGTGAAGTGGTGTTCAACACCGCCATGACCGGTTACCAGGAAATCCTCACCGACCCGAGCTATTGCCAGCAGATCGTGACGCTCACGTATCCGCACATCGGCAACTACGGCGTCAACGGGGAGGACATCGAAGCCGACAAGATCCATGCCGCGGGCCTGATCATCAAGGACCTGCCCCTCGTCGCCTCCAACTTCCGCAAGACCGCCACGCTGACGGAATACCTCGTGTCCGGCAACACGGTGGCCATCGCCAACATCGACACCCGCAAGCTCACGCGACACCTGCGCACGCACGGCGCGCAGAACGGCTGCATCCTGGGCCTGGCCGCGGGCGAGCCGGTGACGCAGGCGCTGATCGACAAGGCCGTGGCTGCTGCCAAGGCCGCGCCGAGCATGGCCGGCCTCGATCTGGCCAAGGTCGTGTCGGTCAAGCAGACCTATGAATGGACCGAAACCGAGTGGAAGCTCGGCGCGGGCTACGGCGTGCAGATCACGCCGCAGTTCCATGTCGTGGCTTTCGACTACGGCGTCAAGAAGAACATCCTGCGCATGATCGCGCAGCGCGGCGCGCGCATCACCGTGGTGCCGGCGCAGACGCCTGCGGCCGATGTGCTCAAGCTCAAGCCTGATGGCATCTTCCTGGCCAACGGCCCCGGCGACCCGGAACCTTGCGACTACGCGATCCGCGCCGTCAGGGAACTGATCGAGACCGGCATTCCGACTTTCGGCATCTGTCTGGGCCATCAGATCATGGCGCTGGCCTCGGGTGCGAAGACCTTCAAGATGAAGTTCGGCCACCACGGCGCGAACCATCCGGTGAAGGACCTCGACAACGGTCGCGTGAGCATCACCAGCCAGAACCACGGCTTTGCGGTCGACGAGAAATCGCTGCCGGCCCACCTGCGCCCCACCCACATCAGCCTGTTCGACAACACGCTGCAGGGCCTGGCGCGCACCGACAAGCCCGCGTTCTGCTTCCAGGGCCACCCCGAAGCATCGCCCGGCCCGCACGACATCGGCTACCTGTTCGATCGCTTCACGGCACTCATGGAAAAGAACAAGGCGGAAAAGACGGAGAACCAGAATGCCTAAGCGTACAGACCTCAAATCGATCCTCATCATCGGCGCCGGCCCGATCATCATCGGCCAGGCCTGCGAGTTCGACTATTCCGGCGTGCAGGCCTGCAAGGCGCTGCGCGAAGAGGGCTACAAGGTCATCCTGATCAACAGCAACCCCGCGACGATCATGACCGACCCGGCCACGGCCGACGTCACCTACATCGAACCCATCACCTGGCAGACGGTCGAGAAGATCATTGCCAAGGAGCGCCCCGACGCGATCCTGCCGACCATGGGCGGCCAGACCGCGCTGAACTGCGCACTCGACCTGTGGCGCAACGGCGTGCTCGACAAGTACACGGGTGCCTCCACCAACAAGCCGGTCGAGCTGATCGGCGCGACGCCCGAAGCCATCGACAAGGCCGAGGACCGCCTGAAGTTCAAGGACGCGATGACCAAGATCGGACTGGGCTCGGCCCGCTCCGGCATCGCGCATTCCATGGACGAAGCATGGGCCGTGCAGAAGTCGGTCGGCTTCCCGACCGTGATTCGCCCCAGCTTCACCCTCGGCGGCACGGGCGGCGGCATCGCCTACAACCCGGAAGAATTCGAGACCATCTGCAAGCGCGGCATCGAAGCCTCGCCGACCAACGAGCTGCTGATCGAAGAGTCGCTGCTCGGCTGGAAAGAGTACGAGATGGAAGTCGTGCGCGACAAGGCCGACAACTGCATCATCGTCTGCTCGATCGAAAACCTCGACCCTATGGGCGTGCACACCGGTGACTCGATCACTGTGGCACCCGCGCAGACGCTCTCCGACAAGGAATACCAGATCCTGCGCAATGCCTCGCTGGCCGTGCTGCGCGAAATCGGCGTGGACACCGGCGGCTCGAACGTGCAGTTCTCCATCAACCCGAAGGACGGCCGCATGGTCGTCATCGAGATGAACCCGCGCGTGTCGCGCTCGTCGGCGCTGGCTTCCAAGGCCACCGGCTTCCCGATCGCCAAGGTCGCGGCCAAGCTGGCCGTGGGCTACACGCTCGACGAGCTGCGCAACGAGATCACCGGCGGCACCACGCCCGCCTCGTTCGAGCCATCGATCGACTACGTGGTCACCAAGATCCCGCGTTTCGCCTTCGAGAAATTCCCGCAGGCCGACTCGCGCCTCACCACGCAGATGAAGTCGGTGGGCGAGGTAATGGCCATGGGCCGCACCTTCCAGGAATCGTTCCAGAAGGCGCTGCGCGGCCTCGAGGTGGGCGTCGACGGCCTGAACGAGAAGACGCAGGACCGCGAAGTGCTCGAGAAGGAACTGGGCGAGCCCGGCCCTGAGCGCATCTGGTACGTGGGCGATGCCTTCGCCATGGGCCTGAGCGTGGACGAAGTGTTCGCGCTGACCAAGATCGACCCGTGGTTCCTGGTGCAGATCGAGGAGATCGTGAAGATCGAGCTCGAGCTGGAAACCAAGTCGCTCGACGACATCGACCGCGACACGCTGCTGGCGCTGAAGAAGAAGGGCTTTTCCGATCGCCGCCTCGCGCGCCAGTTGAAGACCACCGACACGGCCATCCGCGAGAAGCGCCGCGCACTGGGCGTGCGTCCGGTCTACAAGCGCGTGGACACCTGCGCGGCCGAGTTCGCCACCAACACGGCCTACATGTACTCGACCTACGAGGACGAGTGCGAGGCCGACCCGACGGACAAGAAGAAGATCATGGTGCTCGGCGGCGGTCCCAACCGCATCGGCCAGGGCATCGAGTTCGACTACTGCTGCGTGCATGCCGCGCTCGCCATGCGCGAGGACGGCTACGAGACCATCATGGTCAACTGCAACCCCGAGACCGTGTCGACCGACTACGACACCTCGGATCGCCTGTACTTCGAGCCGCTGACGCTCGAGGACGTGCTCGAGATCGTCGACAAGGAAAAGCCGGTCGGCGTGATCGTGCAGTACGGCGGCCAGACGCCCCTGAAGCTCGCGCTCGATCTCGAAGCGAATGGCGTGCCGATCATCGGCACGACGCCCGACATGATCGACGCCGCCGAGGACCGCGAGCGGTTCCAGAAGCTGCTGCACGAACTGGGTCTGCGCCAACCGCCGAACGCCACTGCGCGCACCGAATCCGAAGCCCTCGAAAAGGCTGCGGCACTGGGTTATCCGCTGGTGGTGCGCCCGAGCTATGTGCTCGGCGGCCGCGCGATGGAAATCGTGCACGAGCAGCGCGACCTCGAACGCTACATGCGCGAAGCGGTCAAGGTCAGCAACGATTCGCCGGTGCTGCTCGACCGCTTCCTGAACGACGCCGTCGAATGCGACGTCGACTGCATCCGCGACGCCGAAGGTGCGACGCTCATCGGCGGCGTGATGGAGCACATCGAGCAGGCCGGCGTGCACTCGGGCGACTCTGCGTGCTCGCTGCCGCCCTACAGCCTGAATGCGGACACTGTCGCCGAACTCAAGCGCCAGAGCGCCGCGATGGCGAAGGCGCTGAACGTGGTCGGCCTGATGAACGTGCAGTTCGCCATCCAGCAGAAGGATGGCAAGGATGTCATCTATGTGCTCGAAGTGAACCCGCGTGCCTCGCGCACCGTGCCGTACGTGAGCAAGGCCACAGGCATCCAGCTGGCCAAGGTGGCGGCACGTTGCATGGCCGGCCAGTCGCTGGCGTCGCAAGGCGTCACGAAGGAAATCACGCCGCCGTACTTCAGCGTGAAGGAAGCCGTGTTCCCGTTCGTCAAGTTCCCGGGCGTCGACACCATTCTCGGCCCCGAGATGAAGTCGACCGGGGAGGTGATGGGCGTGGGCAAGACCTTCGGCGAAGCCTTCGTGAAGTCGCAGCTCGGCGCCGGCACGTTGCTGCCGAAGTCGGGCAAGGTCTTCATCTCGGTGAAGAACAACGACAAGGCCCGTGCAGTGGAAGTCGCGCGCGGCCTGGTCAAGCTGGGCTTCGAGATCGTCGCGACCAAGGGCACTGCGGCCGCCATCAGCGCCGCGGGCATCGAGTGCGCGACGGTCAACAAGGTGACCGAAGGCCGCCCGCACATCGTGGACATGATCAAGAACAACGAGATTGCGCTGGTCATCAACACGGTGGAAGAGCGCCGCAACGCGATCAACGACTCGCGGCAGATTCGCACCTCGGCACTGCTGGCACGCGTGACCACCTTCACCACGATCTTCGGCGCCGAAGCGGCGGTCGAGGGCATGGGGTTCATGGACGAGCTGGGCGTGATCTCGGTGCAGGAAATGCACGCGCAGCTAGCAGCAGCCTGAGCTCTGCCATGGAAACGCAGCTCGTCGAACTCGACCTGGCGGACTGGAACGCGGCCACGCCCAACAAGGCGTGGATCGCGGAACTCGAAGCGGGCAAGGTGCTGTACTTTCCGCGCCTGGGCTTCGAGCTGCAGCCTGAGGAGCGCGTCCTGCTCACGCCCAGCCTGCTGTCGCCCGACGTGCGCAACATCAGCCTCGACGCCAACGGCAAGCTCAAGGGCGCTGTCGGCGACGAGGCAGTGCAGCGTGCCACGGCCGCGATGGTAGGGCGGTTCAGGTCACAGGCGCAGCAGCTGATCCATGGGCTGCTGCCGCACTACACGCCGGCCTTGCGGCTGGCGCCGACCAGCTACCGGCCCGCGCAGGTCGAAACGCGCGTGCAGTCGTGGCGCGCTGACGACCGCAGGCTGCACGTCGACGCGTTTCCGTCACGGCCGAACTACGGCGAACGCATCCTGCGCGTGTTCACCAACGTCAATCCCGACGGCGCGCCGCGTGTGTGGCGCGTCGGCGAGCCGTTCGAGGACATCGCCCGGCGGTTCCTGCCGCGCGCCAAGTCTTATGCGCGCTGGCAGGCGAAGCTGCTGCAGGCGCTGCATGTGACCAAGTCGTTCCGCAGCGAGTACGACCACCTGATGCTTCAACTGCACGACGGCATGAAGTCGGACATGGCGTACCAGGAAAACTCGCCGCAGGAAACTGCCAGGTTTCCGCCGGGTTCGGTGTGGGTCTGCTTCTCGGACCAGACCTCGCACGCCGTGATGGCGGGGCAGTACATGCTCGAGCAGACCCTTCATCTGGCCGCTTCGAAGCAATACAATCCCGACTCGAGCCCGCTCGCGATCCTGAGCCGGCTGACCGGACGCACACTCGTCTGATCAATTCCCCCATCGACCGCCGAACGGCAGCGTTCGGCGGTTTCGCTTTATGGAGAACCAAGAACATGGCCACCATTCCGATCACCAAGCGCGGCGCCGAAAAACTGCGCGCCGAACTGCACCAGCTCAAGACGGTCGACCGCCCTTGGGTCATCAACGCCATCTCCGAAGCACGAGCGCAGGGCGACCTGAGCGAGAACGCCGAGTACGAAGTGGCCAAGGACCGCCAGGGCTTCATCGAAGGCCGCATCCAGGAGGTCGAGGGCAAGCTGTCGGCGGCGCAGATCATCGATCCGAGCGAACTTGACGCCGGCGGCAAGGTGGTGTTCGGCTCGACCGTCGAGCTCGAGGAAGAGGAAACCGGCGACGCCGTGAAGTATCAGATCGTCGGCGAGGACGAAGCCGACCTGAAGCTCGGCCTGATCAACATCTCCAGCCCGATCGCGCGGGCGCTGATCGGCAAGGAAGAGGGCGATACGGCCGAAGTGCAGGCCCCGGGTGGCCTGAAGCGCTACGAGATCGTGGCCGTTCGCTACCTGTGATCGTCGAGAAATGAAAGACCGCGTTGCGCTGATGCTGGCCGCCTTCTGGTGGGGCAGCCTCACCACGATCGGCTTTCTGGTTGTGCCGATGCTCTTTGCCCGGCTCGGCAACCCATCGGTGGCAGGCAACTTTGCAGGCCAGTTGTTCGAGGCGCAGAGCTGGATCGCAATCGCCTGCGGGCTGATTCTGCTGATCCATTTCAGGACCAAGGCCGACGACCGCATGGACGGGGCGACGATGACGGCCATGTTCCTGATCCTGGCCGCGCTGCTGCTGGCGTTGCTTCAGCAGTACGCCGTGGCACCGCGCATCCTGGCGCGCGAGAACCTCAAGTTGTGGCATGCCATGGGCAGCGGCATGTACCTGGTGCAGTGGGTGTGTGCCGGCGTGCTGCTCTGGCGCATGGGCGCCCGCAAGCCGGGCTGAACGTCGCAGGCAAGAGGCGGCTGCCGCCGCCTCCTCGGTTCTCACTCTTTCCAGTATTTGGCGACCCACCGAGCGGGGCGGATGTAACGGAAGGCTCGGTTGCGTCGGCCTGCCAGCGCGTCCGGCGGGTTGCATTCGCCATGGAACACCATGATGCGGGCATCCTCGGGCACGAAAGGCTCTTCCCAGTAATTGGTCGGCCAGGTCGGGATGCCGTGGTACTTGAAGCTGGGACACCAAGCCTCGGGCCAGTAGGCCAGCTTGCCTTGCTTGTGGAGGATGTCCGACAGGTAGGCCTGTTCGTTGCGGTACTCCGCCTGAACCTTGTCCATGTTGGCGCGGAAATACGCCAGCACGTCGGCGTGGGCGCCCAATTCGAAGCGGTAGACCGACGAATTTCCTGTGATCCGCTCGCGTCGCCAGGGACGCGCGTAGTCGTGAATGATCAGGAACTCGCCGGGCCGTTCGAAGAAGTCGTCCAGGCTGCCCACCACCACCACGTCCAGGTCGAGGAAGAGAGCCGTGCCGCGCAGGCCGTGCAGGTCCTGCTCGAAGGTTGTGAGCTTCTTCCAGGCGCCGTCGCGTTGGCCCGGGGCCAGCTGCAGGTTGAGCGGCGGGATCGGCAGGCAGGTCACTTCGGGGTGGATGCCATTGCCGTCGTCGGTCAGGCATACGAACTTGAAGTCGCCGCTGAGGTTGCGGCGCACCATCGCGTAGAGCCGGTTGACGTACTCGGGGCCATATTTCGTGCCCCACTTCATGCAGAGGATATGGCGCTGGGCGCCTTGCGCTGCCGCCAAGCTCAGTCCGCCTGGTTGCGCTTCTTGGCCGACAGCGGCCGCTTGGCCTTGGCGCGCTTGATGGTGCCGCCGGGCGTGAGGCGCTGATTACCCAGCACGCGCAGCGTCTTGATCTCGGGGCGCTGGCCGCCGCGCTTGCTGTACTTGACGATCTTCACGTCGCGCGGGCCAGGCATGCGATCCTCGTCGATCACGCGCTCCTTCTCGGGCTTCGGACGCCACAGCACCAGCAACTTGCCGATGTGCTGGATCGGCGCGGCATCGAGCTCCTCAGCCAGTTCGCGCAGCATGGCGTCGCGGGCGGGCCGGTCGTCGGAGAAAACGCGGATCTTGATCAGGCCATGGGCCTTGAGTGCCGCGTCGGCTTCCTTTTTCACGGCAGGGGTAAGCCCGTCTCCACCGACCATGACGATCGGATCCAGGTGGTGAGCTTCGGCGCGGTGCACCTTGCGCTCGGCAGGGGTAAGTTGAATGGCGGGCATCCCCGTATTATCGACGCGTACACGAAGACCTCCATGAGCACCAAAGCCAAAAGCAAAAAAGTCAACAAGGCGTGGCTGCACGACCATATCAACGACCCCTACGTGAAGCTCGCCACGAAGGAGGGGTACCGCGCCCGCGCGGCTTACAAACTCAAGGAAATCGACGAGTCGCTGGGGCTTGTCAAGCCTGGGCAACTTGTGGTGGACCTCGGTTCGACACCAGGCGCCTGGAGCCAGTACCTGCGCCGACGCATGTCACCGGGCGGAGCAGCGTCCGGCGAACTGAACGGCACGATCATCTCGCTGGATATCCTCGCGATGGAGCCCATCGAGGGCGTCACGTTCCTGCAGGGCGATTTCCGTGAAGATGCGTTGCTGCAACAGTTGCTCGGCGTACTGGCTGGCCGCAAGGCCGACCTGGTGGTGTCGGACATGGCGCCGAACCTGTCGGGCATCCATTCGGCCGATGCAGCCAGGGTCGCGCACCTGATCGAGCTTGCGATCGACTTCGCGCAGCACCACCTGAAGCCGGAAGGCGCGCTGGTGGCCAAGCTTTTCCACGGCAGCGGCTACGACGAACTGGTGAAGCTTTTCAAGGCCAGTTTCCGCACGGTGAAGCCCTTCAAGCCCAAGGCATCACGTGACAAATCGGCAGAGACCTTCCTCGTGGGATTGGGCCTCAAGGCCCTGGATACGCCTTGATACCTTGCCAAATAGCGGCTGCAGGCGCCCGAGCACGGCGCAAACCCCTGTCAGCCTATGGCCGCATTAGGGAAATGCCCGCTTTTCGCAGCTTGAAAAGCCTAAAATAGGGCGCAATTGCGTACCCATAGCGCGTTTTTCATATCCTCGTCACGCGCTTTCGACTGGAGCTTCGTTTGAACAATCAGTGGTTTTCCAAAGTTGCCGTATGGCTCGTCATTGCCATGGTGTTGTTCACTGTGTTCAAGCAGTTCGACACCCGCGGTGGCGTCGGCTCGGGAGCAGTCAGCTACTCCGAGTTTCTGGACCAGGTCCGGAACAACCAAATCAAGAGCGCCGTCATTCCTGAAGGCGCTGGCGGGGGCGAGATCATCGCCGTCACCAACGATGATCGAAAAATCCGCACGACCGCCACGGTCCTCGACCGCGGCCTCGTGGGCGACCTGATCGACCACAACGTCAAGTTCGACGTCAAGCCGCGCGAAGAAGGCTCGTTGCTCATGACCTTGCTGGTCAGCTGGGGTCCTATGCTGCTGCTGATCGGCGTGTGGATCTACTTCATGCGCCAGATGCAGGGCGGCGGCAAGGGCGGGGCGTTCAGCTTCGGCAAGAGCAAGGCCCGCATGATGGACGAGAACAACAACACGGTGACCTTCGCCGACGTTGCGGGCTGCGACGAAGCCAAGGAAGAAGTCCGTGAGGTGGTCGACTTCCTGAAGGATCCCCAGCGCTTCCAGAAGCTAGGCGGCCGGATTCCTCGCGGCCTGCTGCTGGTCGGCCCTCCCGGGACCGGCAAGACGCTGCTGGCCAAGTCGATCGCCGGCGAAGCCAAGGTTCCTTTCTTCTCGATCTCCGGTTCGGACTTCGTCGAAATGTTTGTTGGCGTGGGCGCGGCACGTGTGCGCGACATGTTCGAGAACGCGAAGAAGAATGCACCCTGCATCATCTTCATTGACGAAATCGACGCGGTGGGCCGTCAGCGCGGTGCCGGTCTCGGCGGCGGCAACGACGAGCGCGAACAAACCCTCAACCAGATGCTGGTCGAGATGGACGGTTTCGAAACCAACCTCGGCGTGATCGTGGTGGCAGCGACCAACCGCCCGGACATCCTGGACGCCGCACTGTTGCGCCCCGGACGTTTCGACCGCCAGGTGTACGTGACGCTGCCGGACATCCGCGGCCGCGAGCAGATCCTCGGCGTGCACATGCGCAAGGTTCCCCTGGGCCAGGACGTCAATCCGGGCGTCATCGCCCGCGGCACGCCTGGCATGTCGGGCGCCGACCTGGCCAACCTCTGCAATGAAGCTGCCCTCATGGCCGCCCGCCGCAATGCGCGTGTCGTCGAGATGCAGGACTTCGAGAAGGCCAAGGACAAGATCTTCATGGGCCCCGAGCGCAAGAGCATGGTCATGCCCGAGGAAGAGCGCCGCAACACGGCCTACCACGAGTCCGGCCACGCCCTCATCGGCAAGCTGCTGCCCAAGTGCGATCCCGTCCACAAGGTCACGATCATTCCCCGTGGCCGCGCCCTCGGCGTGACGATGAGCCTGCCGTCGCAGGACCGCTACAGCTACGACCGCGAGTACATGCTGAACCAGATCAGCATGCTGTTCGGTGGCCGTATCGCCGAGGAGGTGTTCATGCACCAGATGACCACCGGCGCCAGCAACGACTTCGAGCGTGCGACCTCCATCGCGCGCGACATGGTCACCCGCTACGGCATGACGGATGCGCTGGGCCCGATGGTCTACGCGGAGAACGAGGGCGAAGTGTTCCTGGGCCGCTCGGTCACCAAGACGACCAACATGAGCGAGCAGACCATGGAGAAGGTCGACTCCGAAGTGCGCCGCATCATCGACGAGCAGTACGCCCTGGCGCGCAACCTGATCGAAGAGAACAGCGACAAGATGCACGCCATGGCCAAGGCGCTGCTCGAATGGGAAACCATCGACAGCGAGCAGCTCGACGACATCATGGCCGGTCGCGCCCCCCGTCCTCCGAAGGACTGGACGCCGCGCATTCCGCCTTCGGGCAACGGTGGCGGCAGCGGCGGCACACCGGCGGTGTCGACCGACCCGGCTCCCAACGCAGCGTGAGCGTGAGCCTGGTGTCCAACCACAACGGGGCCTCGGGCCCCGTTTTCGATGGTGGGCCTGCATCGGCGGCGGCGAGCTGGTGGCAGACCTCGCGTTTTCGCATCGACCTCGCCCAGCCGCGCGTGATGGGCATCGTCAACGTTACGCCCGATTCCTTTTCCGACGGCGGCGCACATGCCTCGACGCAAGCCGCGCTGCGGCATTGCGAGCAGTTGCTGAACGAGGGCGCCGACATTCTCGACATCGGCGGTGAATCGACCCGCCCCGGCAGCCCTGCGGTGCCGCTGGACGCGGAACTGGCGCGCGTCGAGCCGGTGGTGCGCGAAGCGGTCAGGCTCGGCGTGCCGATCTCCGTCGACACCTACAAGCCCGAAGTGATGCGCGCAGTGCTCGATCTGGGCGCCGACATCGTCAACGACATCTGGGCGCTGCGCCAGCCGGGTGCACGCGAAGCGGTCGGTGCGCATCCGTCTTGCGGCGTCTGCCTGATGCACATGCACCGCGATCCGCAGACCATGCAGGCCGTGCCGATGGCGGGCGACGTGATTCCGCAGGTGCTGGATTTCCTCAGCGCACAGGTGCAGGCGCTGCGCGCACTTGGCGTCGATGCTTCGCGCATCGCGCTGGACCCCGGCGTGGGCTTCGGCAAGACAGTGGCACAGAACTTTGCATTGCTGGCGCGCCAGCGCGAACTGATGGCGGGCGGCTTGCCGCTGCTGCTCGGCTGGTCGCGCAAGTCGTCGATCGGTGCGGCGACCGGCATCGAGCTGGCGGGCGAGCGCATCGTGCCCAGCGTTGCTGCTGCGGTACTTGCCGTGGACCGTGGCGCGGCCGTGGTGCGGGTGCACGACGTGCGCGACACCCTCGCTGCCCTGGCCGTATGGCGCGCCATGAAGGCGCAGGAACCACAACAAACACAAGAGAGAACTTCACAGACATGACACGCCAGTATTTCGGCACCGACGGCATCCGAGGCACCGTCGGCCAAGCCCCCATCACCCCCGACTTCGTGCTGCGTCTGGCGCATGCCGTGGGCCGGGTGCTCAAGAAGACGCAGGCACGCCCGACCGTGCTGATCGGCAAGGACACCCGCATCTCCGGCTACATGCTCGAGTCGGCGCTCGAGTCGGGCTTCAACTCCGCGGGCGTCGACGTGGTGCTGCTCGGGCCGCTGCCCACCCCGGGCGTGGCCTACCTCACACGCGCCCAGCGCGCCAGCCTCGGGGTGGTGATCAGCGCCAGCCACAACGCATACCCCGACAACGGCATCAAGTTCTTCAGCGCGCAGGGCACCAAGCTCGACGACGCGTGGGAGCTGGCAGTCGAAGCCGTGCTCGAGGAAGCGCCAGTGTGGGTCGATTCCGCCAACCTGGGCAAGGCCCGGCGCCTCAACGACGCGCCCGGCCGCTACATCGAGTTCTGCAAGAGCACCTTCGCCAACGACCTGACGCTGCGCGACATGAAGCTGGTGGTCGATGCCGCACACGGCGCCGCCTACCAGGTGGCGCCCAACGTGTTCCATGAACTGGGCGCCGAGGTGACGAGCATCGGCGTGTCGCCTGACGGCCTGAACATCAACAAGGGCGTCGGCGCCACGCATCCGCAAGCGCTCGTGGCCGCGGTGACGGCGCAGAAGGCCGACTACGGCATCGCACTCGACGGCGACGCCGACCGCCTGCAACTGGTCGACGCCACCGGCCGCCTGTTCAACGGCGACGAACTGCTCTACCTTATGGTTGCCGAGCGCATCGCACGCGGCGAGAAGCCCTTCGGCGTGGTCGGTACGCTCATGACCAACAAGGCCGTGGAGATGGCGCTGCGCCAGCAGGGCATCGAGTTCGTGCGGGCCAAGGTCGGCGACCGCTATGTGCTCGAGGAGCTCGAAAAGCGCGGTTGGGTGCTGGGCGGCGAAGGCTCGGGCCACCTGCTGGCGCTCGACCGCCACACCACCGGCGACGGCATCGTGAGTGCGCTGCAGGTGCTGCAGGCCTGCGTGCGCAGCGGCAAGACCGTGGCGCAACTGCTCGAAGGGGTCACGCTGTTTCCGCAGACGCTGATCAACGTCCGCATTTCGCCCGAGCAGGACTGGAAGGACAACACGGCGCTGGCCAGCCAAACCGCACGCATCGAGGCCGAGCTCGGCGACGCGGGCCGCGTGCTGATCCGTGCGAGCGGCACCGAGCCGCTGGTGCGCGTGATGGTCGAGGCGCGCGATGCCGCACAGGCCGAGTCCTGCGCCAGGCGTCTCGCGGACACGCTGCAGCCGGCGCAGTGACTCTCATCGACGTTCGCCTGGTGGACTATCGCGACGCGGCGCAGGCCGCGGCATTGGTCGAGCTGCTGGACGCGTATGCCAGCGATCCGGCGGGAGGCGGCACGCCGTTGGACCCCGCGGTGCGCCGTGGCCTTCCTGCTGCGCTGGCGGCGCGGCCGCAGGCTTTCAGCGTGCTCGCGTACGACGGCGAGAACGCCGTGGGCCTCGTCAACTGCATCGAGGGTTTCTCGACCTTTGCATGCAGGCCGCTGGTGAACGTGCACGACGTGGTCGTGCTGTCCGGCCATCGCGGACATCGCGTGGCGCAGCAGATGTTTGCGATGGTCGAGCAGGAGGCACGAAGGCGCGGTGCCTGCAAGCTCACGCTCGAGGTGCTTTCGGGCAATGCGCCTGCGCTGCGTGCCTACGAGCGAGAGGGGTTCGAGGGCTACCAGCTCGACCCGGCTTTCGGCCACGCCGTGTTTCTGCAGAAGAAACTCTGAAAAGAAAAAGGCCGACGCGCGGTGTACGCCGTCGGCCTTCTTTTCTCGACACTCTCCGTCCGGGGGAGGGAGAGGAAGGAAACCACGTCAGAAGCGCGTCACGGGCATTTCCGCGTCGATCTTGCCGGGCGCGTACTTGCCAAGCTCCCACTTGGCGATCGCATTGCGGTGGACTTCGTCCGGACCGTCCGCAAAGCGCAGCGTGCGTGCTCCGGCGTAGGCGGCCGCCAGCGGGAAGTCGTCGCACATGCCGCCGCCGCCGTGGACCTGCATGGCCCAGTCGATCACCTGGCACGCCATCGACGGGGCGACGACCTTGATCATGGCGATCTCGTTCTTGGCGACCTTGTTGCCGGCCACGTCCATCAGCCATGCGGCCTTCAGCGTGAGCAGGCGGGCCATGTCGATCTTGCAGCGGGCTTCGGCAATGCGTTCCTGCGTCACGGTCTGGGACGCAACGGTCTTGCCGAAGGCCACGCGCGACGAGGCGCGCTTGCACATCAGTTCGAGTGCGCGCTCGGCCAGGCCGATGAGGCGCATGCAGTGGTGGATGCGTCCCGGGCCGAGGCGGCCCTGGGCGATCTCGAAGCCGCGTCCTTCGCCCAACAGCATGTTGCCGGCGGGCACGCGCACGTTCTCGAAGTACATCTCGACGTGGCCGTGCGGCGCGTCGTCATAGCCCATGACGTTGAGCGGGCGAACGATGCGGATGCCCTTGGCGTCTGCCGGCACCACGATCATGCTCTGCTGAGAATGGCGGGGCGCCTCGGGGTCGCTCTTGCCCATGGTGATGAAGACCGCGCAGCGCGGATCTGCTGCGCCCGAGATCCACCACTTGTGGCCGTTGATCACGTACTCGTCGCCCTGGCGTTCGATGCGCGTCGAGATGTTGGTGGCGTCGCTCGATGCCACTTCGGGTTCGGTCATGGCGAAGGCGGAGCGGATCTGGCCTTCGAGCAGCGGCTTGAGCCAGCGTGCCTTGATTTCGTCGGAGCCGTAACGCGCGATGGTCTCCATGTTGCCGGTGTCGGGCGCCGAGCAATTGAAGGCTTCGCTGGCCCACGGCACCGCGCCCATGATCTCGGCCAGCGGCGCGTATTCCTGGTTGGTGAGGCCCGCGCCCTCGTAGCCCGAGGCGGCGGCGCTGTCGACCGGCAGGAACAGGTTCCACAGGCCTTGGGCCTTGGCTTTTTCCTTGAGCTTCTCGACGGTCTTCAATGCCGTCCAGCGCTTGCCCGCGACCGTGTTGGCCGCCAGCTCGGCGTGGTACTCGGCCTCGGCCGGATAGATGTGGTCGTCCATGAACGCCTGGACGCGCTTCTGCAGGTCTTTGGTCTTGGCCGAGTATTCGAAATCCATCTTCGTCTCCTGGTGGGTGTGGGGCGGCTTATGCCTTTTGGGCAAATTGCCAGGCCATGTCGGCCATGGGGCGGGCGCCGCGGGCCGAAGCCACGGCTTGCTCGCTCGACGCGGTGCCGGCCTCGACCCGCTTGGCAATGCCTTGCAGGATCGCGGCCATGCGGAACAGGTTGTAGGCCTGGTAGAAGTTCCAGTCGGGCGCGAGCGCCTCGGGCGTGCTGATGCGCGTGCGTTCGCAATAGCGACGGATGTATTCGCTCTCGGTGGGAATGCCCAGAGAGACGAGGTCGACGCCGCCGATGCCGCGCCCGGTGGTGGGCGGCATGTGCCACGACATGCAGTGGTAGCTGAAGTCGGCCAGCGGGTGGCCCAGCGTGGAGAGCTCCCAGTCGAGCACCGCGATGATGCGCGGCTCGCTCGGGTGGAACATCACGTTGTCGAGCCGGTAGTCGCCATGGACGATCGACACCTTGCTTTCGTCGCGTGCGCTCGCAGGCATGTGCGCCGGCAGCCAGTCGATCAGCCGTTCCATGGCCTCGATGGGCTGCGACAGTTCGCCGGCGCCGTCGGCCGAGGCCTTGTACTGCTTGCTCCAGCGGCCGATCTGGCGCTCGAAGTAGTTGCCGGGCTTGCCGTAGTCGGCCAGGCCGCGAGCGGCGAAGTCGACCGTGTGCAGCGCGGCGATCACGCGGTTCATCTCGTCGTAGTAGGCCGCGCGCTCGGCGTTGCTGAAGCCGGGCAGCGACTGGTCCCAGAGCACGCGGCCCTGCATGAATTCCATGACGTAGAAGGCACGGCCGATGATGGCTTCGTCCTCGCACAGGCAATGCATGCGCGGCACCGGCACGTCAGTGCCGGCCAGGCCGCTCATCACCTTGAACTCGCGCTCCACCGCATGGGCAGAAGGCAGCAGCTTGGCGACCGGGCCCGGCTTGGCGCGCATCACGTAGCTTTGCGACGGCGTGACCAGCTTGTAGGTCGGGTTCGACTGGCCGCCCTTGAACATCTCGACCGTCAGCGGACCCTTGAAGCCCTCGAGGTTCTTCTCGAGCCAGGCTGCAAGCGCATCGACGTCGAAAGCGTGCTGTTGCGAGACGGCACGGGTGCCGATGAAGTTGGAGAAGTCCTGGCTCATGTCGATTGTCTTGTCTGTACGTGTTCTAGTCTTCGGCTTCCGAGACGCGCATCAACGCCGCGCGGTCCAGCACCACGAGGCCGCCCGGCTCGATGCGGATCGTGCCCTCGCGCTCCATCGTCTTCAGTTCCTGGTTGACCCGCTGGCGCGATGCACCGAGCAGCTGCGCCAGTTCTTCCTGCGCCAGTTGCAGCCCGATGCGCATCTGGCTGCCGTCGTCCAGGTTGGGCACACCGTAGCTGCGCACGAGGTGGATGAGCTGCTTGGCCAGCCGCGCGCGCAGCGGCAGGGTGTTGAGGTCTTCCACCAGCCCGAACAGCGTGCGGATGCGCCGCGCCTGCAGGCGCATCAGCGCTTCGTAGAGCTCCACGTGCGCCGTCAGGATCTTCTGGAAATCGGCCCTCGCCACGCACAGGATCGTGCTGTCGCCATGCGCATACGCATCGTGCGTGCGTCGGTCCCCGTCGAACATCGCCACGTCGCCGAACCAGATGCCCGGCTCCACGTAGGTCAGCGTCACCTGCTTGCCCGACACCGCCGTCGAACTGACGCGCACCGCGCCCCTGGCGCAGGCGATCCAGTGTTCGGGCGGGTCGCCGCGGGCGGCGATCAGGTCGCCGTCCTTGAAGCGTTTGACGAATGCGCATCGGAGGATGTCGTGCCGCAGCGATGGAGAAAGGGAAGAAAACCAGCGACCACTGTTGATCGCTTCACGTTCTTCGATGGTAAGAATGGGGTCGTCCATTGGTCTGTCCTCTCGGCGACTGGAAAGCTGGTGGGTGTCACGGGAGCGACGCCGCGAGGCGCTACTCGTACTGCGGCGGCTTCTTCTCGAGGAAGGCCGCGATGCCGATGCCCGCGTTCGCGTGGTGGAGGTTGCGCACGAAGTGGTCGCGCTCCTGCGTGAGCTGCGAGGCCAGCGTGGCACCCCGTGCATCGCTCAGCAGCTCCTTGATGCTGGCCAGCGAGTTGGGCGCGCGGGCATTGAGCTTGGCGGCCAGCGCCAGCGCGCCGGCGAGCGCCTGGCCGTTTTCGGTGAGCTCGTTGACCATGCCCAGCGCATGCAGGCGCTGCGCACCGATGCGCTCGCCGTTCATGAGCCATTCGCTGGCCAGCTGGCGCGGCAGCTGCTGGCCCAGGTGCCAGCTCAGCCCACCGTCGGGCGACAGCGCCACGTTGCTGTAGGAGGCTGCGAACACCGCGTCGCGCGCCGCCACCACGAAGTCGCAGGCCAGCGCGAGCGAAAAGCCCGCGCCCGCGGCCGCACCTTCGACCGCCGCGATGATCGGCTTGGGAAAGGTGCGGATCGAATCGATCCAGTTGTGCAGGCCCTCGATGCTCTCGGCCTGCACCGAACGGTCGAGCTGGCGGTTGGCCAGCAGCCGCTGCAGCGAACCGCCGGCGCAGAACCATGCGCCTTCGCCCACGATGACGACGCTGCGGATCTCCGCGCTGCCCTCGGCGCCGTTGAGCGCCTCGATGCCGGCGGCGTAGATCTCGGGACCCAGGGCGTTGCGCTGGGTCGGGTTGGAAATCGTCAGCACCATGGTGCTGCCTTCGCTCGTGCTCTTGAGTTCGGCTGTCATGGCGTGCTCATTCTTCTTCGTGCAGCAGGCTCAGGCCCAACGCGCCGCGGCGGCGCAGCCACGGGCTCGGGCGATAGCGCGGGTCGCCGTACACCGTCTGCAGGTTGAACAGCACCTCGAGCATGTTGGTCGGACCGTAGAGGTTGCCCATGGCCAGCGGGCCACGCGGATAGCCCAGGCCCAGCTGCACCGCGGTCTCGAGGTCGGCCGGCGTGCACACGCGTTGCTGGCACATGTCGGCGGCGATGTTCACGATGGTGCCGATCACGCGCTGCGTGACGAAGCCGCCGCTGTCGCGGATCACGCTCACCGCCTTGCCGTCGCGTGCGAAGAGGGCGTGCGCCGCGTCGCGGATGTCGCGGCGCGTGGCCGGGTTGGTGGCGAGCACGCGGCGCTTGGTGGCGGCGTCGTCGATCAGCATGTCGATGCCCACGGTGCGCGTGGCGTCCAGGCGCTCGACCGCAGCCACCGTCGTCACATCGAAGCCCAGCGGCGCTACCAGGATCAGCGAATGCGCAGCCGGTGCCGCGCCGCTGTCGATCTGCGCGCCCAGCGTATTCACGAGACGTAGCAGTTCAGCACGGCGCGCAGCGCGCGGCGACACCCACACCGAAGGCGTGCCGTCGACCACAGGAGGCGCAGCCTCCGGCGCCTGCTGCATCACGCCGTCGGTGTAACGGTAGAAGCCTTCGCCGGTCTTGCGGCCCAGCGCGCCGGCGGCCAGCCGCTGCGCGGTGATCACGCTCGGACGGAAGCGCGGCTCCTCGAAGTACTGGTGATAGATCGATTCCATCACCGGGTGCGACACGTCGAGGGCGGTCAGGTCCAGCAGTTCGAACGGGCCGAGGCGGAAGCCGGCCTGGTCCTTCAGGATGCGGTCGATGGTGGCGAAATCGGCCACGCCTTCGCCGACGATGCGCAGCGCCTCGGTGCCGTAGCCGCGGCCCGCGTGATTGACGATGAAGCCGGGCGTGTCCTGCGCCTGCACTGCGCTGTGGCCCATCTGCACGGCATAGCCGGCGAGCTGCTTGCAGACTTCGGGCGCGGTCTTGAAGCCCGCGACCACCTCGACCACCTTCATCAGTGGCACCGGGTTGAAGAAGTGGAAGCCGGCGAAGCGCTCCGGGTGCTTCAGGCCCGCCGCGATGGCCGTGACCGAGAGCGACGACGTGTTGGTGACCAGCGTGGCTTTCTCTCCGACCACGTCTTCGAGTTCGCGGAAGAGCTTGCGCTTGACCTCGAGGTCTTCCAGCACCGCCTCGACCACCAGATCGCAGCCGGCAAGCGCCTGCATCGAATCGACGGCCTTCACGCGGGCCACGTACGCATCGCGTGCGGCGGTGTCGATCTTGTTCTTTTCGAGCAGCTTGCTCCATTGGGCGGCAAGGGTTTCGCGTCCGCGCTCAGCAGCGCCGGCGAAGCTGTCGAGCAGCAGCACTTCGCTGCCTGCCTGGGCTGCGATCTGCGCGATGCCGCGACCCATGGCGCCGGCGCCGACGACGCCGATTCGGGGGTAGTTCACTGTCATTTGCTGGAAGGTTTCAATGGTTGAGTGGTATCCGGGGCCTGCCGTGCAGGCGACTGCAGCAATTCGGCCGGGTGCCGGGCGGGGCAGTCGAAGGCTCCGATTTTGCAGTGCCGCGCGCAGGGCGCGTGACGGGTTTTACGCGAAGCTGCTTTTCAGCGCTCAGGCCGGCCGGCTGCTGCGGTCGATGGCCACGCTCAGCGAGATGGCGATCAGCATCAGCGCCAGGCCGACCCAGTTCATCCAGGCCTGCGCGTCGTGCGCCAGCAGCCAGCCTCCCAAGGCCGCGCCAACGGCCTGTCCGACGTAGATGCCCGAGCTGTTCAGCGCCACCGAGCCCGGCGCCAGCGCAGGTGCCAGGCCCACCAGCCGTGCCTGCTGGGCCGAATTGGCCGCGAAGCAGCCCAGGCCCCAAGGCACGAGCAGGACGGCCAGCCATGCCAGCGTGGAGGCCAGCGGCCAGACCAGCAGGCTCGAGGCGATCAGCGCAGTCGTGACGAGCACCATGCGCCCTGCGCCGATGCGGTCGATGAAGCGGCTGACCAGCATGTTGCCGGCCAGTCCGAAGGCGCCGAACAGTGCCCACATCACGCTCAGCGTGGTGGCGTCGGCACCGAAGTCCTGCTTGAGAATCGGGCCGAAATAGCTGAACAGCACGAACTGGCCCGCACCCTGCAGCGCGGTGACCGACACGATGCCCATCAGCACCGGGCTGCGAAGCACGCGCGACCACGCAGCGGCGGTGAGCGCGGCAGGGCGGATGCCGCCGGGCAAGGTGAACCAGACGGCTGTCGCGCTGGCGACACTGAGGATCGCGATGGCGACGAACGCCATCCGCCAGCCCAGGTGTCCGCCGATCAGGGCGCCGATCGGCAGGCCCAGCACCGATGCCATCGACCAGCCCAGGAAAACGAAGGTGACGGCACGCCCGCGCTGTTCGGGCGGCACCAGCAGGCCGACGCAAGCGGCCGCCTGGGGCGTGAAGATCGCGGGTGCAATCACCGTGAGCATGCGCACCGGCAGCAGCGTGCCGAAGCTCGGCATGAGTGCCGCGAGCGCATGTCCGGCTGCGTACCAGACCATGGTGAGGGCCAGCAGTTGCCGGCGATCCCAGCGCGCAACGGCGGCCGCCAGCAGCGGTGCTCCGATGCACATCACCGCAGCGGCGGCGGTGATCAACTGGCCCGCGGTGGCTACGCCGACCGAGAGGGAAACGCTGATCTCGTTGAGCGTGCCGGGCACGACCATCACGCCCGTGCCGATCACGAAGTTGCCGGCTAGCAGCGCCCAGAGCGCGTGCTGCGACGCGCGCCGTGGCGCAGGCAGGTTCACCGGCGGACCTGCAGCGCGCCGGGGTTCACGATGTTCGTGGGATTGCCATTGATGTAGCTGACGACGTTGTCGAAGGCTTGCCCGAAGTAGCTCTCGTAGCTTTCCTGCTCGACGTAGCCGATGTGCGGCGTGCAGATGCAGTTCTCCAGGCGCAGCAACGCGTGGCCCTGCAGCGGCGGCTCGCTCTCGAACACGTCGATGGCCGCCAGACCAGGACGTCCGCGGTTGAGGGCGGCGAGCAGTGCATCGGCCTCGACCAGCTCGGCGCGCGAGGTGTTCACGAACAGCGCCGTCGGCTTCATGCGCGAAAGGTCTTCCAGCGTGATGAGGCCGTTGGTCTCGTCGTTGAGCCGCAGATGCACCGACAGCACGTCGGCTGCGGCAAAGAATTCATGGCGGTTCTGCGCTACCTGGAAGCCGTCGGAACGTGCCTTGGCGCAACTGGCTTCGCGGCCCCATATCACGACCTGCATGCCGAAGGCCTGGCCGTAGCGCGCAACGAGCTGGCCGATGCGGCCGTAGCCCCAGATGCACAGCGTCTTGCCCTTGAGCACGGAGCCGACGCCGAAGTTCGGCGGCATCGATGCCGACTTGAGGCCCGACTGCTGCCAGGCACCGTGCTTGAGGTTGCTGATGTACTGCGGCAGCCGACGCATGGCGGCCATGATGAGCGCCCACGTCAGCTCGGCGGGTGCCTGCGGCGAACCCGAGCCCTCTGCCACCGCCACGCCCCGCTCGGTGCAGGCCGCGACGTCGATGTGGCCGGCAACGCGGCCGGTCTGCGAGATGAGCTTGAGCTTGGGCAGCTTCTCGATGAGCTGGCGCGAGATCTGGGTGCGCTCGCGAATCAGCACGATCACGTCGGCATCCTTGAGGCGGACCGACAGTTGTCCAATTCCCTTGACCGTATTGGTATAGACCTTGGCCGCGTACGCGTCCAGCTTGGCGGCGCAGCGCAGCTTGCGCACCGCGTCCTGGTAATCGTCGAGGATCACAATGTTCATGGCGTGCCATTGTGCCTCGCAGCATTGGAATGTCGTGCCAGCGAACGTTTGGATACCCACCCCGAGGCCCTGTTCAGCCGGCTTCGGGGAGTGTTCTGCCTCAGTGGAGGCGCGTCGAGCGGTGGGCCGTGGCCAAGGTTTCGGCAGCTTCGAGCGCCGCAAGGCGGTCGAGCTCTGCGCACACGTCGGCCATGCGGCCGGAGATGAGGACACGGTCGCTGCGCTGCTGCCCCTTGCCGTCGACCACGCGCACCACGCGAAGAGGGCGGGTGGGGGCGATGGCTGCAGCGGTGGTCGGTGCCGTGGCCCCGCCGGAGCGGGCACTGCAGCCCGGCCGCACTGCCACGTAGCGCAGGCCGGCCGAATTGTCGGCGTGGTCGAGACGGTCCCGGGCGTGGGGGCGGCGCGCCGGGATCAATCGATTGGCAAGCGACTGCAGCGGCATCCAGAAATCAGCGATGGCGAGGAGGGCGATTCCCATGTGAACTCCAAAAAAGTATGAGGTTGAACACAGGCAGGATTTCTTGAATCGGCCGAGACAGGGTGATGACGACTTCGCGCCATACGCCCGCCACCTGTCGGAGCCGGATGGTTGCTGATGCAGCAGGCCGCGAGGCCTACATCAGCATCGTGTTGCGGATGAGGCCGACCGCGAGGCCTTCGATTTCGAACGGCTCTCCGGGCTGCACGATGATGGTCGGGTAGTCGGGGTTCTCGGCGTGCAGCTCGATGATCTGCTTGTTGCGCTTGAGACGCTTGACCGTCACTTCGTCGCCCAGCCGGGCAACCACGATCTGGCCGTTGCGCGCTTCCTTGGTGGCCTGCACTGCGAGCAGGTCGCCGTCCATGATGCCGGCGTCGCGCATCGACATGCCGCGCACCTTGAGCAGGTAGTCGGGCTGGCGCTGGAACAGCGTGTTCTCGACGTAGTAGGTCTGGTCGACATGCTCCTGCGCCAGGATCGGGGAACCGGCTGCGACGCGACCGATGAGCGGAAGCGCCAACTGGGCCATGCCCGGGAGCGAAAGCGAGAACTGGTTGCCTTCACGATGGCGCGTTTCGTTGAGCGAACGCAGCGCGTCGCCCTTGAGGCGGATGCCGCGCGAGGTGCCGCTGACCAGCTCGATGACACCCTTGCGCGCAAGCGCCTGCAAGTGCTCTTCTGCGGCGTTGGCGGACTTGAACCCCAGCTCATTGGCGATTTCTGCGCGCGTGGGTGGCGCACCGGTACGTGCGATGGCGCTCTGGATCAGGTCCAGGATCTGCTGCTGGCGGGCTGTAAGCTTCACGGCGAACTGCATGTGTGGTTCCTTGCGGCACTGGCTAGATATCCAGTACCTGTATTTTTAACCAGTTTTTAAAAGTTGACAAGTGATGGTCAATTCCTTTTCGCCGAACGCGCGTCGCGTGGTGGTCCTGGGCACCGGCGGCACCATCGCAGGCAGGGCCGCCAGCAGCGCCGACAACATCGGGTACAAGGCCGGCGAGGTGGATGTGGCGGATCTGCTAGGTGGTATCGACGCACCGCCGGGCGTGACGCTGGTGGCGGAGCAGGTCGCCCAGGTCGACAGCAAGGACATGGACTTCGATATCTGGCGCACGCTGGCGCAGCGGTGCGCGCACTGGCTGGGCCAGCCCGACGTCGCAGGTGTGGTGATCACGCATGGCACCGACACCCTCGAGGAAACAGCTTTCTTCCTGCACTCCGTGCTGGACGCGATGAAGCCTGTCGTACTGACCTGCGCGATGCGGCCGGCGACTGCACTGGCGCCTGACGGGCCGCAGAACGTGCGGGATGCGATCAGTGTGGCCGCGACCGAGGGCGCGCGCGGCGTGACGGCGGTGTGCGCCGGAACCGTGCACAGTGGCGTCGATGTCCAGAAGGTCCACACCTACCGGCTCGATGCGTTCGCCTCGGGCGATGCGGGGCCCATCGGCTACGTGGAAGAGGGCGAAGTGCGGCTGGTGCGCGCCTGGCCCAGCGCGGCCACTCGGCGAGTAGCACCGGTCTTCGAACCTGGCGACGTGCAATGGCCGCGCGTGGAGATCGTCATGAGCCATGCGGGCGCGAGCGGGGCGGTGGTCGATGCGCTCGTGCAATCGGGCACAGGCGGCTCCGATCCGTTGCGAGGGCTTGTGCTTGCCACGACGGGCAACGGCACGGTGCACTACCTGCTCGAGGCGGCAGCGCTGAAAGCGCAAGATGGCGGCATCGCGGTGCGCCGTGCGACCCGATGCGCCAACGGACGCATCCTGCCGAAAGAAGGCGATGCGCTGCGCGACGCAGGCGCGCTGACGCCAGTGAAGGCGCGGATCGCGCTGATGCTCGAGTTGCTGG